>NZ_WKJN01000059.1 GCF_009674495.1 Duganella alba | reverse complement strand
CCGCCAACCTCGGCGCGGCCGATGTCGCCCGGCTGGCGGCGGCGGCCGAAGCCGTGCTGCACGACGCCGAGGCCGATACGCTGGCCATGCCGACCGCCCTCAACCGGCTGGAGCAGGCGCTGGCCCTGGTCGCCCGCACCGCCCGCAACCTGGCCGCGCCGCGTCCGGATATTCCTACAAGCAACACTCCCCCTTCTGACCTGGCGCAAAAGCTGGCGGAGTTACAAGGTTTGCTTCAGAATAACAATCTGAAAGCACTGGAACATTTCAAGGCCCTGCGGCCGGCGCTGGCGTCGACCGGGCAGGCGCAGGCCTTGGGTGAAGCCGTGGAAACCCTCAACTTCAAGGTCGCACGCCAGATGGTGGAAGAAATGTTGCAGCGAAAGGAAAGTGCATGACTTGGACCGACCTGGCCAGGAACGGACGGATACTCGTGGTCGACGACGCCATGGAAAACATCCAGATCCTGCACCACGCGCTGCGCGAAGAACACGAAGTGCTGTTCGCGCTGGACGGCGAGCAAGCCTTGCAGATCGCCCACGACCAGCAGCCGGACCTGATCCTGCTCGACGCCGTGATGCCCGGCATGGACGGCTACGCGGTGGTGGCGGCGTTGCGCAGCTCGCCCCGGCTGCAGGACATCCCGGTCATCTTCGTCACCGCGCTGAGCCAGCCGGAAGATGAAACGCGGGCGCTGGAAGCCGGCGCGGTCGACTTCATCAGCAAGCCGTTCAACGTGGCCGTGGTGCGCGCGCGCGTGCGCAGCCAGCTGACCATCAAGCGCCAGGGCGACGCCATGCGCGAACTGAGCATGACCGACGGCCTGACCGGCGTCGCCAACCGCCGCAACTTCAACGACACCGTCGATGCCGAATGGCGCCGCTGCGCGCGCGCCGGCCTGCCGCTGTCGGTGATCATGATCGACATCGACCACTTCAAGCTGTACAACGATCACTACGGCCACCAGGCCGGCGACGCCTGCCTGCAACAGGTGAGCGCCGCCATGAAGCGCTGCGCCACCCGTCCACAGGACATGCTGGCGCGCTACGGCGGCGAGGAATTCATCCTGCTGCTGCCGCAGGAAGGCGCCGACGGCACCGAAGTGGTGGCCAACCGCATCCTGGAAGAAGTGCGCAAGCTCGACATCCCCCACGCCGCCTCGCTGACGGCGCCGCACGTCAGCGTCAGCATGGGCCTGGCCACCGCCCAGCCGCCGCTCGAAGGCAACGATCCCAGCCCGCTGATCCGCATCGCCGACAACAACCTCTACCGCGCCAAGCAGACCGGGCGCAACCGGTATTGCCTCAGCCTCGACAGCTAGCCCATCATGATCATTCGTGCCGCGCATCCCCCACTTCCCACCGAGGCATTGGAGAAACGCCGGGCACAGATTTATCCCATCCTCAGCAAGGCCGACCTGCGCCGCGTCCGCCACTTCGGCCCCGAGCGCCAGTTCGAGGCCGGTGAGCGGATTTATCAGGCCGGACAGCAAACGCCGGGCACGCTCTTCATTCTGGAAGGCCGGATTGCGGTCTACCGCAACGACGGCTTCAGCTCGGACAGCTTGATGGCGACCTTGCAGGCCGGCCAGTTCAGCGACGAGATCGGCCAGCTGTCGGACCGCCCTTCGATGGCCGACGGCATCGCCGTCGACCGCGTGACAGCCGTGGTCCTGTCGTCCGAAGCGCTGCGCGCCTTGCTGGTGGCCCACGCCGACCTGGGCGAGCTGATGATACGCTCGCTCATCCTGCGCAGCGTTGCGCTGCTGGAGCGGAATTCGGGCGGTCCGGTTTTCATCGGGCCGCCGGGCCATGCGCGCATCCATGCGCTGCAAAGCTTCTTGACCGCCAATTCCCATCCCTACACCGTGCTCGATCCGCAGGCTGATGCGCGTGCCGCGGCACTGGTCGCCGCCGAGCAGCCGGGCGTGAACGACTGGCCGCTGGTGATCTGTCCGGGCGTCGGCCTTCGGAAAAATCCCTCCATTGCCGAGCTGGGCCGCTGCATCGGCATGCTCAGGCACTTGAGCGAAGACACGGTCTGGGACCTGATCATTGTCGGCGGCGGGCCGGCCGGTCTGGCCTCTGCCGTGTACGCCGCGTCCGAAGGGCTGTCGGTGCTGGTGCTGGAAACGCGCGCCTACGGCGGCCAGGCCGGCGCCAGCGCGCGCATCGAAAATTATCTGGGTTTCCCGACCGGCATTTCCGGCGCAGGATTGACTGGCCGTGCCTACGTGCAGGCGGAAAAATTCGGCGTCGAGATCGCCATTCCCGCGCCGGCGGGACGCCTGATATGCGACAGCTGGCCCTTGCAAGTGGAAATGTGCGGCAGCCTGACGATGCTGAAGGCGCGCGCCGTGGTGCTGTCGTGCGGCGCCCGCTACCGCCGCCCCGCGCTGACTTCCCTCAAGCAGTTCGAGGGGCGTGGCGTGTATTTCTGGGCCTCCTCGGTCGAGGCCCAACTGTGCAAGATGGAAGAAATCGTGCTGGTCGGCGGCGGCAACTCGGCCGGCCAGGCGGCGGTGTATCTGGCGGCGCATGCGGCGAAAGTGCACATGCTGATCCGCAAGGACAGCCTGTCATCGACCATGTCCAGCTATCTGATCGAGCGCATCGCGGCGCATCCGAATATTGAATTGCACACCCATTCCGAAATTGTCGGGCTTGAGGGCGACGACGATGGCTTGAAGCAGGTGCGTATCCGCGACGCCCGCAGCAACCAGGAAGCGACGCGCCAGACGCGGCGCCTGTTTTTGTTCATCGGCGCCGATCCGAACACCGGCTGGCTCGACGGCTGCGGCATCGCCCTGGACCGCCACGGCTTCATTCTGACCGGCGATGAGGTTGACCAGGCCCCGTTGTGCGAGAGCAGCGATGTCGAGCAGGATTATGTCCGCAGCGTCCGCGCGCAATCGACGCTGATGACCAGCGTCCCCGGCGTCTTTGCCATCGGCGATGTGCGCGCCGGATCGACCAAGCGGGTGGCGGCCGCCGTCGGCGAAGGCGCCGCGGTGGTGGCGCAAATCCACGCCTTTCTCGCCAGCGTTCCGCCGGTCTGAGAAAAAAATGCATTCCTGAGAAGTGCCACCGCTGCCTTCTCATGCCAAGCCAGCCGTACTGATTGACGCCGATAACGCTCGGTCGTCCATCGTCAAGGAACTCCTTGACGAGGTTTCCACCTGTGCTAGTCCTGGGTTTGCTTGCCCATCATAGCCAGACAATCAATCCCACCAAACCGATAATCAGGCCCGCCTTGGTGACCTGGTAGGCGGTTTTATTCCACTCCTTGTAGCGACGGCGGTAGCGTCCCATGACATAGGAGATCGTGAACAGCTTGCTGATCACGCCGGTCTGGTCGCCTGTTTCGTTGGGTGAACTGGCGGCGGTCATGAGCGTGCGCCCCAGCCAGCGGTTGATCGCCTGGGCCCAGCGGAAGCGCATCGGACGTTCGATATCGCAGAACAGGATCACGCGGTTGGTCTCGCTGCCGTTGACGGCCCAGTGAATATAGGTTTCGTCGAAGATCACGCTCTGGCCGTCGCGCCAGCTATGGCGCTGGCCATCGACTTCGATGAAGCAGCGGTCGTCGTTCGGCGTCGAGAGGCCGAGGTGATAGCGCAGCGAGCCCGCATACGGGTCGCGGTGCGGGTTGAGCTTGGCGCCGGGCGGCAGCTCGGCAAACATCGCGGCCTTCACCGACGGAATACCGCGCAGCAGCGCCACCGTCTGCGGGCAAAAGCGCTCGGCGGACGGATGGCCGGCAGCGTACCACTTCAGGTAAAACCGCTTCCAGCCGGTTTTGAAGAAGGAATTGAAGCCGGCGTCGTTGTTTTGCTCGGCCGCCTTGATTTTTTGCAGCGCCAGCAAATTCACCGCCTCGGAACGGATGACTTGCCAGTTCTGCTGCAGCGGCGCCAGATCGGCCCATGGCTCCGGGTCCGGAAACGGCTGCGCAGGCACCCGCGAGAACACCTGCATGAACAGGTTGATCGGCGCCATGAACGACGAGTGGTCAAACAGCTGACGCATGAAAGGCAGGCGCACCTTGCCGCGAAAATGGACGTGCAGAATGCAGAGAAACAGAAAACCCACGGCAACATACTTCATATCTCATACCTCCCCACAATACCGCCCTTGCATACGTTGATGAATAGTTATTGTACTGTTCTTCGCGACTCGGCGCAGGGCAGCCACAAATTTTCCGACGCGCTTGTCGAATTGGCGTGCCATCATTCGTCGTCAGCATGAAGCAACCGTTATTCCATCCACTTTCGCCATGGGGACACTATGAACAAGCAAATCATCTTCAATCTGCCGGTCAAGGACCTGGACAAGTCCAAGGCCTTCTTTGCCGCGCTGGGTTTTACTTTCAACCAGCAATTCAGCAACGACCAAGCGGCGTTCATGGTCGTCGTGGAAGACTGCATCCAGGCCATGCTGATGACGGAGGATTTCTTCAAATCCTTCACCAACAAGGCCGTCGCGCAGGCCAGGGAGGCCAATGAAGTGATCATCTGCCTGAGCTGCGAAAGCCCGCAGGAGATCGACAGCCTGATCGCCAGGGCCGCCGCCGCCGGCGCGCGCATTCCGCATCCGCCGGAAGACCACGGTTTCATGTACGACCAGGGCTTCGAGGACCTCGACGGCCACCTGTGGAACCTGGTCTGGATGGCGCCTCAGGCCTGATCCTACGAGTGCTGCTGGAAACCGCGCTGCGCGGCAAAGCGCTCCAGGTGATGGTCCACATCGCCCAAGGTCTGCTCGATCATGGTCAGGCGCTTGAAGTGGTGGGCGGCCGGCAGTTCGTCGGTCACGCCCATGCCGCCGTGCAGCTGCACCGCCTGCTGGCCGATGAACTTGGCCGCCTGGCCGATGCGCACCTTGGCTGCCGACGCCACCCGGCGCCGCTCCTCCGCGTCGCACGACATGCGCGCCGCCACCAGCATCGCCATCGAGCGCGCCTGTTCCAGGTGGATGTACATGTCGGCCATGCGGTGCTGCAAGGCCTGGAAGCTGCCGATGGCGATGTTGAACTGCTTGCGCGTCTTCAGGTATTCCAGCGTGGCGTTGAACAGCGCATCCATCGCCCCCACCGCTTCCGCGCACAGCAGGCTGACGCCGTAGTCGGCCGCTTCTTCCAGCATGTCCCAGCCGCCGCCCATCTTGCCCAGCAGGGCCGAGGCCGGTACGGCCACATGGTTGAACTGCACCGTGGCCGCGCGCTGGCCGTCGATGGTGCGGTAGTCGCGGATCACCACGCCCGGCGTGTCGGTCGGCACCACGAACAGGCTGATGCCGTTGGTGTCGCGCTGCGTGCCGGCGCTGCGCGCGGAAACGATCAGCGCCCCGGCCTGCCCGCCGTGGACCACCACGGTCTTGGTGCCGTCGATGCGGTAGCCCTCGCCGTTGATGCTGGCGATGGTCTTGATGTCGGCCAGGTCGTAGCGCGAGTGCTTTTCGCCCAGCGCGCACGCCAGCTTCAGCTCGCCCTTGGCCACGTCCTCCAGCCGGTGATACTGGTTGTTGGCCAGTTGCAGGAACTTGGCGCCCCACACGGTGGCGAAGTACGGCTCGACCACCAGGCCGCGTCCCAGCTCCTGCATCACCACCAGCATGTCGACCGCGTTGCCGCTGAAGCCGCCCTGCGCTTCCGGCACCGGCAAGGCCGTCATGCCCAGCTCGACCAGCGTGTTCCACGCCACGTCCGACACGCCGCTCTGCGAGTGGATGATGCGGTGGCGCACGGCGAAGCTGTAATCCTTGTCGACCCAGCGGCGCAGCGCGTCGGCAAACTGCTGCTGTTCTTCCTTGAAATTGAAATCCATCGCCGCTCCCTTACAGGCCCAGAATCATCTGGGTGATGATATTTTTCTGTATCTCGTTCGAGCCACCGTAGATCGAGGTCTTGCGGTAGTTGAAGTAGTAGCCGCTCAACGGCGCCGCGGCGTCGTCGCCGGTGACGGCGTGGTCGGTCTTGCCTTCCAGGTAGTCGGTGTCGAACGGCATCGCATCCGGTCCCAGCGCCTCGACCATCAGTTCGGTCAGCTGCTGCTGGATTTCGGAGCCGCGCACTTTCAGCATCGACGCTTCCGGCCCCGGCGTGTGCGATTCGCGCGTCAGCACGCGCAGCACGGTGGTTTCCAGCGCCATCAGGTCGATCTCCAGGCTGGCGACCTTGGCGGCGAACAGCGGGTCCTGCATCAGCGGCTTGCCGTGCTTGAAGTGCTCGGAGGCGATCTTTTTCAGGAACAGCAGCTCGCGCTTGGAGCGGCCGACAGCGGTGATGCCGGTGCGCTCGTGGCCCAGCAGATACTTGGCGTAGGTCCAGCCCTTGTTCTCCTGGCCGATCAGGTTCTGCACCGGCACCTTGACGTTGTCGAAGAAGACTTCGTTCACCTCGTGGTCTTCATCCAGCATGATGATCGGCCGCACGGTGATGCCCGGCGTTTTCATGTCGATCAGCAGGAACGAGATGCCCGCCTGCTTGCTCACGCTGGTGTCGGTGCGCACCAGGCAGAAGATCATGTCGGCGTGCTGCGCCAGCGTGGTCCAGGTCTTCTGGCCGTTGACGATGTAATGGTCGCCCGCGCGCTCGGCGGTGGTTTTCAGCGAGGCCAGGTCGGAACCGGAACCCGGTTCGGAATAGCCCTGGCACCACCAGTCGTCGCAATTCAGGATGCGCGGCAGGTAGTGGGCTTTTTGCGCCTCGTTGCCGAAGGCCATGATGACCGGCGCCACCATGTTGACGCCGAACGGCAGGATCGGCGGCGTGCCGGCGCGTGCGCATTCTTCGTCCCAGATGTGGCGCTGGGTGGCGCTCCAGCCGGTGCCGCCGTATTCCACCGGCCAGGCCGGCGCCGACCAGCCCTGGCGGGCGACGATCTGGTGCCAGCGCACGTAATCCTGGCGGCTCAGGCGCAGGTGGTTGCGGACTTTCTTTTGCAGGTCGCTTGGCAGGTTGGCGTCGAGGAATGCCCGCGCCATGTCGCGAAACGCCAGATCCGCAGCCGTGTAAGTCAAATCCATGCTGTCTCCTTATTTTTTACGGCGCATAAAAAAGCACGACCGTTCCAAATGATTGTACTCCCATGTTATTTAAATGGGCGACCGTTTGACGGCATTTGTTCACTTCTCAACGAGTTTTTTCACCACGGCATGGGACGGTTTGAGGATTTTGCCGTCGTGATCGCGCGGCTGCATGGCGGCGACGCGCTTGCCGCTGGCGGTCTCTATCAATTCGGAATGCGCTTCGCCGGGCGCGAACAGGTGGCGCTCGCCCCATTGCCGCAGCGCGACGATGGCCGGGAACAGGCTCTCCCCCTTGGCGGTAAGGACGTATTCCTGGTAGGCGCTGCCGTCCGAGGCAGGCTGGATGGCGAGCAGGCCGTCGTCCACCAGCGCACTCAGGCGGTCGGACAGGATGTTGCGCGCCACGCCGAGGTTGCGCTGGAAGTCGCCGAAGCGGCGGATGCCGTCCAGCGCGTCGCGCACGATCAGCATCGACCAGCGGTCGCCGACCAGATCGACCGCGCGGGCGACCGGGCAGTCATCGTGTTGCAGGGATTTTCGTTTGGCCATGGTTGCATTTTAAAACTGGTTTACGGTAGGCTGCAAGAAGTTTTAATTTAAAACCAGATTGGAGAGCCTCATGCCACGGTCCCTTGTTTTGCTATTTGCCTGCGCCAGCGGGCTAAGTGTCGCCAATGTGTATTACGCGCAGCCGTTGCTGGATGCGCTGGCGGCGGATTTCGGCATCAGCCATGCGGCGGCCGGCGGCGTCATCACGGCAACGCAGGTGGGCAGCGTGCTGGCCTTGCTGTTGCTGGTGCCGCTGGGCGATCTGCTGCCACGGCGGCGCCTGATGCTGGCGCAGTTGATGGCGCTGGCCGCGGCGCTGGCCGGCGTCTGCATGGCGTCCACTGCGCTCGCGCTGATGGCGGGAATGCTGGCGGTCGGCATGCTGGGCACGGCGATGACGCAGGGCTTGATCGCCTACGCGGCCAGCGCCGCCGTCGAGGCCGAGCGCGGGCGTGTGGTCGGCGCGGCGCAGAGCGGCGTAGTGGCCGGGCTGCTGCTGGCGCGCGTGTTTGCCGGGCTGGTTGCAGATCGGGCCGGCTGGCGTGGCGTCTATGCCGCCTCAGCCGCGATCATGCTGGTGCTGGCCGTGCTGTTGTGGCGCCGCCTGCCGTCCCTCCTCGTGCAAGCCGATAGCCGGGCGCCGCGCTTCGCCTACGCGCGCCTGATCGCCTCCATGTTCACGCTGCTGCGGCGCAACCGCGTGCTGCAAGTACGCGGCGTGATCGCGTTGCTGATGTTTGCCGTGTTCAGCACTTTCTGGAGCGCGCTGGTGTTCCTGTTGAGCGCCCCGCCCTATGGCTACTCGCATGGCGCCATTGGCGCTTTCGGGCTGGTCGGCCTGGCCGGTGCGCTGGCTGCCGCTCGCGCCGGCAACTGGGCCGATCGGGGCCACGCGCAGGCCACCAGCGCCGCCGCGCTGCTGCTGATGCCGCTGTCCTGGCTGCTTCTGGCGCTGGCGCCGCACTCGCTGCCCGCACTGATCGCCGGCATCGTTGCGCTGGACCTGGCCGTGCAGGCGCTGCACGTCACCAACCAGAGCATGATTTTGCGCAGCGACGGCGCACACAGCCGGCTGATCGGCGCTTACATGCTGTTCTACGCCGTCGGCAGCGGCGCCGGCGCACTGGCCGCCACCACCATCTACGCGCAGGCGGGCTGGAACGGTGTCTGCCTGCTCGGCGGCGGACTGAGCCTGATCGCGCTGATGTTCTGGGCCGTCACAAAGTGGCCTGTCCGGATTGCAAAAGTGGCCGGACCAATCTAGAATGGTCTGACCAAATAAACGTTTTACTATAAAAGAGACGAAAACCCGTGACCTCCCGAACCGCCCTGATCGCGGCTGTCGCCGCATCCCTGCTCGCCCTTCCCGCCCACGCCGAAGGCCCTTACCGCAACCCGGACAACAAAAGCGTCTACGACGCCGGCGAAGGCACTTATCCGGTGCTGTACAAAAAGCCGACCGTGGCCGAGATCACCGCCTCGCTGGACCGCATCCGCGCTTATATGGAAGCGACCACGCCGACCAGAGTCGTGCACAAGGGCAGCGGCATCCAGATCACCGACTTCAGCACGCCGGTGGCCGACGCCATCGTCGAGCCGAGCAGCGCCGACTGGGGCATCCAGGTCTACGAAATGGGCGTGGTGCACGCCGGCCTGATGAAGGCCGCCGCCGTCACCGGCGACAGCAAGTACACCGCCATGACCGCGCGCCACTTCCAGTTCATGAGCGACAGGCTGCCCTACTTCAAGGCGCAGGAACAGCAGTTCCATCTGGCGCGCGCCAACAGCTTCGCGCGCGTGCTCGATCCGCGCTCGCTGGATGACGCCGGCTCCATGTGCGCCGCCATGATCCGCGCCAGGTTTGCCAAGGTCGGTCCGGACATGGGCCAGTTCATCGACGTCTGCGGCAACTGGGTCGCCAAGAAACAGTTCCGCCTGAAGGACGGCACGCTGGCGCGCCAACGTCCGCAAGCCATTTCGCTATGGGCCGACGACATGTACATGGGCGTGCCGGCGCTGGCCGAGATGGGCCACCTGACCGGCAAGCGCGAGTACTACGACGACGCCGTCAAGAACGTGCTGCAAATGACCCAATACCTGTACAACCCGCAACTGGGCCTGTACACCCACGGCTGGAACGCCAACAATCCCGACGCGCCGCGCTTCTACTGGGGCCGCGCCAACGGCTGGGCCGTGCTGACCATGAGCGACCTGCTGGACGTGCTGCCGAAGGACCATCCGGGCTATCCGAAAGTGCTGGCGCAACTGCGCGCCTCGCTGCGCGGCATCGCCGAACTGCAATCGGGCGAAGGTCTGTGGCACCAGATGCTGGACCGTAACGATTCGTACCTGGAAACCTCGGCCAGCGCCATCTTCACCTACGTGATCGCGCACGCCGTCAACGAAGGCTGGGTCAGCCCGGCGACCTATGGTTCGATCGCGCAGGCCGGCTGGGTGGGCCTGTCAAGCCGCATCAACGCGCGCGGCCAGGTGGAAGGCACCTGCGTCGGCACCACCTTCGCCAGCGACCAGATTTATTACTACAACCGCCCGGCCAGCGTCGACGCGCTGCACGGCTACGGACCGGCGCTGCTGGCCGGCGCCGAGATGATCCGCCTGATCAACAATCCGAAGATCGATATCCAGGTCAAGCTGCGCACCTACCATTACGTGCCGAAGGATTCCGGCGCCACCAACTACAGCCATGAATAAGGAGACGAACCGCATGCGTACTTACCTTTTGCCCATCGCAGCGTTGCTGGCCGGCGGCGCGGCCCAGGCCGCCGAGCTGGCCAAGATCACCGTCAGCAACGACCTGGACCTGGCGCGGCCATCGGAAACCATCGCCATTCCGTGGAGCGAGATCAACCGCGCGCTGCCGGGCGCGCTGATCCAGAAAATCGCCATCAAGGACAGCAAGGGCAACGTGCTGCCCTACCAGGTGAGCAATGTGGCGCCGCAGGCCAAGGACCCGAAAGGCATCGGCGTCGCGTATGGCGAGCTGTACTTCCAGCACAGCTTTGCGGCCGGCGAGCAGCAGGCCACCTTCACGGTCGAGAAGACCGAGACCGTTACGCAGCCGTTCGCGGCCAAGACCTTTGCGCGCTACGTGCCGGAGCGACTGGATGACTTCGCGTGGGAAAACGACCACGTCGGCCACCGCACCTACGGCCCGGCGCTGGCCGCGCCGGACACGGCCGGCGTCGGCAAGGAAGTGCTGGTCACGAGCGGCCTGGACATCTGGTTCAAACGCGTCGACTACCCGATCGTCGACCGCTGGTACAACAAGGGTCACGACCACTATCACCACGACGAGGGTGAAGGCATGGACATGTACAACGTCGGCAAGTCGCGCGGCGCCGGCGGCACCGGCGTGTGGGACGGCAAGCAGCTGTACGTCGGCCGCAACTACGCGTCGTGGAAAGTGCTGGCCAACGGCCCGATCCGCACCATCTTCGAGCTGAACTATGAAGGCTGGGATGCGGCCGGCACCAAGGTCAGCGAAGTGAAGCGCTTCACGGTCGATGCCGGCCAGGACTTCGACACCATGGACAGCACCTTCACCTTCAGCGGCCCGCAGCAGTTGAAGGTGGCGGTCGGCCTGAACAAAAAGCCGTCCGACAAGAACCAGGATGAAAAGATCGCCGTCGGCCGCGACGGCGTGGCGCTGACGCAATGGGTCACGCAAGCAACGAAGGGCGCGTTCGGCACCGCCGTCGTGCTGCCAAGCGCGAGCGCCATCGCCGAAGACCAGTTCAACGAGCTGATCGTCGCCCCGGTCGAATCCGGCAAGCCGCTGCGCTACTACATCGGCGCCGCCTGGGACCGCGCGGGCCACGCCAGGTCGGCCGCCGAGTGGCAGGAAAAAGTCAAACTGATGGCCGCCCGCGCCAGCCACCCCCTGAAAGCCACCGTCGCCCCATAAAGCAACCGGGGTCAGTGCCGACATTCGGACATTTCGCGCGCGAAATGTCCGAATGTCGGCACTGACCCCGGTTTTTGCTAATGGATAAATAGACAATGGCCGCACAATTCCGTATCCTAGACCTCGCAATACCCATTGCTATCGAGCATGGGGAATCTACGACGATGACTTGTGCGCGATCTTTTTTCTTCCTTTGCCGCAGCTGCCTGGGCCATCCTGACGCTGATGGCGGCGCTAGCGCCGCCGCCGGCCATTGCCGCGCCCACGCCCTGGCAAAAGCTGGCGCCGACCATGTTCGAACACCTGGTGCCGGCCGAGCGCGGCTTTCCCGGCCCGGTGGTGATGGCCATCGCCCAGGACGGCGACGGCTTCATCTGGATGGCCACCCAGACCGGCCTCGGCCGCTGGGACGGCTACCAGATGCGCAACTTCTTCTACCAGGCCGACGATCCCCACTCGCTGCCGGCTGACTTCGTCCAGACGCTGCATGTCGATGGCCAGGGCCGGCTGTGGCTGGGCACGCCCACCGACGGCGTCGCCATGTACGACAAGCAAACCGAACGCTTCATCCGCTACCCGGCCGGCCCCCAGGGCCTGAGCAGCCCGGCGGTCGCGGCGCTGGCCAGCGACGCGCGCGGCGGCATCTGGGTCGGTGGCGCCGCCGGCCTCGACTACATTGACGTTCCCAACGGCGGCGCCGTGCGCCACCATC
>NZ_WKJN01000058.1 GCF_009674495.1 Duganella alba | reverse complement strand
CCGCGCTGGCCGCCAGCCGCGGCCGCGGCAGCGCCGCGCGCAGGCCCTGTCCCTGCACCGTCACCGGCGGCCGGGCCAGGGCGGCGTAGAACGGCACCATCGGCCGTGGCGGCACCTCGTCGTGGTGCATCAGGTTGATCATGCCGTAGCGGCTTTCGCCCTTGTAGCCGACGCGTTTCCTGATCCCGGCCAGCCACGGGATCAGCGCGTACTTGATGGTGTTGGGCAGCACGTAGGCGTCGGCGTAGCCGCGCTGGCGCAGCATGCGGGCGAACTTCCAGCGCTGCTTGAGCTGCAGCGCGCCGTGCCGGAACGGCGTTTCCAGCACCTCGTCCACCTCGGCCGCCTGGCGCCACACCGGCGACACCGCCGGCGGCGCCAGCACGTCGATCGGCCGTTCCGGATGGGCCGCGCGCAGCAGCTGCAGCAGCGGCTGCGCCATCACGGCGTCGCCGATCCAGTTGGGGGAGATGATCAGGGTCCGCAATTGGCTCACTGGGTTTCCTCTTTAGCGTTCAGGCACAGTCCCGCCAGCAGGAACAGCATCATCGCGTAGAACATGCAGCTGCGCACCGACCAGAAGATCACTTCCGTCAGGCCGAAGCTGAAGTAACTGAGCACCAGCAGCATGCCGGCCAGCGCCGGCGCATTGCGTCCGCCGCCGCCGCGTTCCACCTGGTGCAGGAAGAACACGAACGGCGCCGCCAGCGTGGCGCCCCAGACGATCAGACCGAGCACGCCGCCGAACACCAGCGCCTGCAGGATGTCGTTATGAAAATGCTCGAACTGCAGCACATAGGGGTGTACCTGGCCGGTATGGATCAGTTCCACCATCTCGGCCTTGACGGTGGAGGCGCTGGCGCCGAGCAGCGGATGGCGCTCGATCAGCTTCAGCGCGCTGCGCCACAGCTCGAAGCGGATGCCGATGCTGGTGTACGTCGGGCCGCCGTTGAAATACTGGTGCACATCGCTGAAGCCTTCGTCGATGCGCTCGCGGGCGCCGGTCTGCGGAATGAAGTAGGTACTCACCAACAACGCCAGCGCCAGCAGCGCCAGCACCTTGCGCCAGCGGCCGCGCAGCACGTGGCCGTAGCGCCCCAGCAACAGTGCCGAAAAGACAATCGCCACCCAGCCGCCGCGGGTGCCGGTGGCCACCGAGCCGGCCAGGCCGGCCAGCGCGCCGAGGCCGGGCCAGACGGCGCTGCGGCCGGCGAAGTCCAGCGTGCCGGCCAGGCACATCAGGCCCATGCACAGCATGATGTCGCCAAAGGTGATGGAATTGATCAGGCCGCCGGGACGGTCGAGGCCGATACCCCAGCGCTGGTAGGCGATGAAGGCGGCGCCGACGGCGGCGCCGCCGATCAGGCCCCACCACAGCGCCTTGCGGCGCGGGCGGCAGGCCAGCACGGTCAGCATCACGGTGGCGGCGGCCAGCATGCGCAGCGGTTTTTCCAGGTCGCGCAGGCGGCCGTCGCTGCTGACGGCGGCGCCCACCATGGCCAGCAGCAGCAGCGCGCCGAACGCTATCAATACGCCGCGAATCTCAGTAAGATGGCGCATCAGCACCGGCCAGCCCTGGCGGCGGTACACGATTGCCGCCAGCAGGAAGGCAAAACTGCACAGGCCGACCCCGAAACGGGTGATCAGCAACAGGAATGGAAACAGGAAGATCAGGCTGTGGATAAAGACAGTGCTGGCAGGGGACTGGGCTGAGGTATTATTCATTCATATTATCATTTATTGCAAATAAGCAATCCGTTACAGCAAGTTGCCAACCATGTCACCTGCCCTCATTTCCGTCGTCGTCACCACGTATAACCGGCCGGACGCGCTCACTGCCGTGATCGAGGCATGCTTCGCCCAGGACGATCCGGGCTTCGAAATCATTATCGCTGATGACGGCTCCGGCCACAACACGCAACAGGCGGTGGCGGCGCTGCAGGCGCGCGCGCCGGTGCCGTTGCGCCACGTGTGGCAGGAAGACCTGGGCTTCCGCGCCGCCCGCGCGCGCAATCTCGGCACCCTGGACGCCCAAGGCGATTACATCATCTTCCTCGACGGCGACTGCGTGCCGCAGCGGAATTTTATCAGCCAGCACCGCAAGCTGGCGCAAGCGGGCCACCTGGTGCAGGGCAGCCGCATCCTGCTCGACGAGGCGGCCACCGCGCGCGTGCTGGGCCAGCACCTGGACCTGCAGGCGCTGGACGCCGGGCAAAAACTGGCGTGGCGCCGCAGCGGCGCCCTCAACAAGGTGCTGCCGCTGCTGCTGACCTTGCCGGACGTGGGCCGCACCAGCCGCCGCTTCACCTGGCGCCGCATCAAGAGCTGCAACCTGGCCGTCTGGCGTAGCGACCTCGACTTGGTGAACGGCTTCGACGAAAGCTTCCTCGGCTGGGGCCACGAGGATTCCGACCTGGTGCTGCGCCTGTTCAACGCCGGCGTGATGCGCAAGGACGGCGCCTACGCCACCGAGGTGTTCCACCTGTGGCACAAGGAAAACGCCCGCGACCAGGAAACCAGCAACCGCGCCACCGTGCTGCAACGCCACGCCGACCACACGGTGCTGGCCGTCAAGGGGCTGCGGGCATGAAAGCCGCCGCGCCCGACAGCGTTCCGCTGCTGAGCATCCTGGTCCCCGCCTACAACGTCGACCGCTACATCACCGATTGCCTGGAACACATCGTGGCCCAGATGGACGGCCGCCATGAGCTGATCGTGGTGGACGACGGCTCCAGCGACCAGACCGTGGCGCGCGTGCGCGCCGTGGCCGCGGCCTGGCCGCGCCTGGCCGTCACGCTGATCGAGCAGGCCAACAGCGGCATCGCCGACGCCCGCAACCGCGCCCTGCTGGCGGCGCGCGGCGACTACATCCTGTTTGTGGACAGCGACGACCGCCTGCTGCCGCAGTCGCTGGAGGTGCTGGAACGGGCCATCGCGCGCCACCAGCCGGACGTGATCGCCACGGCGCTGCGCATGTGGCATCCGCATGCGCCGGACAAGGACCGCGACGTCTTCATGAGCTACGCGCCGGAGCAGCCGATCACCTGCCAGGACGCGATCCTGACGGCGTTCTTCAACGACCGCCACATGTACGTATGGTGCAAGGTGTTCAAGCGCGAGATTTATACCCAGGCCGCGATGCCGGTGTTCCCGTCGCAGCGGCTGTTCGAGGATGTGGCGGTGGTGCCGCTGCTGCTGCAGCGCTGCCGCAGCCTGGTGTATTTGCCGCACGTGCTGCTGGCCTACCGCCAGCATCCGGTCAGCATCACCCGCGCGGTCAGCGAAAAGTGGTGCGTGGATTTTGTGTCGGCGCTGGCGGCGGTCAAGCCGCACTTCGAGCGCGCCGGAGTCAGCGCGGCGGTGCAGGCGCGGTTCGACGTGGCGGTGTGCCACTTCTACCTGAGCACGATCAAGAATACCTACCAGCTGCCGACGGCGGCCGGCACGCTGGTGCGGAAGAAGGTGCACGGCATCTTCCTGTCCAGCCTGTTTTCGCCGCCGCAGCAGGTGCTGTCCGGGATGGCGCGCAACCTGCGCGACGCCCGCACCGCGCTGCAGGTGCAGCACATCCTCGACGGCAACCGCTGGTTCCACGTGCGCCACAGCCTGGTGCGCAAATTCAAACTGTGGCGGCGCCTGCGCCAGACGCGCGTGCTGCCGCGCCGCTAAAACCGGGGTCAGTGCCGACATTCGGACATTTCGCACGCGAAATGTCCGAATGTCGGCACTGACCCCGGTTTTTAGTCTTGCTGGTCGAGCATGCTGATGCGGACCAGGTCGGCCACGTTGTCCACGCCCAGCTTGCTCATCAGGCGCGCCTTGTGGACTTCCACCGTGCGCACGCTGATGCCCAGCGCCGGGCCGATGTCGCGGTTGTGCCGCCCCACCACCACCAGCTGCATCACCTCGCGCTCGCGCGGCGTCAGCTCGCTCAGCAGGCTGGCGCTGCGGCTGCGGCGCTGCAACACGTTCTGGTTGGCGCGCGCGCGCGACAGCGCCTCGTCGATCGCGCCGATCAGCTTGGCGTCGTCGAACGGCTTTTCCAGGAAGTCCACGGCGTCGGCCTTGAACGCCGCGCGCGCCGTGCTGACGTCGCCATGGCCGCTCATGATGATCACCGGCATGGCGCAGCCGCGCCGGATCAGTTCCAGTTGCAGGCTCAGCCCATCCATGCCCGACATGCGGATGTCGATCAGCAGGCAGCCGCTCCAGGCCGGCTGCCAGCCCTGCAGGAAGGCTTCGGCGCTGCCGAACACGGCGGTGCGATAGCCGCGCACCCCCAGCAGCAGGCCCAGCGCGTCGCGCACGGAAGGGTCGTCATCGACGATGAATACGGTTAAATCATGCTGCAACATAGTTCTCCTGCTCTTCGACTGCGGGGCGCGCCAGCGGCAGCGCCATCCTGAATATGCCGTGATCGCCCACCTCGGCCCAGAGCGAGCCGCCGTGCGCTTCCATAATCGCCCGGCTCAGCACCAGGCCCAATCCAAGGCCGGTGGCCTTGGACGATACAAACGGTTCAAACAAACGCGCCAGCAAGGCTTCCGACACGCCCTTGCCACTGTCCTCGACCGTCAGCTGCAGGCAGCTGCCCTTGCCCAGCCGCTTGCTGTCGAGCTGCTGGGCCGAGACGGTGATGCGGCGCCCGCCCTCGGGCCGCTCCTGCACCGCGTCCAGCGCGTTGGCCAGCAGGTTGCGCAGCACCAGTTCGATCTGCAGGCGGTCGGCCAGCATCGCCAGCGGCGGCATGTCCTCGACCTGCAACAGCACGCCGTGCTGGCGCAACTGGGTAAAAAACTGCTGGCTGACCGACGACACCAGGTGGCCGGCGTCGACCGGTTCCAGCTTCATGGCGCCGGTGCGGAAGAAATCGCGCAGCCGCCGCACCACTTCCGCCGCCCGCGCCGATTCGGCGATCATGCGCTGCACCGCGCTCTTCAGCATGTCGCCGCCCTCGCCGCGCTCGACCAGGAATTCGCAGGCCTTGCCGTAGGCGCTGAGCGCCGTCAACGGCTGGTTCAGCTCGTGCGCCAGCGCGGCCGCCATCTCGCCGGCCGCCGCCAGCCGCAGCGACTGTTTCAAGTCGTTCGACACCTGGCGCAGCTCGTCGACCACGATGCCCAGCGAAAAACCGACCAGCGCCAGCATGGCGTCGAGCATCTGCAGTTCCGGCACCTCGATGTTGACCGCGTTGTTCCACTTGACCAGGCCGCCGATGCCCAGTTGCAGCACAAACACCATCAACGCGGTGCCGTACAGGCCCTGGCGCGACGCCGCCCAGATCACCGGCAGGAACAGGAAGTAGAAATGCTTGAACTCCGAGGTCTCGATGGTGCCGAACACCAGGTACAGCACGCAAATCGCCAGCGCCAGGTAGCCCAGCGTTTCCAGCTTCCACACCGTGTCGCGCAGGCGCTGCCGGCCCTGCGCGCTGGACAGCATCCAGATCAGCGGCATCGACACCAGCACGCCCACCATGTCGCCGATGCCGAAGCGCAGCACCACCGCCACCCATTCGCCCGGCGGGATCAGCCCGGCCAAGGATAGCAGCGACATGTACACCACATCGTTGAGCAGCGTACCGAGCACCACGATCAGCACCCACTGGAACAGCCGGTGGCGGCTGTCGAACACGCCGCCGCCGCCAAAGGTGCGCTTCAGCGCCGCCCCCAGCAGGCCGTAACCGATAATCAGCCACAGCGACAACAGCAGGGTCAGCCACAGTCCGGCCGGCATGCCGCGCACCAGCCATTCCCCCAGCACCAGCGCGATAAACCACGGCAGCGCCGTGCGCCAGCCGATCAGCAGCCAGCACACCAGCCCCAGCGCCGGGTCCGGATTCCACGGGGTGATGTTCAAGCCGTACAGCGGATCGATGTACGTTGCCCAGTCAAACAGCAGGTACAAAGCGATGAACGCAGGAAATGCCAGGTAACGGGACAGTGGTGGGGCGGTCATACGGGCCGTTTTGTATCGCAATGTATCATTATGCATTGCCGCTAGTCATCTTGTTCTTGTTTTTTGCAACTAGGGGCAACCCTTATCACCGCTGCATCGCATCTATACAACAGCTCGGTTATTCAAGGTGCAGATATTAAGGGAAATGCGTAGATCTTTACCCGAATTTACATTGCGTTACAAGACAACTACCATCGCGACTTGCCATCAGGCTATTTTTGGAAAGTTCACGATGCAGTCCATCACCATCCGCTCCGGCGCCGCCGGCTTCACCGGCCTCAAGCAGTTGCGCGAAACGCTCAAACTGTCGCTGCGCGCCCGGCTGCACCGCCACGCCACCTTCGGCTGGATGGAACTGCTGAACTCCCACCCGATGTTCGCCGAACTGGTCAAGACCAAGCCGCGCCTGATCTACAAGATTTACCGCCCCTACCTGAGCAACACCATGGACGCCGCCCAGCGCCTCGACCTGCTGCGCAGCCACTACCGCCACATCTTCCGCCACGGCATGGGCCCGCTGACGGTGCAGGCGGCGCGCGCCGCGGTGGTGCTGGCCTCGGTGGACGGCAAGAGCGGCCTGCCCTACCAGCTGCAACTGCGCGCCATCGAGCCGATGGAGCGCGAAGGCGAGCTGGTGCTGCAACTGGTGCAGGATGGCGACCTGGTGTACAGCGCCGCGTTTTCCTTCTTCCAGAGCGAGCGCGGCATGGTGCTGGGCATCGGCTGCATGCAGGGTCCGAAGGGCGAGCGCGGCCTGCAACTGATCAAGGACGCCACGCGCGAGCTGCACGGCCTGCGTCCGAAGAATCTGATGGTGAAACTGCTGGGCCAGATCGCCTTCGACCACGATTGCGTCGCGCTGCGCCTGGTCGGCAACGCCAACCGCGCGGTGTGCGGCGCCACCCGCCAGGGCAAGGTGCATGCGGATTACGATGCGCTGTGGCAGGAACTGGGCGCGGTGCCGCTGGCCAATGGCGATTATGCGCTGGCCAGCGAAGCGATCTGCGCGCCGGACCTGGCGGCGATCGCCTCCAAGAAGCGCTCGGAAGCGCGCAAGCGGCACGAGACCCTGTGCGAGCTGGCACAGGCGATGGCGGTCAGCCTGCACGCGCCGCGCATCGAGGCGGTGCCGGTGCTGGCGGCGCCAAGCTTCATCCCTATGGCAGAGCAAGAGGAGCAGTACGCCCTGGCATGACAAAATCCGTTACCATGGGTTTTTCGTTCGAGGAGGAATACCATGCGTGTGGATATTTATTGCCGAGATGAAGCACAGGGCAAACATAGTTATCTGGCTGTGCCGGAAGGCAAACCCATCCCCGAGGAGGCGACCAGCACCGACTGGCACCCCGAAGCCCAGCGCGTGGAAGTCGATGACGACCATGATGCGCTTCCCAAATACCACATCGAGCAGACCCTGACCCAGATCGGGGCCAAGGGGTATGCGATTACTGGCGTGAGCCAGCAGCTGTAACTGCTCGCGGCACCGCTGCAACCCGCACACCGTTGGCGTCAGGGTCTGACCCCGTACGGGGTCAGACCCTTCTGTCCGGGGTACTAACCGCCTCCGCAGTCGGCTCCTTCCGTCCGGGGTTCTAATATTCGACGGCGACTTCCTTGGCGCCCAGCACCTGTTGCAGCGCCAGCTGCAACTCGTCCGACGGCGCAACCCGCCACCCTTCCCCCAGCTGCAGCACGCAACTCACGCCCTGCGGCGTAATCCGCGCCGATACCGGCAAGCCATCCGCCTGGCGATGCGGCGCCAGCACTTCCGCCACCTTCTTCGCATCCACCGTGGTCGGCAACGCCATCGCCAGCTGCTTGCCGTGCTTGACGCGCGAGCTGATGATGTCGAACACCTTCTCGGCCGATATCCGCAGGCCGCCGTTGAAGCGGTCCTCCGACACCTTGCCGATCACCGCCAGGAATTCATCTTCCTTGAACATGTGCTTGTGTTCCTCGAACACCTCGGCATACACGGTCACCTCGACCACCGCGCTCTTGTCGTCCAAGGTCACGATCAGCAGCTTGCCGCGCTGGGTCATCTGCGGCCGGATGCCGGTAATGACGCCGCACAGCATGCGCGGATCGCGCGATGGCTCCAGGTCGGCCAGCTTGGTGCGGGCGAAGCGGCGCGCTTCCGGCGCGAACGAATCGAACATGTGGCCGGACAGGTAGAAGCCCAGCGCCATCTTTTCCTCGGCCAGCTTCTGGCGGTCGGTGAACGGCGTGGCCTTGACGTAATCCGGCGGCGGTTCCAGGTCGCTGTCATCGCCGCCAAACAGGCTGACCTGGTTGGCCGACTTGGCCTGCTGGTCGGCGTATTCCATGGCGAAGCTGACCGAGGCCAGCAGCACGGCGCGGTCGACGCCGAAGCCGTCGAAGGCGCCGGCGCGGATCAGCGATTCGATCGTACGGCGGTTGATCTGCTTCTTGTCGACGCGCTTGCAGAAATCGAACAGGCTGGTGAACGGACCGTCGGCATTGCGCGCGGCGATGATCGCCTCGATCGCGTTCTGGCCGGCGCCCTTGCAGGCGCCCAGGCCGTAGCGGATCTGCGTGACCTTCTTGCCCGTGACCGATGGCGGCGGGCCATCCGGCATGAAGCGGAAATCGGACTTGTTGATGTCCGGCGGCAGGATGGTCAGGCCGCAGATGTCGATCGAATCCTCGACCAGGATCTTGACCTTTTCGGTGTCCTCCATCGCCAGCGACATATTGGCTGCCATGAACGCGGCCGGATGGTGCGCCTTCAGGTAGGCCGTGTGGTACGACAGCAGCGCATACGCGGCCGCGTGCGATTTGTTGAAGCCGTAGCCCGCGAACTTTTCCATCAAGTCGAAGATCTCGTCGGCCTTCTGCGTGCTCAGGCCATCCTTGGCGGCGCCGGCGCGGAAGATCTCGCGGTGCTCGGCCATCTCCTCGGCCTTTTTCTTGCCCATCGCGCGGCGCAGCATGTCGGCGCCGCCCAGCGAATAGCCGCCGACGATCTGCGCCATCTGCATCACCTGCTCCTGATACACCATGATGCCGTAGGTTTCGGACAGAATCGATTCGGTGCGCGGATCGGGATAGTCGAACTTCTCGCCGTGCTTGCGCTTGCAGAAGTCCGGGATCAGGTCCATCGGACCCGGACGGTACAGCGCCACCAGCGCGATAATGTCCTCGAAACGGTCGGGACGGGCGTCTTTCAGCATGCCCTGCATGCCGCGCGACTCCAGCTGGAACACCGCGACGGTTTTCGCCTTGGTCAGCAGGTCATACGAAGGACGGTCGTTCAGCGGCAGCTTGGCCAGGTCGAAGTCTTTTTCCTGCGGATCGAGCGCCTTGATGTAGCGTACCGCGCGGTCGAGGATGGTCAGGGTCGTCAGACCCAGGAAGTCGAACTTCACCAGGCCGACCGCTTCGACGTCGTCCTTGTCGTACTGCGACACCACGCCGCCGTCACCGCCCTGCGTGTACAGCGGGCAGAAGTCGGTCAGCTTGCCCGGCGCGATCAGCACGCCACCGGCGTGCATGCCGATGTTACGGGTGATGCCTTCGACCTGTTGCGCCAGGTCCAGCAGCTGCGCCACTTCTTCCTCGTTCTGCTGGCGCTCCTTGAGCATCGGCTCTTCCTCGATCGCCTCGGCGATCGATACCGGCTTGCCCGGCTTGAACGGAATCAGCTTGGAGACGCCGTCGCAGAAGTTGTAGCCGAAGTCCATCACGCGGCCGACGTCGCGGATCGCGCCCTTGGCCGCCATCGTACCGAAGGTGGCGATCTGCGACACCGCGTCGCGGCCGTACAGGTCTTTCACGTGCTGGATCACCAGCTCGCGCTTTTCCTGGCAGAAGTCAATGTCGAAGTCGGGCATCGACACCCGTTCCGGATTCAGGAAACGCTCGAACAGCAGGTTGTACTTCAGCGGGTCCAGATCGGTAATCTTCAACGCATAGGCCACCAGCGAGCCCGCGCCCGAACCGCGGCCGGGGCCGATCGGCACGTCGTTGTTCTTGCCCCACTGGATGAACTCGGCCACGATCAGGAAGTAGCCGGGGAACTTCATGTTGATGATGGTGTTGTTCTCGAACTCCAGGCGCTCCTCGTAGCGCTGGCGGTTGGCCTCGCGCTTGACCGGGTCCGGATACAGCTGCTCCAGGCGCTCTTCGAGCCCTTTCTTGGTTTCGGCGCGCAGGAAATCATCGATGGTCATGCCCGGCGTCGGGAAATTCGGCAGCTGCGGCTTGCCCAGGGTCAGCGTCAGATTGCAGCGCTTGGCGATTTCCACCGAGTTCTGCAGCGCGGCCGGCAGGTCGTGGAACAGCTCGGCCATCTCGGCCTGCGTCAGGAAGCGCATCTGCTCGTTGAAGCGCTTGACGCGCTTGGCGTTGGCCAGCATCTCGCCCTCGGCGATACAGACGCGCGCCTCGTGGGCGATGTACTCGTCCTTGCTGATGAACTGCACCGGATGGGTCGCCACCACCGGCAAGCCCAGCTTGGACGCCAGCGCCACCGAATGGCGCACCTGCATTTCCTGGTTGGCCTGGCCGCCGCGCTGGATCTCGATGTAGAAATGGCCGGGGAACAGCGCCGCCCATTTCTGCGCGTTCTGCTCGGCCAGCGCCGGATTGCCGTTTTCGATGGCCATGCCGATGTCGCCGAAATGCGCGCCGGACAGCGCGATCAGGCCGTTGGCCGGGCTGTCGTTCGGCAGCAGCGCGTAGGATTTGGAGGTCAGCTCGGCCAGCCACTCGGTGCGGATCTCGGCGCGGCCCTTGTACTGGTTGGTCAGCCAGGCTTGCGACAGCAGTTCGCACAGCTGCAGATAGCCCATGCGGTTTTTCGCGAACAGCATCAGGCGCGACGGCTTGTCGCGGTTGTCGTCATTGGTGATCCAGACATCGACGCCGACCACCGGCTTGATGCCCTTGCCGCGCGCGGATTTGTAGAACTTGACCATGCCAAACATATTGGCCAGGTCGGTGACGGCCAGCGCCGCCTGCTGGTCCTTGGCGGCCTGCTTGACCAGGTCGTCGATACGCACCAGTCCGTCGACAATCGAATACTCCGAGTGCACCCGCAAATGGACAAAAGACGGTCCCACCGGCGCCACGGCACTGCCGGCTACTGCTTGTTCATTTGCTACCATATTCATATGCGACTCAAGGCTGGTTCAATAACCCCCTATTTTACCGCGCAGCGGCCCAGACCGATAAATCTGATTCAGCCAGACCGTTTGATATCCCGATAAAAATTCTCGTGCGGGCCAACTGCCTCTAAATAGATGAGCTGAATGCCCTCATCCAGGGTATAACCGAGCAGATAAAGCTGTCCGCCACTCCGGAATTTATGGACATGAAGTGCCGCCAGATCACCTTTTTTGCGCTCCCCCACTTGCGGATCTGCCTGCACCGCCGCCACGGCGATGTCGACATCGGCAGCGGTCTTGTCATGCAGTTTTTTATACTGCCTGGCAAATCGCCTGGTCTGCCGGACGGCCCACATTATTTGCTCCGGCTACTGCGCGGCACAAACGGTTGCGCATCTTCGCGCGGCTCCGACAGCGAAGCCAAGGACTCAGCAATAAAGCCGACGGGTAAATCCGGATTATCCAGCGCGGCCCGCCCCACCCTTGCCCAGAACTCGATTTGCCCAGCGATGGAACGATGCTCTATCGCCGCATCCTGCCTGGCCTGCTCATACAGCTGCTGATTGATACGAATGGATGTACTACCCGCCATCGCAACCTCCGTTACCACATTTGTGGTAATAATCTTAGCACCAGAACGCGTATAATGTCGCCTTTCCCTTTTTGATCTCACCATCATGCAAGCTAATACTGCTTTACAAGCTGAAGCGCATGCTGGCGCTGCTCCGCACGTCAACATCGCTGCCTACAAATTCGTCACCTTCGATGACACCGAGGCGATGCGCCCGCAGTACCAGGACATCTGCACCCGCCTGGGCCTGAAAGGCACCATTCTGCTGACGCCGGAGGGCATCAATATGTTCCTGTCCGGGCCGCGCGATCACATCAACGAATTCCTCACCTGGGTCCGCGGCGACGCGCGCTTCGCCGACCTCGAGGTCAAGGAAAGCCTGTCGGCCGAACAGTCGCACAAGCGCATGCTGGTCAAGATCAAAAAAGAAATCATCACCATGCGCATGCCGCTGATCAAGCCCGAGGAAGGCCGCGCGCCGTTCGTCGAGGCGCACACGCTGAAACGCTGGCTCGACAACGGCGTCGACGACCACGGCAAGCCGGTGGTCATGGTCGACACCCGCAACGATTTCGAGGTGGACGTCGGCACCTTCGACAACACGGTCGACTACCGCATCAAGAAGTTCACCGAGTTCCCGGAAGTGATCGCCGCGCACAAGGACGATTTTGAAGGGAAGACCGTGGTCACCTTCTGCACCGGCGGCATCCGCTGCGAAAAAGCCGCGATCCACATGCAGAACATCGGCTACGACAACGTCTACCAGCTCGAAGGCGGCATCCTCAAGTACTTCGAGGAAGTCGGCGGCGCCCACTACACCGGCGACTGCTTCGTGTTCGACTACCGCACCGCGCTCAATCCCAAGCTGGAACCGACCGAAACCGTGCAATGCTTCGTCTGCCGCGCCGTGGTCACGCCGCGCCAGCAGCTGGCGCCCGAATACGTCTACGAAAAATCCTGCCCGGCCTGCTTCGGGAAGCACTGACGCCGGGCCGCGCCGGTGACTATTGCGCTTTATTAAGCTTTATAATTATGCAAAGTCAACCGGACGCGTCCTTCACCACATGTCGATAGAAAAAATCAAACTGGCGGCGGCCTGGCTGCTGCTCGCCGGCGCCGCCACGCTGTTGCGCTTCAAGACCGAACTGCAGAGCGACTCGCTGTTCCTCGATTCCCTGTTCACCGACCTGTTCGCGCACGGCGGCCGCTGGGCCGAGTGGAAGTTCATCCAGGCGCCCGCCTTCCTGCCCGACATGCTGCTGTACCTGCTGGCGTATCCGCTGCTGCCGGACGCCGCCAGCCGCATTTTCTTTGTCTCGTTCGCCCAGGTCCTGCTGCTGGCCGGCGCCATACTGTGGTGCGCACGGCAGATCTATCCGCAACTGAGCCGCGCGGCGCAGACCACGCTGCTGCTGCTGCTGGCCTTCGTCACCCTGGCGGCGGCCCGGTCCAATATGTGGCTGTATTTTTACAGCACCAACAACCACCTTGGCGCGACGCTGCTCGGGCTGGTGGGCGTGGGACTGCTGCTGCGCCAGCTGAACCGGCCAAGCCGCGCCGGCGCCGCCCTGCTGATCGCGCTGATCGCCGCCGCCCAGGTCTCGACCAAGCTGTTCGTCCTGAGCTTTGTCGCGCCGCTGCTGGTGCTGCTGGCGCTGGCGCTGGTGGCGCTGCCGCGCCGCCAGGACTGGGCGCGGCGCCACCGCGCCAGCGCCTGGCGCCTGCTCGGCCTGGTGTTTGCCGCCGAACTCCTGGCCGCCGCGCTGGGCGCGCTGCTGATCCGGAATAACCCGGCCGAGGGTCATCGCTCGGTATCGCCGGATACGGTCGCCAATGCGATCAAGCTGTTCCTCCAGGCCACCGGCGCCGCCTTCTCGCCGGACAACCACTGGACCCAGGCGCTGGCCATCCTGCTGCTGCTGTTGCTGCTCTACCTCGGCGCGGCCCTGCTGCGCCAGCTGGAACTGGCGCCGGACCGCGACAGCCTGGCGCTGCGCTGGCCGCGGCTGGGCGGCACGCTGGGCTGGCGCTACGGCGCCGCCGCCGCCATGCTGGCGGTCGGACTGCCGCTCAACGTGTTCGGCTCGCTGCTGTCGGCCGGCTTCGTCGACCTGAGCGCCTACCGCTACTTCACCTTCCCGCTGACGCTGGCCGTGATGATGGCGGTGATCCTGCTTGACCACCGCTACCGCCAGCGCGCGGCGCCGTGGCACGGCGCCGCGCTGGCGGTAGCGGT
>NZ_WKJN01000057.1 GCF_009674495.1 Duganella alba | reverse complement strand
AGAACAAGGCGCTGGCCGCCGCGCCGATGGCGATGCGGCCGCCGGCCGGCAGTTGCAGCAGCCAGGCCGCCACATACACGCCGATGGCCGCGCCCAGCGCCGGCACCAGGTAGGGACGCCAGATGCGCCGCCCGGCCTGCTCCCACAGCGCGGCCGCGTCCAGCGCGAAGCCGGCAAACAGCACGGCGTTGGCGATCGGGATGGTCAGCAGGTCCGGCAGGTCGCCGCGGAAATACAACAGGCACCAGGCCAGCGCCTGGCATTGCTTGGCGCGGGCCCAGGTGGCGTGGGCGCCGCGACCATGCGCGCCCTGGCCGGCGCGCCGGGCGCCGGCCGCAAAAAAGAACAGCGCTGCGCACAGGCTCAGATTGCCCAGTGCCAGCGCCAGCAGCAAGGTTTTGATGTCCATGCGCGCAGCCCGTCAGACGCCGGACTCAGACCTCGTGTTCGACGTTGCTGCTGCCGTCGCCCATCTTGCTGGACCAGGCCTGGGTGAAGAAGGCTTTTTCGTCTTCGTTCGGGGCGTCGTGCCAGAACACGATCAGGGTGCCCTTGTGGTCGTGCAGCTGGCTGACTTTCTCGATAAAGCTCTGCTTGCCGGCCAGGTCGGCCAGCGCCGCCACGTAGCCGTAGACGCGGCTCAGGCGTTCCAGGCGGTCCGGCTCGGTGAAGCTGTTGGTGGCGGTAAGCGTAGGGTGGTCTAAAAACATCGTATCTCTCTCCAAGTCGGCCGCCGGAGGGGCTGGCCCGTGCTAACGCCATGCTACTATGATTCCCTATGTAAATCCACATCCCAACAAAACTTGACTCCGCCCACCAACCGCCGTCCGCCGCAAGTCCGCACCGTGGGCGACAAGCGCCTGCTGGAATTCCAGCCCGGCATGGTGCAAAGCGAGATGCGCCTGTCGCGCCCGGACCACCTGGTGCTCAGTTACGTGCGGGCCATGATGTGCTTCGTGCTGTTCCACCCCAAGCCCGAGCACATCGTCATGGTCGGCCTGGGCGGCGGCTCGCTGGCGAAGTTCTGCTACCGCTATCTGCCGCACTGCCGCATCACGGTGCTCGAGCTCGATCCGGCGGTGATCGCGCTGCGCGAGCAGTTCGCCATCCCGCGCGACAACGCCCGCTTCCGCGTGGTGCAGGCCGACGCGGTCGATCATATGCCCAAACTGGCCGGCAGCGCCGACGTGCTGCTGGTCGACGGTTTCGACGCCGAGGGCCTGCCGCCGGCGCTCGGCAGCGCCAGCTTTTACGCCGACTGCCAGCGCGCCCTGCGCCCCGGCGGCGTGCTGGTGGCCAACCTGTTCAGCTACGACCCGCACTATCCGGCCATGGTCAAGCGGCTGCGCGCCGCCTTCCAGGGCCGCATCTGTGCGTTTACTGGCATCGCCGGCAACAACCGCATTGTGTTTGCCGTGCGCGGCGGCGGCCACTCGCCGGCGCTGGCCATGCAGCGCCGCGTGGCGCGCACCGGCGGCCTGGCGCTGCCGCTGCTGAACCGGCTGCTGGCGCACTGGATCGTGCTGCGGCTGCGCTGGGGCTGAGCGGCGCGATGTGGTTATTTGACAAATGGTCTGTCGCCACGGCATGTTTTGTGACACACTAGCCAGCATCACTGCGGTCCCCAGCCCCGCCCGCGCCGAGCCACCCATTCCGGAAAGCGCGCCATGCCGTCTTCCCGCACAACCTCCCGGGTCTCGCTGGCCGCCATCCTGACCTTGCTGACCGGCCTGGCTGTCACGGCCCTGCTGTTCGTCGCCGTCAGCGCGCTGGAATACAGCAAGATGGAACTCAGTTTCCAGCAGCGCGGCCATATGCGCGCGGCCGCCATCCGCCGCGGCATGGACGATACGCTGGAGCTGGTGACCATCCTCAACGGCGTGTTCAAGTCGGTGGGCGTGGTCAGTCGCGAACAGTTCGCCAGCTTTACCCAGCCGCTGCTGGAGCGCTATCCGTTTGTGCAGGCCTTTAATTTCCACCGCGTGCTGGATGACGACGGCGCGCGCGCCTACCAGGCGGCGATGGCGCAGCGCTATCCGGGCTACCAGCTGCACGACGCCGGCAACCTGCCGCTGACGCCGCGCGCGCAGCATGTGATCGTCGATTATCTGGAGCCGATGGAGGGCAACGAGGCCGCCTTCGGCCTCGACGTCGCCTCGATCGCGCCGATGGCGCGCGCCATCGCCGAGGCGGTCGACAGCGGCCAGCCGCGCACCACGCCGCTGATGCGGCTGGCGCAGGAACGCGCCCAGCAGCAGGGCTTTGTCATGATGATCCCGGTGTACCGCGCCGGCGCCGAACTCGGCACGGTGGCGCAGCGCCGCGCGGCCTGGCTCGGCAACACCAGCGCGGTCATCCGCTCCACCGACCTGATCCAGAAGATCCTGCTGGCGGCCGACCTGCTCGACGACCCCGAGCTGCTGGTGCAGGTCTATATCGGCGACGACCTGCGGCCGGCCAACCTGGTCTACACGCGCGGCCGCGCCAGCGACGAGGCGCCGGCGCCGCACTGGCTGCAGCGCTGGCTGGCCTTCGATTACCGCGCGCCCTATGTGCGCACCTTCAGCGCCGCCGGCAAGTCCTGGCATGTGCAGGTGACGCCGCTGGAGCGGCCGTTCCTGCCGCACCACCTGGGCTCGCTGTCGACGCTGCTCGGCGGCCTGCTGTTCTCGCTGCTGACGGCGGCCTTCGTCAACTCGCTGGCGCGGCGCTCGGTGCGGGTGCAGCGGCTGGTGGACGAGCGCACCCACGCGCTCAAACTGAGCAACGACAAGCTGGCCGACGACGTCGCCGCCCGCAAGCGCACCGAGGAAGCCCTGCAGGAAAGCGAGCACCGCTTCCGCCGCCTGCTGGCGCTGTCCTCCGACTGGTACTGGGAGCAGGACGAGCAGTTCCGCTTCACCAACATCACCGGCGGCTTCTTCGACAAGGGCAAGCAGGACCCGCAAGCCTTCCTCGGCAAGACGCGCTGGGAGGCCCAGCCGGACAAGTGGGACAACCGCCAGGGCCGCGAGCACCAGGCCACGCTGGAGGCGCACCTGCCGTTCTCCAACCTCGAGTATGCGCTGCTCGGCGTCGACGGCCAGACCCACTGGTTCATCACCAGCGGCGAGCCGGTGTACGACCGCCGCGGCAAGTTCCGCGGCTACCGCGGCACCGGCACCGAGATCACCGAGCGCAAGCTGGCCGAGCAGCGCATCCAGCACATCGCCCACCACGACGTGCTGACCGGCCTGCCCAACCGCGTGCTGCTGCAGGACCGGCTGGCGCAGGCGGTGGCCTTCGCCAACCGCAGCGGCAAGCCGCTGTGGGTCATGCTGATCGATCTGGACCGCTTCAAGTTCGTCAACGACAGCATGGGCCACAAGGCCGGCGACCAGCTGCTGCAGACGGTGGCGCAGCGCTTGCAGGACAGCGTGCGCGAAAGCGACACGGTGGCGCGGCTGTCGGGGGACGAGTTCGTGGCCATCCTCACCGAATACCCGGAGGAGGCGCTGTCGCACGACGTGGCGCAGCGCATCATGCGCGCCGTGACGCGGCCGGTGATGCTGGAGGGCAAGGAGTTCTTTGTCACCTGCTCGATCGGCGTGGCGGTGTACGGCGCCGACGGCACCTCGGCCCAGCGTTTGATCGAGCACGCCGACATCGCCATGTACCGCGCCAAGAAGCTGGGCCGCAACAACACCCAGTTCTACGAGCCGACCATGAACGAGGAGGCGCGCGAGCGGCTGCGCATCGAGAGCGCGCTGCGCAGCGCGCTGGAGCGCCAGGAGTTCGTGCTGCATTACCAGCCGCAGGTCGACCTGCAGAGCGGCCGCGTGGTCGGCATGGAGGCGCTGCTGCGCTGGCAGCATCCGGAGCTGGGCATGGTGGCGCCGCACCGCTTCATCGGGCTGGCCGAGGAGACCGGGTTAATTGTCGAGATCGGCGCCTGGGTGCTGCGCGAGGCGTGCACCCAGGCGCGCGCCTGGATCGACGCCGGCCATGGCGCGCTGCGCATCGCGGTCAACCTGTCGCCGCGCCAGTTCAGCGAGCCGCAACTGGTCAGTTCGATCGCCGAGGTGCTGCGCCAGACCGGGCTGCCGCCGGCCTGCCTCGACATCGAGCTGACCGAGGGTCTGTTCATGCACGATGTGACGCAGGCGGTGGAGCTGCTGCACAAGCTCAAGTCGCTGGGACTGGCGCTGTCGATCGACGATTTCGGCACCGGCTATTCGAGTTTTTCCTATCTGCGCCATTTCCCCATCGACGTGCTGAAGATCGACCGCTCGTTTGTCAGCGACATCGGCGACGGCGACGAGGCCGCCATCGTGGTGTCGATCATCGCGCTGGCGCACAACCTCAAGTTGCGCGTCATCGCCGAGGGCGTGGAGACCGCCAGCCAGCTCGACTGCCTGCGCCGCAACGGCTGCGACGAGATCCAGGGCTATTACTTCAGCCCGGCGCTGCCGGCTGCGGACTTTGAACAGCTGCTAAGGCAGGGCCGTACTCTGCAGGCACCGCTGGCGCATCCGGCGTGACCGCCTTCGGCCGGCGCTTGCGCGGTTTCGGCGCCAGCATGGTGCCGCTGCAGTTGGCGGCGCCGCAGCGGCAGGCGAAGGCGCGCTTGATGGCCGGCGTGTGGCGGCCTTCGTAGATCAGCGGGTAGGAATAGCTCAGTTCCTCGTCTTGGCGGATGTCGTACAGCGCGTAGATGAAGATGCGGCCGTCCTCTTCCTCGATGGCCTCGCAGTTCGGCTCGCACGAGTGGTTGATGTAGCGCGCTTCGTTGCCGTGGTCGCCGCCGTCGATGACGTTGCCGTTGGCCAGGCTGAAGAAGAAGGTGTGGTTGTGCGGGCCGCCCTGCACCTCGGCGCGCAGCTGCGCCTCGTCCCAGGTGATTTCGCGGCCGCCGTATTCGACGATGCGTTCGCCGGGGGCGATGTCGCGCTGGGCGAATACGCCGTTGCCGTGCACCGACGAGCGTTCGACACGGAAGGCGGGTGGAACTGGCGGGTTTTCTGGTTGGCTGGCGCTGGACATGGCACTCGATAGTATCAACGATTTTTTGATTAAACCACAGCCATCCAGCGGAAACAATCGGATTCCGGTATTTCGCGCACGCGTCGCGCACGCGTCGCTCAGCCGCCGCCCATCAGTTGCCGCATGGCGGGGCAGCGGTCCTCGGCGGCCAGGCCGTTCAGCACGCCCTGGCGGTCCGCCTCCTGGCGGTTCTGGCTGATCTTCCACTTGCCGTCGAGGCGGGCGATGGGGATTTCGACGCCAACGATGGCGCGCAGCTGCGCGGCGATGAAGTCGGCCGGCGCGTCCGCCACGCTCCACGGCCGGGCGCGGGCGCTTTCCTGGCGCGCGGTCATCTCGGTGATCTGTTCGCGCACCCAGGCCGCGTCATCAAGCACCTGCGGCGTGCCGCGCGCCTGCACCATGACGAAGTTCCAGGTCGGCACCACCTTCTCGTGCTCGGCCTTGGACGGATACCAGGACGGCGTGACGTAGCATTCCGGGCCCTGGAACACCACCAGCGCTTCGGCGCCGGCGCGCAGGTCGTCAAGCTGGCGGTTGTTGCGCGCCAGATGGGCGCGCAACACGTCGCCGTGCAGGGTGAACGGGATCAGGTTGGCGTACAGGCCGGCCGCGCCACTGGTGATCAGCGTGGCCAGCGGGTGGCTGTGGATCAGCGCGTGCAGCACTTCAAGGCGTTCTTCCCGGAACATGGCGGGACAGTGCATGAGTTCTCCTTTGTCGCACGGCGTTCCCGCGCAGGCGGGACGGTCAGGTGTCGCTGGGCGGCTTGAACAGGTCTTCGAGGTCGGCGCGCGTGGTCGGCTTGCGCACCACGCCGCGGCGGCCCGTGTATTCCTCTTCGATATTGTCGCGGTAGTAGCTCCACGCCGCGCCGGAGGTCGACAGCTTGCGCCACACCTCGTTGCCGACGCCGGAATAGTCGATGGCGCTGCCGTCGTCGAACTCGACGCGCAGCAGCTTGTCGCGCGTGTCGTAGCCGATGGCCCGCAGTTTTCCCGCATTGATGCGTTTCATTTCCATGCCGGCCTCCGTGGTCGATATTATGTGCTGCCGCGCTGGATCAACTGGAAGCCGGTGTCGTTCAGGCTGGGAACCGCCTTGCCCTCCACCCGGTCCAGGATTGCTTGCGCCGCCATATGTCCGATATTAGCGCCATCCACGCGCACCGTCGATAGCGGCGGATGGGTGCGCGCGGCAAAATTGAGGTCGCCGAAGCCGACCACCGCCAGCTGCCGCGGCACCTCGATGCCGCGCGCGATGGCTTCGGTCAGCACGCCGTGCGCCAAGGTGTCCGAGCTGCACACCACGGCGTCGATGTCGGGATGCCGGGCCAGCAGCAGTTCGGTGCCGTCGCGCCCCAGCCCGAAGGTCGACGGCAGCGGCATGATCTGCAGCGCCGCCACTTCGACGCCGTGCTTGGCCAGGCCGGCCTGCAGGCCCTGGTTGCGGCGCGCCGCGCGCGGGTCCTGCACCGCCAGGATGGCGATGCGGCGGTAGCCGCGCGCCAGCAGGTGCTGGGCGATGGCGTGGCCCACCTCTTCGTGCGAGAAGCCGACCATCATGTCGACCGGCGACGGCGTCAGATCCCAGGTTTCCACCACCGGCACCTGCGACGCCTGCAGGCGCCGGCGGGTGCTGTCGGTGTGCAGCGAGCCGGTCAGGATGACGCCGTCGGGCCGGCGGCTCAGGATGGTCTCGACCAGCAGTTCCTCGCGCCACGCCTCGTAGCTCGACAGGCCCAGCATCACCTGGTAGCCGGCCGCCGTCAGGTGGTCGCTGGCGGCCTGCGCCATGTCGGCGAAGATCGGCGTCGAGATGGTCGGCAGCACCAGCGACACCAGCCGGCTGCGCGACGAGGCCAGCGCGCCGGCCATCATGTTTTTCACGTAGCCGGTCTGCGCCACCGCCGCCTGCACCCTGGCCACGGTGTTGGGCCGCACCAGCTGCGGCTGGTTGAGCGCGCGCGACACCGTGATCGGCGACACGCCGGCCACCTTGGCCACGTCGGCCAGCGTGGCGCCGCTGACCGGCACCTCGCCGCTGGCGGTGCGCAGGGTGCGCAGATCGGTCTTGTCCATGGTATTGATGATAAACAGTGATGTGCCATTGTAGCATCATGCATCATTTTTAATCATTTTATTTTGCTCGAAACAACAGGTTTACCTTGAAATTACTGGGCCAGATGGCTACTATCCGTGATGACAGCGCAATCATTTATGGAGACATCATGACTCAACCAAACACTGACACGCCGCGCATTGTCGCCATGCGCGTCATTCCCGTGGCTGGCCACGACAGCATGCTGCTGAACCTCAGCGGCGCCCATGGCCCCTATTTCACGCGCAACATCGTGATCCTCACCGACAGCCTGGGCAACACCGGCGCCGGCGAGGTGCCGGGCGGCGAGAAGATCCGCCAGACGCTGGAGGACGCCCGCGCGCTGGTGCTGGACCAGCCGATCGGCAACTACCACGCCATCCTCAACGCGGCGCGCGCCGCCTTTGCCGACCGCGACGCCGGCGGCCGCGGCCTGCAGACCTTCGACCTGCGCATCGCCGTGCACGCGGTGACGGCGCTGGAGGCGGCCCTGCTCGACCTGCTGGGCCAGTTCCTCGGCGTGCCGGTGGCGGCCCTGCTGGGCGAGGGCCAGCAGCGCAGCGCGGTGGAGATGCTGGGCTATCTGTTCTATGTTGGCGACCGCAACGCCACCACCCTGCCCTACGCCGCCACGCCGGCCGACGCGCCCGACGCCTGGACCCGCCTGCGCTACGAGGCGGCGCTGACGCCGGAGGCCATCGTGCGGCTGGCCGAGGCGGCCTACGAGCGCTACGGCTTCAACGACTTCAAGCTCAAGGGCGGCGTGTTCCGCGGCGAGGCGGAGATCGAGGCGGTCACCGCCCTCCACGAACGCTTCCCGCAGGCGCGCGTGACGCTCGATCCGAACGGCGGCTGGCTGCTGAAGGATGCGATCCGCCTGTGCCGCGACCAGGGCGATGTGCTGGCCTATGCCGAGGACCCGTGCGGCGCCGAGAACGGCTATTCGGGACGCGAGGTGATGGCCGAGTTCCGCCGCGCCACCGGCCTGCTGACCGCCACCAATATGGTGGCCACCGACTGGCGCGAGATGCGCCACGCGATCCAGCTGCAGTCGGTCGACATTCCGCTGGCCGATCCGCACTTCTGGACCATGCAGGGTTCGGTGCGGGTGGCGCAGATGTGCCATGAATGGGGCCTGACCTGGGGCTCGCATTCGAACAACCACTTCGACATTTCGCTGGCCATGTTCACCCACGTGGCGGCGGCGGCGCCGGGCAACATCACCGCCATCGACACCCACTGGATCTGGCAGGACGGCCAGCATCTGACCAAAAATCCGCTGAAGATCGAAGGCGGCATGGTGCAGGTGCCGACCCGCGGCGGCCTCGGCGTGGAGCTCGACCTGGACGCCATCGAGCGGGCCCACCACCTGTACAACAACATGGGGCTGGGCGCGCGCGACGATGCGGTGGCGATGCAGTTCCTGATTCCGGGCTGGAAGTTCAACAACAAGATGCCTTGCATGGTTCGCTAACAACAGCAATCACAACAAGAACCACAAGGAGACTTATGACTACCATCGCCAGCACCACCGGCGGCGTCGCTGCCGCCCCTACCGTTCTCGACCGGGCCGTCAGCAAGGTCAAGTGGCGCATCCTGCCGCTGTTCGTGGTGATGTTCATCGCCAACTATATCGACCGCGTCAACATCGGCTTCGTGCGCTCGCACCTCGAGCACGACCTCGGCATCGGCGCCGCCGCCTTCGGCTTCGGCGCCGGCATCTTCTTCCTCGCCTATGCGGTGTTCGAGGTGCCGTCCAACATCCTGCAGCAGCGCTTCGGCGCCAAGGCCTGGCTGACCCGCATCATGGCCACCTGGGGCATCGTCGCCACCGGCATGGCCTTTGTGCAGGGAGAGACCTCGTTCTACATCGTGCGCTTCCTGCTCGGCGTGGCCGAGGCCGGCTTCTTCCCGGGGGTGGTGTATTACTTCACGCAGTGGCTGCCGAACAGCGAGCGCGGCAAGGCGATGGCGATCTTCCTCAGCGGCTCGGCATTGGCCTCGGTGATTTCCGGTCCGCTGTCGGGCGCGCTGCTGTCGATCCAGGGCGGCGGCTTCCACGGCTGGCAATGGATGTTCATCCTCGAAGGCCTGGCCTCGGTGGTGCTGTGTTTCGTGGTATGGTTCTTCCTCGACTCGCGGCCGGAAGACGCCAAGTGGCTGAGCAACGAGGAGCGGCGCGAGCTGGCGGCGGTGATCGAGGCGGAACGCAAGGAGCGCGACGCCAAGCGGCCGCAGCACACCAGCATGTTCACGCTGCTGAAGGACAGCCGCATCGCGCTGTTCTGCATCATCTTCTTCGCGATCCAGCTGACCATTTACGGCGCCACGTTCTGGCTGCCGAGCATCATCAAGAAGATGGGCCAGTTCTCGGAATTCGAGATCGGCCTGTTCAACTCGATTCCGTGGATTATCTCGATCGCGGCCATGTATATGTTTGCCACGCTGGCGCAGAAGCACCGCAACCAGCAGGCGTGGGTGGCGGTGGCGCTGATCGTGGCGGCGTGCGGCATGTTTGCCTCGACCACCGGCGGTCCGGTGTTCGCGTTCGTGGCGATCTGCTTTGCGGCGATCGGCTTCAAGGCGGCGTCCTCGCTGTTCTGGCCGATTCCGCAGGGCTACCTCGACAGCCGCATCGCGGCAGCGGTGATCGCGCTGATCAACTCGCTGGGCAACCTGGGCGGCTTTGTGGCGCCGGCCACCTTCGGTTATCTGGAACAGAAGACCGGTTCGATTCAGGGCGGCCTGTATGCGCTGTCAGCAGCGTCGGTGATCGCGGCCGGCCTGATCTTCCTGACGCGCAACCGGCGCTAATCCGGCCACCGGTAGCCCAATACGCTGGCTGCCGGGTAGTGGCGCTCCCGGACTTGTTCCTGCTGAAGTGGACCAAATAGCATAGCCGATGGCAGCGTTCAAGTTAGTCCTGCCGACATTCGGCGGCACGCTGCCAGCGCGTGCTGCCGGGCAGGCGCAGCCAGATGGCTTGCCAGGCATTGCGCGTGCCGCAGCCTTGGCGGTTGGCCAGCCGCGATGGCGTGGTCGGGCCGTTGTCGCTGAGGATTTGTTCGTCTTCCACCCTGGCGTAGAGCGGGCGGCCGCCGTAGATGGCGCGCAGTTCGGTGCCGTTCGGCAGGAACAGCTGCTTCCATTGGTAGCCGCGGCTTGTTGCAGGGCCGCTACCAGGCGCGGACGCTGGCGCGGCCAGCGGCGGCGTGGCTGGCGCTTCGGCCGTTGCACTGTCGGTTAGCTCGCCGTCCTCGCGCCACGGGCAAGGCGCGGCGGGCGTCGTGGCGATCCATTGCTGGATCAGGGCGGAGACTGCCGCTTCGGTTTTGTCGCCGTAGTAGCCTTCGCCGGTGTGTTCTATCAGGGCACAGAACACTTTGCTGGGCAGGTACATGCCGCCGATAGGATGATCAGGGTGGTCCATATTTTCTCCCCTCTAAAACCTCTATTTCCTCTATTTCCTCTATTTCCTCTAAATGACCTCTCTGTTTTAGAGTGAAATCTAGCGAAATAGTTCCATCTCTAGCGTTTTAGAGGTTTTAGAGCTTTTAGAGCCCGAAAAAATAGAGAGGGGGTGTACTCAGTCCTTGGCCAGCGGGCGGACGTATTCCAGCAGGCTAACCAAGGTCTTGCCCGGCTCCTCGAACTGCACCAGATGCGCCGAGTTTTCAAACCAGACGGCGCGCTTGTACGGCGCGCGCACCTTGGCCAGCCAAGCCGCCGTCGGCCCGGACGGCGTGGTGTAGTCGTGCCGGCCCATGAACATCACCACCGGCACCGGGAACCTGGCGACCGGCTTGAAGTCCACCATCAGCCATTCATTGAGCACGCGCTCCAGCGTCAGCAGGCTGCCCTTGTCGATGGCCTGCACCGCCCTGTCGTCATACTCCGGCGACAGCAGGGGCGCGTTGAAATAGTAGGCAAAATCGCCGCGATACGCGGCCAGGCCGCCGTAGTGCTGGGCCCAGGTGCGCTCGACGATGATGCGCTCGCGGGTGATCGGCGTATCGCCCGGATACGGCGCAATGGCCTCCAGCTCCTTGACGGCCTGCCGGTTGCCCTCCCTGCGCGCCTGCGCCAGGGCAAAGTCGAAACTGACCTTTTCATTGTCCAGCATACTGATGACCTGGCCGATGCCGACATAGGCATGGAACAGCTCCGGATGCGCCAGCACCGCGCGCATGCCCACCACCGTGCCCCAGCTATGCCCGACCAGAATCACCTTGCGCTTGCCGTAGCGCCGGGCCACGGCCCGCGCGATCTCGACGGCGTCGTCGACAAACTGGCCGATGCGCAGCGTGGGCCGCACGGCGTCGGCATCGTTGTCCAGATAAGTGCGGCCGGCGCCGCGCTGGTCGTAATTGACCACCGTGAAATACTCTTCCAGCGGACGCTGGTACAGCCACATGGTCGGCGCACTCGGCGAAGCCGGGCCGCCATGCACGAACAACAGCAGCGGATTGCCGCGGTCCTGCCCGCGCGTGTAAATCCACTGATCGATGCCGCCGATATGCAGCGTGAAGTTCTCCTGCACGCCGTTGGGCGCGACAATGCGGCTGACGTCGCCGATGATGTCACGCCCCGCCGGCGCGGCCGCCGCCGCGCGCACGCAGGCCAGCGCACCTGCGGCCAGCAACAGCGCGCGCCGTTTCATTTTTTGCGGTTGCCGTGCACCATCTGGCGCGCCTGCTTGCGCAGCAGCGCCTGCTCCCAGCGCTGCTTCTGCTCTTCCGTCTCGGGCACCAGCTCCGGCACCTTGACCGGCTTGCGGTCCTTGTCCACCGCCACCATCGTGAAGTAGCAGCTGTTGGCGTGGCGCACCAGGCGCTGCTGGATATTCTCGGTCACCACGCGGATGCCGACTTCCATCGACGTGTTGCCGGTGTAGTTGATCGAGGCCAGGAAGGTGACCAGCTCGCCGACGTGGATCGGTTGCAGGAACATCACCTGGTCCACCGACAAGGTCACCACATAGCTGCCCGAATAGCGGCTGGCGCAGGCATAGGCCACGCTGTCGAGATACTTGAGGATGGTGCCGCCGTGGACATTGCCTGAGAAGTTAGCCATATCGGGCGTCATCAGCACGGTCATGCTCAATTCGTGCTCCACCCAGTTCATCGGTTTTTCCATTGCTTCACTCCTAGTTGTGGTGACTCCATGCTAGCCGCTAAGCTTGCCATTCGCAAATACTTATCAAAAAGTGTATGCTTTGCGCTGATCTTGACTAGGAGCGCTCATGAAATGGCACGTTTTGGCCGCCAGCCTGACCCTGATGCTGGGGACGGCCGCGCAGGCCGCCGTCACCGCCGACCAGGTGCAGACCTTCACGCTGGGCAACGGCATGAAATTCATCGTGCTCGAATCGCACGGCATCCCCAACGCCAATATGTACACCTTCTGGAAGGTCGGCTCGCGCAACGAGGCGCCCGGCATCACCGGCCTGTCGCACTTCTTCGAGCACATGATGTTCAACGGCTCCCAACACTTCGGCCCGAAAATGTTCGACCGCACCATGGAAGCCAAGGGCGGCTCCAACAACGCCTACACCAGCAACGACGTCACCGTGTACCAGGACTGGTTCCCGGCCACTTCGCTGGAGACCATCTTCACGCTCGAAAGCGACCGCATCGCCCACCTCAGCATCGATCCGAAGATGGTGGCCAGCGAGCGCGGCGTGGTGCTGTCCGAGCGCAGCACCGGGCTGGAAAACTCCAACCTGCGCCTGCTCAACGAGGAAGTCAACAGCGTCGCCTTTTCGGCGCACCCATATTCGTGGCCGGTGATCGGCCACGAATCCGACATCAAGGCCTGGACGCAGGCGGACCTGGAACACTACTTCCACACCTACTACGCGCCGAACAACGCGGTGGCGGTGATCGTCGGCGACGTCAAGGCCGACGCGGTCAAGCAGCTGGCCACCAAATACTTCGGCGCCATTCCGAAGCGCGCGCTGCCGCCGGCCGTGCGCACCGTCGAGCCGCCGCAGAGCGGCGAGCGGCGCGTGTTCGTCGCCAAGGCATCGGCCAGCTCGCCGAATCTGACCATCGCCTACAAGATCCCGCAGGCCGGCAATCCCGACTACTATGCGCTTGAAGTGCTGCAGAGCATACTGGCCGACGGCAAGACCTCGCGCCTGTACAAGGCGCTGGTCGAGAAGCAGCTGGCCACGCGCGTCAACGCCAGCAGCCTGGACGGCTTCGATCCGGGCCTGCTGTATTTGTCCGCCGTGGCGGCCACCAAGGTGGAGCCGGCCGCACTGGAACAGGCGCTGCTGGCCGAGGTCGACCTGCTGGTCAAGGACGGCGTGACGGCCGAGGAACTGCAAAAGGTGAAAAACCAGAAGCTGGTCAACCTGTACCGCGAGCAGGAAACCATCAACGGCAAGGCCCAGCAACTGGGCAACTACGAAGTGTTCTTCGGCGACTACAAAAAGCTGTTCGACGCCCCCGCCGCCTACGAAAACCTGACGCCGGCCGCGATCCAGGCCGTCGCCGCCAAATACCTGAAGAAATCGCAGCGCACGGTCGGCGTGCTGGCCGCGAAGGAGGATTGACCGCATGAGAATAACCACCATCGCCGGCGCCGTGCTCGGCGCCACGCTGGCCGCCGGTGCAGCACCCACGGCAGCCGCCGAATTCCGCCTGCCCGAATTCGACACCATCCAGCTACCCAACGGCCTGACCGTGTACCTGATGGAGCGCCACGACGTGCCGCTGATCGCGGTGCGCGCCGTGGTCAAGGCCGGCGCCGTCCACGACGGCGCCCAGCCCGGCCTGTCCAGCCTGACCGGCGACGCCCTGCTGCTCGGCACCGCGGCGCACGACAAGGCCAGCCTCGACCAGGCCTTCGACTACCGCGGCGCGCGCCTGGCCGGCGGCGCCGGCGCCGAGGCCAGCACGCTGCAGGCCAACTTCGCCCGCGCCGACAGCGCCGCGCTGCTGCCGCTGTTCGCCGAAATCGTCCAGCAGCCGAGCTTTGACGAGGCCGAACTGAACAAGCTGCGCACGCGCAAGGTCACCGCCATCCGTCAGGCCAAGGAAGCGCCGCGCAACGTGATGCAGACCTACTACCGCGCCATGCTGTTCGGCGACCGCCCGTACGGCATCCCGGCCAGCGGCACCATCGGCAGCGTCGGCGCGCTGCGGCAGGCCGACGTGCAGCGCTACTACCAGCGCTACTACCGCCCCGACAACGCCGCCGTCATCGTGGTCGGCGACTTCCAGACGACCGCCATGCGGCGCCAGATCGAAAGCCTGTTCGGCGCTTGGCGGGCCAGCGGCCCGGCGCCGGCCGCGCAGGACAACGGCAAGGTGCAGGCCGCGCAGGCGCGCGTGCTGCTGGTCAACAAGGCGGACGCCACCGAAACCACCTTCCTGATCGGCGGCGCCGGCATCGCCCGCAACGACCCCGACTACGTGCAGCTGCAAGTGGTCAACACCGTGCTGGGCGGCCGCTTCACCTCGTGGCTCAACGACGAACTGCGCGTCAACTCCGGCCTGACCTACGGCGCCAGCAGCCAGTTCGCCACGCTGTCGCAGACCGGCACCTTCGCCATCAGCAGCTTCACCGCGCTGCCGAAGACCGCCGCGGCGCTGGCATTGGCGCACCAGACCTACCGGCGGCTGTGGGAGCAAGGTATCGACGCGGCCACGCTGGACTCGGCCAAGGCCTACGTCAAGGGCCAGTTCCCGCCGCGCTACGAAACCAGCGAACAGCTGGCCGGCCTGCTGGGCGACATGTACGCCAACCAGGTGGGGCGCGAACAGCTCGACAACTTCACCCGCGACGTCGACAGCCTGACGCCGGCCAGGGCCAAGACGCTGATCGAACGCCACTTCCCGCGCGACAAGCTGCAGACCGTGCTGGTCGGCAAAGCCGACGCCATCCGCGACATCGCCAAGAGCTACGGCGAGGTCACCGAGCTCGACATCACTGCGGACGGCTTTCGGTAAGCAGCTGCGCGATGTCCCCGGCCACGCCGGGGCAGGCGGCCAGCACCTGGTCGAGCGGCGCCCAGGCGGCGCCATCCTGTTTCAGGGCCTGCTCCGCCTGCTGCGCCAGCAGCGCCAGCTGGTCGGCGCCGACGGTGCCGGCCAGTCCCTTCAGCGTGTGCAGCGCCGGCAAGGCGGCGGCGCCGTTCTGTTCTTCGCGGGCGCGCTGCAATTGCGCCGTCAGCTTCGCGGCCTCGGTGACGAAGCTGCCCAGCGCGATCTGGTAAATCGACTCCAGCCCGCCCAGCCGCTTGAGCGCCGCCGCGCGGTTCAACCCCGCCGCCGGCAGCGGCGCCGACGCGGCGGTGCCGGCGGTGACGGTTGCGCTGA
>NZ_WKJN01000056.1 GCF_009674495.1 Duganella alba | reverse complement strand
GAAGCGTTTTGTTCATCAGCGAAGAGGCAAGATTATGAAGCGTTTCAACCATCTCGTCAAGCTCTTCTTTTTCCCGCTTCACTCTGCATTTGCATGCGTCGTTTCGTGAGGGACAGAATCATAACAAACGGAGTCTGAACTGCCAAGGGTTATTTTACGCTGGCATCGCGTTTGCTTATAAACCGTATAGCAACGCTTATGACTAAGCTTTTGCTCACATTCTGCACAGGTGCTACATTATGGAACACCCTTGCAGGGAAAGCAGAGCCGATAACGGCCGCCGGAGACAAAGAGACCACTATGGAACGCCAGACTGCTCCAATACGGAACACCCAGCCTGCAAGCGAAGCATGGGCTGACAACATGCCCCTTATCATAGAGACCTCCCATCAACGGTCTCAACAATACGGGCTGTGCCCCGAGACGCCGCCGGACTACAGTCCCCTGGCACGCAACGACCTGTCGCTATTAATAGAACAGAACCGCCTGCTGCACGCACACGCCATCCCGGCGATGGAGACGCTCTACCAGCAAATCGTCAACACCCACAATATGGTGATACTGACGGACGCCAACGGCGTCATCGTCCACTCGCTGGGCGACGATGACTTTCTGGAAAAAGCCAACCGTGTCGCCCTGCAGCCGGGCGTGGCCTGGTCCGAGCAAAGCCGCGGCACCAATGCGATCGGCACCGCCATCGTGGAACGCTCGCCGGCGCTGGTGCACGCGGACCAGCACTACCTGGCCGCCAATCACTTCCTCACCTGCTCCGCCGCGCCCATCGCCGACCACATGGGCAAAGTGATCGGCGTGCTGGATGTGTCCGGCGACCAGCGCAGCTACCACAAGCACACCATGGCGCTGGTGCGCATGTCCGCGCTGATGATCGAGAACCAGCTGTTCTCGGCCACCTTCGAGGAAGCCATCACGCTGCACTTCCATGCGCGGCCCGAATTCATCGGCACGCTGATGGAAGGAATCGCCTCGTTCAGCCCCGGCGGCCGCTTCCTGGCTGCCAACCGCAACGGCCTGTTCCAGCTTGGCCTGCCATTCTCTGCCTTGCAGTCGCATACCTTCAGTTCGCTGTTCGGCCTGCCGGTGTCGGCGCTGTTCGATCATTACCGCACGGCGTCGCCCGGCCTGCTCAACCTGTGCATGCACAGCGGCGTGCGCGTCTACGGCCGCGCGCAGCTGCGCCTGACCAACAGCGTGTTCCAGCAATCGCTGGCGCCGGAGCGCGCGGCGCCAGCCACCAGTGCAGTCGCCGCCAACCAGGCCGCCGCCAGCGCGCGACGGCTGTCCGGCCTGCGCTACCTGCGCACCGGCGATCCGCAGCTGGAACTGGTGATTGAAAAAGTGACGCGGGTACTGGGGCGCGACATTCCCATCATGATCATGGGTGAAACCGGCACCGGCAAGGAACTGCTGGCGCAGGCCATCCACAATGATTCGCCGCGCGCCATGAGTCCCTTCGTGGCGGTGAACTGCGCCTCGATCCCGGAAACGCTGATCGAATCCGAATTGTTCGGCTATGAAGACGGCGCCTTTACCGGCGCGCGCAAGAAAGGCGCGGTCGGCAAGATCCTGCAGGCCAACGGCGGCACGCTGTTCCTCGACGAAATCGGCGACATGCCATTCAGCCTGCAGGCGCGGTTGCTGCGCGTGCTGCAGGAGCGCATGGTGACGCCGCTGGGCAGCGACAAGTCGATTCCAGTGAATGTGGAGCTGATCTGCGCCACCAACCACAATCTGCGCGAGCGCATCGCCCGTGGCCTGTTCCGCGAAGACCTGTATTACCGGCTCAATGGCCTGGTGGTCAAGCTGCCGCCGCTGCGCGAGCGCACCGACCTGGAAACCGTGGTCAAGAAAATCCTGGCGACGGAATCCAATAACGGCCGCTACGAGGTCTCCGACGAAATCCTGGCGCTGTTCCACCGCCACCGCTGGCCAGGCAACTTCCGCCAGTTGACCAATCTGCTGCGCACCGCCATCGTCATGGCCGGCGACGAACAGGAGATCTGCCTGCGCCACATGCCGGACGACTTCCTCGACGATATCGAGCAGGCCAAGGTCCATGACCACCATGCCGAAGCCGGCACCGCGCGCATGATCGCCAGCGGCGCCAATCTTGAGGAGATGGAGCAGTCGGTCATCCTCAAGTCGCTGGAGGCGCACGGCGGCAACGTCTCCGCCACGGCGCGCGCGCTGGGCGTTTCGCGCAATACGATCTACCGCAAGGTGCCCAATCTGAAATAGCACCGGCGCCTCACGCATCGGCAGGGAAGCCGGCGCTGCGCCGCTCCCTGCCTTGCTTGTCGATCGCCATCAGATCCACCGCCGGCAGCTGCGACGCCAGCGCGCTGGCGCGCTCCCATCCCATCACCATGAAGGTGGTTGACAGGCCGTCGGCCAGCAGCGAGGTCGGCGCCAGCACCGTCACGCTGGCCAGTTCGTCCGGCGAATCACCCAGCGCGGGATCGAAGATGTGGTGATGCCGGTAATCCGGCGTGAAGATGCATTCGTAGTCGCCTGAGGTGGCCACGCTGCAGCCCTGCGCATACAGGGTGGCGGCCAGCGCTTCGGGATCGCGCGGATCGCGCACGCCCAGTACCCAAGGCTGGCGGCGCGGCTTGTGGCCGCGCGCCACAAATTCGCCGGTGTCGAGCAGCGCGTCGCGGATGCCGTGCGCCTGTACCGCCGCCAGCGCGCGGTCGGCGGCGTAACCTTGCGCCAGTCCGTTCAGCGTCAGCGCCATGCCGGGCCGACGGAAGCGGACGCGGTCCGCATCGAACTCCAGTTGCCGCCAGTCGGCCAGCGACTGCGCGCGGCGGCGATCCGCCTCGCCCGGCAATGCGCCACGTGCGGCCGCCTGTGAAAACAGCTGCCACAGAGGCTGCACCGTCACGTCAAAGGCGCCGTCACTGATGCGGGACAGCTCGGCGGCCTGCGCCAGCACTTCCAGCAGGCGCGGGTCCGGCTGCGCCAGCGCACCGTCGCGATTAAGCTGGTAGACCTGGCTGGCCGGGTGGTAGATGCTCATCAGGCGGTCGATCTGCTGCGCCGCGTGCAGGCCGTCGGCAATGGCGCGTGCGGCCAGTTCTGCATCGTCGTGCACCACGGAGATTGAAATGGTGGTGCCGAAAGCCAGCGCCGCCCCGCGATGCAGCGTTGGGCTGCGGGCCAGCACGCAACCGGCGACGCCGGCCAACGCTCCGACAGCGCTGACAATAAAGGTACGTCGTTTCATGGCTCGCTCCTTGCGACAGGCTGAATAGGAATGGTGCGCTGACGCTTGATCTGCGTGATGCGCAGCGCGCATTGCTGGTCGCTCGCATAGATCACCACGCAGTCCATGCACTGGAAGCACTCGGCGTAATCCACCTTGCCTGAAGGTGCGATAGCCTGGTAGTCGCAGCGGTGGCGGCAGGTCTGGCACGGCGTGCCGCATTCGCCATAGCGCGGTATCCAGTTCAGCAGGCGTATCCTGCCCAGCAGCGCCAGCGACGCGCCGAAGGGGCAGAGATAGCGGCAGAAGAATTTATAGACCACGCTGCTGGCCAGCAGCAGCCCCACGGCATAGACCACATACGGCCAACTACGCACGAAGTTCAGCGTAATCGCCGTCTTGAACGGCTCCAGTTCCACCAGCTTGTCGGTGATCTCGCTGGAGAAGAAGGCGCTGGCAACAATGCCAGTCAGCGCCACGTACTTGACGCGCTTGAGCCGCGCATCCCAGCGCGGCTTGATGCGCCATTGCGGCACATGCGCCCAGCGCGCCAGCTTGCCGGTCAATTCCTGCAGGGCGCCGAAAGGACACAGCCAGCCGCAGAAGGTGCCGCGTCCCCACAGCAGCAGCGACACCAGTACGAAGGCCCACAGGCAAACCGTCATCGGATCGAACAGCAGGAATTCCAGGCTGCGCCGCGCCATCATCGCCTGAATGACGCCGGTAAGATTGACGATGGATAGCTGCCCCTGCGCGTAATAGCCGATGAAGCCTATGGTGAACAGCAGGTAGGCGCGGCGGAACCAGTCGAAGCGCCGCATGCGCGGTCAGCCGCTTCTGCATCGCCAGCGCGGCGCCCAGCACCAGCAGCCCGACCGCCAGCAAGGCAAGCTCCCAGCGCCGCCCGGTCCAGATGGCAGTCCAGGATTTGTTATTCCCTTCAGGCGCGATGACCAGATCGGCCGGCAACTGGTAGCGCACCACCAGCTCGCGCGTGATGCGCTCCGGGTAGACGATGCCCTTGTTGCGCGTGATGGGCAGCGCCAGATCGAATGGCGACGCCGGGTCCAGCCCCGCCTGCGCGATCACGCGGAATACGGTGACACTGTCGGCTTCCAGCGGCGCCGCCAGCTTCAAGTCCAGATCCAGGTCGCGCATATCGATCGGCAGCTTGTCCTGGCGCAGCAGCAGGCGGTCCGGCACGCTGCCGCGCACGAAGTCCTCGCCGGTCACGCTGTAGCGGCCGCTGGAGATCGCGATCAACGCATGGTCGCCCTCTTCCAGCCGGCCTTGCAACTTGCGCCATGCCGCCGGCGTCAGCAGATTACGGCCGATCGACGGCACCGACACGCAAGCCAGATACAGATCGATAAAGACATCGTCCGGATGCGCCAGCGCGTCCGCATCCAGTCCCGCACCGGCGCTGCCGGCAAACAACTTTTCGGCAGCGCGGTTGCTGACGCGCAGATGCTGCACCAATCCATCGCGCTGCATCTGCGCCAGATCCATGGGCCGGAACACGTCTTGCCGCACGCGCGCGATCTGGTCCGGATCGCGGCCGCCGGCAAAGCCCAGCTTCTTGCGCGACACCTTGAGCGCCGCCGCCAGCACGCTCTGGTTAATGATGCGCACCGAGGCCGTGGCCTTGGACACGCCATCGATATACGCATGCGCCGCATCGGCATGCCGCGCGCGGTGGTTGCCGGTATCGATGCTGATGTTCTGCTTCAGCGACAGATCCTTGTACTGTTTGACGAACTGGTACAGCGGCGCCTCGCCCAGTCCATCGAGAAACACCGGCTCGTGATGCGACAACACCTCCACGCCGATGAACACACCCTTGGGATCGATGGCCACCATCAGATTCAGCGGCACGCCGGAGAAGCCCGGAATCGGCGCCAGGTCGACCGACTCGAACACATAGCCGACCAGCTCCGTCGCCGTGGCGTTCTGCCGGAACAGCGGCCACACCGGCAACTCGGCATCGCGCTCGCCGACGATCAGCGGCGCCGGGAAGCGCCGCACCATCTCGTCGCGCGTCAGCACGCCCGCCTGCGCCGGCGTGGCGCCGATCAGCAGCGCCAGCACACCGGCCAGCAGGCACAGTATGCTGGCCACCAGGCGCCCCAATGTCAGCGAGCGTCCCATCAGAAGAAGATGATGCCGCCCAGCGAGGAGCCGTTCAACTTGCCCTCGCCGCCGGCGAAGCCTTTGGAACGGGTCTGGCCGATCTCGCCCACCAGCGTGATCGCCCCGGTCAACGAGTAGTACAGACCACAGGTCAGGTTGGCGTTGGATTTCAGGCCGCCGGTGCCGATGGTGTTGTCGTCATTGCGGCTGATGCCGTAACTGAGGCCGACCTTGACCTTGTCGGTCGGTTTGTAGGTAGCCTGCACAAAGTAGGCCTTGGACTTGGTGTCGCCCTGGTCGGCGTCGGACAGGATGCCCAGCCCTTTACCGCCCTGGAAGTTGGCCAGCACGCCAACCGGGCCAGCCTGATACGACGCCCCGACCTCCACGCCCGACATGGTGAAGTCACGCACGCCCGGCGCGGTGGCGCTGAACTTCTGCGACTTGGCGCCCAGCCAGCCTTTGAAGCCATCGGCCGCATAACTGATCTGCGCCTGCACCTGCGGACTGGTTTTCGACGAATACACCGGCGCCGCGACAATCGGCGTATCGGCCACGGGGCTGACCAGTGCCGCATCGAAGCCGATGCCGGAGGCGTTCTTCGGCGCGCTCCAGGCGATCTGGCCGTAGTAGCCCACGTAGCTGTAGCCGGCGCCGATGTGACCCAGCGTGACGCGGCCGCGCTGCGTCGCCTGCACCGGTGCGCCGGCGCCGATCAGGGTCATATCGCCGAAGATGGCGCCGGCGCCGAAGATGCCGTTGTCGCGTCCCAGCTTGACGGTGCCCATCTCCGCATTCCCGAAGGTGAAGTAAGCCTGCCGCACATCGACGCCGCTGTTGGCGGAGATCGCGCTGTCGGTGGCGGTGGCGTTGTAGATGCCGATCAGCGCCTTGACATCATAGTCGCCCTGCTTCGAACTGGCCGACGTCACCAGGCCATTGGGCAGCAGGCCATTGCCGATGGTGGTGCGGTTGTTCTCGCCGCCGCAGCCGAGCGCCTTGCCGCCCAGCGCCAGCCCGCCCACCGCATCGCCGCTGCACGAGACCTGCGTGTAGTAAGCGTTGACGATGCCACCCAGCGCCACGTTCCAGTCGCCGGCCTTGAAATCGACCGCTTGCGCGCCTTGCGTTGCGAAGACTGCCACTGCACCCAGCATGAATACGGTTTTCATTATTGATCTCCCCTATTGTTGTGTACATCAAGCGATGTACACAACGCATGGCAATTTGCGTGCCCATGCAGCGCCACAGGAGAAAGTGCTCCTTATGCGCAAAGGGCTTGTGCTGTATCGGATCAATCGTGATGCAGCACTGTTCACAATTTGACCGATAAAAAAAAGGAGGCCGAAGCCGCCCGAAGATTGCAGGAGACACTGTTTACTTGGAGGAGAGCTTGAACACCCACACCGAGCCGCCCTGCTCCAGGAAGTTGACTTTCTTGGCCACCTCGCCGCCCCACAGCGGCACCGCGCCGCCCCAGCCGGAGACCACCGCCACGTACTGCGTATCGCCGTCCTGCCAGGTGACTGGTGGCGCCACCACGCCGGAGCCGGTCTGGAACTTCCACAGTTCCTTGCCGCTCTTTGCGTCCAGCGCTTTCAGGAAGCCTTCCGGCGTACCGTAGAACACCAGGCCACCGCCGGTGGTCATCACGCCACCCCACAGCGGTGCCGTGTTCTTGGCTTCCCATACGATCTTGCCGGTCTTCGGATCGACCGCGCGCAGCGCGCCGATGTAGTCGTCGAACAGCGGACGGATGGTGAAGCCCGCACCGAGGAAAGCACCGCCCTTCTTGTAGCTGATCGGCTCATTCCAGATGTCCATGCCCCACTCGTTGGCCGGCACGTAGAACAAGCCGGTCTGCTGGCTGTACGCCATCGGCATCTGGTTCTTCGCGCCGAGGAAGGCCGGTGCCGAGAACACCGTGGTGCCCTTCTTGCCTTCTTCACCCTTGGTCGGATCGCCAGGGCGATTGGCGGCGATGAAGTTCGGCCGGCCGGTCTTCAGGTCGATGCCAGATGCCCAGGTGATCTTCTTCACGAACGGGAAGGCGTTCTGCAGCTTGCCGTTGTTGGCGTCGATAACGTAGAAGAAGCCATTGCGGTCGGCCTTGCCGCCATAACGCTTACCGTCCATGTCGAAGGTGACGAATTCATTGGCGCCATCGAAATCCCACGAATCGTTGGGCGTGTTCTGGTAGGCCCATTTGATCTGACCCGTCTTCACGTCCAGCGCCACGGTGGACGACGAATACAGATTGTCGCCGGGGCGCAGGTGGCTGTTCCACGGCGCCGGATTGCCGGTGCCGAAGTAAGCCAGGCCCGTCTTGGCATCGTAGGTGCCACCCATCCAGGTCGAGGCGCCGCCGGTCTTCCACAGGTCGCCGGGCCAGCTCTTGTTCACGGTGCCGGTAACGCCGTTGTCGAACTCCTTGCCGTCCTTGTCATAGCGGTGGCCCATATGACCTTCCACGGTCGGCCGGGTCCACAGCAACTCGCCGGTGAGCGGGTTGCGCGCCTCGACGCGGCCCACCACGCCGAACTCACCGCCGGACACTCCGGTCAGCAGCACGCCATCGGCGATCAGCGGCGCCGCCGTCATCGAGTAGCCGGCCGCGTAGTCGTCGACCTTTTCCTTCCAGACGATCTTGCCGGTGTCCTGATCCAGCGCTACCAGCTGCGCGTCCAGCGTGCCGAAGATGACCAGGTTGCCGTACAAGGCGGCGCCGCGGTTGACCACGTCGCAGCACGGCATGATGCCGTCCGGCAGACGGTGCTCATACTTCCACAGCTTGGCCCCGGTCTTCAGGTCGATCGCAAAGATGCGCGAGTACGACGCGGTGACGAACATCTTGCCTTTGTAGATCAGCGGCTGCGATTCCTGGCCGCGCTGCTTTTCGCCGCCGAAGGAAAACGACCACGCCGGCACCAGCTTGCCGACATTCTTGGTGTTGACCTGCGCCAGCGGCGAATAGCGCTGTCCTTCCGAGCCGATGCCGAAGGACAGCACACTGTCGGTGCTGGTGGCCGCGTTCTTCAACATGGCGGTGGTGACATCGGCCGCCTGCGCCAGCGACAGCAGCGAGCCGGCAGCCAATGATGCGATGACTATTTTTTTCACGTTGTTCTCCAATTATTATGATTTTTTAGTGTGTTCACGCAGGCTGCAGCATCGCCAGCTCTTCGTCGCTGAACAGGCGCGATCGGGTCAGGAAGCGCCTGCCGGTGCCGTTATCGAGCGAGAACATGCCGCCATTGCCCTCGACCACGTCAATGATCAGCTGCGTATGCTCCCAATACTCGAACTGCTCGCGGCCCATGTAGAACGGTGTTCCGTCCAGATTGCCGAGATAGACGTCGGTGTCGCTGATGCTGAACTCCCCGGCCGGGTAGCACATCGGCGTGCTGCCGTCGCAGCAGCCGCCCGATTGAAAGAACATCAGCGGCCCATGCCGGTCACGCAGGGCGGCGATCATGTCGAGCGCCGCCGAGGTGGCCGTGACGCGGGCGATGGCGTGGTTCATGGTTAGAAGAAGCCCAGCGCGTTAGGGCTGTAGCTGACCAGCAGGTTCTTGGTCTGCTGGTAGTGGTCCAGCATCATCTTGTGATTCTCGCGACCGATGCCGGACTGCTTGTAGCCGCCGAACGCCGCATGCGCAGGGTACAGGTGGTAGCAATTGGTCCAAACACGGCCAGCCTGGATGGCGCGGCCGATGCGGAAGGCGCGCGAACCGTCGCGGGTCCAAAGCCCTGCGCCCAGGCCGTACAGCGTGTCGTTGGCGATGCGCAGCGCGTCCGCTTCGTCCTTGAAGGTAGTCACCGACACCACTGGTCCGAAGATCTCTTCCTGGAAGATGCGCATCTTGTTGTCGCCCTTGAACACGGTCGGACGAACGTAGTAGCCGTCTTTCAGGTCGCCGCTTTGCTGATTGCGCTCGCCGCCGGCCAGCAGCTCGGCGCCTTCCTGTTTGCCGATGTCCATGTACGACAGGATCTTCTCAAGCTGTTCCTGCGACGCCTGCGCGCCGATCATGGTGCTGCTGTCGAGCGGGTTGCCCTGCTTGATCGCCGCCACGCGGGCCAGCGCGCGTTCGATGAACTTCTCGTAGATTGATTCCTGGATCAGCACGCGCGATGGGCAGGTGCACACCTCGCCCTGGTTCAGCGCGAACATGGTGAAGCCTTCCAGGCACTTGTCGAAGAAGGCGTCGTCGGCGTCCATCACGTCTTCAAAGAAAATGTTCGGCGATTTGCCGCCCAGTTCCAGCGTCACCGGAATCAGGTTCTGCGCCGCGTACTGCATGATCAGGCGGCCGGTGCCGGTTTCGCCGGTGAAGGCGATCTTGGCGATGCGCTTGTTGGACGCCAGCGGTTTGCCCGCCTCCAGGCCGAAACCGTTCACCACATTCAGCACACCGGGCGGCAGCAGGTCGGCGATCACTTCCAGCAGCACCATGATCGAAGCCGGCGTCTGCTCGGCCGGTTTCAGCACCACGCAGTTACCGGCGGCCAGCGCCGGCGCCAGCTTCCACACCGCCATCAGGATCGGGAAGTTCCAGGGAATGATCTGGCCGACCACGCCCAGCGGCTCATGGAAGTGATAGGCGTAGGTCTCCGAATCGATCTGCGCGACCGAACCTTCCTGCGCGCGGATGCAGCCGGCGAAGTAGCGGAAATGGTCGATCGCCAGCGGAATGTCGGCGGCGGTGGTTTCGCGAATCGGCTTGCCGTTGTCGATGGTCTCGGCGGTGGCGATCAGCGCCAGGTTGGCCTCCATGCGGTCGGCGATCTTGTTCAGGATGTTGGCGCGCTCGGTCTGCGAGGTCTTGCCCCATGCATCCTTGGCGGCGTGGGCGGCGTCCAGCGCCAGCTCGATGTCCTCGGCGGTGGAACGCGCCACTTCACAAAACACCTGGCCGGTGATCGGCGTGATGTTGCCGAAGTATTCGCCCTTGACCGGCGCCACGAACTTGCCGCCGATGTAGTTGTCGTAGCGTTGTTTGAACGGGTTGGCTACGCCCAGTTTGCTGATGTCTGCGAGATTCATGTCATCCTCTTTCTGCTGTGGTTATGGAGTGCTGCATCACCTGCTTTTCGCAAGCATCGTGCCAGCCTGCGATACGGGGGAAGATGCGCTTGCGCCGGTGATGCAGGTGTCACTGGCATGTGACACCTGTTCAGCTTTGGAACAGTTGTGCGGCAATTGAGCAACCCGTTTAGCGGATCACCACGCCCCACGGCAATTCGCCGACGGCGATGTCCGCCTGTTTGGCGGCAGCGGTGGTATCGATCACGGAGACGCTGTTGGAGCGGCCGTTGGCCACGTACAGCCGCGCGCCATCCGGGGTCAGCGCCATATTCCACGGCCGTTTGCCGACTGCAATCGTCGCCACCACCGCATTGGTGGCGGTGTCGATCGCCATCACGCTGCCGTCGATGCCATTGGAGACGTAGACCCGGCTACCGTTCGGGTGCACGGCGATGCCGTTGGCGTTGCGGCCGGCCGGAATGCGCGCCAGCGTCTTCAATGCAGGCATGTCCAGCACATACACCGCGTTGGCCAGTTCACAGGCCACGTAGGCGCGCGTGCCATCGGCGCTGAAGCCCATGCCGCGCGGACGCAGGCCGACAGCGATCGAGCCGCTCTGCTTGCGCGCCGCCACGTCGATCACATCGACCTGTTCGGCCTCCTCGGCGCTAACCAGCAGCCAGCGCGCATCCGGACTGAATACCGCGTGCTCCGGGTTCTTGCCGCGCACCTGTATATCGGCCAGTACCTCGCCGCTGCGCGCATCGATCAGCGTCACGCTGTTGCTCTCTTCGACCGCCACCGCCACGTAGCGGCCATCGGCCGAGGCGCTGACGCCTTCCGGCGACTTGCCCAGCGCGATGGTGCGCAGCAGCGCGCCGTTGGCGGTGTCGATCACCAGCAGCGCATTGCTGGCGGCGTCGGTGACGAACAGCCGCGTGCCGGCCGGATCGGCGGCGATGCCGCGCGGCCGCTTGCCGGCGGCGATCTGGCGCAGCACGGCGCCGCTGCCGGTATCGATCACGCTGACGGTGCCGGATTTCTCGTTCGGCACATAGGCCAGCGGCGCGGCCAGCGCCTGGCCGCCCAATAGCAAAAAGAACAGGGACAGGATGCGAAAGCGATTCATGGAAGTCTCCTTTTATAAGAATGTCCCCATCCTGTTGCAATCGTCGTGCCATCGAAATCGGATGGCAGGTATATTGCTTACTGGTCCGTCATAACACTGACCAAAAACGGAGACCACATGAAGCATCACCCTTTCCCACTGAAGACGGTGGCGGCGCTGTTCGCCCTGAGCAGCAGCGCCATGGCCGCCAACGAAGCGGTCGAACCGATGGATACTGTCGTTGTCAGCGCCACCCGCGTCGGCCACACGGTGTTCGACATGCCGGCAGCCATCGACGTGCTGGACACCGAGCGCATACGCGACGGCCAGGCACGTGTGAACGCCAGCGAAGCGCTGGCGGCGGTGCCCGGCCTGGTGGCGCAGAACCGCCAGAACTACGCGCAGGATTTGCAGATTTCCTCGCGCGGCTTCGGCGCCCGTTCCGCCTTCGGCGTGCGCGGCGTGCACCTGATCGCCGATGGCATCCCGGCCAGCATGCCGGATGGCCAGGGCCAGGCCGCCACCTTCAACCTGGATATGGCGGAACGCATCGAAGTGCTGCGCGGGCCCTTCTCCGCCATCTACGGCAATCACTCCGGCGGCGTGATCCAGCTGTTCACGCGCGAAGGCGAAGGCGCGCCGTCGATCGAGACCAGCGTCAGCGCCGGCAGCTACGGCAGCCGCAAGGCCGACGTCAACGCGCAAGGCAAGCAGGCCGGCATTGGCTACGTGCTGGACGCATCGCGCTTCGAAACCGACGGCTACCGCGCCCACAGCGCCGCCACCCGCGACCAGGCCTACGCCAAGCTGACACTGACGCCGCTGGACAACGCCAAACTGACCATCACCGCCAACGCGCTGCGCCAGGACGACACCCAGGACTCGCTGGGCGCCACCTGGGCCACCTACCAGCGCGACCCGCGCGCCGGCGAAATCGACACCACCGACACGCAGAATCCAAAGCGCACGCTGGCCGACCACTACAACACCCGCAAGAGCATCGACCATCAACAGGCCGGCGCCAGCTGGGAACAGCGCTTCGGCGAGGACCGCCTGCGCATCACCGCTTACGGCGGCAACCGCAGCGTGATCCAGTACCAGGCATTCTCCAAGGCCTTCCAGGCGCCGGCCACCCACTCGGGCGGCGTGGTCGATTTCGACCGCGATTTCTACGGCACGGACCTGAACTGGCTGCACGTCGCCCAACTAGGCGGCGGCAAGCTCAGTACCACCGTCGGCCTGGAATACGGCCGCTCCAGCGACGATCGTACCGGCTACGAAAACTTCGTCGGCAATGTGTTCGGCATCAAAGGCGCATTGCGGCGCGATGAGCAGGACACCGTCACCAACCTCGATCCTTACGTGCAGACGGAATGGGAAACCGGCGCCTGGATGCTGAGCGCCGGCCTGCGCCACAGCAGCGTCAAAATTTCGGTGGACGACCGCTTCCTCAGCAACGGCAATGACAGCGGCAGCCTGGATTACAGCCACACCACGCCGGTGCTGGGCGTGCTGTACAAGGTAGCGCCGTCGCTGAACGTGTACGCCAGCGCCGCGCGCGGCTTCGAAACGCCAACGCTCAATGAACTGTTCTACTCTGGCACCGCCGGCGGCTTCAACTTCCGCCTGCAACCGGCGCAAAGCACGCATCTGGAAACCGGCGTCAAAGCGCGGCTGGGCGACGACACTCGCATCAACGCGGCCGTGTTCCAGGTCCGCACGCGCGATGAACTGGTGGTCGACAGCAGCAGCGGCGGCCGCACCAGCTACCGCAACGCCGGCCGCACGCTGCGCCAGGGGCTGGAACTGTCGCTCGACAGCGCCTGGCGTTATGGACTGAGCACGCGCGTGGCGCTGACCAGTTTGCGCGCGGTCTACGACCAGGGCTTCGGCGCCGTGCTGAAAGGCAGCCGTCTACCCGGCGTGCCGAACGCGAACGCCTATGGCGAACTGGCTTGGAAAGACAGCGCCGGACATTTCGGCGCCGCGCTGGAAGCTGTCGCCAGCAGCAAGATCTACGCGGAAGACGCAAACACCGACCAGCCGGCGCCCGGTTACGGCACATTGAATGCACGCGTCAACGCCAGCCAGCAGTGGGCTGGCTGGCGTCTCAAGCAATTCATCCGCGTGAATAACCTGCTGGACAAGCAGTATGTCGGTTCGCTGATCGTCGGCGACACCAACAAACGCTATTACGAAGCGGCGCCAGGCCGCAACTGGCTACTGGGCCTGAGCGCCCAGTATCAGTTCTAGAAGCGATAACGCAGTCCGGCCGCCACCGCACGTGGTGCGCCGGGTGCGACAAAGCGTGCCTGGGCCGGATCGTCCGCGCCCGGCTGCCACAAAGCCCCATTCGGGAACATGTTCACCGCCACCGCGCCGAAGCTTTCGTAACGGCGGTTGGTGGCGTTGGTCACGCGCGCATACAACTCCCACTTCGGCGCCGGCTGATAGCTGGCGTGCAGGCCAAGCAGCGCATGGCCGCGAATACGCCAATCGGCGCCTGCCGGTGCGGCCTGGCCATCTTCGTTGCCCTGCGTGATCATGTCCGACAGCGCCACGATGTCCGCACCGAGCGTCAGCGCCGCCACGGGATTCCAGTCCAGCCCCAGCTTGAGCGTATTGCGCGGCAGTCCCGCCAGGCGGGTGCCGGGCGTGACGTGGACATTGCGCACGCCGGTGAACAGGTCGCCCTCGGCGTCGTAGGTCGCATCCAGATAGCTGTAGCTCAGGCGCGCATTCCAAGCGCCGTAGCGGCGGCTGGCGCTCAGGTCAACACCTTGGTGGCGCGTGCGCGCGAAGTTGGAGAAGTAACCCTGCTGCGCCAGCGAAGCGCTGCGGAACAGGATGTCGTCGCGATTGACGGTGCGGTAGACCGACACCGCCGCCATGTCGCCACGCGCCCCTTGCCAGCGGGCGCCAGCTTCTCCGGTACGCGACACCACCTGCTTCAGATACGGGTCCGATTGCAGGCCCACCGGCAGCCGACACGGCTGCTCCGGATCGGCGCAACCGAGTTCGATCACGGTCGGCACGCGGTTGCTCTGCGACAGATTGGCAAACAGCGTCCAGCCGCCGCCCATCAGCTGCGCCAATCCCAGCGCCGGATTCAGCTTGCGATAGCTGAAGGTTTCGCGCGCCTGCACGTCGTCATCGTCGCGGCGCAGCTGATTGCTGACGCGCGCATGGTTAAAACGAGCGGAGACGGTCAGCCAGGCGCCGTCGGCCACGTTCCAGGTATCGGCCGCATACAGTCCGGCCGCGCGCGAGCTGCCGTCGACCGATGATCCGGCCTCGCGCTCCTCGTCGTCATCCATCAGCACCGAACGGTTGGCGGCAAAGTCGGCCTCCTGCTCAAACTGCGCGAAACTGACGCTGCTGCGGTCGAACGTCAGGCCTGCCGAGAACTGATGCGCGCCGGAGGTCTTGCTGAATTGGGTGCTGAAGCCCTGGCTGTTCTGCCGCGTCTCGGTGGTGTTATAGGTGGCCGCATGATCGCTCTCGCCTTCCGCATAGTCGTCGTTGATGTCGCCGTTGACGGTGCTGCGGTGGCTGTTGCGCGCATACAGCGCGGCGGTCATTTCAGTGTGGTCATCGAACCGGTGCGTCATGCTGAAGACGATCTGCCGCAGACGGTTGCGCGTCACGTCGGGCGAGGTATAGACGGCGCGGCGGTTCTGTTCATACAGGTCATCAGGCAGCAGGCCATTGCCGGTCAAGCGGCTGCGGCCCGCCAGCACAGCGACGCTCCAGTCATTGTCACCGACAGCGCCTGCCAGCTTGGCGTACAGATTTCCCAGATTGCCATCCGACTGGTCGCGCCAGCCGTTGTCGCGGAAGGCCGTTCCCGCGATGAACGCGTTCCAGTGCTCGCCGCTGTCGTAGCCGTAGGCCAGGTCGGCGCGGCGCTGGCCATTGCTGGCGGTGGAGATGTTGGCGTCCAACCCCGGATGGCTTTTGCCGGATTTGGATGCCAGCACCAGCGCCCCGCCCAGCGTATTCAGCCCGTATAGCGGATTCGATCCCGGCGCCAGCATTACGCTGCCGATCGCCGCTTCCGGCAGCATGTCCCAGTTGACCACATCACCGAAAGGCTCGTTGACGCGCACGCCGTCGAGGTACACCGAGATGCCCTGCGATGAACCCAGCACCGGCGATGCGCGGAAGCCGCGATAGGTGATGTCGTTCTGGAACGGGCTGCCGGAAATCTCGTTGACGTTCACGCCGGTGAGATTGCGCGCCATGAACTCGCCCAGATTCTGGCCAGCCGCAAGGTCGATGGTGTCCGCGCGCGCGGTCTGCACCTGATACGGCAGCTGATTGCGTTCCACGCCCAGTCCCGGCAGCGGCGCAATGCCCACCACGTCCACCGACAGCATGGAGGCGGCAGGATAGGCCGGCGCAGAAGTCTCTGCGGCGACAGCCGCGCCGGTCCACGCCAGCATCACGCTGGCGACAATGGCGCGGCGCTTCATGGCGTTTGCTCGTGTACGCCGTACTTGGCGAAGATGGCTTTCAACTCGCCGCTGGCCTTCATGTCATTCACGGCGGCCTGCAGCAGCTTCGCCACATCCTGGTCATCCTTGCGCACCGCCATGCCGACCGCCCAGCCGGCGCGCGGCAGGCGCTGGAACGTCACTTCGTTCAGCGGAAAGGCGGGATCGTCGCGGAACACCGCATCGATTTCGGAGCGGTTGGCCAGCACCGCATCCAGCTGGCCGGCCTTCAACTGCTCCAGCGCCTCGGCTGCTGTCTCGAAAATGCGCACCTTGTCGCGGAAGCGGCCATTGCCCTCGCCCAGCAGCACCATGGCGGCGATGGAGACCTTCTCCACGCCGACGGCCTTGCCGGCCAGCGCATCGATGCCGTCATATACCGGCATGCTGCGTGCGCTGCGCACCAGCCGCACCGTCTCCACGTGATACGGCGCGAAGATCGTCACCTTGCCGTTCTCGTTGATCAGCTGCGGCTCGACCGGTACGTGCAGCATGACGTCGGCCGGGCCATAACCGAGGTAGTGGCCCTTCCACACCATGTTGCGCAGGTCATCATTGAGGTTTTCGCCCGCAGGGAAAGGCAGCAGGCTGAGTTTAAGACCCAGCCTGGCCGCCAGCGCCTGCGCGACATCCACGTCAATGCCGCCGGTGCGGTCGGAGAACGGCGCGAACTGGTCGTACACGGCGACCTTGAGCGAACCGGATTGTTTGATCTTGTCCCAATCCGCATGGGCCGGAGCGACGACGCCCGACAACGCAAGCGTAAGAACGAACGGAAGCAGCGCGGCAGCGCGCAGGCGATGACTCAGCATGGCGTGCTCCCGGATTATTTGGCGTCGTCGCGGCGGGCTTCCAGGTAGGTCTTGATGGCCCACATGGCTTCCTGATTGAACACGCCTTCAAACGGCGGCATGTAGACGGCGCCGTTGCGCACCTTGCCATGGCGGATCGAGGTCAGGTAGTAGTTGTCGGTCTCCTTGTAGCAGGCCTTTTTCTTGTTCTCGTTCTTGACGTCGGTGCAGTCGCGGTCAAGCATGCGCAGGTCGGGCGCGATACCGCCGGTGACGGCTTCCAGTCCGTGGCAGCGCGCGCAGTTCTGGTTGTAGGCGGAGGAACCAATTTTCAGCGCCAGCTTGTTGCCGCGATACGGATTCTGTTCCAGCCATTTGTCGCCGAGCGGCGTCAGGCCGGTGGTATCGACCGCTTGCGGCACCACGTTACCGTGGGCGTAGGCGTACAGCGACGTGGTGGCGGCGGCGACGAAGCTGACGGCGGCGAGAATGCGGAAGGTGTGATGCATGATTGTCTCCAGGCTGTTTTAAGAAGTGCTATACAGCCATTGAGCAAACGCCGTGCCACGCTTTTCCCGCCTTGATCTGCGACAGAACTGCTCAAATTTGGTACAGGTGTCACGGCCGGATGTTCAACACCGGCAACCGCGTCGCATGGCCGGCGTCCGACAATTTGAAGATGCTGACCGCCTGCGACAGATGCTGCGCCTGATCCTGCATGCTGTGCGCGGCGGCGGCGGCTTCCTCCACCAGTGCTGCGTTCTGCTGGGTCACGCCATCCATCTGGCGAATCGCCTCGCTGATCTGCGCGATGCCCAGGGTCTGCTCTTCGCTGGCGGCGCTGATGTCGCTGATGATATCGGTCACGCGGCGCACGCTGTCGACCACCTCGTTCATCGTTACGCCAGCCTGATCGACCAGGCGCGCGCCTGCGTCCACCGTCTCCACCGAGTTGTCGATCAGTGTCTTGATCTCCTTGGCGGCGGCGGAGGAACGCTGCGCCAGGTTGCGCACTTCGGTGGCCACGACCGCGAAGCCCCGGCCTTGCTCGCCCGCGCGCGCCGCTTCCACGGCGGCGTTCAGCGCCAGGATGTTGGTCTGGAACGCGATGCCGTCGATGACCGCGATGATGTCGACGATCTTCTTCGACGACGTGTTGATCGCGCCCATGGTGTCCACCACCTGCGACACCACGGCGCCGCCGCGCACCGCCACTTCGGAGGCGGACTTGGCAAGCTGCTGCGCCTGGCGTGCATTGCCGGCGTTGTGTTTCACCGCGTCGGCCAGCGCCTCCACCGACGACGTGGTTTGCTCCAGCGCCGAAGCCTGCGCTTCGGTGCGCGAGGACAAATCCTGATTGCCCGACGCGATCTGCACCGAAGCGGTGGCGATGGTGCCGGTGCCGCTGCGGATCTGGCCGACGATGTCCTTCAGTCCATCCTGCATGGCCTTCATCGCCGACAGCAGGCTGTCCTTGTCGCGCGGCGACGTATCGATGGCCACACCCAGGTCACCAGCGGCAATGCTGCCGGCGATCGACGCCGCGTAGCGCGGTTCGCCGCCGAGCTGCGAGATCAGGCTGCGGGCCAGCGCATACAGCACGGCGGCAGCCAGGCCGACGGAGCCCAGCAGAATCGCCAGCATGATGGCGGAGGAAGATGCGATTTGCACTTTGGCGTCGGCCTCATCGTCGGCATTACGCTTGGTGGCGCGCTCCACCAGCTGATTCACGGCGGCGCGGTGTTGCGAGTAGTGCTGCTTCATCACATCCAGGGCGGCAGCGGCGGCTGGCGCGTCAGCCTTTTCCAGCGCCGGCACAAACTGATTGAAGGCCACCTGGTAGAACGCCTGCGCCGGTTTGTCGGCGCCGTTCAGCAGCAGATTCTTGAGATCGTCCTCCAGCACTTCCTTGGTCCAGAAATCGTGGCGCGTGTCGTAATCGCCTTTCAGGGATTTCAGGTTGTCGATCAGCGCCTTGCGTTCGGCCGGCGCCGCACTCATGGCCTGCAACGAGACCAGATAGGATTCGATAATATATTCGGGCGGCGGGAGAATATCGGCGATCAGGTCTTTGCCTTGCACGACCCGCTGGTAAATGGGGCCGTTGACCTTGAGCTGATTCAGTACGGAAAAGGACCAGGCGCCATAGAGGGCAAAGCCAGCGACGATAATCACCATGAGTAATGCAAAGCGATGCGCCAGTTTCAGTCCAGAGAATTTCATTTAGATTCCTTGCCAAATTTGTTTTACCAATTCGCAAGTATAAATGTCTAAATGCAAAAAATCCTCTATTCGAAGGTTGAATAGAGGATTTTCTTCTAATAAAAACGCGACGAGCAAATGCAAAAAAGCCCGCTCAGGTTTTACCTGAACGGGCTTTTTCTAAATAACTAGCTTGACGATAACCTACTTTCACACTGGTTGCAGCACTATCATCGGCGTAGAGTCGTTTCACGGTCCTGTTCGGGATGGGAAGGGGTGGGACCGACTTACTATGGTC
>NZ_WKJN01000055.1 GCF_009674495.1 Duganella alba | reverse complement strand
TGGCCGGCAGCAGGCGCGCCACGGCTATGCGCGCGCGGCGGCCGAGGGGCCGCGCGACTACGCGGCGCGGCTGCGGACCATGCCGGCCAGCGCGGAAAAACACGCTGCCATGGAGCAGTTTTTGCACCTGTACGGTCAGCTGATGTATGGCGCCGGCGGGACCGAATCACGCAAGGCGTCGCTGGCGACGCTGAAAACCTTGTTATCCTTATGCCGATGAAGACTTTGATCACCGCCCTGCTGCTGAGCGCAGCCACCGTCAGCCACGCCGCGCCGGTCGACCCTTACGGCTACAAACTGCCGCCGAGCATGCAGAAAAAGAAAAAGGCCGCGGCGCCCAAGAAGAAAGCCGTGCCCGCCATCGACTATGTCGGCGAGTTCGTCAACTTCGGCGACTGGAAAGAGGTGCGCGCCTTCCTCGACGACCTGGCCGCGCGCGACGGCTTCGACCGCGCCGAGCTCGGCGCGCTGATCAACCAGGTGCGCTATGTCGACGCCGCCGTGCAACTGGTCAAGCCGGCGCCGCCCGGCAAGCCGAAGAACTGGCAGGCCTACAGCAAGCTGATGATCGATCCGGTGCGCATCGACGCCGGCGTCAAGTTCTGGAACGACAACGCCGACGCGCTGGCGCGCGCCGAGTCGTTGTACGGCGTGCCGGCCGAAGTACTGGTCGGCATCATCGGCATCGAAACCGTGTACGGCCGCAACACCGGCCGCTTCCGCGTGCTGGACGCCATCACCACCCTGGCGTTTTCCTATCCGGAGGCGCCGCAGCGGCGCGAGCGCATGGAATTCTTCCGCGGCGAGCTGGAGGCGACCTTGCTGTTCGCGCGCCAGGACGGCGTCGACCCGCTGTCGCTGAAAGGCTCGTTTGCCGGCGCCATCGGCATGCCGCAGTTCATGCCGAGCAGCCTGATGAAATATGCGGTGGACTTCGACGGCAGCGGCAAGATCGATCTGCAGAACTCCAGCAGCGACGCCATCGGCAGCGTGGCGGCCTTCCTGGCCGGCCACGGCTGGCAGCGCGCGCAGGGCGGCCCGGTGGTGTACGCGGCCACCGTGTCGCCGAACCGCGCCTGGGAAGGCATGCTGAACCAGGGACTGGCGGCCAAGTACCGCAGCGCCGAGCTGAGCACGGCCGGCGTCACCACCGCCGTGCCGGCGCCGGATCAGTTGTACGGTCTGGTGGACTTGCAGAACGGCGCCGAGCCGACCGAATACTGGCTGGCCAACACCAACTTCTTTGCCATCACGCAGTACAACCGCAGCTACTTCTACGCGATGTCGGTGGTGGAGCTGGGCCGCGCGGTGCGGCTGGCCAGGGCGCCCGCTCCGGCGTCAAGCAACGCTTCAGGGATGTAAGCAAGCGTAAATCGGCTTGTACCGTGCGGTCCGACGCGGTATTGTTTTGTTGACACTTGGAAATATTTTGTACACACTTGCGGTAGGCAGCTGAATTACATAGGCGGCTTTACAACGCAATTGTTATACAACTAACTTTAATCGATACACAAAGTGCGCACGAATGAGGTTAGCACAGAAGTCGGTGTATAATTCTCACACAATGTTGCAGACCGACAACAATACCTTGCGGGAAGAGCTTTTTTGTATTGCTGCTGAGTATTAGATTGCGGAGTGTTGTACAATTGTGTATATATTATGAAACTTGTTATCCTGGAATCCGTGTCCGTGTGTGACTTCTCCTGTTAAGGATTGGACATTGGCGCAGCAAAGCTCCGAGTGTTGTACTTTGCAGGACAACTTTACAGAAGGAAAAGACGACATGACAAACCAAGTCGGCATAGACATGAACAACGATGCGGATGGCGATGATCTGCTGCAGTACAATCCCAACCGCCTGCTCGATACCCTGATCGAGAACCTGCGCCTGAAAAACGACGCAGCCCTGTCGCGCGCGCTGGAAGTGGCGCCGCCGGTGATCAGCAAAATCCGTCACCACCGCCTGCCGGTCGGCGCCTCGCTGCTGATCCGCATGCACGAAGTGAGCGACCTGAGCATCCGCGACCTGCGTTACTTGATGGGCGACCGCCGCAACAAGTTCCGCATCAGCGACAAGCAATTCAAGCCTAAAGAAGGCGAAACCCCAGGCGGCGGCACCAACCAGGGCTGATCCAGCCCCCGTTGTCCCGCCCTGACGCAGCGCCCTCCTCCCTTTGACCAGGGGATGAGGGCGTTGTTGTTTAAACCGGGGTCAGTGCCGACATTCGGACATTTCGCTCGCGAAATGTCCGAATGTCGGCACTGACCCCGGTTGGGGTTTACGCCGGGAAGACGCCGGTCGACAGGTAGCGGTCGCCGCGGTCGCAGACGATGAACACGATGGTGGCGTTTTCCACCGTCTGCGAGATGCGCAGCGCGATCTCGCAGGCGCCGGCCGCCGAAATGCCGCAGAAGATGCCTTCCTCGGCCGCCATGCGGCGCGCCATGCGCTCGGCCGCCGCCTGCGACACCGACTCCACGCGGTCGACCCGCGAACGGTCGTAGATCTTCGGCAGGTACGCTTCCGGCCACTTGCGGATGCCGGGAATCGACGAGCCTTCCTCCGGCTCGGCGCCGATGATCTGGATTGCCGGATTCTGTTCTTTTAAATAGCGCGAGGTGCCCATGATGGTGCCGGTGGTGCCCATGGCGCTGACGAAGTGGGTCACGCGGCCCTCGGTGTCGCGCCAGATCTCCGGCCCGGTGCCCTCGTAGTGGGCGCGGGCGTTGTCCTGGTTGGCGAACTGGTCGAGGATGATGCCCTTGCCGTCCTTCTGCAGCTGCTCGGCCATGTCGCGCGCGTACTCCATGCCGCCGGTCTTCGGCGTCAGCAGGATCTGGGCGCCGTAGGCGGCCATGCTCTGGCGCCGCTCGACCGACAGGTTTTCCGGCATCAGCAGCAGCATCTTGTAGCCGCGGATGGTGGCCGCCATCGCCAGCGCGATGCCGGTGTTGCCGCTGGTCGCCTCGATCAGCGTGTCGCCCGGCTTGATGTCGCCGCGCTCCTCGGCGCGCAGCAGCATCGACAGCGCGGCGCGGTCCTTGACCGAACCGGCCGGGTTGTTGCCTTCCAGCTTGCCGAGGATGATGTTGTTGCGGGCGGCCGCGTCCGCGCCGGGCAGGCGCGTCAGCTGCACCAGCGGCGTGTTGCCGATCGTATCTTGCAGGGTCTTGTAAGCCATCGTCTTCTTGTTTGAGGTCGCCAAAACAACCATTTTAGCCGAGTTGCCGCAAAGCGGTCCGCTACCCCCTAAGACTTTGGACGGGCGGCCCGGCTTCGGCTAGACTGGCAACATTCGTGCAACCAGCTTCATTACCCCCGAAATCATCATGGCTACCTCCCCCTCCGAACTGCTGCCGGAAGAAACCCCGGACGAACCGACGCCGTCCACCGACACCTTCAACCTGGAGCAGCGCCGCCACCAGATGTTCCCGACCCTGAGCGCGGCCGACATCCGCCACATGCACCGCTTCGGCCACGTGGTGTGCTTCAAGAACGGCGAGATGATCTTCGAGGCCGGCAAGACCAGCTTCGGCCTGATGCTGGTGCTCAAGGGCGGCATCGAAGTCAACCGCTATGACGGCCTCGGCAACACCTCGTATGTGACCACGCACCAGCGCGGCCAGTTCAGCGGCGAGGTGGCGCAGCTGTCGGGCCGGCCGGCGCTGGGCAACGGCCACGCCGACGGCGACGTCGAAGTGCTGGTGGTGCCGTCCGAATCGCTGCGCCAGCTGCTGGTGGCGCATGCCGAGCTGGGCGAGCGCATCGTGCGCGCGCTGATCCTGCGCCGCGTCGGCCTGATCGAGCAGGCTTCGGGCGGCCCGGTGATCGTCGGCCTGCGCGGCCACGGCCGCATCCACACGCTGCAAACTTTCCTGCAGGCTAACGGCTATCCGCACCTGGTGCTGGACCCGGAACATGACCAGCAGGCCGCCGACCTGATGGCGCATTATCAGCCGGTGGCCGACGAGCTGCCGCTGGTGGTGTGCCCGGACGGCGCCGTCAAGAAGAACCCGACCGTGGTCGAGATCGGCCGCTGCCTCGGCATGCTGCCCGAGCTCGATACCGACAAGGTGTGGGACGTGATCGTGGTCGGCGCCGGTCCGGCCGGGCTGGCGACGGCGGTGTACGCGGCGTCCGAAGGCCTGTCGGTGCTGGCGCTGGAAACGCGCGCCTACGGCGGCCAGGCCGGCGCCAGCGCGCGCATCGAAAACTACCTGGGCTTCCCGACCGGCGTTTCCGGCCGCGCGCTGGCCGGCCGCGCCTACGTGCAGGCGATGAAGTTCGGCGTCGAGGTGGCGATTCCGGCCCCGGCCGGCCGCCTGGTGTGCGACACCTACCCGCTGCAGGTGGAAATGTGCGGCAGCCTGCAAATGCTCAAGGCCAAGACCGTGGTGCTGTCCTGCGGCGCGCGCTACCGCCGGCCGTCGCTGGCCAACCTGAAACAGTTCGAGGGCAAGGGCGTGTACTACTGGGCTTCGCCGGTGGAAGCCAAGCTGTGCAAGACGGAAGAGATCATCCTGGTCGGCGGCGGCAACTCGGCCGGTCAGGCGGCGGTGTTCCTGTCGGGCTACGCGTCCAAGGTGCACATGCTGATCCGCAAGGAGAGCCTGTCGTCCACCATGTCCAGCTACCTGATCGAGCGCATCCAGGCCACGCCGAATATCGAACTGCACACCTGCACCGAAATCGTCGCGCTCGAAGGCGACGAGGACGGCCTCAAGCAGGTGCGCGTGCGCAATGCCAAGACCGACGAGGAATGCGACTACGACGTCTGCCGCGTGTTCCTGTTCATCGGCGCCGATCCGAACACCGGCTGGCTGGCCGACTGCGGCGTCGACGTCGACGCCAACGGCTTTATCCGCACCGGCTTCGATGTCACCAAGTCGCAGTGCAAGGCCAACTTCGCCAACGGCGTCTATCCGCGCGACCTGCCGTCGCGGGCGGCGCTGGAGACCAGCGTGCCGGGCGTGTTTGCCATCGGCGACGTGCGCGCCACCTCCACCAAGCGCGTGGCGGCGGCGGTGGGCGAAGGCGCGGCGGTGGTGTCGCAGATCCACCAGTTCCTGGCCAACCTGCCGGCGGACAAGCTAGTCAAGGTCTAACCGCTGGCGCAGGAAAACCAGGCGCCGCGCCGGATGCAATTCCGGCCGGCGGTCTGCCGCGCGCCAGCAAGGCTTTGAAGGCCCGCGTTCTGACTGCGGCAACGTGCGAGCGCGCAGCGCTGCGGTAGGCGGCGTGGTGCAACACCTCCGCCGACGAGTATGCCGCGTCCGCAGCCCCGTCAACTTGCCTAAAAACAAGCCGAGGATATACATAGGGGATAGATATTCCGCCTCCTTCTGTAGACGTCTCTATTTCGGTGTTCTGCTTTTGTCTGTTTTTATATGTTTTGAACTCCCCGCTCTGCGGCCGGTCTAACAGATAGAAACAGAAAACAATAGAACGAACCAGAAAGGAGAACCAGCATGAATGCCTCAGGGACCCGCAACATACCACCCCCACCTATACTCCCGGCAATAGTTTATGACGAGCTCCGCAGTTATCTGCGCGAGAGCGGGAGCACCTTGTCGCCCAGCGAAGCGCTGATTAAAGCCGTGCAGTGCTGGATCGCCAAGGGCCGCGCGGACGCCATCCCCGCGCGCGGCTATCAGTGGAAGCAGCTGTTCCTGCCGGAGGGCACACGCTTGCGGATGCGCTTCAACGAACGCTGGTACGCCGCCGCCATCGTTGGCGACAACCTTGTTTACAACGGCAAGCCCGTCTCACCCAACCAGATGGTGGTGAAGGTCGCAGGCGACGGCCGCAATGCCTGGAATGAAATCTGGGTGCTGCTGCCCGGCCACAAACAATGGGCCAATGCCGCGCTACTGCGCGCGCAGTTGATGAAGCAGACCGCGAAAGTCCCGCCCACGGCTGCCGAAGCCATGAGCATCGCCGCCAAGGCCATGAGCGATGCCCTCAGCACCGCGTTGACGCTGGTGGCGCATGCCAACGATCAGGCGAAAAACACGCTGGAACGCCGCCTGCCCAAATACCGCCGCGCCTGGGACCAGCTGGAGGATGTGGAATAGCGCTACAGCCCCTGCTGCTTCAGCGCCTCGATTTCGACATCGCCATCGTCAACCAGCCGCTCCCAGCCGGGAAACTTGCCCAGTCCCTGGCTGCGGGCGATCGACAGCAGCAGGCTCTGTCCGGCCACCGATTTTTCCGGCGGCTGCTGGTACACCGGATCGGCAAACGCCAGCGCCGGGGTGGTGATGGTCCAGCCCATGTCCTTGAACTGCTGGATCGCATCCTTCAGCCACAGCGCGTTGATCAGGTTATGGTGCATCAGGATCACCTGCGGAATATCGCGCCCTTCCAGCTGCCGCGACAGATCGCGATAGGCCAGCGCACGCTGGCGGATGTGGGACAGATACGCCAGCCTGATCGGCGCCAGATCGGCCTGCGGATTCTTCTCCAGCACCTGCACCAGCTTCTCGTCCAGCCGCCAGTCGCTGGTGTCCAGGCTGACGTAGGCGTTGCGGTAGCCGGTCTGTTTGAGGAAGGCGCGCATGCCGTCGCGCTTCTCCGGCGTGTTCCCTTCGCGCAGGAAGGTGAAGCGGAACCATTTCTGGTAGCCCGGCAGCGTCGACGTGATCTTGTCGCAGTCCGTGATCTCCTGCTGGTACTGCGCCAGCGTGACCTTGGCGCTGTTCAGATCCAGATGTGTCATCGTATGGTTGCCGACCGCATGACCGGCGCGGCCCCATGCCTGCGCCAGCGCATAACCGGCCGGCTGATTGGCGCCGTTGTCGCAGGTGACGAACAGCGCCGCCGACACCTGCTGCGCCGCCAGCGCGTCGAGCAAGGCCTGGTTGCGCTGCTGCGGCGACAGCAACGGCGTCTGCGCCACGCGCGGGCCGTCGTCAAAGGTAAAAGCGACCGATTGCGCCTGCGCGCCGGCGCTCAACACCAGCAGTAACGCACCAAGGATGCTTTTCATATCGTGATTCCCAGGCGTCGCAGCTGCGCGGCTTGATAAGCGCCGAAGGCGTCGTTGAACAGGCAGCGGATCAGCGGATCGTCGACGATGTCGGCATCGGCGGGGGCGCCGTCGATGCGCATGTACATGGAGGTCAGCGATTCGCCCAGCGCCAGCCCGGCGTAGAGCTTCGCCAGCGGAATCTCGGTGGTCCAGGTGGGCGCCTCCTCGTCGTCGGTCAGCGCGATGCTGTCGCCGTGGATGCGGTAGCGGAACTGCTGCACCGCGCCGGCGTGGTCGTACACCGACAGCTGCCACACGCACGGCGTGGCGAAGTAGCTGTCTTCCGACAGTTCCATGTCTGCATAGCGTTCCAGCAGACCGCTGCCGCAGAAGTCCAAAGCCAGCGCGGCCTGCTCCGCCGTCAGCGGCGCGAAGTGGCGCGCGATGTCGGCGGTGGGCGGCGGCACAATGTCGGCATCGTATTCGTAGTCGACGTCCTGCGGACCGGCCGGCAGCACCCACGGCAGCGGCGCGGCCGGCGTCAGCGCGTCGGCCGTCAGCAGCACCGACACCGACGGATTCAGACGCACCACCTGCGCCGACGGCAGCCACGCGCCGATCGCCTGCGCAAACTGGCGATAGGTGATCGGGAACATCGCGTGGTTGTACCACGACCACGGCTCCTGCCGGAACTGGCAGGAACTCGGCACCACGTAGCGCGGCGCCAGCGCCTGCAACTGCTCCGGCCATTCCTCCGGCAGCGCCACCGGCCCGCGTTCGGCGCGCGACGGCGCGATCACATCCACCTCGCGCATGGTCTGGAACGGCCACAGCACCATGTCCCAGGGCGCGTAGGGCTTGAGCTGCTCCAGCGTCTGCGGGTCCATCCACGAATCGACCACGTTCAATACATTCAGCCCTTCGGCGCGGATCTGGAACATGGAGTCGACATCGGCTTCCAGCGCGCGGCGCGGAATCACCTCGAAGGCGCCGACCGTCACCGGCGCATCCACCGCCAGCGCCTGCACGTTGGCAAAGCCCAGCGCGCGCAGCATGGCGAACAGTTCGTCGAACAGGCAATACAGATAAACCGGCGTGGCGCGGTCCAGCAGGTCCAGGCTCTCCATCGAGCAGTGATCGTCGTGGAAGTGCGAGATGAACACCGCGTCCGGCCGCAGCGCGCGGATCTGCGCAGGATCGAAGCGCGTGTCCGGGAATGCGTGGCAGTTCCGGCTGAACGGATTTTCGAAGACCGGGTCGAACAGGATCTGCGTGGCGCCGCTTTCAAAGACGTAGCCGGCGTGAAGGATGCGGGAGATTTTCATAGACCGCATCATCTCATGACCGGCCACGCTTCGTCATCTGGCGCAGTCACAGGCCGGCGGTGTCACCGGCTCGACGAATGGCTTGCCATTCAGCGTCAATGCACGCGCCAGAAAGCTTTGCTGCGGATCGACGCGCACATCCAGCTGCGCGAATGGAAACTCCGCCAATGACTGCCAGCTACCATCGGCACGCCGGAATGTATATTTGGCCATTGGCACGCCATGCTTCATGCCGTAATCCGCGCACGCGATGTCCAGCAGCAGTTGGCCACTATATTCGGTCGCACCAGGCACCTTGCTCTTGCGGCCCTGCCCGTCCCGATAGGTCGCCATCCAGCTTTCGCGCTTAGAGATCAGCGAGCCATGGCGCCCGGTCGGAATCGGCAACGGGAAGCGGTCGTACTTCGACCGCAGGATCAACTTGCTGCCATCCGGCAGCCCGCACTCGACAACATCGGCTTGTTCCGCATACGCCTGGCCTGCGCCAAGTTGATCGGGCCTATCACTGGGTATGGCCGCGCCGACTCGGGACCATCCGCTGGCGTTGCCCAGATAAAGCGTGTTGACGGAGTCGCGATCTCCACCTGTCGACATCGGGGGGCGATGCACGTTCATCGCCGTTCAGATCTATCGTCGTCGCAGGCAGCACCAGTGGTGCAGGCTCGCGAGCGCATTTCATCGTGCGCACACGGCCTCCGCCACCGACTGCACCGGCAGGGCTACTTTGCTGCCGCAATAGTGGGCTTGGAGGAACCGGATTACCATCGCCCGCTCCTGCTCTCCTACGCGGAGCAAGGCATCGAAGCCGCCATGCCAGCGATAGACCACGACATCTTCGGCCCTGGCATCGAGCACATCCTGTGCAAGGGCAAGCGCCGCCACATAGGGCCGCGGTTCGCCGTCGGCAAAAATAAACAGCGGGCTGACGAATCCGCTAACCTCGGCGCCGCCGTCATACGGGACCGGCCGATCGACATCATGCTGATCGATGAACGCCCGGATCGCCTTCGCATTGCCAAACCGGCGCCAGCCGCGCGAACCACCCAGGAAAATAAAATCCTTCATCTGCGGCTGCATCAACTCGACACCGTCACGGTGCGGCGGCTGGGCTGCGGTACTGACCCAGTCACACCAGCCATCACCGTTGATATCGACCTGATGATCGAATGGCGCATTGCCGCCTGTGCTCGCATTCGGATAGGCCAGATCCAGCAGCTTGCCCGGGCTGCCCGCTGGCGGCTGACAGGCGTGCGCCGGCGTCAGCGACAGGACGGCGGCCGGCGCCGCGTAAGCTGGCGCTACGGCCATCAGCATCACTGCAAGTCGCATCAAATATCCAGAAAAAGTCATCCTGAACGCCCCATCAATTTTTATCGGCTGACCGGTCATCGCAGCGAGCTTTGGCGGTCCAGCAGCTTGTAGGTCTGAACAGCGCCGTTCACGCTATTGTTCTGCAACAGCACCGCCGCCGAGTTCTTCAAGACGATCGCCTCCGCCCCCGCGACATGACCGCGTATCGTAATTTTGTTGTTGCGCACCACGCTACCCGCCGCATCTTCCAGGTACAAGGCCACCGGCGGTTCGCCGCCGGGCGACGGCACGCTGGCGGTCAGGATGATCTCGTTATCTTCGAACACCAGGTCCGGCCCATACAAATTCACCGCGCCGTTACCGCCCATAATTTTGCAATGCCGGATGACGTTTCCCCGTCCCTGCATGATGACCGCCACCTCGCGCGCCTCCAGCGTCAGGTTTTCCAGCACAAAGCCGGTCTGCGGATATTCGTCAAGACTGCGCGCCAGCGCCAGCTCATCGACGTGAGCATGCTGGCTGAAACGTTGGTTCTGCCGATTCCAGGCGTACACCATGAAGACCGCCGGCTGCTGGTCGGTCACGATGCGTCCTTGCCGCACCTGGATGGCGAAATTTCTGATCTGACCACCGCCATTGACCCACAGTCCCACCGCCGACGGCGTCGCGCCATGCAACACATGCCGCGCCAGGTCAACCGACACATTGCTGGCATTCACCGTCAACAGTGGCTCGGTCGGTACTGGCTGATGCGGCAGGCGCAGCCACGCGGATGGTTCGGTTTGCTTGAGATCCGCCGCCATGCAGTAGGTTCCCGGCTGGGTCACCAGCACCGACCATCCATGCGCGGCATCGGCCAGCGCCTGGCAGCCACCGTTTTCGGCTTGCGCCACCGCAGAGTGGATAGCTGTCGCCGGCACGTCATTGTCATACGCGATGACCATGCCCGGCCCTGTCGTATTTCCGGCCGCGTCGCCAGCAGCCAACGCAACCAGCAGCATCAGTTTTCCCCGCCCATAAGCATTCATCGCACCGCCTCCACCGAACTTTGCTGATCCAGCAACTGGTATGTCTGCGCACCACCGCGCCGTCGGCATCCTCCAGGTACAAGGCGATCGGCGCCGCGCCTTTTGAGGGACGCAGCCCTGACAACACATGCCCGGCAAGATCGACATCCCCCCTGACCGACAACAACGGGTCCACGGGAGCGGCCTGGTGCGGCAGCTGAAGCCATCCTGGCGCGGTCTGCTTCAGATCCGCCGTCATGCAGCAGCGGCCTGGCGTCCGTGCTTCAACCGCCCAACCATGAATGCTGTCTTTCAAAGGCAGGCAATCTTCGCCCGCTGCACGGGCAGCGTTGAACGCAATTATTGTTGCAGCAAACACGGCGGCAAATGGAGCAACGGTCTTCATTTCAGACGCCGTAATCGCGCTCCCATCGTGTTGTTGAGAATCTGGCTGTTCGGCCCCGCCATGACGACCGCCGCATCGCCGTCACTCTCGATCACGCCGTTGCGCACCGTCACGTTGCGGCTGCTTGTCCCGTATTCAACACCGCCGCGCTCCGCCTGTCCCCGATTGGCCGCTGCCGCCAGATACACGCCATGGGAACGCGCCGCCGTATGCAGCGTATGCTGCTGCAAGTCGATCGTCACGTCGCCGCCGTTCACGGCAAGCAGGTCATGACCATAGCGCGGTCCGCTATGGCCGCCGCCGGAGAGCTGCAGCTGTCGAAAATCCTGCACTGCGCAATAGCGTCCCGGACGGGCCACCATAGCATCCTGATCGGCGCCGCTGCGCGGCGCCAAGGGCAGGCAGGCCACGGCCGCCGGCTGCGCTGCGGCAGGCTGGGCGGCATCGGCGCTGGTTGACAGCGCAAACAGGAGCAATGTCCCCCCGTACAACGGCAAATGGCCTGCGCTTCCCGCTGACATCAATCGTCCTTCATCACAGCTTGAAAGCGTCAATGTAATGCCGGCACCCCACACACATATTCACCAATTATCACAATTTAAATATTTATAAAAAATTATGCGCCATACGGCAATAGGTGACGCTCTGTCCGCATCGTCATGGCGCAGCCCTGGCCTGCTCGACATACGGCTGATAGATATCGATCAGCTTGCGGCTGCGCGGCACATGGAACAGCAATTCGACTTCCATGCAGCGCCTGGTTCCCGCATAGCTGGCAAATTGCTTGCCAATCGCATTTTAAAAATGATGTGCTCATCCTTGAGTTTTTTCTTCTGCTGACGATCAATCAGAATCAGCTGCGGTGGATAGCGGAAGTCCGGAGTTGGCATAACTATGCTCGCCGCCTTCCAGACCAAGCGGGTCGGGGTCAGGTAGCGGCCCTGTTGTGGATCGTAATAGCGGTGGATGTTGTAGCACAGGCCGGTCTCGGCGTTCGCATACTGCCCGGCCATGCGCAAGTTCATTTCCACGCTATGGGTGTCGCCCAGGGTGACGCGCAGCAGCGGTGCCTGACGCACATTGCCAAAGACATCGAAGTCCTGCCCCCCGCCGCTGATCGTCGGTCACGGCCAGCGGCAGGCCGCGCTGGTCGACATGCACCGCATACAGGCTGCCTGTCTGCGCCGCGCCCTCGGCCTGCAGCAGCACCGGACGACCATTGATATACAGGTGCTGCCGCAGCCATTCACCGTTCTGGTCGGCTTCGGCCACCAGCTGGTGCACCGCATCGTACACGTAATACGTGGTCCTGCCGCGCACGGTCTTGGCGAGATGGTTGCCTAGCGCATCGTAACGGTAGCTGGCCTGGCGCACTTCGGACATAGCGCACGATCTCCAGTCCCAGCACACCGCGCAGCGCCGGCATGTCTTCCTCGCGCGGGTACTTGCTGCCATTGATGACGTTGATCGGATTGCCGACGCCCAGATTGACGCTCAGGCCCAATGACTGCCCGGCCGGCGACGCGGCAGCGGCGTTGCAGGTGGCGCCGGGCAACTCCGGACAGGCGCTAACAGGGCCGGTGGCGCACACGCCGGCCAGCGCCAGCAGGCAATGCAGCGCCGCCGTGCAGCGCTGAAGAAATAGGCTGTTCTTCATGAGTTCTTCTTTGAAAATCGCCGACGATGCCATCGGCCGCGCATGTATTCAGGGGGCTAGTCGCCGACAGCAGGTACCGTGCGGTTATCGCGCGCGCGGCTGCTGCTGCCGGCCGTCGTTACTGCCGCGTCAATGCCGTCGACGTAGGTATTTTTCTCGATCAGCACCTCCTTGCTGTTATTGCCGAGGTAAATGCTGCGCCGCGTGGCCGATTTGCCTTTGACCTCGATGCGGTTGCCCTGGATCACGCTGCCTGCACCGTCGTGCAATACGATGGCGGCCCGGGCCTGCGTCCGCGCCGCCGGGGTCTTGGACAGCAAGCCGATAACATCGCTCCCTTCACTGGCCTTGGTCCAGGTCGGAACCAGCGGATTGCCCAGCACGATAGTGTTGTTGAGAATCTGGCTATTCGCTCCCGCCATGACGACCGCCGCATCGCCGTCGCTCTCGATCACGCAGTTACGGACAATATTGCCATCACCCTCCAGCCGGATGCCGACGTTGTCGGTCCTGATGGTCAGGTTCTCCAGCACGTAGCGCGTTTTCTGATACGCCGGCACGGCGGGTGCGGCAAAAAGATCTTCGGAGCGCCAAACATCAACCAGCCGCACGCCGGTGCCGGTGCCGCGCAAATCAATCACGCCATTACGCACCGTCACGTTGCGGTTGCTCGCCCCGAATGTGGCGCCGCTGCGTTCGGCCTGGCCCCGGTTCGCCGCTGCCGCCAGATACACGCCATGGGAGCGCGCCGCCGTATGCAGCGTGTGCTGTTGCAAGTCGATCGTCACGTCGCCACCGTCGACGACAATCAGCGCATGGCCATAGCGCGGTCCACTATGGCCGCCGCCGGACAGCTGAGGTTGGCGGAAATCCTGGACCACGCAATAGCGTCCCGGCCCCGTGATCGCCGCCTCTTGATCGGCGTTGCTGCGTGGCATCAGCGGCTGACAGCCGCTGCTCTCCGGCCGCGTGGCGGCCGGCCCCGTCACCTGCGCATGGACCGACAGCGCGATCAGCAGGCAGACGCCCCAGCACAGGCGCCCGCTCATGGCAACGGCGCCGCCCCTTGCGGCAGTATCGTGCCGATATAATCGGCTGGTTTCAGGTTGTTCAACGCCTGGCCGCGGTTCGCGGCCCCGTCCTCAGCTTTGTACCCGTGTGCACCGCCTTCGGCCAGGTCGATGCCGGCATAGCCCAAGGTTTTCAAGCCTTTATTCAAGATCGCAATCTTGTCATCGAAATTCGCGCTGCTGTCATGCGCCTGGAACTCATTAAACGTGGTCAGGGTGTAGGCCAGCGCCGACCACGAATATTGCTGGTTCTGCGGGTTACTGTACGCTTTGATTTTTTGGAACACCTCCTTCTCCATTTCCAGCGTGCGGGCGGCATTGTTGTTCCACCAGCCGAAACCCAGCAGACTGCCGGAAAAATGGTTGTAGGTGTAGTCCGGATTCTCGCCGCCCGCGCCGTGGCCGATGCCGAGCATCAGCTGCGTCGCGTCATACGCCTCGTTCTCCTGGTCGCGGTGCGCAAACGAATCTTCGAACGTATGCAGATACTCGCCGAACAGCTGTATGCTGGAATTGCAGTTGGCGTTCGGATCGGTCTTGGCAAATTGCGAGGCGTTCAATAAGCGCGTCAACTGCGGACTCGAGGGATTGAGTATCCTGCGATCTATATAGCTTTGAAGGTCGTGCCCGGTAAGCAGGTGCGCGGCCGCTTCCAACGTGGTGCGATCAGGCTCGTAGCCGGCCATGACGAAGTGGTAGCGCAGCAGCGCCGGTTTGTTGACGAACACACTGTCAACGTAATCCCACGGTGTGTTAATCGGTTTCATCGGCCTGGTTACCTCATTGTCGTCAATGTACTGGGTGGCCAGCGCGATGCGCCGGGCAACGTCCTTGTCCACCCCAGCTGCCACCGCCAGGAAAAAAGTGGTGTAGTAATGGACGTCGATCTGGTACAGGCCCAGCGGATCGACGTTGCTCAGTGGATTGCTGTCGGCGTAGGCGTAGGGATTGGCGCCACCGTCCAACCCCATCGGGTCCGGCGTCGTGTAGCGACCGGTTTGCGGATCGTAATCACGCGCGTAGTTGTAATGCAGGCCGGTGGCGCTGTCATACACCTGCCCCGGCAGGCGCAATGTCAACTCGAAGGGCTTGCCATTGTCATGCATGGCGGCATAGCGCACCTGCGCCAGGCCATATGGCGTGGTGTCGGCCTGCCACACTACTTGTTGCCGGTCATCCGTCACCAGTTGCGGCACCCCCAGGTGGTCGCTGTGGATGGCATAGATGTGGGGGGTCGCCTCGCCGGCCGGGTCGGCGCGCAGGCCGCCCAGCGTGACCAGGCTGCGCCAGGCCCGGCGCCATCGCCCACTGACCGGCGCCATCTCAACCTTGGCGATGGCCTTGCCGCCCAAATAAATATAGTGGGCCGTGACCCGTCCCTGTTCATCCGTCTCGGCTGCCAGACGCTGTTCGCGGAACAGGCTGTAGGTGGTGCGGCTCCGCCCCTCTTGCCACACGGTGCGCGCGATCCGTTCACCCTGACTGTTGTAGCGGTACCGCGCCACCCACTGCGCGCCATCATATACGACCAGCGGCCGCCCGCCGCTGCCATACTCGATACGGCGTGCGCCAGCCCGCAGCGCTGTCGTGCCCGCGTCGGCACGAACCAGCATCATTTGCGCCAGGGGAATGCCGGCGCCGTGATACAGCCAGGCCGCCTGCTGCAACCGGCCCGGTTCGGCGGCGCCGTCGAATGGACCGCGCGAGGCCGTGTCCGCCTCGGCAGCCGCGTTGCCGTCGATGGCGTTCAGACGATTGGTGCCGCGGACGTAACGGTAGGCCTGCGTGCTGGCCGTCCCCGCCGCCGGCGTGGTGACTTGCTCGGTGCGGTTACCGCCCCGGTCATAACGCCACTGCACGCTGGCGCCGTCAGCTTGCGTGACGCTCAGCAAGCGATCCAGATGATCGTACGCATAATACGCCGCACGCGGCACGGAACCGGCCACGCTGCGGTCGATACCAAGCAGCCGCCCTCCTGCGTCGTAATGATTTTCCTGCTGGTACACCGTCGATGCGGGGCTCGCCGCAGCAGGCCGCCCTGCCGTCGCCCGCAAGCCGGTAACGCGTTGCGCCTGGTCCAGCACAATCCGCTGACGGATGCCATTGCCCATCACATAGCCGGTGACGCCGCCATGCTGTGACTGCGCAATTTCGCTCACCAGCAACTGATCATCGAACCACATCGCCGTCAGCATGCCGGCGCCGGACTGGCCGGCCGGCGTGTAGCGGTAGTGCAGGCGATGCCCGTCTGGCAACGTCTGGCTCGTCATCCGCCCGGCGTCGTCGTACTCGGTACGGGTCAGAAAACTCAACCCTGCCGCCGGCACGCCGACGCCGCTCACGGGGTCCGGCGCCAGCCAGCGCCACTCGCTGGTCGGCTGTCCCAGAGCATTGCTCTCGTAACGTATGCGCTCGGTGACGTGGGTCAGTTGGCCATCGGCGGTCGTGATCACTTCCGCCAGGCGGCGCCCGCGGTAACGGTATTGCACCAGCGTCGGCATCTGCTCGGTACCTGCAGCGGTCAGCCGTCCGCTGGCGTCATACGTATAGCGCATCACCCCGCCTTGCGGATCAAGCCGCGCCACCAGGCGGCCGGCCGCGTCGTAGCGAAACAGGGTCACGCCCCGGTCCGGATTGGCCTCCATGATCTTGGCACCGAAATCGTCGTAGATGCGCCGTGTCGCCACGCCGTTCGGATCGACATAGCGCGTCAAATGGCCTTGACGGTCATAATCGAACCGGGTACTGGCCGCCTCCGGCGTGCGGGCAGCCGCCACGCTCAAGGCCACCCAGCCATTGTCATCGTATTGAAATTCCGTGTCGATACCCAGTCCGTTGGTCAGCCTGGCCAGCTGTCCCTGCGCAGTGTAGGAAGGGTGGCCGGACGCCGGCTGCGGCGATGCGGCGGCGTCCGCCGGCAAGCGGCTGCCATCGGCCAGAATCCGTTCCAGCAGGTGGCCGTTGACGTCATAACGGAAGGCAGTGGACAGATTGCCCGGCGCGGTCACCTGGGTCAGGCGGCCTTCGCTGTCATAGCGGTAGCGCCAGACCCGGCGCAATACCGGCGTGCCGCCCCCGGCCGATGGCATCCGCGCTGCCTCCAGCGCGACCTGTTCAGGCTGTCCTCGCCAGTTGCGCTGGACCACAATGGTCTGCGCCGTATCGCCGTCCTCGGTGCGCACGCGTAACGGCCGCAACGCGGCGTCGCGCTCCAGCACTTGCGTGACCACATCGCCGACCGCGACGGAGCGGACCAGCAGCCCGGTGACCGGATCGTACTCCGCCTGCGTGATATCACTGTTGCCTGGGCTGGCCGGGCCCGGCGCGTTGGGCAACGGCCCATCAATCTGTACCAGCTGGCCGCGCGTGTTGTAGCGGTAACTGGTGGTACGGCTGATCGCCAGCAGCGCCTTACCGTCGTAAGCTGGGATAAAGCCCGCATCGGTGGTGCTCACAGGCCGCTGCTCCCGGTCGAACACGACACGCGTGACCACTTCCTTGCCGGCCGCCACGCTGGGCCGGGCAATCAGGGACGGTACGGTGGCGCTGCCCGCATACGCATAGCGCACCTGGAGTTGCGGCGGTCCTGCCTTGCCGTTGCGGTACACCACGCGGCTGCGCCGCATGGTACGCCCCTGCTCGTCCAGTTCACTCAAGCTGCCCTCGACCGGCACGCCGTTGGCGTCAAGCTGCATGGTTTCCACCAGGCGCCCCAGCTGGTCGTAGCGGTAGCGTTGATTCGGGGTACCGCACAAGGAACAACCGGCGCCGCGTACTTCGGTCAGACGGAAATCGCCGGCCGCACCGGCGTAGCGGTAGGTGGTCGTCTGTCCCTGGCCGTTGGTGATGGTGGTCAGGCCGGGACGGTCGTACGTCAGCATGACCTTGTCGGCGCCCGCTGCGTGGACCGACAGAATGCCCTTGCCGGCGGCGTTATAGCCAAACGTGGCGTAGCGGCTGGTGGTGGGCCCGTCCTCGATGCTGATGCCGGTCAACAAGGTCGGATGCAATGGATCTTCGTAATGGTATTGCCGTCCCTGTCCTGCCGCCGGGTAGCGCACGCGCACCAGGTTGGCCAGGACGTCACGTGCGCCCAGCACGCTGCCCTTGGGCGGCGCACTGCCGTATTCATAGGTAAACCGGCCCACCGGCGTATCGATGCTCTGCACGCCGCGGTAGCGGTCATCGCGTGCCGCGCTGGCACGGTCCAGGTAATGCAGATGGAGGCTGCGCCCCTGCGGATCGGTCACCCGCATCAGGGGCCCGCGCGGATCGTAGAGCAAACTGGTGATCTCGCCGGTGGCGGCCTTGATCTGCACCAGTTGGCCCAAATGATTGAAGCTCAACTCGCGGCCATCGGTCCAGCGCCACAGATATTCATCGCCGCGTCCGCCCCGCCGCACTGAGATCGCGCCGCGCGCCGGGTTGTCCGTGGTGGCCAGCGATGGCTTGAGCGCATCGCGCACAAACACCACCGAGGCGCCATCGGCCTGCAGCACTTCGATCGCCCGCGGCGAAGCCACCAGCCGGGTCTCATAGGACAGCCGCCAGCCGCGCCCGATACGTCCGGTCCAGGTGCCTGGGCTGCTGTGGCCGCTGTTGTAATGGCGCACCAGCTCCAGCCCCATCACCCCGGGCAACGCCGCCATGTCCTCTTCGCGCTGGTACTTGTTGCCATTGATGACGTTGATCGGATTGCCGACGCCGATATTCGCGCTCACCCCCAGCGGCTGGCTGGCCGGCGCGGCGCCGGCGTTGCAGGTGGGGCCCGGCGTTTCCGGACAGGCCAGCACGCCGCCGGCGACGGCGACCAGTGCCGCCGCTGCCAGCAGCCGGGATAAGGCGGGCCACCACGGCCCTGAAGGTAGTATGGTGTTCATCGTCATCAGCTGTGTGGTGTCAGTTCGATCGTCACGCGCCGGTCCGGCGCATAGCAGGCTTTCAGGTCGTCGCCGGTCTTGTTCTTGCAGTCGTCCGGATTGACCTTCGGACTGGTCGCGCCCTTGCCCCGCACCACCGGCACATCCATCACCTTGAGTCCCAGTTGATTCAGGTACAGCGCGACAGCGTCGGCGCGGCGTTGTGACAGGTCGATGTTGTAGGCATCGTTGCCGAGCGGATCGGTATAGCCGTTGATCACCACCTTGTCGAAAGTCTTGTTCAGATACGGCGCCATGAACTGGGCCAGATTCGACTTGCCGGTGGGACTGAGCGTAGCCGAATCGAAGTCGAACAAGGCATCGGCGCTCATCTCGGCCTTGACCGGCACCTCGCAAGCACCGCCACCGCCACCCGGATCGGGGTCGCTGGGCAGGTCACAGCCGGTCGGATTGCTCGACTCCGAACACGGTTGCGTCGGATTGGTCGGCGTGGTCGGCGGCTCGCCCGGGTCGACCGGATTGCCGCCGTTGCCGCTGCCCGGCGACGACACCGGATGGTCCGGCTCGATCGCGTCGGACTGCATCTGCATGGTCACGTTGGTGACCACCGGGATCAGGCCCTTCTGGATCAGCGCCGAGCGGTTGGCGTCGCTGCCGGTATCCAGGTATTTCAGGTAGGCGGTGTAGATGCTGCCCACCACCGGCACTGCCGGCTTGATGCCCTGCATGATGCGCAGCTTGATCAGGTTGGCGTCCTGGCGGCTCTCGCCCGAATTGGCGCGTACCGCGTCCGTGCTCAGGCCCAGGCCGCGATTGGAGATCACCCGCTTGCCCTTGGTGTCGAGCAGGGTCTGCAGCTTTTCATCATTCCAGTCCTCGAACGCCTCCTTGGTCGGATTCAGCATTTCGATGTAGGCGCCGGGCCCATCCTTGCCGTTGACCGCCTCGGTGGCGTTGGCCAGCGATTTGGCCAGTTCGGCCGGCGTGCTGCCGCCACCATACATCGGCACCAGGCCCTGGATGTAGGCTTGCTTGATGGCGTCGATGCTGGCGTTGCCCACGCTGCCGGCGCGCGCCGCCAGGAAGGCAGCATGGTTGACCTGGTTCTTGGCAAAGAACAGTGAACTGTATTGCGCCGCGCTCAGGCCGAGCACTGTCAGCACGGGCGCCACCACGGCCAGCTCGACAATCGCGGCGCCATACAGTTCACTGTTCTTTGCCAAGAACCAGGTCAACCATGC
>NZ_WKJN01000054.1 GCF_009674495.1 Duganella alba | reverse complement strand
GCTGGCGCCGGCCAGCGCGACGCGGTGGCGGCGGTGATCGCGCGCCACGGCGGCCAGCCGCTGCAGGCCGACAGCCAGTCGGCGCCGGGCGACGAGAAGAAGCAGTATTCGATGCATTCGTTCGGCGCGGTGTTTGTCGAGGTGCATGTGGACCCGGAGCTGGGTGCGATCCGCGTGCCGCGCGTGGTCGGCGCGTATCACGTCGGCCGGGTGCTGAACGCGAAGACCGCCCACAGCCAGCTGCTGGGCGGCGTGGTGTGGGGACTGGGCATGGGACTGATGGAGGCGTCGGAGCTGGACCTGCCGAGCGGGCGGGTGGCCAACGCCAACCTGGCCGATTATCACGTGCCGGTGAATGCGGATATCGGCGACATCGATGTCAGCGTGGTCGACGCGCCGGACCTGGCGTTCAATCCGCTGGGCGCGCGCGGCATTGGCGAGATCGGCATCGTGGGCGTGGCGGCGGCGCTGGCCAACGCCGTGTATCACGCCACCGGCAGGCGCGTGCGCAAGCTGCCGGTGCGGCTGGATGACCTGATCTAGAGGATGCGCTTGAGCCAGGCGCTGATGTCGTCGACTTCCTGCTGGCACAGCGAGTGCTGCATGGCGTATTCGTGCCACTCGACGTTGTAGCCCCAGTCGAGCAGCAGGTCGCGCGAGGCGGTGGCGCGGGCGATGGCGATCACCGGGTCCATGCGGCCGTGCACCAGGAAGATCGGCGTGGCCAGGCTTTCCGGCGTGTGCTCGGCGGCCGCTTTCGGCGCGATCGGCACGTAGCCGGACAGGCACAGCATGCCCGCCAGTTTGGTTTTCTGGCGCAGGCCGGTTTGCAAGGTCATCGCGCAGCCTTGCGAGAAGCCGGCCAGGATGATGCGCTCGTTGGGGATGCCGCGGGCGTTTTCGCGCGCCATCAGCGCTTCAACTTTCACTTGCGAGGCGCGCAGGCCGGCTTCGTCTTCCTGGCGGCCGAGGTCGGTGGCGATGATGTCGTACCAGGCGCGCATCACGTAGCCGCCGTTGACCGTCACCGGCATGGTGTCGGCGTTGGGGAAGATGAAGCGGATGGCCGGCAGGCCGGCCAGGTCCAGCTCGTGCAGCATGGGCACGAAGTCGTTGGCGTCGGCGCCCAGACCGTGCATCCAGATGATGGAGACGGTGGGATTCGGGCCGGTTTCTTTTTCGATGGTTTGCAGCAGTTGGCTCATGCTTATCCTTGGGCGGGGCGGAGGGCGGATTTGGGACGGAAGGCCTTGCACACGGCCGGATCGGTTTCCATGTAGGGGCCGCCGATCAGGTCGACGCAGTAGGGCACGGCGGCGAAGATGCCGCCCACCAGCGTGTGGCCGTCGGCGTCCTTCAGGCCGCCCAGCGTTTCGGCGATGGCTTTCGGCTGGCCCGGCAGGTTGAGGATCAGCGCGGCGTGGTCGGCGCTCTCGCGGATCACGGCGGTCTGGCGCGACAGGATGGCGGTCGGCACGAAGTGCAGGCTGATCTGGCGCATCTGCTCGCCGAAGCCGGGCATTTCCTTGGTGCCGACGGCCTTGGTCGCTTCCGGCGTGACGTCGCGGCGCGACGGGCCGGTGCCGCCGGTGGTCAGCACCAGGTGGCAGCGGACGGCGTCGGCCAGCTCGGTCAGCGTGGCCTCGATCTGCGGGCGTTCGTCGGCGATCAGCCGGGTTTCGATGCGATAGGGCGTGGTCAGCGCGCTGGCCAGCCAGGCTTGCAGCGCGGGGAGGCCCTGGTCCTGGTAGACGCCGCCGCTGGCGCGGTCGGAGATCGACACCAGGCCGATCACCAGTTCGGTTGCGGCGGTATTACTCGTCATCGGCTTCGTCGCCGGTTTCTTCCTCATCCATGCCGGCGGCCTTGCGCTTGTCGGCGTCCAACTGTTTCAGGATCTGGAAGATTTCACGGTAGGCTTTGGGCGGCTTGTTCTCGGCCTGTTCCTTGCGGGCGTTGCGGATCAGCGTGCGCAGGTGCTGCACGTCGAGTTCCGGATTTTCCGACAGCAGGGTGGTCAGGGCGTTGTCGTCGGCCAGCAATTTCTCGCGGCGGCGTTCCAGCGCGTGCATGGCGGCGGTTTCCGACTTGGAGGCGCCTTTCCAGCTGTCGATGGCTTTCTGGATGACGGCGACTTCCTCTTCGTCCAGGGTGCGCATCTTTTTGCCGACAAACTGCATCTGGCGGCGGCGGCCTTCGTGGTTGGTGATGGTCTGGCACATCAGGATGGCTTCCAGCACATCTTCCGGCATCGGCACGCGTTTGACGCGGTCGCGCGGGGCTTCGACCAGGGTTTCGCCGAGCTTTTGCAGGGCGTTGGACTGGCGCTTGGCCTCGGATTTGGAGGGGCGTTCGTACTCTTCTTCGAATTCGGTGGAGCTGAAGCCGACGGCGCCGCGGTTAGGATTTACCATATTATCAACTTTCGGTAGGGCGCATGGCCGCGCCCTGTAAACTGTAAACGACTGCTATGATAACTGTTTTAGCGGCCACCCGAAGAAAACAGCCCATGAGCGATACCCATTTTACCCACACCCAGGACCAGTTGAAGCAGCTCGCACGCGATGTGCTGGGCTACGCCAAAGCCCAGGGCGGCACCGATTGCGCCGTCGAAATCAGCGAGGGCAGCGGCCTGTCGGTGTCGGTGCGCAAGAGCCAGATCGAGACCATCGAGCAGAATAAAGACAAGGGCATGGGGGTGACGGTGTTCATCGGCCAGCGCCGCGGCAACGCCTCGACCTCCGATTTTTCGCCGGCGGCGCTGAAGGCCACCGTGGAGGCGGCGTACAACATCGCGCGCTTCACGTCGGATGACGACTGCGCCGGCCTGGCCGACGAAGATCAGCTGGAGATGAAACCGCGCGACCTGAAGCTGTTTTATCCATGGGATATCTCGACCGCGGAAGCCGTGTCGCTGGCGCAGCGCGCCGAGGCGGCGGCGTTTGCCGTCGACGCGCGCGTGACCAATTCGGAAGGCGCCGGCGTGCACGTGCAGCAGTCGCATTTTGTCGCCGCCAACTCGCGCGGCTTCATCGGCGGCTATCCGTATTCGCGCCATACGCTGTCGGTGGCGCCGATCGCCGGCAAGGGCAAGAACATGCAGCGCGACGACTGGTATTCGTCGGTGCGCGATGCGTCGAAGATGTCGTCGCCGGAGGCGATCGGCCGTTACGCGGCGGAGCGCGCGCTGGCGCGCCTGAATGCGCGCACCATCGATACGCGCACCTGCCCGGTGCTGTTCGAGGCGCCGCTGGCGGCTGGTCTGCTGGGCGCGTTCGTGCAAGCGACGTCGGGCGGCGCGCTGTATCGCAAGTCGACCTTCCTGCTCGATTCGTTGGGCAAGCAGGTGTTGCCGAAGCACGTGCAGATTCATGAAGATCCGCACGTGGTGGGCGGTGTCGGTTCGGCGCCGTTCGACGAGGAGGGCGTGCGCACCGTCAAGCGCGATGTGGTCAAGGATGGCGTGGTGCAGGGCTATTTCCTGTCGACGTATTCGGCGCGCAAGCTGGGCATGAAAACCACCGGCAATGCGGGCGGTTCGCATAACCTGGCGATGACGTCGTCGCTGACCAAGCCGGCGGATGATTTCGCGGGCATGCTGCGCAAGATGGGCACCGGTCTGCTGGTAACTGAGCTGATGGGCCAGGGCACCAATTATGTGACGGGCGATTATTCGCGCGGCGCGGCTGGTTACTGGGTCGAGAATGGCGTGATCCAGTATCCGGTGGAGGAGATCACCATCGCCGGCAATATGAAGGATATGCTGGCGCAGATCGTCGCCATCGGCAGCGATGTGCTGGTGCGCGGCACCAAGCAGACCGGCTCGATTCTGATCGAGAATATGGTGGTGGCCGGCGGCTGAGGCTAGTCGGTACTGCGGCGGGCGCGGCGCCGGCGGTTGACGCCGGGCTGGCGCGGCTGGTCGCCGGCGGCTGCGCGCCAGTCGCTGGCTTTGGTCCATGGCTCCAGGTGGTTGCGGCGCAGGCAGATGTCGCGCCAGGCGTTGCGGACGCTGCCGCAAACTTCCATTGCCCACGAACTGGGCGTGACGATTTTTCCTTCGGCCATCAACAGGTCGCCTTCCACCTGGGCGAAGTAGCATAGGCCACGGTGGCTGATGCGCAACCGCGTGCCGTGCGGGAGGAACAGTTCCTTCCATTGATAGCCGCGGTCCGTCGGCTGGCCGTATTGGCGCGCCATCCATTCCTTCAGTGCGATCAGCACAACTTCCTCCCGCGTGCGATGGTCTTCGCGCTTGCGCATCTGGTAATACAGCTCGGTATATACGTGGTGTGTCATGTCCATGGTGGTTGCCTATTTTCGCCTATTCCTGCCTATGAAATGCCTGCATTTGTAACAGTCAGACTGGTGCTCACAGAGGGAAGTTCCGCAAAATCGGTTAAGAAAAATAGGCATTCGTCAGGCGAAAATAGGCAAAAATAGGCGAGGACTGTGGAAGGCAAAGCCTATGTATATACTCACTTGCATAGCTTGCTGCCGGGAAGGCCGCAGGCGATCAGGCGGCCGACGTCGGGATTGCCCAGGTATTCCAGGTGGGCGGTGTCGGGGCGTTCCAGCAGGCCCAGGTAGGTCGGCGCGTTGGAGACCAGGATGTTGTAGACGGTGACGCCGTCCTGCGCATATTTTTCCGGCGGCAGCGTGTAGGACAGCAGGTCATTCGGATCGGTGAAGGCTACCAGGGTCAGGTGGCGGTCGGCTGCCAGCGCGGGGCGCTTGCGTAGCAGTAATTGCAGGCTGTCGGGTGGCGATACCGCCATGGTGGCGGGCAGCGGCTGATCCGCCAGCGACAGCAGCGGGATCTGATTGGCGGCCATCACCAGAAAGCGCATGCGGTCCACGGCCTGTTGCGCCATCACGGCTGCCTGCGAGCCGGCCGGTTCTTCCGTCATGCGCAACAGCGTGTCGAACAAAATTTTGCTGCCCATGCTGTGGGCAATTACCACCAGCGGCGTTTGCGCCTGCGCGCCCGACATTACCTGCAGCACGGCTTCGCGCATGCGGCGCTGGATGGTGTCGCGCGCCACGCCCTGGTAGATCAGGGCATCGGGCAGGCAATCGTCGATCAGACCGTCCTTGAAGCGGGCGTTGAGGCGTGCGCGCGTGTAGGGATAGGGCGGTGCGCCGGTGCATAGCGATGACTTGCCGCTCTGGTCGTAGCAGAGCTGGCGTTTCAGGTCGTTGGTCAGGGGCGACCAGATCAGGGCGTCGAAGCGGAGCTGGCCGGCGGGCGTGTTCACCGTGGATGGCACGATCTGCACCGCCGCGCTGCTGGCAGCACGCGAGGATTGCGTGGTGGCGTCGCGCAGGGCGCCGGTCAGTTGCGGGACGACTTCATCGACCCAGCTGGCGTCGTGCGTGCAGATGCCGTGCACCAGCAGCACATCGGCTGCGTTGCCGTCGGCCTGGGCGGCCAGAGCGATCAAACCGGGGAAAGTGGTGTTGGCGTCCGTCAGTTGCGGCGGGCGGTAGGGCGTGGTGCAGGCGGTGAGCAGCACCAGCACGGCATACGGCAAGAATTTCATGATGGACCTCCGGATGCGGCGCGTGGATGCGCCGCCTGAGGTCCAGTGTATTTTTCCCTGCGGCGCCGGCTTTGTGGCGCCGCAGGGAGTCCGCTTACTGCTGTTGGGCCAGTAGCGATTGCAGCACCGGCTGCAGAATCGACTTGCCCAGCTCGGCGCTACGGGCGCCGTTCCAGCCGGTGTCGGTGTCCGGATCGTTGGCGTTGTCCTTGAACGGCATCTCCAGGGTCAGCGACAGGCAGCCGAAGGCGTGGGTGATGTGCGGCGAACCCATGGTCAGCGTTTCCGGCGTGTACGGCGTTTCGCCGTAGCCGAATTCGTCCTGGAAGTCCGGGCTGGCGATCAGGAAATTGTCGATGAAGTATTGCTGCGCTTCGGCCTGATCGTCGGTGAAGTTTGGCAGCGACTCGCTGCCGGCCACGAACACGTAAGGCAGGCCTTCGTCGCCGTGGATGTCCAGGCACAGGTCGACGCCGGTTTCGTGCATCTTCTGTTTGACCAGGAATACTTCCGGGCTGCGCTCCATGGTCGGATTCAGCCATTCGCGGTTCAGGTTGGCGCCGGCCGCGTTGGTGCGCAGGTTGCCGCGCACCGAGCCGTCCGGATTCATGTTCGGCACCACGTAGAACACGGCTTCCTTCAGGCACTGGCGGCCAAACGGATTGGCCGGATCCAGCAGCGCTTCGACAAAGCCTTCGACAAACCACTCGGCCATGGTTTCGCCCGGGTGCTGGCGGGCGATGACCCACACCTTTTGCTCCGCTTCCGGATCGCCGATGACCAGCATGTTCAGATCGCGGCCGTCGATGGTGCTGCCCAGGTCGACCAGCTTGACCAGCGGCGACAATTGGGCGTTATCCAGCAGCGACAGGTGGCGTTCCCACGAATACGGCTCGAAATAGGCGTAGTAGACGCTGTCGTATTCCGGCGTGTGGTTGATGGTCATGACCTTGCCGTCATAGGTGGTCGGCACGCGGAACCAGGAGTCGCGGTCGTAGCTGGCGACGGCCTGATAGTCCTTCCAGCCGTCCGGGTAGGCGGCGCTGCCGGCGTTCAGGAAGTTCATCGCCAGCGGCGTGCCCTGCGCGCCCTGCACGCGGTAGTAAAACCACTGCACGATGTCGGCGTGGGAATCTTTACGGATGTTCAGATCGATGGCGGCCGGATCGTCGGCGCGGACCACTTCGATGGCGCCAGCGTCGAACTGCTGGCTGATTTTGATAGGCATGGCAGGAATCCTGGTGAATTCTATGTGGATAGTAGATCGCGCTTGTGGCGCAGAGCCGACATGATACAGGCTTGGCCGCCGGCCCGCCCGGATTTCCGCAGGGGCGCGCCGAGCCGGCGCGTCAGGCCAGACCGCCGAAGCGGTCGAAGAAGGCCGCTTCGAGCGGCGCGGTGGCGGCGTCTTCGCGGCGCAGGGCGGCGTCGATGTGCTGCTCGGCGGCGGCGTGCACCAGCAGGTAGATCTGGCGCGCCAGCTCGTAGGCCAGCGCGCCCGGCCATGGCGTCGGCAGCAGCTCGACCGGCAGCTGCGGATCGTGCAGCTGGACGCGGCGGTAGGCGTGGATCAGCAAGGTGCGGACCACGAAGGCCGATGCCGGCGACAACGGCGCGTCGCCGCCGTCGGCGCCCGTGGCGCGCAGCGCCGCCAGCAGCGGCTCGAACTGGGCGATGAACTTGTTGTAGCCGGCCGCCACGGCCGCCACGTCCCAGCCGCTGGCCACCAGGTCGCTGAGCGGGCGGGCGCCGACCTGCGGCAGCGTCTTGGCCTGCACCACGAACAGCTTGCCGGCCACGCCAAGGCGGGTCAGCAGCTCGTCGAGCGCGGCGCCGTCGGCGGCCGGATGGCCCATGATGCCGGGCGCGATCACTCTATAGCCTTCCCACAGCAGCTCCTTGCGCACGGCCGCGCGCTCGGCCGCGTTGAGGGCGCCGTCGCCGTTCAGCACCAGCGTCCAGCTGCCGTCCCAGTGCACGTGCGGCGAGGCGTAGATGCGGCGGTAGGCGTGGACGAAGCGCGCCATGGCGTCGGGCGTGATGGCGTAGGAGCTGCGGCGGCCGTCGCGTTGGGCGCCGAGCCAGCCTTCCTGCGCCAGCCGGAAGACGGCGGTGCGCAGCAGGCGGTCGTTGACGCCGAACGGCGCCAACAGCTCGATCAGGCTGCCCAGCCACACCATGCCGCCGTGCGGCACGATGGCGTCGCCAAAAATGGTCACCACCAGCGACTTCGAGCGCGGCGGGTCGGTGGCCAGGAAGTTGGCGATCCAGTCGTTGCAATTCATAAGCGGCTTACTAATCTGAACAGGGAAACAATAGTTTACTTGGCCGCGCGCCAAAAATTAACACGACGCATGAAAATAATATGACACAAAAAAACTGTAGCCAAATAAAAATACGTATCGTATTATGTGATGAAACAGGAGACAGCCATGTACGCACAACTGGTGGAAACCGGCCTCAAGCAAGTCCGCACGGCCGAGGACATGAGCGCCGACGAGCAGGCCTTTCAGGCCCGCATCGACGACGGCGTCAAGATCGAGGCCAAGGACTGGATGCCGGAGGCCTACCGCAAGACGCTGATCCGGCAGATTTCGCAGCACGCGCACTCGGAAATCGTCGGCCAGCTGCCCGAGGGCAACTGGGTGACGCGGGCGCCGACCCTGAAGCGCAAATCCATCCTGCTGGCCAAGATCCAGGACGAGGCCGGCCACGGCCTGTACCTGTACAGCGCCGCCGAAACGCTGGGCGTATCGCGCGACGAGCTGCTCGCTGCCCTGCACAGCGGCAAGGCCAAGTATTCAAGCATCTTCAACTACCCGACCCTGAGCTGGGCCGACATGGGCGCGATCGGCTGGCTGGTCGACGGCTCGGCCATCATCAACCAGATTCCGCTGTGCCGCTGCTCCTACGGTCCGTATGCGCGCGCCATGATCCGCGTGTGCAAGGAAGAGTCGTTCCATGCGCGCCAGGGCTACGACATCATGCTGTCGCTGGCGCGCGGCACGCCGGAGCAGAAGGCCATGGCGCAGGATGCGCTGAACCGCTGGTGGTGGCCGTCGCTGATGATGTTCGGGCCGTCGGACGCCGAGTCGGTCAACAGCGCGCAGTCGGCGCAGTGGCGCATCAAGCTGTTTTCCAACGACGAGCTGCGCCAGCGCATGGTCGACCAGACCGTGCCGCAGGCGGAATTTTTAGGCCTGACGGTGCCCGATCCGGATCTGAAATTCAACGCCGACAGCGGCCATTACGAATTCGGCGCCATCGACTGGAGCGAGTTCCACAACGTCCTCAAGGGCAACGGCCCGTGCAACCGCGAGCGCCTGCAGACGCGCGTCAAGGCCTGGGACGACGGCGAATGGTTCCGCGACGCGTTGGTCGCCCACGCCGACAAACACGCCGCCCGCAGCGCGGCATAGAGGAGACAATATGAGCAAAGAATGGCCACTGTGGGAAGTATTCATCCGCAGCCAGCACGGGCTGGCGCACAAGCACGTCGGCAGCCTGCACGCGCCGGACGCCGAGATGGCGGTCAACAACGCGCGCGACGTCTACACGCGGCGCAATGAAGGTGTCAGCATCTGGGTGGTGCGCGCCGCCGACATCGTCGCCAGCAGCCCGGCCGACAAGGGCGCGCTGTTCGAGCCGTCCAACAGCAAGGTGTATCGTCATCCGACCTTCTTCCCGATGCCGGAAGAAGTGAAGAACCTGTGAGGCCGGCGATGGACAACAAGGTCAACTACCTGCTGCGGCTCGGCGACAACGCCCTGATCCTCAGCCAGCAACTGTCGCAGTGGTGCGGCAAAGGCCCGGCGCTGGAGGAGGACATGGCGCTGACCAACGTCGCGCTGGACCTGCTGGGGCAGACGCGATTGTGGTACGAATACGCGGCCGAACTGGAAGGCGCGGGCCGCAGCGAGGACCAGCTGGCCTACCTGCGCGACGCCCACGACTTCAAGAACTGCCTGCTGCTGGAGCAGCCGAACGGCAATTACGCCGACACCATGGTGCGCCAGTTCTATTTCGACACCTGGCATTACTTCCTGATCGAAGGCCTGACGCGCAGCAGCGACGCGCGCATCGCCGCCATCGCCGAGAAGTCGCTGAAGGAAGTGACCTATCACCTGCGCCGCAGCGGCGACCTGATCGTGCGCATGGGCGACGGCACCGCCATCAGCCACGCCAAGACGCAAGCCGCGGCCGATGCGCTGTGGATGTACAGCGGCGAAGTGTTCGCCTACGACGCGGTCGATGAGGCGATGGTCGCCGCCGGCATCGCGCCGGAGGCCGGCGAACTGCGCGCGCAATGGCTGGCGCACGTGGCCGAGATCTTCGCCGAAGCCACGCTGACCATGCCGCCGGCCGACGCCTGGATGCAGAAGGGCGGCAAGCAAGGCCGCCACAGCGAGCACCTGGGCTATATCCTGGCCGAGATGCAGTTCCTGCAGCGCGCCTATCCCGGCGCCGAGTGGTAGCAGCGGGGCCGCCATGAAAGCCGCCGCCACCATGATCGCCGCCGCCGCACCGGCCGCCCGCAGCGCCGCCGCCCTGTCGTCGGCCGTCGCGCAAATCTGGGCCTGGCTCGGCGCCGTGCCCGACCCGGAGATTCCGGTCATCAGCATCGTCGACCTGGGCATCGTGCGCGACGTGCGCGTGGCCGACGACGGCGCCTGCGACGTCACCATCACGCCGACGTACTCCGGCTGTCCGGCCATGCAAGTCATCGCCGACGCCATCACCGACGCGCTGCACGCGCACGGCGTGGCGCAGGTCCGGCTGCACAACCAGATCTCGCCCGCCTGGACCACCGACTGGATGAGCGAGTCCGGCAAGGCCGCGCTAAAAGCCTACGGTATCGCGCCACCGGCGCAGCAGGTGATCGATATCAGCGGCTTGCGCGCCGGCGGCCGGGCCGCCGCTGCAGCCAGCGCCGCCCAAGGCGCCAGTGCTGCCCGGAGCGCCGCCGCTGCCGCCGTCTCGCGCCGCGCCGCGCCCGCGCCGATGGTGGCCTGCCCGCACTGCGGCTCGCTGCATACGGAAATCACCAGCCAGTTCGGCTCCACGCCCTGCAAGGCGCTGTACAAATGCCTGGACTGCCGCGAACCGTTCGACTACTTCAAGTGTCACTAGAGAAGATCATGAGCAAATTCCATCCGCTGACCATCGCCAACGTGCGCAACGAAACGCGCGACACCATCGCCGTCACCTTCGCCGTGCCGGATGCGCTGCGCGACAGCTTCGCCTTTCAGCAAGGCCAGCACCTGACGCTGCGCGCGCAGATCGGCGACGAAGACGTGCGCCGCTCCTACTCGATCTGCTCCGCCGTGCAGGACGGCGCGCTGCGCGTGGCCATCAAGCGCACGCAGGGCGGCCTGTTCTCCAGCTGGGCCAACGACAACCTGCAAGCCGGCCACACCATCGACGTGATGCCGCCGATGGGCCACTTCAACGTGCCGCTGGACGCCGCCAACAAAAAACACTACCTGGCCTTCGCCGCCGGCAGCGGCATCACGCCGATCCTGTCGATCATCAAGACCACGCTGGCCACCGAGCCGGAAAGCCAGTTCACGCTCTTCTACGGCAACCGCGCCTCGTCGTCGGTGATCTTCCGCGACGAACTGTCGGACCTGAAGGACACCTACATGGGACGCCTCAAGCTGGCCTACGTGATGAGCCGCGAGCAGCAGGACATCGAACTGTTCAACGGCCGCATCACCAAGGACAAGGCCGCGCAGTTCCTCCAATACTGGGTGCGCGCCGACGACATCGACGTCGCCTTCATCTGCGGCCCGGAAGACATGATGCACGGCGTCTCCGAAGCGCTGCAGGAAGCCGGCCTGGCCAAGTCGCAGATCAAGGTCGAGCTGTTCGCCGCCAGCATCCCGAAACACGCGCATCAGCCGCGCGCCGCGTCGGCCGCCGCCGCCACGCACCAGCAGACCGAAGTCACCGTCATCATGGACGGCAACGCCGCCATCTTCACCATGGAGCAGGACAAGGAATCGCTGCTCGACGCCGGCCTGCGCGCGGGCCTCGACATGCGCTACTCGTGCAAGGGCGGCGTGTGCTCGACCTGCCGCTGCAAGGTCATCGAGGGCAAGGTCGACATGGACGTCAACTACGCGCTGGAAGACTACGAAATCGCGCGCGGCTATGTCCTGAGCTGCCAGAGCTTCCCCACCACCGCCCGCGTCGTCATCGACTTCGACCAGGCCGAATAACAATACGGAGACACCATGGACTACCAGAACATCCTGTTCGAGATCAGCGACGGCGTCGCCACGCTGACGCTCAACCGCCCGGATAAGCTCAACAGCTTCACCCAGGCCATGCACGACGAACTGCGCCACGCGCTGAAACGCCTCGCCACCGAAGCGGCCAGCGGCGCCGCGCGCGTGCTGGTGCTGACCGGCGCCGGGCGCGGCTTCTGCGCCGGCCAGGATTTGTCCGACCGTTCGGTGGAGCCGGGCGCGCGGGCCGTTGACCTGGGCGACTCGGTGGAAAAGAACTACGCGCCGCTGGTGCAGTCGCTGCGCGCGCTGCCGCTGCCGGTGATCGGCGCCATCAATGGCGTGGCGGCCGGCGCCGGCGCCAACATCGCGCTGGCCTGCGACATCGTGCTGGCCACGAAGTCCGCGTCGTTCGTCGAAGTGTTCTGCAAACTGGGCCTGATTCCCGACACCGGCGGCACCTACTTCCTGCCGCGCCTGGTCGGCAGCGCGCGCGCCATGGGCATGGCCATGCTGGGCGAAAAACTGAGCGCCGAGAAGGCCGAAGCCTGGGGCCTGATCTGGAAGGCGATTCCCGACGAGGACTTCGCCGCCGAAGTGCAGGCCATGGCGCGCCACTTCGCCAGCGCGCCGACCAAGGGGCTGGCCTTCACCAAGAAAGCCTTGCACGCCAGCGCCCACAACAGCCTGCAACAGCAGCTGGCGCTGGAATGCGGCATGATGAGTGAGCTGGGTCGCAGCGACGACTACCGCGAGGGCGTGGCCGCCTTCATGGAAAAGCGCGCGCCAGAATTCAAGGGGCGTTGAGATGACAGCCCTGAACATTGAACGCGCGGTCGCCGTCATCGGCAGCGGCGCCATGGGCGCGGGCATCGCGCAGGTGGCGGCGGTGGCCGGCTACACGGTGCGCTTGTACGACACGCGTCCCGAGGCGGTGGCCAAGGCTATCTCCGATATTGCCGCCGCGCTGAACAAGCTGGTCGTCAAGGAGCGCATGAGCGCCATCGACTGCGCCGCCGCCATCGCGCGCCTGCACGCCGCCGTCACGCTGCCGGAGGTGGCCGATGCCGGTCTGGTGGTGGAGGCCATCGTAGAGAACCTCGGCGCCAAGCGCGCCCTGTTCGCGCAGCTGGAGGGCATGGTTGGCGATGACTGCATTTTGGCGACCAATACGTCTTCGATTTCCGTTACCGCGATTGCGGCGGGCCTGCGCCTGCCGGGCCGCGTGGCGGGCATGCACTTCTTTAATCCGGTGCCGCTGATGGCGTTGTGCGAAGTGGTCAGCGGACTGGCCACCGAGGCCGGCGCCGCGCAGACCGTATTCGACACCGCTGCTGCGTGGGGAAAAAATCCGGTGCATGCCAAGTCGACGCCGGGCTTCATCGTCAACCGTGTGGCGCGGCCGTTCTACGCCGAGGGCTGGCGCCTGCTGAACGAGCAGGCCGCCGATGCCGCCACGATTGATGCGGTGATGCGCGAGGCGGGCGGCTTCCGCATGGGGCCATTCGAGTTGATGGATTTGATCGGGCATGACGTCAATTTCTCCGTCACGCAGTCGGTCTTCAATGCGTATTTCCAGGACCCGCGCTTTACGCCTTCGGTGCTGCAGCAGGAGATGGTGAATGCCGGCTTCCTTGGCCGCAAAGCGGGGCAAGGCTTTTATCGCTATGGCGACGGCGCTGCGGCGCCGCAGGCGCAGGCCGAGGCACCGCAGCCGAAGCCGGAATATGTCAGCTACACCATTGAGCAGGGAGCAGCGTCGCATGCCGTGGGCGGCGTGGTGGTCGATGCGCTGGCGGCCCGTTTACGCGCTGCCGGCATCGAGATCACGCACCGCAAGACGCCAGAGACGATCCGTCCCGTCGGCGCGCATGACGATGCGCCGGCTTTCCATTGCAACGGCGCCGCCATCTATCTGACTGACGGCCGCAGCGCCACCCAGCGTGCGCGCGACAACCATCATGCGGATACGGTGCTGTTCGACCTGGCGCTGGACTATGGCAGCGCCAAGCGCATCGCCATCGCCCGTGCGGACCAGTGTTCGGATGCTGCTTTCAATGCGGTGGTCGGGCTGTTGCAGGCTGCCGGATTCGTCGTCACGCGGCTGGACGACGTGGCCGGACTGGCTGTGATGCGCACGGTCGCGATGCTGGCCAATGAGGCGGCGGATGCGGTCAACCAGGGCGTATGCAGCGCCGCCGCTGCCGACATCGCGATGCAGAAGGGCGTCAACTATCCGCGCGGACCGCTGGCGTGGGCGGACGCTGTCGGCATCGAACATATCGTGCGCGTGCTGGCCAATCTGGCCGGCGGCTATGGCGAGGATCGCTACCGCGTCTCGCCTCTGCTGCGCCGCAAGCAGGCTACCGGAGGGCGCTTCCATGAATAAGCTGAACGACGCCATGGCGGTGGCCTCGGCTGCTGCGCCGAACGCGGCCACCTCCGCCACCACCGCCGCGCATGGCGGCCGGGCGGCGCAGGTCGGCGACAACGCCGAAGAGCGCGCCGAGGCGCAGGCGCTGGCGGAGGCCGTCGCCGCCGCGATGTATGCGCGCGATACCGCTTCGCAGTCGCTTGGCATGACCATCGAGGCCATCGCGCCAGGCTACGCGCGCATGTCGATGCCGGTGCGTGGCGATATGCTGAACGGCCACCAGACCTGCCACGGCGGCTTCATCTTCGCGCTGGCCGACAGCGCGTTCGCCTTCGCCTGCAACAGCCACAATCACGTCACCGTGGGCGCCGGCTGCACTATCGACTACCTGTCGCCCGGCCGCGAAGGCGACCTCCTGAGCGCCACCGCCGTCGAGCAGACGCTGGCCGGCAAGAGCGGCATCTACGACGTCAAGGTGGTCAATCAGGACGGCCGCACGATCGCCCTGTTCCGCGGCAAATCGCACCGCATCGGCGGCGACGTTATACCAGCATAAAGAGGAGACACCGATGGTCCAACGCACTCCCGCGCCGTCCGATCTGGAACCGATCGAACGCGCCAGCCGCGACGAACTGCAAGCGCTTCAGCTCCAGCGCATGCAATGGTCGCTCAAGCACGCCTATGACAACGTGCCGCACTACCGCGCCGCCTTCGACGCCGCCGGCGTCCACCCGGACGACCTGCGCAGCCTGGCCGACCTGGCCAAATTCCCGTTCACCACCAAGAAGGAACTGCGCGACAACTATCCATTCGGCCTGTTCGCCGTGCCGCAGGACCGCGTGGTGCGCGTGCATGCGTCGAGCGGCACCACCGGCAAGCCGACGGTGGTCGGCTATACGCAGAACGACATCGACACCTGGGCCAACGTGGTCGCGCGCTCGATCCGCGCCGCCGGAGGCCGACGCGGCGACATGGTGCACATCTCCTACGGCTACGGCCTGTTCACCGGCGGCCTGGGCGCGCACTATGGCGCCGAGCGCCTGGGCTGCACCGTGATCCCGATGTCCGGCGGCCAGACCGAAAAGCAGGTGCAGCTGATCCAGGACTTCAAGCCGTCGATCATCATGGTCACGCCGTCGTACATGCTGAACATCGTCGAAGAGTACCAGCGCCAGGGCCTCGATCCGGCTGCCAGCTCGCTCAAGGTCGGCATCTTCGGCGCCGAACCGTGGACCGACGCCATGCGCGCCGAGATCGAACAGCGCGCCGGCATCGACGCGGTCGACATCTACGGCCTGTCGGAAGTGATGGGGCCCGGCGTCGCCAGCGAATGCATCGAGAGCAAGGACGGCCCGGTGATCTGGGAAGACCACTTCTACCCGGAGATCATCGATCCCGAAACCGGCGAAGTGCTGCCGGACGGCGAAGAGGGCGAGCTGGTATTCACCTCCCTGAGCAAGGAAGCGCTGCCGATCATCCGCTACCGCACGCGCGACCTCACGCGCCTGCTGCCGCCCACCTCGCGCGCCATGCGCCGCATCGGCAAGATCACCGGCCGCTCGGACGATATGCTGATCATCCGTGGTGTCAACGTGTTCCCGACCCAGATCGAAGAACTGATCTGCAAGATGCCCAAGCTGTCGCCGCAATACCAGCTGGTGGTCACGCGCGACGGCCACCTCGACAAGCTGGACGTGCTGGCCGAGCTGCGTGCCGACACGCCAAGCAGCGAAGTCGATTCGCTGGCGCGCGAGCTTGAGCACCGCATCAAGACCAACGTCGGCGTCAGCACCCGCGTGAAAATGCTGCCGGCCAACGGCATAGAGCGCACGCTGACCGGCAAGGCGCGGCGCGTGGTCGACCAACGCCCGAAAAACTAAAGGAGACACCGTGAACGAAGCCTATATCTGTGACGCCATCCGCACTCCCTTTGGCCGCTACGGCGGCGCGCTGGCAGGCGTGCGCACCGACGATCTGGCGGCGCTGCCGATCGCCGCGCTGGTCGCGCGCAATCCCGGCGTCGACTGGTCGCGCGTGGACGACGTCTACTACGGCTGCGCCAACCAGGCCGGCGAGGACAACCGCAACGTCGCGCGCATGGCGGCGCTGCTGGCCGGCCTGCCGGTCGATGTCCCCGGCAGCACCATCAACCGCCTGTGCGGCTCGTCGCTGGACGCGGTCGGCATGGCCGCGCGCGCCATCAAGTCCGGCGAGGCGCAGCTGGTGATCGCCGGCGGCGTGGAAAGCATGACACGCGCGCCCTTCGTCATGGGCAAGGCCGACAGCGCGTTCTCGCGCGCGGCAAAAATCGAGGACACCACCATCGGCTGGCGCTTCGTCAATCCGCTGATGAAGGCGGCGCACGGCATCGACTCGATGCCGGAGACGGCGGAAAACGTCGCGCAGGAATTCGGCGTCAGCCGCGCCGACCAGGATGCGTTCGCGCTGCGCAGCCAGCAGCGCTGGGCCGCCGCCCACGCGGCCGGCGTGTTCCGCGACGAGATCGTGCCGGTCACGCTCCCGCAGAAGCGCGGCGAGCCGAAGATCGTCGATACCGACGAGCATCCGCGCCCCGACACCACCATCGAGATGCTGGCCAAGCTGAAAGGCGTGGTGCGGCCGGATGGCTCGGTCACTGCCGGCAACGCGTCGGGCGTCAATGACGGCGCCTGCGCGATTCTGCTGGCCTCCGCCACGGCCGCCGAACAGTACGGCCTGCGCAAGCGTGCGCGCGTGCTGGGCATGGCGACCGCCGGGCTGGCGCCGCGCATCATGGGCTTCGGGCCGTCGCCGGCTTCCAAGAAGGTGCTGGCGCAGCTGGGACTGACCATAGGCGACATGGATGTCATCGAATTGAACGAGGCGTTTGCGGCGCAAGGCCTGGCTGTTACGCGCGATCTCGGTCTGGCCGACGATGCGTCGCATGTCAATCCGAACGGCGGCGCCATCGCCATCGGCCACCCGCTGGGCGCGTCCGGCGCGCGGCTGGTGCTGGCGGCGCTGCACCAGCTGGAACGCACTGGTGGCCGTTATGCGCTGTGCACAATGTGCATCGGCGTCGGGCAGGGCATCGCGGTTGTCATCGAGCGGGTGTGAGCATGGTCAAGGTCTATGAAATCAATGGCGTCACGCCGGTGGTCGATCCGACCGCTTACGTGCATCCCAGCGCGGTGCTGATCGGCGACGTCATTGTCGGCCCGCGCTGCTATATCGGCCCGCTGGCGGCGCTGCGCGGCGACTTCGGACGGCTGATTCTGGAGGAAGGCGCCAATCTGCAGGACACCTGCGTGATGCACGGCTTCCCCGGCTGCGACACGGTGGTGGAGCGCGATGGCCATATCGGCCACGGCGCCGTGCTGCACGGCTGCCGCATCGGACGCAACGCGCTGGTCGGCATGAACAGCGTCATCATGGACAACGCCGTAGTGGGCGCGGACAGCATCGTCGCCGCCATGAGCTTCGTCCGCGCCGGCATGGAGATTCCGCCGCGCAGCCTGGCGATGGGATCGCCGGCCAAAGTCGCGCGCGAACTGCGCGACGACGAGATCCAGTGGAAGAGCGGCGGCACGGCGCAATACCAGGAGCTGGCCGTGCGCTCCATGCAGACCATGCGCGAGACCGAGGCGCTGACCGCGCCGGAGCCGGACCGCAAACGCATCGACTGGGACAGCGCGCTGCCGCTGCACCTGCACAAGAACGCCGCACCCTGAGCCGCAAGGCGCCCGGCCGCGTGTCCCATGCAGGCTGCCGGCCGCCGCGCCGCTCACCGACAAATCGAACATCACGGAGACCGCACCATGCCACAACCAACCCTGCAAAGCCTGATCGCCGGCCGCTGGATCGGCAGCGAAGCCGCCGCGCCGCTGCACAGCGCCCTGACCAGCGCCGTCATCTACCACACGCACGCCGACAAGATCGACTTCGACGAAGCCGTCACCTACGCCCGCAAGACTGGCATTCCGGCGCTGATGCAGCTGAACTTCCAGCAGCGCGCCGCGCGCCTGAAGGCGCTGGCGCTGTATCTGCTGGAGCGCAAGGAAGAGCTGTACGCCATTTCGCACCAGACCGGCGCCACGCGCTCCGACAGCTGGGTCGATATCGAGGGCGGCACCGGCACGCTGTTCGCCTACGCCAGCATGGGCAGCCGCGAGCTGCCGTCGTCCAACGTGCTGCACGAAGGCCCGGCCATCGCGCTCGGTAAGAACGGCGGCTTTGCCGGCACCCACATCCTGGTGCCGCGCGGCGGTCTGGCGGTGCACATCAACGCCTTCAACTTCCCGATCTGGGGCCTGCTGGAGAAATTCGCGCCGAGCTTCCTGGCCGCCATGCCGTGCATCGGCAAGCCGGCCACCGCCACCAGCTACCTGACTGAAGCCGTGGTGCGCATGATGCACGAATCCGGCCTGCTGCCGGAAGGCGCGCTGCAACTGGTGATCGGCAGCACTGGCGACCTGCTGGACCGGCTGAACGGCGCCGACGTGGTCACCTTCACCGGCTCTGCCGACACCGCCGCCAAGTTGCGCGTCAACCGCAATCTGATCGCCAATTCGGTGCCGTTTACCGCCGAAGCGGACTCGCTGAATTGCGCCATTCTGGCGCCGGACGTGACGCCGGACGACGCCGAGTTCGACCTGTTCGTCAAGGAAGTGGCGCGCGAGATGACCGGCAAGGCTGGGCAGAAGTGCACCGCCATCCGCCGCATCATCGTGCCGGAAAATATGGTCGACGCGGTCGGCATGCGCCTGCGCGAGCGGCTGGCGAAAGTCAGCGTCGGCGATCCGTCGGTGGAAGGCGTGCGCATGGGCGCCCTGGCCTCGCGCGACCAGCAGCGCGACGTGGCCGAACGCGTCGAGCTGCTCGCGCGCGGCAACGAGGTGCTGTTCAGCGCGCGCGACGGCTTCAAGCCGGTGGGCGACGGCGTGGCCGACGGCGCTTTCTTCGCGCCGACGCTGCTGCTGTGCCGCGACGGCATGCGCAACGACGCCGTGCACGATGTCGAGGCCTTCGGCCCGGTCAGCACCATCATCAGCTACAACGGCATCGACGAGGCGCTGGCGCTGGCCGCGCGCGGCAAGGGTTCGCTGGTGTCGACGCTGGTGACGAAGGAGCCGGCGATCGCCGCCTACGCCGTGCCGATGGCGGCCGCCTCGCATGGCCGCGTGCTGGTGCTGGACAAGGAAGCGTCGGTCGATTCCACCGGCCACGGCTCGCCGCTGCCGCAGTTGAAGCACGGCGGCCCTGGCCGCGCCGGCGGCGGCGAGGAACTGGGCGGCATCCGCGCGGTGCGTCATTTCCTGCAGCGCGCGGCGGTGCAAGGTTCGCCGACCATGCTGGCCGCCGTCACCGGCGAATACGTGCGCGGCGCGAAAGTGCAGGAGCACGACGTGCACCCGTTCCGCAAATACTTCGAAGACCTGGCCGTCGGCGACTCGCTGCTGACGCACCGCCGCACCGTCAGCGAGGCGGACATCGTCAACTTCGGCGGCGTCTCGGGCGATTACTTCTATATGCACTTCGACGAGGTGGCGGCGAAGGACACGCAATTTGGCCAGCGCATCGCCCACGGCTATTTCGTGCTGTCGGCGGCGGCCGGCCTGTTCGTGTCGCCGGCGCCGGGACCGGTGCTGGCCAACTACGGCCTGGATAATCTGCGTTTCGTCGCGCCGGTGGCCATCGGCGACACCATCCGCGCGCGCCTGACCTGCAAGCGCAAGGTGGACCGCAACCGCACCGACGACAAGGGCGTCGGCCAGGGCGTGGTGGCGTGGGACGTGCAGGTCACCAATCAGCGCGACGAACTGGTGGCCAGCTACGACATCCTGACCCTGGTGATGAAGCGCGCCTGACCCCGGGCCGGCCCCGGCGGGCTTTGATTTTTCCAAAAAACTGGTGCATGATGGGGATCTCAGACTCCTCCATCCTTCCCATGGCAATATCGCATTCCCAGCAGGTCGACCAGTTGTTCTCCGAAGGCCTGCGGTTCCACGGCGAGGGCGAGCTGGCGCAGGCCATGCAAACCTACGAGCAGGTGCTCAAGCTGGCGCCGCAGCACATCGATGCGCTGTACCACGTCGGCATTATCGGCTTCCAGACCGGGAATTTCGAGATGGCCGCCGGCTTTTTCCGCTCGGTGCTGGCGCTGGCGCCGGACGACGCGGCGGCGCACAGCAATCTCGGGAACGCGCTCAAGGAGCAGCAACTGCCGGACGAGGCGCTCGACAGCTACGAGCGCGCTCTGGCGCTCAACGCGGCCGATGCCGATACCTGGTTCAATCGCGGCGCCGTGCTGGCGGCGGTGGAGCGGCCGCAGGATGCGCTGCACAGCTTCGAGCAGGCGCTGACGTTGAACGACGCCGATGACCAGGCATGGCAGCAGCGCGCGGCCGTGCTGCGCCAGCTTGGCCAGCACGCGCTGGCGCTGGAGAGCGCGGAGCAGGCGCTGGCGATCAATCCCAACAACATCGAGGCGCACAACCAGCGCGGCGCGCTCCTGCATGCGCTGGGCCGGCTGGACGAGGCCGCGCACAGCCTGCGGCAGGCCCTGGCGCTGTTGCCGGAGTACGCCGACGCCCATCATCATCTCGGCCTGCTGCTGGCCGCTGCCGGACAGCCGGCCGAGGCGCTGCGCAGCCACGACCAGGCCATCGCGCTGCAACCGCAATGGCACGAGGCGCATGCCAGCCGTGCCGCCGTGCTGCGCGAATTGGGCCGCCGCGACGATGCGCAACGGGCGACCGCCACCGCCAACCAGCTGCGGCGCGAGCAACTGGCCGCCTACCGCAGCGTGGGCGACGAGCTGCTGGCGCAAGGCCGTG
>NZ_WKJN01000053.1 GCF_009674495.1 Duganella alba | reverse complement strand
CTTCGCCGCCGCGCTGCGGCTGGACGACAGCGACGCCGTGCTGTGGCAGCTGCATGCGCGCGCGCTGAACGCGGCAGCGCAGCGCGACGAGGCGCTGGTCAGCATCGGCCGCGCGCTGGCGCTGAAGCCGGATGGCGCTGAATTCCACCTGACCCGTGGCGTGATCCTGCGCGGCGCCGCGCGTTACGAGGAGGCGCTGCAAAGCTATGAGCATGTGGTGCGGATGGCGCCGCGCAACAGTGCCGGCTATACCAATCTTGGCAGCGTGCAGGACCAGCTGGGCCGGGCCGACGAGGCGATGGCGAACTACGAGCGCGCCATCGCGCTCGATGCCGGCAACGCGCTGGCGCGCTGGAACCGGGGGCTGGTGCATCTGCGGCGCGGCGACTACCAGCAGGGCTGGCGCGACTACGAATACCGCTGGAAGGCGGAGACGCTGGACCTGTACAGGAAGCAGCGCGATTTCGCGCAGCCCGCGTGGACCGGCCGCGAGCCGCTGGCCGGCAAGACCATCCTGCTGCACGCGGAGCAGGGCTACGGCGACGCCATCCAGTTCTGCCGCTACGCGCCGCTGGTGGCGCAGCGCGGCGCCACCGTGATCCTGGAGGTCAAGCCGGCGCTGGCCGCGTTGATGGGCACACTGGAAGGCGTCAGCCGCATCGTCGTCAAGGGCGATCCCTTGCCGCCGTTCGACTATCACATTCCGCTCATGAGCTTACCGCTGGCCTGCGATACGCGGCTCGACAGCGTGCCGGCCGCCACGCCGTATCTGGCGCCGGATGCTGCCAGGGTGGCGCACTGGCGCGCGGCGCTGGGTCCGCGCACGCGGCCGCGCGTGGGCGTGGTGTGGAGCGGCAGCACGGCCAACCAGAATGACCACAACCGCAGCTTGCCGCTGCCGCTGTTGGCCGCCTTGTTCGACGCGCCGTGCGATTTCATCAGCCTGCAAAAGGATGTGCGGGCGGAGGATCAGCCCTTGCTCGACACGCTACCGGTGCTGCAACTGGCCGACCAGCTGGGCGACTTTGCCGACACCGCCGCCCTGTGCGCGGTGCTGGACCTGGTGGTCACGGTCGACACCAGTGTGGCGCATCTGGCGGGCGCGCTGGGCCTGCCGGTGTGGATCATGCTGCAAACGCCGTTCGAGTGGCGCTGGCTGGAGCAGGGCGCCGGCAGCCCGTGGTATCCAAGCGCCACGCTGTACCGTCAGGCGCAGCGCGGCGACTGGGCGCCGCTGGTGGCGCAGGTGGTGGCGGACTTGCGCCAGCTTGGCGCTTAACGCTGCAGGCCGAACGGATCGTCGATGCTGTGCGCCGGTTCGGTGAACCAGCGCGGGCCGGCCTCGGTCATGTAGAAGTGGTCCTCGTGGCGCACGCCGAATTCGCCGGGGATGCAGATCATCGGTTCGTTGGAGAAGCACATGCCGACGTCCAGCGGCGTCTTGTCGCCGCCGACCAGATACGGCCACTCGTGGATGTCGAGGCCGATGCCGTGGCCGGTGCGGTGCGGCAGGCCGGGCAGCTTGTAGTCGGGACCGAAGCCGTCGGCTTCCAGCGAGCGGCGCGCGGCCTGGTCGACTTCCTCGCACGGCACGCCCAACTGCGCCGCCGCGAACGCCGCCGCCTGCGCTTTCTTCTCGCTGTTCCACACCGAGCGCTGACGCTCGCTGATCGGGCCGTACACATAGGTGCGGGTGATGTCGGAGATGTAGTTGTGCAGCTTGCAGCCGGTGTCGATCAGCACCGTGTCGCCGGACTTCAGCGTCTGCACGTAGCTGACGCCGTGCGGATACGCGGTGGCTTCGCCGAACAGCACGATGACGAAGTAGGAGCCGGCCGAGGCGCCGACCTTGCGATGCGCGCGGTCGATGAATTCTTCCACCTCTTTGGTGGTGATGCCTTCATGCAGGATGCTGGCGGTGGCGATGTGCACCGCCATGGTCATGTCCTTGGCGCGCTGCATCAGCGCGATTTCGGCGGCCGATTTGCGGGTGCGGCAGTGGGCCGTGACCTGGCGCGCGTTCTCCAGCGCGTAGCCGTCCGCCAAAGGGCGGATGCCGTCGTAGATGAAGAAGGCGGCGCTTTCGCAGATGCCGACGCGTGGCTGCTGTGCGGAATTCGGCGCGATGCCCATGCGTTTCAGCACAGCGACGAACAGCGCGTACGGGCTTTCGTGCTCCTCCCAGCAATTGACCGCGCCGTCGACCAGCATGAAGTCCTTCAGCGTGCTTTCCTCGAAGGCGGGGGCGATGTATTCCACGGCGCCTTGCGCCGGCAGGATGGCGCCGACCATGCGTTCGCTGGCGTACCACCTGGTGCCGGTGAAGTAGGTGAGGTTGGCGCCGGCGTTGATGTAGATGGCGGCGATGCCTTCGGCCTGCATATAGGCCTGCGCGCGGGCGATGCGCTGCAGGTGTTCGTCTTTGCCGATGGGGACCGCGCCGGCGGTCATGTCCGATAAGGAGGCCAGTGCCTGGTCGATGGTCTTTCCGCCAATAGTCATTTTTATATCCTGATGTTGAGCTGCTACAGAGCCGTCGATGATAGCAGGTCATTCGGCCGTCACACACCAATGTTATGTTGCGCGCTCGTTTGTTTTACACTTCAGGATAGACCACATGACGCCCAATAAATTGCTGATTCCTTCCGCCCTCGCCATCATGCTGACTGTCGCCGCGTGCGGCGGCGATAACGAGGCCACCGTGGTTGTGCCGCCGCTGCCGGCCGGCCGCTGGATCGCCGGCGATCTGCACACGCATACCACGCAGTCGGCCGACGCCGACGTCAGCCAGACGCTCGACAAGATTCTCGGCAAGGCTTTCACCAGCTATGGCCTGGACTGGATGGCGGTGTCGAACCACCTGCGCGTCTCCACCCGCGACGAGAAGGGCGCCACGCTGGCGGCGTCGATTCCGATGTCGCTCGGCGTCGAGCGCTACGAGGCGCCGCACGTGCAGGCCTTGCAGGCGGCCGGCACCTACGCCGACAAGCTGATTTTCTCCGGCTTCGAGTGGGACATGCCGACCCACGATCACATCGGCATCGGCATGTTCGACGGCGCCAATGCCAGCACCAAGGGCATGAAGGAGTTCGAATATCTGTTCACCACGCGCGATGCGGCGATGTTCGATGCGGCCGATGTCGCCGCGTGGAAGGCCAAGTACGGCGACACGCGCTACAACGCCACCGCCGCCGACGCACTGCAGGCGATCAACTGGCTGAAGACCAATTATCCGGACACCAGCTACGCGGTGATCAATCATCCGTCGCGCAACAAGGGCAGCTACAGCATCACCGATTTCCGCGCCTTCAACGACGCCGCGCCGAACATCATGTTCGCCATCGAGGGCATGGTGGGCAACCAGATGGAGCCGGACCGCGGCGGCTACACGGCGGCCTACACCGACGACAACGCGCTGCTGCGCGTCTACGGCGGCGTTGATTATGTGGTGGCGAAGCTGGGCGGTCCGTGGGATGCGCTGCTGGGCGAGGGCCGCCATGTCTGGAACCTGACCGACTCGGACACGCACTTCAAGATCGTCGGCGGCAACAGCAGCGGCTACTTCCCTGGCGAGTATGCGAAGAACTACGTGTTCAACAGCGCCACCGGCAAGCCGGCGGCGAAGGATCTGTTGGCCGGTCTGCGCTCGGGCAAGATGTTCTCGGTCTACGGCGACTTGATCAACGCGCTGGACTTCAACCTGGCCAGCAAGGATGACCGCAAGGAGATGGGTGGCGAGATGAAGGTGGTGGCCGGCGACAAGGTCACCATCACCATCCGCTTCAAGACGCCGGCGAAGAATAATTACGAGAAGCCGGTCGACAGCGGCACGCCGGCCGGCGTCAAGCCGGTGGTCGATCACGTCGACCTGATCGCCGGCGATGTCGGCGCCAAGGCAGCGCCGGGCAGCGCGGCCTACAGCGTCGCCACCAATGCCAGCACGCGCGTGGTCAAGCGCTTCACTGCCGCCGACTGGAAGGTTGATGCGGATGGCTACTACAGCGTGACGTATGAGACCACCATCGGCAAGAATCAGTACTTCCGCCTGCGCGGCACCAACCTGGGTGTCGACGTGGCGGGCCTGACGGCCAACGGCGAGCCGCTGGCCGACCAGCGCACCGGCACCACAGACAACACGCAACGCTTCAACGATATCAACGACCGCAATTACCGCAGTCTGTGGTTCTATTCGAATCCGGTGTTCGTCACGCTGCGCTGAGTTATCTGGTCAGCAGGCTGACTTTGTCGAGCACGAAGGAGGTCTGCTTGGAACGGTCTTCGCGCATGGCGAACGACAGCGTCACGGTCTGGCCCTTGTACGGCAGCAGGTCGAAGCTGCGGATCTGGTAGCCGTCGGCCGGCGTCAGGTTGCTGTAGGTGGCCAGCGTGGCGATCGCCGCGCCGCTGGCGCTGCGCAGGGCGACCACCAGCGTGTCGTAGGCAGTGCAGCGGGTGGTTTCGGCGCTGTCGATGTGCAGCGCGAAGCTCAGTTGCGCGCTGCTGGCAGTGGCGGGGATCTGCACCTGCTGCGTCAGCGTTTCGGTGCTGCGGCGCCCGTTCCCGCCCAGCCACGCGAAGCGCGCGCCTTCGTAGGCGCTCTGGCCGCTGTGGGCGCCGATCACGCCGGTGGTCCCGCCCCAGCCGGTGACGCCGTTTTCGAAGCCGCCGTTGACGACTCGCTCGACGGCCTCGCCGCCGTCGCCACCGCCACCGCCTTCCTCATCGATGTCGGCGCCGACGTTGATGGCGGCGTAGGCGCGCTGCACGGCGACGGCTTCCTTTGAAGCCGTGCCATACAGTTCCTGCGCCGCCTGCAGCACCTTGTTGCGGGCGTCGGCGTAGTTGGTGGCGGAGGTGAACTTGGTGGTCAGCGCCTTGAACCAGATGCGGTAGGCCTTGTCGTTGCCGATGCCGGTCATCGCCGCCGGCGTGCGCGTCAGGTAGGCGCTGTAGTAGTCGCTGGCCGGATCGGCCTTCGAGCCTTGCGACAGGAAGTAGAACATGCGGTTGTTCGGGCCGCTGGAGTAGTGGACGTCGAGGTTCTTCAGCGACGTGCTCCAGGCGTCCGGGCTGCTGCCGTCCTTGTGCGGCTTGTACATCCAGCGCAGCGGCTCGCCGCTCCTGCTGATCTCCTTGCCCATCATCCAGTCGTTGCCGGTGGCCGGCACCACGCTGCCGGTGCCGCCGTTGCGGGCGTAGGCTTCCACCATTTCGCCGCCGATGTCGGAATTCGATTCATTCAGGCCGCCCGATTCGCCCGAGTAGATCAAATCCGCCGTGGCGGCGGTGACGCCGTGCGACATTTCGTGGCCGATGACGTCGATCGCGCCCAGGCTGGTGAAGCTGTTGCCGTCGCCGATGTACATGCAGCGGCAGCTGTCGTCGTAGAAGGCGTTGTCGTAGGCGGTGCCGACGTGGGCGGCGATGTAGGTGGCGGTGTTGTTGCCGTCCAGCGACTGCCAGCCCAGCACGTTGCGGTTGGTGTCGTAGGTGTTCATCAGGCCCCACAGCGCGTTGACGGCGGCGGTCTGGCCGTTGGCGTTGGTGGTGCTGCCGCCGTTGTACTGCTGGCCGTCGCCCCAGGTGTTGCTGCTGTTGGTGTAGATGGTGCCGGGATCGGGATTGTTGGGCGAGCTGTGGTCGGCGTTGGTGATGGCCATGCCGCCGAACTTGCCGCCGCTCCCGCGCGCGCTGTCGAGCATCTGGAAGCCGGTCGCGGTGGCCGAGGTGCTGATCGGCACCACGCCGTTGTACTGGCTGTTGCCGCTGCCGACCACCGTTTGCAGCGCCGGCCAGCGGGCGATGATGGTGCCGTCGCGCGCGCTGACCACCACGTCGTAGTAAATCAGCTTGCTGTCCTGCGCCATGCGCAGCTGCACCAGGTAGGACAGCTCGTAGCGGTCCACCACCTCCTGCAGGTCCAGCGCGTTGAGCTGCTCTTCCGGCTTGTCGCCGGCGGCGGCGGTGCGCACGGTTTTCATCACCGGGTAGATCAGCAGTTCGGCGGTGGGCGGCCAGCGGTGCGTGCCGCCGGGGGCGATGGCCTGCACCGCGATGCGGATCGCTTCGTCGGTGCCGATCGCCGGCGTCAGCTCGGCCGCTGTCGGCAGCGGGGGGGCGGGCGGCGGCGCGCCGGGCGTGGTGGCCTGCGGCGTCAGGCCGGGGCGGCGGTCGGCCACCGACACGCTCACGATGTCGCCGGCGGCGTTGGTCACGACCACCGATTCGGAGCCGAGCACGCGCAGGCCCTTGTAGGTGTGCTGGGCGCGGGTGATCTTCTGGCCGGTGACGCCGGGATGTTGGCTGCTGATGCGGAAGCTGTAGTCGTTGGTCAGGCCCTGGCGGGCGTCGAGCGCGGTGAGCCGGGCCACCAGGCCGGCGCTTTCCTGCGGCGTGGCGACGGCCACCGGGGCGGACATCAGTTGGGCGGCGAGGGCGGGCCAGGCGGCGAGGGCGAGGCAGGCGGTCAGCAGGGCTGTGCGTAGGTTCATGTCATCCTCCCTTGGTAGATGACTTCACGCTAAACGCTGGCGGGTGGGGAGTTCTGTGCTAGATCAATAAGCGGGCAGATCGGCGCCGCCAGAACGGCGGCGCCGGAGGGTGTTACTTCAGTTGCTCGCGCACGCGGGCGATGGCCTTGCGCACCTGGTTCGGCGCGGTGCCGCCGACGTGGTCACGGGCGGCGACCGAGCCTTCCAGGGTCAGTACGGCAAACACGTCGTCCTCGATCAGCGTCGAGAAGGCGCGCAACTGTTCCAGCGTCATTTCGGCCAGGTCGATCTTCAGGTCGTCACAGGCGCGCACCGCGCGGGCCACGGCTTCGTGGGCGTCGCGGAACGGCAGGCCTTTCTTGACCAGGTAGTCGGCCAGGTCGGTGGCGGTGGCGTAGCCTTGCAGCGCGGCGGCGCGCATGTTTTCCGGCTTGACCGAGATGCCGCCGGCCATGTCGGCGAAGATGCGCAGCGTGTCGACCAGCGTGTCGACGGTGTCGAACAGCGGTTCCTTGTCTTCCTGGTTGTCCTTGTTGTAGGCCAGCGGCTGGCCTTTCATCAGGGTCAAGAGGCCCATCAGGTGGCCGAACACGCGGCCGGTCTTGCCGCGCGCCAGTTCCGGCACGTCCGGATTTTTCTTTTGCGGCATGATCGACGAGCCGGTGCAGAAGCGGTCGGCGATGTCGATGAAGCCGACGCGCGGGCTCATCCAGATGATCAGCTCTTCCGACATGCGCGACACGTGCATCATGATCAGCGAGGCGGCGGCGGTGAATTCGATGGCGAAGTCACGGTCCGACACGGCGTCCAGCGAGTTGTGGCAGACGTCGTCGAAGCCCAGCGTTTTGGCCACGCGCACGCGGTCGATCGGGAAGGTGGTGCCGGCCAGCGCGGCGGCGCCCAGCGGCAGGCGGTTGACGCGCTTGCGGGCATCGGCCATGCGCTCGGCGTCGCGGCCGAACATTTCGACGTAGGCCAGCATGTGGTGGCCGAAGGTGATCGGCTGCGCCACCTGCATGTGGGTGAAGCCGGGCAGGATGGTGTCGGCGTTCTTTTCGGCCAGGTCGGTCAGCGCGCCGCGCAGGGCGTTCAGCAGCTGCAGCACGTCGTCGATGGCGCTGCGCACGTACAGGCGGATGTCGGTAGCCACCTGGTCGTTGCGCGAACGGCCGGTGTGCAGGCGCTTGCCGGCGTCGCCCACCAGTTCGGTCAGGCGCTTTTCGATGTTCAGGTGGACGTCTTCCAGGTCCAGCAGCCATTCGAACTGGCCGGCCTCGATTTCGGCGCTGATCTGCGCCATGCCGCGTTCGATCTCGGCGCGGTCGGCGGCCGAGATGATGCCTTGCGCGGCCAGCATTTCGGCGTGCGCCAGCGAGCCCTGGATGTCGGCCTTGGCCAGGCGCTTGTCGAAGAACACCGAGGCGGTGTAGCGTTTGACGAGGTCGGAGACCGGTTCGTTGAAGCGGGCCGACCAGGCTTCGGCTTTTTTGGAAAGTTGTGCAGTCATAGTCTAATAGTGGGAGTGCGCTGAGGATCAACGGAGATTATAAACCGCAAGCTGCTCTAAAATACGTCAACATTAACTTTCTTGCCACGCAAAACATGCCTGCACTGCACATCAGCACCGATAAAGCCGCCCTGGACGTGGCCATGATCCACCAGTTTTTGAGCGAGCGCTCCACCTGGGCGATCGGTATTCCGCTGGTCACCGTGCAGCGGGCGATCGATAATTCGCTGTGTTTTGGCGCCTATCTGGACGGCCGCCAGGTGGGATTTGCGCGCGTCACCACCGACCGCGCCACCTTTGCCTATCTGGCCGATGTGTTTGTGCTGGAGGCGCAGCGCGGCAAGGGCGTCAGCAAGGAGATGATGACGGCGGTGATGGCGCATCCGGAGCTGCAAGGCCTGCGCCGCTTCATGCTGGCCACCAGCGACGCGCATTCGCTGTACGCCGGCTACGGCTTTACGCCGCCGGCCCGCCCGGCGTCGCTGATGGAGCGCTATTTCCCGGATATCTACGCGAATTGACGCGCTATCGCGCAGATGTTACCCGGCAAAGCTACTGCCAGTTCATCAGGCACGGCGGCACCAGCAGCGCCAGCGCGAGGACCGCGTAGATCAGTTGCAGCGGAATCATCCACTTGGCCCAGGTAATCCATGGAATGCGCGCCAGGGCCAGCACGCCGACGGTGATGCCGGAAGTCGGTATCATCGGCGTGGTGAACTCGCCGAACTGGAACGCCAGGATCGCCGTCTGCCGCGTCACGCCGACCAGATCGGCCAGCGGCGCCATGATCGGCATGGTCAGCGCGGCCTGGCCGCTGCCGGAGTGGATGAAGAAATTGATCACGGTCTGGATGCCGAACATCTTCCACGCCGCGAACACCGGATGCACCGACTGCACCAGCGGCATCAGGGTATGCAGCATGGTGTCGATGATGTGGGCGTCGCGCGCCAGCACCAGCGTGCCGCGCGCCAGCGCGATCACCAGCGCCGTGCCGACCAGGTCGCGCGCGCCCTGCATGAAGCCCTCGACGATCTGCGTCGAATCGAGCCGCCCCACCAGACCGATGACGATCGCCATGCTGAGGAACAGCGCCGCGATTTCATCGATATACCAGTCCCAGTGCACCACGCCGGCCACCATCACCACCAGCGAGCCGACGAAGATCCACAGCACCAGTTTGTGGCGCCCTGTCATGCCGTGGAAGTCAGCCACACCGCCCACCGGCAGCTCCTTGCGCTTCTCCAGGTCCAGCGCATAGGTCGGGCTGAGGGTCGGATTCTTCTTCACGCGCGCCGCGTACCACATCAGGAACAGCACCGTCACCGTGGTGGCGATGGCCCACACGATCAGCCGGTAGCCCCAGCCGGAAAACACCGGCACGCCGGCGATGCCCTGCGCGATGCCGACGTTGAAGGGATTCAGGAACGCCGCCGAAAATCCCACCTGCGAGCCGAGGAAGGGGATCGACACGCCGGTCACTGTGTCATAGCCCAGCGCCAGCGCCAGCGGCACGAAAATCAATATGAACGGTATCGCTTCCTCGTTCATGCCGAAGGTCGCGCCGCCGATCGAGAACATGGTGACGAACACCGGGATCAGCGCCGTGCGGATCAGCGCCGAACTCTCGTGCGCCTTGGCCAGCGACTTGATCATCGAATCGATCGCCTCGGTCTTCTGCAGCACGGCGAAGGCGCCGCCGACGATCAGCACGAAGCCGATGATCTGCGCCGCTTCGACAAAGCCCTTGATCGGCGCCTTCATCAGCGCCACCAGCCCTTGTGGCGCGCTCTCGATGTAGTGGAAGCTGGCCGGGTCGATCAGCTGCTTGCCGTTGACCAGATGCGTGTCGTACTTGCCGCCGGGGACCAGCCAGGTGGCGGTCGCGATCAGCGCCAGGATGATGAACAGCAGGACGAAGGTGTGCGGGAGCTTGAATTTTTTGCTCATCATGCGCTCAGCAGGTCGCCCTGACGATAGGCCTTGGCGCCGGCCACCTTGCCGACGTTCATGCCGCGGATCACGTGGCGGTGCGCGCTGCGCGCGAAGAACACGCCGTCGACGCCGGCGCGCAGCACCGTGGTGTCGCCGCTGACCGGATCGATCAGGTCGGCCAGCGCGTCGCCGGCCGCCACCTTGGCACCCAGCTCGCGCGTGTAGATCAAAATGCCGGCATGCGGCGCGTACACCGGCTGCACGCCTTCCAGCGGCGTGGCCGCGCACAGCGGCTCGGGCAGCACCGCCGCCGCAGCCTGCGCCGCCGCGTCGTGCGCGTGCAGCACGCCTTGCAGCGTCAGGAACTGCAGCAGGCCGGCGGCGTCCTTGCGCGCCAGCTCGTAGCTCACTTCCATCTCGCCGCGCAGCTCGACCGTGGTCGACAGGCAGGCGGCCGGGATCGGGTAGCGGTGCTCGAAGTGCTGGTCGAGATCCCACCACAGGCGGCTGCAGGCTTCGTCGAACGGCTCGCCGCCGGCCTCGTAGGCCAGCAGGGTCGCGTGCGAGCCGAGAATCGCGGCCAGCGGCGCGATGCCGTCGGCCAGCGGCGTGCCGGCGTAGATGTGCAGTACCGCCTCGTTGTCGCAGTGCAGGTCGAGCACGATGTCGGCGTCGATCGCCAGCGTCATCAGGGCCTTCTTGAGCGTCTCGGCGTCGGTGGCCGGCTGCCAGTCGGCGATCGAGGCGCGCGCGTGGGCGCGGATCAGCGCCACATTGGCCTCGGCGTCGTCACCGAGCTTGCCCGCCAGCGATGCCTTCAGGTCAGCCGCCACGTGCTTGTAGGCGCGGTTGAAGTTGACGCCGGTGGTCAGGTCGAAGCGGCCGAAGGCGGCGCCGTGGATCGCCTGCGCCAGCCCGATCGGATTGGCGGCCGGCACCAGGATGATCTCGCCGCTGATCTTGCCGGCCGCCTCCAGCGCCGTCAGCTCGCGCCGCAGGAATTGCGCCACCAGCATGCCCGGCACCTCGTCGGCGTGCAGCGAACCCTGGATATAGACTTTTTTGCCGCTGCCCGGCGTGCCGAAATGGAGGCTGGTCAGCGCATACGCGGCCGGCGCGTGCGGGCCGGAAAGGGGATGGTGGTGTGCTTGCATGGCGGGTCACTGTAATCGTTGAGCGTTGAGTATGTAGCACTATTTTCACAAAGTAAATCGTACAGGGCGAAACACGCCCGGCTTTCTTGAGTTTTCGGCCACAACTGCGTACAGTTAGTTTAAATGAATTATTTACATATCGAATCTCCGGGAGAGTATATGAATCAGCTGCACCGCACGCGCCCCCGGGCCATGACCCGCGCCGTCCGCCTGGCCCTCGGCCTCGGCGCCGTCGCCGGCCTCTTCAGCGCGCCCGCCCAGGCCCAGGACACGCCGTTGCCGGAACCGCTGGCGCGGGTGGAAATCACCGGCTCGGCGATCAAGCGCATCGAGTCGGAAACCGCGCTGCCGGTGCAGATCATCACGCGCGAGGAAATCGACAAGGTCGGCGTCACCACCGCCTCGGAAATCTTGTCGCGGCTGTCGGCCAACGTCGGCGCCCTGACCGACGGCGCCAGCATCTCCGACGGCAAGGACCAGCGCGGCTTCAACAGCGCCAACCTGCGCGGCATCGGCACCTCGTCGACGCTGGTGCTGCTGAACGGCCGCCGCATGGCCAACTTCGCCTCGCCCGGCGACGACACCGGCGTCGACCTCAACAACATCCCGGCCGCCGCCATCCAGCGCGTCGAGGTGCTGCTGGACGGCGCCTCGGCGCTGTACGGCACCGACGCCATCGGCGGCGTCATCAACTTCATCACCCGTAAGGACTTCCAGGGCGTCGAGCTGAACGCCTACGGCCTGAAGACCAAGGAAGGCGGCGCCGGCAAGCGCACCGCCACCCTGACCGCCGGCGTCGGCGACGTCGCCAAGGACGGCTTCAACGTGTTTGCCGTGGCCGACTTCCAGCGCACCGACGCGCTGAGCACTTCGCAGCGCGGCTTCATCAACGACCTGCACATCGCCGAGCGTCTGCCGCACCTGCTGTCGGGCTACACCTCGCCGGCCAACATCCGCCTGACCGGCGCCCAGCGCGACTACCTCAACGAGCAGGGCTTCACCATCAACGGCAAGCCGCTGACCAACCGCACCATCAACCCGTCGGTGCCGACCTGCAACGGCCCGGCCAATCTCTACCTGCCGACCGGCACCGGCGGCGTCGACGCCTGCACCTACAACTACATGGGCGACACCGAGCTGTATCCGAAATCGGAAAAGGCCAACTTCCTGTCGCGCGGCGTGCTGCAGATCAATCCGGAAAACCAGGTCTATGCCGAGGTGGCGCTGAGCCGCTCCAAGACCTACTACGCCGCCTCGTCGGCGCGCGTGACCGGCTACATCGACTACCGCAAGGTGCCGGCGCTGGCCAAGTACAACCTGCTGTCGGACGAGGCCTCGGCCGACGACGACGTGGCCGGCGAGGTGCAGCTCAACATGCGCCTGTTCGAGGCCGGCCGCCGCACCTCGGAGCTGACCAGCGAGAGCCAGCGCTACGTGGTCGGCTGGACCGGCAGCCACAACGGCTGGGACTATGACGTCGGCCTGAATCACAGCGTCAACGTCATCAAGGACCGCGACACCCACGGCTACCTGCTGTACGACAAGCTGATGCAGGGCATCTCGGACGGCCTGATCAACCCGTTCGGCCCGTCCAGCGCGGAAGGCATCGCGCTGCTCAACAGCATCCAGGTCAACGACGAGGTGCGCCACGCGCGCGGCACCATGGACTCGGTCGACTTCAAGGTGTCGCACCCGGTCGGCACCCTGGCCGGCGGCGACGCCGCGCTGGCGGTCGGCGGCGAGCTGCGCCGCGAGAAGACCACCTTCAACCCGTCGGCCTTGCTGATGAGCGACAACATCAACAACGACTTCGCGCCGGAAGGCGGCGACGCCACCGCCTACGCCCGCAACATCCAGGCCGTCTACGGCGAACTGTTGCTGCCGCTGACCAAGCAGTGGGAGGCGCAGGTCTCGGCCCGCTACGACCATTACCAGGTGGTGGGCGGCGCCGCCAGTCCGAAAGTGGGCCTGAGCTATATGCCGACCAACACCATGCTGTTCCGCGCCTCGGCCGGGCGCGGCTTCCGCGCGCCGTCGATGACGGAACTGTACCGCCCGATGCAGGTCGGCAGCACCGCCACCCTGCCGGACCCGGTCTATTGCGCCACCGTCGACAACAACTACGCCGACTGCGCCGACGCCTGGGAAGTGCACCGCTATTCGAATCCCAACCTGAAGCCGGAAAAGAGCCGCCAGTTCTCGCTGGGCATGGTGCTGCAGCCGAGCAAGCAGGTGGCGCTGTCGCTCGACTACTGGAACATCAAGCGCACCGACCTGATCGCCGAGATCGGCGACGACGTGATCCTGGCCAACCAGGGCAAATACGGCAACCTGATCCACCGCGACGAGGACGGCTATATCGACTACATCGACCAGTTCAAGGAAAACCGCGGCGCCCAGAAGGCGGCCGGGCTCGACCTGACCATCGATTTCAAGGGCGTGCAGACCTGGGCCGGCCGCTTCGGCGGCCGCCTGGCCGGCACCTATGTCACCAAGTCCGAGCTGCAATACGCCAAGGGCGACGCCTTCGTCAGCAATCTGGGCCGCTTTGTCACCGACGGCGTGGTGCAGCGCTGGCGCCATACCATCACCTTCGACTGGGATAAGGGCCCGTTCGCCGCGACGCTGTCGAACACCTTCTCCAGCGGCTATGAGGACCAGAACTCGGCCATCAACATCGATGACGGCAGCGTGGTGGCGGCCAACCGCGTGAAATCGTATTCGCTGTGGGATCTGACCGGTTCCTGGCAGGCCAACAAGGCGATCAAGGTGCGCGCCGGCGTGCAGAATCTGGCCGACACGGCGCCGCCGTACTCGAACCAGGCCTACTACTTTATCTCCGGATATGACCCGACCTATACCGATGTGCGCGGCCGCCGCTTCTTCGCCAGTGTAAATTACGCGTTCAAGTAATGCGTTTTTAAGCAATAGCTTGGTATCATCTGGCAGTCGCAGGTAGCAACTACCGGCGCCCGGCGGCAGCCCGGCGCCGGTTTTCATCGGAAGGGCAACATGAAATTAACTGGTTTTTCGCTCCAGGGGCTGTGCATGCGGCTGTGCGTGCTATGGCTGCTGGGGCTGGCGGGCGCCGCGCAGGCCGCGGCCGCCACGCCCGTGCCCAAGGTGCAGGTGCCGGGCAAGACCAGCAAGCCGGCCAAGGCGGTGCCGCCGCCCAAGCCGGTGCTGGCGCCGCCGGCAGGCAATCTGGTCATCATCGGCGGCGGCTTGCGTACCGAGAACGCCGAGGTCTGGCAGCGCATCGTGCAGCTGGCCGGCGGCAAGGGCGCGCGCATCGGCGTGTTCGGCTCGGCCTCGATCAACCCGGAAAGCGCGGCCCAGGCCACGGTCAACCGGCTGAACCAGTACGGCGCCCAGGCGTTCGCCATCCCGCTCGGCGTGACCTGGCCGAATAGCGACTACCGCAAGGCCGCCGAGGACCCGGAAACGGTGGCCATGATCCATTCGGCCACCGGCATCTACTTTACCGGCGGCGACCAGGCCCGCATCACCAAGGCGCTGGTGCGCCCGGACGGCAGCCATTCGGCGGCGCTGGACGCGGTGTGGGACGTCTACCGCGACGGCGGCGTGGTGGCGGGCAGCAGCGCCGGCGCGGCCATCATGAGCACCACCATGTTCTACGACGCCAAGTCGACGCTGGACATGCTCAAACAGGGCGTCAACGAGGGCCACGAGATCGCCTCCGGCCTCGGTTTCATCGGCGAGGACGTGTTTGTCGACCAGCATTTGCTGGTGCGCGGCCGCTTTGCGCGCATGATTCCGGTGATGCTGAAGAAGGGCTACCAGATCGGCCTCGGCATCGACGAGAACACCGCCATGGTGGTCAACGCCAAGCGCGACGTCGAGATCATCGGTTACAGCGGCGCGCTGCTGCTGGATTTGTCGGCCGCGATCACCGACCGCGGCATCAAGGGCTTCAACATCTCCAACGCCACCATCAGCTACCTGGATCGCGGCGACAAGTTCAACCTGGTGACGCGCGAATTCACGCCATCGCCGGACAAGGCCGACAACAAGCTCGATCCCAACCAGCCGGACGCGCGCGAGCCGGTCTACACCAATGACATTCTAGGCAACAACGCGGTGCTGGACTTGATGGTCAACCTGATCGACAACGCCCAGCAGGACGCCATCGGCATCGCCTTCGGCAACCCGCGCGATTTCAACCCGGAGCTGGGCTTCGAGTTCCGTTTCAGCAAGACCATCAACAGCGTCGGCTACAGCTCGACCGAGGTCGAGGCTTACTCGGTGCTGAAACTGCGCATGGACATCCGCCCGATCCAGCTGCAACAGCCCTTGTACCGCTACCGCTAAAAAAAGCACACCCGACCGAAAGGGTCTGACCCCAGGGTCTGGGATAGGGGCTGCGCCCCGCCGGCCTACAGGCCGGCCCCTGGCCGCAGCGCTGTGCGGGGTAAAACGGTGCCATCCGCCGCCACAACCGGTTGTTGGCCGTGCGGGCTTCGGGGTAAAGTACATGCATAAACCCCGTTTTCAACAGGAGCATGTATGCGGACGGCAATCAAATTCCTGATCCACGCAGCCTTGCTGCTGGCCTTGCCCCTGGGCGTGGTGGCGGCCGACGGTCCGCAAGGCTCGCTGGTCATCATCGGCGGCGGCCTGCGCCCGGACAACGATGCGGTCTGGCAGCGCATCGTGCAGCTGGCCGGCGGCCCCGGCGCGCGCATCGCCGTGTTCGCGTCGGCGGCGGCCGAACCCGTCCCGGTGGCGGCCGCCATCGTCGATTCCCTCAACCGCTACGGCGCCGACGCCTTCCAGATCCCGCTGGCCGTCAAGCTGGCCGACAGCGACTTCCGCAAGGCCGCCGACGATCCGCTGCTGGCCGACGCCGTGCGCGGCGCCGGCGGCGTGTTCTTCTCCGGCGGCGACCAGGCCCGCATCACCCAGGCGCTGGTGCGCGCCGACGGCAGCCGCAGCGCCGTGCTGGACGCCGTGTGGGAGGTCTACCGCCAGGGCGGCGTGGTGGCCGGCAACAGCGCCGGCGCCGCCGTCATGAGCAGCACCATGTTTTACGCGCCCAAGACTGTGTTCGCCACCCTGCGCGGCGGCGTCACCGACGGCCAGGAAATCGCCCCCGGCCTCGGCTTCATCGGCGACGACGTGTTTGTCGACCAGCACTTCCTGGTGCGCGGCCGCTTCGCCCGCATGATCCCGGCCATGCTGAAGAAAGGCTACAAGTTCGGCCTCGGCATCGACGAGAACACGGCCATGGTGGTCGACCGCCTGCGCCGCGTGGAAATCGTCGGCAGCAAGGGCGCGCTGCTGGTCGACCTGTCGCACGCCACCACCGACGCCGCCAGCGCCGGCTTCAACATCTCCAACGCGGTGATCAGCTACCTCGATCGCGGCGACCTGTACGATCTCAACACGCACGCTTTCACGCCGTCGCCGGCCAAGGCCGGCGGCCGCCTGACGCCGCACAAGGATCTGGTGGCCGACCCGGTGTTCTCGCCCGACATCCTGGGCCGCAACGCGCTGGTGCAGCTGATGGAGAACCTGATGAACAACCGCCGCAGCGAGGCGATCGGCATCGCCACCAGCGGCGCCAATTCGCCGCTGCCGGAGCTGGGCTTCCAGTTCACGCTGACCAAGACCCGCGACAGCGTCGGCTACGCCTCGGCCGCGCCGGCCAGCTACTCCATCCTCAATATGCGCCTCGACATCCGCCCGCTCGACATCGGCCAGTCGCTGCGCACGCAGTAGGCGTGCGGGCGCCGGACTCGCGGCGGCGCCCGGGGCGGATTACAATGGCGCTCACGTTTTCAACTGACCGCCAGGACTTCCATGCTCCGCTCTCTGATCTCCCTGCTGGCGCTGTGCGCCTGCGCCTGCGTCTCGGCGCTGGCCGCGCAACCGGCCACCGTGCGTCTCGATTATCTCCACAGCGGCAACGCGCTCGACGAACACTACGCCATGGAGCGCGTGGTCATCGAGCCGCTGCCGTGGCCCGGCAATATGGCGCAGACCATCGACACCACCAACCGCGGCAACAACCTGGTCGAGGTGGTCGACGCCAAAACGGGCAAGTTGCTGTACTCGCGCGGCTTTTCGACCGTGTTTGCCGAGTGGCGCAGCACCGAGGAGGCGGCGCATATGAACCGCGGCTTCCAGGAGTCGGTGCGCTTCCCGCGTCCGGAGCAGCCGGTGCGCGTGCGCATCCTCAAGCGCGACGAGCGCAATCTGTTCTCGGTGGTGTGGACCGCCGATGTCGATCCCGACGCGATGGACGTGATCCGCAAGCCGCCGCCGGCGCCGGTCAAACCGATCGGCATCCGCGTCAACGGTCCGTCCGAGGACAAGGTCGACCTGCTGATCGTCGGCGACGGTTACACCCAGGCCGACATGAAGAAGTTCGAGGCGGCCGCGCGCCGCCTGGCCGACCATTTGTTCCAGGTGTCGCCGTTCAAGGAACGGGCCCAGGATTTCAACGTCTGGGCGCTGGCGCTGCCGACCGAGGAGTCGGGCGTGTCGCGGCCGTCGACCGGCGTGCACCACGCATCGAAGCTGGGCGCGCGCTACGACATTTTCGGCAGCGAGCGCTATGTGCTGACCACCGACAACCGCGCGCTGCGCGAGCTGGCGCAGTACGCGCCGTATGAATTCATTGAGATCCTGGTCAACAACGAGACCTACGGCGGCGGCGGCATCTTCGGCCAGTTCAGCACGGCTGCGGCCGACAACGACTGGGCCAATTATTTGTTCGTGCACGAATTCGGCCACCACTTCGCCGGTCTGGCCGACGAGTACTACACCTCGCCGGTCGCCTATGCCACCGGCGGCGCGCGCCGCGAGCCGTGGGAGCCGAACGCCACCGCGCTGCACGACCCGGCCAACCTGAAGTGGAAAAAGTTCGTCAAGGACGGCACGCCGCTGCCGACGCCGTGGCCGAAGCAAGCTTATGAAACCGCCTCGCGCGCCTACCAGAAGGAACGCGCCGCGCTGCGCGCCGCCAACCGCCCGGAGGCCGAGATGAACACCTTGTTCCGCCGGGATCTGGCGCAGAGCAACGCGCTGTTCTCGCCCGATCCGCACCGGCACACGGTGGGCGCGTTCGAGGGCGCCAACTATGAGGCCACCGGCTACTACCGGCCGGAAATGCAGTGCATCATGTTCGACCGCAGCGATGCGTTCTGCTCGGTGTGCGCGGACGCGATCACCACCATCATTGACCTGTATTCCCATCCGGCATCGCGTTAAGGTACGCTAGCGTACAGAGTGGGCGGCGGCGTGGGCATAAGATGTTTCTCACGCACTCCAACAACACCGAAAGGGATAAGACCATGAATAAAATTATCGCCACTCTGATCGCCGGCCTGTTCGCCACCGCAGCTTTTGCGCAAACTTCGGACGTTGCCAAAGCGCAAGCCGATGCCAACAAGGATGTTGCCAAGGCTGAACAGAAAGAAGCCAAAACCGATGCCAAGGCTGACAAGAAAGCCAACAAGGCCATCGCCAAGGCCGACAAGGTCCATGAAGAGCAGACCGCCAAGGTAGGCGTGGAACAAGCCAAAGCCAACGAGAAAGTGGCCAAGGCCGATCCGGAAGACAAAGCCAAGGCTGCCGCCAAGGGCGACAAGTCGGTAGCGAAAGCGGAAGAAAAAGCGGAGAAAAAAACCGTGAAAGCCGACGCCAAAGCGATCAAGAAAACCGTCGACGCCACCGCTGACAAAGCCCTGGCCGCCAACGAAACCGCTGCCGCCAAAGCCAAGGCTGACGCCGAAGTGAAAGAAGCTGCTGCAAAACACTAAGCGCTAACCCGCAAAACGAAACAAGGGTCAGACCCCTGCGGGGTCTGACCCTTCGTCTTATGCGTGAGCCGCAAAGTCATTAGCACCCGGGGTCGGACCCTGCGGGGCCGACCCCACGCATGCCGCCATGCGGGGCTAAACGATAGGCACCAACCCGCTCGGCTTGATCTTGGTCGCCAACTCCTTGCCCTTGCGCGCCCGCTTGCCAAAGTGCACCGCCAGCGCCGACGCCGACAGCCGCTCCTCCTGCGCCTTGCCGCCACGCCCCGTGCCGTACACCGTCACGCCCTTCTGACTGATCGGCTTGGCCGCCAACAAGGTTTCCTTGTCCGCCAGCTCCATCAGGATCACGCCGCGGCCGCCATTGGTCAGCACCTTCATTTCATCCATGCCGAACACCAGCACCCGCGCGCCCGACGACAGCACCGCCACCGCGCTGGCGCTGTCAGGGATCACCGTCGGCGGCAGCGGCACATCGCCGTCGTCCAGCGTGATGAACGACTTGCCGCCCTTGATGCGGCTGACCATGTCGGCCGCCTTGGTTTCGAAGCCGAAACCGGCGCTGGTGGCCAGCAGCAATCGCGTGGCGCCGCTGCCGGCGAAGTAGTGCAGGATGCGGGCGCCGGACGCCAGGTCGATCAGCGTGGTGACCGGCACGCCGTCGCCGCGCGCGTTCGGCAGCGCCGCTACCGGCACCGAATACACCTTGCCGTTGCTGCCGAAGGCCAGCAGGTTGTCGACCGTGCGGCATTCGAAGGCGCCGTACAGCGTGTCGCCGGCCTTGAAGGTGAATTGCGTGGCGTCGTGGCCGATGCCGGTGCGGGCGCGGATCCAGCCTTTTTCCGAGATGATGACGGTGACCGGTTCGTCCACCACTTTCTGCTCGACCACCGCTTTCTGCGCTTCTTCGATCAGCGTGCGGCGGGCGTCGCCGTAGGTCTTGGCGTCGTTCTCGATTTCCTTGATGATGGCGCGCTTCATTGACGATGGATTGTCCAGCAGGTCTTGCAGCGTCTGGCGTTCCTTGCGCAGTTCGGCCAGTTCCTGTTCGATCTTGATCGCTTCCAGCCGCGCCAGTTGACGCAGGCGGATTTCCAGGATGTCTTCGGCCTGGATTTCGCTGAGGTTGAAGCGCGCCATCAGCGCCGCCTTCGGTTCGTCCGAATTGCGGATGATGTGGATCACTTCATCGATGTTGAGCAGGATGGTCTGGCGGCCTTCCAGGATGTGGATGCGGGCGTCGACCTTGCCCAGCTTGAACTGCGTGCGGCGGGTGACGGTGGCGAAGCGGAAGGTGATCCATTCCTGCAGGATGTCGGTCAGGCCTTTCTGGCGCGGACGGCCGTCGCCGCCAATCATCACCAGGTTGATCGAGGCCGACGATTCGAGCGAGGTGTGCGCCAGCATCATCAGCATGAATTCGGTCTGGTCCTGGTTCTTCGATTTCGGCTCAAATACCAGGCGCACCGGCGCCGCGCGGCCCGATTCGTCGCGGATGGTGTCGAGCGAATTCAGGATCAGCGATTTCAGCGCCAGCTGTTCCGGCGACAGCGCCTTCTTGCCCAGCTTGATCTTCGGATTGGTCAGCTCTTCGATCTCTTCCAGCACCTTCTGCGACGAGGTGCCCGGCGGCAGTTCGGTGACCACCGCCTGCCACTGGCCGCGCGCCAGCTCTTCGATCTTCCAGCGCGCCCGCACCTTCATCGAGCCGCGGCCGGTGGCGTACATGTCGGCGATCTGCTGCGCCGGCGTGATGATCTGGCCGCCGCCGGGGAAGTCCGGGCCCGGCACCAGCGCCATCAGCTCGCTGTGCGAGATTTTCGGGTTGCGGATCATGGCGACGGCGGCCTGCGCCACCTCGCCCAGGTTGTGCGACGGGATTTCCGTCGCCAGGCCCACGGCGATGCCGGAGGCGCCGTTCAGCAGCACCATCGGCAGGCGCGCCGGCAGCAGACACGGTTCTTCGGTCGAGCCGTCGTAGTTGGCCTGGAAGTCGACGGTGCCGAGGTTGATCTCGTCCATCAGCACCTTGGCGATCGGCGTCAGGCGCGCCTCGGTGTAGCGCATCGCCGCCGCGCCGTCGCCGTCGCGCGAGCCGAAGTTGCCCTGGCCGTCGATCAGCGGATAGCGCAGCGAGAAGTCCTGTGCCATGCGCACCATGGCGTCGTACACCGACTGGTCGCCGTGCGGGTGCAGCTTGCCGAGCACGTCGCCGACCACGGTGGCCGATTTGCGCGGCTTGGCGGTGGCGTTCAGGCCCATTTCGTTCATCGCGTACAGGATGCGGCGCTGCACCGGCTTCTGGCCGTCGCACACGTCCGGCAGCGCGCGGCCCTTCACCACCGAGATGGCGTAGTCGAGGTAGGCGCGCTCGGCGAAGGTCGACAGGGTCAGGGCGTCGCCGCCGTCGCCATCGTCGCCGCCGCCCAGCGGGCCGCCGAAGTTGTCGCCGCCGTTGCCGTCACCGCCATTGCCGCCACCGCCATTGCCGCCACTACCGCCTGCGCCGTCGCCAAAGCCGCCATCGCCGCTGTCGGCGGCCGGCGCCGGCTGGCCGTGCG
>NZ_WKJN01000052.1 GCF_009674495.1 Duganella alba | reverse complement strand
TCAAAGCTTGATGACCATAGTAAGTCGGTCCCACCCCTTCCCATCCCGAACAGGACCGTGAAACGACTCTACGCCGATGATAGTGCTGCAACCAGTGTGAAAGTAGGTTATCGTCAAGCTAGTTATTAGAAAAATCCCCTTCCGGATCAAATCTGGTTGGGGATTTTTTGCGTTTGTCACAACCGTGTAACGCAATGTAGATAAGCTTGCTGATCTTATAACTAGAGTAGAGATCAGCATGAAACAATTCTCCTTGGTGTCGCTTGCCGTGTTTTCCGTCCTGGCAGGATGTGGTGGCAGCGACAGCACCACCGAACCGGCCGCCAAGACGCCGATTACCGGCGTCTTCCTCGACAACACGGTAGAGAACCTGGATTACGTGTCCGGCACCTCCGCCAAGGCCGTCACCAACGCCAAGGGAGAATACACCTGCTACGCCGGCGACACCGTGACCTTCAGCGTCGGCGGCATCAACCTGGGCAGTGCGCTGTGCGCGCCGAGCATCACGCCGCTGGAACTGGCCGGCACCACCGACGTCAAGAACGCCAAGGTGGTCAACCGCCTGCTGGCGCTGCAACTACTGGATGACGACAGCGATCCATCCAACGGCATCAAGCTGAACGCCGACGTGAAAACCGCGCTGGCCGCCAAAAGCGCCGACTTCACCGCCTCCGCCGATGCTTTCAACACCGCGATGAGCGCCAACCTGGCTGCCGCCGGCGCCAAGTACGCCGCCCGCACCATCGACGACACCCGCCGCGCGCTGGTGCGCGAACACTTTGAAGACACGCTGGCCTCCAAGCTCGGCGCGCCGGTCAACGAAAGCTTCAGCCAGACCACGCCCCTGGGCGCCGTCGCCGTGACCGTCACCCGCTACCAGATGCAGGCCGCTGCCAGCTTCTATATTCCATACGAAGGCGCGAACGCCAAGGTCAAGGAAGAATTCCCGCTGGGCTTCCTGCCATCCTACGGCTCGTCGCTGGCCTTCAAGGGCACCAACGCCAATGGCGACCTGGAGTTCTATGGCCTGACCGATCGCGGCCCGAACGGCGACGGCCCGAATTTGCCATCGCTGAGCGGCAGCGGCGTCACCGGCGCCAAGATCTTCCCCTCGCCGAGCTTTGCACCGGCGTTCGGCGTGATCACCGTCGGCAAGGCCGGCGCGGTGCTGACGTCGTCGACGATGATCAAGGCCTCGGCCACGGTGAAGACCAGCGGCTTGGCCATTCCTCCTGGCACGGTGGGCAACTCGGCCGAACTGCCGGTGCTGGACGAGATGAAGTACAACCCCAACAGCAAAGCCACGTTTGACGTCAACGGCCTTGATACGGAAGCCATCGTCGTCGATAAGAAGCGCAACGTGCTGTGGGTGTCAGACGAGTACGGTCCGTTCATCATCAAGATCGACCCGGCCACCGGCATCATCCTGAACAAGTACGCACCGGGCGCCGGTCTGCCGGACATCTTCCTGAAACGCCGTGCCAACCGCGGCATGGAAGGCCTGGCGCTGGACACCAGCACCGACAAGCTGCACGGATTCCTGCAAAGCCCGCTGACCGACGGCAGCAGCACCTACACCGTCACCGGCAAGAGCGAGCTGATCGAGCGTTATGCGCGCTTTACCCGCTGGACCGAGTTCGATCCGACCACCGGCAAGGCCGGCAAGATGTACGCCTATCCACTTGCTGCAACGGATTACCAGGACGGCCGCACCGGCAATGCCAAGCTGGGCGACGTGGTTGCGCTGGGCAATGGCAAGTTCATCGTGATCGAGCAGGGCGCCGCGCCGAGCGGCAAGGTATTCAACAAGCTGATGCTGGTGGAGATCGGTGCGGCCACCGATATTTCGGCCGCCGCGTTCAACGTCACCACCTCCGATCTGGAGAAGAGCAGCATGGGCGGCGCAGCCGTCAATGGCGCCGACTGGAGCGCCGTGACCACGCTGAAGAAAACCTTGCTGCTGGACCTGAACGCGATCGGCTGGCTGGCGGAAAAAGCCGAGGGCCTGACCATTGTGGACGGCAACACGCTCGCGCTGGCCAACGATAACGACTTCGGCATGAAGACCAAGGTGTTCGATGCCAACGGCGTGGCGGTGGATGACGCCGATGTCACCAAGTGCAATGTGGATGCGAACGGCGTCATCATCACCAGCAGCGCGGCCGGCTGCAATGCGGCCAACACCATCCGCGTTGCGCGCGGCACGGATGCGGAGCGTCCAAGCCGCCTGTGGCTGATCAAGTTCGGCAAGGCGCTGACCTCGTTCTGACGCGGCGTTGCTGCGGGGCGCGGTGCGTCGTCCCGCAGTCACACCGATGTCACAAGCTTGTCATTAGTTTATGGGATATTAAAAGTTTGCTCATAAACGGGACACGCCATGCCGATCGCACCACCGAAATCTTCTTCCGCCATGCAGTTCCTGCTGCTCGCGGCCTTGCCGCTGGGCGTCGCCACCGCCGCTGACTTCACCGTCAGCGGCGCCGGCACGACAACGCAGACGCTGACCGGCAAGGGAACGATCAGCGTCGGCGGTTCGCTGACCCTCGCCGGCGACGCCAACGCCATCAACGTTACCGGCGACAACGCCACGCTCGACAATTTCGGCATCATCGACCAGACCGGCACCGGCCGCGCGATCCGCGACAACGCCGGCGTGAAGAACCTGATCGTCAACAACAACAGCGGCGCCGTGATGCAGGCCGCCGACGCCGACGTGATCCAGATGAACAAGGCCAAGAGCAGCGTCACGCTGAATAACGCCGGCCAGATGATTTCGCTGAACGCCAGCGCGGGCGGCGCGCAGGCGGTGGATTTCAGCGCCATCACCTCGGGCGCCAACACCGTCAACAATCTGGCCGGCGGCCTGCTGAAAGCCACCAATGCCGATGCGGTGCGTACCGGCGTCAACGGCGTGGTCAACAACAGCGGCACGATACAGTCGACCATCACCGCGACGGCGGACAAGGGCAGCGACGGTATCGATGCGCAAAACAATTCCGGCGTGCAGATCTTCAACCTGCCGACCGGTCTGATCGAAGGCGGCCGTCACGGCATCACCGGCGGCCAGCTGGATGCGGCGACCAGCTTCGCCATGAGCGTCAACAACAGTGCGGGCGGCATCATTCGCGGCTTGAATGGCTCGGGCATCAATCTGGATGGCCTCAACGACAAGCAGCTCGCAACCATCGTCAATCATGGCGCCATCACCGGCCGCGGCATCACCGGCGATGGCGACGGCATTGATGTGGATGGCCTTGCCAACATCACCAACACCGGGCTGATACGCTCCATCAACGCCTTCAGCGCAACGACCGATCTGGCGTACAGCGAAGGCATCAGCGTGGGCGGCGGCGCCATCGTCAACTCCGGCACGATCGAAGGCCTGGTCAGCACCGGCAATACCAATGCGGTGGGACGCGGCATCACGCTGGCCGGCAACGATTTGAGCACCGGCGGCCGCGAAGGCTTGTATGGCAACGCCACCATCACCAACCAGAGCGGCGGCGTGATCCGTGGCCAGAGCGATTCCGCCATCGTTGTCGTGGGCGCGGCCAGCGGTCATGTCGTCACCATCAACAACTATGCCGGCGCCTCCATCATCGGTGGCGGCGCCGTCAATGCGGCGATCAAGGGCAACGCCGACAACACGGTGATCGTCAGCGGCGGCGCCATCAACGGCGCCAGCAGCGGCAAGGCGATTGAGCTGGGCGGCGGCAAGAACAGCGTGACCATCACCGGCGGCACGATTAGCGGCAGCATCAATGGCGGCAGCGGCGGCCAGAACACGCTGGTGCTCAATCCGGGTGCGGGCAACAGCTTTGCCTACGCCGGCGCGATCAGCAATTTCAAGCAGGTGGAGGTACAAAGCGGCAATGTAACCTTCTCCGGCGTCAGCAGCTACAGCGGCGCCACGCGGTTGAGCGGCGGCGTGCTGACCCTCGACGGTGCCCAGCGCCTGTCCGCCGACAGCGCGCTGATCCTCAACGGCGGCACGCTGCGCCTGACCAATGCCGGCGCCGGCAGCCAGCTGTTCGCCAGCCTGTCGCTGACCGGCGATTCGTCGGTGCGGCTGGGCGGCTCGTCGCTGACCTTCGGCGCCCTGGGCGCCGTGGTGGACGGCAAGACGCTGAGCTTCACCGAAGCCACCTGGGGCGTCTACGCCTTCCGCCTGCTGGGCGATTATTCGGCCGACACCAGTTTCCTCGCCTTGCTGGGCGCCACCCACATCAACGGCCAGGGAGCGACCTACGCCTTCGACGGCACCTACACCACGGTGCTGGCCGCCGTGCCGGAGCCATCCACCTACGCCATGCTGTTTGCCGGCCTGGCGCTGTTGGGCGTGATGGCACGCCGCCGCACCAAGGTTTAGCCCACATCAAGGCGGCTTGCCACCGGGTTGTTACCTTCTCAGGGATGACCCAGGGAGGATCGCCCGATGGAATATGCGCAGCTGAAACCCGGCCGCCGGTTTGCTCCGCTGCAAAGCCTGTTGTACTACAGTCAGCGTATCGTGACCTATCCCGCGTTGCGCCGGCTGGTGGTGCGCGCGTTGAGTGGTGCGCTGCGGCTGCGTCAAGGCGCAGGCAAGGAGTTATATGCATGCACGCCCAGCGAAGAGACGGCGCTGGTCGATCTGCGCCGCAGCGGCTATGCGCCGCTCGGCAATCTGCTGGACGCCGCCCAATGCGACGATATCCGCGCCTGGCTGGCCGACAAGCTGCTGACCGACCGCGACCATGAGCGTCCCGGCTTCACGCTGGCGCAACGCACCGACGACGTGCGCGTGGCCGACTACCATTTGCGCGACGTGATCGCCTGTCCGCACATTCTGGCGCTGGCCAACAGTCCGCCGCTGCTGGGGCTGGCGGCGCGCTACATGGAGTGCAAGCCGACCATTTCCGCGCTGGGATTGCGCTGGTCGTTTCCGGTGCCGGGCGACGACAGCGCCTTGCAGGCCTTCCATCGCGATTCCGAGGACTGGCGCTACCTGAAGGTGCTGGTCTACCTGACCGATGTGGATGATGGCGCCGGGCCGCATGTCTACCTGCACGGCAGCCACCTGACGCAGGCGCCGATGCGGCTGCGGTTTTACAGCGACAGCGAGATCGCAGGCGCCCACAGCGCCGAGATGCTGCTGACCGCCATCGGCACGCGCGGCTTCTGCTTCGCGGTGGATACGGCCGGCATCCACAAGGGCGCGGCGCCGGCGCTGCAACCGCGCCTGATGTTGCAGATCCAGTATTCGCTGCTGCCCAGCTATGCCTACCGCTATGCGCCGGAGCGCTATCAGGGACCGCTGCTGCTCGACCCTTACGTCAATCGCCTGATTCTTCGTCCGCCCGCTTGGCGTGGCTGATGGATTCGCCGTCGGTCTTGCGCAAGGTCCAGAAGGTGAAGGACGACAGCACCGTCAGCACCGCCAGCGTCAGGAAGGCGTGATGCAGCGCCGAGGTCAGGGCCGCGCGGTTGGACTGCGGCAGGTCGCCGAGGAACCAGCCGGTGACCAGCGAGCCGGCCGCCAGGCCAAAGCTCATCGACAGCTGCTGCATCGAGCTGGCCATGGTGCTGGCCATGCTCGAATTCGGGCCGTCCACGTCCGCATAGGCGATGGTGTTCATGCTGGAAAACTGCAGCGAATTGAAGAAGCCCAGGCACAGGCTGATCGCCACGATCACATACAGCGGCGTACCCGATTGCACGAAGGAGAACATGCTGATGGTGAGGCCGATCAGCAGCGTGTTCACCGTCAGCACCTGGCGGTAGCCGAAGCGCGCCAGCACGCGCGCCGAAATCACCTTCATGCCCATCGCCGCCGCAGCGGACGGCATCATCAGCAGGCCCGATTGCCAGGCCGGCAGGCCCAGGCCCAACTGATACAGCAGCGGCAGCAGGAACGGCAGGCCGCCGACGCCGATGCGCGTGACGAAACCGCCCAGCACCGAGACGCGGAAGGTGCGGATCTTGAACAAGGCAAGCCGCAGCAGCGGGTGCGGCGCATCCTGCGCATGCCACACATACGCGGCCAGCAGCGCGCAGGCGATGAACAGCAGTACCGCAGCCGAGGTCACATCCAGCTTATGTTCGCCGAATACCTCCAGCAGCCATGACAACAGCGCGATACCGGTGCCGAACAACACCAGGCCGATGAAGTCCAGCGGCCGGGTATTTTCTTCGCGATAGTCCGGCATGTGGCGGTGCGCCAGGAACAGCGCCACCAGCGCCACCGGCACGTTGATGAAGAAGATGTCGCGCCACGTCATCCAGTGCACGATCAAGCCGCCGATGGTGGGGCCGAGCAGAGGACCGATCAGCGCCGGGATGATGACGAAATTCATCGCCGCCAGCAGCTCGTTCTTGGGGAAGGTGCGGACGATGGTCAGGCGCCCGACCGGCATCATCATCGCCGCGCCGAAGCCTTGCAGCAGGCGTGACGCCACCAGCATCGGCGAATTGACCGACAGGCCGCACAGCACCGAGGCGATGGTGAAAATGGCAATCGCGGTCATGAACACGCGGCGCGTGCCGAAGCGGTCCGCCATCCAGCCGCTGACCGGGATCGACACGGCCAGGCTGAGAATATAACTGGTGACCACGGCCTTCAGGCTCAGTGGCGTGACTTGCAGGCTGGCGGCCATCGCCGGGATGGCGGTATTGACAACCGTCGAATCCAGCTGCTCCATGAAGAGGGTGGTGGCGACAACCCAGGGCAGGTAGCGCTTGGCGGAGGAGGTGGCATTCATAGGTGTGATTGTCACACAAAACAAACACTGTCGTCATAAGGGCGTCATGTATCGGGCGTAAGTTGCGGGCATCGCTATGGCCTACGGGAGAGCATATGGATATCAAGCCACCACGCCGCACCTTTATCCGCCAGATGGCCGCTTCCACTGCGCTGCTGGGCGTGAGCGCGGCGGGCCTGGGCGGCTGCACCAGCACGGCTTCCGGCTTGGGCGATGGCGTGGCGGCCGGCTTCCGGCATGGCGTGGCGAGCGGCGATCCATTAAACGATCGCGTGATCCTGTGGACGCGCGTGACGCCGGCGCGCGCCGGCGATGTCGCCGTGCGCTGGCAGATGGCGACCGATCCGGCCATGCAGCAGGTGGTCGCGCATGGCAGCGTGGTCACTTCCGAGGACAAGGACTACACGGTGAAGGTGGATGCCGCCGGCCTGCTGCCGGGGCATGTCTACTATTACCAGTTTGCCGTCGACAGCGAGAAGTCGGTGGTGGGCCGCACCAAGACGCTGCCGCGCGCGGATGTGCGGCAGGTGCGGCTGGCGGTGTTCTCCTGCTCGAACTATCCGGCCGGCTACTTCAACGTCTACGCCGACGCGGCGCGCCAGAACGATATCGACGCCGCGCTGCACATCGGCGACTACATCTACGAATACGAAAGTACCGGCTACGCCTGCGGCAATGCCGAGACGCTGGGCCGCGTGTCCGAGCCGCGCGAACTGCTGCTGCGGCTGGACGATTACCGCCGCCGCTATGCGCAGTACCGCTCCGATCCGGATCTGCAGGCGGTGCACGCGGCCATGCCCTTCATCGCCGTGTGGGACGACCACGAGTTCGCCGACGACACCTGGCGCGATGGCTCGGTCGACCACAAGGACGGCAAGTACGGGCCGTTCGCGCTGCGCAAGCAGGCGGCGCTGACCGCGTATCACGAGTGGATGCCGATCCGCGTGCCGGACATGTCGGCGCCTGACAAGATCTACCGCTCGTTCGATTTCGGCGGCATCGTCTCGCTGCACATGCTGGACACGCGCCTGATCGCGCGTGACCAGCAACTGATGATGTCGTCCTACTACGACGAACACAAACACTTCGACGTGGAGAAGTACAAGCAGGATGTGTGCTCGCCGCGCCGGCAGATGATCGGCCATGAACAGATGGCGTGGCTGGAAGGACAGGTCAGCCGCTCGAACGCGCGCTGGCAGATGCTGGGTCAGCAGGTGCTGATGGCGCGCATGGAGTATCCCACCGCCGTGGTCATGGGCGAGTGCAACCGCAGTGATTTTTCGGCGTTGAAGAAGCGCGCCGCCGCCGATCCGTCCTGCGTGAACGAGAAGGAGAAGCGCTGGCTGTCCGGCGCGACCTTGCCGTGCTACCTGGATTCCTGGGACGGCTACCAGGCCGACCGCGAGCAGGTGTTCGAGATGATGCTGAAGCACCGCAAGAACCTGGTGGTGCTGGCGGGCGATACGCACAACGCCTGGGCCAGCGACCTGCACGATGCACAGGGCAGGCAGGTGGGCGTGGAGTTTGCGACGGCGTCGGTGTCATCGCCCGGCATGGAAGGCGCGTATCCGGACCGTGATCCGGAAGATGTGGCGAACATGATGGTGGACCTGATTGAGCCGCTGTACTACGCGCAGACCAGCAAGCGCGGTTACATGATCGTCACCGCCAGCCACGAGCAGGTGCGCTGCGACTGGCGCTTTGTCGATACGGTGTTCCACCACGAGTTCACGGCGGCGACGGAACGCAGCCTGCGCGTGCTGGCCGGGCCGGGCAACCGCCGCTTGGAGGAGTGCCAGGCTGGCTAAGCCGGTTGATCCCAGCGGTTTTCGAACAGGATGTCGCCGAGCGGGCGGCGCTGGTCCCATTTTTCCAGTTCCAGCATGGGGGCGGTGTAGAATTCGTGCACATGGCCGACGCACAGCACGGCGATCGGCTGGCTGCCTTCCGGCATGCCGACGATGTCGCGCAGCTGCTGGGGATCAAACATCGATACCCAGCCGGCGCCGATGCCTTCCGCGCGGGCGGCCAGCCAGAAGTTCTGCAGCGCGCAGGCGGCGGAGGCCAGATCCATCTCCGGCATGGTGCGGCGGCCGAAAACGTATTGATCGCGCTTGTCGATCAGGCCCACCACCAGCACTTCCGCGCATTCCAGTATGCCTTCCACTTTCAGTTTCATGAATTCGTCGGCGCGCTTGCCCAGCGCTTCAGCGGTCTTGATGCGCTCTTCGTTCACGTGCTGGTGGATGCGGACGCGCAGCGCCTGGTCGGTGATGCGGACAAAGCGCCATGGCTGCATGTAGCCGACGCTGGGGCCATTGTGGGCCGCGCCGAGAAAGCGTTCCAGTTGTCCCGGTTCCAGCGGATCGGTTTTGAAGTGGCGTACATCGCGGCGTTCGCGGATGGCGCGGTAGACGCCGGAGATTTCGGCGTCGGTGTAGGCATGCGGATTCATTTGAGTGCGATCAGTGCGTCGAGGAGTGGCTGGGCGGCGTCGGCGATGCGATCCAGGCTGGCTTCGCGCAGGGCGGAGGTGTCCACGGTGTTGTCCGAGTCGAGGCCGGCCCAACGCAACAGGGCGCTGATGGCTTGTGGCGTGTCGAACAGGCCATGCAGGTAGGTGCCGAGAATCTGGCTGTCCGCCGACAGCGCGCCTTCCGGGCGACCGTCGATGAAGAAGGCTGGTGTGGCCAGCGCGCTGCCTGTCGAAACGCCCATGTGGATTTCGTAGCCGCTGACAGGAGCGTCGCCGGCGCCGAAGGCGCACACGCCCCGGACTTGCGTGAGCCGCTTGTCCGGACTCATTTCGGTGCTCATGTCGAGCAGGCCGAGGGCGGGCGAGGCGCCAGCCTTGCCTTCCATGCCCAGCGGGTCGGTGACGTCGCGGCCCAGCATCTGGAAGCCGCCGCAGACGCCGATCACTTTGCCGCCGTAGCGCAGGTGACGGTTGATCTGCTGTTCCCAGCCTTGCGCGCGCAGCCACGCCAGGTCGCCGCGCGTGTTCTTGCTGCCGGGTAGGATGATCAGGTCCGCCGCCGGTATCGGCTGGCCTTCGCGGACGAAGTGCAGGTCGACGTCGGGATGGGCGCGCAACGCGTCGAAATCGGTGTGGTTGCTCATGCGCGGCAGGCTGGGGACCACGACACGGAAAGCGCCGCGCGAAGCCTGCACCGGCTGCACGGCGTCTTCGGCATCAAGGAACAGGCCGTGCAGGTAGGGCAGCACCGCCAGCACCGGTTTGCCGGTCTGCTGTTCCAGCCATTCCAGGCCCGGCTCCAGCAGCTTGATGTCGCCACGGAAGCGGTTGATGACGAAGCCGATCGTGCGTCTGCGCTCGCTCTCCGACAGACAGGCCAGCGTACCGACGATGTGGGCGAACACGCCGCCACGGTCGATGTCCGCCACCAGTATCACCGGGCAGTCGACTTTTTCGGCAAAGCCCATGTTGGCGATGTCGCGCGAGCGCAGGTTGATTTCGGCCGGGCTGCCGGCGCCTTCCACCACCACGCAATCGTATTGCCGCAGCAGGCGGTCATGTGATTCGATCACCGCCTGCATGGCGACGGTCTTGTATTGGTGGTAGTCGCGGGCGTTCATCTCGGCACGTACTTTGCCGTGGATGATGACCTGCGCGCCGATGTCGCTCGATGGCTTGAGCAGCACCGGGTTCATGTCGGTATGCGGCGCGACGCCGGCGGCAATCGCTTGCAGCGCCTGCGCGCGGCCGATCTCGCCGCCGTCCGCAGTGACCGCGCTGTTGAGCGCCATGTTCTGCGGCTTGAACGGCGCCACGCGCACGCCCTGGCGTTTGAGCAGGCGGCAGAGCGCCGCCACCACCGTGCTCTTGCCGGCGTCCGAGGTGGTGCCCTGAACCATCAGGGTGGAGTAGGGGAATGACATATCAATTCTTGCGGTGCTGGCGGGCTTCGTCGATTTTTTCGCACAGCGCCTTGGTGCCGGCGACCATGCGCGGGCCGGCGCGGTTCAGCAGGTCGCCCTGCAAGCGGAACAGGTTGCTGTTCTGGACCGCCAGCAGCGTGCCATAGGGCTTCCACAGGTCGACGCTGCCGTAGTCTTTTTCACTGGTGCCGATGATGGCTTCCGGGTTCGCCTGCAGCACGGCCTCGATGCTGACCACCGGCGCGGTGACCTTCTGGTCGGCGAAGATGTTGACGCCGCCGCACAGGCGGATCGAATCGCTGACGATGGATTTGCTGCTCAAGGTGTACAGCGGTTTGTCCCAGACCTGGTAGAACAGGCGCACCGGCGGACGGCTGGCGTACTGTTTGGTCAGCGCGGCGAACTGCTGGCGGATGTCGGCGGCGGTGGCGTTGGCGACAGACTCGGTGCCCATCAGCTGGCCAAGGCGCTCGACGTTGTCGGCGATGGCGTCAAGCTTGGCCGGCTCGCTGTGGAACAGGGGGATGCCCAGCTTGCGCAGTCCTTCGATCTGGCGTTCGAAACCGCCATGCATCCAGATGACGATCAGGTCCGGCTTCATGGCGGCCACGCGTTCCATGTCGATCAGCCGGTTGTCGCCGACACGTGGGATTTTCTTGGCCGCTTCCGGGTAGTCGCTGTAGGTGACGGCGCCAACGATCTTGTCGCCCGCGCCGGCGGCGAACAGCAGCTCGGTCACATGCGGCGCCATGGCGATGACGCGTTGCGCAGGTTTGGGCAGCGTGACGACATTGCCGTCGTCATCGCGCACGGTCACAGGCGACGCGTTGGCGGCGACGGCGGCGGCAAACAGTGCTGCTGCCAGGAGGAGTTTTTTCATTTGTGGGTCCATTCGGTAAGTGCTGCTTGCAGGCGCTGCCAGCCTGCTTCATCCGGCGGCAGGCCGAGGCGGATGCCGCGTGCCGCGTGCGTGAAAAGTCGTACCCAGATGCCGCGCTCCGCCATGTGCTGCCAGAAGGCTTCCGGCTGCGATTCGGGCCACCACTGGAATAGCGGTGTGCCCGTGGCGTCGATGCCATGTGCGGCGAGCAGCGTGTGCAGACGTTCGCCGCTGGCGTGCAGTTCGGCGCGCGTATTGGTTTGCCAGGTTTGGTCGGTCAGCGCCGCCGTGGCGATCTGTTGCGCCGGGCCGCTGATGGTCCATGGCCCCAGCTGGTCCGCCAGCTCGCGCAGCAGATCCGCATGGGCGGCCACAAAGCCCAGCCGGATGCCGGCAAGGCCGAAGAATTTTCCGACCGAGCGCAGTACGATCAATCCAGGACGGCCGCTGTGCGCGGCCACGCTGTTGTCCTGCGCGGTATCGCCGAATGCTTCGTCCACCACCAGCCAGCCGCCGCGCGCGGCCAGTTGGTCGGCCCATTGCAGCAGCTGCGTCGCCGGCACAGTCTCGCCGGTAGGATTGTTCGGATTGACGACGACCACCACATCGTTGTGTGCGACGGCGGCGCCCAGCTCCGTGTAGGGCGTCAGCGTCATCGTGTGACCGTGGCTGGCCCAGTGGTGCGCATGCTCCGCATACGACGGCGCGCTGACCGCGACGCGCGAAGGCATGCGCAATCGCGGCAGTGCCTGAATCGCCGCCTGCGTGCCGGCCACTGGCAGCATTTTCGGTGCGTTGTAGAAAGCCTCGGCCGCCGCGGCCAGTGCAGGATCAGGCTCCGGCAGCCGGTGCCACGCGTTGTCCGCTACCTGCGGCGCTGGATACCAGCGCGGATTGATGCCGGTCGACAGATCGAGCCAGTCGTCGCGGCCGAAGCGTTTTGCGGCGTCGCGCAGATTGCCGCCATGTTCAAGCATGTGCGTACTCCATCAGTGCGGCGGCGGTGCACGCAACCGCCAGCCACAACACCGTGGTGCGCGCGACCAGCCGCCATGCGCGATTGATATCCGCGCCGACTGCGGCCGGACCTTGGCCCAGCCTCGGGCGGTATTCCACTTCGCCATGATAGATCGCTGCGCCGCCCAGTTCCACGCCAAGCGCTCCGGCGCCGCTGGACATCACTGGCCCGGCGTTCGGACTATCCCATGCCGGCGCTTGAGCGCGCCAGCACTGCCACGCGCGGCGCTTGCCTTGCAGGCCCGGCGCCAGCAGCACATAGGACAGCGCGGTCAAGCGCGCAGGAATGTAATTGAGCGCATCGTCGATGCGGGCGGCGGAACAGCCGAATTGCAGAAAACGCGGCGTGCGATAGCCCCACATCGCATCCAGCGTATTCGCCATGCGGAACAGCACCGCACCGGGACCGCCGGCGACGATGAACCAGAACAGCGTGCCGAATACCGCGTCATTGCCGTTTTCCAGCAGCGATTCGGCGCTGGCCTTGGTCAGTTCGATTTCGCTGGCGCTGGTGGTATCGCGGCTGACGATATAGGAGGTCAGGCGCCGCGCGTTGGCCAGGTCGTTGTGGGCCAGCGCATCGGCGATCGGCAGGTTATGGTCGCGCAGGCTGCGCATGCCAAGGCAGAAGTACAGCATCAGCGTGTGTGCTACAGCCTGCGCCAGCGGCACGGCCAGCGCCCAGACCAGCAACGCCGCCAGCGCGGTAAGCGGCAGCACGGCCAGCATCCATGCCAGCATGCCACGCGCAAAACGCATTCCGCCCTGGTTCAGGCAGCGCTCCAGCACAATCGACCAATTGCCAAAGCCGACCAGCGGATGCCAGCGGCGCACCTCGCCCCACCACAAATCCAGCAGCACACCCGCCACCATCAACAGCGCGATGGTGGAAAAGCTCAATCCACTTAGCACGGCTATCCTTTTAACACCAGCGGCAGGCCGGCGGCGACAAATACCGCGCGGTCGCAGATGGCGGCGACGGACTGGTTCAGGCGCCCCTGCTCATCCATGAAGCAGCGCGACACAGCGCCCATCGGCATGATGCCCAGGCCAACTTCATTCGATACCAGCACCACGTCGCTGGCGCATTTGGTCAGCGCGCTCGCCAGCATGTCCTGCTGTTCGTGGAACAGTGCGGGCAGCGTGATCTCGCCGACTTCCGGATATTCCTGGCCGCCGCTGAACAGCAGGTTACTGAGCCACAGCGTCAGGCAGTCCACCATGATCAGGCGGTCCGGCGAAGACCAGCGCAGCAGCTGGTTGCCCAGTGCCAGCGGCTCTTCGACGGTGGTCCATTCGGCCGGACGGCTGGTGCGGTGGTGGGCGATGCGGGCGGCCATTTCGCTGTCGCCGGCAGTGGCGGTGGCGATGTAGACGACTTCCTTGCCCGAGTCGGCGGCCAGTCGTTCTGCGTAGGCGCTTTTGCCGGAACGGGCGCCGCCCAGAACCAGTGTACGTGTCATGTCTCACTCCTCAAAAACAAGGCGGCGACTGCCGCCGGATTGGATGGGAAATAGGCGTGAAAATACGAAGCTGTCAGCGAACCGACGCTGTACAAGGCTTCGCCCTGTATAGCGGAGGGATGTTTGACAGTGTACGCCGCCGGCTCCACTTTGGTATCGAGCCTGGAATAGTGGAAGGTGTGTCCGCGCAGGATGCCCTGCGGCGTGGACAGCCCTTGCGGCCCGAGGCCCGCCAGGCGTGGCTGCATCGCCACAGCGCCGGGCAGCAGACCGGCCATATTCCAGACCGCGCCTTTCTGGTCGGCCAAGGTATCGGCCAGCGCCATCATGCCGCCGCACTCTGCGACGATGGGCGTACCTGCCGCATGAACAGCGCGGATCGAGGTCTGCCAGGTCGCCGCCTGCGTCAGCTGCTCCGCATGTAGTTCCGGGTAGCCGCCCGGCAGATAGACCGCGTCGGCTTCCGCCGGCACGGCGTCATCGGCCAGCGGCGAGAAAAACTTCAGCGTCGCGCCCAGGGTGCGCAGCGTGTCCAGGTTGGCCGGATAGATGAACATGAACGCCGCATCGCGCGCGATGGCAATGGTTTTCCCGGCCAGCAGCGGCTCCTGCGGCGCCGCCGGCGCCGTGGTGACGATATCGACAGAACGCAGGCTGTCCCAAGCCGTTTCATCGAACACCAGCTGGTCAGCCAGGTTGTCGAGCAGCTGATCGATGTCGGTCACTTCTCCCGGCAGAACCAGGCCTAGATGCCGCTCGGGCAGCGACTTGGCCTGGCGCGGCAGGGTGCCGAACAGCGGAATGTCGCGCAGCGAGGCCGCCACCATTTTCGCGTGGCCTTCGCTGGCGACGCGATTGGCGATCACGCCAGCCATTTCCACCGGGCCGTAGTCGCGCAGGCCGTGCACCAACGCGCCGGCGGTTTGCGCCATGGCCGATGCGTCGATCACCGCCATCACCGGCACGCCGAAGGCGCGCGCGAGGTCGGCGGAAGAGGGCGTGCCGTCATACAGGCCCATGACGCCTTCGATCAGGATCACGTCCGCTTCGGCGGCGGCCTGCGACAGCTGCTGGCTGCACAGCTCCTGGCCGACCATCCACAGATCCAGCGAACGCACCGTCGCGCCGCTGGCGCGTTCCAGCAGCATCGGGTCGATGAAGTCCGGGCCGCATTTGAAGACGCGCACGCGCTTGCCCAGACGGACCAGCTTGCGCGCCAGCGCGGCGGTGACGGTGGTCTTGCCCTGTCCCGAGGAGACGGCGGCAACCAGCAGTGCCTTTACCATTCCGTCCCCGCCTGTGCGCCGATGCCGGCCTTGAAGGCGTGTTTGACCACGTCCATTTCAGTGACCGTGTCGGCGATCTCGATCAGCTCCGGCGGCGCGCCGCGGCCGGTGATGACCACGTGCTGCATCGGCGGCCGCGCCAGCAGGTCGTTGATGACCACCTCGACGTCGAGGTACTTGTATTTGAGCGCGATGTTCAGCTCATCGAACACCACCAGTCCGATCTCGGGATCGGCCAGGAAGATCTTGGCCTGCTCCCACGCCAGTTGTGCCTTGGCGATATCGCGCTCGCGGTTCTGCGTCTCCCAGGTGTAGCCTTCGCCCATGGCGTGGAAGCTGATCTCTTCCGGGAAGCGGCGCAGGAAACGTTCCTCGCCGGTTTGCAGCGCGCCCTTGATGAACTGGACCACGCCCACTTTCATGCCGTGGCCCAGCGCGCGGATCGCCATGCCGAAGGCGCTGGAGCTTTTGCCCTTGCCGTTGCCGGTGTTGACGATGATGATGCCGATCTGTTTGTCGGCGGATGCGATCTTGGCGTCGATGATCGCCTTCTTGCGCTCCATGCGCACGCGATGGCGTTCGTTGATGTCGTCGCTCATACTGAGTCCTCTTTCGGGATAAAGATACTGCGCTTGCCGTGCTGGATCACGTCGATCGGATGGCCGAGATAATCGCCGAGGAGTTCCGGCCGCATCACGTCTTCCTTGGCGCCGGCCAGCCAGCGGCCGTCGCCCTTCAGCAGCAGCGCATGGGTGGAGACGCTGTGCGCCAGCGTCAGGTCGTGGCCGATCATGACGGCGGTCTTGCCCTGTTCGCGGCACAGTCGCGCCAGGATGCTCATGACGCTGACCTGATGCGCCAGATCCAGCGCATTGGCGGGTTCGTCGAGCAGCAGCAGCGGCGTGTCCTGCGTCAGCATGGCGGCAATCGCCACGCGCTGGCGTTCGCCGCCGGACAAGGTGCGCACGTCGCGCGACGCCAGGTCCGCCACTTCCATCGCTTCCAGCGATTTGATGGCGATGGCGTGGTCGTCGCTGTCTTCCCAGTAGCGGTTGTCGTGGTAGGGATGGCGCGCCGACAGCACGGTTTCGATCACACTGTAGGAAAACGCGTCGCTGCGGCTTTGCGCCAGGAAGGCGCGCTGGCGCGCCAGTTCGGCCAGCGGCCACTCGGACAAGGTGCGGCCGCCGAGCGTGACATGGCCTGCTTCCGGCGCGCGCAGACCGGCCAGCGCGCGCATCAGCGTACTCTTGCCGGCGCCGTTGCGGCCGATGATGCTCCAGCATTCGCCTTCATGCACCTGCCAGTCGAGATTCGTGACCAGCTGGCGCTGGCCGGCTTTCAGTGAGAGATGATGGGTGGCGATCATTTGCGCAACCGGTGTAGTTGATACAGGAAGACCGGCGCGCCAATCAGCGCGGTCACCACGCCCACTGGCAACTGCTGCGGTGCGATGGCGGTGCGGGCCAGCGTATCGGCCAGCATCAGGAAGGAACCGCCGGCGATGGTGGCGGCCGGAATCAGGATGCGGTGATCGGGGCCGACCGCAAAGCGGCAGGCATGTGGCACGATCAGGCCGACGAAGCCGATGGCGCCGGCGCTGGTAACGGCGCTCGCGGTCAGCATGCCGGAGATGAAGAACAGCCCTTTGCGCAGCGGGCCGACGCGGATGCCCAGCGTGGCGGCGGCTTCCGCATGCAGCGCCATCACGTTCATGGCGCGCGCGCTGCGTAGCGCGAAGGCCAGCGCGGCGAACAGCACGATCCACGGCAGCCAGCGCATCTGCGTGCCGGACAAATCGCCGATCATCCAGAACACCATGCTGCGCAGGCGGCTTTCCGGCGCAATGGACAACATCAGCGTCACCAGCGCCATGCAGGCGGAGGACAGGATGGCGCCGGTCAACAGCAGCAGCGCGGTGCCGCCTTCGGCCGCCGTGCCGCCGCGCAGGTCGCGCCGGGCCAGCAGGTACAGCATCATGGAGACGGCGACGGCGCCGCCGAATGCGGCGGCATCCACCATCCAGGCGGCGCACATGAACAGCAGCGCGGCCAGTGCGCCGACGGAGGCGCCGGCTGAGATGCCGAGCACATAGGGATCGGCCAGGGGATTGCGCAGCAAGGCCTGCATCATCACGCCGGCCAGCGACAGGGCGGCGCCGGTGACGAAGGCGGCGACCGCGCGGCTGACGCGCAGATCGAGCAGGGTGGCCGCCAGCGTGGAGTTCTGGCCATGCAGCAGCTCATTGAGCGCTGCGGGAATATCGGAAAGGGGAATCGAGACCGAACCGGTCATGCCCGAGAAAATCAGGCTGGCAAACGCGAACAGCAGCAACCCGGCCAGGGTGATGGCGGCGCGCTGTCGCAGATTGCGGGAGAAAGAATGCATGCACTGCTTTCAAAAAAACTGCCGGAGCGAGGAATCCAACTCCGGCAGGTTACACCATTATTTGTAGCCGTAACGGATGCCGGCAAACACCTTCGAACCAGGCGTCGCATACAGGCGCGCCAGGTCGTACTGCTTGTCGCCGATGTTGTTCCAGCGGACCAGCGCCGACCAGTCCTTGGTGAAGGTGTAGGTCGCGTACAGGTTCACCAGGCCGTAGCCGCCCAGACGGACCTTGTTGGCGGCGTCGTCATAACGGTCGCCCGAGAACTCCAGTTCCACGCCGGTCTTCAGTGCGCCGATGCTATAGTCGGCGGTGACGTTGCCGTGCTTCCTGGCGCGGCGCTGCAAGCGCTTGCCGCTGGTGTCGTCCTTCGGATCCTGCAGGTCGAGATTGGCGGCCAGGTCGATGCCGGCCACTTTGGTGGCGCCGGCGATGGTGACGCCCTCCAGCAGCGCCTTGTTGACGTTGTAGGCGCAGCCGAAGGCATAGCCGGCGGTGCCGAACGGGCATGGCGTGGTGTTGACCAGCAGGTTGGTCAGCTGGTTGTGGAAGTAGCTGGCGCTGAGGGCATTGACGCCGTCATCCCAGCGCAGGCCAACTTCCGCGTTCTTGCCCTGTTCCGGCTTGTTGTTAACGTTACCGTAGCTTGGGTAGTACAACTCGTTGTAGGTCGGCGCGCGGAAGCTGGTGCCGTAGCTGGCGGTGGCGCGCAGCTGCGCGCTGATGTCGTAGCCGTAGCCGATCGAGCCGGTGTTTTTCGAACCGTATACCGCGTTGTCGCGGCGGATGCTGGCGTTCAGCAGGTTGGCGCCGCGGCGGGCGTTGTACGAAGCGGCCCACGAATTGGTGGTGCGGTCGCGGTTCAGCGCTTCCGAACCGTTGGTCGACACTTCTTCCTTGCGGTGGTCGTACAGCAGTTGCAGCACGTCTGCGCCGATGCGCACATCGTTTTGCAGCGTGATGTCGGTTTGCTTGGTGTCGATGCGCGAGTAGCCCGAAGCGGCGGCGCTGCCCCAGTTCTGGCCCTTGTCCTTGCTTTCCGAGTATTGCAGCAGCGTGTCGACGTTCGGCACGAACTTGGCCTTGCCGTAGACGGCGGCGCTTTCCAGTTCGGCCTTGCTGCGCACGTCGTAGGCGGAAGCGCCGTTGTCGTACTGCGATTCCAGTTTGCTGTGCAAGAACAGCGCGCCGGCTTCGTAGCCAGGCGCCACTTGCAGGCTGAATTGGCCGGAGACGTTTTCCTTGTCGTAGCCGTCGCGGTCCGGGTTGTAGCTGGAGAGGCCAGGGCGGGTGGCCGAGAAGCCATCCGATTTTTCCTTGCCGGCGCTGATGGCGTAGCTGAAGCTGTGCTCACCGCCAGTGGCGCCGGACAGGGTGGCGTCGGCTTCGCGCGTCTTGTCGCTGCCGTAGCCGGCGAAGGCCGTCACTTCCGGCGCGCCCTTGCCTTTCTTGGTGAAGATCTGGATCACGCCGCCGATGGCGTCGGCGCCGTACAGGGAGCTCAGTGGACCGTAGACGATTTCGATATGGTCGATGGCGGTCAGCGGGATGGCGCTCCAGTTGGCGGCGCCGGTGGTCGAGGAGCCGATGCGCACGCCGTCGACCAGCACGATGTTCTGGTTGCTGTTGGCGCCACGGATGTAGACGCTGGAGGCGGTGCCGGCGCCGCCGTTGCGGGCGATCTCGATGCCGCGCTGGCGCTGCAGCAGGTCGACGATGGAGCCGGCGCCGGATGCGGCAATCTGCTCAGGGCCGATGGTGATGGTATCGCTGATGACGTTGGCCAGCGGCTGTGGCGTGCGGGTGGCGGTAACGACGACGGTATCGGTTGGTTCAGCGTGCGCATAGCAGGCAGCCATGGCGAATGCCAGCGACGACAGGGCCGCAGGACGGGAAATACGAAGGGTCATGATAATTTTCTGTTAATTCCGGCTGGCCGACGTCCCCGTGGGCCAACTGTGTAAAGAAGCGAGGCGTTGCGCTCACTTCCACCTGGTTTGGCCGGTATCCGGGCTGACAAGTCGGGCCACCTCACCTTCCCATGCCGTGGCACAGTGGTTGCTGGAGGAGGCTTGCCGCGTAACGCTGCGACACTTGTTTACCGTTGCGGGGGCAGCACACGTTGGCCATTGAGATCGGCTCCGTGTTTCCCGTTTAACTGCGCATCTGGACAGACGCGCGAGCACCAAAACCCTCGCATTATACGGGTTTCAGGGTCAACATGGCGCCGTAGGGAATTTGATGGGCGGTTTGCGCGGCCTGCAAAGCCATTGCCGCCGGCGGCAATCCGGCATGGCAGGCGAACAGCAAGCGCATGGCGCCGGCGTGGCAGATGATGATGGCGTCTTGGGTCAGCTCGCGATAAAAAGCGGCGATGCGTTCGGCCACTTGCAGCACGCTTTCGCCGCCGCCGGGATGGTAGTGGACCATGTCGGCGGCCCAGGCGTCGATGGCGGCGCGCGGGATGGCGTCCCATGGCTGCATTTCCCAATCGCCGAAGTGCATTTCCACCAGGCGCTGGTCGTAGCGGGGTGATGGCGTCAGTCGTTCGGCCAGTTCGGCGCAGCGGCGCAGGGGACTGGAGTAGATCGGCAGGTTTGCCGGCAGCGTGAGCGCGGCCAGTGTCTGTTCCAGGTGGCCGGGAGCGATGGCCAGGTCGGTGCTGCCGTAGCAGACACCCGGCGCGACCAGCGGTTGCGGATGGCGGACCAGTATCAGCTGCATGGCTTACACCGGCAGCGCGCCATGCTGCATGGCGGCCAGCGCGCACAGGTAAAACATGATCTCCGTGACCTGCTGGACCGCGCCCAGGCAGTCGCCCGTGTAGCCGCCGATGCGGCGAACGAATTTACGCGCCAGCCAGATGGTGGCGATGATCGCAGCAGTCACGCCGGCGATCGGCGCGGCCGGCGGCAGCCAGCGCAGCGCGACCACGGCCAGCGCTGGCAGGGCGGCGCTGATGGCGGCGATCAGGAATTCGGCGCTGCTCATCTTTTGCGCCAGCGGCTTGGCCTTGCCTTCGGCGCGCGCGTAGTCGAGGCGCCAGATCAGCGACGTCGCCATCAACCGCGACAAGGGATGCGCCACCAGCAGCGCGCCGATGGCGGCCAGCGGCGGCAGCATCGACAGTGTCACCAGCTTCAGCGCCAGCATGCAGAGGGTGCCGATGGCGCCATACGCGCCGATGCGCGAGTCCTTCATGATCTCCAGCACGCGCTCCTGCGTCATGCCGCCGCCGAAGCCGTCGCACATGTCGGCGAAGCCGTCTTCATGGAAGGCGCCGGTGGCGTAGATGCCCGCCGCAGTGGAAATGACAACCGCCACCGGCGGCGGCAGGAACCACGCGGCCAGCGCGTAGGCGGCGCCGGTGATCAGTGCGACCACCACGCCGACCAGCGGAAAATAGCGCGACGCCTGGTTCAGCCACGATGGATCAAAACCCACCCAGCGCGGGATCGGCAGGCGGGTAAAGAATTGCAGCGCGGTGAAGAACAGGCGGACTTGATGCATCGTTATTCCGACTTTTCGCTGACCTGGGCCGATTCGAACGTGGCCATCTGATTCAGGAAATTGACGGCGGCGTGCAGCAGCGGCAGCGCCAGCGCGCAGCCGGTGCCTTCGCCCAGGCGCAGGCCGAGGTTCAGCAGCGGCTTGGCGTCCAGCGCGGCCAGCATCTGTTTGTGGCCGTTTTCGTCGGAGCAGTGGGCGAACACGCAGTAATCCAGAATCGCGGGGTGCATGCGGGCCGCGACCAGCAGCGCGCAGGTGACGATGAAACCGTCGATCAGCAGCACTTTGCGCAGCTCGGCGGCTTTCAGCATGGCGCCGGCCATCATGGCGATTTCGAGGCCACCGAAGGTGGCCAGCACGTCCAGCGGTTCGATGGCGTGGGCGTGCCTGGCGACGGCCGCTTCGATCACGCGCTGCTTGTGCAGGATGCCTTCCGCCGACAGGCCGGTGCCGGCGCCGACGCATTGCGCGACCGGGATGCCGGTCAGCTTGTGCATCAGCGCGGCGGCGGCGGTGGTATTACCGATGCCCATTTCGCCGAAGCCGACCACATTGCCTTCCAGTTCCGAGGCCAGCGCCATGCCGGCGGCCAGTGCGGTCTGGCACAGGTCGCGGCTCATGGCCGGTTCCTGGGCGAAGTTGCGGGTGCCGTGCGCCAGCTTGCGGTCGGTCAGGCCGTCGCGCGGCCCGAAGTCGTGATTGACGCCGGCGTCGATCACGCGCAGCGCGCAGTTGTTTTGTGCGGCCAGCACGTTGATGGCCGCGCCGCGCGCCAGGAAGTTCTCGACCATCTGCCAGGTCACGTCCTGCGGGTAGGCTGAGATGCCTTCGGCCACCACGCCATGGTCGGCAGCGAACACTAATATGGAAGGCTTGGTCAGCGTAATGTCGCGGGTGTTCTGTATCAGGCCGATCTGCCTGGCCAGCGTCTCCAGCACGCCCAGGCTGCCCAGTGGCTTGGTCTTGTTATTAATAGCGTGGTCGAGTTGGGCGGCAAGTGCGTCGTTGCGAGTAGGGGAGATGGACATGGATCTATCGTGTGTATCGAAGAATCCAACATTCTACCCTTGCCAGACTGCGCAGCCCTTGTTATGATTCTGTCCCTCACGAAACGACGCATGCAAATGCAGAGTGAAGCGGGAAAAAGAAGAGCTTGACGAGATGGTTGAAACGCTTCATAATCTTGCCTCTTCGCTGATGAACAAAACGCTTCTTCAGCTAGCAACACCGAACAAGATCTTTAAAAATTTACAGTCGATAAATGTGGGCGTTTGATGCAAGTGCACGCGGTACTTCGGTGCCGCGAAACTAAAAGCATTAAATGCTCCACAAGAAGTACTAAGAGTAATACTG
>NZ_WKJN01000051.1 GCF_009674495.1 Duganella alba | reverse complement strand
GCCAAGGCGGCGGCCAACGCGCGCGTGCTGGCCGAGCTGCTGCGCGACGAGGGCGGCGGCATCGACGCCGCGCTGCGGCGCTGGGAGCAGTCGCAGCTGCCGGCCGGGCAAGGGCTGGTGCAGCGGGGTATCGAAGCGGGCAACCGCATCATGAACATACAAGCGCAGAGGAGCGATCATGTTTGAGCGTCAAGACCGCAAGCAGCAGGTGTTTCGCACGGCCCGGGCCGAATGGACGATGTTCGGCGCGCTGCTGGTGCTGACCGGCGTGATGATGGGCTACTTCGTCTGGAACGAGCGCCAGCTGCTGATCGCTTCCAACGTCGAGCGCATGCGCCTGCAGACCCTGATCATCGATGAAAACCTGACGCACCAGCTGGAAGGCGTGCGCAGCGCCCTCAACAGCGCACGGCATACGCTGGCGGCCGACAGCGCCTGCGACGACGGCTGCCGGCGCATCCTGCTGCAATCGCTGGAACGGGCCGTGCCCGGCGTGCGCGCCCTGGAAGTGGTGGACCGCGCGGGCGCGCCGGTGCTGACGACGGCGCCGCCGGCCGGCAGCTATCCGGCGCCGCCGCTCACCGCCAGCGACGCGGATACGCTGTACATGTCGCTGCCGTATGAAATCACGCCCGGCGTGTTCAATCTCAAGCTGACCATGGCGGTGCCCGGCGGCGGCGCCGTGAGCGCGGTGCTGAATCCGGCCTACCTGGACGCCGTCATGCGCTCGGCGCTGTACGCGCCCGACATGAACAGCGCCATCACCGAGAACGGCGGCCGCCGCATGCTGTACGTGCCGGCCGATCCGGTGGCGATGCGGCGCGAAGCGGCGATTGCCGACACCTTCGTGCGCCGCCACCTCGGCAGCCGCCTGGCCGAGAGCGTGCTGGCCGGCACCACCGGCGCCGGCGAGCAGCGGCTGGTGGTGCAGCGCTCGATGCGGCTGGCGGGGCTGCGGCTGGACCGCTCGCTGGTGGTCAGCCTGGGCCGCAGCCAGGCGGTCATCGACGCCGGCTGGCATCGGCTGGCGTGGACCTGCGGCCTGGCCTGGCTGCTGTTTGCCGCGACCGCCGGCGTCAGCATGGCGGTGTTGCAGCGCCGCCGCCGCGTCCACGAGGATGCGGCGCGCGCCTGGGCCGACGCGCAGAGCGCGTCCGCGCAAAAAGTCGAGGCGGCGCTGGACGGCGCCAGCCTCGGCCTGTGGGAATGGGACATGCGCGCCGACTTCCGCAGCGTGGACGTGCGCGGCGCTGAGATGCTGGGCTACACCAGCGACGACAAGGCCGCACTGAACGACTGGCGCCGGCAGATCCACCCCGAGGATTTGCCGGGGCTCGACATCGCCCTGGCGGAACACCTGGCCGGCAACAGCCAGCGCTACGATATCGAATACCGCATCCGCCACCGCGGCGGCCACTGGGTCTGGCTGCAAAGCCGCGGCACGATCGTCGAGCGGGCGGCGGATGGCGCGCCGCTGCGCATGCTGGGCACGCGCATGGACATCAGCCAGCGCAAGGAGGCGGAAGCCAGGATCACCCACCTGGCGTTCTACGACGGCCTGACCCAGCTGCCGAACCGCCGCCTGCTGATGGACCGTCTGCACCACGCCATCGCCAAGTCGGCGCGCACGGCCAACCATGGCGCGGTGCTGTTCATCGACCTCGACAACTTCAAGTCCCTGAACGACACGATGGGGCACGACATGGGCGACTACCTGCTGCAAATGGTGGCGCAACGGCTGCAGCAGGTCACGCGCTCGAGCGACACGGTGGCGCGCCTGGGCGGCGATGAATTCGTCATCCTGCTGGAAGACCTCGGCGACGACGAGGGCGCCGCCACGGCGGGCGCGGCGGCGGTGGCGTCGAAGGTGCTGGAGGCGTTGAGCAGCGCCTATGTGCTCGACGGGCACGACGTGCGCACCACGCCCAGCATCGGCGTGGTGCTGTTCGGCGCCGGCCCGCATGCGATCGGCGACCTGTTGCGCCACGCCGACATGGCCATGTACGAAGCCAAGGCCGACGGCCGCGCCACCTGGCGCTTCTTCGATCCGCGCATGCAGCAGGCGCTGGACGCGTCGGCGGCGCTGGAAGCCGATTTGCGGCTGGCCCTGATCCGCCAGCAGCTTTACCTGAGCTACCAGCCGGTGGTCGACCGCTCGGCGCGGGTCACCGGCGTGGAGGCGCTGCTGCGCTGGACCCATCCGCAGCGCGGCGAGATCGGTCCGGCCGAGTTCATTCCGCAGGCCGAGAAGTCGGAGCTGATCCTGGAGCTTGGCGAATGGGTGCTGGAGGCGGCCTGCCTGCAGTTGGTGCACTGGGCCGCCTCGGCGCCCACCGCGCACCTGACCATGGCGGTGAATGTCAGCGCGCGGCAGTTCCGCCAGCCGGGCTTCATCGACCAGGTGCTGATGGTCTTGCAGCGCACCGGCGCCGACCCGCGCCTGCTGAAGCTGGAACTGACCGAGAGCATGCTGCTCACCGACATGGACGACGTGATCGGCAAAATGGCGGCCCTGCGGGCGCACGGCGTCGGCTTCGCGCTGGACGACTTCGGCACCGGCTATTCCTCGCTGCGCTACCTGAAGCTGCTGCCGATCGACCAGCTGAAGATCGACCGCTCCTTCGTGCAGGACATGCTGCATTCGCGCCACGCCGCCAGCATCGTGCGCGCCATCGTCAACCTGGCCTACAGCCTGGACCTGGCGGTGGTGGCGGAAGGGGTGGAAACGCGGGAGCAGTGGACCGCGCTGGAGGCGATCGGCTGCACCGCCTTCCAGGGGTATCTGTTCGGCCGGCCGGCGCCGATACTGGACGCTGACAGCATGGTAGGGTACGCTTCAGTGCATGCTTAACGATCTTCCCGCACTCGACAACCGCCACGTCAGGACCAGCACCGAGGATGTGCTGGTCGACCGCGTGGTGCCCGGCGAACTGCTGGTGATCGCGTTCGGTTTCGTGGCCTGGGACAAGCGGCCGGATTTCGACTTCTACGGGCGGCTGAAAAAGCTGGAGCAGCACAGCGGGCGGCACCTCAACAAGATCCTGGTGCGCGACTCCGGCAACAGCTGGTATCACCGCAAGATCGGCGGCCTCGGCGCGCATCCCGATGAAACGGCCGAGGGCCTGCGCGCGCTGATCCGCGAGATCCGCCCCAGCCGGGTGGTCACCATCGGCCAGTCGATGGGCGCGTATGCGGCGCTGATGTACGGCATGCTGCTGGAGGTGCAGCAGGTGGTCGCCTTCGGCCCACTGTCTTTCCTCGATCCGGCGCAGGCCCTGCTGTACCACGAACGGCGCTGGCTGTCGGTGATGCGCGACCTGGCGACCAGTCCGCCGCCGTCCGGCTACGACGATCTGCAGGCGCTGGGCCGCCGCAAGGCCGGCGCGCTGCCGGACATGCACATCCTGTTCGGCACGCGGCCGGACCAGCCGGACAGCACCGAAGCCGTCAACCTCGACGCCATGCACGCCCACCGCCTGGCGGCGCTGGGCAACTGCACGCTGTACCCGTTCCCGTATTCCGGCCATCCGGTGGTGCAGCATCTGATCGACACCAGGCGCATCAACGCCTTGCTGGCGAAAATCATCGCCGGCGTCACGCTGGCCGAGGAATCGGTGGACATGACGCCCGACTGGCAGGGCTGGATCGCCGAAAACCTGCGCCTCGGCGGCGCGCCGGCGGAGCTGGTGGAGATTCTCCGGCAGCACGGCTTTTCACATGAAATCAGCGTTCGCGCTGTCACCCAGGGTGCTTTTGAACAGAACGGCGTCCCCCGTCCGTAATTGTTATATTTATATTTTGACCGACACGGGGAGATGCACATGGGCACTGAATTCAAGGTCGACACCATCGACGAGGCAAAAGTCGTCGCTTTTGCTGATGGGCAAGATTACATCCACACGCAGATCTCGCTGAGTCCGGGCGCGAGCGACTACCGCGCGGTGGCCGCGCTCGACAAGTTCCTGGTATATGGGGTGCAGTTCGACCCGATCATGCACAGCCCGATGGCGGCCGATGGCGCCAGCATTGTCTGGCACAGCCAGATCGTCAGCAGCAAGGGTAGCTGGTGGAATGTGTTTGTGGTCGAGAACAGGGCGGACGTGCTGGTGAGCGTGGTCGTCAAGATCAAGGGGATTTGAGGCGAGATCGGCGATGTCCCGAGGGGCATCGCCGACACGGCAAGGACAGTTAGATGGCGCGCATCACCGGCGTCTTGAATTCAAAACGCTTGATTTCGCCGACCATGAGCAGGTAGCACAGCACCGTCACCAGCGCATTGGCGCCGACGAACACCAGCGCGCCGGCGAACGAGCCGGTCGCTTCCAGGATGTAGCCGATGACGATCGGGGTGGTGATGCCGGCCGTGTTGCCGAAGGTGTTGAACAGCGCGCCGCTCATGCCGCCCGCTTCTTTCGGCGAGGTATCCGCCACCACCGCCCAGCCCAGCGCGCCGATGCCCTTGCCGAAGAAGGCCAGCGACATCACCATGATGACCACCCAGTCCGCCTCGACGTAGTTGCAGATGATCATGGACATCGACAGCAGCATGCCGCAGACGATCGGCGTCTTGCGCGCCACCGACAGGGTCTTGCCCGACTTGATCAGGCGATCCGAGATCACGCCGCCCAGCACGCCGCCGAGGAAACCGGCCACCGCCGGCAGCGCGGCCACGAAGCCGGCCTTCAGGATGGTCATGTGACGCTCGGTCACCAGGTACACCGGGAACCAGGTCAGGAAGAAGTAGGTCAGGGTGTTGATGCAATACTGGCCGATGTACACGCCCAGCAGCATGCGGTTGCCCAGCAGCTGCTTGATGCAGGCCCAGGTGTCGAGCTTGGTGGTGGCGGCGACCTTGTCCTTGCTTTCCAGGTCCACCAGCGCGCCGCCCGCCTCAATATAGGCGATCTCGGCGGCATTGGCTTTCGGGTGGTCTTTCGGGCCGTAGATGGTCTTGAGCCAGATGAAGGCCATGATCACGCCCAGGCCGCCCATGACGAAGAACACGCTTTCCCAGCCGAAGGTATGCACCAGCCAGCCCATGATCGGGGCGAACAGCACGGTGGCGAAATACTGCGCCGAGTTGAAGATGGCCGCCGCCGTGCCGCGCTCGGCGGTCGGGAACCAGGCCGAGGCGATGCGCGAGTTGCCCGGGAAGGACGGCGCTTCGGCCGCGCCGATCAGCAGGCGCAGGATGAACAGCGTGGTCACCGCCGCAGCGCCGGACAGGAAGCCGACCGTGCCCATCAGCATGGTGAACACCGACCACAGGAAGATGCTGAAGAAGTAAGTGATCTTGGAACCGAAACGGTCCAGCAGCCAGCCGCCCGGCAATTGCGCCAGCACGTAGGACCAGGCAAACGCGGAAAACACGAAGCCCATCTGTACAGGGGAGAGGCCCAGCAGCTTTTTGAGCTCGGGGCCGGCGATCGCGATGGTGGCGCGGTCGGCATAGTTAATCGTGGTGATGGCAAACAGGATGGCGAGGATCATCCACCGTACTCGGGTGGCTTGGGGTTGTTGCGTGGTCATGCGGTCTCCTTACTTTTGGTGCGACGATCATAGCTCAGATATCGGACATCATACAACTGCATATCTGCTCGCACCTTGCTAGTAAACGTTTAACTTGTTGATTTCTATACACACGCACCACGGCGGTGCGCGCCACGGTTGTATGATGACAAGAGAGCTGATGAATACCGTGGCATCGTTTGCACAAATCTTGTTACAAGGGTTTAGAATAACGGGCGGAAGTAACTCCAAAGCACCGATTGATTACGAGGGAATGAAAATGGCAACACAAAATTCAAAAATCATCTACACGCTGACTGACGAAGCGCCACTGCTGGCAACCTATTCCCTGCTGCCTATTATTAAGAAGTTCACTGCACCGGCGAGCATCGACGTCGTGCCGAGCGACATCTCCGTCGCGGCGCGCGTGTTGGCTGAGTTCCCTGAGTTCCTGACCGACGAGCAAAAAGTACCGAACACGCTGGCCGAACTGGGCGCACTGACCCAGAATCCGGAAGCCAATATCATCAAGCTGCCTAATATCAGCGCCTCGGTGGCCCAGCTGCAAGCGGCCATCCGCGAACTGCAAGGCAAGGGCTACAAGCTGCCGGACTATCCGGACGATCCGAAGACCGACGAAGAAAAAGCCCTGCGCACCCGCTACAGCAAGTGCACCGGTTCGGCCGTGAATCCTGTGCTGCGCGAAGGCAATTCCGATCGCCGCGCGCCAAAAGCTGTCAAGGAATACGCCCGCAAGCACCCGCACTCGATGGGCGAATGGAGCCAGGCATCGCGCACTCACGTGTCGCACATGCACAATGGCGACTTCTACCACGGTGAAAAGTCCATGACCCTGGACAAGGCCCGTGACGTCAAGATGGAGCTGATCACCAGCACCGGCAAGACCATCGTGCTGAAACCGAAGGTGTCGCTGCAGGCCGGCGAGATCATCGACAGCATGTTCATGAGCAAGAAAGCGCTGCTGGACTTCTACGAGAAAGAAATCGACGACGCCTACAAAACCGGCGTGATGTTCTCGCTGCACGTCAAGGCCACCATGATGAAGGTGTCGCACCCGATCGTGTTCGGTCACTGCGTGCGCATCTTCTACAAGGACGCGTTTGAAAAACACGCCAAGCTGTTCGACGAGCTGGGCGTGAACGTCAACAACGGCATGGCCAACCTGTACGAGAAAATCGAAAAGCTGCCGGCGTCGCAGAAGGACGAGATCCTGAAAGACCTGCACGCCTGCCTGGAACACCGTCCGAAGCTGGCCATGGTCGATTCGGCCAAGGGCATCACCAACTTCCACTCGCCGAACGACGTGATCGTCGACGCATCGATGCCGGCGATGATCCGCATCGGCGGCAAAATGTGGGGCGCCGATGGCCGCACCGCCGACGTCAAGGCCGTGATGCCGGAGTCGACCTTTGCCCGTATCTACCAGGAGATGATCAACTTCTGCAAATGGCACGGCAACTTCGACCCGACCACCATGGGCACCGTGCCGAACGTCGGCCTGATGGCGCAGCAAGCCGAAGAATACGGCTCGCACGACAAGACCTTTGAAGTCGCCGAAGGTGGCATCGCCAACATCACCGACCTGGCCACCGGCGAAGTGCTGCTGACCCAGACCGTGGAAGCCGGCGACATCTGGCGCATGTGCCAGGTCAAGGACGCACCGATCCGCGACTGGGTGAAACTGGCCGTGACCCGCGCCCGCAACTCCGGCATGCCGGCCGTGTTCTGGCTGGACCCATACCGTCCGCACGAAAACGAAGTCATCAAGAAAGTACAGGTCTACCTGAAAGAGCACGACACCAAGGGCCTGGAAATCTCGATCATGTCGCAAGTGCGCGCCATGCGTTACACCCTGGAGCGCGTGTCGCGCGGCCTGGACACCATCTCGGTGACCGGCAACATCCTGCGCGACTACCTGACCGACCTGTTCCCGATCCTGGAACTGGGCACCTCGGCCAAGATGCTGTCGATCGTTCCGCTGATGGCGGGCGGCGGCATGTACGAGACCGGCGCCGGCGGTTCGGCTCCCAAGCACGTCAAGCAGCTGGTGGAAGAAAACCACCTGCGTTGGGATTCGCTGGGCGAGTTCCTGGCGCTGGCGGTGTCGCTGGAAGAGCTGGGCATCAAGTTCGGCAACAGTAAAGCCAAGCTGCTGGCCAAGACCCTGGACGAAGCGACCGGCAAGCTGCTGGACAACAGCAAATCGCCATCGAGCCGTACCGGCGAGCTGGACAACCGTGGCAGCCACTTCTACCTGTCGCTGTACTGGGCGCAGGCGCTGGCTTCGCAGACCGAAGACGCGGAGCTGGCCGCCAAGTTCGCGCCGCTGGCTAAAACGCTGTCGGAAAACGAAACCAAGATCGTGGAAGAGCTGAACAGCGTGCAGGGCAAGGCCATGGACATCGGCGGTTACTACCAGCCGGATCCGGTCAAGACCGAAGCAGTGATGCGTCCTAGCGCGACCTTCAATGCCGCGCTGGATGCGGTATAAGGGTTAAAAGCCAGGCGGAGCCGCGTACCAGCAGTAACAGTATGCGGCACCCGCGAAACCCGCACACCGCTGCGGCCAGGGTCTGACCCCGTACGGGGTCAGACCCTTTCGTTTTGGGGTGCTTATTAAGAGAGCGGCGGCAGCATCTGCCTGGCGTAGCGCAGTCCCACCCCGTAGCCGCCGCCATTCTTCTCGATCACCGCGCGCGCCGCGTCATAGGTGTCATGACGGGTCCAGTCGCGCTGCAACTCCAGCAGCACCTGCACCCAGCTGGTCAGCTGCGCACCTTTGCCCGCCATGCGTTGCAAGGCCAGGTCATGACCCACCAGCGTCAGGCCGCCGCAGGCATCTCCCGCCACATAGCATTCATAGCCTTCCGCCAGCGCGCTGAGCACCGCGAAGCTGATGCACGCTTCCGTCAGCATGCCGGAGAAAATCAGTTTCTTGCGGCCGGTCGCTTCGATCGCCGCCTTCACCGCCGGGTCTTCCCAGGCGTTCATATTGCGCCGTTCCAGCACCGGATGGTCGGGAATCAGCGCGTGCAGGTCCGGCAGCAGCGGGCCGCTGTACACCTTGCTGGCCGAGGTGCTGACGACCATCGGCAGCGAAAACGCCAGCGCCGATTCCAGCAGCGCCACCGAATTATTCAGCAGCGTCTGGCGCTCCATCGATTGCACGGCGAATTGCAGGCCGGCCTGCTGGTCGAGCAGCACCAGGGCGGCGTTTTGGGGAGTCAGTAAATCTTGCATGATATGTTCTCGCAATGAGGGGAGGATCGCAGATTGTAGGCACGCCGCGCCCAGGCGCAATCCCTTGAACTGGCAGGCGATACCTCCCTCATTGGGGGCAGAATTGACGCCGTTCCGGCGCCGTGCGAGGATGCCGCATGAGCAGCCTGTTTGAATGCAGCGTGCTGGCGCCTTCGTGGTTCTGCGACCATCGCGACATCCTGATGTATCTGGCGCCGTCCCTGTTGCTGGCGCTGCTGATCCGCGCCTTGTCGGCGCGGCATCCCTTCTTTTTCCTGTTCACGCTGGCCGGCACCATCTGCCACGAGCTGGCGCACTTCGTCGCCGGCCTGGTGACGGGCGCGCGGCCGGCCGCCTTCACGGTGATACCGCGCCGCATCGGGCAGGGCTGGGAATTGGGATCGGTGCGTTTGACGCGGGTGCGCTGGTACAACGCGGCGCCGTCGGCGCTGGCGCCGTTCGCGGTGGTGGTGCTGCCGTTCATGGTGGCCTGGTGGCGCACCCGCAGCGGCCTGCATTTCCAGTGGCTGGACGTGGCGCTGGCGTTTGCCGTGGCGCCACAATTCCTCGCATGCTGGCCCTCGACCACGGACTGGAAAATCTCGCTGCGGTCGTGGCCTTATCTGCTGATTGCCGGACTGGCCTGGTGGGCGGTCAGTGTGCTGCGTTGAGCGGCTTGACCGGTGCTTCGACGACGACCTTGCTGCGCACCTTCTGGGCGTCTTCGATTTCCAGCGTCAGCGGCACCTTGTCGCCTTCCTTCAGCGGCTGCTTCAGGTTCAGCAGCATCAGGTGGTAGCCGCCCGGCGCCAGCTTGACCGCCTGGCCGGCCGGCAGGTCCAGCGCTTGCAGCTGGCGCATCTTCATCATGTCGTCCATCATTTTCATTTCGTGCACTTCGACCGCGCCGGCCACCGGCGAGCTGACGCCGACCAGCCTGGTGGCCTGGGTCGAGGTCAGCGTCATGAAGGCGCCGGTGGCTTTTTGCGCGGCCACGGTGGCGCGCACCCATGGTTCGCCGACGGTGACCTGGGCCAGCGCCGGCAGGGCGGCCATCAACAGCAGGGAGAGTAGTTTTTTCATTGGAAAAGTCCTTTCAGGAAGCCAGTTTCTTTCTTGGGATGCATCAGCAGGCGCAGGTCGTCGGCGCATTGCTGGGCGGTTTCGGCGTGCTTCATCGCCAGGCGGATCTTGCCGCTGGCGTCGAACACGTAGGTGAGGGCGGTGTGGTCCATGGTGTAGGAACTGCCGCTGGGCACCTTGCGGTAAAAAATCTTGAAGTCCTTGGCGGCCTTGGCGGTCTGCTCCAGGTTGCCGCGCACGGCAACAAAGGTGGGATCGAAGGCGTGCATGTACTCGGCCAGCAGCGGCGCGGTGTCGCGCTCCGGGTCGACGGTGACGAAGACGACTTGCAGCTTGTCGCCATCCGGCCCCAGCAGACGCTTGATTTCCACCGAGCGCGCCAGCGCGGTGGGGCAGACGTCCGGGCATTGGGTGAAGCCGAAGAACAGCATCACCACCTTGCCCTTGAAGTCGCGCAGCGAGGCGGGCTTGCCATCGCCATAGAACAGCTGGTAGTCCGGGCCGATGGCGCTGCCGGTGATGTCGAGGGCGGTGAAGCCGGATGCGGCGTGGGCGCTGCCGGCGGCAAGCGGCAGCAGGGCCAACGACGAAATGAATTGACGGCGTTGCATAGATAATCCTGTAGAGCGGATGTTGCGGGGCACGGCGCGCCGGGCAGGGCGCGGCGGTGCGGCGGACGGGATCAGGCTGCGGCAGGCGGGCCGCGCGGTTGCGCGTCGGACCAGATGAGGTGTTGCGGCGCTGCGGCGGCGCGCAGCGCGGGATAGGCGTCGTGGCCTTCCAGCACGGCCAGCAGGCCGGCTTCAGCGGGCGGCGGCGCAGCGCCGGTGGCGTGCACGGCGCACAGCATGCAGTGCTTGACGCCGTGCGCGGGCAGGCCGGCTGGCGCGCGCTTGCCGGCAGTCGCGTTGGGCGTGGCGCTGCAGATCTCCAGGGCCAGCGGAGTGGCCGACAGCGCGCTCATCGCATGGCTGATCGCCGGCGCGCACAGGTTCAGCAGGATCGCCAGGGAGACGATCAGGCTGGTCAAACGCCGCTGCTGGAAAAGAATACGCATCCGGCAATTATAAAAGAAAAAAGCCGCCGCTGTTTTCAAGGGGCGGCGGGGCGGCCTGTGACCTGGTGTGCGCGGCACCCGCGCAACCCGCACAGCGCCGCGGCCGGGGTCTGACCCCGCATGGGGTCAGACCCCTTGGTTCGGGGTTATTGTGCCAGCTTGAAGATTTTGACCACGTCTTCCAGCTCATGTGCCTGGTCCTGCAGCGCTTGCGCGGCGGCGGCCGCTTCCTCCACCAGCGCGGCGTTCTGCTGCGTCACCTGGTCCATCTGGGTGACCGCTTCGTGCACCTGGCTGATGCCGGCGCGCTGCTCTTCGCTGGCGTGGCTGATCTCGGCCATGATGTCGGTCACGCGGCGCACGCTGTCGACCACTTCCTTCATGGTGGCGCCGGCCTGTTCCACCTGTTTGCTGCCGGTCTCCACCTTGGTGACGGAGTCGTCGATCAGCACCTTGATTTCCTTGGCGGCGGTGGCCGAGCGTTGCGCCAGGTTGCGCACCTCCGACGCCACGACCGCGAAGCCGCGGCCCTGTTCGCCGGCGCGCGCCGCTTCCACCGCGGCGTTCAGCGCCAGGATATTGGTCTGGAAGGCGATGCCGTCGATCACCGAAATGATGTCGACAATCTTGCGCGACGAATCATTGATCGACCCCATGGTTGCCACCACCTGCGCCACCACCTCGCCACCCTTGGCGGCCACGCCCGAGGCGGCCAGCGCCATCTGGTTGGCTTGCGAGGCGTTCTCGGCGTTCTGCGTGACGGCGCTGCTCAGTTCTTCCATCGAGGCCGCGGTTTCTTCCAGGCTGGAGGCCTGTTCCTCGGTGCGCTGCGACAGGTCCAGGTTGCCGTGCGCGATCTCGCTCGACGCGGTGGTGATCTGCTCGGCGCCGCGACGCACCTGGCCAACCACGCCGGACAGGCTGTGGCTGATATTGTTCAGCGAGCGCAGCACCAGGCCGATCTCGTCCTTGTTGTCGATCGCCAGATGCACGTCCAGGTCGCCTTCGGCGATACGCTCGGCCGCTTCCTCGGCGCGCGCCAGCGGACGCGACACCACCGAGCGCACCAGCAGGAACAGCAGCACGGCAAACAGCACCAGCGCGATCAGGCCCAGCACGGCGTAGCGGTTGCGCAGCTGCGCCGCTTCGCGCGTGATTTCCTCGGTATAGGTGCCGCCGACGATCAGCCAGTTCCATGGCTTGAAGGTGTGGAACTCGACCATTTTCTCGCGCGGCGGGGCGCCGTCTTTTTCCACCCAATCATAGGTCATGCTGCCTTCCTTGGCGTCCAGCATGTCCTTCACGAAGGAGCGGCCGTCGCTGCTCTTGATGTCCAGCAGGTTCTCGCCTTCCTTGCTTGGGTGTACCAGTGCGGCGCCCTGGGTCTTGCCGGGGGCGGCGTTGATCACGTAGATGTAGCCGGTTTCACCGATCGTGATGGCCTTGATTTTCTCCTTCAGCATCGCCATGTTTTTGGAGATGTCGAGACCGATGAACAGCACGCCGATGACCTTGCCGCTGGCGTCCTTGACCGGATCGTACTGGGTGATGAACTGCTTGCCGAACAGCGTGGCCAGGCCGATGTAGCTGTTACCGGCGCGCAGCAGCGGATAGCTCGGGTGGGCGTGGTCGAGCTGGGTGCCGACCGCGCGTTCGCCGTTTTCCTTCTTCAGCGAGGTGGTCACGCGCACGAATTCCTCGCCATTGGCGGCAAAGATGGTGGCGATGACGCCGGTGTCGCTGGTGAATTTGTCCGGCACGCTGAAGTCGAGGTTGAGCGCCTTGCCGCCGTGCTTGAGCGTGGGCGTCGGCTTGCCGGCGATCTCGATCGTGTTGCCGGTGTCGAGCGAGAAGCCGCCGTCGCCGAACTCGGATGCAAACAGCCGCGCGAAACTGGACGCCTCATTCATCATGGCGGTGTTGAATACCTCGACGGTGTTGCTGATGCCGCTGAGGTTGTATGCGACGTTGGCCTTGGCGCGCTCTTTCAGCATGGCGGAGGTGCTCATGTTGATCAGGGTGAGCAGAATCGCCAGGATCACACTGATCAGGCCGAACGTAAAAACGGTAATCTTTGTACCGACACCCCAGTCGCGGGGATTCATTATTGTTTTCATTGATCTCTTTAGAGAAAAAGGTCTTGCGGTTCGAGGTGGCTCGGAATCGAGCATGCTCCGGGGGTGCGGGAGCGTTTGCGTGCGGCAAACAAACAGGCGTGGCCGTCTAAGATGAAACCAGGATTACAATGATAGCAGATTTTTGCTATAAAGCAATGAAACCGAAGAGAGTCTCGAAAGATTTCTATTTATAAAACAATGACTTGTGTAATAACTTGTCTAAAAGTAAGTGAATCTACTTAGTAAAAACAGGTGAAGCCTGTTTCATTTCAGCTACCCTTAAGCTTAACCAGAGAAACTCTGAAATACCAGCCCCGTGTGGGTTCCGCTATCCTGTAGAATGGGGGCGCGCAGCGCCTATCAAAATTGATTAATACGTTCCGGAGTAAGCCGATGAAGAAGCAAATGCTGTTGGTGGCCGTGATTGCGGCCCTGTCAGTGCAGGCCGGCGCCGCCGTGCCAGAGAAAACGGCGGATACCCCTCTCAAACCGCAGCCTGGCCAGACCCAGGCAGCCCTGTGGGCTTCGCGGGTCCTCACCAAACTGCATTACAAGCCGGCGCCGCTGGATGACGCCATGTCGGAGAAGATCTTCGACCGTTATTTCAAGTCGCTGGACGCGGAAAAAATGTTCTTCACCCAGGCCGACATCGACCAGTACGCCATCGTGCGCACCCGTCTGGATGACGCCATCACCGGCGAGAACCTCAGCGTCCCGTTCGGCATCTTCAACCAGTACCAGCAGCGCTTCAACGAACGCATCGCCTATGCGCGCGAGCTGCTCAAGGGTAAATTCGAATTCACCTCCGACGAAACCTACCAGTACGACCGCGAGAAGGCGGACTGGGCCAAGAGCGACGCCGAGATCAAGGACCTGTGGCGCAAGCGCGTCAAGAACGAATGGCTGCGCCTGAAGCTGGCCGGCAAGGACGACAAGTCGATCCGCGAAACGCTGGACAAGCGCTATGAAGGCTACCTGGCGCCGTCGCGCAAGCTGACCAATGAAGACGTGTTCCAGATCTTCATGAACGCCTACGCCATGTCGATCGAGCCGCACACCAACTACCTGGGCCCGCGCGCGGCCGAGTCGTTCGACATCGCCATGCGCCTGTCGCTGGAAGGCATCGGCTGCGTGCTGCAAAGCCGCGACGACTACACCGTGGTGCGCGAAGTGGTGACCGGCAGCCCGGCCGGCCTGTCCGGCAAGATCAAGGTCGGCGACAAGATCGTCGGCGTCGCCAAGGACGAAAAAACGCCGATCACCGAAGTGATGGGCATGCGCCTGGACGACGTGGTGGCGCTGATCCGCGGTCCGAAGGATTCGACCGTCAAGCTGGAAATCATTCCCGCCGACGCCGGCCCGGACGCCAAGCACACCTTCGTCACGCTGGTGCGCCAGAAGATCAGCATGGAAGAGCAGTCGGCCAAGAAGGCCGTGTATGAAGTCAAGGACGGCAACACCAAGCGCCGCGTCGGCGTGATCTCGCTGCCGACCTTCTACATGGACTTCGAGGCGCGCCGCAAGGGCGACAAGGACTTCAAGAGCGCCACCCGCGACGTCAAGCGCCTGCTGGGCGAGCTGAAGAAGGACAAGGTCGACAACGTGCTGATCGACCTGCGCAACAACGGCGGCGGCTCGCTGACCGAGGCGGTGGAACTGACCGGCCTGTTCATCGACAAGGGCCCGGTGGTCATGCAGCGCAACAGCGACAACAAGGTCGAGGTCGAAAGCGACACCGATCCGGGCATGGCCTGGGATGGTCCGCTGGGCGTGCTGATCAACCGTGGCTCGGCCTCGGCGTCGGAAATTTTCGCGGCGGCGATCCAGGACTACGGTCGTGGCGTCATCATCGGCGAGCCGAGCTTCGGCAAAGGCACGGTGCAGACCCTGTTCGGCCTGGACCGCTTTGCGCAGAACGACAAGGTGCATTATGGCGAACTGAAGTTCACCATCGCCCAGTTCTTCCGCATCAACGGCGGCACCACCCAGCTGCGCGGCGTGACGCCGGACATCAAGCTGCCGACCATGGGCGACTCCGACACCTTCGGCGAGTCGAGCTACGACAACGCCTTGCCGTGGACCCAGATCAAGCCGGCCATCTATATTCCGGCCGGCGACATCAAGGAAATCGTGCCGCTGCTGGATAAAAAACACGTGGCGCGGGTGGACAAGGACAAGGACTTCCAGTACCTGGCCGAAGACATCGCCCTGGTGAAAAAACAGCGCAAGGAAAACTCGATCTCGCTGAACGAAGTGGTGCGCCGCAAGGAGCGCGACCAGCAGGAAGCGCGCTCCAAGCTGCGCGAGGCACGCCTGCTGTCGCCGACGCCGGGTGCCGATGATCCGATCCTGGTGCCGGACCCGAAAGACGCGCTGAACAAGGCGATTTCGGCCAAGCCGGCCAGCGGCAAGGCCGCGCCGACGCCGAAAGTGGCGGGCGTGAAAGGCGCGCTGCGCAGCGACGACGGCCTGCAAGGTTCCGAGCGTTCGCTGGCGGCTGAGCTGGAAGCGGAGAAACAGGCCAAGGCGGCCAAGGACGTGCTGCTGAACGAAGCGGTCCACATCCTGGCCGACGAAGTGGGCCTGCTGAAGACCGACACCCGCATGGCGTCGCGCGTGCTGCCTTACGCTGCGGCCGACAGCAAGTAATCCCGCTCGCCCGGACCAGAGCCGAGTCCTGCATCGCGCAGGCCTCGGCTTTTTTTATGCCGCCGCCGCCACCATGTCGCGCAGCCAGTCGGCAAACACGCGCACGCGCTGCGGGATGTTGCGCCGGTGCGGAAACAGCAGCCGCACCGTCATCGGCGCGGCCAGGTGCTGCGGCAGCACTTCCACCAGCTTGCCGGCGGCGATCTCGGCCAGCGCCCGGGAACGGGGGATCTGCGCGATGCCAAGGCCGGCGCAGCAGGCGCCAGTGTAGGCCATGCTGTTGTTGACGGTGACCCTGTAGGGCATCGGCAGCTGCACCGTGGCGCCGGCTTCCCGGTACTCGAACACGGCCGGCTGGCTGGCCGGATTCGGCTGGTAGTTGACCAGCCAGTGCCGCGACAGCTCGTCCAGCGTCGGCATGCCGTGCGCCGCGACGTAGGCCGGGCTGGCGACGTTGAGCAGGTGCAGCTCGAACAGCGTGCGCGACACCAGCGATTCATCCACCACCGGGCCGGCGCGCACCACCACGTCGAAGCCTTCGCCCAGCAGGTCGACGCGGCGGTCGGTGCTGAAGATGTCGACTTGCAGCGCCGGGTGCGCCTGCAGGAATTCCGGCAGGCGCGGCAGCACCACGTCGGCCATCCCGAGCGGCATGTCGGCGCGGATGCGGCCGCTCAACCGGCTGCCTTGCTGGAACAGGGCGCCGATTTCGTCGAGGTCGTCCAGCAGGCGTTCGCAGCGCTCCAGCAATTCCTCGCCCTCGCGCGTGACCTGCACGCGGCGCGTGGTGCGCTGGAGCAGGCGGGCACCGAGGCGTTCCTCCAGCCGCTGGATGGCGTTCGAGATCGAGGTGCGCGGCAGCTGCAACTGGTCGGCGGCGCGGGTAAAGCTGGACAGCCGCGCCACCCACAGAAAGATGCGCATGTCTTCGGTTGAGAGGATTGTCTTCATTTTTGGATTAGTGATGTCGCGTTCAGGCAGTTTATCCGATGATTATCCGAGTCTACACTCTATTCATCGCGGTCCAAGGGTGACCGCATTCATAGAGGAAACCAATCATGAGTAACCGTATCGCATTGATTACCGGCGGCAGCCGGGGCCTGGGCAAAGCCGCCGCCGTGCATCTGGCGCGCGCCGGCTGGGACGTGGTGATCACTTATCAGGCCCGTGCCGACGCCGCCGAAGCCACCGTGGCGCAGGTGCGGGCGCTGGGCCGCAAGGCCACGGCGTTGCAGCTGGACGCCGGCGCCGTCGCCGGTTTCGCCGATTTCAAAGCCGCTTTTGCGGCGCTGCTGGAGCGCGATTTTGGCCGCCAGACTTTCGATGCGCTGGTCAACAACGCCGGCAACAGCGCCGACGTGCCGTTCGCCGACACCACCGAGCAGCAGTTTGACGCGCTGATGAATGTGCACCTGAAGGGCGTGTTTTTCCTGACCCAGTCGCTGCTGCCGCTGCTGGCCGATGGCGGACGCATCCTGAACGTCTCCAGCGGCCTGGCGCGCTTCTCGCTGCCCGGCAAGTCGGCGTATGCGGTGATGAAGGGCGGCGTCGAGGTGCTGACGCGCTACCTGGCCAAGGAGCTGGGCGGGCGCGGCATCCGCGTCAACACGCTGGCGCCGGGCGCGATCGCCACCGACTTCAGCGGCGGCGTGGTGCGCGACAATCCGCAGGTCAATGCCATGGTGGCGGCCAACACGGCACTGGGCCGCGTCGGCGAGGCGGACGACATCGGCGGCGCGGTGGCGATGCTGTTGTCCGAGGAGAGCGGCTGGGTCAACGGCCAACGGATCGAGGCGTCGGGCGGCATGATGTTGTAATGATATGCGATTGGTGAATCTCTGCTATTGCAAAGATAAATTGGATCTATATGCGGCAATGCAGCATCATTCACCTGTCTCCTCTATTCTCCTCCAAGGAAATAGACTTCAGCCCGCTCCCTGAGCGGGCTTTTTTTTTGGAAAAAGATTAAGATAAAGGCCACTCAAGGAAAAGGTCGACCGCATGAGCCAAACGCAGGGCGCTGTGAAGACGCCGCCGGACCCGGCGCTGGAGCAGGCGTTTGCCTGGTGCTTGGTGCTGACGGCCCTGGTGGCCGGCTATTTCACCTTCGCGCGCGCCTGGGACAAGCTGGCGTCGCCGCACTGGCCGGAGGCGCAGGCCGAGGTGTTGCGCAGTTCCATGTACCAGCGCACCGGCCGGGCGCGCGACTGGTGTCTGAAATTGTCCTACCAGTACCAGGTTGGCGGCCAAGTCTACCAAAGCAGCGCCATGGGCGTCTCCCGCATCGGCGACGCCGGTTGTCACCGCGAACAGGCGGTCACCGAGCGCCGCCTGCAACGTCTGCGGCCCGGTGCGCTGATGACGATCAGCTACAAGCCGCGGGCGCCCGAAACCGCCGCCGCCTTCATCATCGGCCTCGATCCGCTGGACTATGGGATGAGCGCGATTGTGCTCATCGTATTCGGCGGTGGCGTGCGCGCATTGCGACGGCTGCGCAAGTTATCTACATTGTGAATGCTCGCTATTGCCAAGATAAATTGGATTTATATGTCGCGAAGCAGCATCATTGCACCTGTCTCCTCTATCTCCTCCAAGGAAATAGACTTCAGCCCGCTCCTTGAGCGGGCTTTTTTTTTGCCGCAGCGCGCCAGATCGGTTAAGCTTTCTCCAAGTCAACGTTTAGGTTCGGGCAAGTGTCTCCAACTCAATTCAAACTCTTTCTGGCGGGACTGACGCTGCTGGGCGCGGCGGTGGGCGGCGGTGTCGCCTATGTGGTGGTGAAGCCGGCACGGCACGCCGACAGCGCCGCCGCGCCGGGCGCCGCCGCACAAGGCACGCCGGCCGGCTGGCATGCGCGCGTCACCACCATGGCCGGCGACGGCTTGCCGGGCGGCGCCAACGGCAGCGCCAAACGCACGCGCTTTGCCGATCCGTTCGGCGTGGTGCTGGACCAGCAGGGCAATCTGTACGTGGCCGACGGCGGCGACAACAACAGCATCCGCAAGATCGACCTGAACGGCGTCAGCACCACCCTTGCCGGCGGCACCGAGGGGTATGCGGAAGGCGCGGGCGGCGTGGCCGCCTTCAATACGCCATCGGGCCTGGCGATCGACGCCGCCGGCAACCTGTACGTGGCCGACACCGGCAACAACGCGATCCGCAAGGTCAGGCCGGACGGCACGGTCTCGACGCTGGCCGGCGACGGCCTGGCGGGCGACCGCGACGGCAAGGGCGCGGGCGCCCAGTTCAACGGCCCGGTCGGCGTGGCGGTGGACGCCGCCGGCGTGGTCTATGTGGCCGACACCTATAACGACCGCATCCGCCGTATCGCGCCGGACGGCACCGTCACCACGATTGCCGGCGGCAAGCGGGCAGGGCTGGCCGATGGCGCCGCCGCGCAGGCGCTGTTCGATACGCCGGCCGGCATCGCGGTCAACGCCGCCGGCGAGCTGTTCATCGCCGACACCGGCAACCACGCGGTGCGCAAGCTGGGCAGGGACGGCGCCGTCAGCACCATCGCCGCCGCCAAGGACGACGACCGCGACTCGCTGCTGCGTTCGCCGGTGGGCATCGCGCTGACCAGGGATGGTTTCCTGTACATCGCCAGCAGCGCCCACGGCCGCCTGGCGCAGATCAGCCCGCAGGGTGCGGTGGCGGCCTTGCAGGACGTCGATCATCCGGCCCAGCCGGGCTACGGCGCGGACGGCGGCGTGCGCCTGTATTCGCCGCGCGGCATCGCCGTTTACAAGGACGGCGCGCTGTTCGTCACCGACGGCGCCACCTTCCGCCTGCACCACATCGCCATGGTGGCAGCCGACACCGAAGCGGTGGCCGACGAGCCGCAGCCGGGCGCGCCGTCGCACAGCGCCACCATGCTGTGGCCGGTGGCGCCGCAGAACAAGGCGCACGAGGTGGTGGGACTGATGGGCGAGGTGCGCGGCGACTTCAACGGCGAGCAGCGCGACCACTTCCATTCCGGCCTGGACGTGCAGGCGGCGATCGGCACGCCGGTGCTGACCATCACGCCGGGCAAGATCAGCGATCCGCGCGCCAGCTGGGGCTATGGCGAGCTGTCGGAAGGGCTGGCGTTGGGCGGCCTGCAATACATCCACCTGCGCGTGGGACGCGACGCCAAAGACAAGCTGTTCAGCGATCCGCGCTTCCTGCTGTCGAGGAACGAGAAGGGCGTGGCGGCGCAGGTGCGGGTCAAGCGCGGCACGCGCTTCGTGGCCGGTGAAACGCTGGGCACGGTCAACCGCATGGCCCATGTCCACCTCGATTACAAGCCCAACGGCGGCGCGCTGAATCCGCTGCAACTGCCGTTCATCGACCTGGAGGACAGCATGGCGCCGCAGATCCACAGCATCAGCGTGGTGGACGCCAGCGGCAAGACGCTGACCGAGAAGCGCGACGGCCGGCTGCTGATCCCGCGCAGCCTGGGCCAGGTGCAGATCGTGGTCGAGGCCAGCGACCAGATCAACGGCAACCAGGGGCGGCGCCGTCTCGGCTTGTACAAGCTGGGCTATCAGTTGCTGAACCAGGACGGCGAGCTGATTCCGGGCATGACCGAGCCGGTCATCACGCAGCAGTACGACCGTCTGCCGCGCAACCGCGACGCGGTCAAGCTGGCTTACGCCGCCAACAGCGGCATCACCGTGCATGGCGCCAGCGAAACGCGCTTTGCCTACGCCATCAACAACAGGCTGATCAATGGCAAGCTGACGCCGGGCGGCTGGAAGGTGGGGGAACTGGGGCCCGGCAATTATCTGCTGCGCATCAGCGCCGAAGACTATGCCGGGAACGCCGCCAACCGCAACCGCGAACTGGCGGTCACGGTCGACTAGCGCATTACACTGCTCAGGCGGCGACGGCGGTGCCCGACAGCAGGAACGGGAACATGATGCCGGTGGTTTCCAGCTCACGTTGCAACTCGTGGCGTTCTTCCGTCAGCTCTTCCTTGGAAGGCAGGCTGATTTGGTCGGGCACCTGGTCGGCGCTCAGCGTGATGCCGAAGCGGGCCAGGGTGGCCACCGGATTGGCTTGCAGTTGCGCGCGGAACTTGTCATCGCTGGCCAGTTTGTCGAGGATGGAGCTGAGTTCGTTCGAAGTATGCATGATGAGCCCTTATGTAAAAGGATTGGGAGAAGCCACGAACGTGACTTCCAGTTCATGCTACGACAAACCGCCGTGCTTGCCAAGACTTTAATTGCCAGAAGGATAACCGTGCGCTAGACTGATAGTATCGTTGCCTGGGAGACTATCAATCATGAAGATACGCCGCTGCGCCGTGTTGTACCTCGAATCCCGCGAAGAACTTTCCATCGATTGGCGCACCGTGCTGTCCGGCGGCGGTGCGCTGGCCGGCAGCAGTCATTGGGTTGCTCTGGCGCCACACCTGGATCAGGAACTGCCGATCGACGCCGCCGAACTGGCCGCGCTCGGCGCTATCAGCCACACGGTGTGGCGCGAGCGCAGCAGCGCCGAACAGGCGTTTGGCGAAGTCTGCGTCGCCCGCTTGCTGGAGCGCGGCCTGCTGATCGGCGACACGCCGCAGTACGCCGCCCAGCGCGCGCGCGACGACACCCTGCGCGACACCTACTGGCGGCCGTTGTCGGCGCTGGCGCACACCTTCGGCCGCTGGCGCGGCGTCACCGAGGAAACCGGCATGGAGGCGCCCAGCTTCGCATCCCTGCTGGAGCGCTTCGGCGAACCGCCGCCGCCGACGCTCGACATCAATCCGGACCAGGCGGTAAAACTGCCGGGCGTGGCCGCCGGCCGCATGGACGAGCAGCTGCTGCAGCGCTATACCGGCCGCAACTACGATACCGAAGCCAGCGTGCCGCTGGCGGTGGCGGCGCGGCTGCTGCAGCGCACCTTCGGCGCCCAGGAAGTACGCCAGATCGGCCCGCATGCCGACGTGCTGAAGAAGACCAGCCCGTCCGGCGGCGCCCTGCATCCGGTGGAAGCCTTCGTGCTGGCGCAGCGCGTCGACGGCGTGGCGCCGGGGCTGTACCACTACCATCCGATCCGGCACGAACTGCGGCCGCTGCAAACCATGGAGCGCGAGGCGGTCGCCAAGCTGTCGCGCTACATGCTGGCGGACCAGCACTGGCTGTCGGAAGCGCCGTTGCAGGTGGTGCTGGTGGCGCGGTTGGAGCGCATCTTCTGGAAATACCGCAACCACCAGAAAGCCTTCCGCGCCGTGGCGCTGGACGCCGGCCACCTGTCGCAGACGTTTTACCTGCTGGCGACGGAAGCGGGCTTGCCGGCCTTTATCACCGCCGCCATCAACGACGCCGACATCGAGCAGACGCTGGGCCTCGATCATTTGCGCCACGCGGTGGTGGCGATGTGCGGCTGCGGCCCGGCCGCCGGCGGCGCGCCGGTCACGCTGGAACTGCGCTACGGCGAGACCGGCGCCGCCTGACCGCCGGCGGCGTGCTGCGCCTGCACGCCGTCCAGCACGCGCTCCAGGGCGGCGCCGAAGGCCGCCAGCGCCTCCTCCATCTGGCGCCGCTGCGGCGTGCGCAGCAACTGTTCCAGTTCCCCCGCCGCGCGGTGCAGTTCCGGCATCGACAGATTGCCGGCCGCGCCGCGCACCTTGTGCACCAGCAGCGCCGCCTGGTCGAGGTCGCCTTGATCCATGGCCGCCAGCAACTGCGCCGGCGTGGCCGCGAAGTCGCTGACGAAGCGCTCCAGCAGTATGCGCAGCAGCTTGGTGTTGCCGCCCAGGCGGGCCAGCGCCGCCGCCATGTCGATGCCGGGCAGGGCGGGGATGGCGTCGGCCGCCACCGCTTCCGCCGCCGGCGCGGCCGCGCGGTCGGGCGCGTGCCGCATCTGGCCGGCCAGCACCGTGAACAGCCGCTCGGGATCGATCGGCTTGGTGACGTAATCGTTCATGCCCATGCCCAGGCTGCTTTCGCGGAAGCCGGCCACGGCGTGCGCCGTCATGGCGATCAGCGGCAGCTGGGCGTGCTGCGGCCGGGCGCGGATGCGGGCGGTGGCTTCGTAGCCGTCCATGCCCGGCATCTGGATATCCATCAGCACCGCGTCGTACTGCGATAGCTCGACCATCTGCAAGGCTTCGGCGCCGCTGCCGGCCAGGTCGACGTGGACGCCGGCGCGCAGCAGCACCTCGCGCGCCACCTGCTGGTTGATGACGTTGTCGTCGACCACCAGCACGCGCGCGCCGGCGATGCGCTGCGCCACTTCCGACAGGGCCGACGTCGCCGGCGCCGGCGGCCTTGCCGGGGCCGCCAGCCCGAGGCCCACC
>NZ_WKJN01000050.1 GCF_009674495.1 Duganella alba | reverse complement strand
TGCGCGCGCAACTGCGCCGCCTGGTCCTCGGCGGCTGCGCTGCGCTGCTCGGCGTCGTGCTGGCTGGCCTGCGCCTCCCAGGCGCGCTGTTCGGCGGCGGCGCTGCGCTGCTGGGCGTCCTCGATGCCGGCCCAGGCCTTGACCAGGGCGTTGGGCAGGTAGTCGTCAAACACGTTGGGCTGGATGGTCAGCGCGGCCAGCAGTTCGGCGTGCTCGTCGGCCACGTAGTAGCGGTTGAGACCGTCGAAATAGGCGTAGCGGTAGCCGCGCGTGGTGACCAGCGCTTCCCAGCTCTCGTGGTTGGTGACGCGGCTGTTGGGCAGCGTGGCCTCGATCGCCAGCACCCACGGGCGCCAGCGCGTGAAGTCCATGCCGCGCAACACTTCGCCCTCGAAGCCTTCGACGTCGATCTTCAGGAAATGGATGTCGCCCTGCACATGCTCGGCGCAGATGCCGCTCAGCGTGCGCAGCGGCACCTGCACCTCGGCCAGCGCATAGCCTTCGGCGCGGTGCGCCTTGGCCACTTCGGCGTCGGTCGAGGCCCAGCCGTTGACCGACGGCACGTCGAACAGGGTGATGCTGGCTTCCTCGGCGCCGCAGGCCACCGCCAGGTTGATGTCGCGCGGCCGCTGCGCCGCGAACACCGCGTGGTAGGACGGCATCGGCTCGATGTTGATGCCGCGCCAGCCGGCGTCGTAGAACGCCTTGGTGACCGAGTGCAGCTCGGGATCGTTGGCGCCGACGTCGATGTAGAAGCCGTTCGGGATGTGGCCGAGGGCGCGCCACAGCAGCACGTCCTCGCCGTTCTGGGCGTAGGTGATAAAGCTCATCTGCGTACTCATGTGCGTGAAATCGAAATGGCCGGGTCGAGCCAGGCGCTGCCTTCGAAGTGCGGGCGGCGCATGTTGACCACGGTGAACACCAGCGCCAGGTCGCGCCACTCGTAGTTGTTGACCAGGTGGGTGTCGGTGCTGACGATGGCGGTGGCCACCGAGTAGCTGCCGGCGCCCAGGTTCATCGGGAAGGCGAAGCGGTACACCAGCGTTTCGCCGGCCGTCACCGCTTCCTGCGGCAGTTCCTTCAGGTGGGTGTTGGTGCCGTACATGACGTTGCCGAGCCGGTCCTTGATCATGTAGCCAAGCACCATGCGCGGGATGGCCGCGCGCGCCGCCACCGTCACCTGCAGCGTGACCGGCACGCCGACGTCGACCACCTCGACCACGGCGCCGTCGGCGTCCAGCAGCACGATGTCGGCCACCGTCGCTTCGCCGGTGCCGGAGACGGTCTGGGCCTTGCCGCCGCTGTCCTCGACGCGCACGCGGGCGTTGTCGCGCTCGGCCAGCAGGGCGTTGTAGTAATCCATGATTTCTTCCGGCGGCCCCTGGCGCGCCAGACGGCCGCCGTCGAGCAGGATGGCGCGGTCGCACACCGTCTGCACCGCCTGCTTGTCGTGCGACACCAGCAGCAGGGTGGTGCCCTCGCGGCGGAACTGGCGGATGCGCTCAAAGCTCTTGTGCTGGAAGTAGGCGTCGCCGACCGACAGCGCCTCGTCGACGATCAACACGTCGGGGCGGCGCGCGGTGGCCACGCTGAACGCCAGCCGCATCTGCATGCCGCTGGAATACACGCGCACCGGCTGGTCGATGTAGTCGCCGATGTCGGCGAAGGCCTCGATCTGCGGCATCAGTTCCTGGATTTCCGGCACGGTCAGGCCGAACAGCTGGCCCGCCATCAGCACGTTCTGGCGGCCGGTGAAGTCGGGATGGAAGCCCATGCCCAGCTCCAGCAGCGCCGCCACGCGGCCGTGGATCGTCACGCCGCCGGTGGTCGGCTGGGTGGTGCCGGTGATCAGCTTGAGCAGCGTGCTCTTGCCGGCGCCGTTGATGCCGATCAGGCCCACCGCCTCGCCCGGCGCGACGTCGAAGCTGATGTCCTGCAGCACCCATTTCAGCTTGTGGCGCGGACCGCGGAACGGCAGCAGCCATTCGGCCAGGCGGGCGCCGCGGGTCGGATATTGTTTGTAGGCCTTGCCCAGGCCGGCGACGTGGATGCTGCCCATCAGAGTTCGTCCACCATTTCGCCGGAGCGCTTGCGGAACAGGCGCATGCCCAGCACGCACAGCGCGATGGCCAGCACCAGCGCCGGCGTCATGGCCAGCCAGTCGGGCGCCTGGCCGCTGACCAGGATGGTCTGGTAGGCGCCGATCACCGGCGCCATCGGATTCCACGCCAGCAGCGGCCGCACCGCGTCGGGCAGGATGCTGGCCGAGTAGACGATGGGCGTGAACCAGAACCAGAACTGCAGGAAAATCGAGAAGAACTGGCCGACGTCGCGGAAGAACACGTTGAGCACGCCCAGCACCATGCCGATGCCGGCCGCCAGCGCGATCTGCAGCGCCAGCACCGGCAGCACGGCAAGGAAGATCCAGCCGGGGAAGTTGCCGGAAAAAATCAGGAACAGCACGAAGAGGCCGAAGATGATGGCAAAGTTCATCAGCGCGTTGAGCACCACGATCAGCGGCAGGCACACGCGCGGGAAGCTGATCTTCTTGAGCAGGTTGGCCTGGTCGATGAACATGGTCTGGGCGCGGCCGGTGATTTCGGCGAACAGGCCCCAGGTCAGGATGCCGGCGCACAGGTAGATGCTGTAGGCGTAGGGCGCGTCGTTGGCGCCCGGCAGACGGCTGTGCATGACCTGGGCGAAGATCACGGTGTACACCAGGATCATGGCCAGCGGATTGAGGACGGTCCAGGCGGCGCCGAGGATGGCGTTGCCGTACTTCGACTGGAATTCGCGCTTGACGCTGCCGAGGATGAAACCGCGGTAGTGCCAGACGCCGCGCAGCATGGCGATCGCCATCACGCAGGCGGTGCGCAGCGCACCGGATAGGAAGGGAAACGGACAGTCATGTAGCAGGTGCGGGCGGGGATGGGGCGCGCCGGAGTCAATTTTCGAGACAGGGATTATACCTGAAGGCTTGTTATGCTAGTAACATGTTACAGCTTGTCACATGATGTAACCGCAGGCACCGCAGGCCTCAATCGCCCTTGACCAGCTTCTCCAGCGCCTCGGGGTCCTTGATGATCAGGCGGTGCGATTCCTTCTGCACGATGCCCTGCTGCGCCAGCGTCAGCAGCGCCCGCGTGACGGTCTCGCGGCTGGTGTTGATCATGTTGGCGATGTCCTGGTGGGTGGGCAGGTTTTCCACCACCGTGCCGTCCGGATTCTTCTTCTGCATCAGCACGATGAAGGAATAGATGCGCTTGGCCGTGTTGTTGATGCTGAGCAGGGCGCGGAATTCCGAGTCGCGCTGGATCTTCTGCGCCAGGTGGCGCAGCATCTGGCGCGCCACCGACGGCGAGTGGGAAAACAGCCGCATCGCCACCGGCGCCGGCAGGAAGCCGACCAGCACGTCGCTCATCGCCACCACCGAGGCGGAGCGGGTGGAATTGTTGATCAGGGCGATCTCGCCGAAAAAGTCGCCCGGCACCAGCATGCGCAGGCCGATGGCGCGGCCGTCCTCGGTGATGTCGATCACCTGCAGCTGGCCCGACAGCAGGAACAGCAGGCCGTCGCCGCTGCCGCCCTTTTGCAGCACCACCTCGCGCTTGGCGTACTGGCGGATGCGCATCTCCGGCTTGATCGCCAGCACTTCCTCGTCGGACAGCTCGGCCAGCAGCGGGATCTTGCGCAGGTGGATGTGGATCTGGCGCTGTTCCTCGGTCGGCCTGGCGTCCGCCTCCAGCGGCGCCGGGGCGGCGTCGGACGGAGGCAGCGGAGGGGAGGTGGTGGGTGACGTCATGGCGCAATTGTAACGGGTTCGGCGGCTGGCCGTCTGCCGGGGCGGACTACAGGCCCTGCCATTGCCAGCTCAGTTGCAACTGGCGGTCATTGTACTGAAAGATCGAGATGTTTTCCCGGTTGCGCACCTGGCGCGCCTCCAGCTGGATCGATTGCGTCTGGCTCAGCGGATAGGTCAGGGTGGCGCGCAGCACCTGCGTGGTCTGGGCGCGCACCTCGTTGATGAAGCCGGGCGAGTAGGCCGAGCTGCTGTTCCAGGTCTGGCGGGTGTAGGCCAGTTCGCCGTTCAGGCTGTCGCTGAGGCGGCGCCGCCACTGGCTGGTGAACAGCCAGCCGCGGCGGTCGCCGCCCGGCCGCGCGCCGGTGGCGCGGTCGTCCAGGTAGGCCAGGCTGGCGCTGGCGCTGTCCTCTTCCAGGCGGTAATTGAACTGGCCGCGCAATTCCCAGGTGTTGGCGTTGAAATTACTCAACGTCATGTAGTCGACGTGGGTCAGGCCGGTGGTGACGCTGAACTGCATGCTGCCGGGCAGCGGCAGCGGCGGGCCGACGCGCGCCTGCACCTGGGTCTGGCGCTGGTACAGGCCGGTGCCGAGCGTGATCAGGCCGACCGTGGCGCTGCCGTGCAGGGTCCAGTTGCCGTAGCGCCAGGGGGTGTCGAAGCCGAGGAACAGCGAGGACGAGTTGTAGCGGCCCAGGCGGTCGTAGCGGCGTCCCTGGAACTGGGCGAAGCCGATGGTGCCGTTGGGCGTCAGGTCGCTCAGGTAATCGGCGGTCAGCAGGGTGTACTGGTCATGCTTGGGCAGGAAGTCGTCGGTCAGCGGCAGCTCGACCGGGGTGCCGGTCAGGTTGGCGGTGGTGTAGGTGTTGACGGTGGCGCCCTGGTTGACGTTCTGGTCGATGCCGCGGCCGAAACTGAACGAGCTTTGCGCGTAGCGGTGCCACTGCGCGCAGCCGGTGGCGCGGGCGCCGGCGATCAGGTCGAGAATGCCGCGCGACGGCTTGAAGCGTTCTTCGATGGTGGTAAACAGGCGTTCGGCCTCCTCGGCGTGGCCCAGTTCGCACTGGATCAGCGCCACCTCCAGCCAGGCGCCGGCGTGTTGCGGCTCCTGCTCGATCAGGCGCATCAGGGTCTCGCTGGCGTCGTTCTTGCGGCCTTCCGAAATGGACTGCAGGGCCTGCTGGTACAGTTGCTGGCTCTGGTCGGGGTCCGCCTCGGGCGCGCTCTGGGCGAGCGCGCGCGGCGCCGGCGCCAGGGCCAGCATCAGGCTGGCCAGCACGCCAGCCAGCCGCGCGGACAGGCGCGCTGTCAAGAGCGTGCCTCCGTCGCCGTCTCTGGCACTGTTTGCATGTCACTGGCGGTCATAGCTGCTTCAAAAGTATAGAGTACCGTGGGCTTTTCCTTGCCCCGTAATAAACGTTCGCCGAGCCGCTGGAAATGGTGGCGGCGCGCGCGTTCGACCGTGCCGGCGCCGATGATGACGTCGTGCGGGTAATCGCGGGCAGCCTGCTCCAGCCGAGAAGCGGTGTTGACACTGTCGCCCACCGCCGTGTAGATGCTGCGGAAGGCGGTGCCGAAGTCGCCGGCCATGGCCAGGCCGCTGTCGATGCCGATCCGTACCCGCAACGGCGGCCGGCCACGGGATTGTTGCTCTTGGCTAAGTAATTGCACGCGCCGCACAATAGCACGCGCCGCGTCTAAAGCCAAATCCGCGTGTTGCAAATTTGGTAATGGCGCGCCCCAGAACGCCACCAGGCCGTCGCCGGTGTACTTGTCCAGCGTGCCATGGCTGTCGATCACGGGGCCGGTCAGGCATTCGAGGAAGTCGCGCGTCAGCTTGGCCGCCTCGTCCACGGGCAGGGCCTCGACCTGGGTGGTGTAGCCCTCCATGTCGGCAATCAGGGTGGTGACGTCGAGCTGGCGCGGCGCCAGCGGATCTTTCAGGTCGCTGCGCAGCAGTTCGGTCACCACGGCCGGCGCCACGTACTGGCGCAGCGTGTCGAGCAGGTGGCGCGAACGGTGCTGGGTCTGCTGCCACTGGTAGGGCACGGCGAACGCCAGCAGGAACAGCAGCGAGGCCAGCGGCGCGGTCGGCGAAAAGTCGGTGTCGTGCAGGCTGACCGGATAGGCCAGCAGCAGCCAGCCGCCGGCCAGGCCGCCCAGCAGGGTGACATTGCGCGCCGCCGACAGGCGCGGAAAGGTGTAGCTGGCGGCCAGCGCGCACAGCAGGGCGTAGCCGCAGGCGATCCAGCGGCCCGGCCACGGCGCCGGCGTCAGGCCGTCGCGGCGGTCGAGCAGGGTGGACAGCATGGCCGCCTGCACGCCCAGGCCGGGGCGGCTGGCCGCCAGCGGCGTGGTGACGCGGTCCGACAGCGTCATCGACGACGAACCGACCAGCACCAGGCGGCCGCTGGCGCTGGCCGGATCGATGCGCCGCTGCAGGATGTCGGCGGCGCTGACCACGGTGTAGGCGCTCCAGTCGCGCCGGAAGTGGACGCGGGCGGCGGCGGCGTCGCCGGCCGGCGGCAGGGCCAGACCGCCGCCGCAGCAATTGATCAGGGCTAGGCTCAGCGCCGGATAGGTGCGGCCGTTGAAGCGGCTCAGCAGCGGCACCCGGCGCAGCGTGCCGTCGGCGTCGGGCTGGAACCCGATGTTGCCGATATGGCGCGCGGCCTGCGCCAGCGCGGCATGGTTGGCCAGGTAGCCGGTGGCCGGCAGGGCCGTCGCGCTGCTGGCGACGGCGCCGCCCAGCACGCCCTCGCGCAGCAGTTCCGGCCGGGTCTGGCTGTAATCGAGGGCCTGGGCCAGCACCATCGGGCCATGCGCGGCCAGCAGGCCGAGCCGCATGTCGCCGTCGGCGTCGCCGGGCTCGGACAGCGTGATGTCGAGCGCGACGCCGCGCGACTGGTAGTCGGCGATCAGGATTTCCACCAGGTCGGCCAGGCGGCTGCGCGGCCAGGGCCAGGGGCCGATGGCGGCCAGGCTGGCCTCGTCGACGTCGACGATCAGGACGCGCGGCTCCTCGGCGCTGGTGGCTTGCAGGCGGATGTAGCGGTCGCGCAGCCATTCTTCGGCCAGGTAGGCGCTGCCGGGCGGCGCCAGCCATTCGGCGCTGGCGGTGAGCAGCACGGCCACCAGGGGCAGCAGCCAGCGCAGGTGCCGGGAAGAGGAGAGGGCGAGCGAGCGCAGGGCCGAAAAGAAGTTCATCAAAGGGCGGTACGGACGGCCAACGCAGCACAAAAGTCGGAAAGGAAGTGGTCAGGGTACAACGCTTTCCCAGGAGGAGCAATCCTTTTGATACAAAGTGTAACGTTAGAGGTGAACAACAAACGTTCCAGTAGAATGTGACGTTCATCACGGAAATATCCGTCCAGACGGGGATAATCCGCGGATGTACCAAGGAGAAATATGATGCGTAAACTTTTATTCATGGCTGGCGCGCTGCTGCTGGCCCACGCCGCTGATGCCGCGCAGGCAGGGAAAGTCATATTCGTCGCCGGGTCCGCCAAGATCGATGCCAAGGCCGCCGTGCTGGACGGCGCGGTGAATGAAGGTGAGCTGCTGGCCACCGGCGCGGACGGGTACATCTATATCAAGACGGTCGATGACGGCCTGTTCATCATTCGCCCCAACAGCCAGGCGCGCATCGCCAGCTACCATATCGACGCCGCCAATCCGGCCAACACCCGCATCAAGCTCGAACTGCTGAGCGGTGTGGCGCGCAGCCAATCGGGCCAGGCGGTCAAGCTGGCGCGCCAGAATTTCCGTTTCAATACGCCGGTGGCCGCCATCGGCGTGCGCGGCACCGATTTTACCGTGTTTACCGACCAGAACACCTCGCGCGTCACCGTGCTGTCGGGCGGCATCACCATGAGCGGCTTCCTCGGCGGTTGCCGTCCGGAAGGCAGCGGTCCATGCGAAGGCAATACGGCGCGCGAACTGAGCGCTGCGCAAAAAGGCTTGCTGCTGCAAGTGCAGCGCGGCCAGAACGCCGCCCCGCAGTTGCTGCAAGGTAATAACGCCTTGTCGCCGGACGTGGTGGCGCCGCCGCGCAGCGACGAGCCGGGCAAGGCGGCCAGTTCCACCACGGGCGCCGCCACCACGCTGGAGCCTAGCCTGGATGCGAAAAAGAATCTGAGCTTGCAGGCTGCGGCAACGCAAATTGCGCTCAATCAGAATGCGGAAAAACCTGCCGACCCGCCTGCGATTAAAGATCCAACGCCGCCGGAGACGCCGATCGTTGTGGCGCCGCCGGTGACGCCGGTGACGCCAAAAGAGGTGAGCTGGGGACGGTTTACCGCCATTGCCGAGCAAGCTCCAACCAGTGGCCTGAGCAAGGACGGGGCCGAACGTATCGGCGTGACGGACGATTTTGTGCTGTTCCGCAGCCGTAGTGGTGCCTCCTTTGTCACGCCATCGGAAGGCGGCGTCGCGTTCGCGATGCAGTCCAGTGAAGCTTATATGCGCAATCTTGATGGCACGAATAAAGCGCCGGTCAGCTTAAGTAATGGTCAATTGTCCTTCGACTTTGGCAAGGCCAGCTTTGCCACCAGTTTTGATGTCAAAACGGTGGCTGCCGAAAGCTTTACCATGGTTTCGTCTGGCAAGCTGACTGCCGATGGGGTATTTTCAAGCCGCGATCAAGGCCTGTCGAATGCGAATATGGGCGTGACGGGTGTGATCAGCAGTTTGAATGGCGCCACGTATATATTTCAAGGCACACCGGATAGCAAGCGCGTAGTCAATGGCGTAACGGTGTGGGCAAAATAATAAATAACCTTATAAATTAATATTAGATAGCCCATCTCCTATAAAAGGAGGTGGGCTTTTGTTTTTGCAGGCGTGACGGTAAAAAGCGCATCGTTACGCACCTTTGCAAACATTTGATTTATCCACAAGGTTCTTACATAATGGCCGCGCGGTAAAACTAATGTCGCAAAAAAAGCAAAAAAGTAGAGGTAATTGAGGTTAGATGTGACGCCCGTCACATTCTTCCCCAGCTGTCCTCTGCCATGATTCGGTCACGCTGTCTTGCGGTACGCAGACTTTGTGACCGAAGCGCTTATTTCTTAAATCCTAGGAGTTTATAAATGGCTACAAATACCGATCTGGTACAACAACTGTACGTTGCTTACTACAACCGTCCTGCCGACGTCGCTGGCCTGAACTACTGGGTTGCAGCCCTGGATGGCGGCGCAACCATTGATCAAGTAAGCAAATCGTTCAACACCGCTCCTGAGTACACCGCTCTGTTCGCCGGCAAAACCGCTGACTCGATCGTTGACACCGTGTACATGAACCTGTTCGGCCGTCACGCTGAAACCGCTGGCCTGAACTACTGGGGTCCTAAAGTCGCTTCGGGCGCCATCACCACCGCTGGTCTGGTGAGCGAATTCCTGAAAGGCGCTGTCAATGCTGACGGTACCCCTAACGCCGACGGCACCGCTTTCGCTAACAAAGTAACCGTTGCAGAAGCCTTCACCACCGAAATCGCTACCCCAGGTAACGAAGCTGAGCGTCTGGCTTACAGCAACGCTGATGCCAACACCCTGGCCGCCATCAAAGCCTTCCTGGCTGGCGTGACCACCGACCCAGCGACTCTGACCGCTGCTCTGGCCAACGTGCACACTGTTGCTACCGCAGCAATCCCAGCACCACCAACCACCAATACCTCCCTGACCACCGGCGTTGACGCTCTGGTTGGCGGCGCAGGCAACGACGTGTTCAACGCAGTGATCACCGCTACCTCGGCTGTTATCGGCGGTCTGGACAGCATCGACGGCGCAGGCGGCAACGACACCCTGAACATCGCTGACTCGGCTACCGCTGCTGGCGCGGCATTCACCCTGCCAGCTGGCTTCACCGTGAAAAACGTTGAAACCACCAACATCATCACCAACGGTTCCCTGGGTACCTCGTCGGCAAGCTTCGACGTGTCCGGCTTCGCTGGTCTGACCCAAGCTAACCTGACCAGCGCTGACACCACCGCTGACTTCATCAAAGCTGCTGGCACCACCGCAGTGAACTTCATCGGCAATTCGGGTAACGTAACCGTGTCGGGCGGCTCGACCGTTACCACGTCCGTGGCAACCGGCGGCGCAAGCATCATCGGTTCGAAACTGACCAGCGCCAGCATCACCAGCGCAGGCCGCGTGATTGCTTACAACGCAGCTGGTACCACCGTTGCTGCTGACACCACCGCTAACGGTGTTGCTTTCGCTGTTTCCGACGTTTCGTCGGGCACCAGCGCTAAAACCCTGACCAAAGTCACCCTGACCGGCCTGACCTCGCTGGCTGGTACCGCTGACGTTGTTGGTCCTCCAGCTTCGACCGGCGCTGCTGGTTCGAACGGCGACGCAGTCCTGACCGGCGACGCGCTGACCAACGTTACCCTGGTAAGCAACAAGGGCAACACTGTGACCGTGAACAACACGACCGCAGCTCACACCCTGAACCTGACCGTCACCGACACCGGCACCAGCGCTGCTCGTACCGTTGTGACCGACGCAGTAGCAACCACCATCGCTGTGACCGCTGCTAACTCGGCCGCAACCAAAACCAGCTACGTAACCCTGACCGGCGAAACCCTGGCCGCTACCGTAACCGCTGCTGGCGCTGGTAAACTGAACCTGGACCTGACTGGCGCTGCTGCTGCAACCTCGTTTGACGGTTCGGCTGCTACCGGCGACCTGACCCTGGTCAACATCGGCACCGGCGTTCTGTCGATCAAAACCGGCGCAGGCAACGACACCTTCACCACCACCGCAACCGCGAAATTCACGGTTGACGCTGGCGCAGGCAACGACATCGTAACCCTGGGTTCGGCTGTTGCTGCTGGTTCGACCATCAACCTGGGCGCCGGTAACGACACCCTGCTGGCCCTGCCAGCTGGTTCGGTTGCTGCTTCGACCTCGACCAACGTAACCGTTATCGACGGCGGCGCTGGCATCGACAGCGTTTCGGCTAGCCTGATCAATGCTGCTAACGCTGCTCAGTTCAAAAACTTCGAAGGCCTGGACCTGTCCGCTACCGCCAACCTGGACGTTGAACTGCTGACCGGTTCCGTGATCCAGACCCTGTCGCTGAACGGCCACGTTGCTGCAACCACCGGCGTCGTAAGCAACGTTGCTGCTGGTGTTGGCCTGACCGTCGCTGGCGACAACAGCGCTGGCGCAGCTACCATCGGTGTTAAAGGCGCTGCTGCTGGTGCTGCTGATGCATTCACCATCACCTTCGCAGGTGCTGATGTTTCGGGCGCAACTGCTACCGTTGCTAACATCAAGGCTGGCCTGGTTACCGTCAACGGTATCGAGACCCTGAACGTGGCTTCGGCTGGCGGTGCTAACACCTGGAACAGCATCACCGTTGGCGACACCGGTCTGCAAACCTTGAATCTGACCGGCGCCAAAAACCTGGACGTCGTGTTCAGCGGCACCATCGGTGCCGACCTGGGCGGCGGCGAAGGCCTGAAAGTGGTTGACGGTTCGGCCGCTACCGGCAAACTGTCGATCGACTTCACGACCATCGGCACCCTGAACGTCGACCAGAATGTTGGTCTGACTGTTAAAGGTGGTTCGGCTAACGACACCATCACCCTGGCAGGCAAAGCAACTGTTGTTGCTGGCGCAGGCGACGACACCATCGTTTCGTCGTCGGCCGGTGGTACCTTCACCGGCGGCGCTGGTAAAGACGTGTTCGACCTGCACCTGGCCGTTGCTGGCACGGGCCTGACCGAATCGACCGGCGCGTTCAAAAACGTGATCACCGACCTGTCGTCGGGTGATTCGATCGTTCTGAACACCGCTGCTGTTGCTGGTACCCTGGGCGCGAAACTGACCCTGGGTTCGTCGGTAACCAACCTGGATGCTGCTCTGGCGCAAGCCGCTGGCGGCACCACCGCTGGTGCAGTGACCTGGTTCCAATACGGCGCCAACACCTACATCGTTGAAAACGTCGATGGCGTTGCTGGTTTCGGCGCAACCGACCTGGTTGTCAAAGTCACCGGTACTCCAGACCTGTCGACCGCAGTTATCGCTGCACACATCCTGACCGTTGCTTAATAGCGCGGTTCGCTGATAGCAAGTATTGCTATCGGATGGTTGAGCGGGTGAAAACCCGTTCATCCAGGATGGATCAAAAAGCCCACACGTTCGCGTGTGGGCTTTTTTTTGTCGTTATCCGGTCATCATTTGTAAAATTTGTGATGAGGATCACATTTTCTGCGGCAATTCAGCGATAATGTCTGCTCTCGCCATTTTTAGAGCGAATTTATATTTAAGCCGACCATCCTTTCCCTGGTATCGAGAGCAGATGGCCTTCCCGCCGATACCCTGAGAAGAGGTCGTGCATTGCGCGCAAAATGATATGAAAAATAAACTTCTAGATTCCAAGAACGAAATCGTTCAGGTGCTGCGCACCTTCAAAGGCACTTTCATTACGGTCGGAACCTTCAGCGCAATCAGCAACCTGTTGATGCTGGCGCCGTCCTTGTACATGCTGCAGGTGTACGACCGTGTGCTGGGCAGCCGCAACGAGATTACCCTGTTGATGCTGACCCTGATGATCGTCGGCGCCTACCTGTTCATCGGCGCGCTGGAATTGATACGCAGTTTCGTGCTGGTCCGCGTCGGCGCGCGCTTTGACATGGAGCTCAACAAGCGCGTGTACACCGCCGCGTTTGAACAAAATCTGAAGCGCAGCAGCGCAAATGCCGGCCAGGCGCTGGCTGACTTGACGACTGTGCGCCAGTTCTTGACCGGCAATGCATTGTTCGCCTTCTTCGATGCACCATGGTTCCCGGTGTATCTGATCGTGATCTTCATCTTTGAACCGTCGCTGGGCCTGTTCGCTCTGTGTGGCACCGCCATTCTGGTGGTGTGCGCTTATGTGAATGAGCGCGTGTCGCACAAGCCGCTGTCTGAAGCCAATACGATGGCGATCGCTTCCACCAATCTGGCGACCAATAATCTGCGCAATGCAGAAGTGATTGAATCGATGGGCATGCTGCCTAATCTGATGGCGCGCTGGTACAAGCTGCACGGTAAATTCCTGCGTCTGCAGGCCGAAGCTAGTGAGAAGGCCGGCACCGTTGCCGCGGTCACGAAGTTCGTGCAGGTATCGCTGCAATCGTTGGTGCTCGGTTTTGGTGCGCTGCTGGTCCTGGAAAACAAGATTACCGCAGGCATGATGATTGCCGCCTCGATTCTGGTCGGACGCGCGCTGGCTCCGGTACAACAGGTGATCGGTGTCTGGAAATCGTTCAGTTCGGTGCGCAGCGCCTATGAACGGCTGAGCGGTCTGCTGGCCGCCAATCCGGCACGTAGCGCCGGCATGGAACTGCCAAAACCGAAGGGCGACCTGTCGGTGGAAGCGGTCACCGCAGCCGTTCCAGGTTCGACAGTGCCAGTTCTGCGCGGCGTGAATTTTGCGATCCAGGCGGGTGATGTGCTGGGTGTGATTGGCCCAAGCGGTTCGGGTAAGTCGACGCTGGCACGCTTGCTGGTCGGCGTCTGGCCTGCCGGCCTGGGCAAGGTACGTCTGGATAGCGCCGATATCTTCAGCTGGAATAAGGCTGAGCTTGGCCCCCATATCGGCTATTTGCCGCAGGATATCGAACTGTTCAGCGGATCTATTAGCGAAAATATTGCCCGTTTTGGCGATGTCGATCCAGAAAAAGTCGTTCTGGCGGCGAAGCGCGCCGGTATCCATGAACTGATTCTGCATTTCCCGGATGGCTACAACACCCTGCTGGGTGACGGTGGCGCCGGCTTGTCGGGCGGTCAACGCCAACGTCTGGGCCTGGCGCGCGCCATGTACGGCGATCCATCGTTCCTGGTGCTCGACGAGCCGAATTCGAACCTGGATGATGTGGGCGAAGCAGCGTTGCTGCAAGCCATCAATGACTTGCGTGCACGCGGCAAAACCATTGTGTTGATCACGCACCGTACCAGTGTGATTGGCGCCACCAACAAGCTGTTGCTGTTGCGTGATGGTGTGGTGACGATGTTCGGCCCGACCAATCAGGTGCTGCTCGCACTGCAGGAAGCGAACCAGAAACAGGTGGAAGCTCAGCAGCAAGCCGCCCAGCGCGCGGCGCAGGGCGATGCGCAGCACGTAGCGCAACAGCAGCAGGCCGCTGCCGCAGCAGCGGCGGCAGCAGCAGCGACGGAACAGGAGTAAATCATGAATATTATTTCGAACAAAAAGGAACCGGCAGTTGAAGTCGTCACGCACGATATCGAGCCGTTGACCGTTAATACCGATGCCCGGTCTTACGCCCGCATGGGTTGGATTCTGGTACTGGTCGGCTTTGTCGGCTTTCTGGTGTGGGCGACCTTTGCACCGTTGGATAAAGGCGTGCCGCTCTCGGGTATTGTGGTGAAGGAATCCAATCGCAAGGCGGTGCAATATCTGAGCAATGGCATCGTGCAGGACATCCTGGTGGCTGATGGCGATCACGTTAAGGCTGGCCAAGTGCTGGTGCGCATGAATAACGTGCAGGTGGAGTCGGCTCTGGATGTCACGCTGGCGCAATATCTGAGCGGCCGCGCGACCGAAGCGCGCCTGCAGGCTGAGTTGGCCGGCAAGTCGAATATCACTTTTCCGGCAAAGCTGGCGCAATACAAGAGTGATCCACGCGTCGCCACCCTGATCGCTTCGCAGGAGCAGTTGATGGCTGCGCGCCAATCGGCTCTGCGCAGCGAGTTCGCTGGCCTGGAAGAAAACGTGGCTGGCGTGGCAGTGCAGATCAAGGGACTGGAAGAGTCGCGCGACAGTAAGAAAGAACAGCTGGCGCTTCTGAAGGAGCAGGTCGACAACACGCGCGGCCTGGCGGAAGAAGGTTTTATCGCCCGCAACCGCTATCTGGAATTGCAGCGCAGCTACGCACAGACCAGCGGCGCTATTTCCGAGGACATTGGCAATATTGGCAGGGCCCGCCGTCAGATCGCCGAATTGAATCTGAAAAAAGTTCAGCGCACTCAGGAATACCAGAAAGATGTCCGCACCCAGCTGGCCGATACGCAGAAAGAAGCCGATGCGCTGGAAGGCCGTCTGAAAGGACAATCGTTTGACGTGGGTAGCGTGGACGTCCGTTCGCCAGCCGACGGTATCGTCATGGGCTCGAACATCTTTACGCGCGGTGGTGTGGTGGGCGCCGGCGCCAAGATGATGGAAATTGTACCGACCGATGACGGCCTCGTGGTTGAAGGTCAACTGGCGGTCAATCTGATCGACAAGGTGCACACCGGTTTGCCGGTCGAACTGATCTTCTCTGCCTTTAACACCAACAAGACGCCGCATATCCAGGGCACCGTGATCCAGATCGCTGCTGACCGTAGCGTTGAAGAACGAACCGGCGCTCCGTACTACAAGGTCCGCGCCAAGGTGACTCCGGAAGGCTTGAAAATGATCACCGCCAAGAAGATGGATGTGGTGCCAGGCATGCCGGTGGAAATGTTCATCAAGACCGGCGAGCGCAGCATGATGAGCTACCTGATGAAACCAGTATTCGATCGCGCCAAGACGTCGATGTCGGAGGAATAACGTGGCCCATTTCCTGAAACAAGGCCGCTTGACGGTGCTGGCTGCGGCCGCCAGCGCGGTGGCGTTGCTGTACGCGCCGCACGCCAGCGCGCTGGGCCTGATGGAAGCGTATCAGGCGGCACTGAAGAACGATCCGACTTACCGCTCGGCGTTTTATGCGGGCGAGGCCGGCAAGGAAAACCGTGCGCTGGGACGGTCCAACCTGCTGCCAAACATCAGCGGCAGCTACAACGCCAGCCAGAACCGCACCACCGTTACCTACGGCAGCGGAAAGCCGGGCGCGCTGGACTATATCAGCCGTTCATCGACGATACAGTTGCGTCAGTCCGTGTTCAATCTGGATGCCTGGGCGCGCTACAAGCAAGGCGCCGCGCAGGCCGATTATGCGCGGGCGCAGTTCGAGAGCCAGCAGCAGGAAGTCGTGGTGCGCGTGGTGAACGCGTATGTCGACGTGCTGTACAAGCAGGATCTGCTGGAACTGGCGCAGGTCGAGCGCGACGTCTACAGCGAGCAGCGCAAGGTGAATGACCGCCTGTTCGAAAAAGGCGAGGGCACGCGCACCGATATGCTGGAAACCCAGGCGCGTCTGGACGCCGCCGAAGCCGGCGTGCTGGAGATGCAGGATGCCTTGAACACGTCGCGCACGACCCTGGCCGCGATCATCGGCGGCGAGGTCGGCACGCTGGACCGCATCATGCCCGACTTCCGCGCGCGTCCTGCCGACACGGTCAGTTTCGAAGCCTGGAAGAAGATTGCGCTGGAGCGCAATCCGGACATCCAGACGCTGACGTATGGCGTGGATATCGCGCACCAGGAAGTCAACAAGTCGCGCGCCGGCCATGCGCCGCGCGTGGACTTCGTCGGCACCTACGGCAAGGTTTCGTCCGATTCGATCCAGACCGTGGGGCAGGACCAGACGGTGCGTAGCATCGGCGTCCAGGTCAACATTCCGCTGTATTCGGGCGGCGCCGTGAATGCCAGCAGCCGCCAGTCGGTGGCCAACGAAGAGAAGGCGAAAGCCGACCTGCAGGTGCAGACCGACAAGATCCTGACCGAGCTGCGCAAGGACTACGACTCGCTGTTGAGCAGCGCGGCGCGGATTGATGCGCTGATGAAGTCGGTGGCCTCGGCCGAGTTGCTGATCAAGGCGACCGAGCAGAGCGTCAAGGGCGGCGTGCGCATCAACCTGGACGTGCTGAATGCCAAGCAGCAGCTCTACACCAGCAAGCGCGATCTGGCGCAGGCCCGCTACAACTACCTGGTCAACACCTTGCGCATGCGCGCCTGTGTCGGCACGCTGTCGGGCGACGACGTGCGCGAAATCGCGCCGTACTTCCGCTAACCGTCATCGCAGGGATTCAGTGATGGATGAGGAACTCGAAGTAACGGTCGACGGCGTCAGCTACAAGGTCAGCGAGCTGAGCGAGGAAGCCCAGCTGCAGGTCGCCAACGTGCAATTTGTCGATGCGCAGATGGCCGAGCTGAACGCCAAGCTGGCGGTGTATCAAACCGCCCGCAACGCCTACCAGCACGCCTTGCAGCAACTGCTGCCGCGCACCCGGCAGTAAGCGCCGCACGCGCCGGCATCGCGACCCGCCCCTCGGCAACGAGCGGCGGGTTTTCTTTTCGGCGACCATCCGCTCCACGTATAATTGCCATCCCGGCCATCTTTTCCCCCGACGATGAAATCTCTGAACCTTCCCTACAACCCGCGCATCGACCAGCTGCGCTGGCTGGCCGCCTTGCTGGTATTCCTGTTCCATTTTTACCTGGAATATCACGGTCGCGGCGGTGTTGGCAGCGATAGCCGATGGTTCGCGCTGGCCACAGAGGGGCACACCGGCGTCGGCCTGTTCTTTACGCTGTCGGGCTTCATGTTCATGCAGATCGCGCTGCACCAGAAGCAGATCGTCTACGGCGAATTCCTGCGCAACCGCCTGCTGCGCATCGTCCCCCTGTATCTCACGGTGTTTTTGCTGGCCACTTCGATTTCGCGCGACAAGTTCGTGCCGCAGGATATCCTCTATCTGCTGGCCAGCAACCTCGGCCTGGCGCCGACCTCGGGCACGGTGATCACCGGCGCCGCCTGGTCGATCTCGCTGGAGTTCACGTTCTACCTGGTGTTCCCGTTCCTGGCGCGCTTCGCCATGGAGCGCGGCATGCGCTATCTGTTCAGCCTGATCGGGCTGATGGTGTTTTTCAAGGTGGCGGCGTTTACCGTCAACGCCAACAGCACGCTGATGTACTTCAGCACCTTTGTCGGCCGCTTCGACCAGTTCTTCATCGGTATGCTGGCGGCGATGGTGGTGCAGCGCCATGGCGACCTGCTGCGCCGCCATGCCGGCTGGCTGCTGCCGCTGGCCGTGGCACTGGTGATGTTTGACAGCGCGTTGCAGTTGAAGGTGTCGAAGTTCAACACCGACGCGCATTCGAAGTTCTGGATTTTCTGGTCGCTGCTGGAAAGTTTCGGCTGGGCTTGCCTGATCGTGTGCTGGGTGTCGTGGCGCGGCCGCGTGCCGGCATGGCTGGAGAAGGTGCTGTGCCATGGCGGCAAGATCAGCTTTTCGTTCTACCTGCTGCACATGGCGGTGATCCACATCGTCGGCGAATGGGTGGTGACGGTGCCGGTGCTGACCGGTCACGTGCGCATCGACGGCATGCTGGGCATGCTGATCGTCTACGGCGCCACCTGGGCGCTGGCGACGCTGTGCTACGCCACCATCGAGGAACCGTTCCTGCGCATGCGCCGTAACTACGCCGCCGACAAGGGCGCGGCCGTCAAGTCGATTGACGGCCACAACAATCAGGCCACCGGTTCCTGAGCCAGGAACAACGCCAGTTCCGCCGGCGTGCCCAGCACGTGCACGCTGGCCACGGGCAGGTCGCTGATCGAGATCTTGCCGCCGTCGTTGAGCAGCTGGCGGTACAGCGGCGCCACGTAGCGTTCGCCACGCACCAGGTTGGCCGGATCGGCGAAGAAGCGTTCATAGGCGTCGGCATAGCCGGCGGCGTCGGCAAACCAGTACAGGCCGATCGACGCGTAGTCCGAGATGCGGCGCTTCTCGGCCAGGTCCACCGCCCAGCCGTCCGCGCCCAGCTGCACGAAACTCCAATGCTCGCCCGGCACCTGGAAGCACGGCACCCAGCCGTCCGAACCGGGCTTGATCAACTGCGGCCGCAGCGCGTCCGGCTCGACATAGGTATCGATGTTGTAGATCAGCAGCGGCGCATCGGCCAGCCAGACGTCGCGCGACAGGTAGGCGCTGGTGGCCTGGCCGTCGGTCAGCTCGTCCAGTTCGACGATGTGGACGTCGTGCCAGCCCAGCGCCGCGCAGCGCGCCCGCACATACGGTCCCGAATTGTTTTCCTTCAGGCAGACGAACACCAGCCGGCTCTGCGGCGTGATGAAATGCCGCAGCGAGCGCATTGACCAATCGAACAGGCTGGCGCCGTGCGCCATGATTTCGTATTTGGGCACGGTGTAGCCGGCCGCCGTGAAGCGCGAGCCGCGCCCGGCCATGGTGACGACGATGTTGCTCATGCGTCTTCCTGTCCCAGCAACTGGTGGATCTGCTGTTCCGACAGCTTGAGGAACTCGTCCGGGCGGATGGCGCGGTCGTCGATGTAGAAGCCCTTGTTGCGCGGCCACGGCTTGCCGAACAGGATTTCATCGTAGGGGATGTCCCAGCGGCTCAGCCAGTCCAGCATCAGCGGCGCGGTGTGCTTGTTGATCAGGCCCAGGTTGTTGTTGTGGGTCTTCATGTTGCGCGCGGTGAACAGCAAAATGCGGTAGCCGCGCTGCTGGTATTCGCGCAGCCTGGCGATCATGTCGGCGCGCGGCACCAGGTCGGCGTAGGACTGGCCGGCGGCCTTGATGTCGCACAGGGTGCCGTCGATGTCGACGACCAGCGTGCCTTCGATAGGTTGGTTCACGTTCGTTCCACTTCGTTGAGGATGGTATGGGCCTTGAGCAGGAAGGCGATCGCCTTGTTCGGCACGTCCAGGTGCAGCGGCAGCATGGACAGGAACAGCGAGGCCTCGCCCAGGCGGACGATGCGCTCGTCGTGGCCCTGCGCTTTCAGGCGGCGCTGGAAGATCGGCTTCAGCGAGGCGTGGTTGCTGTGCTCCAGGTGCAGCAGCAGCGCGTTGTGGTCGTCGAAGCCGATGCGGTACAGGCTGTTGTTGATGAAGTCGTAGTCGCCGAGCGCGCTGTGCGACAGCTTGCACAGGTCGTACAGCGGATGGGTCCACAGCGCCTCTTCGGTGGTGGCGCCGCGCGGATCGATCAGTTGCAGCAGGTAGCGCTGCTGGTCGTACAGCACGTTGGAGAAGCAGGGGTCGCCGTGGCCCACCACCATGTGGTCGAAGGCGAAGCTTTTCTCGTGCTTGTCGTACAGGCGGCGGAAGCGTTCCAGCTGCGCCTGCAGGCCCAGTGTCGGCGCGGCGCTGGTGGCCAGCGCGTCGATGCGGCGGCCGGCGTCGCTGGCCAGGAACTGCTCGGCGCGCCGTTCCAGCTTGGTGACGAACAGCGCGCGCGCGGCGGCCGCCGACTCGGCTTTGGCGCAGGCGCGGCGCGGCCGCTCGGCGATGAAGAACAGCATGCGCTCGACAAAGCTATCGAACGATTCGGCGTCGAAGGCGCCGTGCACCCATTGCAGCGCGGCGTCGGCCAGGTAGTAGCGCAGCATGCGGTAGGAGGCGCGGCCGTCCTGCTCGCGGTAGTCGAAGGGCTGGATCAGCCACGGCCGCATGGCTTCCGGCACCAGGCCGTAGAAGGCATATTCGGCGCGCATCTTGTCGATGTCGGCCGAGCTTTTGGTGTAGTAGTAGGCGTCCACCTGTACCTGGTTGAAATGCCGGGTGGCGGTGGCGCCGCTGATGAAGGACAGGAAATCGCGCATGCGCGCCAGGTCCAGCGGCTGCACCGACTCCACGCGCTGGCTGCCGTGCCAGGCCAGTTCCCAGGTGTGCAGCGGCGCGGCGCTGAATTCCTGCCACTGCTCGACCAGCCGGTGGGCGTTGCGCAGGAACACCAGCAGCGGCTTGTACAGGCGGTCGGTGAAGTCTTCCTCGGCGTAGGGCAGGCGCTCGATGAGCTGCGGCAGGCGGCCGGCCTCGGCAAAGCCGGCGCGGCCGGCGATGACGCAGACGCCGCAGTCCTCGCCGCTGGCTTCCAGCGCGGCGCGCAGCGCCGGCAGGTCGTCGGCGCCGCGCAGGTGGATCAGGCGGCTGGCGGCCCAGTCGGGCAGGCCGGCGCGGAAGTGGTCGACCAGCTTGCGGCGCTGGAACATGATGTCGCCGTAGCGGCGCGCGCCGACCACGCTGCGCACGTCGCCGGCGGTGAGCTCGCGGTCGTCGAGGATCAGGAGGATGTTTTGGTGCAGGCTGGACATGTCAGGACCTCGTGTGTCGGATACGCGCGGCCAGCGCCAGGCCGGCCAGGAACAAGGCCGTCAGCGCGATCAGCGCCAACGAACGGTACAGGCCGAAGGCGGCCGAGGCGCTGCCGGCCAGGCTGGCCATGACGCCGCTGGCGAACAGCGCGCCGAAGCCGCTCCAGCTGGTGGAGACGAGCTGGATGAACAGCGCCAGCGCGGCGATCTCCAGCACCCAGATCAGCACCGACACCAGCAGGAAGCCGGCCAGCCGGCCTTCCACCGAGCGGTAGATGTCGAGCTCCAGCTGGCGCAGCGCGTGGCTGGCGCGCAGCAGCGCCAGGCCGCGCGGGCTGTGGCTGCTCAGCACCAGGTGGCGGTTCAGATAGACAAAGGTCTTGGCCACGGCAAACAGCGCCATCAGGCCGAAGGCGCTGACGACGACAAACAGCACGAACACCAGCTGCATGGCGGGCGGCACCTCGACCTGCAGCAGGTACAGCCCCAGGATCAGGGCGGCGATCACCAGCACATCGCCGAAGCGCTCGGCCAGCCACACGGCCAGCGCCTTGCGCCGGTTGTCGTAGACGTGGAACAGCGCGGCCAGGCGCAGGATCTCGCCGATCTTGAACGGCAGCAGGCTGCTGGGGAAGGCGGTCAGGGCGTGGGCGGTGGCCAGCGCCGCCGCCTTGTCGCGCTGGTCGAGCGTCAGCAGCGCCAGGCGCAGCATGCGCGACAAATGGGCCGCGCCGTACAGCGCGCACACGGCCAGCAGCAGCGGCATGGCGTCGCTCCGGATCAGGTCGCGCACCGGCTGCCAGTGCCACAGCAGCCAGGCCGGCAGCAGCAGCGCCAGCAGCAGGCAGTAGAGGCGCACCGGGCGGGTCATGGCCGCGCGCCGCCCGGCGCTTGGTCGACGACGATCTGGCCGGTGTAGGCGGCGATCGGGCGGGCGCGCAGCTCGCGGCGCAGGAAGGCGCCGCGGCCGACGCAGTAGCGGCCCAGCAGCGACAGCACCTTGAAGGCCTGGCGGAACAGGCGCACGTTGGACACCTGGTCTTCCTCGCGCCAGCTGATGGGGAAGAAACGCACCTTCTGGCGCGCGTGGTAGCTGCCGAGCAGCATGATGTAGTTGAAGGTCAGGTCGTCCGGGAAGGCGCGGTAGTAGAACTCGCGCAGCGGCGCCAGCCGGTACATATTCAGGCCCGAGCCCAGGTCGTAGATGCGGCGCGCCGCCACCAGCGAGAACAGCAGGTTGTAGACCACGTTGCCGACCGTGCGCAGCAGCGAGTAGCCCTGCAGCCGGCTGCCCGGCATGAAGCGCGCGCCCAGCAGGCAGTCGGTGCGCAGGTGGGCGCCTTGCTCCAGTTGCGGGATCAGGTCGGCGATGCTGGCCTGGTCGTCGCCGTGCAGCACCACCAGGTGGTCGTAGCCCTGCTCGATGGCGTAGCGCAGCGCCGCCTTGTGCGAGCCGCCCAGGCCGTAGTTGTCGTCGTTGCGCCAGGCGATGAAGCGGCAGTGGGTGAACTGTTCGCGGCCGCGCTCGATCGCCGCGTCCAGCGTGCGGTCCGGCGAGCGGTTGTCGACCACCATGACGGTGTCGATCCAGCCTTGCGCCTGCTGGTCGAACTGACCGATGACGCGGCGCAGCTGCGCCTCGCAACGGTAGGCCGGGATGAAGACGAGGATGCGGGGAGGTGTGGACATATTATCGGGGACGCATGTAGCGGGTCAGCATTTTCATGAACATGAAATTGGTGGCCAGGTTGAATGGAGTGATGCTGATCTTGGCCGCCAGCGCGCGGTAGCCGTCCCACTGGCCGAGCGGCGGCAGGGCGGCCGTGACCAGCCCCAGCAGGTGCGAGTAGGCCAGGATGGACAGAAACTGGAAGCCCCAGTACAGCGGCAGGAAGCGGCCGGCGCCGCCGCGCTGAAACACCGTCTTCAGCGAGGTGAACCAGACGAAGGTCACGCCGGCATAGGACGAGGCGATATTCGCGTAGGCGGCGTCCCAGCCGGCCAGCCGCACCAGCACGGTGAAGGTGACCATGTCGCACAGCCAGCCCAGGCCGGACAGGGCGATGAAGCGCGCGGCCATCGCCAGCGGACTCAGGGGGGAGGCGGGATGCGGGCTGTTCATCGTTTGCGCGCGGCGCGCCGGGCCAGGTAGTCGGCCTTGATGCGCGCCACGGTGGCGTCGAGTTCGGGACCGTCGTAGAGCCAGATCTGCATCTGCGCGGCCGGGCAGGCCTGCACGCGGCTTGGCGGCGGCAGCAGCTTGCCGATGGTGGCGGCGGTGTAGTCGAACTGGCCGCCGGCGTCGGCGTTGCGCAGCAGCGCGAAATTGCTGTGCTGGTGCGCGGGGTAGTGCTCCGGATGCAGCAGCGGCCCCAGGGTGCTGACCCAGAACAGCGGCGCGGCGTCGTTGAGCGTCACCAGCACCGGATTGTGGCGCGGCAGGTAGTAGCTGACGGCGGCGCCGTTCCAGTAGTCGCCGACGCCGGCCTGCAGGCGGAAGCCGTCCGCTTCGATCGCGGTCAGGCAGCCGGCGACCAGGCTGGCGGGATCGGCATGCGGTGTGCGGTGACGGGCCGCATGCACGCCGCCGGCCAGCACGCCGGCGGCCAGCAGCAGC
>NZ_WKJN01000004.1 GCF_009674495.1 Duganella alba | reverse complement strand
GGCGCGCCGCCAGCATCTGCACCGGCGCCGAGCTGCTGGCGGCCACCGGCCTGCTCGACGGCCGCCGCGTCACCACGCACTGGGCGCGCGCGGCCGACCTGCAGCGGCGCTTTCCGCAGTTGCGGGTGGAGGCGGAGTCGATCTTTATCCGCGACGGCAAGTACTGGACCTCGGCCGGCATGACGGCCTGCATCGATCTGGCGCTGGCGATGGTGGAGCAGGACCACGGCGCCGAGCTGGTGCTGCAGATCGCGCGCCAGATGGTGATCTACCACCGCCGCGCCAGCAAGCATGCGCAGCTGTCCACGCTGCTGGAGATGGCGCCGCGTTCGGACCCGATCCAGAAGGCGCTGGCCTATGCGCGCAACCACCTGTGCCGGCCGCTGTCGGTGGAGGAGTTGGCCGACGTCGCCAACCTGAGCCCGCGCCAGTTCTCGCGCCGCTTCCGTCTGGAGACCGGGCAGTCGCCGGCCAAGGCGGTGGAGTCGCTGCGGCTGGAGTCGGCGCGCGAACTGATCGAGAATACCCGCCACACGCTCAATTACATCGCCCGCCAGTCCGGCTTTGCGCAGGAGGAGCAGATGCGGCGCGCCTTCGTGCGCGCCTGCGGGGCGACGCCGCGGGCGCTGCGGCGGGCCGCCTAGTCCGGCGCCTTGCGCACGAACAGCGCGGTCAGCATGCCGACCGCGCACACGGCGATCACGTACCAGGCCGGCGCCAGCGGATCGTTCTTGAGCATCAGCGTGACCGCCACCGGCGTCAGCCCGCCGAAGATGGCGTAGGACACATTGTAGGAAAACGACAGGCCGGAAAACCGCACCTGCGGCGGGAAGGCCTGCACCAGCACGCTCGGTACGGCGCCGACCACGCCGACGAAGAAGCCGGTCAGGCCGTACAGCGGCAGCAGCAGCGCCGGCTGCGTGCGCAGCGTGGTGTAAAAGCCGTAGGTGCACAGGGCCAGCAGCAGCGCGCCGATGAACAGCACCGGCCGCGGGCCGGCGCGGTCGGCCAGCACGCCATAGACGATGCAGCCCAGCGCCAGGCCGATGGTGGCCAGGGTGTTGGCCTGCAAGGTGGTGCGGGCGTCGATGTGATAGATCTTCTGCAGCAGCGCGGGCGTCATCAGGATCACCACCACGATGCCGGCCGACAGCATCCAGGTCAGCAGCATCGACACGGCGACCGCCGCGCGGTGGCTGCGCAGCACCGACTTGAGCGGCATCTCGGCCGCCAGCGCCTTGCGCTGCGCCAGCTCGGCAAACACAGGCGTTTCGTGCAGCCAGCGGCGCAGCACCATCGCGGCCAGGCCGAACACGCCGCCCAGCAGGAACGGCCAGCGCCAGGCGCCGGCCAGCACCTGGGCCGGCTGCCACAGCGTGTTGAGGGCGGTGGCCACCAGGGAGCCGAGCAGGATGCCGACGGTCAGGCCGGCGGTCAGCACGCCGCAGGCGTAGCCGGTGTGGTGCGCCGGCACATGCTCGGAGACGAAGACCCAGGCCCCCGGGACTTCGCCGCCGACCGCCGCCCCTTGCAGCACGCGCATCGCCAGCAGCAGCAGCGGCGCGGCCAGGCCGATGTCGGCGTAGGTCGGCAGCAGGCCGATGGCCAGCGTCGGCAGCGACATCAGCAGGATCGACAGGGTGAACATGCGCTTGCGGCCCAGCAGGTCGCCGAAGTGCGCCATGACGATGCCGCCCAGCGGCCGCACCACGTAGCCGGCGGCGAAGATGCCGAAGGTTTGCAGCGTGCGCAGCCAGTCCGGCAGCGCCGGCGGAAAGAACAGCTGGCCGATGGCGTTGGCGAAAAAGACAAAGATGATGAAGTCGTAGAACTCCAGCGCGCCGCCGAGGGCGGCCAGCGCCAGGGTGCGATAATCCTTGCCGGTCAGCGGCCGGCAGCCGGCGACCAGCGGGGCGGTGGGGACGGTCATGGGGGCATCAATGTGTTGTCAGGAAGGCTAGCATACTACCCTAGAACGGGGGATATCAGCTTGCGTGAAAGTGCGTAGAATTATAGCCATGAACTTTCCACCCACCATACGCGTCATGATCGTCGACGATCACCCCCTGCTGCGCGAGGGGCTGCTGGCCATCCTGGCCAAGGCGCCGGACATCGCGCTGGCGGCCGAAGCCGAAAGCGGCGAGGAGGCGCTGGCGCGCCATGAGGTGGTCAAGCCCGACGTCACGCTGATGGACCTGCGCATGCCGGGACTGGGCGGCCTGGAGGCGATCGCGGCGATCCGCCGCCGCCAGCCGGGCGCGCGCCTGATCGCCCTCAGCACCTATGCCGGCGGCGCGCTGGTGCAGGCCGCGCACAAGGCCGGCGCCAGCGGCTATCTGCTCAAGAGCATGCTGGCCGAGAATGTGCTCGACAGCATACGCACGGTGCACCGCGGACGCGAGGTGTGGCCGTCCGAGCTGCTGGGCGGGCAGATCTTCTTCGACCGCGACCGCCTCAGCGTGCGCGAGCTCGACGTGCTGCGCAATGTGGCCGGCGGCCTGTCCAACCGCGCCATCGGCGACAAGCTGGGCATCAGCGAGGAAACCGTCAAAAGCTATATGCGCACGCTGATGAGCAAGCTCGACGCCAACGACCGCACCCACGCGGTCACCATCTGCCTGCAGCGCGGGCTGCTGGAAACCTGGGAATTGTAGGGTGAGTGGGCGCATGGCGCGATGAGCACTTTCTCCGGCCCGCCGCCGCTGCTCGACGCCCTGACCCGGCTGGGCGCGCGCGCCGGCCAGCGCGCCAGCCACGCGCGCGGCTATTGCGCGGTCGGCCACTTCGCGCCGCATGCCGACATTGCGCGCTTCGCGGCCAGTCCGCTGCTGGGCGACGGCCCGCTGCCGGCCACCATGCGCTTCTCGGTGGGCGGCGGCGACCCGGAGGCCTCGGAAAAGACGCGCAACCTGCGCGGCATGGCGCTGCGGCTGCACAGCCTGCATGGGGCGTATGACCTGGTGCTGGTGTCCGAGCCGATCTTTTTTGCCGCCACCCCGGTTTCCTACCTGAGCTACCTGGAAGCGCATGCGCCCGATCCGCGCACCGGCGCCGCCGATCCGCAGCGCATCGCCGCGCACCAGCTGCGCCACCCGGACACGCTGCGGCTGCCGGCGCTGCTGGCGGCGCACGCGGCGCCGGCCTCGTATGCGACCACGCCGTACTATTCGACCCACGCCTTCCTGTTCACCGGCGCCGACGGCGTGGCGCGGCCGGCGCGCATTGTCGCCGAGCCGGCGGCCGGCACATGCTATCTGAGCGCGGCGCAGGAGCGGGAGCTGCCGCACGCCTTCCTCGAACATGAGATGGACGAGCGCCTGCTGCAGGGGCCGATCCGCTTCCAGCTGCATGCGCAGCTGCCGGCGCCGGCCGATCCGCTGGACGATCCCAGCATGCCGTGGCAGGGGAGCGCGCGGGTGCCGCTCGGCGTGCTGCTGATCAGCGCCCTGGCCGACAACAGTTGCGACGCCATGACCTTCGTGCCGACCCGGTTGCCGGCCGGCATCACCGCCACCGACGACCCGATGCTGCGCGCGCGCTCCGGCGTCTACGCCTCGGCCTCGCTGGCGCGGCGGCGCTAGGCCGGCGCCGCCGACAGCGCCGGACGTTGCGGCGTTGCGACGTTTGTTGTGCGATGCAGTATGAATAATTCTTTACAAATTTCTACGGTAAGCTAAAGTTGATGCAAATGATAACGCTAACTTAGCGCCCGTCAGTATTCCCCTGTGCCTGATTGATAGTTGCTGCCATGCGGCTCTTTTCTTCGCAGAATGCTGATGTTAGCGCTATCTAACCTTGGAGATGTGGATGCAGAGTATCCGTTGGGTGGTGATGGGCGTCAGCGGCTGCGGCAAGAGCACGGTGGGCCGGGCGCTGGCGGCCGCGAACGGCGTGCCCTTTGTCGAGGGCGACCAGTTTCACCCGCAGGCGAATGTCGACAAGATGTCGGCCGGCATCGCGCTCAACGACGAAGACCGCGCCGGCTGGCTGCTGACGCTGCAGGCGCAGATCCGCGACGCCCGGCAGCGCGACGCCGGCCTGGTGATTTCCTGCTCGGCGCTGAAACGGCGCTACCGCGACCTGCTGCGGCAGGGCGACCCGGCGCTGCGTTTCGCGCACCTGAATGGGCCGAAGGCGCTGATCGCGGCGCGCATACAGGCGCGCGTCGACCACTACATGCCGACCTCCCTGCTCGACAGCCAGTTCCGCGACCTGGAACCGCTGCAGGCCGACGAAGCAGGCCTGACGCTGAATATCGAAATACCGCCCGACGAACTGGTGACGCAGATCAGGGCCTGAAGCCAAAGCAGCAAAGCAGCAAATCAGCACCGCAGCAAAGACAACACAAAAAAACTATATGGAGACTCACATGACTACTCAAACTACCCGCAACACCATCATGCGCCTGGCCGTGGCCAGCGCGTGCAGCTGGCTCGCCGTCGCCCACGCGCAGCAGGCCACGCCGCCGGCCGCCGACCCGGTGCAGGCGGCGCCGGAAGCGGCCACGCCGGAACCGGAGGTCAAGGTGGACAACGTGGTGACCGTGTCCGGCTCGCGCATTTCGGCGCGCGGCTTCTCGCAGCCGACGCCGACCACCACCCTGAGCGCCGACGACCTGGCCAAGAACGCCAAGCCCAATCTGTTCAACGCCATCGCCGAGCTGCCGGCGCTGCAGGGCAGCACCGGCCGCACCACCAGCACCAACAGCACCAGCAGCGGCATCCAGGGCCTGAGCTCCCTGAGCCTGCGCGGCCTCGGTCCGATCCGCACGCTGACGCTGCTCGACGGCCAGCGCGTGGTGGGCGCCAACGTCACCGGCGTGACGGACGTCAGCCAGTTCCCGCAGCTGCTGGTCAAGCGCGTGGACGTGGTGACCGGCGGCGCCTCGGCGTCCTACGGTTCGGACGCCATCGGCGGCGTGGTCAACTTCATCACCGATAAAAAGTTCGAAGGCTTCAAGGCCAACGTCGAAGGCGGCCAGACCACCTACAGCGACGACAAGAACGGCACGCTGCAAGCCGCATGGGGCAAGGCCTTCATGGACGACCGCCTGCACGTGACGGCCAGCGCCGAGTACGGCCGCGAGAAGGGCATCGATTCGCCCGGCTTCGGCGAGGTCGGTCCGAACGGCCGCACCTGGTACAAGAATCCGGCCTACCAGGTGCGGCCATTGAGCGCGACCACCGACGGCAAGCCGCAGTACACCGTCATCGAACACGCGCAGCAGTACCAGTACGCCAAGTACGGCCTGATCACCAGCGGCCCATTGCAAGGCACGGCGTTCGGTCCCAACGGCCAGCCGTACCAGTTCAACTACGGCTCCGGCGGCGTGCCGACCGGCACCGGCGCGGTGACCGGCTGCGTCAACCCGTTCTGCGTGGGCGGCGACTTGAGCGGCAGCGTCGGCGCCGGCACCAACCTGGCGATGGACCTGACGCGCCAGGTGTTCTATACCCGCGTGGGCTTCGATATCAATCCGGACCATGAAATCTACTTCAGCGCCAACTACGGCAAGGTGAAGTCGGTGTTCTCGCCGAATCCCGGCGCGGCCAAGAACGCCAACCTGACCATCCAGTGCGACAACCCGTATCTGCCGGCGTCGATTGCGGCGGCGTGCGCGACGAATAACATCACCAGCTTCCAGTACGGCACCGCCAATGCGGAATTCCCGGAGAATATCAACGTTCATCCGACCCGCAAGATGCAGCGCCTGGTCCTCGGCGCCGACGGCCACTTCCCGGTCATGGGCAAGGACTGGTCGTATGACGCCTATGTGGAACGCGGCGTCAACTTCACCGACATCATCGTCCACGACATGACGCTGAACTCGCGCTACACCGCCGCCATCGACGCGGTGCGCCTGCCCGACGGCAGCATCGCCTGCCGCAGCACGGTGGCGCGCGCCTCCGGCTGCGTGCCGCTCAACGTCATCGGCGATGTGCCGGTGAGCGCGGCGACGTGGGCGTATGTGGCGCCGGGCTACGGTCCACAGCAGCACACCCGCCAGCAGCAGGACGTGGGCAGCTTCAACCTGAGCGGCGAAGCGTTCGAATCGTGGGCCGGCCCGATCGCCGTGGCGGCCGGCGCCGAGTGGCGCCGCGAGAGCTATCGCGTCAGCGGCGACCCATACGGCAACGGCGCTACCGGCGACACGCCGTATGACGCCAACTATCCGGCCGATCCGCTGCTCAACTCCACCGTCGGCAACAACTGGTACGCGGGTAACTACCACAACGCCTCCGGCACCTACAACGTCAAGGAAGCCTACGTGGAGCTCAACGTGCCGGTGCTGAAGTCCGACGGCTGGGGCGAGGCCAGCGTCAACATGGCCGACCGCCACACCAAGTACAGCACTTCCGGCCACGTGGAAAGCTGGAAACTGGGCGCCACCTGGAAGACCGGCATCGACGGCCTGCGCCTGCGCGCCGTGACCTCCAAGGACGTGCGCGCGCCGAATCTGAGCGAGCTGTATGCGGCGGCGGTGGTGGTCAACAACGTGGTGCAGTACCAGGGCAACACCGTCACCGTGCAGCAGCGCACCGTGGGCAACACCAATCTGCGTCCGGAAATCGCGCGCAACAATATCTTCGGCATCGTGCTGGATCGTCCGTCGTGGGCGCCGGGCTTCAGCGCGTCGCTGGACTACTTCGACATCAAGGTCGATGGCGTGATCTCGTCGCTGACGGCGCAGCAGGAAGTGGACCTGTGCGTGGCCGGCAACCAGGAAATCTGCGGCGCCATGTCGCTGAATAATCCGGTATCGACCAATAACTACGTGACGGTGCAGGCATTCAACCTGGCTTCGCTGCGCAGCAAGGGCTACGACCTGGAAGGCGCCTACCGCATGAACCTGAAGGACTGGAACCTGCCGGGCCGCTTCACGGTGCGCGCGCTGGTCACCCGCAACATCAGCTTCCTGACCGATCCTGGCGTGGTGGGCACCATTCCATCGGAAGGCGCCGGCAATAACCTGGGCAACACGCCGCGCTGGAAAGGCCTGGCCTCGCAATCGTGGGAAAACGATAAATTCAGCCTGACGCTGACCCAGCGCTGGATCAGCAGCGGCAAGTACAGCAACGAGTTTATCGAGTGCCAGACCAATTGCCCGGTATCGACCATCACCCACCCGACCATCGCCAACAACCACATGAAGGGCGCCTTCTACGTGGACCTGGGCGGCACCTGGAAGATCGCCGACAAGACCACCGCCTTCTTCAAGGTGGACAACATCGGCAACGTCGATCCGGTGGCGGCGCCGCAGGTCAACCTGAGCTACGGCATCAACCCGGCGCTGTACGATGTGATCGGCCGCGTGTACCGCGCTGGTGTGCGCTACAACTTCTAAGCGATGGCCTCTATGAGCGCGTTGGTCGTGGCCAGTCCCCTGGCCACGCTCCTCGGAGTGACGCCGGCCGCCTGGGCGCTGATTGCCGTGGCCCTGTCGGTCGGCCTGCTCACGCTGCTGATCGCCTGGGGCAAGGTGCAGCCGTTGCTGGCCTTCGTGGCGGCGGCGCTGGCCGCCGCGCTGCTGCTTGGCATGCCGGTGGAGAGCATTCCGCGTTCCATCGACAAGGGCATCGGCGACCTGCTTGGATCCTTGATCGTGATCGTCTGCCTGGGCGCGGTGTTCGGCAAGCTGATTGCCGACAGCGGCGCGGCGCAGCGCATCGCCAGCTATCTGATCGGCGTGTTCGGCTCCGCGCGCATGCCGGTGGCGCTGACGCTGACCGGTTTCGTGGCCGGCATACCGCTGTATTACAACGTCGGCTTCGTGCTGCTGGTGCCGCTGGTGTTCTCGCTGGTGTACCAGAGCGGCCGGCCGGCGGTGGCGCTGGCGATTCCGCTGCTGGCCGGGCTGTCGATCGCGCATGGCTTCCTGCCGCCGCATCCATCGCCGACGGCCCTGGTGGCGCAGTTCCATGCCGATATGGGCCGCACGCTGCTATATGGCCTGATCGTCGCGGTGCCGACGCTGATCATCGCCGGGCCGGTGTTCGCCATGACGCTCAAGCGCGTCCAGGCCGAACCGGCGCCGATGTTCCGCACCGGCCTGCGCGACGAGGCCGAGCTGCCGGGTGTGTTCAACAGCTTCGCCACCGCGCTGCTGCCGGTGTGGCTGCTGGCCGCCACCACCGCCGCCGCGGCGCTGCCGATTGCCGATCCGGCGTTGAAATCGACGGTGGCCTTCCTTGCCAATCCGATGATCGTGATGCTGATCGCGCTGCTGGTGGCGGTCTGCACGCTGGGTGTGGCGCGCGGGCGGAAGCTGACGGTGCTGATGTCCGGCGCCCAGGACGCCATGCGTGATATCGCGCCGATCCTGCTGGTGATCGCTGGCGCTGGTGCGCTCAAGCAGGTGCTGGTCGATTCCGGCGTCAGCGCGCAACTGGGCACGCAGCTCGGCGCGCTGCCGGTGCCGCCGCTGGTGCTGGGCTGGCTGGTGGCGACATTGATACGCATCTGCCTCGGCTCCGCCACGGTTGCCGGGCTGACGGCGGCCGGCATCGTCGCGCCGGTGGCGCAGGCATCCGGCGTCGATCCGTCGCTGATGGTGCTGGCGATCGGCGCCGGCAGCTTGATGTGCAGTCACGTCAACGACTCCGGCTTCTGGATGTTCAAGGAGTACTTCGGATTGTCGCTGAAAGACACCTTCCGTTCGTGGACGCTGATGGAGACGCTGGTTGGCGTATTCGGACTCATTTTCGTGCTGATTCTCTCTGCCTTTTTAGGATAAACAGATGAAACCAATCTTGAACGTGCTCGCGGCCGCAGCATTGGCCGTGCCTCTGCTCGCGCATGCCGCCTCCATGTCCGCTTACCAGACCATGCCGGACGATCCGCGCGCGGTGAAGGTGAAGGCGGCCGGCGACGGCCGCAGCGACGACAGCGCGGCGATACAGGAGGCGCTGAACGCGGCGTCGAACAAAGGCGAGGGCGGCGTGGTGTTCCTGCCGTCCGGCCGTTATCGCATCACCCGTTCGCTGCTGGTGCCGCTGGCGGTGCGGTTGTACGGCGTCGGACCGACGCGGCCGGTGCTGGTGCTGGCCGACAAAACGCCGGGCTTCCAGCAAGGCGTGGCGAATATGGTGGTGTTCACCGGCGGCGACCAGTACACCGTGGGCAAGGTGCCGGTGCCGGTGAAAAGCGCGGTGCCGTACAGCGAGAATGTGCGCGACGCGAATTCCGCCACCTTTTATTCGGCGATGAGCAATGTGGACTTCGAGATCGGCGACGGCAATCCCGCCGCTGCGGCGGTGCGGCTGCGGACGGCGCAACACTCGTACCTGAGCCATATGGACTTCCACATCGGCTCCGGTCTTGCCGGCGTCTACATGGTGGGCAACGAGAGCTTCGACCTGAAGTTCTACGGCGGCCGTTACGGCATCCTGACCGAGAAGACCTCGCCGGCCTGGCAGTACACGCTGATGGACTCCACCTTCGACGGCCAGCGCGATGCGGCGATACGCGGCCACGAGGCCGGGCTGACGCTGATTAACACCACCATCCGCAATACGCCGGTCGGCATCGAGATCGATCGCGGCTACGGCGACTGGTTGTGGGGCAAGGACGTGCGCTTCGAGAACGTGTCGAAAGCAGCGGTCATCATCAGCAACGAGGACAACGTCTACACGCAGATTGGCTTCGACAATGCGCTGGCCAGGAACGTGCCGGTGTTCGCGCGCTTCCGCGACAACGGCAAGACGGTGGCCGGCTACGGCGCGTCCTACCAGATCAGCGAATTCAATTACGGCCTGATGCTGCCGGGCCTCGGCAGCGTGGGCAAGTTCGCCACCAACGTGAAAGGCGCCGCGCTGAAGACCTTGCCGGCCGCGCGGGCGCCGGTGATGCGCACGCTGCCGTCGACCAGGGAGTGGGCCAGCGTGCGCAGTTTCGGCGCGGTGGGCGACGGCGTGAGCGACGACACGGCGGCGGTGCAGAAGGCGATCGACAGCAGCCGTGTGGTGTATCTGCCGCAGGGCTTCTACATGGTGCAGGACACGATACGCATGAAGCCTGACACGGTGCTGGTTGGCCTGCATCCCGGCGTCACGCAACTGGTGCTGCCGAACGGTTCGGCCGCCTACGCCGGCGCCGACGGTCCGAAGGCGCTGCTGGAAAGCGCGAAGGGCGGCGATGCGATCGTCTCCGGCTTCGGCCTGGCGACCGGCGAAGTGAACCCGCGCGCCACGGCGCTGCTATGGCGCGCCGGCGCCGAGTCGCTGGTGGACGATATCCGCATCCAGGGCGGTCACGGCACGCGGCTGTACGACGGCAAGCGCCGCGACCCGTATCAGAAAACCGCCAGCTTCGATCCGATCCAGCACTGGGACCGCCAGTATCCGAGCATCTGGGTGACGGATGGCGGCGGTGGCACGTTCGTGGCCTGCTGGTCGCCGAGCACCTTTGCGCAGGCGGGCTTCTACGTCTCCAACACCCGGACGCCGGGCAGGGTGTATGAGCTGTCGGCCGAACACCACGTCCGCGCCGAGATCGTGCTGGATAACGTGGAAAACTGGGAATTCCTGGCGCCGCAAACGGAGCAGGAGGTACGTGACGGGATGGATGCGGTGTCGCTGGAGATCCGCAACTCGCGCAACATTACCTTCGCCAACTACCATGCCTACCGCGTGACGCGCTCGATCAAGCCGGCCGTGTCGGCGGTTAAGATGAGCAACTCGGCCAATATCCGCTTCCGCAACGTGCATGTGAACGCGGAGAGCGGCTTTGCGACCTGCGACGACAACGGCTGCGGCACCTATCTGCGCGCCAGCAAATACGCGTTCGAGAACACGTTGCAGGACGTGACGAGCAAGCAGGAAGTGCGCGAGCATGAATTTGCGATGCTGGACATCGGGACCGATACGCCGCGCGCCGCGCCGGCCGGCGGCAAGGTCGACAAGCTGGAAGATGGCTTTTATTCCATCGCCGGCGCGGCGGTGGACAGCAAGGGCCAACTGTATTTCGTCGACCGCCGTTTCAACCGCATCTACCGCTGGAGCAAGGAGCGCGGCCTCGCCGTGGTGCGCGATGCGCCGCTGGACCCGGTCAATCTGGCGATCGACAAGAGCGGCGCGCTGATGGTGATTTCTTCGTTCGGACCGGAGGGCACGGTGTATTCCTTCGATCCCGCCCAGCCGGCCGGACCGGTCACCATCATCAAGCCGACGCCGGTGCAAACCCATGCTGGCGCGCGTGTCGTGGTGCCGGTCAACTTCTGGCAGAACGGCGAGTTCCGCGATCAGCTCAACTTCGACACCTATGAATTCACCACGCTGGCCGAGATGTTCGCCCGCGATGTCGCGCAGCCGAAGCAGCGCGAATACGTGTCGCCGGACGGCAGCCTGGTGCTGCCGGCGTACCGCGTCTTCAAGCAGGGACCGAACGACCACCTGGGTTACCGCTTCTCGGATACGCTGGACACGCACGGCCTGGTGTCGGCCGGCGCCAACGGTCGCGTGCTGTTCACCAACGGCTCGGAGAACCGCACCTTCAGCGGCGTGATCGGCGCCGGCGGCGGCATCACGGACCTCAAGCTGGCGGCCAATCGCGGCGGCGAGAGCGCGGCGCTGGACCGCAACGGCAATGTCTACGTCGCCAACGGCCAGGTCTTCGTCTACGCGCCGGACGGCCGGGAGATCGGCCGTATCGACGTGCCGGAGCGGCCGCTGCAACTGATCTTCGGCGGCGCCGATGGCCGCACGCTGTTCATCCTTACTCATCATGCGCTGTACGCAGCGGGAGAACTTCATGCGCAATAAACTTGTCCTCGTACTGCTGGCCCTCTGCGCCCACGCCGGCGCGCAGCAACAACCGCTGTGGCCCGACGGCGCGCCTGGTGCGGAGAGGCGTCACAACGAGCCGGAGAAAGTGGAGAACACTTACGTCAGCAATATCCACGATCCTTCGCTGACGGTGGTGCGCGCCAATCCGCGCCATGCCAACGGTGCGGCGGTCGTCATCGTGCCCGGTGGCGGGCATCGCATGCTGGTGTGGCAGAACGAGGGCATGGTGGCGGCCAGGTCGCTCAACCGCGTGGGCGTCACGGCCTTCGTGCTGAAGTACCGGCTGGCGCGCGACCAGGGTTCCAGCTACGGTATCGACACCGATGCCGCGGCCGATCTGCGCCGCGCCGTGCGCTGGGTGCGTGCGCATGCGGCGGAGTATGGCGTCGATCCGCATCGACTGGGCGTGATGGGCTTCTCTGCTGGTGGCGAACTGGTCTCGCTGGTGGCCGACAATCCCGAACCGGCGCCGCCGTCCAAACCCGATGCGATCGACAAACAGAGCGCGCGGCCGGACTTCCAGGTGCTGGTGTATCCAGGGCCGCTCGGCGTGCCGGCCAAGGCGGTGCAGAATGCGCCGCCGGCGTTCATCGTGGCCGGCTCCAGCGACAAGTGCTGCATGCCGCCGGCGCTGGCGTTGTACCAGCAACTCAACGGCGCCGGCGTGTCGGCCGAGCTGCATCTGTACGCGGATACCGATCACGCCTTCAACATGGGGCAGCGTTCCGAGCGCTTGTCGGACGTGCACTGGCCGGATCGTCTGGCGGACTGGCTCAGCGACGGTGGCTGGCTGATTCCGCACGACGGCAAGGCGCCGCAAGGTGTGCCGGCGCCGTAGTTGCAGCCGCACCACGGGGGTACGTTACCGCACGGCGGAAGCTGCTGTAGAATCCGAGAATTGGATTTTATCCATATTCAGGAGTCAGCGATGTCTACCAAGCAAACTTTCCGCCCAGACTATCAATCGTCCGAGGTGGTGGAGGCCGGCATCGAGCGGGCCGACCGGCTGGGACCGGAGAGCGCGGCGGAGTACCTCAGTCATCGAGGCGTGCTGGAAAGCGTGATCAAGCGCGTTGTTTCCGAGCCGGAACATCGGCGCAATCCGGGCCGGCTGCGTTCGCGTGACGAGCGCCTGATCGAAGAAGGTTCGCGCTGCCTCAAGTTCACTTCCTGAACCGTTGCGCCAGCTTGCGCAGCTGGAATTGCCAGCCGCGCAATGTCAGTCCCACACTCAGCGGCGCCATGCGCAGCCGGTGTCCCTTGCTGCGGTAAATCGCCACATCGCTCAGTGTGCGCACCTGTCCACCCAGATGGGCCTTGTACGGTTCCTTTCCCCAGCCGAAGTTAAATTGCTGTATGTCACTTCGGCCTGCGCAGGCGTTGCACATCAGCCACGCGCACAAAAATCCCAGACGGTATAAATCATAGGCCGGGTCGTGCGCCAGGAAGCGTGCGCTGACCACGTCGCCGTTGCGGTAGCAGATCGAACCGCCGATGCAGCGGCCGTCGACGAGCGCCACGCCAACCATGCCGCAGCGCGCCACCATTTGCATCACGCGCGACTCCTCGTCACTATCAAGATGAATGGCCTTGCGCCAGACGCCGCTGTGGGCGCGCTGGCGGTGCAGGGCGAGGATGGCGTGCACGTGTTGCGGATCGACCTGGCCGCGCTCGGCAATGCGGAACTCGAAGCCGGGATGCTCGCGCCTGATCTTGTTCAACCGGTTCTTGACCAGCGAGCGCGTGCCGGCCCCCAGGCTGTTGAGATAGGCGCCCTGGCTGGCGGGCAATGGCAGCACGCTGTCCTGCTCGCAGGGGACGCGTTGTATGCGCACATCGGGCGGCGTGGCCGGCATGTCCACAGCGCGAAACAATATCGCGCCGGAAAAATTGTCTTGCCGGAAGATGTGGTCTGCAAAGCGGCGGGCTTCGTCCACGCTGATCGGAATGCCCTCGTTGAGCACGCGCACGATGGCGCCGTTGCGGCGGTAGAGCAACAGCGTGGTCGGCTGCTCGCCGCGGCTGGCGATGTAGGTGCTGGCCTGGTCGGCCAGGCCGTAAATTTCAAAATGCGGCAGGGACGAATAGCGGCCGGCGTGCAGGCGCGCCAGTTCGCGCTCGGTGTAATCGGGAATATAACCGCTGTAGCTGTGGCATTGAATAATGTCTGAGGCCGGTTCCATGGAATCTCCTTCACAGGCGCGATGGACATTTATTCTAGGCAGGACAACGGTGGGCGGCGTTTATGCTCGCTCAAGTGCGCGCAGGCGCACGTTTGATGGCGCTCTAGTGGCGTATGCGGTGCGCGGCTACGCTGGAGGTTTTTTGGCAAGGAGAACGCCATGGCCGCTGCTCATCCTTCGGTATTGGTGCTGGGCGTGGTGCCATCGCTGACGTGGTCGGTGGTGCGCTGCCTGCGGCGCGCCGGCCATGCGCCGCTGGTGCTGGCCTGGCATGCGCGCGCGCCGCTCATGTGGACCGGCGATTGCCACCGTTACGTGCGCTGGCACGGCTTGCGGCGCAACGGCGCGCAGCTCGACACGTCGGCGCTGGCGCAGGTGCGCGAGCTGTGCGGCAGCGCCGGCATCGACAAGGTGATCGGCGCGGATTACGACACGGCCTTGCTGCTGGCGCGGGGCGCGGCGAGCGAAGGCGTGCCGGCTTGCGCGGTGCCGCAGGCGTCCACCATGACGACCTTGAACGACAAGTGGAACTTGACACGGCTGCTGGCGGCGAGCGGTCTGCCGGCGCCGGACAGCGTGCGGGTGGATGATGCGGCGCAGTTGCTGGCGAATCAATTGGTCTATCCAATCGTTAGCAAGCCGCTGGATCGCTGGGCCAGTGTCGGATTTCAGGTGCACCGCACGCGCGAGTCGCTGGCGCGGACCCTGGCGCATGGACGGTTGACGGCGGGCTTTCCGTTGATCGCGCAGTCGCATGTGCCGGGGTGGGATGTGGGCGCGTCGTTTCTGGCGCAGCGCGGGCAGGTGGCGGCGTGTTCGGTGTTCCGCCATACGCGGCGCGGCGAGCGGACGTTCTATCCCAGCGTGCGGGTGCGCGAGTATGTAAAGCGGTTTGTCGCGGTTTGCGATTACAGCGGCGTCGGCCATCTGGATTTGCGCTATGACCCGGCGCGCGACAGTTATTTCATCCTGGAGTTGAATCCGAGGTTTTGGGCGTCGTTGCTGTATGCGGAGCGGGCCGGCTTGAATTATCCGGAGTTGCTGTTGACGCTGGACGATACCTTGCCGCCGCAGCCGGCCGCGCCGCGTTCCGGGCGGGTGCGGCTGGCGCCGTATGAGCGGGCCATGACGTTGTCGACACGGTGGTTTGGCAGCGCTTACGAGCGCGTGACCGGCGCGCGGCTTTAGTCGCGTTTGGTGGCGATCCAGTCGCGCTGGCGGCGGCGCAGGTAGAGCGGGATCTTGGCGAGGATGTAGGTGACCACGCCGCCGAGACGGCGCAGCGGCAGCAGGTCGCGGCCGTGGACTGCCCACGTGGCGAGCAGGGTGACGGCCAGCATTGCGCAGGGCAGGAGCAGCCACGGCTTGATCAGCCATGCAAGCAGGGGAATGGCGGTGGCCAGTGCGACCAGCATGATCAGCAGGCTCAGGGGCGGTACGCACAGGTCGAGCGCCAGTGAGGCGTGGCGCCAGTTACGGCGCCGCAGCGCGTCGAGCAGGTGACGCGGCGCGTGGTGGCGTAGCAGGTGGAGGTGGCCGTGTTCCCAGCGCGTGCGTTGCGCGCCAGCGCCTTCGGCGTTGCTGGCGAAGGTGCTGTGGAGGACGGCTTCGTGGCAGTACAGCGGGGCGTGTCCTTGCGCCGCGAGCGCGAGGCCGAGGGCCAGGTCTTCGGCCAGGTGGTTTTCCAGGACGATGTTTTGCAGCGCGGACCAGGGCAAGGCCATGCCGCTGCCGGTGAGCTGGCAGGCCATGCCGAGCCGTTCGCGGCCCAGCGCGCGCAGGCAGTTTTTCAGCCGCCAGGCGAATTCCGCGATCAGGTGTTGCGGTGTGGCGGGCACCGGGCTGTGCATCAGGTAGCGGGCTTGCGCGGGCCGCCCGCTGCTTGCGCAGCGATGCGCCAGCCAGTCCAGCGCATGCTGGTCGAGTGCGCAGTCGGCGTCGATGCAGATGACGATGGCGGGTGGATGTTGCGCCAGCCATTGCAGGCCGAAGGCGAGGGCGTGGGCTTTGCCGCGCAGTTGCGGTGCCCTGCGTTCGATCACGGTGGCGCTGGCCGCGGCGACAGCGGCGGTGTGGTCGTCGCAATTGTCGGCCACGACCAGCAGTTGGTCGGCCGGCGTCAACTGGCGCTGGATGGCGGCCAGTGTCACGGTGATGCCGGCCGCCTCGTTGTGCGCCGGCACCAGCACGGCAAGTGGCGGACGCGATGGCCATGGCGACGGGTGGGCCGCACGGCGGTGCGGCAGCGCCGCCAGAAGCTGGGCGCAGAGCAGCAGCGTGGGCAGGGCCAACAGCAGTAACGGCAAGTGCAGAAGTGCGGATATCAAGGCATTCCCCCAGGTTGTCCCGCTGCGGTGTCGCGCGTTGATGGCGCGGCAACCTGGCCTTGGCCAGCCGCTTGCATGGATGCCTGGAAGTGGCGGCCCAAGCCGGTTACTTCGCGCTCCAGGCTGTGGCGGCGCCGGACGTCCCGCCGGCCGTGTTCTCCCATGCGCGACAGGTCGGCCAGCGGCGTGGCAAGCAGGTCGCGCAATGCCTGCGTCAAGGCGTCGAGGTCGCCGGGCGGCACCAGCCAGCCGTTGCGGCCTGGCTGCACCAGTTCCGGGATGCCGGCCACGTAGGTGCTGATGACCGGCCGGCCGAGCGCCATGGCTTCCATCAGCGCCACCGGCAGACCTTCGGCAAAGCTCGGCAGCACCAGCGCGCGGGCGTTCAGGATTTCCTGCCTGACCTGCGCGCCGCTCAGCCAGCCGGTGATGCGGACCACGTCCCGCAGGCCGAGGCGCGCGGCCTGCGCTTGCAGCGCATCGCGCATCTCGCCGTCGCCGGCCAGCACCAGTTGCAGGGCAACGCCGGCGGTACGCAGGCGGGCAAGCGCATCCAGCAGCAGCAGCTGTCCTTTTTGCTCGCACAGCCTGCCGACGCACACCAGCCGCGGTGATGGCGGCGGCGGAGCGGGTGGACCGGCGCCGTAGCCCGCATGCAGCCCGCAGCGCACCACCCGCACCTTGGGCCATTCCGCATGCGGCAGGTGCCGGTAGAGCTGGCTGCGGCCAAATTCGCTGATGGCGACGACAAACGCCGCGCACCGGATTTTTTCGCGCAGCTTCAGGCCGGCCGCGTGGTCGAATTCCTCCGGACCGTGCACGGTAAAGCTGTACGGAATGTTTGCCAGCGTCGCCGCCAGCAGCGCCACTTCCGCCGCATTGGTGCCGAAGTGCGCGTGCAGATGCCGTGCGCCGCAGCGATGCAGCAGGCGCGCCACCACGCAGGCCTCCGCAAGATACGCCAGATGGTAGGGCCAGGGACGGAGCGCCCGGCGGCTCATGCGCAGCGCCTGGCGCGCGGCTCGCTGGAAGCGCAGCGGCTGCCGCACCAGCAGCGCGGCCACGCCGCGCGCCAGGCGCAGCGCGGTACGCACGCCGCCGCCCAGCACGTGGCTGGTACGCTGCTGCTCTTCGCGATCCGCCGCATCCGGCAGCGATTCGCCGCTGGCGCGCAGGGCGATGCGCCGCACCTGCCAGCCTTGCCGCTCCAGCTCGCGGATCTCGCGCCGGATGAAACTGTGGCTGGCCTTGGGATATTGATTGATCAGGTAAGCCAGCATCAAGCCTCCCTCACGGCGGCGCTGCCGATGAAAAACCAGAAATACCAGTTGAACGACAGGTAGTACAACATGTTGTCGGACCACGACGTCAGCAGATACGCCAGCGCCATCGCCAGCGCGATCACCGCTGCCGGCCAGCTGGGCGCGGCACGCCACAGCCGTGGCAGCAGCCGCAGGAACAGCCAGCCATACGCCGCCAGCCCGGCCGCGCCGGTCTCGAAATACAGCTGGATGTAGACGTTGTGCGGGTCCCAGCTGTCCTGTCCCGGCAGCGGGAAAAACTGCGGCGAGTAAAAGCGGAACGATTCCAGGCCATAGCCGTACAGCCAATGCATGCCGTCCATCCAGCGCAGGCCCGCGCGCCAGAGCAGGACGCGCCAGGCGTAGGAATTGAGCTGTCCCTGGTCGTCATAGGCGCCGGCGGCGATATCGGCCAGCCGCGCGCGGACGTCGTCGTTGAGCAGCAGGAGCGCCGGCGCCGCCAGCGCATACACGAGGAAGCGCCGCTCGGCCAGCAGGCCGTAGACCACGAACAGCAGCAGGCAGCCGGCCCAGGCGCTGCGCGTGCGCGTCAACAGCAGCAGCATCAGCAGAACCAGCAGGTACGCCCACATCAGCCGCCGCGTCGCCGGCGAAGGCGACGCCACACGCAGCAGGTACAGCGACAGCGCGATCATCAGCAGCAGGTAGAACGCAAAGATATTCGGATGGCTGAAGGTGCCCTGCAACCGGTACAGGCCGTCACCCTGGGCATCCCGGCCAAGCGCGAATTCCGCCAGCCCCCAGCAGGCGGGGAGCAGGGAGGACAGCAGCAACAGCCGCAGCCAGCGCAGCCGGTCCGCCTGGCCGCGGATCAGCCAGAACGGCAAGGCGAATGCCGCACAGTAGGACGCCTGCACCAGCGCCAGCCGCATCGCTCCGGCCACGTCCGGCGCGATGACCGCCGACGCCAGTCCCGCCAGCAGAAACGGCGCCCACATCGGCAGCACCAGCGCCGCCAGCGGATGCGGGCGCAGCAGGGCCAGCCGCAAGGCAGCCAGCAACAGCAGGGCGTTCAACAACGCTCCCGGCCCCATGCCGCCGCCCTCGTCGCGCAGCGCCTCCAGCAGCGGATCGCAGCTGGCGCGCACCAGCAGCAACGCCGCGCACAGCCGCACCGCCCACATGGGCTGGCGCACCGTGCCGGCCGCGACGGGCAAGGGCATGCCGGTCATTCAGGCCACCCGCATCAGGGCGCGGCCGGGCCAGCGCCGCAGCAGCCACGAGCGCAGGGTCAGCCACTCGCCGGTCTCGGCCGGATAGCGGCGGCGGAAGCGCGCGTAGCGCCACAGCATGGCCGGCGCGCTGCGGTATGCCAGCGTGTGCCGGTAATGCAGTTCGCGCTCGAGCTGCGCCGACGCGCCCAGCGCGCGCCGCAGCGACGCGGCCATGCTGTCGAACGCCGCATCGAAGTCGGTTGCGTGCGCCAGTTCGACCAGCTGGCCGCCATGGTTGCAGAAGGGCGCCGGATCGAACGGCGGCACCTCGTGCATGCGGCAGAAGGCGCGCGCCAGAAAACGCGAGATTTCCAGCGACAGCAGCATCTGCTCGCGCGCGCGCCTGCTGCTGACATTGGCCGCATGCCAGCGGTAGCGTATCAGCGGCCGGCCCAGGTTGACGCACAGGCCGAGCAGGGCCAACTGGCCGAACATCAGGTAATCCTCGGCCAGGCCGTCGATGTGCGGGCAGTCGTCCTGGTCCAGCACGCCGATGAAATCGCCGCCGTAATGCGCGCCCAGGCGGCCGATCACGGCGCGGTCCATGGTCAGCGCCGGATGCGAGATCGGATTGCGGAACAGGCTGGCCGCACTGAGCCGCGTGGTGCCGACCGGCAGCCGCAGCGCGCCGATCACGCCGTCGTCGGCATCGATCAGTTCGGCCTGGCCGCTGATCACCGCCATGCCGGGATGCTGGGCGAAGCCGGCCAGCGTCTGCGCCATGCGGTCCGGCAGGCAGATGTCGTCGGCGTCGTGGCGCATCACGTAGCGGCCGTCGCAGCGCGACAGGCCGAAGTTCAGCAGCTCGGCCAGGCCGCTGGTGTAGGCGCCGTCGTGCACTTCGATGCGGCGGTCGGCGGCGGCGTGGCGTTCGGCGATTTCCAGGCTGCCGTCGGTGGAGCCGTGGTCGAGGATCAGCAGCCGCCAGTCGCGCACGCTCTGGCGGCGGATGCTGTCGATCGCCGCGCCCAGATACGGCAGGCCGTTGCGGACGGGCAGCAGGATGTCGATGCGCGCCATGGCCGTCAACTCAGCTGGCGTGCTGCCGGGCCGCCGCCAGATGCAGCAGGCAGCGCGCCAGCGTGCGGCCGGCGCGGCGCAGATTGCCGGCGGAACGTTCGCTGCGCCAGCCGCGCGCGCAGTAGCGCAGCGCGTTGTCCGCCTGCCCGCGCAGCGCGTACTGGCGGGCGATGCGGTAACGCACCTGGCTCAACGCCTGCGGCAGCAGCGCCGCCGCGTCGCGCGGCAGCGATCCGCCCCGCTGCCAGTTCACCAGCACCGCTTCATGGCATTGTGCGGTTTCCAGCGCGTGGGCGGTGAGGTTGGCGTCGTGGCTGCGCTTTTCCACCAGCGGCGCGGACAGCAGCAGAAAGCGCGTGTGCAGGGCGCAGTGCAGCCAGTAGTCGTAGTCCTCGGCCTGGCGCAGCTGCGGATCGAAGCGGCCGGCCTGGCGCGCCACGGCGGCGCGCAGCATGACGTTGGAGGCGGTACCGATGAAGTTGCAGCGCACCAGCGCCGCCAGCGGCGCGCGCAGCAGCGGCTGCTCCAGCGACAGTCCCGCCAGCGGCAGCGCGCCGGCGAAGTGGCTGACCAGGTGGCCGTGCTGGCGGTGCAGCACCAGATAGTCGCAGCAGCACAGGCCCGCCTGCGGCCAGACGCTGAGCGCCGCCGCCTGCCGCGCCAGCTTGTGCGGATGCCAGATGTCGTCGGCGTCGAGGAAGGCCAGCAGGTCGCCGCGGCTGGCCGCCATGCCGGCATTGCGCGCGCGCGACACACCGCCATGCGCAATGCGCAGGCGGCGGATGCGGCCGCCATACTCCGCCAGCACGGCGGCGGTGTCGTCGGTGGAGCCGTCGTCGACCACGATCACTTCCAGCGGCGCCATGCTCTGGCCCAGCGCGCTGTCGATGGCCTGCGCGACCAGCCCGGCGCCGTTGTAGACCGGGATGATGACCGAGACGGCGGCGCTCACGGCCGCGCTCCCCGCAACGCCAGCAGCCCGTCCAGCTGGCGCACGCGCATCGCCAGCAGCATGCCGAGGTAAACCAGCGCGCCGGCCGCCACGCACAGCCAGAAGGCGGCGGCCATGCCGGCCCCGCGCGCCGCCAGGCGCTGGTGCAGCGCCATCACCGCCACCAGCATCACCAGCGCGGCGGCCAGCGGCTTGCCGACTTCGGCCAGCAGCGCGCCCAGGCGCAGCGGCAGTCCGTCCAGCGCGCAGCGGGTCAGCGGCAGCAGCGCCAGCAGGCTGCTGAGGCAATAGGCGGCCGCCATGCCGGACAGGCCCCAGCGCAGCGCCACCGCAAAACCGGCCAGCTGCAAGGCGGCGCCGAACAATCCCAGTCCCAGCATGCCGCGCGCGCGGCCCCGGGCCAGCAACACCGAAGCGGGGATGGTCGCCTGCGCTTGGATCAGCCCCAGCGCGGCCAGCCACGGCACCAGCGTGCCGACCGCGCTCCAGGCCGGCCCCAGCATCAACAGCACGAACGGTTCACGCAGCGCATACAGGCCGGTCATCAGCGGCGCGGTCAGCAGCGCCATCATGCCGCTGGCGCGTAAATACATTTCCGCCAGCCGCCCGGGATCGTGCTGGCAGCGGCTCATCGCCGGCAGCAGCGCGCGCGAGGCGACGTTGCTGATGTGCTGCAAGGGGAACAGCACCACCTTGAACGCCATCGCGTACACGCCCAGCAGCATGGGGCCAAGCAGCCGGCCGATCAGCATGCTGTCGGCATTGCGCTGCACGTAGTTCAGCATCTGGAAGGCGGCGAAGTGGCCGCTGAAGTCCAGCACCTGCCGCAGCGCGCGCCAGGTGCAGCGGCGCCGCGGCCGCCACGGCGAGGCGCGCAGCAGCTGCAGCGACGCCAGGCCGGTCGCCGCCAGCATCTGCAGCACCAGGCTCCAGACGCCGACGCCGTAGGCGGCAGCGGTCAGCGCGACGGCCACGCCGCCCAGCGCGCTCACCGTCTCGATGCGCGCCAGCAGGCGGAAGCGCGACGCACGTTCCAGCAGCGCCTGCTGGACGGCGGCCAGTCCCGACAAGGGAAACACCAGCGCCAACACCGCCAGCAGGGCGGCCAGCCGCGCCTCGTAATAGGCCGCCGCCAGCGGCAGCGCCAGCGCGGCCAGCAGCACGGCCAGCAGCAGCGCCAGGCCGAGGTTCAGCCAGTACAGGGAACTCTTCAGCGACTCCGACAGATGCGGACGCTGGATGATGGCCACCATGGTGCCGAGGTCGCGGAACAGGAAGGCGAGGTTGGTGACCGTCATCGCCATCGCCATCAGGCCGTAGGCGTCGGCCGGCAGCAGGCGCGCCAGCACGATCAGACTCAGCATCTGCGAGGCGAAGCGCACGGCCTGTGTCAGGCCGATCCAGCGCACGCTGGCGGCCACCGTCATGGCAGCACGCCGATATCAACACACGAGGCAGGCATGGCGTTCTCCGGTGGCTGGCGATGGACCATCTTATGCCGCGCGTCAAACGCTTTGTTTGACGCAGCGCATACCGTTCACGCATGCATTCCGGAAAGCGGAATAAACCGTATAAATCGTTTTAATTGGTTCCCCGAGCCGCATTGGCGCCGATCAACCGCGCGGCAAACGGTCGGCTTAACGTGGCGGTAGATGCGAGGAGGGACCATGATAAAACTGCACGACACAGTCGATTTGTTCAGGATGCCGCTGGCCCGCGTGGACGAGGCAGGCTGCATCGAGATGGTGATGACTTCACTGGCCGCGCGGCGCGGCGGCTGGATCGTCACCGCCAATCTGGATATCCTGCGGCGCCATGTTCTGGACCGCGGTTTCCGCGAGCTGGTGCGGCCGGCCAGCCTGTTCGTGGCGGACGGCATGCCGCTGGTGTGGGCCAGCGTGCTGCGCGGCCTGCCGCTGCCGCAGCGCGTCTCCGGTTCCGACCTGATCCTGACGCTCAGTGCGCGCGCCGCCCGCCATGCGCATCCGGTGTTCCTGATCGGCGGCGACAGCGGCACCGCCGAGCAGGCCGCGCAGCGCCTGCGCAGCCAGTGTCCCGGCCTGCGCGTGGCCGGCACCTGGTATCCGCCGCCCGGCTTCGAGCGCGATCCGGCGCACATGCCGGCGCTGCGCGACGCGCTGCAGGCGGCGCAGCCGGCGATCGTCTACGTGGCGCTGGGCTGCCCCAAGCAGGATCAGTTGATCGGCGCCTTGTATCCGGACTTTCCGCAGATGTGGTGGATCGGCGTCGGCATCAGCTTCAGCCTGCTGGCGGGACGGCTGCGCCGCGCGCCGCGCTGGGCCCAGCGCGCGGGCCTGGAGTGGGCCTGCCGGCTGTGGCAGGAGCCGCGCCGGCTGGCGGTGCGCTATCTGGTGCACGGCCTGCCGTTCGCGCTGCTGCTGTTGCTGATGTCGGCGCTGGCGCGCTGGCTGCCGCGGCTGCGCTAAGGCTTACGGCTTGCCGTAGTCCTTCGGCAGGAACTGCAGCTTATCCCACGGGAAGCCGTTGAGGATGGCGTAGTTCGGCGTGCCGTTGAACAGCGCGGCATATGGATCGGGCTGGCCCAGCGCCGTGTACGACTTCGGATTCTGCACCCGCAGCGAAATCGCGCCGGCCTTGTCCCACACCACAAAGCCGTACTTCTGCGCGGCCCTGGCGATGGTGCGCGCCACCGGATGCAGGTTCAGGCTGTCGACATTGAGGTTGGGATCGAGGCGGAAGCGCGAACCTTCCGGAATGCGGTTGGCCGCGTTGCCCGGATTGTAGCCGTCCGAGCGGTTGGCCGGCCACGAGACCACGCCGGCTCGTTCCAGGTCCACCAGCGCGATGCCGATCACGTGGCGGATCTCGCCGCGCCGCAGTTCCTCGGCCGTGATCTGGCCGCCGATGAAGGGCAGGCCGGTGGCGGTGGTGCCGTAGCCTTGCGGCCAGATGCCGCTGCTGGCCGAAACATTCGTCATGCGGCCGCCCCAGCAGGCCTGCCACTGGCCGTTGACCTTGCGCGTCTGCCAGAATTCCCACAGCGTATTGCTGGACGGCTGGTAGATGGTCATCTCGCCGTCGGTGCCGTCGGACGGCGTGGCGTTCGACGGAATCGGCACCGCGCTCCACTGCTGCGCCAGGCTGGAATCGAGATAGCCCTTGTGCTGGCAATCCCACTGCGTGACCTTGACGTTGCTGATGCCGGCCGCCGGCTGGAACACCGGGCTGGCGTAGGCGGTGGTGTTGATGGTGACGTTGCCGTAATACGCGCTGATCTGGCGCCGGAAGTCCGCGGTGAAGCCGGCCGAGTTGGCGTGCAGTGTCACGCTTTTCGGAATCTCCTTGTACCAGAAGCTGCCCGGCGCAAAGATGGCGTCGGTCGGCAGCGGATTGGACGGCGTGCTGCCGCTGTCGTTGAAGACCTTGAATTCATAGAGGGAATAGCCCCACGCCGTGGCGCGCTTGACGCCGTTCATGCGCACCCAGCGCGCGCTGGTGGCGGTGAAGCGGGCTTCCTCGGTGCCGCCGCCGCCGTTGGCGTTGCTGTACACCGTCTTCCAGTTGACGTTGTCGGTGGACGTCTGCACGGTGAAGGATTTGGCGTAAGCCGTTTCCCATTGCAGCGTGACATGGTTGACGGTGGTGGCCGCGCCGAGGTCGACCGTGAGCCATTGGGCGTCGCTGAACTGCGAGCTCCAGCGGGTGCCGTCCTGGCCGTCGACCGCATAGGCGCCGCCGGTGGCGCTGCTTTCCGACGACGAGACGGTGACCTGTTTGTACAAGGCCAGGTTGGGCGTGGCGGCCGTGGCGGCGGCCAGCGTGGTGACGGGCGGGGTGGTGGCTTCCATGGCAGTGTTCTCCTGACCTGTGACGACCGCGGCCGCCAGTTGATCGGTTGGTGTGGCCGCCGGCTCCGTGCCATTGCCGCCGCCACAGGCAGCCAGCAGGGTGGAACTCAACAGCGTCGCATGGAAGTGAAGTGGTTTGAACATAAAAAGTTCCCTCATTTTCGTGATGAATGAATAGGTTTTGACTTGGATCAAATGGCTTGGTTCGGATAGGAAACGGATTATTTTTACGTAGGGAAAATGTCACTGCTTGTGTCTGCATGGCACGATGAGTTCCCGCTGCACGCTTGATGCAGCGCAGTTGCGTGCGCGGACGGCTGGCTAGCCTAGACTGGATCAAGGGGAGGGCCGGATGAGAATCTATTGGCTGTGCTTGTTTGCTGCGGCGTTGGCGGCGTGCGCCGGCAGCCAGGGCTATATGGCCGAGGAGGCGCCGGCCGACGCCGGGGCGTCGGTGTCCGTGCAAATGATCAATGCGCCCTGGTTGCAGGCCGAGCAGCAGCGGCGCACGCGGCGCAGCCGGCAGGACATCGGCGGCCTGCTGGGCGACACGCCGTCGCCGTACCAGATCGGCCACGGCGACATCCTGACCATCGTGGTGTGGGATCACCCGGAGCTGGGCGCCGGCGCGCCGGCTGCGCAGGCGCAGTCGGCGCCGCCGGCCGGCGATGGCGCCGGCGTGCCGGCGGCCGGCTTTGTGGTCGATCACGACGGGCTGGTGCAGTTCCCCTACGCCGGCGAGCTGCGGCTGGCCGGCCTGACCGAGGAGCAGGCGCGCGCGCTGCTGGCGGAACGGCTGGCGCGCTACATCAGCAACCCGGTGGTGACGCTGCGCGTGCAGTCCTACCGCAGCCAGCGCATCTACATCGACGGCGAGGTCAGGAATCCCGGCCTGCAGGCCATCAACGACCTGCCGATGACGCTGGTGGAAGCGATGAACCGCGCCGGCGGACCGCTGCCGACGGCCGACCAGAGCCGGCTGCTGCTGGCGCGCGGCGAGCAGCGCTACCTGCTCAATCTGCCGCAGCTGATGCAGCAGGGCGTCAATCCCGCCCGCATCCTGCTGCGGCATGGCGATGTGCTGCAGGTGCCGTCGCGCGACGAAAGCAAGGTGTTCATCTCCGGCGAGGTGGTGGCGCCGCGCGCGCTGACCATGCACAACGGCCGCCTGACGCTGAACGAAGCCATGGGCGAGGCCGGCGGCCTGACGCCGCAGGGCGATGGCCGCCAAGTCTACGTGGTGCGACGCGCCGGCGGCGAACCGCAGGTGTTCCAGCTCGACGCGCGCGCGCCGGGGGCGCTGGCGATGGCCGAGGCCTTCGAGCTGGAGCCGCGCGACGTGGTCTACGTGGCGGCGACGCGGCTGGCCAACTGGCACCGCAATATCAGCCAGATCTTCCCCGGCGCGCTGTCGTCGGTGGTGGGCGCCGCGCGCTGAACGGAGGCCTGCGCCATGCCGCTACCCGTCCTCTCCCGCCAGCCGCGCGAAGTGCTGCGCATCGCCGGCACGCCGATTCCGCAGCGCGCCGCCGTCGATGAAGCGCTCGACCTGCGCCATCACCTGGACGTGCTGCGCGCGCATCGCTGGCTGATCGTCTCGGTGGCGGCGCTGTGCCTGCTGGCCGCCGCGCTGTACGCGCTGGTGGCGCGCCCGGTGTACGAGGCCAATATGCTGTTTCATGTGGAAGAGGTCAGCCCCAACGCCTCGCGCAACATCCTCAACGACGTGTCATCGCTGTTCGACACCAAGAAGGAGGCGGTGGCGGAAATGGAACTGCTGCGCTCGCGCGCCGTGATCGAGCCGGCCGTGCTGCGCCTGCGGCTGGACCTGGACGCCGCGCCCAACTACCTGCCGCTGCTGGAACGCTGGCTCGGTGACTGGCCGGGCCCGCCCTTGCTGCCGCCCGGCGTGTTCGGCTACGGCGGCTATGGCTGGGGCGGCGAGCGCATCGTGGTCGGCGAGTTTGCCGTGCCCGAGCCGTTGCTGGGCCACGGCTTCACGCTCACCGCGCGTGCCGGCGATGGCTACGACCTGTCCAGCGAGGAGGATGGCATCGCCGCCACCGGCCGCGTCGGCTGGCCGCTGTCGGTGGCCACGCCGAACGGCACGCTGGTGCTGACGGTGCAGCGGCTGCAAGCCCTGCCCGGCACGCGCTTCCGGCTGATGCGCATCACGCCGCAGGCGGCGGTGGAGCGCGTCCAGCGCGCCATGACGGTCAGCGAGCAGGGACGCCAGTCCGGCGTGATCTCGGTGCGGCTGCGCGGCGATGCGCCACAGCTGTCGCGCGACACGTTGAGCGAGATCGGCCGCGAATACCTGCGCCAGAACCGCGCCCGCAAGGTGGAGGAGGCGGAACGCTCGCTGGCCTTCCTCAACGGCCAGCTGCCGGAACTGCGCCAGCGGCTGGAGCAGTCGGAAGACCAGTACAGCCGCTTCCGCACGGCGCACGGCACCATCGATCTGGCGGAGGAAGCGCGCATCAGCCTGCAGCGCGTGGCCGCCGCGCAGCAGCGCCGCGCCGATCTGGAACAGAAACGCACCGAGCTGCTGGCGCGCTACACCAGTGAGCATCCGATCGTGCAGGGCGTGGCGGCGCAGTTGCGCGGCGTGGACCGCGAGATCGCCGAAGCGACGCGCCGCATCGAAAGCCTGCCGGCGCTGGAACAGGACGCGGCACGCATGGCGCGCGAGATCAAGGTCAACACGGAGCTGTACACGGCGCTGTCCAACACGGCGCAGCAGCTGCGGCTGGTGTCGGCCGGGCAGGTCAGCAATGTTCGGCTGGTGGATGCGCCGGTGGCGCCGGACAAGCCGCTGCGGCCCAACCGGCCGCTGATCGTCGCCGCCGGCGCCGGCGCCGGCCTGCTGCTGGGCTGCGTGGCGGCATTGGCGCGCGACTACTGGCGCGGCGGCATCCGCGATCCGCAGCGCGTCGAACAGCTGCTGGGCGCCAGCGTGGTGCACGCGGTGGTGCCGCACAGCAGCGCGCAAGATGCGCTGGCGCGCGCCGGCCGTCGAAAGGACCAGCCCATGCTGCCGCTGCTGGCGACCGACGCGCCGGACGATGTGGCGGTGGAAGCGCTACGCGTGTTCCGCACCGCGCTGCTGCATGCGCTGCCGGGCTTCAAGAACAAGGCGGTGATGTTGAGCAGTCCCTTGCCGGGGCAGGGCAAGTCCTTCCTGACGGCCAACCTGGCGGCGGTGACGGCGGCCAGCGGCAAGCGCGTGCTGCTGATCGACGCCGATTGGCGCAACGGCAGCCTGCACCGCTATTTCGGGCTGGCGCACGCGCCGGGACTGAGCGAAGCGCTGGTGGAGCAGGCGCCGCTGGCGCAGATCGTTCACCGCAATGTGCTGGCCAACCTGGATTTCATCGCCACCGGCAGCCTGCCGTCCGGCCGCGCCGAGTTCCTGATGCATGCCAGCTTTGGCGCCTTGCTGGAGCGCGCCGGGGCCGAATATGACCTGATTCTGCTCGATCCGCCGCCGGTGTTGGCCCTGGCCGACGCGCTAGTGATCGGCGCCCAGGCCGGCGCCGTGTACCTGGTGGCGCGGGCCGGCGTCAACGGCCAGACCGACATCCTGGAGGCGGTGCGGCGGCTGAATCAGGCCAACGCGCCCCTGCACGGGCTGATTTTCAACGACCTGTACCTGCGCTTGAGCAGCTATGGCTACCGCTATCACGATAGCGATGTCCAGCGCCTCGTAGGATCAGGCTGACACGATGCTATGTTCCCAGCCTACATATGGCGCGTATGTGCTCCTATAATAGAGCGCACATAGCGGGGATATAGTGTGACCCATCGAACACAAACAAACAGATGAGGCACGCCATGTACGCAGCTAATCAGACTTCCGTTTCCGCCAGCATCCCACGTGCGATGCAGCAAACCGCCACGCCGGTCATCAGCCTGACCGGCGCCCAGCAGAACGAACTGCTGCGCGGCCTGTCGCGCGAGGAACTGATCGACCTGTTCGTGCACCTGGACCTGGTGCCGCTGGAAGCCGGCAAACGCCTGTTCGACTCGGGCGAACTGATGGAATACGCCTACTTCCCGACCAACGCCATCGTCTCGCTGCAGTATGAGACCGAAGAGGGCGGCGCCGCCGAAGTGGCCGTGGTCGGCCGCGAAGGCGTGGTCGGCGTCACGATGTATGAAAACGAGCGCGCCAACTGCTGCGCCGTGGTGCAGACCAGCGGCTACGGCTACCGCATCAAATCGTCGGTGCTGCGCCAGGCCTTCTTCAGCGGCGGTGCACTGGCGCAGCAGCTGATGCGTCACACCAGCGCGCTGTTTGCCCAACTGGCGCAAACCGTTGCCGGTGTCCGTCACGGCAGCATCGAGCAGCGCCTGTGCCGCTGGCTGCTGGAGCGCCTGGACCGCTCCCTGTCGAACGAACTGAAAGTGACCCAGGAGATGATCGCCAACATGCTGGGCGTGCGCCGCGAATCCATCACCTGCTGCGCCGGCAAGCTGCAGGAAGAAGGCTTGATCGAATACCGTCGCGGCACCGTCACCGTGATCGACCGCGCCGGCATGGAGCGTCGCGCCGGCAGCTGCTACTCCCCAGCCTGACCCTGCCCCCGTCGTTTCCGCCTGCGCGGGAACGACACTCGCCATATGGGTCCCGCCTGCGCGGGAACGACGGGCGCCGTCCTAGTGCACGTCCTAGTGCAAATAGCGCGGCGCATGCTGAAGTTGATCCAGCTTGCGCTGCACCAGTTGATACCACGCCTGCGCCCAGCGGGCCGCCGCCTGCGATTCCTCCACCGTCGGCGCTGAAATCGTCCTGCGTACCGCCACCATCTGCCTGTGCATCGCGTAAGCGGCCGGGTGGTACTTGCGTGGTTTGCTGTTGTTGGTGTGCGTATCCATAGACTTTATTTTGCGCGCCCGGTGTGGCTGCGGCTGTACGCTGCCTCACCTACACGACTACGCGAATTTTGCATAAAGAAGCTTGTTTTAATTCGTTTCCTGATGGGTTGGCTCTCCATATACTTACTTTTGGGAGAAAATCAAAAGGGAATTGATGAGTAAGCGTACTTATCTGGCCGTCGCGGCCTTGTCGGCCGGCGTCGCCATCGCCGCCGAGCCGGACTCGGACAAAATAGACAAGGTTGAAGTGACCGCCACGCGCGCCGCCACGGCGGTCGACGTGCAGCAGGTGCCGGCCGCCATCACGGTGCTCAAGCCGGACAGCCTGACGCGCTACGGCCAGGGCAACCTGACCGACATCGCCAACCTGGTGCCGGCCATGTCGGTGCAGGAGCAGGGGCCGGGCGTCAACAACATCACCATGCGCGGGCTGGTCGTGCGCGGCATCGTGCCGTCCGAGGTGCAGGATTCGTCGCTGGTGGCGGTATATGTGGACGACATGCCCGTCACGCTCAAATCCGGCAATCCGGACCTGAAGGTGCTGGACCTGGAGCGCGTGGAAGTGCTGCAAGGGCCGCAGGGCACGCTGTTCGGCGCCGGCGCCATGGCCGGCGCGGTGCGTCAGATTACGCAAAAGCCGGAGCTGAACGATTTCTTCGGCAGCGTGGAAGCGGTCGGCTCGCAGACCTCCAAATTCGGCGGCGCCAACCACAACCTGCGCGGCATGGTCAACGTGCCGTTGAAGGATGATGTGGCGGCGCTGCGCCTGACAGCCTACACCGGCAACGACTCCGGCTACATCCGCAACCAGTACAACGGCGCCACCACCAACGCCGTATCGACCAATCAGGGCCGGGTGGCGCTGCGCATCAAGGCGTCGCCGGACCTGGTGATCGACGCCAGCGTGACCGCATCCAACACCAAGGGCGGCATCAACGACGCCTACGGCGGCCTGGCGCCGTTCACCACCTTTGCGCTGATACCGCAGACCAGCAACGACAGCCTGCAACTCTACAACCTGGGCGTGAACTATGACCTCGGCGGCGCGCAGCTGGTGTCGTCCACCTCCTATGTGCACCGCGATACGCTGTACGTGACCTCGGCGCAGTATCCGGCCACCGCCTTCATCTTTGGCGGCCAGGACCCGCTGATGAAGGCCGCCTACACCATCGGCAACGCAGTCAAGGATTTTGCGCAGGAATTCCGATTGAGCTCCAAAGGCGACGGTCCGTTCAAATGGACCGCCGGCGCCTTCTTCGAAGCGGGCAAGCGCGACACGCGCCAGGACGAACCGACCGAAGGCTTTGACGCGCGCTTCGCGGCGACCCACAACTTCCCCGGCTATAACTCGCAGACCAATGAACTGGCTTTCAATCCGGACGATTTCTTCTCCGGCCAGCAGAACACCAGGTCGCGCCAGGCCGCGCTGTTCGCCGAGGGCACTTACACGCTGTGGGATAAGCTGGACCTGACCGCCGGCCTGCGCCTGTTCCGTGGCACGCAGGATTTCGACCTGCGCTTTACCGGCTTGTTCGGCAATCTGGTCGGCGCCACGCCGGCCGCGCCGGTGGGGCAGCCGGAACTGAGCACCAGCAGCGCGACGTCGCGCGGCGGCAATCCACGCTTCGCGGCGGCCTATCATGTCGATGCGGACCACACCTTGTATACCTCGGTGGGCAAGGGTTTCCGCTATGGCGGCAATAATCAGCCGGTGCCATTCAACTTCTGTGGTATCAACGCACCGTCGACGTTTGCGCCGGACAGCCTGTGGAACTTCGAGGCCGGCTCCAAGAACACGCTGCTCGACCATCGCCTGACCTTCAACGCCAGCGCCTACCTGATCGAATGGAAGGACGTGCAGGTCTTTAACAAGCTGCCGTGCACCTACTACTTCACGCAGAACGCCGGCAAGATCCGCAGCGAAGGGCTGGAACTGGAGACGGCGTTCAAGATCACGCGCCGCGCATCGGTCGGCGTCAGCGCGGCCTACAACCACGCCTACGCCACGCGCACCGTGGTCACCGGCATCGCCGCGCAGAACATCCCGGAGGACAGCCGTGTGCCGTATGCGCCGCGTCTGGCCGCCACCGTCAACGCCAGCTACTACGTGCCGGTGCGCGGTGTCGATGAGCTGGGATTCCTGGCCAGCTATTCGCATCGCGGCAGCGCCTACACCAACTTCGCGGCGGCGCAGGGCAGTTACGAGGAGATTCCGTCGTCGAATACGTTGAACGCCACCGTGACTTATCGGAGCGGCGCGTATGAATTCGGCCTGTTCGGCACCAACCTGACCAACGGCGCCAAGGTCAGCGACGTGACGGCCAATACCATCCCCATCCAGCCGGGCAATCTGGTGTACATGGTTCGTCCGCGTACCGTGGGTCTGCGCGTGAAGGCTCGCTTCTGATGCAAGCCTGGATCGACGCCACGCAACAGCAGGAGGTCAGCTCCGAACGCCGCCGCCCGCTGTGGCGCGGCGAGTGGCCGACCTGGCTGCTGATCGCGATGATCCATGGCGGCTGGCTGGCCACGCTGGCCTGCTGGCGGCTGCTCGGCACCGTACCGGCGACCTTGCTGATGATCTGGTGGTGCGCCTGGTATATGTCGCTGCAACATGAGCTGATACACGGTCATCCCACACGCTGGCCGTGGGCGAACCGCTTGTTCGGCTTCGTGCCGTTGGCGGTGTGGTATCCGTATGAGATTTACCGCGAAAGCCATCTGCGCCATCACGACGACTTCAACCTGACCATGCCGGCGCTGGACGCGGAGAGCACCTATGTATCGCCGGCCGAATGGGCTGCGATGTCACGGCCGCTGCGTGCCTTGCGTTGGCTGAACAAGACATTCTGGGGCCGGCTGGCGGTGGGGCCGGCGCTGGCGATCGTCTCCACCTGGGGCGGCGCTGTCCACCGCATCGCGCACGGCGACTGGTGCGACGCGGGCGTCTGGCTGCGCCATCTGGCGATGCTTGCCGGGCTGTTGTGGTGGGTGCAGTCGGCGTTCGGCGTGTCGGCGCTGTGGTATGTGCTGGCGATTTCGTATCCGGCGCAGTCGCTGGCGATGATACGGTCCTACTACGAGCATCGCCCGGCGGAAGACCACAAGCAGCGCATCGTGCTGAATAACGCCGGCTTTGTGTTCCGCCTGCTGTTCCTGAATAATAATCTGCACCTGGTGCACCACGACCTGCCTTCGCTGCCGTGGTATCTGCTGCCGCGCGTGTACAGTGCGCGGCGCGAGGCTTATAATTCCCGCAGCGGCGGCTTCCAGATCAATGGCTACGGAGAGCTGATGCGCCGCTACGGATTCCGGCCCATCGACGCACCTGTACACCCTCGCATGCCATGATATGGAAAGTCGCTCTGCCGATGTATAACGTCTCTCCGCGCGTGCAGCGGGAGTACGAGGCGTTCCTGGCACGCTTGCTGACGGAAGCAGACGTGCGCGAAGAGGTTGAACTGCTGCCGGCGCCGGATCTGCCAGCGTTATGGCAGCGCGACGACGTGCTGCTGACGCAAACCTGCGGCTATCCCTACATGAAGTCCCTGCGCGGCACGATGACGCTGCTGGCCACGCCGTGCTTCGATTTCCCCGGCTGCAAAGGCAGCGATTATTCAAGCGCGATCGTCACGCGCGCCGACAGCGGCGTCAATTCGCTGGCCGATGCTCAGGGGATGATCGCCGCCGCCAATGACGCGCAGTCCAACAGCGGCATGAACGTGCTGCGGCATGCGGTATCGCTGCTGGCGCGCGGCGGACGATTTTTCGATCAGGTGAAGTGGACCGGCAGCCATGCGGCCAGCCTGCGACTGGTGCGCGATGGCGAGGCGGATATCGCCGCCATCGATTGCGTCACCTACGGCTATCTGAAGGAGGAACAGCCGGAGAGCGTGCGCGGAACGAAGATTCTGCAGTATTCGGCGCAGACGCCAGGCCTGCCGCTGGTGGCGTCGCGCACGGTGCCGGAAGAGCTGGTGGGCCGCCTTCGCAATGCTTTGCTGTCGCCTGGACCTGTGCTGCAAAGTCATATGCGTGCATTGCACATCAAGTCATTCGTGCATTGCACGGAAGCCGACTACGAACGCATCCTGCGGATGGAAGCCGTGGCGCAGGCCGTCGGCTATCCGGTGCTGGCTTAGCCTCAGCGCAGGCGCCACAGCGGCACGGCGGTGGCATCCAGTTTGCGCGGTAGCAGGCCTTCGCCATAGAAGGCGTCGGCGATGCGTTGCTGCTCGCCGAGGGCGTCTTTCACTACAAGCCGCACTTCATAGCTGCGGCGGCTGTTGGCCAGTTCCACCGTCGCTGCGTCCAGTCCCCATGCGGGCGCCAGCAACTCGGCGGCTTCCTTCGGCGACTGCTTGACCCACTTGCCGGCCTTGCGCAAGGCCTCGAATACCACCGACAGCACTTCCGGATGCGCTTCCGCATACGCCGTCGACGCCAGGTAGTAGCGCTGGTAGTCGGCGATGTTGCGGCCGTCGGCCAGGATGCGTACCTGCGACTGCTTTTGCACGCCTGCCAGGTAAGGATCCCACGTCACCCAGGCCGCCACGCTGCCGCGTTCAAACGCCGCGCGTCCATCGGCCGGCGTCAGGTAGGCTGGCTCGATGTCCTTGAAGCGGAGTCCCGCCTTGTCCAGTGCCGCGATCAACAGGTAATGGCTGCCGGCGGCCTTGGCCACCGCTACCTTCTTGCCCTTCAAATCCGCCACGCTGTTGATCTGCGAATCCGTGCGCACCACGATGGCTTGCGCGGAAGGCGAGGGCGCTTCCTGTGCGAAGTAGGTGAGTTTTGCGCCAGCCGCCTGCGCAAATACCGGCACGGTATCCGCCACATCGGCGCTCAGGTCGACGCCGCCGACATTCAGCGCCTCCAGCAATGGCAGGCCGCTGGAGAATTCGTGCCAGGTGATCTTCACGCCCAGCGGCGCCAGATCCTGTTCCAGCTGCCCGCGCACCTTGAGCACCGTCAGCAGCGTGGACGACTTCTGATAGCCGATGCGCAGCGTGGACGGCGCCTTCTGCGCGAGCGCTGCAAACGGTAGAAGGGAAATCAAAGACAACAAGGTACGGCGGCGCATGGTGACTCCTGAAGATGGTTATCTACCGATGGTACGACGCTGCCATGGGCCGCAGGAACGAATGGTTTCGACTTTGAATATAGCGCCAGCACATATCGCCATGTAAATACATTATTCTTAAAATTCATATTTCAATATGATAAATAATTAGTTTATACATAATCTTGGTGCGTCATAAGATCGCTTCAACCTCACCAACTGGAGCGATGTAAATGACCGTAACGCGCAGAACATTTTTGATGCAACTGGCCGCCACCAGCGGCTACACCGCAGCAGCGGCAGCCATGACCACGCTGGGCCTTGGCGCCCCAACCATCGCTTCGGCCACAGGCCAGACGCCGCCGCTGCAACTGGCGCCGGGTTCCGGCAAAGGCGTCAAGGTGCTGGTGCTGGGCGCCGGCATCGCCGGCCTGGTGTCGGCGTATGAGCTGCGCAAGGCTGGCTATCAGGTGCAGCTGATCGAGGCGCGCGACCGTGTTGGTGGCCGCAACTGGACCATTCGCAACGGCACCCGCATAGAACTCAACGACGGCACCACGCAGGTGGCGGACTTTGAGCCGGGCCACTACTTCAACGCCGGGCCGGCGCGTCTGCCGAGCCATCATCAGACGATACTTGGCTACTGCCGCGAATTCGGCGTGGAGCTGGAGGCGGAAGTGAACACCAGCCGCAGCGCCTACTTCCTGCCGGATGCGGCCAAGGGTGGCCAGCCGATCCAGCTGCGCCGCGCCGTCAACGATGCGCGCGGCCACGTGTCCGAACTGCTTGCGCGCGCCGCCAGCAAGGGTGCGCTGGACCAGGAACTGAGCGCCGACGACCGTGCCAGGCTGGTGGAGTTCCTCAAGGTCTATGGCGACCTGACGGCGAATGCGGAGTACAAGGGCAGCGAGCGTTCCGGCTACAAGGTGTACCCCGGCGCCGCCGAGAAGGTGGGCGAGCGCAATGAGCCGCTGCCGCTGGAAGCCTTGCTCGATCCCGATCTGTGGACCGCATTGATCTTCGACGAACTGCTGATCTTCCAGCCGACCATGCTGCAACCGGTGGGCGGCATGGACCGCATCCCGCATGCCTTCCACGAGCGCCTGAAAGACGTGGCGCGCCTGAACACGGAAGTCAAAGCTATCCGCAACAAGGACAAGGGCGTGGACGTGGTGGTGCGCGACCGCGCCAGCGGCAAGCAGCAGACGCTGTCGGCGGATTACGCCATCGTCACTTTCCCGCTGCCCGTTCTGGCGCAGGTGGAAACCAACTTCGCGCCGGATGTGCAGCAGGCCATCAGCGGCGTTCATTACGACACCGCCAGCAAAATCGCCTGGCAGTCGCGCCGCTTCTGGGAGACGGAGGCGCAGATTTATGGCGGCATCTCGGTGGTGAAGGCCGAGACGGCGCTGATCTGGTATCCGAGTGGCGGCTTCCACAAGAAGACTGGCGTGGTGGTCGGCTGCTACAACATCGGCCAGGCCGCCCGCGATTTCACCGTGCAGCCATTGAGCGCCCAATTCGCCGTGTCGCGCGGCGTGATCGACCGTGTGCATCCCGGGCGTGGTGCGGAGCTGAAGAATCCCGTCAGCGTGGCGTGGCACAAGGTGCCGTACAGCCTTGGCTCCTGGGTGCACTGGGTCACGCCGGCCGAGAAGGAATACACGCGCCTCAACCAGCCGGAAGGCCGTGTGCACTTCGCCGGCGAGTACCTGAGCCAGATCGGCGCATGGCAGGAGGGCGCCGCCTTGTCCGCCCACCACGCCATCGCCGCCATTGCCCGCCGCGTCGCTGCTTAACCACTTCGAAAAGGATAGACCATGAAAACCTCCTTGCTGTTCGCCGCTCTGCTGCTCGCCATCCCTGTCGTCAACGCACAACAGATCAAACGCACGCCGATTCCCAATTCGAACTTCCCGATTTCGGTTGCGGTCAGCGTGCCGGCCGGCGCGGACACCGTTTACTTCAGCGGCGTGCTGCCGGAAACCGTCGACGGCGACACGCAGGCGCAGACCCAGTCGGTGCTCAACCGTCTGAAGGCCGCGCTGGCCAACGAAGGTCTGACCTTTGCCGACGTGGTGTCGCTGCGCGTGTTCCTGATCGGTGATCCCAAGTTGGATAACAAGCTCGATTTCAAAGGGCTCAACGCTTCCTTCGGCCAGTTCTTCGGCACCGCCGAGCAGCCGAACAAGCCTGCGCGCACCGCCTTGCAGGTCGTCGCGTTGCCGCTGCCTGGCGCGCTGGTCGAAATCGACCTGATCGCCGCCCGGGTTAAAAAATAACGCGCCTGAAGAGTACCCCGAACAAAAGGGTCTGACCCCGTTCGGGGTCAGACCCTGGCCGCAGCGGTGTGCGGGTTTCGCCGGTGCCGTCCGCTTCGCAGTCAAACCCTTGGCAACTACAACCCCTTTTTGGAGTCAGTCCGCATGAATCAACCGCAACCGAATCGACCGCGCCGCCTGCCGTTGGCGCTAGCCATCTCCCTGCTGTACGCCGTGTCGCCCGCCTGGGCGGTCGACGGCGATGACGCCATCTCCGCCACGCCGGCCGCAGCCGGTGCGATACAGGATGTGGTGGTCACCGGCACCCGCGACACCCAGCGCTCGGCCGGCGAAAGCCTCAGCCCCATCGACGTGATCAGCGCCAAGGATCTGCAACGCACCGGCCAGACCGACCTGCGCGACGCCCTGGTCAAGCTGCTGCCATCCGTGAACCGTCTGGCGCAGACCGGCGACGCCGCCAACCTGACCAGCGCGCTGACGCTGCGCGGCCTCAGTCCGAACCACGTGCTGCTGCTGGTGAACGGCAAGCGCCGCCACACGTCGGCCAACATCACCGCCGATGCCGGCTCGCAGCAAGGCGCAACGCCGGTCGACATTGATCTGATTCCGGTCAGCGCGGTGGACCACATTGAAGTGCTGCGCGACGGCGCCGCCGCCCAATACGGCTCGGACGCCATCGCCGGCGTGATCAACATCATTCTGAAAAATGGCAGCAACGGCGGCAGCCTGACGCTGACCAGCGGCGAATACTACAAGCATGACGGTTTCACGCTGGGCGGCGCCACCGACGCCGGCATCGCGCTCGGCGAAGACGGCTTCCTGCATCTGAGCGCGGAATATCGCCGCCATGAACACAGCTTCCGCAGCGGCCCGGATGAACGTACCGGCACCTATGCAAACAAGACCCTGGGCGATCCCACCATCCGCCGCGAATCCTTCGGCGCCAACGCCGGCATCAACATCAGCAAGGACGTGGAAGCCTATGCCTTCGCTACTGTTGCGCACCGCACCGGCGGCAGTTACCAGAACTATCGACTGCCATCCAAGCTGCCGCAGATCTTCCCCAACGGTTTTACGCCGGTGGAGACCAGCAATGAAACCGACGGCGGCGTCACCGCAGGCATCAAGGGCAGCGATCTGGCAGGCTGGCGTTGGGATCTGAGCGTCAACTACGGCACCGACAACGTCAAGATCGGCATGACCGACTCGGCCAATACCGACCTGTATGCGGCCACCGGCGCCACGCCGACCAGCTTCCGCCTGTCGCAATTCCAGAACACGCAGGAAGCGGTCAACGGCGATATCGCGCGTTCATTCGACACCGGCGCGCTGCCGGGGCCATTGAGCGTGGCGCTGGGCACGGAGTTCCGCCGCGAGACCTATGAAATCGGCGCTGGCGATACCGCTTCCTACTATGGCAGCGGCGCGCAGGCCTTGCCAGGCCTGTCGCCGGTCAGCGCCGGCAAGCACTCGCGCAATATCGGCGCGGCGTATGCCGACTTCTCCACCAAGTTCACCAAGGAATGGGAAGGCGAACTGGCCGGCCGTTACGAGCATTACAGCGACGCGGGTAGCACCCGCAACGCCAAGCTGTCGACGCGCTACGAGTTCACGCCGCGCGTGGCCTTGCGCGCCACGGCCAGCACCGGCTTCCGCGCACCGTCGCTGGCGCAGGAGTACTACACCAGCCTCGCCGTCTCGCCGACCACCGCCGGCGGCCAGCTGGCCGTCAACTCGGATGCGGCGCGCAAGCTGGGCGCCGCGCCGCTGCAGCCGGAGAAATCGCGCAGCTACAATCTGGGCCTGGTGGCGGAGCCGGTCGATAATTTGCACGTGACGGTGGATGCCTACCGTATCGATATCCGCGACCGCATCGTCCAGGGCGGCACTTACAGCGGCCAGGTGGCGATCGACGCCCTGACCGGCGCCGGCATCAGCCTGCCGACCGGCCTGTCGTCGGTCAGCGCGAGTTACTTTGCCAACGGCGTTGACACGCGCACGCAGGGCGTGGACCTGGTGCTGGGTTACCCGACCAATCTGGGGAACGCGGGTCGCATCGACTGGGATGTCAGCGCCAACATCAACAACAGCAAGGTGACCAAGGTCGGCTTCGACGGCAACGGCAAGACGCTGCTCAACGCCCAGCAGATCGGCTACCTGACCACCGCCACGCCGAAGAACAAGCTGATTGTCGGCGGCGCCTGGACGCTGGACCAGTGGAGCGTGAGCCTGCACGCCACGCGCTACGGCAAAACCGCCACTGAATCGACGTTCTATTCCGGCCCGAATATCTATTCGACTTCCGTGTTCGGCCATATCGAGAACGCGCCGAAAACGCTGACCGACCTGGAAGTGCGCTACGCTGTGACGAAAAAGCTGCAAATCGCCGGCGGCGCGAACAATCTGTTCAACGTCTATCCCACCAAGGTGCCGGCGATTAACCGCTACCTCGGCGTGTATCAGTACGATACGGCTGCGGCGCAGATACCGTTCAACGGCGGATATTACTACCTGCGCGCCAGCTACAAGTTCTGATGCTGTTAAGATGGCGGCTGATTTTCGTATGGCTTACTTTGACAACGACATGAAAATAGATGACATCAGCGCCTTCGTGGCCGTGGTGCGCAACCAGTCGGTGAGCGCGGCGGCCGAGGCCCTGGGGCTGACCCAGTCCGCCATCACCCGGCGCGTGCAGAACCTGGAGCACGCGCTGGGCGTGGAACTGCTGGACCGCAGCGTCAAGCCACCCAAGCCCAGCGCCATGGGGCGGCAGGTGTTTGACCAGGCAGGCAAGGTGCTGCAGGAAGTCGACCGCTTGCGCAGCCTGGTGCAGGCTGACCACGCGCCTACCGGCGTGTTCCGCATCGGCGTGATCCAGACCATCGGCGATGTGGTGCTGCTCGATACGCTGCAAAAGCTGAACCGGACCTTCAAGGATCTGCACACGGAAGTGTCGTCCGGCTGGGGATCGCAGCTGGTGGAGCGGGTCGCCAATGCGGAGATCGACGCGGCGGTGGCGCTGTTCCCGGCCACCAAAGTGCTGCCGGACGGTCTGACCGGCCGCGCGCTGGGTCGCATCGAGCTGGTGGTGGTGGCGAAGAAGGACGCCATGCCGAAGCGCAGCTACAAGCTGCGCGAAATCTTCGGCACCGGCTGGGTGCTCAATCCGGACGGTTGCGGCTTCCGCGCCGGCCTGGCGCGGGCGCTGGCGGAGCAGGGGCTGTCGTTCAAGATCAACCTGGAGACCTTCGGCACCGATCTGCAGCTTGGGCTGGCCGCCAGCGGCATCGGCCTGGGACTGATGCCGCGTCCCATCCTGGAGCGCAGCCGCCATCGTTCGCATCTGGATATCGTCAATGTGTCGGACTTCAAGCCGGTGCTGGATATCTGGCTGGTGCAACCGCAGCAACCGGGGCCGGTGCAGCACGCGATCGATTTTTTCGCGCAGGCCGTGCAACAGGCATTTGCCGAATCGCCGCTCAAAGTTGTCGCAAGATAATAGCTCAGGATTATTCCTGAAAATCATATATCAATAATCGAAACGATTAGTTTAATCATAATCATTTGCTCCCTATACTAGCTTTCACTAGCTTAACAGGGATGCAAATATGTCGGTTTCCTCTACAGCATACGGCGCCGCGCCAGCAACGGCGGGCCGTCTGCGAATCCAGCGCAATGTCCTGATCTCCATCTTCCGCCGCGCCATCGGCCCCCTGGTGCTGCTGGCATTGTGGGAGACTGCTTCCCGCAGCGGCGTTCTGCCGGAGCGCATCCTGGCGGCGCCGTCGCAGATTTTCACCACGCTCGGCGAGTTGATCGCCTCCGGTGAAATGGGCGGCAACGTGCTGGTGTCCTTGCAGCGCGTGTTGATCGGCATGGCCGTGTCGCTGCCGCTGGGCACCGCGCTGGCGCTGATCTCCGGCCTGTCGCGCCAGGGCGAGGTGGCGGTCGACTCCAGCATGCAGATGGCGCGCACCGTGCCGTTTCTCGGCCTGGTGCCGTTGTTCATCCTGTGGTTCGGCATCGGCGAGTTCACCAAGATCGTGCTGATCGCCTATGCCACCACCTTCCCGATGTATCTGTCGCTGTACAGCGGCATCCGCGGCATCGACTCCAAGCTGGTGGAAGCGGCGCGCCTGTTCGGCCTGAGCTACCCACAGCAGATCGTCCACGTGATCCTGCCGGGTGCCTTGCCATCCTTCCTGATCGGCCTGCGCTACTCGCTGGGCGTGAGCTGGCTGTCCCTGGTGGTGGTGGAGCAGATCAACGCCACGGCAGGCCTGGGCTACCTGATCAACAACGCCCGCGATTTCATGCGTACCGACGTCATCGTCGTCTGCCTGATCGTCTACAGCCTGCTGGGGCTCGCCACCGATCTGCTGGTGCGCGGCATCGAACACTACGCGCTGGCCTGGCGTCCGACTTTTATCAAGGATTGAGCATGCCATCGATTTCTCTGAACCTGTCCGGCCTGAAGGCGCGCAATGAGGGCGCCGACGTGCGCCACGATGCGCCGGCGCTGCCGCGCAGCCCTGTGCAGGCGCGCCAACTGAGCAAACGCTTCGGCGCCAACACCATTCTGGATAATCTGGACCTCGAAATTCGCGCCGGCGAATTCGTCGCGCTGCTGGGCCGCAGCGGCTCCGGCAAGACCACGTTGCTGCGCGCACTGGCGGGGCTGGACCGCATCAGCTCCGGCACGCTGGACGTGCCGCAGGCGCGCGCCGCCGTGTTCCAGGAGCCACGTTTGATGCCGTGGAAGCGCGCCTGGCGCAACGTCACGCTGGGCCTGAAGATCGATCAGCCGCGCGAACGCGCCCGCGCCGCGCTGGAGGAAGTAGGGCTGGCGCACCGCGAAAACGCCTGGCCGGCCACGCTGTCCGGCGGTGAAGCGCAACGGGTGGCGCTGGCCCGTGCTCTGGTGCGTGAGCCGCAGCTGTTGCTGCTGGATGAACCGTTCGCCGCGCTGGACGCGCTGACCCGCATCCGCATGCACCAGCTGATCCTGTCGCTGTGGCGCCAGCACCGTCCATCCGTGCTGCTGGTGACGCACGATGTCGACGAAGCCGTGCTGCTGGCCGACCGTGTGCTGGTGCTGGAAAGGGGCCGCATCGCCGCCGACATCGCCATTACCCAGCAGCGCCCGCGCAGCGCCGACGCGCCGCAGTTCCAGAAAGTGCGCGCGCAGCTGCTGCAACTGCTGGGCGTGGAGCTGGACACGCCGGCCGTGGCGCCGGCGCCGGAAACGCCCGCGCCAATTGTCGCGCCATTCAACTTCAGTAACTTCTCGATCTGACCATGACCGCCATCCTTCGCCTGCCGACCGCAGAACACAGTCACCAGCTGGACAGCCCGGAATTCGCCGCGCTGCTGGAAGCGCTGACCGCGGAATTCGCCGCCACCGCCGCGCAGCATGACCGCGACGGCAGCTTCCCGCACCGGAACTTCGAGCGCCTGCATGAACTGGGTCTGCTCGGCCTGACCGTGCCGCGCGCGCAGGGCGGCCTTGGCGCCAACCTGGCGCAGACGACGCGCGTGATCGCCGCCATCGCACGCGGCGAGCCATCCACCGCGCTGGTGCTGACCATGCAGTATCTGCACCACGCTTCCGGGCGTGGCGCCAAGTGGCCGCAGCATCTGCTGCAACGCGTGGTTGATGACACGCTGCGCGACGGCGCCTTGATCAATGCGCTGCGCGTGGAGCCCGAACTCGGTACGCCTGCGCGCGGCGGCCTGCCGGGCACCATCGCCCGCCGCACGCCCGAAGGCTGGCGCATCAGCGGCCGCAAGATCTACTCGACCGGCATTCCGCGCCTGACCTGGCTGGGCGTCTGGGCGCGCAGCGACGATGCCGAGCCGCTGGTCGGCAGCTGGCTGGTGCACCGCGATACGCCCGGCATCACCGTCATCGAAACCTGGGACCATCTGGGCATGCGCGCCACCGGCAGCCACGAAGTGGTGTTTGACGATGTGCTGGTGCCGCTGGATCACGCGGTGGATGTCAATCCCGCCGGCGCCGCGCCGGAACTGGACGCGTCGCTGCTGCTGTGGATGTCCGTGCTGCTGTCGGCGATCTATGACGCTGTGGCCCGCTCGGCGCGCGACTGGCTGGCCGGCTGGCTGGAAGAGCGCGTGCCGGCCAATCTCGGCGCACCGCTATCCAGCCTGCCGCGCTTCCAGGAAGCCTTGGGCCAACTGGACGCCTGGCTGTTCTCCAACCGCGTGATCCTGGACGCCGCAGCCAATGGCGCGGTGCAGCCGGCGGACGCCTTCCGCATCAAATACCTCGTCACCAACACCGCGATTCAGGTGGTGGAAAAGGCGATTGAACTGAGCGGGAATCCTGGCCTGTCGCGCGCCAATCCTCTCGAACGCCATTACCGCGACGTGCTGTGCAGCCGCATCCACACGCCGCAGAACGACACGATCCTGATCAACAGCGGACGCGCCGCCTTCGCCGCGCGCGCCGCCGCCAGAAAAGCTTCCCCCACCGGCGTCGCCGGCATTTCAACCATCACTGCAAAGGACGCATCATGAGTATCGAATTTATCGGCTTTAGCGCCACCCAGGAAACGTCGGAAACCGTTCTGCCGCAAGGCCCGGTCGTGAACAAGAGCTTCCTCGGCGCCGTAGCACGCGCCCACGAATATGCGGGCTTCGACCGCGTGCTGGTGGCGCACAGCAGCGCTTCGGTGGACGGCTTCCAGGTGGCGTCCTACATCGCCTCGCAGACGGACAGGCTGGGCATCCTGCTGGCGCATCGCCCGGGCTTCGTCTCGCCGACGCTGGCGGCGCGCCAGTTCGCCACGCTGGATCATTTTGCCGATGGCCGCCTGGCGGTCCACGTCATCAGCGGCGGCGATGACACCGAACAGCAGCGCGATGGCGACTTCCTCGACCACGACCAGCGCTACCAGCGTACCGACGAATATCTGGACGTGGTGAAGAAGACCTGGACTTCCGAAGGCCCGTTCGACCACGAAGGCCCGATTTACCGCTTCAAAGGCCAGAACGCCGGCGTGCGCCCGGTGAAGGATCAACACATTCCCGTGTACTTCGGCGGTTCGTCCGACGCGGCGATTGAAGTCGCCGGCAAGCATGCCGACGTCTACGCGCTGTGGGGCGAATCCCTGGCGCAGGTGGCGGATACCATCGCCCGCGTGCGCGCGGCAGCGGCCAAGCATGGCCGCGCCGACAAGATCCGTTTCAGCCTGTCCCTGCGCCCGGTGCTGGCGGAGACCGAAGAGAAGGCATGGGCCAAGGCCGACGCCATCCTGGCCACCGCCACCGAGCGCGTAAAGCAGAACGTCCACTTCAACAAGCGTCCGCAAGACCCTCAGAACGCCGGCTCGAAACGCCTGCTGGAGACGGCCGCACAGGGCAAGGTAGTGGACGAACGCCTGTGGACCGGCATCGCCGCGCTGACCAAGGCTTCCGGCAATTCGACCGGCCTGGTAGGCACGCCGGAGCAGGTGCGCGATGCACTGGTCAAGTACTGGGAAATCGGCGTGACCACCTTCCTGATCCGTGGTTTCGATCCGATCCAGGACGCGCTGCAATACGGCCGCGAACTGATCCCGCTGGTGCGTGCCGCCATCGCGGAACGCGAAGCGCAGGACCAACGTCTGGCAGCCTGATAACGGAGTACGGCGATGAGCGCAGTGAAGAATGATTTGATCGTAGCCAGCCAGTTCGACCCCAAGGTCAACGCGCTGCTGGCCCAGCGCACCGGTCTGGCGGTGCGCGACGTGGCGCCCGGTCCGTTGACCGAACTGCCGCCCGGAGCGGACGTGCTGTTTGCATTGCCTGCGCCGAAGGGCCAGTCGCTGCTGCATACGCCGGCGCCGCAGGGCTGGAGCGATGTGCAGTGGGTGCAGCTGGCGTCCGTCGGCATCGACTACTACCCGGAGTGGCTGTTCGACGGCCCGGTGGTGACGTCGGCGCGCGGTACGGCGTCAATCGCCATCGCCGAATACGTGCTGGCGGCGATCTTCACCGCCGCCAAGCGCGTCCCGGAAATCTGGCTGGAGCAGGCCAGCGACTGGCGCCGCATCCAGCTTGGACTGGTGCAGGGCACGACACTGGGCTTGTACGGCTTCGGCTCCATCGGCCAGGCGCTGGCGCAACGCGCGCTGGCGCTTGGCATCAAGGTGATCGCGCTGCGCCGCTCCGATACGCCGTTCGAGGTGGATGGCGTGGAGCGCGTGGAGTCGCTGGAACAGTTGGTCGCTCGCTCGGACCATTTGGTGCTGGCGGCGCCGTCGACGCCGGGCACGCGCCACGCGATCAACCGGGCATCGCTGGCCCATGCCAAGCCCGGTCTTCACCTGATCAATATCGCACGCGGCAACCTGGTTGACCACCAGGCTTTGCTGGATGCGGTGAACGAAGGCCGCATCGCGCTGGCGACGCTGGACGTAACCGATCCCGAGCCGCTGCCGGCCGGCCATGCGTTCTACGGCCATCCGCGCGTGCGCCTGTCGCCGCATATCTCGCCCAGCACCGACCAGATCGTGCCTGCGTTGCTCGACAAGTTCGTGCTGAACCTGGACCGCTTCCGCAGCGGACAACCATTGACCGACGTGGTGGATACCGCGCGCGGTTACTGACATGAGGATTCCCCAATGAGCAGCTCTGCACCACTGTATTCCGCGCCGCTGGCGCGTCCACACCTGCGCGCGGTCGGCAAGCAGCATCCGCGTCCTTCGATTTACAGCGCGCCGCGCGACGAGAAGGGAAACATCATTTTCGCGCAGCCGCCGGAGCCGGAAGGCATCGAGGAGCGCCGCCGCCACCGCAAGGAGCGGCTGGCCGTGTCGTTCCGCCTGTTCGCCCGCTATGGCTTCGACATGGGCGGCGCGGGACACATCACGGCGCGCGATCCGGAGTTCCCGGATCACTTCTGGGTCAATCCGGCCGGCGTCTACTTTGGCCACGTGCGCGTGTCGGACCTGCTGCTGGTCAGCCACGAAGGCAAGGTGGTGGAGGGTGACGGCCTGCTGAACCGCGCGGCGTTTGCGATCCACTCGGAGCTGCACAAGGCGCGGCCGGACGTCATCGCGGCGGCGCATTCGCATGGCTTGTACGGCAAGGCGTTTGCGGCGCAGGGCCGTTTGCTCGATCCGCTGACGCAGGATTCCTGCGCGTTCTACGAGGATCACTCGATCTTCCAGGACTTCAGCGGCGTGGTGCTGGATTCCAGCGAAGGTGAGCGTATCGCCGAGACGCTGGGCCAGCGCAAGGGCGTCATCCTGCAAAACCATGGCCTGTTGACGGTTGGTGCGTCGGTGGAATCGGCGGTGTGGCGCTACATCGCATTTGAAAACGCGGCGCAGGCGCAGTTGCTGTCCGAAGCGGCCGGCCCGACCAAGCCGATTCCGCATGAGGTGGCGTTGCATACGTCCAGGCAGATGGGTTCCGAAGCCGGCGGCTGGTTCAGCTTCCAGCCGCTGTGGGACGTCATCACGCGCGAAGAACCGGATTTGTTCGACTGAGGAGAATCGCCATGACCAGCGCAACGCTATCACTGAATGACACCTACGCCGCCGATGAGCAGCATGGCGCGGCCGTCAACGCCGCACCTGTGGGTCCGGCAGCCCTGGCCGCGAGCGTCAGCGCCGGTTTCGCCACGTCCTACCTGGACCTGGGCAGCAAGCAGCACTGGCTGCGCCGTCCGGGCGCCGTCGCCACGGTGGCGATCCACGGCGCGGCGCTGTTGGCGATCTGGGGCTGGTCCAGCGGCGTTGTGAGGCCACCGGCGCCGCCGCCGGTGATAGAGCTGATCCGCATCATGCCGGAGCCGAAGCAGATCACGCCGCCGAAGCCGGAGCCGGTGAAGGAAAAGCCGGTTGCACTGGCGCCGCCCAAACCGGCAGCGCCGCCGCAGCCGGCGCCGAAAACCGTGGAAGCCTCGGCTGCACAGGCGGAGACGTACACGCCGCCAGCGCCGCCGGTGCACGTTGCGCCTCCCGGTCCGGTAACGCCTGCGCCACCGGCGCCAGCGCAGCCGGCACCGCAGGCGGCGCCCGCGCCGAAACAGATCAGCACCGAAGGCATCCCGACCGACTACGTCAACCAGGTGTACGCCCGCATCAACCGCAACGCGGACTATCCGCGCGAAGCGAAGATGCGCCGCCAGCAGGGCAAGGTCAGCTACCGCCTGACGCTCAATCCCGATGGTTCGCTGGTTTCCTTCGATATCCAGTCGTCCGGCGTGGAAGCGCTGGACGAAGCGGCGCGCGACGCCATCCGCCGTGCCGCGCCTTTCCCTCGCCTGCCCGATCTGGGCGGCAGCAGCTATCTGCTGGCCGGGAACATCGTCTTTAAAATTAACTAACAAGGAACCGCCATGAGTGCTACCCAAGTCGCCGCCCACCTGACGCCGCTGGAGCTGTTCGAGCAGGCCGACGTGATCGTCAAATCCATCCTCGTCCTGCTGGCACTGGCCTCGCTGGTCAGCTGGGGCGTCATCATCGACAAGCTGCTGCGTTTTGCGCGGCTGCGCCGCAACGCCATCACCTGGACGGCGGCACTGGCCGGACAGCGTTCGCTGGGCCGGCTGGCGCAGGAACTGAAGCAGCATACGCAAGATCCGTTCGCCCGCATCTACCACGCCATCCTCGATGAATGGCACACCACGCACCGCCAGCATCTGCAAAAAGAAGCCTCGGGACGCGACAGCCTGAAGGAGCGCATCAATCGCGTCGGCCAGATCGCCAGCAACGTGGAAGTGGAGCAGTTGCAGCGCGGCCTGTCGGTGCTGGCGACGGTCGGTTCGGTCGCGCCCTTCGTCGGCCTGTTCGGCACCGTGTGGGGCATCATGAACGCCTTCCAGGGTATCGCGGCCAGTAACAACACCAGCCTGGCCGTGGTAGCGCCGGGGATTGCGGAGGCGTTGTTCGCCACGGCGCTTGGGCTGGTGGCCGCGATTCCTGCGGTGGTGGCCTACAACCGCGCTTCCGGCGACCTGAATAACTACGCCAGCCGCTTGTCCACGCTGGTCGGCCTGGTGGAAGTGCAGCTTTCGCGCCAGCTGGAAGCAGGTGAGTCGCAAGTGGAGAATGTGGAAGTGGCGCCGGCCAAGGCCGACCGCTCCGGCCATAACGTGACGCCGCTGGCGGCGCAGGGAGCCTGACATGGGGGGGCGTCTCTCCTCCGGTCCCGCAAGCCGTCCAACGCCGGTCAGCGACATCAACGTCACGCCGCTGGTTGATGTGATGCTGGTGCTGCTGATCGTCTTCATGGTGGCGGCGCCGATGATGACGGCCGGCGTCAAGGTCGACCTGCCGACCTCCAACGCCAAGCCCTTGCAGGAACCGAAGCCGCCGATCGTGGTCAGCATCAATGCCGAAGGCACGGTCTACGTCAACCAGACCGCCGCCACGCCGGAAACGCTGCTGCCCTTGATGGATAAGGAAGCGGACGGCGACAAGGAACGTCGCATCCATCTGCGCGGCGACCAGGCGCTGGCTTACGGCCGTATCGTCAAGACCATGGGCACGCTCAATGATGCCGGCTACGCCCGCATCGCGCTGGTGTCGGAACAACCCGCACAATAACTCACTCAAACAAGGTTGGATGATGGATTCGATGACTTCGAAGGGCGGCGCTCGCCGTCAATTTCTGAGAAACGGCGCGGCGATGGCGGTCCTGCTCGCAGGCTGGAGCAACGCCACCCGCGCCACGGCGGCGCAACTGCGCGATACCACGCTGCGTGTCGGCACCTACAAGGGCGGCGACAGCTACTACTTCAACGAGGCCGGTGTTGCAGACATCCCGTACAAGACGGCGGTGGCGGAATTCTCGGGCGGGAACCTGATCGTGGAAGCCATGTCTTCCGGCTCACTGGATTTCGGCGGCATGAGCGAGATTCCGCCGATCTTCGCGGCGGCCAGCGCCGCGCCGCTGAAGGTCATCGCTGTGCTGCGCGGCGATGTGAACAACCAGGTGGTGCTGGTGCCGAAGAATTCCACCATCACCGATCCGGCGCAGTTCAAGGGCAAGCGCATCGGCTATGTGCGCTCCACCACGTCGCACTACTTCCTGATCCAGCTGCTGAAGGAAAACGGGCTGACCTTCAAGGACATCCAGCCGGTGGCCTTGCCGCCGCAGGACGGACTGGCCGCCTTCAAGAGCGGACAGGTGGACGCGTGGGTGATCTACGGCCTTGTGGTGGAATTTGCCAAGAGCCAGGGCGCGCGCGTGCTGCGCACCGCCAAAGGCTACCTGTCCGGCAACTACGTCATCAGCGCATCGACGCAGGCGATTGCCGATCCGCTCAAGCACCAGGCGGTAGGCGACTACCTGCAACGTGTATCGAAAGTCTACGACTGGATGAACAACAATCCGGAGAAGTGGGCTGCCAAAAGCGGCCAGATCGCCGGCGTGCCGGCGCAGTTCTTCCTGAACCAGGTGAAGAACCGCAGCGAGCCATACAAATTGATACCGGTCGACGACGCGGCCATCAAATCACAACAGAAAGTGGCGGACGTGTTCGCGGATGCCGGCCTGCTGGGCCGGCGTGTGGATGTGCGGCCGATCTGGGATCACAGCTTTGCAAAATATTTGACCTGATAACAAGAGAGGAAGAAAAGGCATGCAGCATTATTCGAAGAAGTTGGCGTTGACCCCGATTAGCCTGGCGTTGCTTGCCTTGTGCGGCATCAGTGCGCCGGTACTGGCGCAGACCAGCGTAGGACAAGTGCAGGACGTCGTCGTGACGACCGGCGTGCGCGGCGAGGCGCGTACCGTGACGGACAGCCCGGCGCCGGTGGATGTCATCAGCGGCGAGCAGTTGATTCATACCGGCCGCGCGGAACTGGCCGAAGCGCTGGCGCGCCTGCTGCCGTCGTTTAACTTCGGCACCAATCAGGCCGGCGTGAATTCCGTGGTGCGGCCGGTGAGCAATCGCGGCCTGGGACCGGCCTACACGCTGGTACTGGTGAACGGCAAGCGTCGCCACAACGGTGCGCTGCTGACCAACGGCGGCGGCGACACCAGCGGCGTCAACGCCATCGACCTGGATACCATTCCACTGAGCGCCATCGGCCATATCGAGGTGCTGAAGGACAGTGCGGCGGCCCAATACGGTTCGGACGCGGTGGCCGGCGTGGTCAACGTGATTCTCAAGACCGGCAACCATGGCGGCGAGATTTCGGCCAGCTACGGCAAGCTGAAAGACGGCGACGGTGACCTGTCGAGCAAAAAACTGGAAGGCGACGCCGGCTTCACGCTGGGCGACGATGGCTTCCTGCACATCGGCGCCGCTGCGCGCAAGCGCGGGCAGGCGTGGTACAACTTCCCATCGACGAATCTGGTGGCGTATTCGCCGGCTTCCAATCCGAAGAACGCGACCTGGAACCGCGACGGTGCGCACAATGGCGACCCTGGCATCGAGGCCTATGACCTGGCCTTCAATGCGGAGAAGCCGTATAACGCCGACATCACGCTGTACGCTTTCGGCACTGCCGGCACGCGCAACACGGTGGCGGGGAATAACTTCCGCCGCCCGAACGGCCTGGCGACCATCGCGCAGATTTACCCGGATGGCTATTTCGCTATCAATAACATGAGCGCCTATGACTATCAGCTGAATGTGGGCGCGCGCGGCAAAACGGCGGGCTGGAACTGGGATCTGAGTACCGGCTACGGCAAGAACCGCGCGCGCCAGTACAGCAACCTGACGCTGAATCCTTCGCTGGGTCCAACGTCGCCGACCAGCTTCGATAACCTGGCGACTTATCAGTTCGAGCAATGGACCACCAACGAGGACTTCACCCGCGCGGTGGATATCGGCTGGAAAAAGCCGCTGCAATGGTCGTGGGGCCTGGAACAGCGCGTCGAGCGCTTCTCGACCTTTGCCGGCGATCCGCTGGGCTACATCAACGGCGGCTACATCTTCAAGACTGGCGACCAGGAAGGCAATCCTAACGTCGGCAAGCCGGCGGCGGTGGGTGCGCAGGCCGGTGTGGCGTTGTCGCCTGCCGATGCGACCAGTATCCGCCGCACGGTGCTGGCGGTGTACAACGATCTTGGCTTTTATCCGGTGGACGACTGGTTTGTCGATGGCGCGGTGCGCTTTGAGCACTACGACGACAGCGCCGGCAACACGGCCAGCGGCAAGATCAACAGCCGTTACGACTTTACGCCGAAGGTGGCGATACGCGGCACGGTGGGCAGCGGCTTCCGTGCGCCGTCGCTGACGCAGACTGGCTATTCACAGACCGACAACCGTACCAACATCAATCCGGTGACGGGCGAGGTGGGGCCGAGCTTGTCCAAACTGCTGCGCAACGATTCGGAGCTGGCGCACAAGTTCGGCGCGCGCGATCTCGATCCCGAGAAGTCGGTCAACTTCGGCATCGGCCTGGTGCTCAAGCCGGCGGACAATATCAATGTGACGCTGGATGGCTATCAGGTGAAGGTGAAGGACCGCATCGTCCGCACTGGTTATATGTTTGGTCCGGCGTTTGCGCCGACCTTGATCGCGGCGGGATTGACCGGTACTGAATGGGTCCAGTATTTCGCCAACGCGATCGACACGCGCACGCGCGGCGCCGATCTGGTGGCCGATATCACCAGCGACTACGGCAGCTATGGGCTGGTGCGCTGGGGCGCGGCGCTGAACTGGAACAAGACCGACGTCACGCGCATCAACGCCACGCCGTCGCAGATTACCGCGCTGGGCGCCAATCCTGGCGGTAGTTCGGTGTGGTTCGGCTACTCGGCCGGCGGCGGCATCGGTGACTTGAGCGCGACGCCCAAGACCAAGCTGATATTGTCGGCGCGCTGGTTCTTCGGCGATCTGGAAGCCAATGTGCAAACGACGCGTTACGATTCCTATCTGTGGCAGACCACCGCCAACCGCGCGCAGGATTATCACTTTGGCGCGAAATGGCTGACGGATCTGGACCTGAGCTATGCGGTGACCAAGAAGGTCAAGCTGGTGGTCGGAGCGGCGAATCTGTTCAACACCACGCCTGACAAGAACGGTCCGGGCGATGCCAATTCTGGCGGTAACAGCTTTGTGTACGGTCCTGCGCCGTTTGCGCCAAGCGGTGCTTACTACTACGGCAAGGTGACGTATGTCTTCTGATCCGGATCACGTCCGTCGGCGGTTGCTGGCGATGCTGCCGGCGGCCGTGTTGCTTGGCGCCTGCGGCAAGTCCGGCGTACCCGGCGTGGGCGCCGGCGCAGCTGGGGCGACGCCCGACCTGTCCAAGGTCACGCTGGTGCTGGGCGACCAGGTCAAGCTGTTGCAGACCAAGGCCGAAGCGGCCGGCGTGCTGAAAGACGTGCCATACAAAATCCAGTGGGCCAGCTTCCAGGGCGCGGCGCCGCTGTTTGAAGCGGTCGTCTCCGGCGACGTGGACACCGCCATGGCGGCCGACACCCCGGCGCTGGCGGCAGCGGCAGGCGGCGCACGCGTCAAGGTGGTGGTGGCCAGCGTGTCGTCGCCGACCGGCGTGGCCATTCTGGTGCCGCCGGATTCACCGATCAAGACGGTGGCGGACCTGAAGGGCCGCAACGTCATCGTCTCGTCCGCGCGCGGCAGCGTGGCGCACTTCCTGCTGTTTGGCGCCTTGCGTGAAGCGGGCCTGAAACCGCAGGATGTCAACACCGGCTTCCTGCTGCCCAGCGACGCCGCTGTCGCCTTCTCCAGCGGGAAGATCGAAGCCTGGGCCACTTTCGGCACCTATCAGGCAGCGGCCGAGATACGCGGCGCGCGCGTGCTGCGCGACGGCGTCGGCATCAATTCCGGCATCGGCGTGATCGCCGCATCGGACGCCGCGCTGGCCGATGCGGGCAAGCGCGCCGCCCTGGCCGACGTGCTGCGCCGCCTGGCGCAATCCAACGTCTGGGCCAATGCCCACCCTGAGGAGTATTACGCCGTGTTCCAACGCCTGACCGGACTGCCGCCCGACGTGGCCAAGCTGGCGGTCAGTCGTGACAGGCCACAACTGCGCGCTGTCGATGGCGAAATCGTCCGCCAGTTGCAGGAAGTCGCAGACACCTTTTACGAAGCCAAATTATTCCCGCGCCGGGTCGACGCGAGCAAGCTGGTCGACCCCAGCCTGTTCCAGCCCGCCTGACTATACCCAATAAAGGAGCATCACTATGAGCACTCGACAACTGAAACTCGGCTTCATCCTGCACGGCGTTGGTCCCGGCTGGGGCGACTGGCGGCATCCGGACGCCGATCCGACGGCCAGCACCAATATCGACTTCTATCTGCGCCAGGCCAAACTGGCGGAGCAGGCCAAGTTCGACTTCCTGTTCGTGGCCGACAGCGTGCACATCACCGAAAAATCCAGCCCGCATTACCTGAACCGCTTCGAGCCGCTGACCATCCTGTCGGCGCTGGCGACAGCAACGCGGAACATCGGCCTGGTGGGCACGCTGACCGTCAGCTACAGCGAGCCATACACGGTGGCGCGCCAGTTCGCGTCGCTGGACCATATCAGCAAGGGCCGAGCCGGCTGGAACGTGGTCACTTCCTGGCTGTCGGGCAGCGCCGAAAACTATGGCAAGCCGACGCACCCGCCACATGAAGTCCGCTACCGCATCGCCGCCGAGCATCTTGAAACGGTGCAGGGCCTGTGGGACTCGTGGGAAGACGATGCGCTCACGCGCGACAAGGCCAGCGGCGAGTTCTTCGAACCGTCCAAGCTGCATACGCTGAACCACAAGGGCGAATTCTTCTCGGTGCGCGGCCCGCTGAACATCAGCCGCTCGCCGCAAGGCCAGCCGGTGATCTTCCAGGCCGGCGCCTCCGAAGACGGCCGCAATTTCTCGGCCCGTTATGCGGATGCTTTCTTCACCGAGAACTCGTCGTTTGAAGCATCGCAGGCCTACTACGCCGATATCAAGCGTCGCGCCGCCGCCTTTGGCCGCGCGCCGGAGCGCCTGAACGTGCTGCCGGCATTGCGCGCCATCGTCGGCCGCACCGAGGAAGACGCCGAGCGCTTGTACAGGGAAGCCGTGAGCCTGATCCGCGTGGAAGATGCGCTGGTGGCGCTGGCCCGTTCCTTCAACGAACATGACCTGAGCCAGTATCCGCTGGACGGCCCGTTCCCGGACATCGGTCACTTCGGCGCCGAGAGCAACCGCAGCTCTTCCGAACGCATCATCCGCACCGCGCGCGAAGAGAACCTGACCCTGCGCGAAACCGCGCTGCGCTACGCCAGCCCGCGCCGCGAATTCGTCGGCACCGGCGTGCAGGTGGCCGACGCCATCGAGCACTGGTTCAACGGCGGCGCTGCCGACGGCTTCATCCTGTTCGAATCGCTGCCACGCCAGCTGGACGCTTTCGTGTCCGAAGTGGTGCCGGTCCTGCAGCAGCGCGGCCTGTTCCGCAAGGAGTATGAACACCATACCTTACGTGGTAATCTGGGACTGGATGTGCCGGAAAACCGCAACACCGCAGCACGCCGCCAGGCTGCGTAAGGAGGAAAGTACGATGAGTGAAGCACAACAACACGATCTGCCGCCGCGCCTGCGGCATTTTGTCAACCAGCTGGACGCCGTGATCGGCAAGGACGAGTCACAGATCGTCGAGCAGGGCTCGGCCGCGCTGCGCGAGCTGGTGGCGCATGACGACTGGTTGCCGCCGGAAGCGGCCGCGCCGCATCCGCAGTTCTACCGCCAGTATCTGCTGTACCGCGATCCGGCGGCGCGCTTTTCGGTGGTCAGCTTTGTCTGGGGACCGGGCCAGTCGACGCCGATTCACGACCACACCGTCTGGGGCCTGATCGGACTGCTGCGCGGCGCCGAGGTGTCGCATGACTTCCGCCGCAATGCGGATGGCACGCTGGCGCGTCACGGCGAACCGCAGCGGCTGGAGACCGGCACCGTGGTGGCGGTGTCGCCGACGCTCGGCGATATTCACCAGGTCTACAACGCCTACAGCGACCGCGTGTCGATCGGCATCCACGTGTATGGCGCGGACATCGGCGAGGTGGACCGCCACGTGTTCACGCTGGACGGCCAGGTCAAGCCGTTCCGCTCCGGCTATGCGCCGCAGATCCCGTTCCGCAGCTACGGGCAGGTGAGGGCGGACCTGCTGGCCGGCCGCGAAGTCGCGCTGCTGGACGTGCGCGAAGAAGATCCGCACGCGCAGTCGCACCCGCTGTTCGCCGCCAACTTCCCGTATGGCCGCATCGAGGTCGATGCCTACACCAAGCTGCCGCGCCGCGACGCGCCCATCGTGGTGCTGGACGACGGCGAGGGGCTGGCGCTGCCGTCGGCGCTGCGGCTGCACCAACTGGGCTACACCAATGTGGCGCTGCTCGAAGGCGGCCTGCAAGGCTGGCGCGACGCCGGCGGCGAGTTGTTCCGCGACGTGAATGTGCCGAGCAAATCGTTCGGCGAACTGGTGGAGCATGAGCGTCATACGCCATCCCTGTCCGCACCCGAGGTGAAGGCGCTGATCGACCAGGGCGAGAACATCGTCATTCTCGATGCGCGCCGCTACGACGAATACCAGACCATGAGCATCCCCGGCAGCATCAGCGTGCCGGGCGCGGAGCTGGCCTTGCGCGCGCGCGAGCTGGCGCCTGATCCGACCACCCGCATCATCGTCAATTGCGCCGGACGCACGCGCAGCATCATCGGCACGCAGTCGCTGATCAATGCCGGCGTGCCGAATCCGGTGTCGGCGCTGCGCAACGGCACCATTGGCTGGACGCTGGCGCAACAGCAGCTGGAACATGGCCAGTCGCGCAGCTATCCGGCTGCCTCGGAAGCCAACCGGCAGACGGCGGCGCACGATGCGCGCGCGCTGGCCGACCGCGCCGGCGTGAAGCGGCTGGACCGTGCGCAGTTGAGCAAACTGCATGCGGACCGCGTGCGCACCAACTACTTTTTTGATATCCGCAGCCCGAATGAGTACGGCGACGGCAGGCTGCTACACTTCCGTTCCGCGCCGGGCGGCCAGCTGGTGCAGGAAACCGAACAGTTCGCGCCGGTGCGCGGCGCACGCATCGTGCTGGCCGACAGTGACGGCGTGCGCGCCAATCTCACCGCGCACTGGCTCAAGCAGATGAACAACGATGTCTACGTTGTCGATGGCTTGCAAGCCGCCGATTTCAGCGTCACCGGCGCCTGGCAGGACGAACTGCCGCCGCATCCGGCAGTGGACGAAATCAGCGTCGACACGCTGGCGGAGTGGCTGGATACTGCACCGCAGCAGATTGCGGTACTGGACTTCACCTCCGGCGTCAACTATCAGAAGCGCCATATCCCCGGTGCCTGGTTCACGTTACGCTCGCAATTAGCAACGGCGCTGACGCAACTGCCGGATGGTGTGCAGCGTTATGTGCTGACCTGCGGCACCAGCCTGCTGACGCGCTATGTGGCCGCAGACCTGCGCGTGCTGACCAGGCTGCCCGTGCTGGTGCTGACGGGCGGCACGGCCGCGTGGCTTGCAGCCGGCAAGCCGGTTGAATCGGGCGCAACGCGGCTGGCGTCGCCGCTGATCGACCGCTACCGCCGTCCTTACGAGGGCACGGACAACCGCGCCGAGGCGATGCAGGCGTATCTCGACTGGGAATTTGGACTGGTGGCGCAATTGGACAAGGATGGGACACACGGCTTTAAAGTAATCTAATTTGACTTGTCTCATTGCAAGTTTAGTTGCATTGCAGCATAATTTCGAGTGTTACTCATTCAGTTTACTTGGGAAAATGGCAATGACGATTACAAAGCGTTTGATCCTTACCTTGTCGTTGGCGCTGGCGGCGCTGATTTTTGTCGGCGTCTCCGGCCTGACCCAGCTGTCGCGCGCGCAGCAGCGGCTGGACATGGTGCAGACCCGGCTCATTCCCAGTATCGCCAGCCTGAACATGGCCAAGGGTTACATGGCCGATTCCCGCCTGGCGGGCTATCGGCTGTCGGTGTTTTCCAACCTGGCCGACAAGACGGCGTTGGATAAAGCCTACAACGACGCCCACACCAAGTTCGACGAGGTCATGGCGACCTATGAAAAAGAACGCATCTTCGACGACACCGACCGCAAGATGCTGGAAGCGGACAAGGCGGCGATGGCGGCCTATCGCCAGACGCTGGTGCCGTTCCTGGCCGGCGCCCACGCCGGCGACATGGATGCGGTGCGCGCCACGCTGCAAGCCGGCACGCCGCTGGCCACATCGGCCGGCGCCCTGAAAAAAGCCTTCGACGACCATATCGCCTACAACAACAAGCTGATTGACGACGTGCGCACCGAAAGCGTGGCGGCGTATAACTTCGCTTTCCGCATGCTGGTGACGGTGATCGTATTGGCGGTGCTGGTGACCGGCGTGCTGGCGTGGCAGCTGTTCAGCACCATCAAGAACAGCCTGGCTTCGATCCGCGGCACGCTGGAGGACGTGAGCCAGTCGCTGGACCTGACCAAACAGATCAAGGTCGAGCGCATGGACGAAATCGGCCACACGGCGGTGGCGTTCAACAAGCTGCTGGAGCAGATTGCGGGTGTGATCGAGACCGTGCGTTCGTCCACCAGCGCGGTGGGCGCGGCATCGCAGCAGATCGCGGCCGGTACGGGCGACCTGTCGCAGCGCACCTCGTCGCAGGCGGCCGCGCTGGAAGAGACGGCGGCCAGCATGGAGCAGCTGACCGCCACCGTGGGCCAGAACGCGGACAACGCACGCCAGGCGAATCAGCTGGCGCGGTCGGCGTCGGAAGTGGCGACGCAGGGCGGCTCGGTGGTGGAGCAGGTGGTGGTTACCATGGGTTCGATCAATGAATCGTCGCGCAAGATCGTGGATATTATTTCGGTCATCGACGGTATCGCGTTCCAGACCAACATCCTGGCGCTGAATGCGGCGGTGGAAGCGGCGCGCGCCGGTGAGCAGGGCCGTGGTTTTGCGGTGGTGGCGTCGGAAGTGCGCACGCTGGCGCAGCGCTCGGCGGCGGCGGCCAAGGAGATCAAGGCGCTGATTGATGATTCGGTGGACAAGGTCGGCTCGGGCACGCGTCTGGTGGAGCAGGCCGGCACCACGATGCACGAGGTGGTGGCCAGCATCAAGCAGGTGACCGACATCGTCGGCGAAATCAGCGCGGCAACCCAGGAACAGAACGAGGGCATCTCGCAAGTGCATCGCGCGGTGACCGAGATGGATCAGACCACGCAGCAGAACTCGTCGCTGGTGGAGCAGACCGCGGCGGCAGCGGCGACGCTGCGCGATCAGGCGGACACGCTGGAGCAGGTGGTCAGCGCGTTCACGATCAACGCAGCACGCGCTTCCACCCGCGCTGCGTCTGCGCCGCCGGCGCCGCGTCCCGCCGCTGTGAAGCCGGCAGCCTTGCCGAAGGCGCCAGCCGCCAAGCCGGCGCCGCAGAAGCTGAAGGCCGCTGCGCCCGCCAGCAACGAGTGGGAAGAGTTCTAAGCAGAAATTGACGGCGTTGGTTTAACACCTCACATAGGGATGTGAATCCCTATCGTGCGGTTGGCGCTGGCGGCGTATCTTGGCTCATCCACTTCAAGAGGGCCTCAAGATGACCATACGCAGCCTGCTTTCCTCCGCTCTGATTGGCGCCGTTGCCAGCGCCCGCTCGATGACTCCCATGGCAACCATCGCGACCGCGCGTCTGGCCGATCGCAGCACGCCGGGCGAACTGGTGCTGCTGGATCGGCCTTTGTTCAAATACGGCGCGCTGGCGATGGGCGTCGGCGAACTATTCGGCGACAAGATGAAGACGGCGCCGGACCGTACAGTCTTTCTCGGCCTGCTGGCGCGCGTGGCGAGCGCCGGGATTGCCGGCGCCGCGCTGGCGCCGGAGGGCAGGGAGAAGGCCGGCGCCGCCATCGCGGTTGCCACCGCCGTGCCGCTGGCCTACCTGACGCTGGCCGGCCGCAAGCAGGCCATGGCGCGCATCGGCCAGACCCGCAGCGGCTTGATCGAAGACGCGCTGATCGTCGCCGCAGGCGCCGCCATTGTGGCGCTGGCGACGAGGCCGAAGTAGTCCGCACATCCCGTTTGCACACCGATATCACAGGTTCCGGCGTGGGAATCTGTGAGCTTTTTATTTAAGCAAGATGGTATCCTGCCACATGCTGAATAAACTATTCGCCCTGGCAGTGCTGCTATCGTTGACCGCGTGCGCTCACCGCACGGTGGCCGAACGCACCGACTATTGGCGTTCGGAGACCGCGCAGTCATTACCGGTGGGGTCGTCGCTGGAGGCCGCCCGGGCTTTCTTCGAACAGCGCGGCCTGAAGCTTGTTTGTTGCATGAATCAATTGAACGGGACGCCGCCCAAGCACTACGCCCTGGAGCGTGAAGTGGAGCATTCGTTTTTGATGCGCTATGACGTCGCCATTCTTGTCGAGATAACGCCGGACCAGCATGTGGCGGCGATAAGCGTGCAGCAGTGGGGTATTGGACTTTGATGAAACCTGGAGCCTCGATGGATAATTCTTTACGACGTGCCGTCTGCCTTGTTTGCTTATCCTCCTGCTTTGCTTCGTCGTTTGCCGCGACGCCGCCACCGGACATTCCAATTCTGCCGGCACCGCAAAAAGCGCGGCTGCAACCGTCGCCCTTCGCTGAAGTGGCGATGGGCGGGCTGAACGTGCGGCTTGAAAAAACCTCACTTGATGAAGTGCGCACCGCCGCGTCGTCCGGCGCCATCGCGCACCAGGGCGATGCCGGCGCAAGTATCTACTGGCTCTGTTACACGAATTTGAATGCGACGCCCGCCGAGAGGATTTGGCTTGTTTCAGACGGTGAAATGGGCGGTCGTGAGCATAGCGTAACCAGCGTGATCGCGCAGCGTTCGGCTGGCGCGCATGCGTCAGCCGATTGTCCTGCAATGCCGGCCACGCTTGCGCCGATGAAGCTTGAAAGCGGAATATGGCTGGATACGCCACCGGAGACAGCGCGCAAAATACTCGGCGCGGCGTCGTTCCACAGTGGGAATTGGGAGTCCTACGACTACCAGGGCAAAGTGCCGGGAAGCTGCGCCGGTGCGGGTTTCGACCTGACCAGTTCCCTGATGCTGCAAGCCGCTGGAAAACGGTTCGACACCTTGCGGATCAGCAGAATAACGAGTTGTTGAGAGCGATGCCGGGGATGCAGACTATTCCGAACCGCGCGGCGGTTGTGAATTGAATTTGCGGATAATCCCGACCACGCGGACCAACCCATAGGCCATTGCAAACCCCATGATCGATATGGCCGTTGCGCTGGCGTAGGCCAAAGGCAGCGTCAACCAGGCCAAGGCGTAACCCAGGCCGCCCAGTACCAGCGCCCAGGCGCCTGCACGACGTACCGCGAGAGAACATGCGGAGCCGGTCTGCTTTGGAATGACGTTGGCAAGCAACATGACAAACGAGCCGGCGAACAGGCCGATACTGCGGAGACGGAATGCTTCGTCGATCCATCCCAGACGCCCGATCACCCCGACGCCCAACAGCAGGCAGGCAAACACAATACCCAGCGTCACGTCGCGCCGTGCCGCGCTGCTGGCGGGATTTTTTCCGGCACAGCCGCCAACGAAGCGGCGCATGGTCCAGGCAAAGCAGATCAATCCGACCGCCATCAGATATTGTGGCGGATGCTCCGGATTAACCAGATATAAATAGCCGTAGGCACCTACGACAGCCACGGAAAGCGTTATCGCCAGCGCAAAGAATGGTGGTGCGTTAAACGTTGTTTTCATCGCTTCGCCTTTTGGTTGGAAAGTATTGTTGCCGCATGGTGCGCACCCTTAGGCGCCTTGGCTTGAATGCCCAGCAATTCGGCGAATCCGGCCAAAGCCTCTTCCAGCACCGAAAGCTTCAGGCAATACACCACGGACTTGCCGTTCTTCGACGACTCGATCAAGTCGGCTTCGCGCAGAACGGTAAAGTGGGCTGACATCGTCGGCTTTGAAACGTCAAAATGGTCCGCCAGCTCGCCTGCCGTGAGAGGGCCATCCTTCAGGAGAGCCAGCACCTGGCGGCGGGTCGGATCGGCAAGCGCCTTGAATACTTTGTTCATGCTTTCAAGATTAGCTAAACATCTAAATGATGTCAAGATGTTTTCTTGCCCGGGACTTTGCCCGGGCGGATGGATGGCTATTGGCGCGGCTGGCCGTTGGAGGCGCGCAGGCCGGCGTCCACCGGCAGGTTGACGCCGGTGATGAGGCGGGCGTCGTCGCTCGCCAGGAACGCCATTGCGGCGGCAATGCCATCCGGGTCTTCAGGCGTGCCGAGTGGCATGCGCTCCTTGAACTTGGCGACCAGCCCGGCATCCTTGAGCATCTCCGTGGTCATGCCGGTTTTGGTCAGGCTCGGATTTACCGCATTGACCCGCACGCCGTCCTTGGCCGCATCCAGCGCCATCGCGCGCACCATGTTACTGACCGCGCCCTTGGACGTGTTATAGGCGAACATCTCCCAGTCGCCGCCTAGTCCTGAAACGGAAGACGTCATCACGATCGAACCGCGTGTTTTCACGAGTTCGGGCAGCGCGGCTTTGGCCATGTTGAAGTAACCGGTGACATTCACTGCCATGACGCGTTCGAAGTCTGCTTCGCTCGTCTTCATGATGTCGCCTTCGCTTGCGATGCCGGCGTTGTTGATCAGGATATTCAGCCCTCCAAAGCGCGCGACCGCCGCTTTGACGGCGGCAGCGGCGGTTTCCTTGTCGGCGGTGTCGCCCACCTGCACCAGAACGCGGTCTTGCGGCAATTGAGCAGCGGCTTCCTTGAGGTTGGCCTCATCGATATCGAGCATGACGACGCGGGCGCCTTCGTCGAGGAAGCGGCGGACCGCGGCCAGGCCCATGCCGGAAGCTGCGCCTGTGACCAGCACGGTTTTTTCGTCGAAACGTTTCATGATTTTCCTCAGCTAAGAATGTGAAACGACGTTATCACAGCCGGGGAAGGCAACGCTTTTCGGTACTGACAGGCAATCCCGAACGGTGACCATCTTCGCGGCGGCTGCCTCACCCTTGTACTCCTTTGGGCATGCTGCCTTCATCGATACCGGCGCCTGCCGCAACTATGTGGCCAAGGCGCGCACCTTCCTGGCCCAGACACTGGCCGCCGAGTCCAGGCCGATGCAAGGGAACTGACGCGGACCAACGTGATTTTCGTGTGCGCGCTACAATCAGGATTCAGCGCGCAGAGTCGCGCTTTACTTGAGAGGATTGCGATGAATCACAAGCGTCTTGGAAAGTCCGGCTTGCGCGTGCCGGAACTCAGTTTTGGCACCGCCACCTTCGGCGGCGGTAACGACTTCTTCAAAGCCTGGGGCAGCACCGACAGTGGCGCCGCTTCGCGCCTGATCGATGTGTGCCTCGAACACGGCGTGTCGATGTTCGACACCGCCGACGTCTATTCCGACGGCCTGGCCGAACAAATCCTCGGTGAGGCCATCAAGGGCAAGCGTAATCGCCTGCTGATCTCGACCAAGGTCACGTTTCCCACCGGCGACGGCGCCAACGACTACGGTTCCTCGCGCCAGCACATCATCGACGCTGTCGATAAATCGCTGAAGCGCCTGCAGGTCGATCACATCGATCTGTTGCAGTTGCACGGCCAGGACTACAACACGCCCGTGGAAGAAACGCTGTCCACGCTGGACCAACTGGTCCGCGACGGCAAGGTGCGCTACATCGGCGCCTCCAACTTCTCCGGCTGGCACCTGATGAAATCCCTGGCGACGTCGGACCGCTACGGCTACCCGCGCCACGTGGCGCACCAGATCTATTACTCGCTGCTGAACCGCGACTACGAATGGGAACTGGCGCCGCTGGCGGATGACCAGGGCGTCGGCGCGGTGATCTGGAGTCCGCTGGGCTGGGGCAAGCTGACCGGGAAAATCCGTCGCGGCCAGCCGGCCAAGCCGGGCACCCGCGCGCACGACATCGCCGGCACCGGTCCGCACTTCGAGGAAGAGCGCCTGTTCCGCATCATCGATGCGCTGGATGTGGTGGCCGGGCAGACCGGCAAGTCGATTCCGCAGATTGCGCTGAACTGGCTGCTGGGTAAGCGCACCGTCTCCAACGTCATCATCGGCGCACGCGACGAGAAGCAGCTGATCGAAAACATCGGCGCCACCGGCTGGTCGCTGACGGCCGAGCAGAACGCGCTGCTGGAAGCGGCCAGCGATGTGGCGCCGGCTTACCCGGTATGGCACCAGCGCGGCTTCACCATGCTCAATGAGCGTGGCGGCTAGAAGTTCTTGATCAGCGTCGCCCGCAGCGAGCGCGATTCGATCGGGTGGAAGTGGATGTCGGATACCGGCTCCGCTTCGCCCTTCAACTGCGATGCGTAGTAATAATCGATGGCCGAATCGCGGCGGTTGGTGATGTTGAAGGCTTCCAGCTCCAGCCGCAGATCCTTGCGGATCTTCCAGCCCAGGCGGCCGTTCAGCGTCATGCTGGAACTGGAGCGCACGCTGTTATCCTCGATCAGCGGCCGCGGTCCGAAATAGCGCAGCTTCAGCGATCCCGAATACGGGCCGCCGTCATCCACCGTCACCGCCAGCTGGCCGGTGCCTTCAATCGCGCCGGGAATGTAGCTTCCTTCCTCCAGATCGCCGCGCGAACGCGCGCGCGCATACGCAAGGTCCAGGTCCACCGACAGCCATTTCAGCGGCTTGTAGTAGTTGGAGAACTCCACGCCGTAACGGCGGCTGGGCGGTCCGGCCTCGGTGGTGCCGGCATCGCCGGCGTAGGTCAGCTCCGAATCGAAATCCAGGCGGTACACCGACAGCGAGGTTTGCAGGCCAGGCAGCCACGCCGTGCGCGCGCCGAATTCGATGCCGCGCGAACGCACCAGCGGTTGCACCTTGTCCGCCGCCAGACCCGTCTTCGGATCGATGGTGATGGTGGAGCCGCGCGCGTCGTTGCTATGGAAGCCGCTGCCGAAGTTGGCGTACACCTCGGCGCTCTGCCACGGGCCGTAGATCACGCTCACGCTCGGGCTGACCAGATGGTCGTTGGCCTTGCCCGAGTTGGCGGCAAGGTCGCTCCGCACGTCGAAGCGGTAGCTGTCCAAGCGCGCGCCGGCCACGGTGCGCAAAGCTTCGCTCCAGCGCGTGTTGTTCTCGACATACAGGCCGGCGCTGGATTCCACGATGTGATCCTGGCGCGTGACCGACAATGTGCGGCGCGCCTGCGTGCTGTACAAGCCGTTGAAGATGTTGTCGTTCTGGAGCTGCACGCCGATGGTGGTTTCGGTGTTGCCGGTGTCGGTGTGCTGGTGCCAGCTGTGCGACGCGTTCACGCCGCTGGTGACGCGCTTGTCCGGCTGCGCGAACTGGTCGCCATGCACCGGGTCATCCATGAAGTAGGTGAAGTTGGACCACAGGTCCAGCTGGTTGGCGATGATGTAGGCGTTGACCTTGCTGGCGCTGTCGTCGTTGGTGCGGCGCCAGGCGCCGGACAGGCTGTAACGGTGGGACTTGCCGCCGTCCGTGTTGTCGATGGCGTCGTTGCGGCCGATCTGGCCGTCCTGCACCGCGCGCAGCGGAATCTGGTCGGTCGAGTTCCAGTCGGCCTTGTAGGCCATCAGGCTGACGTTGAAGCCGTTGTTGGCGTAGCCTTCGCTGTAGCGCAGCACGGCGTTCAGCTTCCTGTATTCATCCGGATTGGTGAACGGGCCGTCGTTGTGCAGCGCCTCGATGGCGTACAGCAGGCTGCCGCGCTGCGTCTCCAGCGAATCGGCGACCAGCGCGCGGCCGTAGCCGTTCTGGCCCGCCGACACGCTGGCCACGCCTTGCAGCAGGCGGTTGGCGTACACCACCGACGCGGTGCCGGCCGAGGCGAAGTCGCCTTCCTCGGCGGAGTAGGGGCCTTTCTTGTAATCGAGGCGCACCGCCAGTTCGGGGATCAGGAAATTCAGGTCGGTCCAGCCCTGGCCATGCGCGTGGCTGCGCTGGTTGACCGGCATGCCGTCGACAGTGGTGCGCAGGTCGGTGCCGTGATCGAGGTTGAAACCGCGCAGATAGAATTGATTGGCCTTGCCTTCGCCACTATGCTGGCTCACCACCAGTCCGGGCACCGCCTCCAGCATCTCGCCGGGACGGTAGACGGTGCGTGCCGCCAGCTCTTCCTGCGTCACGCTGCCGGCGCTGGCCGCATCGGCCACGCCCAGCTGGTTGGTGCGCGAGCCATCCACCAAGACCCGTTGCAGGATCTGGTCGTCGGCGTGGGCGGAACCCAGTGCCAGCAGCAGTGCGTACTTAAGGGGCGATTTGATCGATGCTGTCTTGATCGAAGAAGAGCGTTTTAACGGTGCCATCGGTTTCCACATTCACGGTGTTTCTTTGCGACGGCAGGAAGTCTACCAGCAAAGCATTGTGGATGCGGCTACCTTTTTTCAGTTTTACGCCTTTGATCTCCTGGAACACGACCACGGTGTCGGCATCGATTTTGGCGCCGACCCATTGCAGCGGCAGGCGCTTGCCGTCCGCGTCGGAGAGGGTGAACTGTTTTTCCATATAGCGGCGCAGCGGCGGTTCGCTGTCCGGGCGGCCAAGGTCGAACTGTTGGCCGTACAGGTTGGCCAGCAAGGCAGCGAGATCGTGACCCGTGTAGGTGTGCACGATCTCGGTGTTGCCGGTGCTTTGGTTGTAGCTGATGTCGGCCATGCCCATGTGGAAGTTATGGGCATGGGACACCGTGCCGGCCAGGGCCAGCACGGTTGCTGCAATCAGATGCAGGCGTCGGAAGATCATTACTTCTTGTCGTCCTTGCCTTTGAGCGGCGTATTAAAGTCGCGCATCAGATTGTTTTTGTCACGCTCGGTCTTGAACAGTTCCAGGCGCGATTGCGATACCTTGCGTGGCCAGGAGTTGTTCGAGGTGTCGATGTCGGCGGTTTCCCAGTACGGGTCCTGGGTAATGCCCACGATCGTTTCGTCGGCGACGATCAACTTGGTGATCTTCTTCGGCGAGTAGCGCCATACTTCGGCCGGAATGCGCTCGATGTACTTCTTGCCGCTCTTGAGTTCAATCTCCAGGATCAGCGGCATCACCATGCCGCCCAGGTTGGAGAAGTCCACCAGGTACAGGTGTTTGCCCTGATCCAGCAGTTTTTTCTCCCACGGCTCCAGCTTGTCGATCGCCTCGTTGTAGCTGTTGCGGTCCTTGTTGGTGACGGTGAACTCGTCGTGCTCGTTGTAGAAGTCCTTCAGCTCCGGATGCTCGGCCAGGCGTTTAGGCAGCGCCTTGTTGCGCTGTTCCGAAATGGAGATCGGCTGCGCGTCCTTCTGCGCTTTTTTCCAGGCCTTTTCGGTTTCCGGATTCTTGGTGCTCACGCCGTACTCGGTGATGCCGTCGATGCTGATGTCCACCGGATCGGTGGTGTAGAACCAGCCGCGCCAGAACCAGTCGAGGTCCGTGCCCGAAGCGTCTTCCATGGTGCGGAAGAAGTCAGCCGGCGTAGGGCGCTTGAACTTCCAGCGTTGTGCGTATTCGCGGAATGCGTAGTCGAACAGCTCGCGGCCGAGGATGGTCTCGCGCAGGATGTTCAGGCCGGTGGCCGGCTTGGCGTAGGCGTTATTGCCCAGCGCAGCGATCGACTCCGAGTTGGTCATGATCGGCACCTGGTTGCGGCTCTTCATGTAGTCGACGATGTTGCGTGGCTCGCCGCGGCGCGACGGATAGCCGTCTTCCCATTCCTGCTCGGCCAGATACTGTACGAAGGTGTTCAGGCCTTCATCCATCCAGGTCCACTGGCGCTCGTCCGAGTTGACGATCATCGGGAAGTAGTTGTGGCCCACTTCGTGGATCACGACGCCGATCAGGCCATACTTGGTCTGCTGCGACCAGGTGACCTGGCCGGTCTTCTTGTCCTTGGTCGGACGCGGACCGTTGAACGAGATCATCGGGTATTCCATGCCACCCACCGGACCGTTGACCGAGATCGCGGTCGGATACGGGAAATCGAAGCTGTACTTGTTGTACTTGTCGATGGTGTGGATGATGGCCTGGGTGCTGTACTTGCCCCACAGCGGATTGCCTTCCTTCGGATAGTAGGACATCGCCATCACGTTGGTCGAATCCTTCTTGAAGCCTTGCGCATCCCAGATGAATTTGCGGCTCGACGCCCAGGCAAAGTCACGCACGTTGCTGGCCTTGAAGTGCCAGGTTTTGGACGCGGTGCTGTGCGATTTCTCGGCGGCGGTGGCTTCTTCCTGGGTGACGATGACCACCGGTGCGGTGGCGGTGCGGGCCTTGGCCAGGCGGTCGCGCTGGGTGGCGGTCAGCACATCGTTCGGATTTTGCAGTTCGCCGGTGGACGCCACCACGTGGTCCGCAGGAACGGTCAGCTGCACATCGTAGTCGCCGAATTCCAGCGTGAATTCGCCGGTGCCCAGGAACTGCTTGTGCTGCCAGCCGTAGACGTCGTAGTAGGCCGCCATGCGCGGGAACCACTGGGCGATTTCGAACAGGTCGTTCTTGTCTTCGTCAAAGTGCTCGTAGCCGGAACGGCCGCCCAGCACTTGCTGTTCGTTGATGTTGTAGGACCAGTCGATGTTGAACACGAACTGCTCGCCGGACTTCAGGGGCTTCGGCAGGTCGATGCGCATCATGGTGCGGTTGATGACGTACTTCAGCGGCTGGCCGCCGGCCGCCACGGTTTTGATCTTGAAGCCGCCGTCGAATTCACGGCCGGCCAGGATGCCGCGCATGCCTTCGAACTTGTAGCCGTCTTCCGGGCCGGCCGGTTTGGCCCATGCTTCGCGCGATGGCTGCGTGAGCATCATGCGGGCGTCGGAGTCCTTTTTGTAGATGTTCTGGTCCAGCTGCACCCACAGGTAATTCAGCGTATCCGGCGAATTATTGTGATAGGTGATCTGTTCGCTGCCGGTCAGGGCGCGCTTGGCTTCGTCCAGCGAGGCGCTGATGGTGTAGTCAGCGCGCTGTTGCCAGTAGGCGTGGCCTGGTGCGCCGGATGCGGTGCGGTAGGCCGTAGGAGTCGGCAGGATTTCTTCGAGTTGACGGAATTTGTCGTCGAAAGGTTCCGCCGCGTAGGCGGAAACTGTCAGGCATAACGCCATGAAGCCAAGTTTCTTGTGCATTGGGTATGTTTCCTCAAGATAAGAGGATAAATTGTATAGCAGGTTTTCAATCAATTACCCGCTGATACAATAAAATACAAACTTGTTTTTATGGCCTTGCCTGGGACTCCTGGAACTGGTAATGCGCGTCGTCGGTGGCGGTGATGGCCCTGGAGGGGACGCCCAGCTCCATCAGGCGCGAACCCGCGCCGGCGCTGGCTTGCGGCCATTCCGGCAGGCCGGCGCCATTGGGGTTGCCGGTCTTGATGAAGTTGGCGAAGTAGGCCTGCATCTGGGCGGACAGCGCATAATCGTCGGCCGTCCAAGCATAGACTTTATTGCCTGGCAAGTTACCCAGCGCGTATTCGATTTCCACCGAATGGCCGGCGCCTTCCTGGCCTGGACGCGGGCGGGTGTAGTAATAACGATACGTCGGCTTGCCGCTGGTGCGGGCATGGCTGTCGATCCACTTCCAGGTGCCGTAGGCGATGAAGCGGTCGCTGGCCAGTTCCGTCGCGGCCTGTTTGACGTCGCCGCTGTAGGCTTGTTGCGCGGCGGCGGCGTGTTCGCCGTACAGTTTTTGCAGCGCGGCGGCGAAGTTCTCGGTGGTCGGCTCGGACTCGCCGAGGATTTGCCTGTAGTGGCCTTCGTAGGCGTTCCAGCCGGCCAGCAGCGGCACCTTGGCCTGTTCGCCGGCGGCGTAGACGTCGACCGGCGCACGCGGAATCACATAACCGTCCTGCACCGCCGAGAACCATTTGCCAGGTTTTTTGGTTTCGTCCAGCAGCTGCTGGGCGGGCATGGCGCGCAGTTCGGCCAGCGTCGGCGCGCCGATGGCCTGGGCGAAGCCGGCGCCGCCTTGTTCTCCGGCGGCCAGCGGTGCAGGAGGCATCAGGCCAAGCAGCGAACCGCTTTCGCCGATGGCGCCGGCGAACAGGCCTCTCGACTGCGGATTGATCATCTGTGCGCTGACCGAGAACGAGCCGGCCGATTCGCCGGCGATGGTCACGCGCGAGGGATCGCCGCCGAAGGCCGCGATATTTTTCTTCACCCACGCCAGCGCCGCCGCCTGATCCATCAGGCCGTAGTTGCCGGAGGCGTGGTGCTTCGATTCCTTGCTCAGTTCCGGGTGCGCCAGGAAACCGAACACGTTCAGGCGGTAGTTGACGGTGAGCGTGACGATGCCCTTGGCGGCCATGCTTTCACCGTCGTAGCGAGGCTCGGAACCGTCGCCCGCCGCAAAGCCGCCGCCGTAGAAGTAGACCAGCACCGGCAGCTTTTCCTTTTTGGATTTGGCTGGCGTCCAGACATTGAGGAACAGGCAGTCCTCGCTGACGCCGTCGGAGCGGAACACCATGTCGCCGAACAGCGGCAGCTGCATGCAGCGCGCGCCGAAATGATCGGCCTTGCGCACGCCTTTCCATTTTGCCGCCGGCTTGGGTTCCGCCCAGCGCAGTTTGCCGACCGGCGCCGCCGCATATGGAATGCCCTTGTACGAGGTGACGCCAGACGCTTCGGTGACGCCTTCCGCCACGCCGGTGGCGGTGGTGGCGCGTGGCGCCGCTTGAGCGGAGAGGGCAAACAGGCTGGAAGACAGGAGCAGCAGACCGGCTTTTTTCATGGCGTAGGCGATATGGGTTAAACGGGGAGATTAACTATATCGCAAAACACCATGCGCCGGGAGCCTGCTTATTTAGCCTTGCCGGCGATCTTGGCGGATGGCCGCAGGCGCGGCGCGGCGTCGGACTGGCGGCGGATCAGCGTGTGCTTGGTCACCACGTGACGTGGCTCTTCGGGCGTGCCATTGCGTTCGGCGCGGATCAGGCGCACCAATGACTGCACGGCTTCCTCCGCCATATCGGTAATCGGCTGGCGCACGGTGGTCAGCTCGGGCCAGATGGTGGTGGCCAGCGCGGTATCATCGAAGCCGGCGACGGTCAGGTCGCCCGGCACGTCCAGGCCGAGACGGTGGGCGATCGCCACCACGGCGGCGGCCATGTCGTCGTTGCTGGCGAAGATGGCGGTCGGGCGCTGGGCGAGGCCCAGCAGCGATTCCGCCGCATCCAGGCCGGAACGGTAGGTGAACTGGCCTTGCACGATCAGCTCCGGCGCGCTTTGCACATGCTTCTCCGCGATGGCGGCCTTGAAGCCGGCCAGGCGGCGCGCACTGGCGCTCTGGTTCGGATGGCCGATGACGAAGCCGATGCGCTGGTGGCCCAGCGCGATCAGGTGACAGGTCATCGCATACGCAGCCTGGTAGTCGTCGATACTGACGCCGCCCACGCGCGAATCCGGCTGGCCGCAGGCCACGGTGATGGCCGGCGTGCCGGAAGCGGCGATCAGGTCGATCAGGTTGCGCGTGTCGCACAGCGGCGGCGGCAGGATGATGCCGTCGACGCCATTGGCGATCAGGCGACGCGCCTGTTCGACGCCATGCTCATCGGCTTCGCATTTTTCCACCACCAGCTGCACGTTGTTCGGGCTGGCCTGGTTCAGCAGGCCGACCAGGAATTCGCTCAGGTAGCCGGCGGAAGGATTCGAGTACAGGAAGCCGACGCGGATAGGGCGTGATCCGGCCAGGCGGCGCGCCGCCTGGTTGGGGACGTAGTTAAGGGCAGCGACAGCCGCATCGACGCGGTTGCGGGTTTTTTCGCGGACGTTGGTGTCGCCGTTCATCACGCGCGACACCGTCATCGGGGACACGCCTGCCAGTTCGGCCACGTCGGCCATGGTCGGCGCCTGCGAGCGGCTCTGCACGGCCGGTACCGGCGCCGGTTTCACCTTAGTTTTTGTCATCTGTCCTCAAATAAAATAAAGCTATGTTCAGTCCCGGACTTTACCACAAGCGGGCAGGTTTTCTTCCCTAGCCACGCCCCGGCGCATAGGGATAACTTAGCGATTTGTAGTAATCCAGCGGGTGCGCGGGGGCTTTAACACCGGGCGGCAGCGCCAGTCCGGACACCGACTGGAAGTAGGCGATGCACGCATCGCGCCACAGGACAGCGTTGTTGACCTGGCGGTTCAGGCGCTGCTCTTCCTCGGCATAGCGGCGCGCGTCGATCAGCGGCTTCAGCGCCACCCAGCGTGCCTGCAGCGAACGCGCGTCAGCCACGCCCTTGTCGTATCGGACCAACAGTTCGGCCCACAGCGTGCGGGCGGACGGCATGGTGTAATCCCACGGCAGATGGTGGAACCACAGCAGGAACTGTTCCGGCGTGGTCTTCGGATCGGCATACTGGCGTGCGATCTCCGGAGCATACTGTTCCAGCGCGTTGCTGCCCTTGGCGGTGCGGTCGAAGCCGATGCCGTCGCGGCTGGCGCGGTGGTAATAGACCGGATTCCAGTCCGGGCGTTCCAGGTTGTCGACCCATGGCGCAGGGCCGAAGTGGTGGCCGGTGCCCATGATGTGGTGCAGGCCCAGTGGCGTCATGTAGTTCACCACCGTTTCGCGCGACATCATCATCATGTCGACCACTGGCGCTTCGGCGCGCTTGCCGAAGGTGAGGGCGGCCCATTCGGCGGCGACGTCGCGTGCCCTGGCTTGCGGATTCCAGGCCATGCGGCCAAAGGCGTACCAGTTGGCCTGGTCGAAATGCGAACCGGTCCAGTTACGGTCGCTGCCGATATTCGCCACGCCGGCCATGCCGCTCAAGGTTTGCGCGACGGCGCCGGTAGAGGTTTTGGTGTCGGTTTCCAGCGTCTCTTCAAACAGCGTGCCCAGATAGGCCATGTCGGTCGAGTAGCCGAGGTACTCCTTGGTGATCTGGAATTCCATCACCAGCGGCGTTTTCGGCATCGCGCCGAACAGCGGGTGGAACGGCTCGCGCGGCTGGAAGTCGATGGCGCCGTTTTTCACCTGTACAAGCACGTTGGCGGCGAAGCTGCCGTCCAGCGGCTTGAACTCGTCGTAGGCCTGTTTGGCGCGGTCGTCGGCCAGGTGTGCGCCTTTCGGCGCGTAGACAAAGGCGCGCCACATGACGATGCCCTTGTGCGGCGCCACGGCGGCGGCCAGCATGTTGGCGCCGTCGGCGTGGGTGCGGTGATAGTCCTGCGGACCTGGCTGGCCTTCGGAGTTGGCCTTGACCAGGAAGCCGCCGAAGTCGGGAATGACCTTGTAGATTTCATCGGCCTTGCGCGCCCACCAGGCGCGCACTTCCGGCGACAGCGGATCGGCGGTGCTGGTTTCCTTCAGCTCCAGCGGCGTCGAGAAGCGCGCCGACAGATAGACCTTGATGCCGTAAGGGCGCAGAATGTCCGCCACGGCGGCGGCCTTGGCGATGAAGGGCGCCGTCAGCACCTCCGGTTTGGAGTTGACGTTGTTGAGCACCGTGCCGTTGATGCCCAGCGATGCGTTGGCGCGGGCGTAGTCGGTGTAGCGCTGGTCCTTGATGTCCGGCAGCGCCCACCAGTCCCAGATCGACTGGCCGGAATAGCCGCGTTCCACCGTGCGGTCGAGATTATCCCAGTGGTTCAGCATGCGCAGTTGCAGCTTGGGCGCGGACGATGCTTCCAGCCTGGCGCCTGTGGCTGCGTCGCGCAGCCAGGCGTAGGCGCCGTAGAGCAGGCCGATGTCGCTGTTGGCGGCGATCAGCGTCACATTGTGGCCTTGTACGCGCGTCTGGCGCAGCAGGTAGCCTTCGTTGCCAAGCGCCGCCAGTTCGGCGTGCAGTGGCGATGCGGCGCCAAGCTCCGGCAGGCGCGCCGGCGTGGCGAGCAGCAGGGCGCCATCGGCGATGCGCGAGGCTGGTGCGGATGCGTGGCCCAGCATGCCGGCCAGACCCCGGTTCAGTTCCGTCAGGGCGGCTTGCGTGGTCGGCGAAGGCGCACCGGGAATCACGATGCTGCGGGCCTGCGCCTGCACGCCGGCTTGGGCGGCCCGGTCCAGTGGGCGGTGGCGCAGCCACAGGTCGTAGCCGTCTTCGTCGGCCGCCGATGCTGTCGCAACGAGCGATAAAAGCAGCGCGGCCAGCGCGGCGGAAAAGGTAAATCGCATCTTGTCTCCGTTTTTATGATAGCGTAACCATTTCATTATGCCACGATGTTAGCAAACAATTCCAACGAGGAGTGAGACAAAAATGAAGATATCCCGACGCGGTGTTCTGGCGATGATGGCGGCAGGCGGTTTGCTGCCGCTGCATGCGGCAGACATGCCGGAACCCTTGAAAGTACTGGGCAAACGCAAGGGCCTCCATGTCGGTAATGCGATTGGCGGCCGCTATTTCCGCGATCCCGGGTACAAGGCGCTGATGGCGCGCGAGTGCGACATGCTGGTGGCGGAGAACGAGGGCAAATGGAAGGCGCTGGAGCCGCGTCCAGGCGAATATCACTTCGAGCCGGCGGATGAGATGTATGCCTGGGCGAAGTCGCAGGGCATGCTGGTGCGCGGCCACAACCTGATCTGGCAGGACGCCAAGTGGCTGCCGACGTGGGTGAACGAATACGATTTCGGCGCGCAGCCGGTGCAGGCGGCGGAGGCGCTGCTGCGCAAGCATATCGTGACGGTGTGCGATCACTTTGGCGGAGCGATCCATAGCTATGATGTGGTCAATGAGGCGGTGGATCCGAAGACGGGCGCGCTGCGCACCAATGTGTTCACCGAGCGTCTGGGGGCGGTGGAGCAGATCGACCTGGCGTTCCGCGTGGCGCGGGAGCATGCGCCCAAGGCGCAGCTGGTCTATAACGATTACATGCGGCCGGACGAGGGGAGCAAGAAGCATCGCGAGGGCGTGTTGAAGCTGCTGCATGACCTGAAGTCGCGCGGCACGCCGGTGCAGGCGCTCGGCCTGCAGAGCCATATCGGTTCGTGGGATGACCTGGGGGGCGCGAAGCAGCAGCAGGTGTGGCGCAAGTTCCTGGATGAGGTGACGGGCATGGGGCTGGATCTGCTGGTGACCGAGTTTGATGTCAACGACCGCAAGCTGCCGGGCGATGAGGCCGTGCGCGATGCGGGCGTGGCGGCGCTGGCGAAGGATTATCTGGATGTGACGTTCAGCTACCCGCAGTGCCGGGATTTCCTGATGTGGGGGATGGCGGACAACGTCAGCTGGCTGCAGGGATGGAAGGAAGCGCCGCGCACCGATGGTCTGGCGATGCGGCCTACGCCGTTTGATGAGCAGATGCGCGCGAAGCCTTTGCGCGACGCCATCGCCGCTGCTATCAACGCAATGCCTGCGCGCTCCTAGACCCGCACGGCCAGGTGGGGTCGGACCCTGCGGGTCCGACCCCTAAGTGGTACGGCATGCGTATCACTAAAGGTTGCGGGTTTTACTGGCGCGGACTTTCGGGCGGACCAAGGTAACTCGGCTGCTGACCGCCTGTGTTGACCACCAACTTTTGCACTACCAGCCCCGAATCAACCACCCAGAACTTCAGGGTATGGGGGCCAGGTTTGTCAATGTTATGGTGAGAAATCAGCACCGTCGCACCATCAGACACCGTCCGCTCCCATGCCTTCTCGCTGCCATCCGCATGCACGTTGATGACCTGCGGCGCCTCGTCATCAAACGAAATCGCATAGCGCAATCCCGCACCCGGCTGGAACTTCTGCGTCGGCGCCAGCGTGGTCTGCACCTCCACCTTGCCCGCGCTGAATAGCTGCACCTCATACTCCAGCCGCATGCGCGGCTTGTCATCGGCTGGCGCATCCACCGGCAACGCCGTCATGCCGGATAAGGTACGGCCATGATCCGGAATCAGCTGCCACGCGCGCTGGTCGACCGCCACCGCATGCGTGTAATGCTCCGCCTCCATCACCACCACGCCGCCGGTTTCGATAAAGCCCTTCAACGCCGCTGCACCGGCCGGCTTGCGCAACGGGACTTTGATCGTCGTCTTGCCGCCCGCGCCGGCGATGGTCAGCGTAGCGGTCCGCACACCATCCGGCACCTCGGCCCAGCGCACATTCACCAGCACGCGCTGCTGGCGCGCGACTTTGCCGGACGGCTTGTCGAGCGTAATCCAGGGTTCGCTGGCGCTCACCGTGTAATCAAACGCCTGCTGGCCGCGATTGAAGATATCAATAAAGCGTGCCTGCTTCTCAAACACATCCAGCGCCGGCAGCGCGAGTGCGTCACCGCCTGGCCCCGGCCAAACCTGCTCGCTGCCTTCCACCGCGACGCCCATGTCGGCCGCTTTCGGCACCTGCATCTCCGTCACCGGCGGCATCACATTGCGCGGCGGCTGGTTCCAGTAGGTGTAACCCAGGTGCGTCTGCGACATCATGTGGTTCCACTTGCCGCCGCTGATGTCCTCGTGATACTGGCGCACCAGTTCCGCATCCTCTGTAAACAAAGCCCGCGCCCGCGCCGCCAAGTCGTTGGTGGACGCACGGCCCTGCAGGCCATACAGCTGATTCTGGCCGGCCGTGACATACAGCTCATTGACCACAGCCGCCGCCTTCACCGGATACAGCACCAGCTGGAAGAACGCATCGCGCTTGTTGGCCGGCAGCGCGGCTGAAATCTTCTCCGCCCGCGCCGCAATCGACTTGTACTCATCGACGATGCGCGCGGCCTCGTTGTAGTTCACCAGACTGTAGGTGGTAGGCTCCAGCTGCTCCGGCTTGCGGCGGCCGTTGTACTTGGCGTATTTGGCCACGATATCCGCGATATCGTCCGCATGCTCCGGCCCGAACTCGCGCGCCGCCCACAGCTTCAGATAGTCCGGCAGACGCTCGGCCGGCCATGCCTCCGGATTCCAGGCGTAGGTCAGGAAGAACTCAATCGGCACCTCCATCGGCTTCAGGTCTCCCACATTCACGATCCAAAGCTTGTTGGCCTGGTACTGCCATGCCAGATGCATCTGCTCCCACACCTTAGGCAGCGGCGTGACGTTGATCCACTTGTACGAGCGCGGACCGCCGACATAATCGAAGTGATAGTAGATGCCGGCGCCGCCCGCGCGCTTGCGTTCCTCTGCGGTCGGCAGGCGGCGGATATTGCCCCAGTTGTCATCGCACCACAGCAGCGTCACATCGTCCGGAACGCGCATGCCTTTTTCGTAGTACTCCTGCACTTCCTTGTACAGCGCCCACACTTGCGGCACCTTGGTCACATCCGGATTGACCTCCTTGGCGATGATGCTGCGCTGGTCGCCGACGATGCGCTCCAGCAGCGATACATTGGCGCCTTCCGACATCGGCTCATCGCCGTCGCCGCGCATCCCCAGCGTGATCAGCTTTTCCTGGCCCTGCGATGCGCGCAGGCCCTGGGTCCAGAACTCGCGCAGTTTGTCGCCGCTGCGGTTATAGTCCCACGGCTTGCCTTCGCCATAGCGCCGCCATTCATCATGCGCGCGCATCATCGGCTCGTGGTGCGACGTGCCGATGACGACGCCGTATTCGTCGGCGGTCTTGCCGTTCAACTTGTCGTCATCGTAGAAGGCCTCGCCCCACATGGCCGGCCACAGGTAATTGCCGCGCATGCGCAGGATCAGCTCAAACACCTTTTCGTAGAACTGATGATTGAAGCCGCCATAGCGTTGCTGGACCCAGCCGGTCAGCGCCGGCGCTTCGTCATTCAGGAAGATGCCGCGATACTGCACCACCGGCGCATCGCTGACCGCGGCGGCGGCCGACGCGTACACATTCGCATGCTTCGCCGCCGGGACATCCGCCCACCAGTTCCACGGCGAGACGCCGATCTGTTCGGACATCTCGTAGATGCCGAAGATGGTGCCGCGCTTGTCGCTGCCTGTGATCACCAGCGCACGTTCCACGCCGGGCAGAGGCTTGCGCAGCGTCTGCACCTGCCAGCCTTCCCACTTGCCCTTGATGGCCGACACATCGAGCTTGCCGGCGGCCACCAGTTGATCGATCAACGCGCTTTTGCCGATGGTGCCGATAATGATCACATCCGCGCCGGCCGGCTTGCCGTCCTTGGACAGCACCGGCTTGGCGGCGCTGACGCGGGCGATATCGCCTTGCAGATCGCCGGCCGCACGCAGCACGCCGGCATAATCGGCCGCATCGACGTACAGCCTGGCGGCCTGGCCGTTGTGGGCCATCGCCACGGCATCGATGGGCGGTTGATCGAACCAGGCCAGTTTTTTCTGGCCCAGCGCCTGCGCGGGCAGGGCGTGACAAAGCAGGGCCATTAACATGGCCCCTGCGGCAAAAATACGTTGTCTCATGTCGTTATTTTTCCAGTGGTGTGTAGTCGAACCATGCGAAATCCGCAGCCGGCATGGCCTGCTGCTTGCCCGCGCCTTCGGCAAACATGCCGATGAAGACGCCGGTAAAACCGCCCGCTGATTCTGATGACAGCGGTGCGGTTGGTGCGGTGCCGATCAGCTTGAGCGGCGCGTCGCCGCTGCCAAAGCTGAACGCGTAATGGTCGGGCCACGATTCCACCTGCAGCGTCACGGGGCCGGGCGGCAGCGCCGCCGAGGCCTGAAGCGACGTGACGCCGCCGGTGCGTATCAGCAGTTCGAGGCGGCGTTCCGGCATTCCGGTCACGCGCAGCTCGTAGTAGTTCTTCTCATTCTGGCGCAGTACCAGACCCGCCGATTGCGTCGCGGCGGCTGGCAGGAATTCCAGCTGGGTGGTCGCGCGCATGCGCATGTGCTCCTGCCTGCGCGCCACGAATGCAGGCTGCGCGATGTCGTTCATGGTGATGGTGCTGCCTTTCAGGCGCAGGTAGCCGGAACGCTCGCTCAGCGACCACAGTCCGTCGCCCGGACCGCGCAGTTGCGACCATTGCAGTCCCAGTTTCGGCACGTTGAAGTCGTCGCGCACTGGCGCCGCAGGCCAAGGCGAGGAAGCTGGCAGCCCGTCGGCGGACATTTCGACCGCGAGCGGCTTGCCGCCATTGACGGTGAGCCAGCCCTGATCGTTCCACGCCACAGGCGTCAACAGCGTCTCGCGGCCAAGGTGGTGGCGGTTGTCGACAGGGCGGATGCCCAGCAGCGGCATCCACCACTTGCCTTCAGGCGTTTGCACCAGGTCTCCATGGCCGGTAGCCTGCAACGGCAGTTCCGGGTGGCTGCGGTGCGTGAGGATGGGATTGGCCGGGTTGGCGGTGTATGGGCCGAACGGCGACGACGAACGGGCCATCGTCAGGCTGTGGTTGTAGGATGTGCCGCCCTCGGAGATCATCAGGTAGTACAGGCCATCGTGCTTGTACAGGTGCGGACCTTCGGGCCATACGCCGCCTGTGCCGGACCAGATCAGGCGCGGTGGCTCCAGCAGCTTGCCGGCCTTCAGGTCGATTTCCGCCTGATAGACGCCGCCGTGCTCTCCGCCACCGTGCCGTGTGTAATAGACCTTGCCGTCGTCGTCAAAGAACAACGACGGGTCCATGGCGAAGCTTGGGTCGTTCAGCCATACCGGTTCCGACCATTCGCCGGCGGGGTCTTTGGTGTGAACGTAAAAGGCGCCGCCGCCCTCCATATTGGTGGTGACCATATAGAACTCGCCGTCGTGGCAGCGCAGCGTCGGCGCGTAGATGCCCTGAGAGCTGCGCGTGTGGGCCAGATTCAGCTGGCTGGCGCGCGTCAGCGCATGGCCGATCTGGCGCCAGTGGACCAGATCCTTGCTGTGGTAAATCGGCACACCTGGGAAGTATTCAAAACTGCTTGTCGCCAGATAGTAGTCGCCGCCAACGCGGCAGACACTGGGATCGGCGTGGAAACCGCCGAGTACCGGATTGGTGTAGGTGGCGGCCTGCGAGGTCAGGGTGGTCGTGGCCAGCAGTGCGGTCAGCGCGGCGCGCGCGGCGATCATCATTTCCTGCTTCCGCATTGCTGGCGCAGCGCCGCCAACGGCACGGTATCCGCCAGCGCGCGATAGCCTGCCAGCGATGGATGCAGGCCGTCGCCGGAGTCGTATATCTTCTTCAGCTTCGAGGGCTGTTCCGGATCGCGCAGCGCCGCATCGAAGTCGGCGACGGCGTCGAACACGCCCGAGGTTCGCATCCACTGATTCAGTTCCAGGCGGTCGGCCTCGTTACCGGCGTCCGGATGGTAATAGTCGCTGCCCGAATACGGCGTGATGGTGCCGCCGATGACGCAGATGCCGTGTGCATGCGCGCGTTCCGCCAGTTGGCGGTGCGCTAGCTTCAGGTCCGCCAGCAGCTGTTGGCGGTCGGCCGGCGTATCCGGACCGTTGCGGTGCTGGACGCCGAAATCGTTCACCCCGATCAGCACCAGCGCGTGCGTGACGCCTGAACGCGACAGCACATCCCGGTCGAAGCGCGCAATCAGCGGCGTGCCCAGTCCTTCGCGCAGCAGGCGCCCGCCGCCGATGCCGGCGTTGACCACGGCCAGCGGCTGTTTGTTGTCGCGCAGCCGCGCGGCCAGCACATCGGTCCAGCGGGTGTTGGTGTCGGGTGGAATGCCGTAACCGTCGGTGATGGAGTCGCCGATGGCCACCAGCGCGCCGGCGTCGCGCGGCGCCAGCACGTCGACATCGCTCAATGCATACCAGCGCGTGACGCTGGCGGCATCGGTCCACGATGCATCCATTACGCGGTTGCCCTTGGCGAGAAAAGTATGGGCGCGGGCGCCGTTATGGCTGGTCTGGCGCGCCGGCTCGGCCTTGAAATACAGCGAAATCGCCAGGTCGGCGGCCGGTTTGACTTCCATGGCGACGGCGTCGCTGTAGTATTCCGCGCCAGCCGGAATCATCACCGAAGCGCGGCCGTCGAAGGTCAGCGGATGCAGGGTAGGGGCCTGAATGCCGGCCTGGCCGGGCGCTTGCGCCAGCGCCACGCTGGCGCCATCGAGCATTAATGGTGCGGTGCCATATGCGTTGCTGATGCGGACCCTGAACTGCTTGCCGCCCAGAGAGAGATGGACGATCTGGCGCAGGCTGGCGTCACGCCAGTTTTCGGCCGCCAGTTCATTTGCCGTGTCGGGAATTTGCTGCGCCGCACCCCAACTGGCCACCCAGTGCGGCGACGGTTGCGGCGCTGGTGCGGCCGCTGCGGCATGCATCAGAAAAACCGCTATGGCGGCGCCCAAATAACGGGGTAAAGCGTGTTGACTTGGTTGCATAAATCCTTCACACTCATAAAATGTTAGCGCTATTCATTTTAGGGTAATCGGATGGTAGGTGCAACAAAAACGCCGGAAGAGCCATAACGAGACAAGGACATTTTGTGAACAATCATTTGAAGCATGCGCCGGCATCGGCGCACCTCCCCGCCGACCTGTCCGACGCGCTGCTGGTAGGCCGCGTGTGGCGCAGCGACGTCAACGGCCCAAGCGTGGTGGTCGTGCGCAAAGGCGAAGTATTCGACATCACCGCGCAAGTGGCGACGGTATCCGATCTGCTGGACCGCGACGACGTGGTGGCCTTCGCGCACGCCGCGCAGGGCGAGTCGCTGGGCCGCGTGGAAGCGCTGATCGACGGCGCATTGAGCGGCGCCGACGCGCCGATGCGCCTGCTGGCGCCATGCGACGTGCAGGCTATCAAGGCCTGCGGCGTGACTTTCGCCGTCAGCCTGCTGGAACGCGTGATCGAAGAACAGGCCGGCGGCAATCCTGCGCGCGCCGACGAGCTGCGTAGCTCGCTGCTGAAAGACATCGGCGCCGACCTGTCGGCCATCAAGCCAGGTTCGCCGGAAGCGGAAAAGCTGAAGCAGCAATTCATCGCGCGCGGCGCCTGGTCGCAGTATATGGAAGTGGGCATCGGCCCATACGCCGAAGTGTTCTCCAAATCGCAGCCCATGTCGGCGGTCGGTTTCGGCGCGGACGTCGGCCTGCACCCCGAGTCGAAATGGAACAACCCGGAGCCGGAGATCGTGCTGGCGGTGAACAGCCGCGCACAGACCGTGGGCGCCACGCTGGGCAACGACGTCAACCTGCGCGACATCGAAGGCCGCAGCGCGCTGCTGCTGGGTAAAGCCAAGGACAACAATGCGTCCTGCGGCATCGGCCCGTTCATCCGCCTGTTCGACGAACACTTCACCATCGACACCGTGCGCAACGCGGAGCTGCGTCTGCTGATCGAAGGTTCGGAAGACGGCTTCCGCCTCGATGGCGAGAGCCGCATGCGCGAAATCAGCCGCGATCCGCTGGACCTGGTGTCGCAGACCAGCGGCGCGCACCACCAATATCCGGACGGCTTCATGCTCTTCCTCGGCACCATGTTCTCGCCGATCAAAGACCGTGGCGCGCCGGGCGCGGGCTTCACCCACAAGCTGGGCGACCGCGTCAGCATCAGCAGCCCGTCGCTGGGCATGCTGGTGAATCACGTACAACTCAGCACCACCGTGGCGCCATGGACCTTTGGCGTGCGCGCGCTGTATCGCAATCTGGCCCAACGCGGCCTGCTCAACTAAAACAAACATAATCTCTGGAGGAGAAAAAGATGGTGCAACCCATGGTGTACGCCACCTACCCGGACCTGGCCGACAAGCGAGTCCTGATCACCGGCGGCGGTACGGGCATCGGCGCCGGTATCGTGGATGCCTTTGTCAAGCAGGGCGCGCAGGTATTCTTCATCGATATCGCGGTCGACGCCTCGCGCGAACTGGCGGACAGCCTGAAAGGCGCCAAGTACGCGCCAGTGTTCTTCCACTGCGACCTGACCGACCTGGATGCCTTGTCAAAGGTGCTGGCGCAGATCGAAGCGGACCACGGCGCGATTGAAATCCTGATCAACAACGCGGCCAACGACAACCGCCACCAGGTGCAGGAAGTCAGCGCCAAGTATTGGGACGATAGCCTGGCCGTCAATCTGCGCCACCAGTTCTTCTGCGCGCAGGCCGTGGCGCCTGGCATGAAGGCCAAGGGCGGCGGCGTGATCCTGAACTTCGGTTCGATCTCGTGGCACCTGGCGCTGCCGGACCTGACGCTGTACATGACCGCCAAGGCGGCCATCGAGGGACTGACCCGCGGCCTGGCGCGCGACCTGGGCAAGGACGGCATCCGCGTCAACTGCGTGATTCCAGGCTCGGTGCGCACGCCGCGCCAGATGGCCATGTGGCATACGCCGGAAGGCGAGCAGGATATCCTCAACGCGCAGTGCCTGCACGAGCGCGTGGAGCCGGAAGACATCGCCGCCATGGCGCTGTTCCTGTCCTCGGACAATGCACGACGCTGCTCCGGCCGCGATTACTTCGTCGACGCCGGATGGTATGGAGCATGAACCTCTATCAGCCTGAGTGCATCTGGGCCCTCGGCGCGACGCTGGCCGAAGGACCGGTATGGCATCCGGAAGACAAGGCGTTGTACTTCGTCGACATCAAGCAGCGCGCGATTCACCGCTGTGCCGAAGACGGCGGCCGCCGCCAGAGCTGGACGGTGCCGGATGAAGTGGGCTTCGCCTTGCCGATGCATGGCGGCGACTTCGTCTGCGGCCTGCCGGGCCGCATCGATCGCTTTTCGTTCGAGACCGGCGCGCTGACCACGCTGCACGAACTGGAACAGCACCTGCCGGGCAATCGCCTCAACGACGGCTATGTGGACCGCCATGGCGCGCTGTGGTTCGGCTCCATGGACAACGCCGAAGAGGCGGCGAGCGGCGCGCTGTATCGCCTGAGCGCCGGCGCGGCGGCGGAGCACAAGGACGGCGGCTACGTCATCACCAACGGCCCGTGCGTCAGTCCGGATGGCCGCACCTTCTACCACACCGACACGCTGGAGAAGACCATCTACGCCTTCGACCTGGACGAGCAGGGCGGCCTGTCGAACAAGCGCGTATTCGTGCGCATCGAGGGCAGCGGCTACCCGGACGGCACGGCGGTGGATGCCGACGGCGCCTTGTGGGTAGGCCTGTTCGGCGGTGCGCGCATCGAGCGCTATGCGGCGTCTGGCCAGCTGCTGGACACCGTCAACATGCCGTGTTCGAATATCACCAAGGTCACCTTCGGCGGCGAGGATTTGCGCACCGTGTTTGTGACCACCGCCCGCAAGGGCCTGTCGGCTGAAGAATTGAGCCGGGAGCCGCTGGCAGGAGGCATCTTCAGCTTCCGCGTGGCCTCGCCGGGACAACTGCAACATCTGTACTTACCTGAATAGGCACTCTATGAGCACCCAATCGCGTCGCTACCGTTCGCAAGACTGGTTTGATAATCCGGACCATATCGATATGACCGCGCTGTATCTTGAGCGCTTCATGAACTACGGGATCACGCCGGAAGAACTGCGTTCCGGCCGTCCCATCATCGGCATCGCGCAATCGGGCAGCGACATCAGCCCTTGCAACCGCATCCACCTGGAACTGGCCAAGCGCGTGCGCGACGGCATCCGTGACGCCGGCGGTATCGCGATGGAGTTCCCGCTGCACCCGATTTTTGAAAACTGCCGCCGTCCGACCGCCGCCATCGACCGCAACCTGGCGTATATGGGCCTGGTCGAAATCCTGCACGGCTACCCGATCGACGCCGTGGTGCTGACCACCGGCTGCGACAAGACCACGCCGTCGCAGCTGATGGCTGCCGCCACCGTCGATATCCCGGCCATCGTGCTGTCCGGCGGTCCGATGCTGGACGGCTGGCTCGATGGTGAACTGGTGGGTTCCGGCTCGGCGATCTGGAAAGGCCGCAAGCAGCTGGCCGCCGGCAAAATCGACAACGAGAAGTTCCTGGAGATCGCCGCCGCCTCGGCGCCGTCCGCGGGCCACTGCAACACCATGGGCACCGCATCGACCATGAACGCCATCGCCGAAGCGCTGGGCATGTCGCTCACCGGCTGCTCGGCGATTCCTGCGCCATACCGCGAACGCGGCCAGATGGCCTATGAAACCGGCAAGCGTATCGTCGAAATGGCCAAGCTGGACCTGCGTCCGTCGCAGATCCTGAACCGCGACGCGTTCCTGGACGCGATCGTGGTCAATGCCGCCATCGGCGGTTCCACCAACGCGCAGCAGCACATCGTCGCCATGGCGCGTCACGCCGGCGTGGAGCTGAAATCGAGCGACTGGATGGAGTTCGGCCACAAGGTGCCGCTGCTGCTGAACATGCAGCCGTCCGGTAAATTCCTCGGCGAGCGCTTCCACCGCGCAGGCGGCGTGCCGGCCGTGATGTGGGAGCTGGAACAGCAGGGCAAGCTGCGTTCGAAACGCCTGACCGTCACCGGCAAGACCATGGCGGAAAACCTGGTCAACCGCGAGACCAACGACCGCGAAGTGATCTACCCGTTCAACGCGCCGCTGAAGGAAGACGCAGGCTTCTTCGTCCTGAAGGGCAACCTGTTCGACTTCGCCATCATGAAGACCAGCGTGATTTCGCCGGAATTCCGCCAGCGCTACCTGAGCGCGCCGGGCAAGGAAAACATCTTCGAATCGCGCGCCATCGTGTTTGACGGTTCGGGCGATTACCACGACCGCATCAACGATCCGGCGCTGAACATCGACGAGAACTGCATGCTGGTGATTCGCGGTGCGGGTCCGATCGGCTGGCCTGGTTCGGCGGAAGTCGTCAACATGCAACCGCCGGATGCGCTGATCAAACGCGGCATCAACTGGCTGCCGACGCTGGGCGACGGCCGCCAGTCCGGCACCTCGGACAGCCCGTCGATCCTGAACGCTTCGCCGGAAAGCGCGGTGGGCGGCGGCCTGGCGTACATCCGCACCGGCGACACCGTGCGCGTGGACCTGAACGAAGGCTCCTGCAATATGCTGATCAGCGATGAGGAACTGGCCAGGCGCAAGGCCGAAGGCATCCCGCCCGTGCCGGCCAGCCAGACGCCGTGGCAGCAGTTGTACCGCTCCACCGTCGGCCAGATGGAAACCGGCGCCTGCATGGAGCTGGCGCTCGAATACCGGGGAGTGGGGCAGACGCTGGCGCGTCACAACCACTAACTCTTCAGCAAAATACCAATAACGGAGACAATATGAAGAAGACTGTAGTTAGCGCCATCATCGGCGCCATGCTGGCCCTGAGCGGCGGCGCCGCGATGGCCGACGCCAAGAACCCGAAGATCGGTTTTTCCATCGACGACCTGCGCCTGGAACGCTGGGCGCGCGACCGTGACTACTTCACCGCCGAAGCGGAGAAGCTGGGCGCCAAGGTCTACGTGCAGTCGGCCGACGCCAGCGAACAGCGCCAGATCGCGCAGATCGAGAACCTGATCTCGCGCGGCGTGGACGTGCTGGTCATCGTTCCCTACAACGCCACGGTGCTGAACAATGCCGTGCGTGAAGCGAAGAAGGCCAAGATCAAGGTCGTGTCCTACGACCGCCTGATCCTCAACGCCGATATCGACGCTTACATCTCGTTCGACAACGCCAAGGTCGGCGAGCTGCAAGCCAGTACGCTGGTGGGCATCAAACCAAAGGGTAACTACTACCTGCTGGGCGGCGCGCCAACCGACAACAACGCCAAGATCCTGCGCGAAGGACAGATGAAGGTGCTGCAGCCGCTGATCGACAAGGGCGACATCAAGGTGGTGGGCAAGCAGTGGACCAAGGACTGGAGCGCGTCGGAAGCGCTGTCCATCGTGGAAAACGCGCTGACTGCCAACGGCAACAAGATCGACGCAGTCGTGGCTTCGAACGACGCCACCGCCGGCGGTGCGATCCAGGCGCTGGCCGCGCAGAAGCTGGCGGGTAAGGTGCCGGTCTCCGGCCAGGACGCCGACCTGGCGGCCGTCAAGCGCGTCATCGCCGGCACGCAGGCGATGACCGTCTACAAACCGTTGAAAGTGATCGCCACCGAAGCGGCGCGCCTGTCGGTGAAACTGGTGCGCAACGAAGCGCCGGCCTTCAACTCGTCGTATAACAACGGCTTGAAGAACGTCAGCACCATGCTGCTGGCGCCTGTCGCGCTGACCAAGGCCAATGTCAACGTGTTGGCCGACGACGGCTTCTACACCAAGGCCCAGCTGACCGCCAACTAAGGAATCAGCATGGCCGAATATCTTCTGGAAATGCGCAACATCGTCAAGGAATTTGGCGGCGTGCGTGCGTTGAACGGCATCGACATCAAGCTCAAGGCCGGCGAGTGCGCCGGTTTGTGCGGCGAGAACGGCGCCGGCAAGTCGACGTTAATGAAAGTGCTGTCCGCCGTGTACCCGCACGGCACCTGGGACGGCGAGATTCTGTGGGACGGCAAGCCATTGCAGGCGCAGTCCATCCGCGACACCGAGGCGGCCGGCATCGTCATCATCCACCAGGAACTGATGCTGGTGCCTGAGCTGTCGGTGGCGGAGAACATCTTCCTCGGCAACGAGATCACGCTGCCCGGCGGCCGCATGGACTATGCGGCCATGAACCGCCGCGCCGAGCAGCTGCTGAAAGAGCTGAACATCAACGATGTGAACGTGGTGCTGCCGGTGAAGCAGTACGGCGGCGGCCACCAGCAGCTGATCGAGATCGCCAAGGCGCTGAACAAGAACGCGCGCCTGCTGATCCTGGACGAGCCTTCGTCGTCGCTGACGGCGTCCGAGATCAAGGTGCTGCTGAATATCATCCATTCGCTGAAGGCGAAGGGCGTCACCTGCGTCTACATTTCGCACAAGCTGGATGAAGTGGCGGATATCTGCGACACCATCGTCACCATCCGCGACGGCCAGCACATCGCCACCACGCCGATGTCGGAGATGAATATCGACCGCATCATCGCGCAGATGGTGGGGCGCGAGATGACGCAACTGTATCCGCAGCGCGAGCACCAGCCGGGCGAAGTGATTTTCGAGGCGCGCAACGTCACCTGCTACGACGCTGATAATCCCGAACGCAAGCGGGTGGATAACATCTCCTTCAAGCTGCGCCAGGGCGAAATCCTCGGCATCGCTGGCCTGGTGGGCGCCGGACGCACGGAGCTGGTGTCCGCCATCTTCGGCGCGTATCCGGGACCGAGCGAGGCGGAAGTCTGGCTGAACGGCGCGAAGCTGGACACCAGCACGCCGGTCAAGGCGATCCGCAACGGCCTGGCCATGGTGCCGGAAGATCGCAAGCACCACGGCATCGTGCCAGACCTCGGCGTCGGTCACAACATGACGCTGGCGGTGCTGAACGACTTCGCGCGCGCCACCCGCATCGACCAGGAAGCCGAGCTGGCGACCATCCGCCAGGAGATCAAGAGCGTCAAGCTGAAGACTTCCAGCCCGTTCCTGCCGATTACAGGCCTGTCCGGCGGTAACCAGCAGAAGGCGGTGTTGTCCAAGATGCTGCTGACCAAACCGAAAATCCTGATCCTCGACGAGCCGACGCGCGGCGTCGATGTCGGCGCCAAGTTCGAGATTTACCAGCTGATGTTCGATCTGGCCAAGCAGGGCATGTCGATCATCATGGTGTCGTCCGAACTGGCTGAAGTGCTTGGCATTTCGGACCGCGTGCTGGTGATCGGTGAAGGAAAACTGCGTGGCGATTTCGTCAACGATAACCTGAGCCAGGAAACCGTGCTGGCAGCGGCGCTGGATGCGCATTGAACTAGGAATGAAAATGAAGAGTATGAATATCAAGCAGCTGTTCACGCAGTACAAGATGCTGGCCCTGTTGATCGCGGTCGCGCTGATCTGGGCGTTCTTCAGCTATCACACCGAGGGCGGCTTCGTCACACCGCGCAATCTGTCCAACCTGATGCGCCAGATGGCGATCACCGGCATCGTCGCCTGCGGCATGTCGCTGGTGATCATCGCCGGCGAGATCGACCTGTCGGTCGGTTCGCTGCTTGGCCTGCTGGGCGGGATCGCGGCGGTGCTGGATGTCACGCACCATCTGCCGCTGCCGGCCACGCTGGCCGCGGTGCTGGTGGTCGGCCTGCTGATTGGCCTGTTCAACGGCTACCTGACAGCTTATCTGGGCATCCCGTCGTTCATCGTCGGCCTGGGCGGCATGCTCGCGTATCGCGGCATTGTGCTGGGCGTCACCGGCGGCACCACCATCGCGCCGGTATCGGATGACATGGTCTACATCGGCCAGGCCTATCTGTCGCCGACGCTGGGCATCGCGCTGGGCGTGCTGCTGTTCGTGGTCGCCATCTACCTGATCCTGCAACAGCGCCGCAGCAAGGCTGCGCACGCGCTGGAAGTGGCGCCGGTATGGCGCGACGCGGCCAAGCTGGCGGTGCTGGGCGTGGTGCTGGCGGCGTTTGTCATCACCTTCAATTCGTATGAGGGCATTCCGCTGCCGGTGCTGCTGCTCCTGGCGCTGCTGGGCATCTTCAGCTATGTCACCACGCAGACGGTGTTCGGCCGCCGCGTGTACTCGGTCGGTTCGAACATGGAGGCGACGCGCCTGTCGGGCATCAACGTCAAGTCGATCAAGCTCTGGATCTTCGGCATCATGGGTTTGATGTGCGCGCTGGCCGGCATCGTCAACACGGCGCGTCTGGCGGCGGGCTCGCCGTCGGCAGGCACCTCGGGCGAGCTGGATGCGATTGCGGCCTGCTTCATCGGCGGCACCTCGATGCGCGGCGGTTCGGGCACCGTGCACGGCGCGCTGATCGGCGCGCTGGTCATGGCGTCGCTGGACAACGGCATGTCGATGCTGGACGTGGACACGTATTGGCAGATGATCGTCAAAGGCGCGATTCTGACGCTGGCGGTTTGGGTGGATGTCAGCACCCGTGCAGGTAAGCGGTAACTATAAAAAATCCAACAGGAGACAAATGCATGAGCAATAACCGTAGGCAGTTCCTCACTTCCATGACCGGCCTGGCCGGACTCTCCGTGCTGCCGCCGATGGCGTTGGCCGCCGCTTCGGCGCCGTACAAGGACGCGTCGCTGCCGGTCGACAAGCGCGTCGACGACCTGCTGGGCCGCATGACGCTGGAAGAGAAGATCGCGCAGATGCAGTGCACCTGGCAGGCCAAGACCGAGATCCAGGACGCCAAGGGCGAGTTCTCGGCGGCCAAGGCGCAGAAGGCGTGGCCGCATGGCCTGGGCATGATCGGCCGTCCGTCGGACCGCCAGTTGGGCCAGGCCGCAGGCGCGGGCGACACCGGCGGACACGCCAACCGCAATGCGCTGGAAACGGCCACCTACACCAACGCGGTGCAGAAGTGGGCGGTGGAACAGACCCGCCTCGGCATCCCGCTGTTCATGCATGAAGAAGCGCTGCACGGTTACGTGGCGCGCGACGCGACGTCGTTCCCGCAGGCGATCGGCATCGCCTCGTCGTTCGATCCCGAACTGACGACGAAGATTTTCAGCGTGGCGGCGCGCGAGATGCGGGTTCGTGGCGCCAACCTGGCGCTGGCGCCGGTGGTGGACGTGGCGCGCGAGCCACGCTGGGGACGTATCGAGGAAACCTACGGCGAAGATCCTTATCTCTGCGGCGAAATCGGCAAGGCGGCCATCATCGGCTTCGCCGGCACCGATCCCAAGCTGGCGAAAGATAAAGTCCTCGTCACGCTGAAGCACATGACCGGCCACGGCCAGCCTGAAAGCGGCACCAACATCGGCCCGGCGGAAGTCAGCGAGCGCACCTTGCGCGAAGAGTTCTTCCCGCCGTTTGAAAAAGCGATCAAGGAAACCAACGTCGGCTGCGTCATGCCGTCTTATAACGAGATCGGCGGCGTGCCGTCGCACGCCAACCACTGGCTACTGCACAAGGTGCTGCGCGAGGAGTGGGGCTTCAAAGGCATCACGGTGTCGGACTATTTCGGCATCAATGAACTGATCACGCGCCACAAGCTGGCCGCCACGCCGAAGGAAGCCGCGCTGCGCGCCGTCAAGGCCGGCGTTGACGTTGAAACGCCGGACGGTCTGGCGTACAAGACGCTCGGCGAACTGGTGGCGGAAAAGCGCGTCTCCGAAGCGGAGATCGACGTGGTGGTGCGCCGCATCCTGGCGTTGAAGTTCCAGACCGGCCTGTTCGAACAGCCGTATGTGGACGCCAAGGCCGCCGACAGCCTGACCGCGACGCCGGACGCCGTGGCGCTGGCGCGCCTTGCCGCGACGCGCACGCCGGTGCTGCTGAAGAACGACAAGGGCCTGCTGCCGCTGGACGGCAAGAAGGTCGGCAAGGTGCTGTTGATCGGCACCCACGCCAAGGACACGCCGATTGGCGGCTACTCCGACCATCCGCGCCACATCGTGTCGATTCACGACGGCTTGCAGGCCGAGGCCAAGGCGCAGGGCTTCTCGCTGTCGTATTCCGAAGGCGTGCGCATCACCGAAAGCCATGTGTGGGGCGCCGACGAAATCAAGTTCACGCCGCCGGAAGTGAACGCCAAGCTGATCGCCGCCGCCGTGGAAGCCGCCAAATCGGCCGACACCATCATCATGGTCCTGGGCGATAACGAGCAGACCAGCCGCGAGGCATGGGCCGACAACCACCTGGGTGACCGTGAAAGCCTGGACCTGATGGGCCAGCAGAACGATCTGGCGCGCGCGATTTTCGCACTCGGCAAGCCGACCGTGGTGTTTCTGCTGAACGGCCGTCCGCTGTCGATCAACCTGCTGGCAGAGAAGGCCGACGCGATCATCGAGGGCTGGTACATGGGCCAGGAAACCGGCTATGCGGCGGCGGACCTGCTGTTCGGCCGCGCCAACCCTGGCGGCAAGCTGCCGGTATCGATCGCGCGCAGCGTCGGTCAGCTGCCGATCTTCTACAATCACAAGCCTTCGGCGCGTCGTGGCTACATCGATGGTTCGACCAAGCCGCTGTATCCATTCGGCTTTGGTTTGAGCTACACCACGTTTGCGATTTCCGAGCCGCGCCTGACCAAAGCCAGCATGGGCGTGGGCGACTCGACCAAGGTGGAAGTGGACGTCACCAACACCGGCACGCGCGCAGGCGACGAAGTGGTGCAGATCTACATCCGCGACGACGTCAGTTCGGTCACGCGTCCCGTTCTTGAGCTGAAAGCCTTCAAGCGCGTCACGCTGCAGCCAGGCGAAAAGCGCACGCTGAGCTTCGACATCAAGCCGTCCGACCTGTGGTTCTACAACACCGAGATGCAGCGTGTGGTGGAGCCGGGCAGCTTCACCATCCACGCCGGTGCGGATAGCGCGAACCTGAAGTCGGTCAAGCTGATGGTCGGCTAAACCGGTGCAGCACCCACGCCGCCGACAGATACCAGGCGGCGTGGGCGCCGAACACCGCCATCAGGCTGCGCGGCGTCAGCAGCAGGTCGCCGAACAAGATCCACGCCGCCGGCACGATGGCGGCCAGTACTCCCAACACCGCAAACCAGCGCACACGCCGCCATGCCGTGCATGACCACAGCAGGATGGCCGCACTTTGCGCGACAAATCCCGCCTTGCTGAATACCTGGATCGTCACGCCGATCGGGCGCAGCACCGTAGCCACATCGGTATCCGCAAGCAGCGGCGTCACAAAGCCATCCAGCAGCATCGCCACGCCAAGCAGCACACAGCCGAGTCGATAGACGTAGAGCGCGCCGGAGCGCTCCTTCAGCGCTTCACTTAATACCGCAAGGGCGCTTGCCAGTATCGCCAGCAATGCGATCAGGATGCCGTGTACCTGATTGTCCCTGACGGCTTGCTGCGCCAGCTCCACTTTCGAGGTGGCGATGGGATGATGAAACAAGGCCAGCATGATCAACAGGACCACGCCGACAATGGCGAAAGCGGCTACGCGCGATAACAATTTCATGCTCTTCCTTTACATGTTGTTGGAAGTGACATTAATATCAGTGGCAGCGCCGCAGTTGGCGGCATGTTGGCGCCTGAAGTCCGTTAGCGGACAAACGCGCGCAATTGTCCATTAGGGGAAGGCATGACGGCGGCACCTGACAGGCGACAGACCAAAACCCGCGCCGCACTGCATAACGCATTTCGCTCGCTGCTGCTGGGGCAGGGCTACGAGGCGCTGACGGTGGGAGCGTTGGCGGATACAGCTAACGTTGGCCGTTCCACTTTCTATGAGCATTACCGGACCATGGACGATCTGCTCCGGGAAAGCGTTCAAGGCCCGTTTGCGACGTTGGCGGACCTGGTGGATAAGCCGGCGGCCGGCGCTGCGCTTGTCAGTCTGTTGCTGCATTTCCGCGAAAACCAGCAGGTGGCGCGCGTGCTGCTTGGATGGCCGACCCGGCCCGTGCTGGCGTCGGCGCTGACGCAGCTGATTGCGGCGCGGTTGCGGGCCGTAGCGCTGGCGGCGCCGCTGATTCCCGCCGACGTCATCGCCCGCCAGATCGCCGAAATGCAGCTGGCCCTGATCGACGCCTGGATTGCTGGCCGGCCCGCGATGCAACCAGACGCCGTGGCGAACGCGCTGTGCGCCGGTACTGGGGCACTGATGAGTGTCTTGGCGGGCAGGGTGCGCTAGCGAACATTCGTTTTGCGGCCTGCTTGCTACGATGCCTTACCGATTAAATAAAAGGCGAGGCAAAAATGGCTAGCGCAAAACAGGTTTTGGTGGTGGATGATAATGTGGATGTGGTGGAGTCGCTGTCGGCGCTACTGCAATGCCAGGGCTATGAGACCGCGTCCGCCCACAACGGCTACGAAGCCTGCGACTGGGTGCGCGATGCGATGCCGAAGGCGATCATCATGGACTTGGGCATGCCCTGGATGGACGGCTTTGGCGCCGTGCGCGCCATCCGCCGCATGCCTGGCGCGGAGACGCTGCCGATCATCGCGCTGACCGGTTCCGCCGACAGCGACTCGGCCAAGAAGGCTGTCGCCGCCGGCTTTACCCAGCATTTTTCAAAGCCGCTGAACTTCGAACATCTGAACCAGTATCTGAATAACCTCGGTTAAGCGGCCGCCGGTTGCGCGCCAACCGCGCGGCCGGCGAACACCAGCAACAATCCGGCCGCCGCCAGTACGGCGCCGGCGACCGGCACGGCCGCGTAGCCCATGCCGGCGGAAATCACGTAACTTCCCACCGCGGCGCCCAGCGCATTCCCCAGGTTGAATGCGCCGACATTGACCGACGACGCCAGACCCGGCGCCTCGGCTGCCGCGTGCATCACGCGGATCTGCACCGGCGGCACCAGCGCAAACGCCGCCGCACCCCACAACACGACGCCAATCAGCGCACCCGCATGGCTGCCGAACAGCAGCGGCAGCACCAGCATGATCACGGCCAGCGAAGCCAGGAAGATCTTGGTGGCGCCATCCAGCGACCAATCGGCCAGCTTGCCGCCGATGCCGTTACCGATCGTGAAGCCGACGCCGATCAGCACCAGCGCCACGGTAATGAAGGTCGACGAAGCACCGGTCAGGGTGGTCAGCACCGGCGCGATATAGGTGTACAGCGTGAACATCGCGGCCGAACCCATGACCGTGGTGGCCATCGCCATCAGCACCACAGGGCGGGTCAGCACGCGCAGTTCCTTGCGGATGTCCGGCATCGCGCCCATTTCGCCGCGCGGCAGCGCGACCACCAGCGCCGCCATCGCCAGCAGGCCCAGGCCCGCCGTGCCGGCAAACGCCATGCGCCAGCCGATCTGCTGGCCGACCCAGGTCGCCGCCGGCACGCCGCCGATATTGGCGATCGTCAGTCCCATGAACATGGTGGCCACCGCGCTGGCGCGCTTGTCCGGCGCGACCAGGTTGGCCGCGACCACCGAACCGATGCCGAAGAAGGCGCCGTGATTCAGGCTGGTGACCAGGCGCGAAGCGAGCAGCGTCCAGTAGCCGGGCGCCATGGCCGACAGCAGGTTGCCGACGACGAAAATGGAGAGCAGCACCATCAGCGCATGCTTGGCGCGCAGGCGTGACAGCAGCAGCGTCATGATGGGGGCGCCGATCATCACGCCCAGCGCGTAGGCGCTGATCAGCAGGCCGGCGCTGGGGATGGAGACGTGGACGCCTTCGGCGATGACCGGCAGCAGTCCCATGGGCGAAAACTCGGTGGTGCCGATGCCGAAGGCCCCGACGGCCAGTGCCAGCAGGGCCCAGGTGGGCTTCTTGTTCGTGTCCGTCACTGTGTACTTTCAGTTAACCAAAAGAGGTCAACTATAGTGGAGTTCCGGATTTTTTGCAGAAGCCCGGCGAAAAATCAGCGCAGTGTCTCGGTCAGCACGCGGCCTTCCGCGCCTGCCGGCGGACGCACGTGCAGCAGGTTGGCCAGCGTCGGCGCGATGTCGACCACTTCCGCATACTGGCCATAGGCGCCCGGCTTGATCCAGCGTTTACCCATGATCATCAACGGCACGTTGGTGTCGTAGGCGTATGGCGAGCCGTGCGAGGTGCCGCTGGTGCCCGTGCCGAAGTACCAGAACGGCTTGGTGATCACCATCAGGTCGCCCGACGATTCACGGTTCCAGGCGCGGCGCATCAGGGTGTTGATATGCGTGCCTTGCACCGCGCCGCTTTCGAACTGGGTGCGGGTGTAGGCGTCGACGATGCCGTTCTGCGCCAGCAGGTAGCGCGCGGCGGCATTCTCCACGTCTTCGTGTTTCAGCTTGTTCTGGTCGGCCAGCGCGTAGTCCAGGTGGATGTTCGGCAGCGACCAGGCTTGCACCAGTTTGGCGACGCCGAATTTTTCAGCCAGATGCTTGTCCAGCGCGGCCATCAGCTTGTCGCCGTCCAGGCGCTGCGCGTCCAGGTGCTGCGTCTGCGCGAATTCCGGCGTGTTCGGGAAACCGTGATCGGCGGTCAGCACCACCAGCACGTTGTCCATGCCGATGCGCTTGTCGAGGTAGCTGAAGAAGTCCGCCACCATGCGGTCCAGGCGTTGCAGGTGGTCGTGCGACAGCTTGCTCTCCGGGCCGAAGGCGTGGTTGACGTAGTCGTGGGCGGACAGGCTGACGCCCAGCAGGTCCGGCACGCCGGCCGGATTGCGGCCGAGGTTTTCGCCTTCCACGGCGGCGCGCGCGAAGTCCAGCGTCAGCTGGTCCAGGAACGGGCCGACGCGCAGGCTGGCGTAGTAGCCGGCGTCGATCTCGCCGCTTTCGCTGTAGTAGGTGTAGGGCAGGCGGTTGTGCGAGCCTGGCTTCGGCGTATTCAGTTCTTCCGGCGCGTCGCCGGCGTAGGCGGCTTCCGGCAGCAGCGGCGCCCAGGTCTTGCCGTAGTAGCGGTCCTGCGGCTTGGTGGCCAGGTATTTCTGCGCCCACTCCGGGTGCTGCTTCATATAGTAGGTGCTGCTGGCGAAGTTGCCGGTCTTTTCCATGTACATATAGGCGGTGCCGGTTTTACCCGCCAGCAGGATCGCGCCGCGGTCCTTGCCGGACACGGTGATCACTTTGCTGCGGCTGCCGGTGGCGTAGCGCAGTTCATCGCCCAGCGTGTCGACTTTCAGCTTGGTCGGCGCGGTGCCGTCGCTGGGCTTGGTCTCTTCGCCGATGTAGGTGTAGTTGGTGTCTTCGGTGCAGTAGACCGATTTCTTGGTGACCGGATCGATCCAGTTATTGCCGATGATGCCGTGCACATAGGGATAGGCGCCGGTCAGCACGGCGCTGTGGCCGATGGCGGTGACGGTCACGCCGTGCGCCTGGTGCGCGTTGCTGAACGACGCACCCTGGTCCAGCATGCGGCGCAGGCCGCCCTGGCCGAACTGGTCGCGGTAGCGCTGCACCTGTTCGTTCGGCAGGCCGTCCACCACCAGCACGACGACCAGCTTGGGCAGGGTGGAGGCGGTGGTTGGCGCCGCAGGCGCGGCGTGGGCGAGGGACAGGGCGAGGCAGGATGCTGCGATGGTGATCGCACGCAGGGACAGATTCTTGGTCATAGGGTGTCGTCAGGTTGGATAGGATAGCTGGGGCGAGCCGGATACTATCCTATTCCTGTGACAGTTTTATGACAAGATCAGGCCTTGCGCTTTTCTCCCGCAACCACCTGCACGATGACGGCGATGACGATGTTCAGCAGCAGCGCCGTCAGGCCGGTGTAGGCGGTGTAGCCGTCGCCGCCGATGATGAAGGTGTGCACCGGCTTGATGCCGTCGCTGAACGCCAGCAGGCTGCCGGCGACGATGCCGACCGCCCAGCCGCTAAGCAGCGCGCGGGCGCCAAACCAGCCGAAGAACAGGCCGAACACCACCGACGGGAAGGTCTGCAAAATCCAGACGCCGCCCAGCAGTTGCAGGTCCAGCGCGAACTTGGTCGGCAGGAACAGGATGAACACCAGCGCACCCACCTTGACCACCAGCGACACCAGCTTGGCCACCTTGGCTTCGCCGGCCGGCGTGACCGACGGATTCACATACGGCTTCCAGAAATTGCGGGTGAACAGATTGGCCGCGCCGATCGACATCACGGCCGCCGGCACCAGCGCGCCGATGGCGATGGCGGCGAAGGCGAAGCCGCTGAACCAGCTCGGGAACAGGGCGTTGAACAGCGCCGGCACCACGTCGTTGTTGCTGGCGACGGTGATGTGCGCCGCATACGCCATGAAGCCCAGCAGCGCGATCAGGCCAAGCAGGATGGTGTAGGCCGGCAGGAACACGGCGTTCTTGCGGATGGTGTCGGCGCTGTTGGCGGCGAAGATGCCGGTCAGCGTGTGCGGATACATGAAGGCCGCCATGGCCGAACCCAGCGCCAGCGTGGCGAACGGCAGGATCTGCGCCGACTTCAGCGTCAGGCCGGTGGCGCCGCCCTTGGCCGCGAAGGCGTCGCCGGCGGCCGAGAACACGGCGCTGTAACCGCCCAGCTTCATCGGCACCAGCACCACGGCGACCAGCACCACGATGTAGATCATCAGGTCCTTGACGAAGGCGATCAGCGCCGGCGCGCGCAGGCCGGCCGCGTAGGTGTACAGCGCCAGGATCACGAAGGCGGCGGCCAGCGGCAGTTCGCCGGTCAGGCCGAGCGCCTTGATGACCACTTCCATGCCCACCAGTTGCAGCGCGATGTAAGGCATGGTGGCGACCACGCCGGTCAGCGCGATGGCGAATTCCAGCGGGCGCGAACGATAGCGGCCGAACACCACATCGGCGGCGGTCACGTGGCCGGCCTTTTGCGCCGCGTGCCACAGCTTGGGCATGATGGTGTAGACGATCGGGTAGACCAGGATGGTGTACGGCAGCGCGAAGAAGCCGTAGGCGCCCACCGCGTACACCAGCGCCGGCACGGCGATGACGGTGTACGCGGTGTAGAAGTCGCCGCCGACCAGGAACCAGGTGATCCAGGCGCCGAAGTTGCGGCCGCCCAAACCCCATTCCTCAAGATGGTCGCCTTTCTGCTTGGCGCTCTGCCAGCGCGATGCGCCGAAGCCCAGCACCGTCACCAGTACAAAGAAGAAGATGAAGACGCCAAGCGCCGTCCAGTTGATTTGATCGGGCATTATTCAACTCCCTTCTTCTTGTCGCTCTGGTAGACGAGCCAGATAATCAGCGCCGTCAGCGGCACCCAGGCGAACTGATACCAGTAGAAGAAGGGGAAGCCAAACAGCGCGGGGAGTTCCTGATTGTAGAAAGGCAGCCACAGAAGGCCGATGAAGGGCAGGGCAAGCAGATAGCGCACGACGACTCCATTGTTGTATGTTGTCGCCTCATGGTATTCAAACCCTGTGAGGTGCGCTACCATCTATGGGGATATAAATTGTAGCGATCCTGTTACAAAGCGATGCGCTGCCGGTTTGTTGTGTCTCTTGCATGAAAATGCATGCAAAACTATCAAAATTTCCCAATCATTGATTTTTTTAATTGGATGAGTGCCCGGAAGCAACTGTTTTGAAGTAAAAGAGGACTTTTTTGCAGTAGATGCCGGCACGAAATGGTAACTGTTGCCAAAACGCTGCTAGAATGTAGTCGTGAGGAATCTTCTTGCAGGAGTCAATTATGATTACGGTGAACAACATTGGTGGTGCTACCCTTTCCGCAGCTCTGGTTGCTGACAAGGCACTCGCGCCTGTAAAAGTTCAGAGCGCCACAGACAGTGGTACGAACGCGGACCTGAGTGCATCGGTTGCCGCGTATTTGTCGTTGCCTGGCTTTAATGCCACCAGTTCCCTGCAGACTGATACGACCAATACCTCCAGCAACGGTGACCAGGCCAATGCGCTGGTCAAGGCCGTGTCGGAAGACGACTCGCTGAAAGGCGCACTGGAGCAATTCGACGAAGGCCTGAAAAAACTGGTCTCGCGTCCGGAAACGCAAATCTTCCAGGCCCGCTTTGGCGCTGACGCCAATGCCGGCGGCGCCGACGTCGGCGTGAGCGGCGCCCAGAAAGCGCAGCAGGACCCTCTGCTGACGCCTGAGCCGCTGCCAGGCGTGGGCGAAGACGGCGTGCTCGGCGTGCCACCGCCCGCATCGGAAATGGCTGCCGACACCAATCACGACGGCAAGATCAGCGAAGAAGAACGCATCCGCTACGAAGCGCCGCTGACCTACCGCAGCCTGGCCCACGCCGATGCGGTCGACGCCCAGACCAACGGTCCGACCGCGTTCTCGCTGACGGAAGTGAACAGCGCATACGGCGCCGCCGGTTCCACGGTAGCGGCCTGATTATTTTATTTTTCCCGAATCAGAAACGGGCTTTGCCAGAGATGGCAAAGCCCGTTTTTTTTCATTCTCCGCGCGGCAATTTAATACACCTGAGCGGTAAAAAATGCGAACATGAGATTTAATGTATTTTCATTTAACCTTTGGTGAGCAGCAATCTTTAAATATCTGTAACAAGTGCGGGAGATTGTAGTGAAAAGAAGAATCTTCAGGCAGTTCAATACACTGGCCTTGCGGGCCGGTGTTGCGGCGTTGATCGCCGCTGGTCTGGGCGGCTGTGCGCTCGGGCCGAACTTCAAACAACCAGACGCCCCGGCCAACGCCGGCACCAGCTACACGCCCACACCGTTGCCCAGCCAGACCGCTTCGGCGCCCGGCCTTGGCGGCGCACCGCAGCAGTTCGCGTTCGGGCAGGAGATCCCGGCGCAGTGGTGGTCGCTGTTCCGCTCGCCCGCGCTGGATCAGCTGATCCGCAGCGCGCTGGAGCAGAATCCGAACATGGCGGCGGCCGAAGCGGTGCTGCGGCAGGCGCAGGAGAACTACAACGCGCAGGCCGGCAATCTGCTTTACCCGTCGGTGAACGGGCAGCTGGGCGTGTCGCGGCAGAAGACCAGCGTGGCCACCGCCGGTGCGGCCGCCGGCGTCTACAACGTGTACAACGCCTCGGTCGCCGTGGCCTACACGCCGGACGTCTTCGGCGCCACGCGCCGCACGCTGGAGGGCGCGCAGGCCGCCATCGATTACCAGCGCTTCCAGGTCGAGGCGACTTACCTGACGCTGAGCGCCAACGTGGTCACCACGGCGATCCAGGAAGCCTCGCTGCGGGCGCAGTTGCAGGCCACGCGCGAAGTGCTGGCGGCGCTGACCCAGCAGCAGAACGTCATCGAGAAGCAGTTCGAGTACGGCGCCATACCGCGCACCACGGTGCTCAGCCAGCGCAACCAGGTGGCGCAGATCAACGCCACCATCGCGCCGCTGGAAAAAGCGCTGGCCTCGGCGCGGCACCAGTTGTCGGTCCTGGCCGGCAAGCTGCCGGGCGAGGCGGGTATGCCGGAGTTCTCGCTGGAGACGCTCACCTTGCCGGAGCAGCTGCCGGTGTCGCTGCCGTCGGCGCTGGTGCGCCAGCGGCCCGACATCCGCGCCAGCGAAGAGGCGCTGCACCAGGCCAGCGCCAACATCGGCGTGGCGACGGCGGCGCAGTATCCGCAGATCACGTTGAGCGGCGCCTACGGCTCGTCGGCCGACACCTTCGGCAAGCTGTTCGACGCCCAGACCACCGCCTGGAACCTGGCGGCCGGCCTGACCCAGCCCATCTTCAACGGCGGCGCCTTGCGCGCCCAGCGTCGCGCGGCCGAAGCGGCCTACGATGCGGCGTCCGCGCAGTACCGCGCCACGGTGCTGAACGCATTCCAGAACGTGGCCGACACGCTGCGCGCATTGGACGCCGATGCCGCCGCGCTGCAATCACAGGCGGAAGCCGAAGCGCTGGCCAAGGAAACGCTGGACCTGGCGCAGCAGCAGTACAAGCTCGGTGGCATCAGCTACCTGGTGCTGCTGGATGCGCAGCGCAGCTATCAGCAGACCCACGTCAGCCTGGTGCAGGCGCAGGCGGCGCGGTACGCGGATACGGCGGCATTGTTCCAGGCATTGGGCGGCGGCTGGTGGAATCGCGCGAATGGCGTTCCGGCCGCCACGGCGGTTTCCGCCGCAGCGCCTTACGGTAAAAATCAATAATCAAATACTGCAGGAGATTGTTACATGACCAAGCGCATGCTCATCATGGTAGGGTGTGTCATCTTACTGATCGCCGTCCTCGCCTTCGGGAAGTTTTTGCAGATTAAAAAGCTGATCGCCAGCGCGCCGAAACCGGCCGCGCAAGTGGTCACCGCGGTCAAGGCCGCGACGGCCGAATGGCAACCGCAGCTGACCTCCGTGGGCACGCTGTCGCCGGTGCGCGGCGTCGATGTCACCACCGAGATCGCCGGCCTGGTGCGCGAAGTGCGCTTCAAGTCTGGCGACGAAGTGAAGGCCGGCCAGGTGCTGTTCGAGATGAACGCCGATTCCGACATCGCCCAGTTGCGCGCCTTGCAGGCCAACGCCGACCTGGCGGCCACCACGCTCAAGCGCGACAAGCTGCAGTTGTCGGCGCAGGCCATCAGCCAGGCGCAGGTCGATGCCGACGAGGCGGACCTGAAATCGAAACAGGCGCTGACCGCGCAGCAGAAAGCGCTGGTCGACAAGAAGACCATCCGCGCGCCGTTCGCCGGCAAGCTGGGTATCACCGCCGTCAATCCGGGCCAGTACCTGAACCCTGGCGACAAGCTGGTGACGCTGCAAACCATCGATACCGTCTATGTGGACTTCTACGTGCCGCAGAAGCAGCTGGCCAGCCTGTCCATCGGCCAGAAGCTGAACCTGACCAGCGATGCGTATCCAGGCGCCGGCTTTGCCGCCAAGGTGACGTCGATCAGCCCGAAAATCGATCCTGCCACGCGCAACGTGCAGGTACAGGCCACCGTGCCGAACGCCAAGCGCCAGCTGTTGCCGGGCATGTTCGCCAACGTCAGCCTGGATCAGGGCGAGCTGAAAAAATACCTGACCCTGCCGCAGACCGCCATTACCTACAACCCGTATGGCTCGACCATCTTCCTGCTGGCGCCGCCGCCGGCCGATTCCAAGGACGCGCTCAAGGATGAAAAAGGCCAGGCTTACCTGGTGGCGCAGCAGGTGTTCGTCACCACCGGGCCGACCCGTGGCGACCAGGTGGCCATCCTCACCGGCCTGAAGGAAGGCCAGACCGTGGTCACCAGCGGCCAGCTGAAACTGAAGAACGGCACGCCGGTCGTGATCGACAACAAGGTGCAACCGGCCAACAGCCCGAATCCGACGCCGCAGGAACACTGAGGATAACGCGCCATGAACTTTACCGATATCTTCATCAAACGGCCGGTGCTGGCCAGCGTGATCAGTTTACTGATCGTGGTGCTGGGCCTGCGCTCGCTGTTCAGTCTTCCGATCAACCAGTATCCGAAGACGCAGAACGCGGTGGTCACCATCTCCACCACCTACTACGGCGCGGATGCCGCCACGGTGGCGGGCTTCATCACCCAGCCGCTGGAATCGGCCATCGCGCAGGCGCAGGGCATCGACTACCTGTCGTCGTCGTCGAACAGCGGCGTGTCGACCATTACCGCCACGCTGCGCCTGAACTACGATTCCAACCGCGCGCTGACCGAGATCACCACCCAGGTCAACTCGGTGAAGAACCAGTTGCCGCAACAGGCGCAGCAACCGGTGCTGACGGTGCAGACCGGCCAGACCACCGACGCCATGTACATGGGCTTCTACAGCGACACGCTGCCGACCAATAACGTGACCGACTTCCTGGCGCGCGTGGTCAAGCCGAAGCTGGATTCGATCCAGGGCGTGCAGACCGCCGAGCTGCTCGGCGCGCGCCAGTTCGCGCTGCGCGCATGGCTGGACGCCGGCAAGATGGCGGCGCACGGCGTCACCGCAGCGGAAGTCAGCGCCGCGCTGGCGTCCAACAACTACCTGGCCGGCCTCGGTTCAACCAAGGGCCAGGCGGTGACCGTGCCGCTGACCGCCGGCACCGACCTGCACACGGTGGAGGAGTTCAAGGCGCTGTCGGTCAAGCAGCAGGACGGCGCCATCGTCCGCCTGGAGGACATCGCCACCGTCACGCTGGGTTCCGAGAACTATGACTTCAACGTCGCCTTCAGCGGCGTGCGCTCGGTGTTCATCGGTATCAAGGTGGCGCCGGACGCCAACATCCTGGACGTGGCCAAGCGCGTGCGCGAAGCCTTCCCCGGCATCAAATCGCAGCTGCCGACCGGCCTGACCGGCGAAATCGTCTACGATTCCACGGAGTTCATCAACACCTCGATCGACGAAGTGGTCAAGACGCTGATCGAGGCGCTGATCATCGTGACCATCGTGATCTACCTGTTCCTCGGCAGCTTGCGCGCGGTGATCGTGCCGGTGGTGGCGATGCCGCTGTCGCTGGTCGGCACCTTCTTCGTGATGCTGATGTTCGGCTACTCGATCAACCTGCTGACGCTGCTGGCGATCGTGCTGGCCATCGGCCTGGTGGTCGATGACGCGATCATCGTGGTGGAGAACGTCGACCGCCATATGAAGGAGGGCATGACGCCGATGGATGCGGCGATCCAGGCCGCGCGCGAATTGGGCAGCCCGATTCTGGCGATGACCGTGGTGCTGATCGCGGTGTACGTGCCGATCGGCTTCCAGGGCGGCCTGACCGGCGCGCTGTTCACCGAGTTCGCGTTTACGCTGGCCGGTGCGGTGGCGGTGTCGGGCATCGTCGCGCTGACCCTGTCGCCGATGATGTGCGGTCACTTCTTCGATCCCAAGCAGGACGAGGGCAAGTTCGTCAAGGCCATCGACAAGGTGTTCGACAAGGTCCACGGCGGCTACCTGCGCGTGCTGCATAGCCTGCTCAATACCTGGGTGGTGCTGATCGTGTTCGGCGTCATCGTGTTCGGCCTGCTGATCATCCAGTTCAAGATGTCGCAGTCCGAGCTGGCGCCGGAAGAGGACCAGGGCATCGTGCTGTCGCAGGTGGTGGGCGCGCCTACCGCCACCTCGGACCAGATGCAGACCTACGCCAAGCAGATCTTCGACGTCGCCAGGTCGCTGCCTGAATACGACCAGATGTTCCAGATCACCGGCGTACCGACCACCAACGCCGGTATCGGCGGTGTGCTGTTCAAGTCGTGGGACAAGCGTTCGCGCTCGGCGCACGAGATCCAGCAGGAGTTGCAGGCCAAGTGGAACCACATCGCCGGCGGCCGCGTGGCGGCGTTCCAGTTCCCGGCGTTGCCGGGCAGCTCCGGCTTGCCGGTGCAGTTCGTGATCACCACGACGGAACCGTTCGAGAACCTGAACACGGTGGCGCAGGCGGTGCTGGACAAGGCCCACAAGGACAACAAGTTCTACTTCGTCGACGTCGACCTGAAAATCGACACGCCGCAGGCGCGCGTCGATGTGGACCGCGACAAGCTGGCCACGCTGGGCCTGACGCAGCAGGACTTCGGCAACGCCATGGCGGCGGCGCTGGGCGGCGGCTACGTCAACTACTTCTCGATCTCCGGCCGTTCGTACAAGGTGATCCCGCAGGTGCAGCAGGTCGATCGCCTGAATCCTGATGATGTGCTGAACTTCTACATCAAGACGCCAACCGGCGACATGATCCCGGCCAGCACCGTGGCCAGCATCAAGTACAGCGTGCAGCCGGAATCGATCACCCGCTTCCAGCAGCTGAACTCCGCGACCATCTCGGGCGTGACCGGTTCGTCGCAGGGCGAGATTCAGCAGTACCTGCGCGACACGCTCAAGGAAGTGGCGCCATCGGGCTACACGGCGGACTTCTCCGGCGAATCGCGCCAGTATGCGGCGGAATCGGGCGGCTTCCTGGTGACCATGCTGTTCGCGATCATCATCGTGTTCCTGGCGCTGGCGGCGCAGTTCGAAAGCTTCCGCGACCCGGTCGTGATTCTGTTCTCGGTGCCGATGGCGCTGTTCGGGGCGATGACGTTCATCTTCCTCGGCTTCGCCTCGATCAACATTTACACGCAGGTGGGCCTGGTGACGCTGATGGGTCTCATCTCCAAGCACGGTATTCTGATCGTGGAGGTGGCCAATCACCTGCGTGAAGCCGGCAAGTCCAAGCGCGAGGCGATCGAGGAAGCGGCGGGCACCCGTCTGCGTCCGATCCTGATGACCACGGCGGCGATGGTGTTTGGCGTGGTGCCGCTGGTGATCGCCTCGGGCGCCGGTGCGGCGGGGCGCCACGCCATGGGACTGGTGATCTTTACCGGCCTGTCGATCGGCACGCTGTTTACGCTGTTCGTGGTGCCGGCGATGTATATGTGGCTGGCCGGTGAGCACAAGGCCCACACCAAGCCGGCCGACGCGCCGCCGGCCGAACCGGGCGAGCCGGCCCCTCAGCCCGCGCACTGAGCTTCGTCATGAGCAGCACCGACAAAGCCGGCGCAGGCCGCTGGCGCTGGTTGTCGGGAGGGCGCCAGCGGCGTCAGGAAGAAGTGATCCTGATGCTGCTGTGCGCCCTCAGCATCCCGAGCATTCTTCCGTTTGGCGTCTACCGTCTGTTGCAGGGCAACTGGGCCTCCGCCGCCGTCGACATGGCGCTGGTGGCGGCCATGGCGGCGGTGATCGTCCATGTGTGGCGCACCGGCCGCTACAAGGTCGCCGGCTTGTGCGTCACGATTTTCTATTCGGCCGGCATGCTGGCCACCGTCTACCTGCGCGGCGTGGGACTGGTGTACTGGGTCTATCCGACCATGATCGCCGCCTACTTCGTGCTGCGGCCGTCGCTGGCGCTGGGGATCAACAGCGTGGCGCTGGTGGTACTGGTGACGATCTTGAGCGGACGGGTGGAGGTGGTCAACCTGGCCACCATCATCGTGACGATTGGCCTGGTCAACCTGTTCGCCTACATTTTCTCGTATCGCACCGGCTTGCAGAACCAGCGCCTGCACACGGCGTCCGAGCTGGATTTTCTCACCGGCGTGGGCAACCGCCGCGCGCTGGACCGGCGGCTGGCCGAATACGCGCAGGAGCGCAGGCCGCAGCCGGAATCGTGCCTGCTGTTGCTGGACCTGGATCACTTCAAGCAGGTCAACGACGAATACGGCCACGCGGCCGGCGACAAGGTGCTGGTGCGGCTGGCCGAGGTGATGCGGCGGCATACGCGGTCGACCGACCGCATCTTCCGCTACGGCGGCGAGGAATTCGCCATCATCGCCAGCGGCGCGGGATTGAGCGCGGCCGGCAGCCTGGCGGAAGGTCTGCGCGCGGCGGTGGCGTCGGCCCCGCTGCTGGAACAGCATCCGATCACGATCTCCATTGGCCTCGCCTTCATGGACAAGACGCGCACCCCGGACGAGTGGTTGGCCCAGGCCGATAAATTGCTATATGCTGCCAAGCAGGGCGGCCGTAACGCCGTCCGTGTCGCCGAACCGTCCTGAGAAACCATGCAGATGAACCTCGCTACCTTGCTGGCAACCCGTACCTTCGGCAAGCGCTGAGAGGCTGCTGCTGGCGGTCGTTGCCATATCCCTGCCGTTGCTCGCCCACGCCCAGGAATGCGATTATTCCCTCTGGTCGCCCAGCCGCGAGACGATCAACGTCGACGACGATTATGGCCGGGGCGCGCAAACATAAGATACAGCGGCGAGATTTCGTTTGCGACGCGCTCTGCGCCGCGATCGGATGCCACGTATTTCAGTGGTTATACACTCGTGACGGTGAATCCGGAAACTGCCGAGGGCAGGATATGAGGCGTTGCGACGCCACGTTGAGTCGCGTTAGAACGGACGCACGCCGATCAGCGGCGCATGCAGCCACAGGGCGAAGATCATGGCGCTGGCGATACCGGCGACGATGGTCAGTGCGGTCGCGCCGCCGCTGCCGGCCGGGTAGGTCACGCCCAGCGCCGCGTCGCGCTTGCGCGAGGCGCGGAACAGCAGGATGGCCCAGGCCAGGAAGCTGCCGAACAAGAGAATGTCGTGCAGCGTGCCGTTGGCGATCAGGTGCGCCAGCGCCCAGGTCTTGATCCCCAGCGTCATCGGATGGTGCAGCCGGGCCTTGATGCCGTTGCGCGGGATGTAGGCCGCGGTGATGAAGATGAAGGCGATCACCGCCAGCAGCGCGGCGATATGGCGGGTGAACGGCGGCGGCGTCCAGATCACAACCGGTTGCTGGCGCGCCAGGCTGTAGCCCCAGATGATCAGCAGCAGGCCGGTGATGGAGACGATGGAGTAAAACGCCCGCCATGGCAGCAGTCCGATACGCGCGCGCATGGCGTTGCGCCAGTCTTCGGCGAAAATGCGGATCGAGTGCAGTCCGAGAAAAATGATCAGGCCCGATACGAGTGTAATCATTGCGTGTTCCTGTGTTGAGTGGTGGCGTGACGATACACCCGGATGCGGCGGCACGCAACGCCGCTAGCGCAAGTTTCCCGCCAAATGAATGTCGCCAGCGGCGCCGGCAAGGCGGACGGCGCGCCAGCCCGCGTCGTCCGCCGGGGCCACTTGTACCGCCAACGTGGAGCAGGGCAGCGGCACCGGTTTGACGAAGCGGACGTCGATCTTGCTGAAAGCGATGCCCCGCTGCAGGAGGACTTCATAGCTGCGCACAAAGCTGCCGAAGCCGTGCAGCACCATGCCACGGAAGACCGAGCGGCGCGCCAGCGGCGCGCACCAGTGGATGGGATTGAAGTCGCCGGTCAGCAGCGCGAAGCGCAGGCCGTCGCGCAGGTCGGCATGCCATATGCCGGCGGTGGTCCATTGCGGCTCCGGCGGGCGCTCCTGCGTGCGCCTTGCCGGACGAGGGCCGGGCAGCAGGAAACTCATATGCAGGCGGGCTTCCACCAGCGATGGCTGCTGCGCGGTGCCAGTCGTCACGGCCACCACGACCTTGATACGGCCCGATACTTCCTCGATCTGCTCCACGGCGGCGCTGACCAGCAGCGACGTGTTGCGCGGCAGCGGACCGTTCACGCGCAGGCCCACGCCCTGGTTGATGACGCGGGTCAGGTTGTAGGGCATGCGCAGCAGCAGTTCGCCGACCAGCGGCAGGCTCCATTGCGACACCATGTGCGGCGGCAGCGCGCCTTCATGGCCACTCGCTGCGCCGGACCAGGCGACATACTGCGCGACCAGATCGTCCGGCGGCGCAGCGATGACGCGCGAAACCGGTGCGATACGCTGCGGCGCCGGCGCGACACCCGGCTTCGACGCAGGCGCCAACGCGTTCAACAGCGTGTGGCCGACCACCCGCGCGCCGGTCAGCAGCATCGGCCCCTGATGACGCAGCAGGCCATACGGCACGCCCGTCATTGCTGAACCGCTTTCACCACCGCCGCCAGCAGCGCCTGCGGCTGATACAACAGCCGATGCGGCGTCAAGCCAAGCCGCACCACCACCAGTTGCTGCGATGGCACGATGGCGATGCTTTGTCCATCATGCCCCTCCATCCAGTAGGTATCGGCCGGGAGCTGGAAGCGTGTATCAGGATTCTGGCCCTCGGGCGTATCGCCGGACGGTCCCCAGCGCCACACCTGGCCTTGGCCATACTGACCACCCGATGCCGGCGCCGCCTGCTGCATGCCGCCGACAAAACCTTCCGGCAGTATGCGCTTGCCCTGCCAGATGCCATCCTGCAGAAGGAACTGGCCGAAGCGCGCCCAGTCCTGCGTGGTGGCGTACATATAGCTGGAGCCGACCAGATTGCCGCGCGCGTCGGCCTCGATGACCGCGCTGTTCATGCCCAGTGGCGCAAACAAACGGTTATGCGGCAGCGACAGCACGTCGGCCGAGGTGGCGGCCTTCGCATCGCCGCCAGCCGCAGCACGCTGCCAGATGCGCGACAACTGCACCGCCGTGCCGCTCGAATAATTCCATTTGCCGCCCGCCGCCTGTTCCAGCGGTTGCGCCGCCGAAAACGCCGCCATGTCCGGCTCCAGATACAGCATGCGCGTCGCATCGGAGACCTCGCCATAGCCTTCGTTCCAGCGCAAGCCGCTGCTCATCGACATCAACTGCGCCAGCGTAATCTGCGCGCGGCCGTCGCCGGCCGGCCAGAAACCGCTCTGCTGCAAGGACAGCTTGCCGTCCGCGATCTGCATGCCCACCAGCGCCGCATTGACCGTCTTGGTCATCGACCATCCGAGCAACGGCGAAGCCGCGCTGAAGCCAGTGCCATAACGCTGGGCGATCAGCCGGCCGCGATAAATCACCGCCATGCCGCGCATGCCCGGTCCGGCCAGCGCATCCTGGTCCAGCAAGGCCTGCACCGCGGGGTTGGCTTCGGCCTGCGAGCCGGTAGGCCAGGGCACGTTGGGCGAGGGCGACCATATCCTGATCGGATTGAACTGATATTGCGAGGCCAGCGCCACATCGCCGTCCGGCGCCACCGCGCAGCCGGTGCCGGGACGGTACACCGCCATGCCGTCGCCGACAAAACCGAGGAACTGCGCGCGCACCGTCTTGCGCTGCTGGTCCACCGCCACCTTCAGATACTTCAGCAGCGGATGGCCGGGCGCCTGCACGTCGTCGGCCAGCACCGCCTGGCCGTCACGCCCGGCGATGAATACATTCGAACAGACGATCTTGGCGCCGTAGCTGGCGCCGAGCCGCAGCAGGTCCGGCGGCTTCACCGCCAGCGTCGCCACACCGCCTGCCGCAATCACCAACACTGCCGCAGCAGCCAGTAGGATTTTCGATGCCATTTACATGCTTGCCCTGAATTCGATGCCTATCGTGCGTGGCGGCGTAATGTTGGAATACGGCGCGCCGTATTGTTCGGTTTGACCCGCCAACGATAAGACGTATCGCTGGTCGAACAGATTATTGACGATTAGCGCCACGCCATAGCGCGCGTCGGGACTGTCCCAGCCTACACGCAAATCGAACTTGCTGGTAGCGGTGCCGGTTTTCAGCGTGGCGGTGCGCAGACAGCTCAGGGCCGCCGTATCGCTGTTGCAGCGCTGGGCGGTCGCGTGCGTGCCCTGCAGGTTGACGCTGGCGCGGCCGGACGCAGCTTCCCAGTTCATGTTCACGCCCGCCATGGCGGTCAGGCGCGGCGTGCCGACCGGCTGGCCGCCGAGATCCAGCGTCACGGTGCCGCCGGCGTCCAGCCGCTGGTAGCGGGTATAGGTCTGGTCGATATATTCGAAACCGCCGAACAGCGTCACACGCGGCGAGACGCGGATGCGGCCATCCACATCCAGGCCGTGCGCCTTCTGGTCGCTGGACACCACGTTATAGGTCGGCAGCGTGCCCACGCTGTACAACTGGATATCCTGCAGGTTCCTGAACTTGTAGGCGAACAGCGATGCGTTCAGCGTCGCGTTCAATGCCGGCAGCGCCATTTTCGCGCCGGCTTCGACGTTGGTCATCCGCTCCGGCGCGAAGCTGGGATCGCGGCCGGTGGCGGTGGGCGAGGCCGGATTCGGCGGCGTGAAGACATTGAAGCCGCCGGCCTGGTAGCCGCGCGACAGGGAGCCGAATAGCAGCGTGTCCCGGTTCAGCTTATGGTCCAGCACCAGGCGCGGACTCCAGTCGGTCCAGGCTTTCTCGCGCGTCACCGGCGACGACGCCAGCCGGCCGGCGGTGGCGAAGATGACATTCGACGGGAAGCTCGACGCATTGAGGCCGGCCAGCGGGCCGAATCGGTTCAGGAAGTCGTCCAGCTGCGGCGACACGCGGCCCGGCACATACCAGGTCATGCGCTTTTCGTCCCTGGTGTAGCGCAGGCCGAAGGTGGCGTTGGTCTGCGGCGCCAGGTGCCAGATGGTGTCGCCGTAGGCGGAGGCGGAATTGGTGCGCACGTCGCTGTAATGCGTTTCGTCCCACGGGAATACGCTGGACGCGCTAATGCCGGACAGGCCGGCCGCCGCCAGGCCGCCGAACAGCCGGGCGAAGTTGGGCGCGCCGCCGGCGAACCTGCTGAGCATATCCAGCGTGCCGGTGGTGACATAGGCGCCGGCAACCTGATGTTCGTTATTGCGGTAGAAGCTCAGGCCTCCCACCCAGTCCAGCTGCGCGGTCTTGCCGGACAGTTTGAACTCCTGCTGGAAGCTGCGCGCACCCTTGGCGTCCTGCGTGGTCAGATTCAGGTCGCTGCGTGCGCCGCCGTCGTTGTCGGTCAGGTTGTGGGTCTGGAAGCGCCGCCACGCGGTGGTCGAGTTAAAGGTCATGCCGGTCAGCGGCGCTTCGATACGCAGCGTGGCGCCATCGAACCGGCGGCCTTCGCTGCCTTGCTGGTCGTTGGCCAGTGGCGCGTCAAGCGGATTGACGAAGTTGGCGGTGTACGCCGCATCGTAGACGCCACGGTATCCGCCCAGCGGCAGCGCCGGATTCTTGACCACGCCGAACGCGGGGCGGCCGTACTGCTCCATGTTCTCGTGCTCCCACGCGAACACCACCTTGGCCGCGTCGAAGTCCTTGCGCAGCGAGATACGGGTGGCCCAGTCCTTGTCGCCGCCGGACTTCTTGCCGGTGGCGGTGTTGTCGGCCCAGCCTTCGCTGCCGGCGCGCACGGCGACGATGCGGGCGGCCATGGTGTCGGAGATGGGGAGGTTCATCATCACGTCCGCATTGGCGCGGCCGAACTTGCCCAGCTTGACGCGGCCGGCCGCATCGAGCTCCTTGCCCGGTTCATTGCTGGTGATGGCGATGGCGCCGGCCGCGCTGTTGCGGCCGAACAGCGTGCCTTGCGGTCCCTTGACCACTTCGATGCGCTGGACGTCGACAAAGTTCATCAGCGCGCCGCCGGTCTTGCCGGTGTAGACGCCGTCCACGTAAATGCCGACCGGCGAATCGGTGGCGATGCCGAAGTCGCCCGTCTGCACGCCGCGTATGCCCACCGAGGGCTGCGTCGGTTCGATGGCGTCCACCGTCAGGCCCGGGATGTAGCCGTTCAGGTCCGCCAGATCCCTGGCGCCGACGGCGTCGATATCGCGCGAGGTGAGGACTTGCATCGTCATCGGCACGTCCTGCAGCAACTGCTTGCGCGACTGGGCGGTGACGACCACCGACGGAACATCGTCTGCGGCCAATGCCGGTGGCGCCACAAGGGCGGCGAGTCCGGCGGCGATGAGGGTGCGTTGGGTTTTCATCGGAGGGATTATGCCAACAACCTTGGCAAATACTCAAGCGCTACCGCTTGGCCTGGCGTCACGCCGGTTGCGGCTTCAGGATTTTGTAGCAGCTGATGACGCTCAACAGCGGAATACCGATATGGACCAGGATCAGCCACCACAGGTTGCCGGTCACCACATACGCGACACTGAAAAGTATGGCGGTGACGATGCTGGTGGTGAGTTGTCTGGGATTGGCGTAGCCGTGGCCAGCGCCATAGGCCAGGCCGCCCAGCAGCACCGCGCCCCAGGTGCCGAGCCATGGCGTCAGCACCAGTGTCAGGTAGCCGCGGTACAGCAGCTCCCAGCCGGCGCCGATAAACAGCGTGGTAATCAGGAACAGTTTGAATTCGGCGGGCGTGCGCGGTAGGGCGTCGCTGGCGCGCACCTGGGCGTGCATGGCGGCGCGCTTGTCGGCAGCCATTTTCACTTCGCGCGACTTGCTGGCGTAGTACATCAAGGGCAGGCCGGCCAGGGGGAGCAGCAGGCACCAGATGGCGGCGCCGGAGGCCGGCGGAGCCAGGCCCAGGTCGGACGGCGTGTGCCCGTTCCACCAGCAGACCGCCACCAAGGCAATCAGTGTGAGGGCGACGGTGCGGATGGTCCCCAGGTAGCGCTGGGTGCGGGAGCGCGTGATCTTGCCGTGCTTGCGCGTGCTGCGCCATAGCTGCATGACAGGGAGGACAAGAACCAGATAAAACGCCAGCGCGAGATCGGTCATGGAGCGGCCACCTTAAATAAAGGATAACGATTGATTATACGTTACGAAATAATCAATCTGGAAGCGCTAATCAAACTCCCTTTGCTTCGCTCGACAGCCAGTCGCGGAATGCGGTCAGGCGTGGCAGGTTGGCGCATTCCGGGCGGTAGATGATGTAGTAGGCCAGTGGAGAAATGAAGCTGATGGCGGGGAATAAGCGTACCAGGCGGCCTGCCGCAAGATCGTCGCGCGCCATGACGCTGCGGGCCAGGGCCACGCCGTGTCCTTCGATCGCCGCTTGCAGCACGGCTGCGGAATTGTTGATTCTCAAACCGCGCTGCCTGGCGCCGGTGCCGGCGCTGGCGTCGGCCTTGCGCATCCACGCGTCCCAGGTCGGGAAGCCCTGGTGCTCGTCCATCGACAGGTCGTGGATCAGCGTCAAGCTCGTCAGCTGGTCAGGATGCTGCAACGCGCCGTGCTTGCGCAGCAGTTCCGGCGAGCAGACCGGGTACACCTCTTCGTCCATCAGTTTTTCTGCGGCGAGTCCGGGCCAGTGCCCTGTGCCATAGCGGACGCCGATGTCAATGCGCTGGGCGACGAAGTCCACCGGCTTGAGGCTGGTGTCCAGGCGCACGTCGGTGTCCGGGCAGATGTTCTGGAATCTGTCGATGCGCGGCAGCAGCCACTTGGCGGCGAAAGCGGGACTGACCGTGACCGTCAGCACGCCGCTGACCGATCCTTCCTTGAGACGCTCCACGCCCAGCGCCAGCCGGTCGAAGCCGGCGCGGATTTCCGGCAGTGCGCGCTGGGCCGCCTCGGTGGCGACCAGTCGCGCGCGGCCGCTGGTCCCGCGCAGGAACAGCGGCGCGCCGAGCCAGTCTTCCAGCGTGCGCACCAGTTGCCCGACCGCTGCCGGAGTGACATTCAGTTCGGCGGCGGCGGCGGAAAAACTCTGATGGCGGGCGCTGGCTTCGAAGGCGCGCAGGGCGTTCAGGTGTACGGGAGTCTTCATGGCAGTAAAGATTTTCTATTGATGCGAGAGAGTTTATCTGGTTTGTCAGCGAGAGTGGAAAGCTGGAGCATGACGGCTGTATCCATAGTTTTTCTAAAACATCGAAAGGTTTGAAAATGAACAGTCAATTCAAAGGCAAAAAGCTGCTGGTCGTCGGCGGCACCAGCGGCATCGGTCTGGAAACCGCGCGCATGGTGATGGCGGAGGGCGGTAGCGCGGTCATTGTCGGCAATCGCGCCGGGAAGGCCGAGGAAGCGCGCAAGGAGCTGGCCGCGCTGGGACAGGCGTGGGCGTTGACGGCCGATCTGTCGAACGAGTCGGATCTCGCGACATTGCTCAAGGCGCTGGATGAACAGCATTCGGACATCGATCTGCTGGTCAACGCTGCCGGCGTGTTCTTCCCCAAGCCATTCCTGGAGCACCAGGAGGCTGACTATGACCAGTACATGAAGCTGAACAAGGCGCTGTTCTTCATCAGCCAGCGCGTTGCGGCCAATCTGGCCGCGCAGGATCGTCCGGGCGCGATCGTCAACATCGGTTCAATGTGGGGCAAGCAGGCGATTGCGGCGACGCCGTCGTCGGCTTACTCGATGGCCAAGGCGGGACTGCATGCGCTGACGCAGCACCTGGCGATGGAATTGGCGGCCAGGCGTATCCGCGTCAATACGGTGTCGCCGGCGGTGGTGCAAACGCCGATCTACGAAGGCTTCATTCCGAAAGCGGAGGTGCACGACGCGCTGCAAGGCTTCAACAGCTTCCACCCGATCGGCCGCGTGGGCACGCCGCGCGATGTCGCCGAGGTGGTCACCTTCCTGTTGTCGGACAGGGCAGGCTGGGTGACCGGCGCCAACTGGGATGTGGATGGTGGCGTCATGGCCGGCCGCAACTGATGCCGGCCATGACCACCAGGGCTACTTAAAAGCTGGTCGACAGGCCGGCGTAGAACGAGCGGCGCTCGCCGTACTGCGGCGCGCCGACGCCGACGCCCGAGCCGTCGCGCAGCAGGTAGACCTTGTCGAAGGCGTTGATCAGCGCCAGGCGGCCTTCCACGGTGCCGACCGGCGTGGCCTTCCAGGTGTGGGTCAGCGCGAAGTTGACCGTGGTGTAGTGCGGCAGGTGGCCGGAGTTCGGCGCGCCGTTGTCCGGCGTCAGACGCAGGCCGCTGCCGTACAGGACATCGCTGCTGATCTGCGAATCGCCGAAGTGGTAGTGGGCGCCGCCCGACACCGACACCGTCTGGTCATGGTCCACGTGGATGTAGTGGTTGGCGATGTAGGCCAGTTCGTCCGGGCCGAACAGCGACTGGCCGGAGATGATGTTGCTGCCTTCGGCCTTCTGCGTGGTCACGTTGAGGAAGCCGCCCCAGTTCTTGCGGCTGTAGACGCCGGACAGTTCCAGGCCCTTGGCATAGCCGCGGTCGTAGTTGAACGGCGACAGGATCAGCGCCTGGCCGAACTGGCCTTCATCCAGCATGTTGCGGATCTTCTTGTAGTAGGCGTCGGCGGTAAAGGTCAGCTCCTCGCTGAACTGGTGGCTGAGGCCGACATCGTAGTAGTTGGTGCGCTCGGACTTGACGTTGTCCGACACACCCACTTCCGGCGCGTTCGAGGTGCCGGCGTATTTGTCGATGCTGGACTGCGCCGCCAGTTCCTGTGGCGGCGGCGTGAAGTAGCGCGAGTAGCCGGCGTGCAGCGCCGTGCCCTTGGCCAGCTGGTAGGCCACGTTGATGCGCGGGCTCCATTGCTGTTCGCTGACGAAGGCCTGCACCTTGTCGAAGCGCACGCCGTAGTTGACGGTCAGCGGCGCGCTGATGTGCCATTCATCCTGCAGGTAGACGCTGGACTGCTTGCCGGTCTTGCTGCTGTTGTCGATGATGGTGCGCGGCGTGGTGCTGGCTTGCGTGCCGTCGTCGTTCATATCGAAGACGCCGACGCTGTTGTCGCTGTGCGTGGTCTGGCGGGTATAGGCGAGGCCGGCGCGGAGGGTGTGCGTGTCGTTCAGTTTGTAGCTGGCGTCGAACTGCATGCCGTTGGAGGTGTTCGAGCGCAGCGTGTCGGAGGCCACGCCGTTGTAGGCCAGGTCGCCGATCGCGTCCGGCGTGTAGTGCAGTTCCGAATACTGGTGGAAGCCGGACACCTGGTAATTCAGGTCGCCCACGCTTTTTTGCAGCGACAGCACCACAAAGCGGTTCTTCTCGCGCTGGTTTTCATCGAGCTGCGCCGAATCGGGCGTGGCGGCGCCGGCCACGGTGAACGCCGCATCCTGGTTGGGGTTGTTCGGAATCTGGAAGCGGCCGTTGTAGGTGCCGAACATCAGGCCCAGGCGGGTGTTATCGTCCAGGAAGTAGGACAGGGCGCCGAAGGACTTGGTCTGGTTGGTCTTGTCGTGCAGCGCGCTGCTGGTCGGCAGCGGATTTTCGATGCCCAGTTTATTGGTCAGATAGCTGCCGGACAGGTAGTAATTGAAGGCGCCCTGGGTGCCGAAGAATTCCGTGCTCGGTTCGACGTAGCCATGGCTGCCCGCCAGCACGCCGATGCGGCCGCCCGATTTCGGCTGGCCTTCCTTGGTCTGGATGTCGATGATGCCGGCCGTGCGCAGGCCGAATTGCGCCGGCAGCGCGCCGGTGATGAAGTCGGTCGATTCGACGAAACGGGTGTCGATCGACTGGCCGAAGCCGCTGATCGATTCCGGCAGCTGCACGCCGTTGACGCGGTACTGCACGTTGGCGTGGTCGTCGCGCACGTGGATCGAACCGGAGCCTTTCGAGTCCTGGCTCACGCCTGGCAGGCGCAGCAGCACTTCATTGAACGGCGTGTTGTCGCCCTGGCCCAATTGATCGACCATGTGCTTGTCGATGCTGTAGATGGTGGTGCCGACGTTCGGCGACAGGTCGATGCGCGCGCTCTTCAGGTGCGCGGCGGTCACTTCCACCTGCTGCATCGGCGCGGCGTCCGGCGCCGCGTCGGCAGCGCCATCCTCCGCATAAGCGTGTTGGGCGTAGAAAGCGGCGGCGATCAGCAGGGGCAGGGTACGGAGTTGTGGCTTGTGTTGCATGTTAAATCCTTGAATGGTGAGACGTGACGATGCATCGTTCCCTCGCGGGAGATGCAGCGATTAATATTCAGATGGAGAAAACAGCAACGCCGGGCGGCGCGTGGGAAGGCGGGGTCAGGTAGCTGGTTTGCGCGGCGCGCACCACGGTATGCGGCGCCAGCACCGGCAGGCTGCTCTGCAGTCCGGTCGGCGCCACCAGCAGGGTGGCCGGCGGCACGCCGCCGGCAGGCAGGTGGACCACCGCGCAAGCGGCGCAATCCGGTTCATGATCGGTGTAGGCGTGGGTGTGCGAACTGGCGCCGATCAGTTGCAACGCCAGGAACATGAGCACGAAGAACATCATGACGCGTTGATAACGCGTCTGGCGATGTGGTGTGCTCAGGTTGATGGTCGGGGCGTGCATGCCCGAGATTCTACAACGGAATCAGGTGCTTAGTGTTGTTGATTGCCATATGGCTCACCCACCAGGCCGCGCCGCGTGGCCAGCACCACCGCATGCGTGCGTGCCGTTGCGCCAAGCTTGTCAAAAAGACCTTTGACGTGGGTCTTGACCGTGCCGACGCCGATGCCCAGCTCGCGCGCGATCGATTTGTTGCACTGGCCCTGCGCCAGCAGTTGCAGCACGTCGGTCTCGCGGCTGGTCAGGCCGATGCGGGTGAAGCTGTCGGCTACGCAGCGGCTCAGTTCCGCGCTCAGGTAGCGCATGCCGCGGCTCAGCGTGCGCACGGCGGTCAGCAGCTGTTCCGAGTCGGCGTTTTGCAGCAGGTAGCCGTGCACGCCGGCCATCATGGCGGTGCGCACTTCCCATTCGCGTTCCAGCTGCGTGACAATCAAGACCCGTGGCTGGGTGTCGCCATGGTGCGCATTGGCGGCGCGGCGCATGTGTTCCAGGCCGCTGCGGTGATCGAGGATGATGACGTCGGCGCCCGCGTGGCTGTCCAGCGGCGCTTCGGCGTCGGTCACGGCGATCTGCATGTCGCCATGGCTGCCCAGCAGCGCGGCGAGGCCGGCGCGGATGATCGGATCGGCATGGGCGATCAGTACGCTGACCTGATCGCCTTGCGCGGCGATCGCGGTGGTGTTGCCGGCGCCGCCGACGGCGGACTGTGGCCAGGATCGGGTATCCATTCGCATGTCACTCTCCTAAGTTGTTAAGCTGGAATGTAGAAGAATAAACTTTCCAGGGCCGCTTGCCACGCCCCAATCCGGGAGGAGGGTCCTACCCATATGGAGGTATAGGCAAATACTTGCGCATGTGTCATGCTGGGCGCCAGATGCCAGAACTTTAATCACGAGATGCCTATGACTCCGCCGCCTATCAAGATCCTGAGCGTGGACGACCATCCGATGTTCCGCGAGGGCATCGCCAGCGTGATCGCCGACGAGGCCGACATGCTGCTGCTGGAGGAGGCCACCAACGGCGTCCAGGCGGTCGAGGCGTATCGCCGCCTGCGTCCCGACGTCACCCTGATGGACATCCAGATGCCGGACATGAACGGCATCGACGCCACCATCGCCATCCGCAAGGAATTCCCCAACGCCCGCATCGTGGTCCTGACCACCTACGAGGGCGACGTGCTGGCGCAACGGGCGATTTCCGCCGGCGCCGCCGGCTATCTGCTGAAGAGCATGCTGCGCAAGGAGCTGCTGGCGACCATCCGCTGCGTGCACGAAGGCCGCCGCAGCATTCCGGCGGCGGTGGCCAGCGGCATCGCCGAGCATTGGCACGAGGGCGCGTTGAGCAAGCGCGAAGTGGAAGTGCTGCAGCTGGTCGCCGGTGGCCAGAGCAACAAGCGCATCGGCATGCACCTGGTGATTTCGGAGGAAACCGTCAAGGTGCACATGAAGAGCATCCTGGCCAAGTTGAACGCCAGCGACCGCACCCACGCGGTCACGCTGGCCATCGAGCGCGGCATCCTTGACCTGCACGCCTGCGGCCTGGTGCAGTAAGCGTCAGGCCGCTTCCCGCATCAGCCAGCGCCGCAGCGTGCCCGGCTTGCGCTGGTAGACGGCGCTTCCCGGCGCCGTCACCTGCGCCACCGTGCCCATGCCGGGACGGCACCACAAATCCAGCGCCGCATCGATCTTCACCGCCCGTTCGCGCATGCCGATCAGGCCCCAGTGGCCGGGCCGCTCGCCGGCCGCCAGCACCTGTTCATCGATGCCGCGGCCGTCGTCGCGCACCTGCAGCGTGAAGTGGTCGGTGGCGTAGCCCAGTTCCAGCTCGATCCGGCTGGCGCCCGCGTGACGGAAGGCGTTCAGCAGCGCTTCGCGGCCGATGTGGTACAGGTGCTCGCGGCCTTCCTCGTTGAGCGAGGTTTGCTGGCCGGTGACGATCAGCGCGAAGTCGGCCGCGTGCTCCTCGCGCAGCTGCTGGCCCAGCTCACTGAACATATGCGGCAGGTCGTCGTGGTGCGGCTGCACGCCGCGCAGGCCGCTGACCTGGTTGCGGCCCTCGGCCAGCACCTGGTCGGCCTGGTTGAGGATTTTTTCCACCAGCTGGTAGGCGTCGCCGTCCGGCGGCAGGCGCTTGAGCAGCGTCTGCACGCGCAGCATCAGGCCCTGCACGCTTTGCAGGAAGGTGTCGTGCAGGGTGCGGGCGATGCGTTCGCGCTCGTCGGCGCGGTCTTCCAGCCGTGTGCGCAGTTGCTGGGTCACGTGGCGCAGGCGCAGGCGGTACATCAGCGCCAGCGTCGCCGCCACGCCGATGAAGCACACCAGCTTGAACCAGATGGTTTCCGCGAAGGTCGGCGGAATCGAGAACGCCAGCTGCGCTTCCTGCGGATTCCACACGCCGTCCTCGTTGGCCGCCATCACGCGGAAGCGGTACTGGCCCGGATCGAGGTTGGTGTAGAACGCCTGGCGGCGCGCGCCGGGGTCCTGCCAGTCGTCGTCGACGCCGTCGAGGCGGTAGCGGAAGCGCACCCGCTCCGGCACGCTCAGGCTCAACGCCGTGTAGTCGATGCGCAGGTTGCTGGTGGACTGCGGCAGTTGCAGGCCGGGCAGGGGGCTGTAGCGCTGCTCGCCGATCACCACGTCCTGCACCATCACCGGCGGCGTCACCGGATTGCGCGCGATGTGCGCCGGATTGATCCAGTTGATGCGGTTGGCGGTGGCCATCCACAGCAGGCCGTCGTCGCCCAGCAGCAGCGACGGCATCGGCCGCAGCTGCGAGGCGGCGCCGAGCAGGCCGTCGTGGGCGTCGAAGCGTTCGTAGTCGACTTCATGGCCTGGCGTGCGCATGGCCAGCGTCACCTGTTCCGCGCCGATGCGGCTCAGGCCCTCGGTGCCGAACAGCCACAGGTCGCCCTGCGGCGTGCGGACGATGCCGGAGACGCCGCGGAACGCCTCGCCGCGCTGGCCGTGCAGGGTGTTGAAGCGCTGGCCGTCGAACCAGGCCACGCCGCGCTCGCCGCCGGCCCACAGCTGCGTGCCGTGGCGGTAGAGGGTCAGCACCTGGCCCAGCTCCAGACCCTGTTCCGCGCCATACAGGACGGTCTTGCCGCCGGCCATGCGCGCGATGGTGTTGCGCACGTAGCCGGCCCACAGCGCGCCGTCGGCGCCGGCCGTCAGCGTGGTCGGGAACAGATCGAGGTCGGCCACGCCGGCCGCCGTCGCCAGCGGCGGCGCTGGCTGGCGCCGCCAGCGGCCGTCCTTCAGCAGGTACAGGCCGGCGCGCACGACCGACACCCACAGGCCGCCGCCCTCGGCGCGGCACAGCGCCTGCACTTCGTAGCTGCTGGCTTCCGGCGGCAGTGGATAGCGTTCCATGCGGCCGCCGTCCACGCTCCACACCTCCTCGTCGTTGCCGGCCCACAGCACGCCGTCCGGATCGCGGTACAGCGCCGAGATGCGGGCCGACAGCACATTGCGCCGCTCGCCCTCCGGCCCCAGCGCGTGCAGCGCGCCGATGCGGTCGCCGGCCCAGATGCCGCCGCCGGTCAGCGGCGCGATGGCCGGATGGTTGAAGATGGTCTGCAGCGGCAACGTCAGCAGGCGGTTGCGGCGGAAGCGGTTCAGGCCGGCCGAGGTGCCGATCCACACATTGCCTTCGCGGTCCTGGAAAAAGCTCTGCGGCATGCCGCCGTTCAGGTCCTGCTGCTGCGGGGCGTCGCTGCTGCCGGCGTTGCGCCGTTCCAGGCCGCCGGCGTGGAACAGCCACTGGTTGCCGTCGCGGTCGAAGTACATATTGGCGCCCTGGAGCACGGCGCCGGCCGCCGCCTCGCCGGACGGCGCCGCCGGCAGCACGCGGTAATAGCTGTCGACGTCGGAGGCCCACAGCGTGCCGTCCGGCGCCAGCGCCATGGCGCTCAGGTCGCCGTGCGGCCAGGCCTGGCGGAAGGCGGCGCTGCTGTCGGCGCGGCTGTAGATGCCGCCCTGCATGGCGACCCACTGGCGGCCCGCATGGTCGAACAGCACCTGGCGCGCGCGCCGCGCCGGCAGGCCCTGGGCGGCGCCGACGGTGACGAAATGGTCGCCGTCCAGGCGCGCCAGGCCGTCGCGCGCCGCCACCCACAGCACGCCGTCCGGGCCGCGCGCGATGCTGGTGATGGCGCCGCCCGGCAGGCCCTGGCCGGCGGCGAAATGGCGCGCCTGGCCGCGCTGGAAGTGGCTGATGCCGCCGCCGACGCGGTAGCCGACCCACAGGCCGCCTTCCGGCGGCGCATACAGCGTGCGCACGCTGGACGACAGCAGCGGGTGGCCTTCGACATTGTCGACCCGCTCGTAGCGCTTGCCGTCGAAGCGGTACAGGCCGGTGCCGGCGGCCAGCCACAGCCAGCCGTCGCTGGTTTGCGCGACATTGAGGATGTCGACCGGGGCGTTGTCCAGCGCGCCCCAGGCGGTGTGGGTGAATTGTTCGAGCAGGCGCGGCGACGGTTGCTGGGCCAGCGCCATGGGCGGGGTGCACCAGAGCAGGCCGGACAAGGCGGCAACGGCGGCATGCAGGAGCAGGGAAGCGCGTGCAGTCGTCATGATCCGGATGAAAGGGGGAATCCGAATATTTTAGCACCTATTCATGCGCAAGCCAGGCTCCCCCAAAGGAGGGGGGATAGTTCGATCAATACCGGTGATGCCAGAGTGAGGAAGCGCCACTACACTATGCACACGATTTACTTACCCGGAGTGTCGCTCAATCATGAAAATGTATATCGTATCGTTGGCGGTCGGCCTGCTGGTCGGCCTCATCTATGGTTTCCTCAACGTGCGCTCGCCGGCGCCGCCGGTGATCGCGCTGGTCGGCCTGCTGGGCATCCTGGTCGGCGAACAGCTGCCGCCGCTGCTGCGCCAGGTGTGGCAGAAGGAAGCACCGAAAGTGTCGTGGATCGAAGACCACGTCAAGCCGCATTGTTTCGGCCAGCTGCCATCCGCGCAGAAGTCCGATGAAACCAGGAGCTCTTAATGTCGCAAGCATCCCCAACCCCCGATCTGATCCTGCATCGCGGCCTGTTCACCACGCTGGACCGCAGCAACCCGCACGCTGAAGCCGTCGCCATCAAGGACGGCAAGTTCACCCACGTCGGCCGCGCCAACGAGATCATGGCGCTGGCCGGACCGACCACCAGGATCATCGACCTGCACGGCAAGCGCGTGCTGCCGGGCCTGATCGACAACCACTGCCACATCATCCGCGGCGGCCTGAATTTCAACCTGGAGCTGCGCTGGGACGGCGTGCGCTCGCTGGCCGACGCCATGGCCATGCTGAGGGCGCAAGTGGCGATCACGCCGGCGCCGCAGTGGGTGCGCGTGGTGGGCGGCTTCACCGAACACCAGTTCGCCGAGAAGCGCCTGCCGACCATCGAGGAACTCAATGCGGTGGCGCCGGACACGCCGGTGTTCATCCTGCACCTGTACGACCGCGCCCTGCTGAACGGCGCCGCGCTGCGCGCCGTCGGCTACACCAAGGACACGCCGGAACCGCCGGGCGGCCAGATCCTGCGCGACGCCAACGGCAATCCGAACGGCCTGCTGCTGGCCAAGCCGAATGCGGCCATCCTGTATTCGACGCTGGCCAAGGGCCCGAAACTGCCGCTGGAATACCAGGTCAACTCGACCCGCCACTTCATGCGCGAACTGAATCGCTTGGGCGTCACCGGCGTGATCGACGCCGGCGGCGGCTTCCAGAACTATCCGGAAGACTACCAAGTGATCCAGCAGCTGTCGGACGAAAAGCAGCTGACCGTGCGCCTGGCCTACAACCTGTTCACGCAAAAACCGAAGCAGGAGAAGGAAGACTTCCTGAACTGGACGCAGAGCGTCAAGTACCAGCAAGGCGACGACTACTTCCGCCACAACGGCGCCGGCGAGATGCTGACCTTCTCGGCGGCCGATTTCGAGGACTTCCGCCAGCCGCGTCCGGACATGCCGGACAATATGGAGGACGACCTGGAAGGCGTGGTGCGCGTGCTGGCGCAGAACCGCTGGCCATGGCGCATGCACGCCACCTACGACGAAACCATCAGCCGCGCGCTGGATGTGTTCGAGCGCGTCAACCAGGACATTCCGCTGGAAGGCCTGAACTGGTTCTTCGACCACGCCGAAACCATTTCGGACCAGTCGATCGACCGCATCGCCGCGCTGGGCGGCGGCATCGCCGTGCAGCACCGCATGGCGTACCAAGGCGAATACTTCATCGAGCGTTATGGCCACGGCGCCGCCGAAGCCACGCCGCCGATCAAGAAGATTATCGACGCCGGCGTGAAAACCTCGGCCGGCACCGACGCCACCCGCGTCGCCTCCTACAACCCGTGGGTGTCGCTGGCCTGGATGATCACCGGCAAAACCGTCAGCGGCGCGCAGCTCTACCCGCGCGCCAACTGCCTGGACCGCGAAGCGGCGCTGCGCATGTGGACCGAGAACACCACCTGGTTCTCCAACGAGGAAGGCAAGAAGGGCCGCATCGAAGTGGGCCAGCTGGCCGACATGATCGTGCCGGACAAGGACTTCTACGCCTGCGCCGAAAGCGAGATCTGGGACATGAGCTCGGACCTGACCATCGTCGGCGGCAAGATCGTGTACGCGGCCGGCGCCTTTGCCAGCCACGACACGCCGCCGCCGCCGGCCATGCCGGACTGGTCGCCGGTGCGCCGTTTCGGCGGCTACGCCGGCTGGGGCGAGAAGCAGGGCACCAGCCGCGCCGCGCTGAAGGAACTGGAGCAGCGCCAGCTGCAGCAGAAGCGGGAACGCGCGCAGCAGGCCGCCGCCTGCGGCTGCGCCAACAACTGCAATGTGCACGGTCACCAGCACGCCAGTTCGTGGGGCAGCAAGGCGCCGGTCTCGGACCTGAAGAGCTTCTGGGGCGCGCTGGGCTGCGCCTGCTGGGCAGTGTAAATGGCCGTCGCTCCCGCCTGCGCGGGAGCGACGCGACAACTGGAGCATCAATGAATCGACTGTTTTTAACCGCGCCGTGGGTGCGCTGGGTCTGCCTGTTGCTGCTGTGCGCTGCGTATCTGCAGGGCGGCATCAACAAGCTGACCGATTTCGGCTCGGCCATCGGCGAGATGCAGCATTTCGGCCTGTCGCCGGCGGGGCCGCTGGCCGCGCTGGTGATCGCGCTGGAGCTGGGCGCCTCGGTGGCCATCCTGACCGGCTATTACCGCTGGCTGGGCGCGGGTTTCCTCGGCGTGTTCACGCTGATGGCCACCTTTGTCGCCAACCGCTTCTGGGACATGGGCGGTCAGGAACGCTTCATGGCGGCCAATAGTTTTTTCGAGCACCTCGGGCTGACCGGCGCTTTCCTGCTGGTGGCCTGGCTCGATCTTCAGAAAGGTAGTAATGGAACGCGGTGATATCAAACAAGGCGCAGCGCTGGGCTTCCTGGCCGGCTACGTCGACACGCTGGGCTTCGTCGGCCTGTTCGGCCTGTTCACGGCCCACGTGACGGGCAACTTCGTGCTGATCGGCCGCGCGCTGATCGAGCCGTCGCAGAGCATCTTCATCAAGCTGCTGGTGTTCCCGGTGTTTATCCTGTTCGTCGCCCTGACACGGCTGGCGACGGTGCACTGGGACCGCACCGGCGGCAAAACGCTGCGCAACAGTTTCCTGTTCCAGCTGGCGATGATGGCGGCGACCGTGATCTGCGCCTGGCAGGCGGCGCCGATCGTGGAAGCGTCGGCGCCGCTGACGCTGCTGACCGGCTCGCTGTGCGCCGGCGCGATGGCGATCCAGAATGCCTACGGCAAGCTGCTATTGGGCAAGACCTCGGCCACCACGGTGATGACGGGCAATGTGACCGGGCTGGTGATCGAACTGGTCGATTCGCTGCGCGGCGATCCCGAGGCCATCGGCCGCTGCAAGAAGCTGACCTGGCCGGTGCTGGCGTTTGCCGCCGGCTGCATGAGCGGCGGCGTGGCGTTTGTGACCTTCGGCTTCCACGGCCTGTTGCTGCCGTGCGTGATGCTGGTGTGGCTGGCCGCCGTGGCCAAGGACTAAATTGTAATAATGCCGCGCTTGAGGGCGATCGTCACCGCATGGGTGCGATCGTTCGCGGCCAGCTTGGCCAGCACGTTCTTCATGTGGGCCTTGACGGTTTCCTCGGAAATCGACAGACGCTCCGCGATGCGGCGATTGGAATGTCCACTCGCCGCATGATTCAATACTTCCATTTCCCGCGAGCTTAACGGACCCTGGCCCATGTGCTGGGCCAGCTCCATCGCGATCTCCGGCGGAATGCGGCGCTGTCCCATGTGGACGCCGCGCACCGTATCAAGCAAATCCTTGCGCAGGGTGCTCTTCAGCAGGAAACCGGCGGCGCCGCCCTGGACCGCGCGCAGGATCTGCGCATCGCCCTTGTAGGTGGTCAGCATGACGACGCGGGCGTTGTTGTGCTCGCGGCGGATTTCATGCAGCGCCGCCACCCCGTCCAGCTCCGGCATGGCGATGTCCATGATGGTGACGTCGGGGCGCAGCTGGGTGTAGGCATCCACCGCCTCGCGGCCGTTGCAGGCCTCGCCGACCACGCGCATATCTTCCTGGCTGGAAATGGCCTCACCCAGGCCGGCGCGCAGCAGCGGGTGATCGTCGACGACGAGCACGGAAATCGGGTGAGGTGTAGTACGCATATCCATGAGACCAATTTTACAGAATTTACTGACGGGCTGCTGACGCGGCGTTAATTATTATCGCAGCTGGCTATAGCTGACCGGCAACCAGTCGTAGCCCTTGCCGTCGATGCGCAGATGGCCCAGGCCGGGGAAGGACAGGTGGGCTGCGCCGACCAGCGCGCCTTCCTTGGACAAGGCCTGGAACACCTTGGCGCGCGAGGCGGCGGCCGACTTGGCGTCGCTGTCGAAGCCGATGGTCACTTCCGGATGGTCCAGCTGCACCGCGGCTACGTGGATCAGGTCGCCCACCAGCACCAGTTTTTTGCCCTTGCTTTCGAAGGTGTAGATGGTGTGGCCCGGCGTGTGGCCGTAGCTGGCGGTGGCGTGCACGCCTGGCGCCAGCTCGGTGTCGCCGCTGAACGGCTTGAGGTGCTGGGCGGCGGCGTAGGGCGACAGCGAAGCCATCGCGCCCTGGAAGAAGCCCTTGCTGTCGGTCGGGGCCTTGTCCAGGTTGGCCTGGCTCAGCCAGAAATCGGTGTCGTGCTTGTCGGCGCGCACCACGGCGTTCGGGAACACCAGCTGGCTGTTGGCCGCCAGGCCGCCCACGTGGTCGGGGTGCAGGTGGGTCAGGTAGATTTCATCGATCTGCTCCGGCTGGTAGCCGGAGGCCTTGATGTTGGCCACCAGCTTGCCCAGCGTCGGGCCGAACAGGCTGCCGGCGCCGGCGTCCACCAGGATCAGCTTGCCGCCGGTGTTGATCAGGAAGCCGTTGACCGAGGTTTCGGTCGGCACCGATTGGAAATTGCGGGCCAGCGCCTTGACGGTGGCGGCGGCCGGCTCCTGCAGCAGCTTGTCCATCGGCAGATCGACGGTGCCGTCGCTGACGGCGGTCACTTCAAAGTCGCCCAGCATCACGCGGTGGAAGCCGGGTGCGTTGGTGCCGGCCAGCGGCGCGGCGGCGAAGACAGGTGCGGCGACAAAGGCCAGTGCTGCAAAGACAGGGGTGAATTTCATGATGTATATCCTTAACAGTTCAGTGATGAACGAAGTATGCATCTTTGCAAAAAATGGCACAATATGGAAAAAAGCAAATAGTCTTTGCGAAATCCGCAAACATGGAGCGTAGATGATCGATGCATTGCAATGCTTTGTGACCGTGGTCGAACTGCGGAGCCTGTCCAAGGCCGCCGTACAGCTGGAAATGGCGGTGTCGTCGGTCTCGCGCAAGATCGATGCGCTGGAAGCGGAACTGGGCGCGCGACTGCTGTTGCGCAGCTCGCGGCAGGTGATTGTAACCGATGCGGGCGAACGTTTCCTGCCGCGCGCCCGCAATATCCTGGCCGAGCTGGCCGAGGGCAAGAGCGCGGTGCAGGAGCTGGACAGCGAACCGCGCGGCCTGCTGACGGTGACCGCGCCGGCCGCCTTCGGCCGCCTGCACGTGGCGCCGGCCATCGCCGCCTTTCTGCAGCGCCACCCGCTGATCGAGGTCGATCTGCACGTCAGCGACGACGTGGTGGACCTGGCGGCGCAGCGCGTGGATGTGGCGGTGCGCGCCGGCGTGTTGAAGGCCAACGATCTGGTGGCGACGCGGATCGCGGGACAGAACCGGGTGGTCAGCGCCAGCCCGGCGTATCTGCAACGTCACGGCTGGCCGGCCAGGCCGGAAGACCTGCTTCATCATCAATGCCTGACGGTCAACGGGCGCGTGCCGCCGCGCGGCTGGTGGCGTTTCGACGGCGTCAACGGCGGCCAGCCGCTGGCGGTCAAGGGCAAGCTGCGCTGCGACGATACCGATTCGCTGCTGCATGCGGCCATCGGCGGCGCCGGCATCGTCCACCTGGCCAACTGGCTGACCAGCGACGCCATCGTGGCCGGCCAGCTGGTGCCGGTGTTCCCGATGGACCCGATCGAACGCAGCGCGATCGAGCCGCGCCGCGATCCCGGCGAATCGGCGATCCATGCGGTGCACATGCCGGGGCGCTCGAACCAGGCCAAGGCACAGCTGTTGATACGTCATTTGAAGGAGTATTTCGGCAGTCCGCCGTATTGGGACCTGGCGATGGAGGCAGCCGGGGCGGGCGAACGCCGCGCCCCGTGAGGTGATGCTATCGGTGTGACGGTGGCGGATTAATCCCAGTCGCCGCCACCGCCGCCGCTGTCGCCGCCGCCGGAACCGCCGTCATCCCAGCCGCCGCTGACGCCGAAGTCGTTGCCGCCCATGTCGTCGCGGCGCAGCAGGTCGTCGCGCGCGGCCGGATCATCGTAGACGATGTCGTTGCGCGGCGCGGCGTTGGCGTTGCCCGAATCATGGCCGCCGGTGAACTGGCGTGCGATCGCTTCGCCCGCCACGATCCCCGCGCCCACCGCCGCGCCGGTGGCCAGGCCGCCCATGATGCGCGAACCCATGCCAGGCTGCGCCGGCTGGCCGTAGCCAGGCTGACCATACCCCGGTGGCGGGTAACCGCCTTGCTGCGGATAGTTGGCGCCCGGAGGGTAGCCCGGCGCGGCGCCCGGGTTGTAGGCGCCGGGGCTGTAGCCGTCGTTAGCAGCTCCCTGCTGCTGGCGGCGCTGCATGAAGCGCGTCGCCAGCCAGATGAAACCCGCCAGGCCCAGGCCGATGATCAGGATGCCGCCCCAGCCGATGCCGCTACTCTGCGGCGCGTTGGCATAACCGCCGCTGCCGTAGTTGGCCGCGCCGCCGCCGTTGGTGCTGCTGCGTTTCTGCGAATAATCGACCTTCTGGCCTTCCGCCAGCAGCGCGCGCAGTTTGGCCACGGCTTCGGGCTTGACCTTGGGCAGGCCGGGCGCCAACTCCTCGGCCTTGGCCAGCGACGTTTGCGCGGCCGCGAACTTGCCTTGCTTGGCCAGCAGCTCCGCTTCCACGAAGTGGGCGTTGGCGCTTTTCGGATGCGCCGCCAGCACCTGGTCCATCATGGATTGCGCCTCGGCGTACTTGCCGGCGTTGGCGGCCGCGTACACCTCCTGGATGGTCGGTTCGGCGGCAAATACGGGGGCGGCCAGCGCCAGGGCGCCGGCCAGTAAAGTAATACGTGCAATGGATTTCGCCGTCATGTCATACCTCCTAGTGAAGACAGGCCTAAGATGATGGCAGTTTACGCCATTTTCAAGGGGTTGGCGGTGCGTTGCCGCACCGCCTCCCAAGAGGAAGATATCGCGCTGGCCACCATGTCCGCCGTGGCGGCCGATAAAGTCCAGCCCAGGTGGCCGTGACCGGTGTTGTAGAACACGCCCGGCGCCTTGCCGGGACCGACGCGCGGCAGCAGATCCGGCATCATCGGCCGCAGTCCGGCCCATGGCGTGATGCTGCGCGTGCTGACGTCCGGGAAGTTGTGTTGCACCCAATCAGTCAGCGGCGCGATGCGGTCGGCGCGGATGTCGCGGTTATGGCCGTGGAATTCAGCGGTGCCGGCCACGCGCAGGCGGTCCTGGCCCAGCCGGCTGCACACCAGCTTGACCGTGTCGTCGACCAGGCTGACGCTGGGCGCGGCGGCGCGGCTGGCCGCGTCCTCCAGGTGCACGGTGACCGAATAGCCCTTGACCGGATAGACGTTGACGCTGTCGCCCAGCTGCGCGGCGAGGTCGCGACTGGCGGTGCCGGCGCAGACCACCACGGCGTCGTAGCGGCTGGTGTCGGCGCTGTCGCCGTGCAGAACGGTGACGTCGACGCCGCCGGCGCCGGCGTTCAGCTGCACCACCTGCTGCTGGTAGCGCAGCTGCGCGCCGTGGCGCTGCGCGGCCAGCGCCAGGCCGGTGGTGAATTTGTGGATGTCGCCGCTGCTGTCGCTTTCGGTGTAATGGCCGGCGTAGCAGGCGCCGCGCAGCGCCGGCTCGATGGCGCGCATCTCTTCCGGCGTGACGGCGCGGCGCGGCACGCCGCCGCGTTCCAGCAGTTTGGTGACGGCCACCGCGTGCTCGAACTCGGCGCGGTCGCGGTGGATGTGCAGGATGCCGCGCCGTTGCAGGTCGAATTCGATGCCTTCGTCGTCGGCCCACTGGAACAGGTGGTCGCGCGCCGCCACCGCCATGCGCGCGAGGGCGATGGTGTTGCGGTGGTAGTTGGGCATGGCCGAGACGAATTCGGCGAACCAGGACAGCTTGTGCCAGGTGGGATGCGGATGCACCAGCAGCGGTGCATCGCTGCGCAGCATCCATTGCAGCGCCTTGCCGATGTTGGCGCGGTGGTTCCATACCTCGGCGTTGGAGGCGGACAGCTGGCCGCCGTTGGCATACGAGGTTTCCATCGCCGCATAGCGATGACGTTCCAGCAGGGTGACGGCAAAGCCGCGCTTGGCGAGGGCATAGGCGGTCGTCACGCCGGTGACGCCGCCGCCGATGATGGCGATGGTTTTCATGATTTCATAACAAGCTTACAAGAAAACCATCGGCCTATAAACGACTTTTTATGCCTTCTGTTGTTTCGTGATGTAACGATCGATCACCGTCGGCAGCACCGTCAGCGGCACGCCGCAGCTTTGCACCAGCGCGTCGTTGAAGCCGGCCAGGTCGAATTTGCCACCCAGCGCCTGCTTGGCGCGGTCGCGCTGGCGCAGGATTTCGTTGTGGCCCATCTTGTAGCCGCAGGCCTGGCCCGGCGATACCGTGTAGCGGTCGATCTCGCTGGTCATGGCCTGCTGGCCACGGCCGGTGTTTTCGACCAGGAAGCGGATCGCCTGTTCGCGCGTCCACTTCATCGCGTGCATGCCGGTGTCGACCACCAGGCGGCAGGCGCGGAACTGCTGCGCCTGCAGGTAGCCGATCTGGCTGAACGGATCGTTGGCGTACAGGCCGAATTCGTCGACCAGCTGCTCCGCGTACAGCGCCCAGCCTTCGACAAAGGCGTTGAAGCCGATCAGCGAGGAGATCAGTGGCAGCTCGTCGTGGTGCTCGGCCAGGTAGGCGCCTTGCCAGGCGTGGCCCGGAATGCCTTCGTGCGCCGTCAGCGTCGAGATTTCCGACTTCGGCCACAGCGTGGTCGACTTCAGGTTGATGTAGTAGATGGCCGGACGCGAACCGTCCAGCGAGGCGAAGTTCATGTAGCCGAGCGGCGCGCCGGCTTCGATGTCGACCGGCACGCGCTTGATTTGCAGCGGCACTTTCAGGTCCAGGTGCGAGATCTGCGGCATCAGCTTGCGCACCGCTGCCACGCGCTCGTTGCAGTAGGCGATCAGCTGTTCGCGGCCCTTGTCGTCGTCGGCGTAGAAGCGGCTCGGGTCTTTCGACAGGCCGAGCAAACGCTGGCCGACCGTGCCCTGGGTGATGCCTTGCTTTTTCAGGATGGCGTCGATGCGCGCCTGCAGCTGCTTGTTCTGTTCCAGGCCGATGGCGTGGATTTCCCTGGCGCCGTGGGTGGCCGAGGTGCCCAGGCGCAGCGCCCATTCATAATAGGCCGCGCCGTCCGGCAGGCGGTGCACGCCGGCGACGTTGGTGGCCTTGGCGGCGGCCTTGCTGAAGGTGGCGATCTGGCGTTCCAGCGCCGGGTAGACCGAACCTTCCACCAGTTTCAGGGCGCGCGCGTGCCAGTCGCCGGCGATGTTCTGCTTCTGCGTGCGCTCGGTGATCGAGGTCACCAGCTTTTGCTCGGCCGGCGCGGTCTTGCGGAAGTCCTGCAACTGGCCCAGCGCGGTCTTGCAGATGAAGTCCGGCGGCGCGATGCCTTTGGCCGACTGCTCGGCGATGCGGGCGGTTTCCTGGTCCAGCATCCTGGCCATGGCGGCCAGGCGGGCCAGGTAGGCTTCCGCATCGGCGGCGTTGGCGATCTGGTGCTGCGAGTCGAGGAATTCCGGAATGCGTGTCAGCGCGCCGTCCTGCTGCGTGACAGGGAAGGGTGCGGTGCCGCCATTGAAGCCGCTGGCGGCGCCGCCGAACGGGAAGCGCAGGCCCTGCACGCCGGATTCGGCGGCGTAGGCCACGGTGTCGTAGCGGGTTTGCGCATCGGCGCTCAGGTTCGCGCGGTTGACGCCGCGCAGGCGGGTCTGGATCGATTTCACTTCCTTGGCCCAGGCTTCGTCGCCGGCGGCGGAGATGTCTTCCAGCTGCGATTTCAGCGCGGCGCGCGCGTCCTTGTCGAGGCCAAGGCCGGTGGCGCCGGTCGGCGACAGGCGCAGCACTTCATCCGCGATATCGTCCAGCAGCCTGGCGAAGCTGGCGTCGGCCGGCGAGGCGGCGGCCCAGGCGAAACCAGGAACGGCGGTGACGGCGGTGGCGGAAAGGGCGGCCAGCAGCAGGTCGCGGCGGGAAGGGTTTTGAAGACTCATGGCATCCTTTGATTGGGTAAGGTAAAGAATCAGCGCGACGCCGACCTTAGCTTGCCCTCCGGCGGGATGTCAATGGCTTTTAGCTATCGCCGGCGAATCGCAGCGCGAAGCGCGCGGCCAGTTCCTGCAGCACGTCCACCTCCTGGCGCGGCAGGGCCAGCGCCACGTGCATGTCGGGCCGCACCAGGTAGGCCGCGTTCTCCAGCAGGCCGGCGTGGGCGGCGGCGTCGCTCCATGGCCAGGCGTGCAGCGGCAGGCGCAGCGCCTGCGCGGCGGCGGCGAGCAGCGGATCGGTTTGGCCGTAGACGTGCAGCTGCCAGTCCAGGGTTTGCAGCGGTGCGAAATTATCCGGCACCCACGGCAGCCGGTCGCCGCCGATGACATCGCCGGCGCGGCCGCCGCTCAGCGGACTGTCGGGATAATGGATCAGCACCTGCGACAGGGTCTTGAACAGCGTGCGCCGTGCGGCGGCAAAGCCGGTCAGCACCGGGAACACGTGCGGCAGCAGCCAGCTGCGCAGCAGTTGCCCGCCCGCGCCTTGCGACACGATGAGCTGGAAGGCGCGGTCGGTGGTGACGACCAGCTTGCGCGCGAAGATGATGCGCTCGGCCTCGTAGGTGTCGAGCAGTTTCGCATCGGCGCGGCCTTGCAGCACGTGGGCCAGTTTCCACGCGAGGTTGATGGCGTCGCCGATGCCGGTGTTCATGCCCTGGCCGCCGGCCGGGCTGTGGATGTGGGCGGCGTCGCCAGCGATGAAGCAGCGCTCGACGCGGAAGCGCGCGGCCACGCGGTGGTGCACGTGGTAGGTCGAGAACCAGTTCACCTGGTCCACCTTGATGCCCAGCAGCGGCTCCAGCACCGGCCGCACGGATTCGAAGTCCGGTTCCGCCGGCGCGCCCGGCGGCATGATGCCGATCAGCCGCTGCATGCCGCGCGAACGCACCGGCAGCATCAGCGCAAAGGTGTGGGCGCCGAGGTGGGCCAGCAGGTCCGGATTCGGCGGGCCGGCGGTCTGCACGTCCGCCACGTAGTAGAGATGGTCGTAGGTGCCGCCGCTGAAGGTCAGCCGCAGCGATTCGCGCACGCGGCTGCGGGCGCCGTCGCAGCCGCACAGGTAGGTGCTGCTGCAGGCGATGCGGTCGCCGTTGTACTCCAGCACCGCGCGCACGCCCCATTCGTCCTGTGTGACGGACTCCAGTTCGGTGTTCCATTCGACCGCCACGCCTTCGGCCTGCAATTGCGCGACCAGGAAGCGCTCGTGGTCGTCCTGCGGAAAGGCCAGCACGAAAGGATAGGGACTGAGGCCGGCGCCGATGTCGTTGAGCGGCAGCGCCGCGATGTCCTCGCCGTGTTCGCGCAGGTGGATGGCGTCGATCTTGATGCCCTGGCTGAGCACCGCGTCGGCAAAGCCCAGCTGGCGGTAGAACTCCAGCGTGCGCGCATGGACGGCCATGGCGCGCGAGGCCTGGCCCGGCCCGCTGTTCTTGTCGATGATGCGGACAGCAACGCCGCGCCTTGCCAGTGCGATGGCAAGCACCAAGCCGGTGGGACCGGCGCCGACGATGAGTACCTGAGTAGCCATGCGGGGAGTTTACCGCCGCTGCCAATTGCGGTGCGCGCAATTGGGCTTGGCTTTTTTGCCAAGGGTGTGATATGTTTATTTTTATTTAACTCTTATTCTTGGGCCGATGAGCGATTTCACAACCCGTCGTGCGCTGCTGCTGGCGCTGGCGTGCACGCCGCTGGCGCGCGCCGCCGATCTGCTGGACCAGGCGCCGACCACCACGCCCATGTCGCCGCCCGGGCTGCTGGCGCGGCTGGAGAAGGAGTCCGGCGGGCGGCTGGGCGTGGCGGCGCTGAACACGGCGGATGGGCGGCAGTTGGCGCATCGCGCCGACGAGCGCTTCCCCATGTGCAGCACCTTCAAGATGATGGCGGCCGCCGCGATCCTGTCGCGCGATCCGTCCCTGCTGAAAAAACACATCCAGTACGAGAAGAGCGACCTGGTATCGCATTCGCCGGTTACCGGCAAGCACGTGGCGGAGGGCATGACGGTGGCCGAGCTGTGCGAGGCGACGCTGCAGTACAGCGATAACGCGGCGGCCAATTTGCTGATGAAGCAGCTCGGCGGTCCGGCGGCCGTCACGGCCTATGCGCGCTCCATCGGCGACAACGAATTCCGCCTGGACCGCTGGGAGACGGAGCTGAACTCGGCGCTTCCCGGCGATGCGCGCGACACCACCACGCCGCTGTCGATGGCGCGCTCGCTGCAAAAGCTGGTGCTGGGCGATGCGCTGCCGGCGCCGCATCGCCGCCTGCTGAAGGACTGGATGATCGGGAACACCACCGGCGCGACCCGCATCCGCGCCGGCGTGCCGTCCGGCTGGACGGTCGCCGACAAGACCGGCGCCGGCGACTACGGCAGCGTCAACGACATCGCCGTCCTCTGGCCGCCGGGAAGGGCGCCGATCATCCTGGCGGTGTACCTGACGCAGCCGGGCAAGGACGACAAGCTGCGGCCCGAGATCCATGGCGAAGTCGCCAGGGTGGTGATCGAGGCGTTCCGGTGAGCGGGCCGCAGTTCACGCCCGACGCCCTGGTCGATCAGGCCGCGCAGGCGCAGCGCGAGGGACGCTACGACGAGGCGCTGTCGCTGGTGCTGGAATTGTTCGCGCGGGCGGACAACACGCATTTCATGGCCATGTTCATCTGGAGGCTGCTGATTGAGCAGCATCCGCCGTCGCGCCAAGCGCTGGCGCGCGAGCGCAATGCCCAGGCCAGCGCGCTGCTTGGCGGTTCGCTGACGTTCGACGTCGTCGGCGCCGAGCGGCCGCGCTCCCGTTTCGACATCATCGTCAACATGAACGAGATGCTGGGTGAGATCCGCGCGACGTATGAGTTGTTTGTGCAGCTGCTGAACGTCGATCCGGAACATGCGCAACGACAGGCGGGGCGCGCCTTGCCGGCCATCGTGGCGGCCGGCGACTACACGCTCGCGCAGCCTTATACCCGCGACCCGCTGTACAAGCTGCCGGAGCTGAACGACATGGCACAAGTACGGCCATTGCTGCCGCCGCGTGAGCTGGCCGAATCCGGGACGATCTTCCGCGAGCTTGCAGCCCGCCACGAGTCCATCCGCGATTTCCGGGAGGAGGACTTGCCGGCGGTTTGCCGCATCTACCTGGAGGCCAAGCCGGATGAACTGAAGTTTGAAGCAGGACCGTTCACGTTTACCCCGCTGGAGGAGGACGGCATCCTGATGGGGCGTTCAGGGAATCCAAGGTGCTGGTTTACGACGCCGACGGCGTGCAGGGCTTCGCGGCGCTGTTCGAAGGCCAGCTGCGGGCGCTGTTCGTGCAAGCCAGCGCGCGTGGACGGGGCGTAGGCAAGGCGTTGCTGGACGCGGTGTTGATCAAGTCGTCCGTTGCCCTGGCATTGAATGTGGCCCGCTCCAATCTGGGCGCCATCCGCTTCTATGAGCAGAACGGCTTCGCCATCACCGGCGAAGTGACCCGGCAATACAGCGGCATCGAGGTACGCTACGCGCAAATGGGATACAGCCGGTGATCGCCGTCAGATATACCGCGGAAGACGACTGGCCGGAGCTGAAACGGATACGGCTCGCCGCCTTGCTGGACGCGCCGCTGGCCTTTGGCGTCAGCCACGCCAGCGCGGCGGCCTACAGCGAGCAGGCATGGCGCGACCGCGCGGCAGGGTGCGGACCGGCGCGTTATCTGCTGGCCTTCGACGGCGACGCCGCCATCGGCATCGTCGCCCATGTGCCGAACCTGGCGCGGGAGCTGGAGCTGATCGCCATGTGGGTGACGCCGGCGCAGCGCGGCACGCCGACCGCCAGCCGCCTGGTCGACGCTGTAAAACAGCACGCCACCGCACACGGATACGCGCGCATTCTGCTCGACGTCGATCCCGACAACCGGCGCGCGGCGGCTTTTTACCGGAGGCTGGGCTTCACCTTCCTGCCGGAGTGGGAAACGCTGGAAAGCCATCCGCACATCCGCCTGCAGAAAATGGAGCTGGTATCGGTCAGGCGATCTTGAACACGTTGACGGCCCGCGTCAGCTCGCCGGCCTGATCCTGCAGCGACTGCGTGGCCGCCGCCGCTTCTTCCACCAGCGCCGCATTCTGCTGGGTCACGTGGTCCATCTGCGCAATCGCCTGGTTTACCTGCTCGATGCCATGGCTTTGCTCGCGGCCGGCGGTGGCGATATCGGCCACCAGCTGCGTCACGCCCTGCACATTGCCCACCAGGGTGCGCATGGTCGTGCCGGCGCGCTCCACCAGGTCGGTGCCGAGGTGGATCTTGTCCACCGAATCGTCGATCAGCAGCTTGATTTCCTTGGCTGCGGCCGCCGAGCGCTGCGCCAGGTTGCGTACTTCGGACGCCACCACGGCAAAGCCGCGCCCCTGTTCGCCGGCGCGTGCGGCTTCCACTGCGGCGTTCAGCGCGAGCAGGTTGGTCTGGAAGGCGATGCCGTCGATGACGCCGGTGATGTCGACAATCTTGTGCGACGACGCATTCAGGCCCGTCATCGTCGACACCACCTGCTCCATCACCTCGCCGCCTTCCAGCGCGGTGGCCGAGGCGCCTTGCGCCAGCTCGCGCGCATGCTGGGCGTTGTCCGAATTCTGCTTGACGGTGGTGGTGAGTTCCTCGATCGACGCGGCGGTTTCTTCCAGCGAACTGGCCTGGGTCTCGGTGCGCGACGACAGTTCCATATTGCCGGTGGCCAGTTCCTGCGAGCCGGTGTGGATCAGTTCCGCACCACGCCGCACCTGCGCCACGATGGCCAGCAATTCCTGCTGCATGCGCTGGATGGCCGCCAGCAAGCGCTGGATTTCGTTGTCGCCGGCGTGGCGGATGGCGGCGGTCAGGTCGCCGCGCGCCACCTGGTCCAGCAGCGACACCGCGCCTTCCAGGGGGCGCAACACCACCAGCTTCAGCGTCTTGTAGGCCAGCAGCACCAGGCATAGCGCCACCGCCACACCGACGGCGACCATCCACATGATCATGCTGTAGTTGCTGGCGCCCTGGGCCATCATGTCATTGATCCGCGTGTCGCTCAACTGCTGGAATTTCTCCAGCTGGGTGGAGAAGGCGGCGCCGCCGGAGGTCACGTCGCCGGCGTTGATGGCGATGTAGGCGGCGGTGTCATTGCGCGTCAGCGCTGCGATGGCCCGTTCCAGCGCTTTGGACAGCGTGCGTCCGGAGTCGATCAGATTGCGTTTCAGTTCCACGTCTTCGCCGGGATAAGCCGGCGCCCGCTCGAACTTGACCAGTGTGTCCAGCGTGCGCTGGTGGGATTTTCCCGCGCTGGCCAGCGCCGCGCTGTTGTCCGTCCTGCCCTGGCCCTCCTTGAGCGTGGCGTAGGCGCGGGTGAGCGCGGAGCGGGTACGCGTTGTGTCCTTGTAGGCGTCGTTGACGGTGATGACCTGCGACGTGATCTGGTACACATCGGCCAGCGTCTGGTTGGAGTGGCGCAGCTCAAACGTTCCCAGTCCCGCGCCGAGCAGCAGCATGGCGGTGAACAGCAGGAGCACGCCCAGCAGGCTCGCTTTGACGGTCAGGTTTTTCACGTTGCCACCTCGATTGAATATTGGTGCGGTTGATCGGCTTGAATAGCCAGAGCATATCGCCAGGGACCGCACGGCTTGCAGCACAGTTTTGCGGTTTCTGCCGGAGCACACTTGGCGTGCGCGCTGTGCTCTCCGCATTTCTCATGAACTGTGCCCGTGCGCGGCCTGTCGGCGGTTTTATGCTGATTGTTATCCCAGCACTTAATTACAAAGGATGACAACATGACTACGTTATCAACCACCACTGAAGAATTCCTGACCTTCACCTTGGGCAGCGAACAATATGGACTGAGCCTGACCAGTATCCAGGAGCTGCGCAGCTATGAGCGCGTGACGCAGTTGCTCAATCTGCCGGACTACGTCAAGGGTGTCATCAATCTGCGCGGCGTGATCGTGCCGGTCGTCGACCTGCGCATCAAGCTGGGTACAGGCACGCCGATTTACGACCAGTTCACCTCTGTGATCGTGGTCAATCACGACGGGCACGTGGTCGGCATGGTGGTCGACAGCGTGCTGGATGTGGTGGCGCTGGCGCCGGCGGACATCCGGCCGCCGCCGGAGATCGCCTCGACGCAGGCCGACGCCTATATCTCCGGCATCGGCGCCACCGGGAATCGCCTGCTGGTGCTGCTCGATGTCGCCCGGCTGATGCTGGGCGAAGATATTGTTCCTGACGCAGAGGTGGCATAAATGACGATCGCTCAACGCATGTATGCCCTGATCTTTTCCGCCTTCGTGGGATTGGTGGGGCTGGCGCTGCTCGCCGCCTTCCAGATGCAGCGGGTATTCACCGCCGCCGACTATGTCAGCGTCAATGTGGTGCCCAGTATTATCTCGCTCAATAAAGTGATCACGGACTTCGGCAATGTGCGCGCCGCGACCTGGCAGCTGCTGGCGGTGCGCGACCCCGCCGTCCGCAATGATCTGGACAAGGCCAGGGAAGCAAGCTACCGCAAGGCTGTCGACGAGATGCAGCGCTACGAAACGAAATACGTCAGCGACGACAAGGATCGCCAGCAATTGCAGGCTGACCGCCGCGCGGTCGATGCCTACAAGGTCTTGAGCGACAAGATCGTCGGGCTGGCGCTGCAGGGCAAGGAGGAGGAAGCCGGGGCCTCCATGCTGGCCAGCCGCCAGGTTGTGGTCGACCTGGTGGCGGCGCTACAGTCCCACAACCAGTACAACGTCGATATCGCCAGCCGCAGCGCGGACGAAGCCACCCGCCTGCTGGCGCGCGCCCGCTGGGAGGCCATGTTCATCGCGCTGCTGGTGATCGTGGTGGTGGCCGCGCAAGGCCTGCTGACCACGCGCCGCCTGGTCAAGTCGCTGCTGGAAGCGGGGACGATTGCGGAAACGGTGGCGGCGGGCGATCTGCGCGTGCACATCGAGGTCACCTCGCGCGACGAAATCGGCAAGCTGCTGCAAGCGCTGAAGAACATGAATGATGGCCTGGTGCGCATCGTTGGCCAGGTGCGCCAGGGCACGGAGACCATCACCAGCGCCACGGCCGAAATCGCGGAAGGCAATATGGATCTGTCGGCGCGCACCGAATCGCAGGCCAGCTCGCTGGAAGAAACGGCGGCGTCGATGGAGGAGCTGTATTCGACCGTCAAGCACAGCAACGACAACGCCCGCCAGGCCAACCAGCTGGCGCAGTCGGCTTCCGCGCTGGCCATCAAGGGCGGCGAGGTGGTGTCGCAGGTGGTGGAGACCATGAGCGGCATCAACGCCTCGTCGCGGGAGATCGCCAGGATTATCGGCACCATCGACAGTATCGCGTTCCAGACCAATATCCTGGCGCTGAATGCCGCGGTGGAGGCGGCGCGGGCCGGCGAGCAGGGACGTGGTTTCGCCGTGGTTGCCACCGAGGTGCGCAATCTGGCGCATCGCTCGGCGGCTGCGGCCAAGGAGATCAAGCTGCTGATCGACGATTCGGTCAGCAAGGTGGCGGCCGGCAGCCGGCTGGTGGACGAGGCGGGAGCCACCATGAGCGAAGTCGTGGTCGGCATCAACCGCGTGCATGACATCGTGGCCGAGATCAGCTCCGCCAGCAATGAACAGCTGGCCGGCATCGGGCAGGTCAACGAGGCGGTGGTGGCGATGGACACGGCGACGCAGCAGAACGCCGCCCTGGTCGAGGAAGCCGCCGCTGCGGCCAAGGCCTTGCAGGATCAGACGGTGAAGCTGAATGAGGTGGTGAACGTGTTCAAGCTCGATGCGCTGCCGCCGTCGCCATCCTTGCCGCCGGCGCGGCTGGCGAAAGCCGCGCCACGCGCGCCTGCCGCACCGCCCGCCCGACGGCCGGCGTTGACCCTGGTGCCGGCGGCCGGCGGCAAGTCGCAGCCGGCCGAGGAGTGGGTGACGTTTTAAATCAGTCGTCCAGCCCTTTGCCGTCAAGGATGCGCTGGACGACTTTTTCGATGCGTGATTCGCGCGTCCTGGCCTGCTTGGCGCTGGAGAAGTGCAGCAGGTAGGCGCGCTGGCGGCCTGGCGTCAATGATTCGAAGGCGCTGCGCAGGGCGGGCAGGTCGTCCATCCTGCGTTCCAGTTCCTCGGGAAAGGGAAATTCGGCGGTGGTTTTCTTTTCGACCTTGGCGCCGGATTGTTCGAGCGCGATGGCGTCCTTGATGTAGGCTTTCAGCGTCTTTTCCTGGCGGCTGATTTCCGCTAGTCCGGTAAAGCGGATCTGGCGCGCGGCCTGGACGTTTTCGGTTTGCTGGATCAGCAGCTTCTTCGGATCTTTCATCAACGCGCCCTTGAAGAACAGCAGCGCGCAGTATTCCTTGAAGCCGTGTATCAGCACGACGTTGCGGCCGTCCAGCGTGAAGCAGGGCTGACCCCATTTGACTTCTTCCTTCAGGCCGCTGCCGTCAATGATGGCGCGCAGGGCGTCGAATTCCTCCCGCCATTTCGCGCTCATTTCGCGGCCTCCCACTCCAGGTGGACGATTTTGTAGCCTTTGTCCTTCAACACCTTGAGCAGCGTCGGCAGCGCTTTGGCGGTCGGGCCGTTGGCGTCGTGCATCAGGATGATGCCTTTGCCGCTTTTGTCCAGGCTTTCGGTCAGGCGGCCGGCCAGGACTTCGTTGGTGTCTTCAGGTATCCAGTCGTTGATGCCCATGTCGATCGAGGCGACGGTGATGTTGTCGCGCTTGAGGGCGTCGAGCAGCGTTGGCGTCTCTTCGAGATAGGGAAAGCGGTAGGCCGGCGTTTCGACGCCGAAGGTGGCTTGCTAGGCGGCGCGGCTGAGGGCCAGATCGTCCAGTTGCTGCGCCGGCGTGAGCGTGGCCATGTGCGGATGGGTGTCGCTGTGGATGCCGGCCGAGTGGCCTTCGCGCACCGTCTCGCGCGCCAGGTCGGGATCTTTGCGCAGCCCCTGGCCCAGCATGAAGAAGGTGGCCCGGGCGCATTGATCGGACAGGGCTTTCAGTACCAGCGGCGTGTTGTCGGCGGAGGGGCCGTCGTCGAAGGTCAGGACCACTTCGCCTTTTTCCAGCGGCAGGGCGGTGTGCTGCTGTGCGCCGTACTGTGCGCCTTCACGCTGGAGGACGATGGTGCGTTCGGTGCCCAGCTTGTCCGGGCCGCATTCGGCGGCGCTGGCGCTTGCTGCGCAGGCCGCGAGGATCAGTGCGATGCATCTCATGCGTTGTTGTCTCCAATATGGATATGCCCGGTCAGTTCGGCCACCGGCAGGATCAGCGATATGGACCGGCCGGGCAGGTCGGCTTGCCATTCGCCGAGTTGTTGTGCGTGGTATTTTAGCGCGGCTTCGCGGCGTGTCCACGCTTTGGTGAATGCGCGTGGGCGGTCGGCGGCGGCTTGCAGTGCCGTGGTCGCGGTGGAGCCGAGGTAGTCGCGGGCGACGGTTTGCCAGTCGGGGATGTCCTGGATGCGCATCATGTCCACGCCGACCGGGCCTTGCAGGTTGAAGGCGGCCAGCGCGTGATGGTCTTCGTAAGTGAAGGAACAGCCGATGCGGCTTTCCGCGCCGGCCAGCAGGATGCGTGGCGGCGTGCCGGGCGATGAGGCGATGGCGATAGCGTCCACCGGTACGCGCAGCACGGCGGCCAGCGCTTCGCGCGCGGCGAGGCGGATCCGGCGGCGGGCGTCGTCGCGTTGGGCGCCTGCGTCGCCGGTGCGCGTCGATGACGCGTTGGCGGCGTCCATCTGCCGGAGCAATGCCGGCGGCGAGGACGTCGCTGCTGGCGCGCCAGGCGCGACGGATGTGTCGATCAGGATTGCGAACAGGCCGTCCTGCGGCGCCGGCGCGGGGCCGGGCCAGCGTTGGACGGCCAGGGTGTTCATTTGCGCGCTGGCGCGGCCGGGCAGCCGGCCCAGTTGCCGTTGGCCGGTATGTGCTCGCCTTTCATCACCAGCGTGAGCGGACCAAGGCGGGCGTTGTCGCCGACGGCGGCGCTGTACAGCACCGCCGCACGCGGCCCCATGTAGACGCGCTTGCCGATGACCACATCGTCGATTTTCATCACGCGGTCCTCGAACAGGTGGGTCTGCGGGCAGGTGAGGGCATTCAGTTCGCTATGGTCGCCGATCTGCACGCAGTCGAATTCCGTGATGTCGGTGGTGTCCATGTAGACTCCCTTGCCGATGCGCGCGCCCAGCAGGTTGAACGCCATCGGCAGCCACGGCGTGCCGCGCAGGTAGCGCATGAAGTTCGGCACGGCGATGCCTTCGTACAGATTGGTCACGCCTTCCGACAGCCACACAAACGGCGTCCACATCGGCTCCGATTGCTTGCGATAGCGTCCGATCAACAGCCACTTGAGCAGCACCACAAAGAAGTAATTGCCCACGCCGTAGACCAGTCCCGCCAGCGTCAGATCCCAGATCACCTCGCCCCAGCGGCCCGCGCCGGCGGCCGGCATCACCGCCAGCACCAGCGTGTAGCCCACCGCGATCACCAGCGCATGCGGCGCGACGATGCGGAACGCTTCGATCAGGCCGCGCCCCAGGCGACGCAGCGGCGATGGATGGAAAGTCAGCCACTCCGGATAGCCGCTGGTCTGCTCGCGCGCGGGCAGGTTGATCGGCGGGGAGCCTAGCCAGGTGTCGCCGCTGTTCATTTGCGCGTTGTCCGGCGCGCGCGAATGCACGCCGATCAGCACATGCTCCGGCAGCACGGTGCCGTCCGGGATGTAGGCGCCGTTGCCGACGAAGCTGCGGTGTGAAATGACGGTCGGTTTCATCACCATCCAGCCGCCATCGATTTCCTCATCGCCCAGCATGACCGCATCGGCGATGAAGGTTTCGTCGCCCAGCGTCAGCATGTCCGGCACCACGCCCAGCGCGGTGGAGATTTCGGCGTCCTTGCCGACCTTGGCGCCCAGCAGGCGATACCAGTATGGCGCGAACACGGTCGCGTAAATGCCGTGCAGGACGTTCAGGCTCGATTCCTGGATCTGGCTCACCAACCATTTGGCGCAGTAGGTGTTGCCGTGGATCGGGAACCGGCCCGGCTTCAAGCGCGGCAGCGCGCTCCAGCGGATGCCGGCCGACACCAGCGCGGTCAGCACGATCAGCACCGTGCTGGCGGGGAAGGCCAGTAGGAAGTAGCGCAGCAACTGGATGCGCATGTCGTCACCCTGTATCCACGGCAGCCAGCCGGCTTCGTCGAACCAGTCGATCAGCACGAAGCTCGGGAACACCGGCATGAAGAACAGGGTGACCACGCCCAGGATGCCGAGGACGAAGAACAGCGCTTCGGCGGCGCGGCGCATGGCGGTGACCGGCGGCCGAGGCGGCAGGCGGTTGGTGTCGAAGGCGCCCATGTCGCGCGCCGGCGAACCGGCCCAGATGCGGCCCGCAGGCACCACACCGCCGTCGCTCAACGCCGACTGACCTTCCAGGTGCCCCAGCGCTTCAACGCGGGTATTGCCTTCCATGATGGCGAAGGAACTGACGCAGGCGTCTCGTCCCAGCGTGATCTGGCCGAGGTGCAGCTGGCCGCGCTCGACGCGGGCGTTTTCAAAGTTGACGGCGTTGCCGATGCTGACCTGGTCGCCGATGTCCAGCAGGTCCGGCGCGCGCAGCGTCATCGAGCCGATGATGACTTCCTTGCCGACCTTGGCGCCGAGCGCGCGCAGCCACCAGGCATTGAGCGAGGAGCCGCTCAACAGGTAGGCGGGCGCCGACTCGACCAGACGGTCGGCCAGCCACCAGCGGTAGTAGGTCAGGCCCCACAGCGGATACACGCCGGCTTTCAGGCGGCCGGCGATCAGCCACTTGCCGAGGATGGCGATGGCGAATTCGCCGATGGTCGCCAGCAGGAACACGCCGACCGAGGCGGCGATGGCAACCGCCACCGAGTCGCCGGGATCGCCGGTGAAGAAGTGGTAGGTGAAGAACGGCGCCAGCCACTGCGCCATGCGCAGCGTGACCAGCGGCGGCATGGCGGCCGCCTGGGCGATGCCGCAGGTCCAGCGCTTGAGCCGGGACGGCGGCGTCCAGTCTTGTTCTTCGATGCATTCGGCCTGCGCTTCGCCCAGCACCTGCGCGATCTTGCCGATCTGGCGCTGCTGGTAGATGTCGCGCACGGTGATGTGGGCGTAGCGCGGATCGGCGCGCAACGAGGAGGCCAGGCGTGCGGCGAAGAAGGAGTGGCCGCCAAGGTCGGTGAAGAAGTCGGCCTGACGCTGGATAGGCTGGCCGGGGAACAGCGCGGCCAGTGCGGCGAACAGCGCTTCTTCGGCCGGCGTTTCGGGCAGGTCGGAGTCTTCGGTGCTGCCGGCTGGCGGCGCGCTGAGTGGCGTGGCTTTCAGTGTCTTGCGGTCGATTTTGCCGGAGGTTAGGCGCGGCATGGCATCCAGCATTTCGTAGCGGCCGGGGACCATGTAGGGCGGCAGCTTTTCCGTCAGGGCGGCGCGCAGCGCGCGGTTGTCCAGCGTGACACCGGCGTCGGCCACCAGGTAGGCGACCAGCTGGTCGATGCCGTCGTCCTTGCGCAGCAGGACGGCGACGGTGCCGACGCCGGGCTGCTGCGCGAGCAGGGCTTCGATTTCGCCGAGTTCCACGCGGAAGCCGCGGATCTTGACCTGGTCGTCGGCGCGGCCCAGGCAGGTGACTTCGCCGTCAGGGCCGATGCGTGCCAGGTCGCCGGTGCGGTACAGGCGCGCGTCGTGCGGACCGGCGGACCATGGATTGGGCAGGAATTTTTCCGCCGTCAGGTCAGGGCGGCCGAGATAGCCGGCCGCCAGGCCCGGGCCGGTGATGCATAGCTCGCCGACTTCGCCGTGCGGCAGCAGGCGCAGGACCGGGCCGGCCATTGGCGTGCCGGCCGGGGAGGGCGCAGCGCCGCCGGCGGCGTCACCGGCGTTCGGGGCGTGGGCGGCAGGCTCGGTGTTGGCGTCGATGACCAGCAGCCCGTAGTTGGGCAGCGGCCGGCCGATGGTGACCGGATAGCCGGGTTGCAGGCGCGCCAGGCTGGCGGAGACGGTGGCTTCGGTCGGGCCGTAGGTGTTGAACATCTGCCGGCCTTCGCGCGACCAGCGCTGCACCAGCGATTCCGGGCACGCCTCGCCGCCGAGGTTAATCAGGCGCAGGCTCGGCACCTCCTGGTTGAACAGCGCGAGCAGCGTCGGCACCGCATGCAATACGGTGACGTGGTTCTGCTCCAGCATGCGCGGCAGCGTCTCCGGATCGCCGCTGATTTCCTTCGGCCCGATCCACAGCGTGGCGCCGACCAGGTACGAAATCCAGATCTCCTCGAACGACATGTCGAAGGCCACCGAAAAGCCCTGATACACCTTGTCGCCGCCTTGCACGCCCAGCACTTCGTTCTCGCTGCGCAGGAAGTGGCAGATGCTGCGCTGGGTGATGAGAATGCCTTTCGGCTTGCCGGTCGAACCGGAGGTATAGATGACATAGGCCGGCACGTCCGGCGACACCTCGCCGCGCCGCGCCAGCACTTCGCCGGCGGCCGGAGCGGCCAGCACCGCTTCAGCCGTCCAGATGGGGCGGTCGAAACCGGCCAGCGACGACAGGCGCGGCGCAAACGCAGCGCTGGTCAGCACACCGGCGCCGGATGCATCGTCCAGGCACACCTGCAAGCGTTCGACCGGGGTATCCTCGTCCACCGGCAGCCAGGCCGCGCCGGCCTTGGCGATACCGGCTTGCAGCACCAGCAGCTCGATCCCGCGCGGCAGCCACAGGCCGACAATCTGCCCCGGCTGCACGCCGGCCGCGATCAGGCGCGCCGCAACCAGGTCGGCCTGCGCATTCAGTTCGCGGTAAGTCAGCGAGCGTTCGCCGAAAATCAGCGCGATCTGTTCGGGATCGCGCGCGGCGCTGGCTTCCAGCAGGTCGGCGAGGATTTCCTCGCGCAGCAAACTCTCCTGCTGCGGGCCAAAAAGAACGTCTGCGATGTGCGGTGTTACTGGTTGATTCATGCGGGTGCTTTGATTGGTGTCAGGGTGCCATTGTACGGTACGCCAGATGGTTCCCATAGAGGGAGAATGCAAGTTCTGCTTACAGCCTTTACAATAGGAAATACCAGCCAAAACTGAAGGAGCCGCATGTCTACCACCCGTCCATTCATCGCCCCCATGCAGTTTGACGACGCCCAGGCCGCCTACGACCAGGTGCTGGCCATTTATGACGCCAATATCGCCTTCCTGCGCGACGCCATGAAGCGTTTTGTGGCAGGCGAAAACGTCGGCGAGCACGTGCGCGCCTGCTATCCGTTCGTTCGCGTCCATACGGACACCGTGGCCCGCGCCGATTCGCGCCTGGCCTTCGGCTTTGTCGCCGGTCCCGGCACCTACGAAACCACGCTGACGCGGCCGGACCTGTTCGCCCGCTACTACCTCCAGCAATTCAAGCTGCTGCTGAAGAACCACGGCAACCACCACGTCAAGCTGGAAGTGGGCGTGAGCGCGCAGCCGATTCCGATCCATTTTTCGTTTGCCGAGCATGAACACATCGAAGGCAGTCTGACCGCCGAGCGCCGTTTGCTGATGCGCGACGTGTTCGACCTGCCCAACCTGGCCGCCATGGACGACGGCATCGCCAATGGCACCCACGAGCCGCCGATGGGCGAGGCGCAGCCGCTGTCGCTGTTCACCGCGCCGCGCGTGGACTATTCGCTGCAACGCCTGCGCCACTACACCGGCACCTCGTGCGAGCATTTCCAGAAGTTTGTCCTGTTCACCAACTACCAGTTCTATATCGACGAATTCATCAAGCTGGGGCATGAGCTGATGGCCAGTCCGGCCGGCGAGCCAGGCAACGACTACATCGCCTTTGTCGAACCGGGTAATCTGGTGATGCGCCGCGTGGGGCAGGCGGTGGCGCCGGGCGACGCCCACGGCTCGCCGCTGCCACGCCTGCCGCAGATGCCGGGCTATCACCTGATCCGCGCCGATGGCGCCGGCATCTCGATGGTCAACATCGGCGTCGGTCCGGCCAACGCCAAGACCATCACCGACCACATCGCGGTGCTGCGCCCGCACGCCTGGCTGATGCTGGGCCACTGCGCCGGCCTGCGCAACACGCAGGAGCTGGGCGACTACGTGCTGGCCCACGGCTACGTGCGCGAGGATCACGTGCTGGACGAAGACTTGCCGCTGTGGGTGCCGATTCCGCCGCTGGCCGAGGTGCAGGTGGCGATCGAGGCCGCCGTGGCCGAAGTCACGCAGTTGACCGGCCACGACCTGAAACGCGTGATGCGCACCGGCACCGTCGCCAGCACCGACAACCGCAACTGGGAATTGATGCCGCAACGCACGCCGGAGCGCCGGTTCAGCCAGAGCAGGGCGATCGCGCTGGATATGGAAAGCGCCACCATTGCCGCCAACGGTTTCCGTTTCCGCGTTCCCTACGGTACGTTGTTGTGCGTGAGCGACAAACCGATGCATGGCGAGATCAAACTTCCGGGCATGGCTAACCAGTTTTACCGCGACCGTGTTGACCAGCATTTACGCATCGGTATTCGCGCAGTTGAACTTTTGCGCGCCCTGGGTGTGGATAAACTACACTCCCGCAAGTTACGCAGCTTCACGGAAGTTGCATTTCAATAGCCTCCAAGCCCGCGCCAGCGGGCTTGATACTTTTTTCGGTATCGAAAACCCGAAAAAATTGATTGGTTTGTTTTTTCTCCAGCCCATAAGATTTGTTCAATTGGCGCTGCTATGACGCAGCTCTATATAAAACAAACAACACTGGAGACCTATGAAACACAGTATCTGCGGGACTTGCGAGTCCCAGGCAAAGCATCGTCTCGTCCTGAAATCCGGCGTTGCCGTGCTGGCCGCCGCCGGCCTGCTGACCGCCTTCCCGGTTATTGCGCAGGAAACCGCAGCGGCCGCCGATGCCGTGCAGCCCGAAGCCACCGTGACCGTGACCGGTGTCCGCCGCGCCGCGCAAAGCGCCCAGAAAATCAAGAAGGATGCCGATAACGTTATCGATTCCATCGTCGCGGACGATATCGGCAAGTTCCCGGACACCAACGTGGCTGAAACCCTGGCCCGCGTCACCGGCGTGCAGGTGCGCCGCGACGGCGGCGAAGCCAACACGGTGCTGATCCGCGGCCTGCCGGGCATCGCCACGCTGCTGAATGGCCGCGAACTGTTCACCACCACCGGCCGCTACATCCAGCTGGCGGACATTCCGTCGGCCATGCTGCAACGCGTGGACGTGTACAAATCGCAGTCCGCCGACCTGCCGGAGGGCGGCATCGCCGGCGTGATCGACGTGCGTACCAACCGTCCGTTCGATTTCAAGGGCTTTACCGCTGCGGTGAATGGCGGCGCCACCAACAACTCGCAGGCCGACCGCACCGATCCCAACGTCAGCGGCATGATCTCCAACCGCTGGAAGACGCCGATCGGCGAAGTCGGCGCGCTGTTTGGCGTCTCGTATGTGCGCAACCACTATTCGGAAGAACGTGCCTTCAACACCAAGCCGATCGACAAGAGCTGGCTGCTGCCGAACCTGACCGGTCCGGATCTGATGGGCCTGCAGTCCATCCATGGCGACCGTCGCCGCACCGCCGCCAACTACGCGCTGCAATGGAAGCCGAGCCAGGATCTGGAAGTGTACGCGGAAGGTCTGGCCACCCACTACCTGAACAACTTCGAAACCGATTACCTGGTGGCGCTGCCATGGTGGGGCCCTGGCGACACCATGTCCGGCACCAAGATCCCTGGCTCGAACCAGCTGCAAACGCTGACGTCGCACAACGTCAACACCATCATGTCGACCCAGGCCAACCGCGCCGACAACGTCACCCAGCAGCACGCCATCGGCGCCCGCTGGAACGCCGCGCCGGGCCTGCGCCTGAGCAGCGAAATTTCGCGCACGCTGTCTGACTACGACTGGCAAAACCCGATTCTGGATACGCTGACCGTGATGCCGAATTCGGTGGTGACCACCAACGCCGGCGGCGGCGCGAATATTTCGTACAGCGGCCAGGACATCACCAATCCGGCCAACTACCGTCTTGACCAGTTGTTCGACCGTTATGGCCACGACCACGGCTCGTCGACCGACTGGCGCGCCGACGGCACCTACACCATGGCCGACGAAGGCTTGTTCAAGGACTTCGGCTTCGGCGTCCGCGCCGCCAAGCGCACCGCCGCGTCGATCAAGTCGTTTGAAGGTTCGGTGCTGGCGCCGGATGGCATTCCTGTCACCAGCCTGCCCGGCCTGAACTGCACCGCCAGCATGCAAAACAACTGGGGCACCACCGCCTGGTACACGCCATGCGCCAGCTACCTGATCTCCAATACCGGCGCGGTGCGCCAGGCGATCACCGGCACCTCGGCCGGCAAGGCGCTCGACCCTGGCTCCTACTTCGCCGACGAAGAGAAGAACTACGCCTTGTACGGCAAGGCGCACATCGGCTGGGAAACCGCCGGTATTCCAATCGACGGCGTGCTGGGCATGCGCATCACCAAGACCGACTCCGACCTGCTGGGTAACTCGATGGTGGGCACCGCCTATGTGCCGACCTCGAAAACGTCGAGCGACACGGCGTATCTGCCGAGCGCCAACTTCAAGGCATCGTTGCGCCAGGACGTGATTGCGCGCTTCTCGGTATCGAAGACCTTGACCCGTCCGGACTTCGCCCAGCTGAATCCAGGCACGGCCTACATCAACGCCAATGGCACCACCAACCTGGCGACGGCGTCGGGCGGCAATCCGGATCTGAAGCCGTTCACCGCGCGTAACTATGACGGTTCGCTGGAGTGGTATTTCTCGTCGACCGGCATGGCCAGCGTGGCATTGTTCCGCCACGAGTTCAAGGGCTATATCCAGACCAAGGTCGTCAAGGAAACCTTCAACGGTGCGACCTACGACACCACCCGTCCATTCAATACGGACGATGGCTATCTGCAGGGGGCCGAGGTGGCGTACCGCACCTTCTTCGACAAGCTGCCGGGCGTCTGGAGCGGCTTGGGCGTGGAGGCGAATGCTACCTACACCGAAGGCCAGACCAGCACCGCCAGCGATCCGACCCTGAGCGGCAAGCCGTTTGCCGGCATGTCGAAATGGTCGTACAACGTGGTGGGCCTGTATGAGAAGTATGGCGTGTCGGCCCGCCTGGCGTATAACTGGCGTTCGAAGTTCGTTCAGACCTACAACGACGGCGGTCCGGGCCTGGATCTGATCGCGTCGCCGATGTCGTCGCTGGATGGCTCGCTGGGCTACAAGATCAACGAGAACACCACGGTCACGCTGACCGGTTCCAATCTGCTGAATTTCAAGTACACCGACTACTGGAGCAACAAGGCGCTGTACCCACGCGATACCCGTCGCTATGATCGTTCGGTTGGCGTGTTCCTGAACTGGAAGATCTAAGCAGCCTGTCGTTATCCGGCCGCGTCCCCGCCTGAGCGAGGGCGCGGCCTCGCACTTTGAGGAATAAGATGTCGAATCAAAAAATGTCGGTACTGGAGAAAATCGGTTTTGGCGCGGGCGACATGGCGCTGAACGTGGTGATCTCGTCGATGATGTTGATCATTACCTTCTTCTACACCGATATCTACGGCCTGAAGACCACCGACCTGGCGCTGCTGTTCGTGCTGGTGAAGATCGTCGGCGCCGCCAGCGACCTGGTGATGGGCCAGATAACGGACCGCGTGCTGACGCGCTGGGGACGTTATCGCCCGTGGCTGCTGTTCCTGGCCGTGCCGTATGGCCTGAGCGTGTTCTTCGTCTTCTCCACGCCGGACTGGGGCTACAGCACCAAGCTGGTATGGGCCTATTCCACCTACATCATCATGACCGTGATGACTTCCGGCGTCGGCGTGTCGTACATCTCGCTGCCCAGCGCCTTGTCCAACGACCCGCAGCAGACCCTGTCGGCCAACGGCTACCGCCTGTTCTTCGCCAAGGTCGGCGCCTTCATGGTGACGGTGATCGTGCCGCTGCTGTCGGAGCGCTGGGGTGGCGGCAACGCGGCCACCGGCTACCAGGCGGCGATGGCGGTGATGGCCGTCATGGGCGTGCTGCTGTTCCTGTTCTGCTTCTTCTCCACCACCGAGCGCGTGGTGCACAAGGTGCAGCGCCAGTCGCTGTCCGAGCAGATCAAGGTGCTGATGAAAAACGACCAGTGGCTGATTTTGTGTGCCGTCTGCGTCACCGGCACCATCGGCTACGTGGTGCGCGGCTCGGTCGCCATCTACTACGCCAAGTATTATCTTGGCGCCGATGCGGCCACCGTGTCGGCCTTCCTGTCGACCGGCGTGGCGGCCGCCATCCTGTCGATGATCGCCTCGACCTGGATCACCAAGTTCTATAGCAAGGTCAAGTTGTTCCGCTGGACCCAGATCGGCGTTGGCGTGATCAGCGCGGCGATGTACTTCCTGGTCAAACCGGGCGACACCATGCTGGCCTTCGTGCTGTACTTCCTGCTGTCGTTCGTGGTGGACCTGCATGCGCCGGTGTTCTGGTCGGCCATCGCGGAGGCCATCGACTACGGCACCGTCAAGACCGGCCAGCGCGTGTCCGGCTTCGCCTTCGGCGGCATCTCCGTTTGCCAGAAGGCCGGCATGGGCATCGCCGGCGCGCTGGTGGGCGTGCTGCTGACGTATTTTGAGTACCAGCCGAATCACGAGCAGACCGCCTTTGCCCTGCATGGCATCGTGCTGATGCTGACCTTGATTCCCGGCTTCTTCCACACTGTAATGGGACTGTTGATGTTCAAGTACCGCATCGACGATGCGTACTACACCGAGGTCAAGGCGCAGATGGGAGCCAAGGGTCATGTGGCAGTCTAATTTTTTGGAATCTGAAATGGAAAACATCCTCACTCCGCTGATCGAGCAGCGCGCCGATCCTCATATCTACCGTCACACCGACGGGTATTACTACTTCACCGCCTCGGTGCCGCAGTACGACCGCATCGAACTGCGCCGCGCGACGACCATCGCCGGCCTGGTGGACGCGGAAAAGGTCGATGTCTGGCACAAGCCGGACACCGGCGCCTACAGCGAACTGGTTTGGGCGCCGGAGCTGCACTTCAACGACGGCGCCTGGTACGTCTACTTCGCCGCCGCGCCGAGCCGCGAGATCAAGTACAAGCTGTTCCAGCACCGCATGTACGCGATCCGCAACACCAACGCCAATCCGCTGGAAGGCGAGTGGGAGTTCATGGGCCAGATCGACACCGGTATCGACACCTTCTGCCTGGACGCGACCACCTTCACCCACAAGGGCCAGCTGTACTACGTGTGGGCACAGAAGGACGTGGCCATCGAAGGCAATTCCAACATCTACATCGCGCCGATGAAAACGCCGTGGCAGCTGGGCGGCCCGCCGGTCATGCTCAGCAAGCCGGAATTCGACTGGGAGATACGCGGCTTCTGGGTCAACGAAGGCCCGTCAATCCTGAAGAAGAACGGCAAGATCTTCATCAGCTACTCGGCCAGCGCCACCGACGAAAACTATGCCATGGGTCTGCTGTGGGCGGACGAAAACGCCGATGTGCTGGACCCTGCATCGTGGACCAAGATGAAGGAACCGGTGCTGCAAACCGACTTCGAACACAAGATCTACGGCCCGGGCCACAACAGTTTCACCGTGGCGGATGATGGCGAAACCGTGATGTTGGTTTATCATGCACGTACCTACACCGAGATTATCGGCGATCCGCTGTGGAATCCGGACCGTCACACTTTCGTCAAACCGCTGAAGTGGGACGCGCAGGGTATGCCCGTTTTTGGAAAGCCGTCGATCGCCTGACGACCTTCCTGTCCCATAGAACATCGGCGGCGGCCGGCGTGGAAGCATATTCCCGCCGGCCGCCGCGTCATTAAAGAGTCAACATGCAAGCAACGATTACTGAATCCCCATTTGGCGCACTGGCGGATGGCCGCGAAGCCACGCTCTACACGCTGACCAACGCCAACGGCATGGTGGCAAAGATCAGCAACCTCGGCGGCGTGATCGCCGAATTGCACGTGCCGGACCGCGACGGCGTGCTGGCCGACGTCTGCCACGGCTTCGACGACCTCGCGGCCTACATGGGCGAGTCGAACTACTTCGGCGCGCTGATTGGCCGCTACGGCAACCGCATCGCCAACGGCCGCTTCACGCTGGACGGCGAGACCTATCAGCTCGACCTGAACGACGGCGCCAACCACCTGCACGGCGGCACCGAGGGCTTCCACCGCAAACTGTGGGACGCCGAGACCTTCAACACGCCCAAGTCCGCGGGCCTGATCCTGAGCTACGTCAGCCCGGACGGCGATCAGGGCTATCCTGGCAACGCCGAAGTCACGGTCATCTACGAGCTGCGCGACAATAACGAATTGCGTATCGCCTTCCACGCCGTCGCCGACAAGGCCACGCCGATGAATCTGACCAACCACGCGTATTTCAACCTGGCCGGCAAGGGTGATATCCTCGGCCACGAGCTGACCATTTTCGGCGACGCCTACACCCCGGTGGGCAGCGGCCTGATTCCGGCCGGCGCGCCGACGGCCGTCGAAGGCACGCCGTTCGACTTCCGCACGCCGCACACCATCGGCGAACGGATCGGCCAAAAGGATGAGCAATTGGGCTACGGCTCGGGATATGACCACAACTTCGTGCTGAATAAATCCGCTGACAAAGCGCTGGAAGTGGCGGCCCGCGTGGTCGATCCCGCATCCGGCCGGGTGCTGGAAGTGCTGTCGCAGGAGCCGGGTATCCAGTTCTACAGCGGCAACTTCCTCAATGACAGCATCAGCGGAAAAGGGCGTATCTACGGCTATCGCAGCGGCTTCTGTCTCGAACCGCAGCACTTCCCGGATTCGCCGAATCGCCCCGATTTTCCGTCGGCGATCCTGCATCCGAACGAGGAGTATTCGACGGTGATGGCTTACCGCTTCTCCACGGTGTAGGCATATCGATTTCGGTATCGATATCGATAAACAATTTATTGGAAAGTTATCTCAGTACATCTTAGTATCCCTTATCGATGCGGAGGCGTGATATTCAGGCTTCCGCACAGGAAAATACTGAGGAGAAATGATGTCTGAGAATGACAAAAAGGTGAAGCTGCGCTCCGCCGAGTGGTTTGGTACCCAGGACAAAAATGGCTTCATGTATCGAAGCTGGATGAAAAATCAGGGCATTCCTGATCACGAATTCGAAGGCAAGCCGATTATCGGCATCTGCAACACCTGGTCTGAACTGACCCCTTGTAACGCCCACTTCCGCAAACTGGCGGAACACGTCAAGCGCGGCATCTACGAAGCCGGCGGCTTCCCGGTCGAGTTCCCGGTCTTCTCCAACGGCGAATCGAATCTGCGTCCCACCGCGATGTTGACCCGTAACCTGGCGTCGATGGACGTCGAAGAATCCATACGCGGCAATCCGATGGACGGCGTCGTCCTGCTGGTCGGCTGCGACAAGACCACGCCTGCGCTGCTGATGGGCGCCGCCTCGGTCGACATTCCAACCATCGTCGTCACCGGCGGCCCGATGCTGAACGGTAAACTGAACGGCAAGAACATCGGCTCCGGCACCGCCGTCTGGCAACTGCACGAGCAGGTCAAGGCTGGCGAAATCTCGATGCACGATTTCATCGGCGCCGAAGCGGGCCACTCGCGTTCCGCCGGCACCTGCAACACCATGGGCACCGCATCGACCATGGCCTGCATGGCCGAGTCGCTGGGCACTTCGCTGCCGCACAATGCCGCCATCCCCGCCGTTGACGCGCGCCGCTATGTGCTGGCGCATATGTCGGGCATCCGCATCGTCGAGATGGTGAAGCAGGATCTGAAACTGTCGAAGATCCTGACCAAGGAGAATTTTGAAAACGCGATCCGCGTCAACGCCGCCATCGGCGGTTCGACAAACGCCGTGATCCACCTGAAGGCCATCGCCGGCCGTATCGGTGTCGATCTGGAGCTGGAAGACTGGACCCGCGTGGGCCGTGGCACGCCAACCATCGTCGACCTGCTGCCGTCGGGCCGCTTCCTGATGGAAGAGTTCTATTACGCCGGCGGCCTGCCGGGCGTGATCCGCCGCATGGGCGACGGTAACATCCTGCCGCACCCGAACGCGCTTACCGTCAACGGCAAGACCATCTGGGAAAACTGCAACGACGCGCCGATCTACGACGAGGAAGTCATCCGCACGCTGGATAATCCGATTCGCAAGGACGGCGGCATCTGCATCCTGCGCGGCAACCTGGCGCCGCGCGGCGCGGTGCTGAAGCCATCGGCCGCCACGCCGGAGCTGATGCAGCATCGCGGCAAGGCCGTGGTGTTCGAGGACTTCGAGCACTACAAGTCGCGCATCATGGACCCGAACCTGGATGTGGACAAGGACTCGGTACTGGTGATGAAGAACTGCGGCCCGAAAGGTTATCCGGGCATGGCGGAAGTGGGCAATATGGGCCTGCCGCCGAAGCTGCTGGCGGCTGGCGTCAAGGATATGGTGCGGATTTCGGATGCGCGCATGTCGGGCACCGCCTACGGCACCGTGGTGCTGCACGTGGCGCCGGAAGCGATGGCCGGCGGTCCGCTGGGCATCGTCAAGGATGGCGACTGGATCACGCTGGATTGTGCCGGCGGTCTGCTGAACCTGGAGATTTCGGACGAAGAGATGGCGGCACGCCAGGCGGTTCGCGTGCAGGGCAGCGCGCCTGGACCGAAGACCGGCTACCAGCAGCTGTACATCGAGCACGTGCTGCAAGCCGATGAAGGCTGCGACTTCGATTTCCTGGTCGGGAATCGCGGTTCCGCCGTGCCACGCCACTCGCATTAATCCGGAGACTCTTCATGCTACTCGTACAATTCAAGAACGAACAAGGCGCGCGCCAGGTCGGCGTGCTGGAACAGAACACCATCCGCATCATCGGCGGCTACAGCACGACCTACGCGCTGGCCCAGGATGCGATCCGCAAATCGGTCGGCCTGGCCGCGCTGGTGGACAAATCGGTTGGTGCGCAAACCACGGCCTTCGACGCCGTGGCCGCGGCCGGCCGCCTGCTGTCGCCGCTGGATCACACCGACGACGCCCACACCTACGTCACCGGCACCGGCCTGACCCACCTGGGCAGCGCCGACACCCGCGACGCCATGCACAAGAAAATCGGCGGCGACGTCGAATCGCTGAGCGACTCCATGAAGATGTTCCGCATGGGCGTGGAAGGCGGCAAGCCAGCCGCCGGCAGCGCCGGCGTGCAGCCGGAATGGTTCTACAAGGGCGATGGTTCCATCGTTGCCGCCAGCGGCCAGGATCTGGCGATGCCGGACTTCGCGCTGGATGGCGGTGAAGAACCGGAAGTCGCCGGTCTGTATGTGATCGGCGACGACGGCCAGCCATATCGTGTCGGCTTCGCCATCGGTAACGAGTTCTCGGACCACGTGACCGAACGCCAGAACTACCTGTACCTGGCGCACTCCAAGCTGCGCGTCTGCGGCCTGGGTCCTGCGCTGCTGGTCGGCGAAGCGCCCGCCAGCATCGAAGGCACTTCGCGCATCTACGACAAGCAAGGCAAGGTACGCTGGGAGAAGCCGTTCTTCAGCGGCGAACAGAATATGTCGCACACCATCGCCAACCTGGAGCATCACCACTTCAAGTACCCGCTGTTCAAGCGTCCGGGCGACGTACACGTGCATTTCTTCGGCACCGCAACCCTGAGCGTGGCTGATAACATTGTCGTGCAGCCTGGCGAAACCTTTGAAATCGACTCGCCGCAATTTGGTCCGGCCCTGCGCAACAAGCTGGCCGTGTTTAAAACCGAAGTCGCGAAAGTGAAAACCCTATGATCATTACCGGTGATGCACTCATCGGCGGCAAAGCCGTCAAGGGCACGGGCGCTGGCGTCCGTGCCTACAACCCGGCGCTGGGCCAGGTCATCGAACCTGAGTTCCGCACCGTGGACGCAGCGCAGATCGACCAGGCTTGCCGCCTGGCCGACGAAGCGTTCGACACCTTCCGTGCGCTGAGCGACGACAAGCGCGCCTACTTCCTCGAAACTATCGGCGACCAGATCATGGAGCTGGGCGATGAGCTGGTGGAGCGCGTGATGGCGGAGACCAGTCTGCCGCGCGTCCGTATCGAGGGCGAGCGTGGCCGCACCGTCGGTCAGCTGAAAATGTTTGCCAACCTGCTGCGCGAAGGCTCGTGGCACGATGTGCGCTTTGACAAAGCTCTGCCGGATCGGACGCCGCCGCGTCCCGACCTGCGCATGCGCATGATCGGCCTTGGCCCTGTGGCTGTTTTCGCTGCCAGTAACTTCCCGTTGGCGTTTTCTGTGGCCGGTGGCGACACCGCGTCGGCGCTGGCCGCCGGCTGCCCTGTGGTGCTGAAGGCGCACTTTGCGCATCCGGGCACCTCGGAGCTGGTCGGCCGCGCTGTGGTGAAAGCGGTCGAGATCTGCGGCCTGCCGGCTGGCGTGTTCTCGCTGCTGACCGGCGTTGGCAATGAGCTGGGTATTGAGCTGGTGCGTCATCCGGCCATCAAGGCGGTCGGCTTCACCGGCTCGCGTGGCGGCGGTATGGCGTTGATGGCCGCTGCGGCCGCGCGTCCGGTGCCGATTCCGGTGTATGCGGAAATGAGTTCGATCAATCCGGTGTTCCTGCTGCCGCAGGCGCTGAAAAACCGCGCCGAAGATATCGCCGCTGGTTTCGCCGGTTCGCTGACGCTGGGCGTCGGGCAGCTGTGCACCAACCCTGGTCTGGTGCTGGCGATCGCCGGCCCTGATCTGGACCGCTTTACCGCCGCAGCGTCGCAGGCGCTGGTGGGTGGTGCGGCCTGCTCGATGCTGTCGCCGGGGATCGCCGGCAACTTCGCGCGCGGTGTCAGCCAGTTGGTGGAGCATGCGGATGTGAAGACTCTGGCGCTGGCGCCGCAGGCGGAAGGCAAGGGTGCTCCGGCGCTGTTCGTGTCGAGCGCTGCGTCCTTCCTGTCGCAGCATGCGCTGCAGGAAGAGATCTTTGGACCGGCTTCGCTGGTGGTGGCGTGCAAGGACGTAGCGGAACTGCGCCAGGTTGCGGAGAAGCTGGAAGGCCAGCTGACCGCCACGCTGCAAATGGACGAGGGCGATCTGGAAGCGGCGCAGTCGCTGCTGCCAGTGCTGGAACGTAAAGTCGGCCGCATCCTGGCCAACGGCTATCCGACCGGCGTGGAAGTATGCAGCGCCATGGTGCACGGTGGTCCGTTCCCATCGACTTCGGACGGCCGCTCGACGTCGGTTGGAACGGGCGCGATCTCGCGCTTCCTGCGTCCGGTGAGCTACCAGAACCTGTCGCAGGCCTTGCTGCCTGAAGTCCTGCGCGACAACGGCTCGGCCACCTGGCTGCGCCGCGATGGCGAATTGACTCGAAAATAAAATAGACGTACATAACGGAGACTGTATGACACAACTGGCCAAGTTCGGCAGCCTGCGCGGCAAGCGCGTATTCATCACCGGCGGCGGCACCGGCATCGGCGAAGCGATGGTGATTTCGTTCGCCGAGCAGGGCGCGCAAGTCGCTTTCGTCGACATCGCCCGCGATCCCAGTCTGGCGCTGATCCGCCGCGTGAAGGAAGCCGGCTATCCCGAACCGCTGTTCCGCCAGTGTGACATCACAGACATCCCGGCGTTGCAAGCCACGATGACCGAACTATCCGGCCTTGTCGGCGACTTCGACATCCTGGTGAACAACGCCGCCAACGACCAGCGCCACGAAACCGCCGACGTCACGCAGGAATTCTGGGACAAGTGCATCGCCGTCAACCAGCGTCCGATGTTCTTCACCTGCCAGGCGGTGTTGGAAGGCATGAAGAAGAAGGGCGCCGGCTCCATCATCAACGTCGGCTCCATCTCCTGGCACGTCAAGAACGCCGGCTATCCAGCCTACGCCACCACCAAGGCGGCCACGCACGGCCTGACGCGCGGCCTGGCGCGTGAATTCGGCGCGCACGGCATCCGTGTCAACACCGTCACGCCAGGCTGGGTCATGACGCAACGCCAGATCGACCTGTGGCTGGACGACGCCGGCGAGGAAGACATCAAGCGCAACCAGTGTTTGCAAAACAAACTGATGCCGCAGCACGTCGCATCGATGGTGCTGTTCCTGGCCGCCGACGACGGCGCCATGTGCACCGCGCAGGAATTCATCGTCGACGCAGGCTGGGTATAAACCGCCTGCAGTAGCACCGTTCGCCCCCGGAGACACCGCACATCGATGCGGCGGGGTATAGCAACCATAAAAATGGTAGGAACATGGTGAAGACAACCTTAGTCACGGCGCTGACCTGCGCCGCCGCATCCCTTGTCGGCATCACGCCGACCGCTGCCGCACAAACCGCCGCGCTCCGCAGCCCGGACCAGCACATCGCTGTCACCGTGCGCGAGGCGGATGGAAAACTGACTTACGCCATCGCCCGCGACGGCAAGCCTGTCCTGCTGGCCTCCGATCTTGGCCTGCAACTCGCCGGCGCCAATCTGACCGACGACCTGACACTGACCGCCACAAGTACGCCGCGCGTGGTGGAAGACCACTACCAGATGGCCGTCGGCAAACGCAAGGACATCAGCTACCGCGCCAACGAACAAACCTGGTCGCTGCAAAACGCCAGGCAGCAGAAGATGGACATCACCTTCCGCGTATCGAACGACGGCGTTGCATTCCGCTACGTGGTTGCCGAACCATCGCTGCCGCTGAAAAAGCTGGTACAGGAGCACACCACGTTCGCGCTGCCTGCCGGCGCCAAGGCCTGGCTGCAGCCGATGGCTGTCGCACAAACCGGATGGAGCAACACCAATCCATCCTACGAAGAACACTACCAGATGGAGATCCCGGCCGGCACCAGGTCGCCGACGGAAGCAGGCTGGGTCTTCCCGGCCTTGTTCAAGGCAGGCGCCAACTGGATCGCCATCTCCGAAGCCAATATGGACGGCACCTGGCAAGCCTCCCGCCTCGCGCAGGACGCCAGTGGCGGCAAATACAGCATCGGCAATCCCATGCCCGCAGAGGTTTACACCAACGGCGGTCTGATGGCGGAAGTGGAAGGCACGCTGACGTCACCGTGGCGCCTGGTCGCCCTCGGCTCGCTGGCGGCGGTCACCAACTCCACGCTGGGGACCGACCTGGCCGCACCGGCCATCGCCTTCGACGCATCGCTGGTGAAGCCCGGCCACGCATCATGGAGCTGGGGCATCCTCAAGGATGACGCCACCGTCTACGATGTGCAGAAAAAGTTCATCGACTACGCAGCCGACATGCATTGGGACTACACGCTGGTCGATGCCGACTGGGACCGCAAGATAGGCTACGACAAGATCAAGCAGCTCGCGGACTACGCCGCCACAAAAAACATCGGCCTTCTGCTGTGGTACAACTCGTCGGGCGATTGGAACAAGACCGAATACTCGCCCAAGAGCCAGTTGCTGACGCACGACCAGCGCGTGAAGGAATTCAAGCGCATCCGCGATATGGGAATCAAGGGCGTCAAGATCGACTTCTTTGGTGGCGATGGCCAGTCGATGATCGCCTACTACGTCGACATCCTGCGCGACGCCGCCGACGCCGGCCTGCTGGTCAACTTCCACGGCGCCACGCTGCCGCGCGGGTGGACGCGCACCTGGCCCAACCTGATGACCATGGAGGCGGTGCGCGGCTTCGAGTTCACCAGTTTCGAGCAGGTGGACGAAGACAAGATGCCGGCCCACGCCGCCATGCTGCCCTTTGCCCGCAACCTGTTCGACCCGATGGACTTTACGCCGGTGGTGTTTGGCGACATCCCCAAGATCAAACGCGCCAGCCGCAACGGCTTTGAGCTGGCCACATCGGTGCTGTACCTGTCGGGAATCCAGCACTTTGTGGAAATCCCCGAGGGCATGGCCACCGTGCCGGCCTACGTCAAACAGTTCATGCAAGAGCTGCCGCGCAGCTGGGACGACAGCCGGCTGGTGGACGGCTATCCCGGCAAGTACGCCGTGATCGCGCGCCGTGCCGGGGACACCTGGTACATCGCCGGCATCAACGCCACCACGGCCGATAAAACGCTGACGCTGGATCTGTCCTTCGTCGGCAAGAAGCAAGGCGTCGTCATCACCGACGGCGAAGGCGAGCGTGATTTCAGCCAGCGCAGCATCGCTGCCGGAAAAAAAGTGGTCGTAACCATCAAGCCGCATGGCGGCTTTGTCATCCAACTATAAAATCAAGGAGACGGAGATATGAATCAAATCCAACGTGGCGTACTCGCCCTGTGCATGCTGGCTTCCGGCGGTGCTTTCGCGGCCGATGCGGTCAGCCTGACCATTGATGCCGCCAAGCCTGGCGCCGTCATCAACAAGGACGTCTACGGCCAGTTCGCCGAGCACCTGGGCACCGGCATCTATGAAGGCCTGTGGGTCGGCCCGAAATCGAAGATCCCGAACACCAAGGGCTGGCGCAACGACGTGGTCGGCGCGCTGAAGAACATCCACGTGCCGCTGGTGCGCTGGCCGGGCGGCTGCTTCGCCGACGAATATCACTGGCGCGACGGCATCGGCGCGCGCGAAAAGCGTCCGGTCAAGGTCAACACCAACTGGGGCGGCGTGGATGAATCCAACGCCGTCGGCACGCACGAATTCTTTGATCTGGTTGAGATGCTGGGCGCGGACGCCTACGTCAACGGCAACCTCGGCACCGGCAGCGCGCAGGAGATGTCGGAGTGGGTCGAGTACATGACATCGGACAGCAAGTCCACGCTGGCCAATATGCGCCGCAAGAATGGACATGACAAGCCGTTCAAGGTGGCTTACTTCGCGGTCGGTAACGAAGCCTGGGGCTGCGGCGGCAATATGAGCCCGCAGTACTACTCGGATGTGTACAAGCAGGTGGAAACCTTCCTGCGCGCGCCCAAGCAGTATCGTCCGAAGATCATCGCCAGCGGCGGCAACGACAATGATGTGACCTGGTCCGAAGTCCTGAGCAAGGAGGTGAAAAAGCAGACCGACGGCATCAGCTTCCACTACTACACCATCCCGACCGGCAAGTGGGAAGTGAAGGGCGCGTCCACCGGCTTCCAGGAAAATGAGTGGATCTCCACCCTGGCCAACACGCTGCGCATGGAAAGCCATATCCAGAAGAACAGCGCCGCCATGGACAAGAACGATCCGGAGAAAAAACTGGGCCTGTTCGTTGACGAATGGGGCACCTGGTATGACGTGGAGAAGGGCACCAATCCCGGCTTCCTGTTCCAGCAGAATACCCTGCGCGATGCGGTGGTTGCGGCGCTTAACTTCAACATCTTCCACGCTCACGCCGAGCGCGTGCGCATGACGAATATCGCGCAGATGGTCAATGTGCTGCAGTCGATGATCATCACCGACAAGGACAAGATGCTGCTGACGCCAACCTACTACGCCTACCAGATGTACGTTCCATTCCAGGGCGCGACTTCGCTGCCGGTGACGCTCAAGGATAATCCGGACTACAGCGCCGGCGGTTTCAAGGTGCCGGAGATCAGCGCTTCGGCCGCGCGCGGCACGGACGGCAAGCTGTATCTGGCGCTGGTGAACACCAATCCGAACAAGGATGCCGATGTGGCGCTGAATATTCCGGGCCAGTCCATCAAGTCGGTGAAGGGCAATGTGCTGACTTCCTCGGCGATGGATACGCATAATACCTTCCAGTCGCCGAACGCGATCAAGCCTGCACCGTTCAGCGCCGCCGCTGGCGCGGATGGAAAGCTGACGGTCAAGATTCCGGCCAAGGCCGTGATCGTGGTGGCGGTGGAGTAAGCGCGTGGACGATATTCCGATCACGCGCCGTAGCGCCATCATGGGCGGCGTTGCGCTGCTGTTGACCGGTTGCGGCGGTGGGGGAGGCGGCGGGACTGTCGCCGCCACCTCGACACCTGCGCCGACCACCACACCGACGCCGACGCCAACCACCATCACGTTCGGCGACGCCTCGGTCCACGATCCGTCCGTCATCAAGGTGGACGGCACGTTCTACGTATTCGGTTCGCACCTGGCCGCCGCCAGGTCGACTGACCTGATGAACTGGACCAAGATCGCCGACAACGTCACCGCAACCAACCCGCTGTTCAACAACGTGGTGACCGCGCTGGCCGACACCTTCGCCTGGGCACAGGTAACCGACCTGTGGGCGCCGGACGTGGTCAAGCTCGCGGACGGCAAGTTCTATCACTACTACTGCGCCTGCAAGGGCGACTCGCCGCGCTCTGCCCTCGGCATCGCCGTGGCGGACAAGGTGGAAGGCCCTTACGTCAACAGGCAGATCCTGCTCAAGTCCGGCATGTGGGGCCTGCCGAGCGAAGACGGCGTCACCATCTACGATGCGCTGACGATGCCGAATGTGGTCGATCCGAACACCTTCTTCGACCAGAGCGGCAAGCTGTGGATGATCTACGGCTCCTACTCGGGCGGCATCTTCATCCTGGAGATGGACACTGCCACCGGCTTGCAGAAGCCGGGCCAAGGCTATGGCAAGCATCTGATGGGCGGCAACCACGCGCGCATCGAAGGCGCGTATGTGATGTACAGCCCGCAGTCGAAGTACTACTACCTGTTCACGTCCTTTGGCGGGCTGGATGCCAACGGTGCATACAACATGCGCGTTTCGCGGTCGCTGAATCCGGACGGCCCGTATCTGGACGCCAAGGACAACGATATGGCCAACGTCAAGGCCAATCCCGCATTGCCGCTGTTTGACGATGCGTCGATCGCGCCATATGGTCAGAAGATCATGGGCAATTACCAGTTCGCGCTGGCGGCCGGCGAGACGGGAACGCCGCTGGGCTACGTATCGCCGGGCCACAATTCGGCCTACTATGAAGCGTCCACCGGCCAGTACTTCCTGATCTTCCATACGCGCTTCCCTGGCACCGGTGAGCTGCACCAGATCCGCGTGCATGAGATGTTCATCAATGCGGACGGCTGGCTGGTGGTGTCGCCGTTCCGTTATGCGCCGTTGAGCAAGAACTCGACCACGCTGTCGGCGGAAGTGACGGCGGCGGATGTGGTGGGCACGTACAAGATGATCAATCACGGCAAGGACATCTCGACCGCCATCAAGGCGTCGCAGAGTGTGGTGCTGGCGGCGGATGGTACGGTGTCCGGTACGGCCAGCGGCACGTGGAAGCATGACGGCGGCAACAAGATCACCATTGCGCTCGGAGCCACCGGGACTTTTGCTGGCGTGCTGTCGCGCCAGTGGAACACCAACGCCAGTGCGTTTGTGGTGACGTGGACGGCGCAATCGGTGGACGGCGTGTCCATCTGGGGCGCGCGGACTGGCAATTAAACGGAGTACACAATGAAGTATGTTTTATCGACGGTGGCGCTGGTGTTGGCTGCGATGGGCTGCTCGGCCAAGGAAGTGAGCGTGCACGATCCGGTGATGGCGAAGGAGGGCGATACCTACTACGTGTTCAGCACGGGGCCGGGCATCACCTTCTACAGTTCGAAGGATATGAAGAACTGGACGCCGGAGGGCCGCGTGTTCAAGGGCCAGCCTACGTGGGCGAAGAAGGCCGCACCGACGTTTGACGATCATATCTGGGCGCCGGACGTGCAGTTCCATGACGGGAAATACTATCTGTACTATTCCGTTTCGGGCTTTGGCAAGAACACGTCCGGCATCGGCGTCACCGTCAATAAAACGTTGAATCCGCGCTCGCCCGATTACCGCTGGGAGGACCAGGGGATGGTATTGCAGTCGGTGCCGGTGCGCGACGACTGGAACGCCATTGATCCGAATGTGATCGAGGATGGCAAAGGCAATGCCTGGATGTCGTTCGGCTCTTTCTGGAGCGGCTTGAAACTGGTGAAGCTGAACAGGGAGTGGACCGGCCTGGCCGAGCCGCAGGAGTGGCACGCCATCGCCAGCCGCACCAGCGGCGAAGCCGCAGCCACGGAGAAGGCGGGGCCGGGCGAGATCGAGGCGCCGTTCATTTTCAGGAAAGGCGATTACTACTATCTGTTTGTGTCGTTCGGCTTGTGCTGCAAGAAGGCTGACAGCACCTATCACGTCATGGTCGGCCGCTCAAAAGAGGTGACCGGCCCCTACCTGGACAAGAACGGCGTCGACATGGTGAAGGGCGGCGGCTCGCTGCTGATCGCCGGCGACAAGGACTGGAAAGGCCTGGGCCACAACAGCGCCTACACCATGGACGGCAAGGATTATCTGGTGCTGCACGCCTACGAGACAGCGGACAATTATCTGCAAAAGCTCAAGATCATGGAAATGAAGTTCGATGCCGCCGGTTGGCCGAGCGTCGATCAGGCGGACCTGAACAAGTATCGCAGCAACCAGCTGCCGGCGAAATAATGGCCAGCCAGTCCTCGCGCCGCCGCGCAATGAAGCTGGCCGCCGGCGCCGCAGCCACAGTCGCGTCGCAGGGCGTTTTCGCCAAAGGCACAACCGCCCCGGCCGCGCAAAACGGCATGCCGGCAGCCGCGTTGGCCGGCGGCTCGGAATCGGCGACGGGCGGCGCGGCCAACGCAGCTGATGGCAATGCTGCTGCGCGCGAAAGCGGCCAGGTCGCCCTTTTCCCGCTGAACGCCGTGCGTCTCGGCCCAAGCCCATTCCTGGAAGCCCAGCAGACCGACCTGCGCTACATCCTCTCGCTGGACGCCGACCGCCTGCTGGCGCCATTCCTGCGTGAAGCCGGCCTGCCGCTCAAGCAGCCAACTTACGGCAACTGGGAATCCACCGGCCTCGATGGCCACATGGGCGGCCACTATCTCTCCGCGCTGGCCCTGATGTACGCCGCCACCGACGACAGCGAAGTCCTCAAGCGCCTGAACTACTTCGTTGCGGAACTCAAGCGTTGCCAGCACGCCAGCGGCGACGGCTACATCGGCGGCGTCCCCGGTGGCGCCAGCGCGTGGCGGGACATCGTCCAAGGCAAACTCCAGGCCGACAACTTCTCCGTCAACGGCAAGTGGGTGCCATGGTACAACCTGCACAAAACCTATGCAGGCCTGCGCGATGCTTACGTCTACGCCGGCAACCAGGATGCCCGCACCGCGCTGATCGCCCTGTGCGACTGGACGCTGGACCTGACCTCGCACCTGACCGAAGAGCAGATGCAGTCCATGCTGCGCGCGGAACACGGCGGCATGAACGAAGTCCTGGCCGATGTCGCGCAAATGACCGGCCAGCAGAAATACATGGACCTCGCCATCCGCTTCTCGCACCAGGCCATCCTGCAGCCGCTGGAAGAAGACAAGGACCAACTGACTGGCCTGCACGCCAATACCCAGATCCCGAAAGTCATCGGCTTCAAGCGCATCGGCGACATCACGTCGCGCCGCGACTGGCAGCGTGCGGCGGCGTTCTTCTGGCAGACCGTCCACGATCACCGCACCGTTGCCATCGGCGGCAACAGCGTCAAGGAGCACTTCCACGACGACAAAGACTTCTCATCGATGATCGAAGAAGTCGAAGGGCCGGAGACGTGCAATACCTACAATATGCTCAAGCTCACGGAGCTGCTGTTCACCGGCGACGCCAAGGGCAGCTACGCCGACTACTACGAGCGTGCACTGTACAACCACATCCTGTCGTCGCAGCGGCCCGGCAGCGGCGGCTTCGTCTACTTTACGCCGATGCGGCCGAACCACTACCGAGTCTATTCGCAGCCGCAGAAAGCCATGTGGTGCTGCGTTGGCTCCGGCCTCGAAAGCCACGCCAAGTATGGAGAATTCATCTACGCGCATCGCGGCGACAGTCTGTATGTCAACCTGTTCATCCCATCCACGCTGGACTGGAAAGAGCAGGGCGTGCAAATCCGCCAGTCCAACCGCTTCCCGGATGAAGACAGCAGCACCATCACCGTCAAGGGCAACAAGACCTTCACGCTGAAGATCCGCTATCCGGAATGGGTGGCGCAGGGTGCGTTGCGCATCACCGTCAACGGCAAGCCAGTGGCCGCCGCCATTGGCGCGGACCGCTACGTCAACGTGCGCCGCGCCTGGCGTGATGGCGACAAAGTCGTCGTCCACCTGCCGATGACCACACGCCTGGAGCAGATGCCGGACAAATCCGCCTACTACGCGGTGCTGCATGGTCCCCTGGTGCTGGCGGCGAAAACCAATCCGTTCCCCGGCGAGCAGCTGAATTACCTGGCCGACGACTCGCGCATGGGGCACATCGCCAGCGGACCGGTATGCCCGCTGGAGCGGGCCCCGGTGCTGGTGAGCGACAGTCCGGCCTTCGCCGGCCGATTCCGCCGTGTGCCCGGCCGGCCGCTGACCTTCACCGCGCCGGGGCTGGTGCAGTCGACAAGCGCCGGTCCGACGACCTTCGTCCCATTCTTCCGCGTGCACGATGCGCGCTACGTCGTCTACTGGCCGTATTCCACGCCGGGCGACCTGGCGCGCCGCCGCGCGCAAGCCGCGCAGGATGAAAAGGAACGCCTCGCGCTTGACGCCCAGACAATCGACCAGGTGGCGCCGGGCGAGCAGCAGCCTGAATCCGATCACTTCTTCAAGGCCGAAGGCGCGGACGCCGGCATCAACAAGGGTAAACACTGGCGCCACGCCACCAGCTGGTTCAGCTACGACCTGACCGACAAAAAAGGCGAAGCCCGCATCCTGCGGCTGACATATTCAAAACTAGACGCCGGCCGCCGCTTCGATATCCTGATCAACGACAGGCTGCTGGCCGAAGTGCGGCTGGACGCCAGCGCCCCGCAGGAGCTGTACAGCCGCGATTACCCCGTGCCGCCCGGTACGGCAACGGCTGGCAAGCTGGTAGTGAAGTTCGTCGCCCGCGACGGATCGGTCGCCGGCGGCCTGTACGGCCTGCGGCTGCTGCGCTGACATACCAAAAATGATATTGCAGAACGCGAAAATATCATTGGATAGATATTTGTGTTTCTCATAGTATTGATCCGAATAACACTATAAAAAACTCATCTGGAGACATTGCCATGACAATCCATCGCAGAACCGTACTGGCCGCCGGCCTCGCCGCCGCCTTCACCCTGGGCGTGCCGGCTGCATTCGCCGCCAAGCCGCTGGTGATCGGCTTCTCGCAAGTGGGCGCCGAAAGCGAGTGGCGCACCGCGAACACGGTATCGATCAAGGACGCCGCGAAGAAGGAGGGCGTGACCCTCAAATTCGCCGACGCCCAGCAAAAACAGGAAAACCAGGTCAAGGCGATCCGCTCCTTCATCGCCCAGCGCGTGGACGTGATCGCGTTTTCGCCGGTGGTGGAATCGGGCTGGGACACGGTGCTGCTGGAAGCCAAACGCGCCAAGATCCCGGTGATTCTGACCGACCGCGCCGTCAAGGTCAGCGATCCTTCGCTGTACGTCAGCTTCCTCGGTTCGGACTTCGTGGAGGAAGGGCGTCGCGCCGGCAACTGGCTGGTCGAGCGTCAAAAGAAGACGCCTGATGCCGTTTTGAATATCGTTGAACTGCAAGGCACCGTTGGTTCCGCGCCCGCGCTGGACCGCAAGAAGGGCTTTGAAGAAGCCATCGCCGGTAATGCGAAGCTGAAGGTGATCCGCTCGCAGACCGGCGACTTCACCCGCGCCAAGGGCAAGGAAGTGATGGAAGCCTTCCTGAAAGCCGAAGGCAAGAAGATCAACGTGCTGTACGCGCACAACGACGACATGGCCATTGGCGCGATCCAGGCGATCGAGGAGGCTGGCCTGAAGCCGGGCAAGGACATCATCGTCATCTCCATCGACGGCGTGAAAGGCGCGTTTGAAGCCATGATCGCCGGTAAGCTGAACGTGACGGTGGAATGCAATCCGCTGCTCGGCCCCCAGCTGATGCAGATCGCCAGGGATGTCGTCGGCGGCAAGGCTGTGCCGAAGCGCGTGGTGACGCAGGAAAGCGTATTCCCGGCAGAAGTCGCGGCCAAGGAATTCCCGAACCGTAAATACTGATGCGATGACGATGATCTCTTCCGCACCCGCGACTCCGGTGCTGGAGCTGCGCGGCATCAGCAAGGCCTTCACCGGTGTGCAGGCCTTGAATGCCGTGTCGCTCAATCTCTTCCCCGGTGAAGTGCATACGCTGATGGGCCAGAACGGCGCCGGCAAGTCCACGCTGATCAAGGTGCTGACCGGCGTGTATGCGCCGGACCATGGACAGATCCTGCTGGCCGGCCAGGCGATACAGCCGCAGTCCACGCTGGATGCGCAGAACCACGGCATCAGCACCGTGTATCAGGAAGTGAATCTGTGCCCGAACCTGTCGGTCGCGGAGAATATCTTCATTGGCCGTTATCCGCGCAAGTTTGGCCGCATCGACTGGTCGGCCATGACCCGGCAGGCGACCGCGCTGCTGGAGCGGATGCAGATCAGGATCGATGTGACGCTGCCGCTGGCGCACTATCCGCTGGCGATCCAGCAGATGGTGGCCATTTCGCGTTCGCTGCTGGTGTCGGCCAAGGTGCTGATACTGGACGAGCCGACTTCCTCGCTGGATGAAAAGGAAGTGGATCTGCTGTTCAGCGTTTTGCGCGGCCTGCGCGAGCAGGGCATGGCGATTCTGTTCGTGACGCACTTCCTGGACCAGACGTATGCGATTTCGGATCGCATCACGGTGATGCGCAACGGCGAGCGGGAAGGGGAGTACCTGGCCGCCGACCTGTCGCGCGTTGAACTGGTCAACAAGATGGTCGGCGCACCAGTGGCCACCGAAGCTGCCGCGCCGGTTGCTGCGGCCGTGGCGGCCGAGCCATCGCGCCTGCAATCCTTCCTGCGCGCGGTCGGCTTGAGCCGCAGGGGCGCGTTGCTACCGATGGATCTGGACATTCACAAAGGCGAGTTGCTGGGTCTTGCCGGCCTTCTGGGCTCCGGCCGCACGGAGGCGGCGCGCTTGCTGTTCGGCGCGGACAAGGCGGATGGCGGCACGATCACCATCGACGGCAAGGAGCAAAGCTTCGCATCGCCGCGCGACGCCATCGCCGCCGGCATCGGCTTCTGCTCCGAAGACCGCAAGCACGAAGGCGCCATCCTCGAACTGTCGGTGCGCGAAAACCTGATCCTGGCGCTGCAAGCCCGCATGGGCATCATGCGCGCCATTCCCTTGAAACGTCAGCAGCAGCTGGCGGAAGAATACGTGAAGGCGCTGGGCATCAAGACCGCCAGCATCGAAACGCCTATCGGCTCGCTCTCCGGCGGCAACCAGCAAAAGGTGCTGCTGGCGCGCTGGCTGGTGACCGATCCGAAGCTGCTGATCCTGGACGAGCCGACGCGCGGCATCGACGTGCGCGCCAAGCAGGAGATCATGGACTACGTGTCGGCCCTGTGCCGCAAGGGCATGTCCATCCTGTTCATTTCGTCCGAGCTGCCGGAAGTGCTGCGCGTGAGCGACCGCATTGTCGTCATGCGGGACCGCAAGGCAGGCGGCGAGTATCCGCGCGGCGCGCTGGACGAAACCACCGTGCTGCACGTGATTGCCGCTGGAGATGCAAATGCATAAGTTGTTGCACCACCCCTTATTCCGTCCGCTGGCCGCGCTGGCGATTCTGCTGCTGATTGATTTGATCATGGTTCCCGGCTTCTTTCACCTGGAGATCAAGGACGGTCACCTGTATGGCAGCCTGATCGACATCGCCAACCGCGCCGCACCGCTGATCCTCGCCGCCATCGGCATGACGCTGGTGATCGCCACACGCGGCATCGACATCTCGGTCGGCGCCACGGTGGCCATCAGTGGCACGGTCGCGGCGATGCTCATTGGCGGCACCATGGTCATGCAAAACGGTGTGCCGGAATATGTCGCCAACACGCCGATGTGGCTTGCGCTGGCTGCCGCCATGGGTGCGGCGCTGCTGTGCGGCGCCTGGAACGGCGCACTGGTGGCCGGTCTTGGCCTGCAACCGATTGTCGCCACGCTGATCCTGATGGTGGCGGGGCGCGGCCTGGCGCAGCTGTTCACCGATGGCCAGATCATCACGGTGTACTACAAGCCGTTCTTCTTCCTCGGCAGCGGCTATCTGTTTGGCTTGCCGTTCTCGCTGTACATCGTGGCTGCCGTGTTCATTGTCACCGCGCTGCTGTTGCGCAGGACTGCGCTTGGCCTGTTCATCCAGTCGGTCGGCATCAACCCGGTGGCCGCGCGGCTGGCCGGCTTGAAGACCGCGGTGCTGATCTTCTTTGTCTACGTGTTTTGCAGCGCATGCGCAGGCGTGGCGGGCCTGATGATCACTTCCAATATCAAGAGCGCGGATGCGAACAACGCCGGCCTGCTGCTGGAGCTGGACGCCATCCTGGCCGTGACGCTGGGCGGCACTTCGCTGGCCGGCGGAAAATTCAGCCTGGCCGGCAGCGTGATCGGCGCGCTGATTATTCAAACGCTGACCTACACCATCTATTCCATCGGCCTGCCGCCGGAGGTGAACATGGTGGTCAAGTCGGTGGTCGTATTCCTGGTTTGCGTGTCGCAGTCCTCGGAGTTTAAAAACATGTGGCGCCGTAGCGTGCGAGGTAATGCGTAATGAAGCTCACGTCTTCGCCATACTTTACATCGCTGATTACCGTATTCCTGCTGGTGGTGTTGCTGGGCGCCGGTGGCGCCGCGTATCCGGGCTTCCTGTCCGTTCAGGTGCTGTTCAACCTGTTGATCGATAATGCTTTCCTGCTGGTGATCGCGGTCGGCATGAGCTTTGTCATCCTTTCCGGCGGCATCGACCTGTCGGTCGGCTCGGTGCTGGCACTGACCACCATGATCTGCGCGTGGATGCTGCAAACCTTGCATTGGCCGCCGTTGCTGGTGATTGCCGTGGCGCTGGTGTTGGGCACGGTGTTCGGCGCGGCCATGGGCGCGTTGATCCATTATTTCAAGCTGCAGCCGTTCATTGTGACGCTGGCCGGCATGTTCCTGGCGCGCGGGCTGTGCTACCTGATCAGCATTAACTCGATCACCATCGACGATCCGTTCTTTGTCGCGATGTCGCAAACGCAGCTGCCGATTGGAGACTGCTTCCTGTCGCCGGGTGCGTTTATTGCGCTGCTTACCCTGGCTGCCGCGATCTATGTGGCGCACTGCACGCCCTTTGGCCGCGCCATCTACGCTGTCGGCGGCAATGAGCAATCGGCGCTGATGATGGGTTTGCGCGTGGCGCGCACCAAGGTGCTGATCTACGCCTTCTCCGGTTTTTGCGCAGCGCTGGCCGGTGTGCTGTTCTCGTTCTACATGCTGTCCGGTTACGGCTTGCATGCGCAAGGCACGGAGCTGGATGCGATTGCCGCCGTGGTCATCGGCGGCACGCTCCTCAGCGGCGGTTACGGCTACGTGGCTGGCGCGCTGACCGGTGTGCTGGTGCTGGGTTCCATCCAGACGCTGATCGCCTTCGATGGCACGCTCAGTTCATGGTGGACCAAGATCGTCATCGGCGGCCTGCTGTTCATCTTCTGCGTCGTACAGCGCGTGATGACGATGCGCGGTAATAAAAAATAAACCTACAACACTGGAGAGTATCTTGAAAAAGAGTTTGATGTTCGCAGCGGCGAGCTTGTTGGCTTGCGCGGCGCACGCCGCCAATCCGATCCTGCCGAAACTGTTCACCGCCGATCCGGCGGCGTTCGTGGAAAACGGCGTGGCCTATCTGTACGTCGGTCACGACCAGGCGTCGCCGACCGACAAGGACTACGTCATGAAGGAATGGCGCATGTACAGCAGCTGCGACATGAAGAACTGGACCGACCGTGGCTCGCCAATTGCACCATCGGCCTTCAAGTGGGCGATCGGCAAGGTCGATGCGTGGGCTGCCGACATCACCAAGCGCGATGGAAAATACTACTTCTACGCGACGGTGGATCACGCCAGCATTCCGGGCCGCGCCATCGGCGTCGCCGTCTCCGACAAGCCGGAAGGCCCGTTTGTCGATGCGCGTGGTTCGGCGCTCATCACCAACGACATGACGCTGGAAACGCAGATCGCCTGGGACGATATCGATCCCGCGATTTTCCAGGATGACGATGGCCAGGCCTATCTCTACTGGGGTAACTCGGTGCTGAAGTATGCGAAGCTGAAGCCGAACATGATCGAACTGGATGGTCCGATTCACACCGTCGGCGTGGAGCGCTTCACCGAAGCCTCTTACCTGCATAAGCATAACGGAACTTACTACCTGTCGTACTCGCGCGAATTCCCGGAGGAGACGGCCTACATGACCGGCCCAAGCGCCACCGGTCCGTGGAAGTACCAGGGCGTCATCATGTCGAAGAACGTCAAGGTCAAGACCATCCACCAGGCCATCATTGAGTTCAACGGCAAGAACTACATCATCTACCACAACGCCAAACTGCCGGGTGGCGGCGAGTACCGCCGTTCGGTGGCGATCGAGGAGTTTGCCTACAACGCAGACGGCACCATCCCGTTCATCAAGCAGACCAAGGAAGGCCCTGCGGCCAACCCTAGTGCTGCTTGCAAGTGATATCGATATAAACGATATTGTCCATTAATCAATATCGCACATGATATCATCAAAATATGGATACTAACCCTAACTGGTTCCTGCGCGCGCGCCTGAAAACGCGCCAGCTGCTGCTGCTGATCGCGCTGGACGAACAACGCAATATCCACCGCGCTTCCGAGGAGCTGCACATGACGCAGCCCGCCGCGTCCAAGCAGTTGAAGGACCTGGAAGAGATGCTGGGCGTACAGCTGTTCGACCGTCTGCCGCGCGGCATGGAGCCGACCATCTACGGCGAGACCATGATCCGTCACGCCCGCATGGCGCTGACCAGCCTCTCTGCGGCGCACGAGGACATCGTCGCCATCAAGGCCGGCTTGAGCGGGCAGGTCGACATCGGCACCATCATGACGCCGGGGATTGCGCTGCTGCCGCAGGCGATAACGCGCACCAAGCAGCATGCGCCCAAGCTGCGCATCGGGGTCGAGATGGAACAGTCCAACGTGCTGCTGGAGCAGTTGCAGCGCGGCCGGCTGGACTTCATGATCGGCCGCATCCCGGAGCGCGAAAGTGCCGAGGGCCTGAGCTACGAGGAACTGGGCGATGAACCGGCGTGCGCGGTGGTGCGTGCCGGCCATCCGCTGCTGAAGGCAAAGAACCTGCAACTGCGCGACATCGCCAGCCAGCCGTGGGTGCTGCCGCCGCAAGGCAGCATCCTGCGCGCGCGCTGCGAACTGATGTTCCGCCGCGCGGGCCTGGAAGTGCCGGTCAACGTGGTCGACACCACGGCGGTGCTGCTGATCAAACCACTGCTGCAGCAAACCGACGCGCTGAACGTGATGCCGATCGCGGTAGCGCAGTATTACGAAGCGCAGGGTGTGCTGAACATCCTGCCGATCGAGCTGCCATGCCGCATGGACGCCTACGGCATCATCATGGTCGACGGCCACATTCTCTCGCCGGGCGCGCAGCTGCTGCTCAAATCCGTGCGCGAAGTGGCGCGGGAAATCTACTAGTCACGCCGCCATGGCGCGGCAGGTGTGCTCGCACGCCTCGCAGGCGCGGGCGCATTCCTCCATGCCGTCCAGCTCCAGGCAACTGAGGGCGCAAGCGTGGCAGATTTCCGCGCATAGCGCACAGAGTTGCCGGCTGTAGGGCGATCCGCTCAGTTGCAGGTTGGCGGAGGCTTCGCAGATGGTGGCGCAGTCCATCATCAATCGGAAGTGGTCCGGCGCGACATGCTTGCCACCCATTTGCAGGCAGTGCGTCAACGCGGTTTGCAGGCAGGCCTGGTGACAGTTGGTGCAGGCGTCGATGCAGTCCTGCATATCGGGAATGTCGTTCATTGCGGTTCCTTCGGCATGGCGTGGAAAACATCCATGCTAGGCCGCGATGCGGGCCGACTCTGTGCGTTGACTATCTTTTTGCGCCGAAGGACTCAAACGCTTCCAGCAGTATCCTGGCGCGGAAGGGTTTGAGGATGACGCGGCTGACTTGCCGGTCGCGCAGCTCGCGCATCAGGTCCGTGGTGGCCTGGTCGACCATGACGGCGATCGGGATCCTGGCATCGCTGGCGGACATGCCGTTGCGGACCTTGTCCAGCAAGGCCAGGTTGTAATGACAATCGCTGTCGGCGCCGCAATCGATCGAGATCACCGCGCCCTGGAATGCGCGTTCGCGCAGCATGCGCTCGGCGGCCTGCATGGTTGCCGCTTCGTGCACGGTTCCGATGCCCAGCGAGCGCGCCGTCATCGACACGGTTTTGCGCAACAGCGTTTGCTCTTCCACCAGCAGCATGTTCAGATTCCTGGACGCGTCATTCATGGGAAGCCTCCTCGCGGTTGGCCAGTTCTTCCACCAGCAGATCGCGCAGCGACGCGAAGATGGCCAGTTCGGTGGCGTCCAGGTCGCGCGGCTTGTGGTCGATCAGGCAGAGCGTGCCGATGACGAAGCCGGACGGCATCGGCAGCGGCGCCCCTGCGTAGAAGATGACGTGCGGTTCGCCGGTGACCAGCGGGTTATCGGCAAAACGCTCGTCGGCGCGGGAGTCGGGGATCACGAAAATGTCCGGCTGAAGTATCGCATGGCCGCAGAAGGAGATATCGCGGCCGGTCTCGCAGGCGTCCAGTCCCACGCGTGCCTTGAACCACTGGCGGTTCTCGTCGATGAGGGAGATCAGTGCAATCGGCACATCGAACTCGTGCGCCGCGAATTGCACCACCTTGTCGAAGCGTTCTTCGGGCGGCGTGTCGAGGATGAGCATCTCGCGCAGGGCGGCGAGGCGCTCGCTGTCGTAGATTGGAATCGGCGCAGCTAACATGGCGAAGACGGCGGTGGCCGTGTAGTCGTGTTGTCCTTACTCTAACATCAACGGTGGCGTCAGGCATGTTTCAGTGCAGCGGTGCGACATTGTTGACTGAGTCAGCAAATTATCGCACAATCGGCGCGTATCGATTTGCCGGAGTTTCCATGCCTGTCCCCGTTTTTAATGACCGCGTTGCCGCAGTCCGCTCGTTCAACCGATTTTTCACGCGCCAGATCGGCGTGCTGCGCGAAGGCCTGCTGCACAGCGAATTCACGCTGACCGAGATGCGCGTGCTGTACGAACTGGCGCATCAGGGAGATCAGCCGTCGTCCTCGCTGTGCCGCGACCTGGGGCTGGATCGCGGATACCTGAGCCGCATCGTTGCCAAGTTTGAAAGCGCTGGCCTGGTCAGCAAAGTGCCATCCGCCACCGACGGCCGCTCCAAGCTGCTGCACCTGACGGAGCAGGGCCGCGCCGTCTACGAACCGCTGGACCGCCGTTCGCGCGACGAGGTCGGCGACATGCTGGCGCGCTTTGAAGAAGCCGACCAGCTGCGCATGCTGGATGCGATGCGCACCATCCGCGAACTGCTGGAGGCGCAGGCCGGCCTCAAATACGCCCAGCCGTTCGTGCTGCGCGCGCACCGGTCCGGCGACATGGCGTGGATCACGCGCCGTCACGGCGAGCTGTATGCGACGCTGCAGGGATGGGACCGCAGCTTTGAGGCGCTGGTCGGCCAGATCTGCGCCGACTTCGAACGCGATTTCGACCCGGCGCTGGAACATTGCTGGATCGCCGAAATGAACGGCCAGCCGGTCGGCTCGATCGCACTGGCGCGCAGCGGCGAGGAAGGCGTGGCCAAACTGCGGCTGCTGCTGGTGGAAGAGCAGGCACGCGGTTACGGCCTCGGTTCGCGGCTGGTGGACGAATGCCACCGCTTCGCGCGCGAAGCCGGCTACCGCAAGATGCGCCTGTGGACCACGGACCAACAGAAGGAAGCGCGCCACATCTACCAGAGCAAGGGCTACCGGCTGGTGGCCGAGGAGCCAGTTCATGCCTTCGGCAAGGACATGGTCAACGAAACGTGGGAACTGGACCTCGACTAAGCTCTCTGGCACTATGGGCAAAGTGATGCTTATAACAACGGGGGAGCTATGCGTAACAACCGGCTGTTGGTGTGGTCCAGACGTGTACTGATTATCGCAGTGGGATTATTGGTGCTGGCGATTGCCGCCGGCTGGCTGTATTTGCGCGGCAGCCTCGCGCAGCTGGACGGCACGCACCGGGCGGCGGGTCTGGAAACCACGGCCAGCATCGCGCGCGATGCGCATGGCGTGCCGGTCATCAGCGGCGGCAGTCGCGGCGACGTCGCCTACGCCACCGGTTTTGTGCATGCGCAGGAGCGTTTCTTCCAGATGGATCTGCTGCGCCGCGTGGCGGCCGGTGAATTGTCCGAACTGTTTGGCGACCGCGCGCTGCCGCTCGATAAATCGCACCGGATGCACCGCTTCCGCGCGCGCGGCGAGCTGGCGCTCAAGACCATGCCGGCGGCGGATCGCGCGCTGCTGGACCGCTATGTGGCCGGCGTCAATGACGGCCTGAATGCGCTTGGCGCCAGGCCGTTCGAGTATGCGCTGGTCGGCCTGGCGCCGCGCGCATGGTCGCCGGCCGATACGCTGCTGGTGATCTGGGCCATGTACTTCGATTTGCAGGGCAACCTGGAATCGCGCGAGCTGGCGCGCGGCTGGTTCCGCGAGCATGCAACCGAAGAGCAGCGCGCCTTCCTGTCGCCCGAAGCCACGCCGTGGGATGCGCCACTCGATGCGCAAGGCATCGCCACCGGCGACGTGGTGATTCCCGCCGCGCCGCCGGCGTGGTGGGGCCAGCCGCAAGCCGCCGGCACGCCGGCGCCGGCCAAGGTGGCGCAGGCGGAATTCTTCAATACGGTCGGCAGCAACAACTGGGCCGTGGCGGGCACGCGCAGCGACACCGGCGCCGCCATCGTGGCTGACGATATGCACCTCGGCATACAGCTGCCGGCCATCTGGTATCGGGCGGCATTGCAGTTCCCGGACGGGAAGGGCGGACAGCGGCGCATGGTCGGCGTCACGCTGCCCGGTGCGCCGTTCGTGGTGGTGGGCAGCAACGGCCATGTGGCGTGGGGCTTCACCAACAGCTATGGCGATTACCTGGACCTGATCGCGCTTGACAGCGATCCCGCCAGGCCGGGCCAGGTGCGCACCCAGGCCGGATGGGAAACACCGGTGGCGCATGAGGAAACCATTCTGGTCAAGGGCGCGCCTGCCGCCAGGCTGGTGGTGCGCGAAACTTCGCTCGGTCCGATTCGCGATGTCGATGGGCACAGCTATGCGGTGCACTGGACCGCGCATCTGCCGGGCGCGGTCAACTTCAATGCGGGCAAGCTGGAATCGGCCGATACGCTGGAGCAGGCGCTGGCGATTGCGCCGACGCTGGGCATCCCGGCGCAGAATTTTGTCGCTGGCGATGACAAGGGCAACATCGGCTGGACGGTGGCCGGCCCGCTGCCGCGCCGCGAGGCGCACGGTCTCGTATCGACTTACCCGCTGACGGCGGACGACGCTGCGGGCAAATGGCAGGGCTGGCTGGCGCCGGAAGCGTACCCGAAAGTGGTCAATCCCGCCGAGGGCCACCTGGCCACCGCCAACAGCCGCCAGCTGGCGGGCGAGGGCGCGGCCCTGATCGGCGACGGCGGTTATGACCTTGGCGCACGCACGCATCAGGTGCGCGACGACCTGGCCTCGCTGGGACCGAAGACGGATGTGAAAAAAGTCTACGCCATCGGCCTCGATGATCGCGCCCTGTTCCTGACCGCGTGGCGCGAACGGGCCATCGGTGCGCTGGACGCCAGGGCCATCGCCGGCAATGCGCGGCGCACCGAAGCGCGGGCGTTGTTGAAGGACGGCTGGAGCGGCAAGGCCAGCGTGGATTCTGCCGGTTACCGCATCACGCGCGGTTTCATGTACGCGGTGTACGACCTCCTGTACGGCGGCGCCAATACGGAACTGGCGAAGATCGATCCGAAGGCCACCATGGGCGCGGTCAGCGCGCGCTGGCCGGTGGTGCTGGCGCGCTTGCTGGATCAGCAGCCCGCCGGCTGGCTGCCGTCGCAGTATCCCGACTGGCAGGCGTTGGAACTGGCGGCGCTGGACCGCGTGATCGCCGAGCTGACCAAGGATGGCCAGCCGCTGGCGGCCGCCACTTGGGGCCAGCGCAACACGGCGGCCAGCGCGCATCCGATGGCGTCGGCGATTCCACTGCTGGGCAAATACCTGAAGGTGGCGCCGGACATGCTGCCGGGCGACCAGCACATGCCGCGCGTGGCCGGACCGACCTTCGGCCAGTCCGAGCGGCTGACCGTTTCGCCTGGCCACGAAGAGCAGGGCATCTTCAATATGCCGGGCGGTCAGAGCGGCCATCCGCTGTCGCCGTACTTCCTCGACGGCCGCATCGACTGGCTTACCGGGCGCGAGTCGCCGCTGTTGCCGGGGCCTGCGCAGCACACGCTGACGTTTGTGCGCTAGGCCTTGGGCGCTGCGCTCAAGCGCGGCGGCGCATTGGCAGGGCCGCGACCGGCGCGGCTGGCTGGCGCGCGGTCGCTTGCACCGCGTGCAGCTGATGGCGGCCTGCGGCGCCAGTCGGTTGCTGGGTCAGCTGGAACACCGATACCAGTTCGCTCAGCGCCGCCGCCTGGTTCTGCATGGTTTGCGAGGCGGCCGTGGCTTCCTCCACCAGCGCGGCGTTCTGCTGCGTGACGGCGTCCATGCCGGCGATGGCGGTATTCACCTGCTCGATGCCGGCGCGCTGTTCCTCGCCGGCCGCGCTGATTTCGCCCATGATATTGGTGACACGGCGCACGCTGACCACCACGTCCTCCATGGTGACGCCAGCCTCTTCGACCAGCTTGCTGCCACTCTCGACCTGCTGCACCGAGTCGCTGATCAGCTCCTTGATTTCCTTGGCCGCCGCCGCCGAACGCTGGGCCAGGCTGCGCACCTCGGTGGCCACCACGGCAAAGCCGCGTCCCTGCTCGCCGGCACGGGCGGCTTCCACCGCGGCGTTCAGCGCCAGGATGTTGGTCTGGAAGGCGATGCCGTCGATCACGCCGATGATGTCGACGATCTTGCGCGAGGACTGGTTGATCGAGCCCATGGTCTCGACCACCTGCGACACCACGGCGCCGCCTTTCTGCGCCACCGCCGACGCGTTCAGCGCCAGTTCGTTGGCCTCGCTGGCGCTGGCCGAGTTCTGCTTCACGGTCGTGGTCAGCTCTTCCATCGAGGCGGCGGTTTCCTCCAGCGACGCGGCCTGCTGCTCGGTGCGCGCCGACAGGTCGACATTGCCGGCGGCGATCTGCTGCGACGCGCTGGCGATGGTGTCGGTGCCGGCGCGGACCTGGTGGACCAGGCCGGCCAGGCTGTCGCGCATCGATTTCATCGCGAACAGCAGGCTGTTATGATCGCCGTCGCGGGTGTCGATGGCCACCGTCAGGTCGCCGTCGGCGATCTTGCCGGCAATCGCGACGGCGTAATCCGGCTCGCCGCCCAGGCGCTGCACCAGCCAGCGGGTAATCAGCGTGGCGCACAGGGCGCCCAGCACCACGGAGCCGATCAGCAGCGTGATGATCCAGAAACGTGCCGAGGCGTAAAGCGCGTCGCCGCGCTGGGAGGCGGCGTCGCCGCCGTCACCGTACAGCTTGACGAGCTTGTCGACCTGGCCGCGCAGGGCCACGATCAGCTTGTTCGATTCGCCGCGGATCAGCTGTTTGGCGGCCTCGTCGTCGTTGCGGCGGGAAGCGGCGCGGATCTTGCCGTCTTCGACCATGTAGCGCTCCCACATCGACTGGAAGTCGGCATACAGCGCCTTCTCCTCGGGCGTGGAAATCAGCTTGGCGTAGGTGTCCTGCATCTTGCCCAGTTCGACCAGATCGTTGGCGATGACTTTGTCGTACTGGTCCATCTGGGCCGCGTCGTTGGAAATGATGTATTGGAATTCACGGGTGCGGACGCGGGCGATTTGCGACTTCAGATCCTGCACCACGCGCATGGCCGGCATCCAGCGGGAAGACAGCTCGGTGGAGGCGCCATTCACCTGCGCCAGTTTGATGATGGCAAAAATAGCCACTGCGGCAGCCAGCGTCAATACCAGCGCAAAAGCCAGCCCGAGCTTGGTGGCCAGCTTCAAATTACGTAACAAATTCATAAAACAATTCCTTGTGCAGCAGTGGGCGACGCGCGTTCCGGCGACGCCCTTGTGTGTTATTAGAGGTCAATAGTGAGAATGTGTGATATTTCTCAAGGGAAACCAATAGTAACATAAGGCAATTATTTCTGCTTTGCCCCGCTGACTTTTCAGGCGGCGGACCGCGCCCGCAGGGAGTTTTCCGGCGCTTCTGCCGATAGGGGCGCCGCAAGCCTGCCCAGCCCGAAGAACGGGCGCAGCACGGCGATGCGGCGCACCACTTCAAACACGCCGAGGCTGATGGTGAAGGTCAGCACGATCAGGAACATGCCTTCGGTGACCGGCGCCAGCTTCAGCGGCTTCATCCAGTGCGCCATGGCGACGATCAGCGTCTGGTGCAGGATGTAGACCGGGAACACGGCTTCGGTCAGGTAGCGGCGCTTGGCGCTGTCGAAGTTCAGGTGGCGGTGGCCGAAGCCGCACACGGTCAGGATCGGCACCCATTGGCACAGGCTGTACACGGCGCGCATCGCCGGCTTCCATCGCGTGACTTCGGGCGCGGAGGCCAGCGCGTCCGGGATCGACCAGTAGCAGACGATCAGCGCCCAGCTGGCCAGCCATAGCGCCAGGCTGGTCCAGCGCAGCGCTTCGATGCGGGCCCAGAAATTGTTCTGCATGGCCAGCAAGGCGCCCAGCGCGAACAGGTAGAAATATTGCGCGTGGTTGTACCAGTCGTTGGTCAGTGCGTGGGTGGCGGGGAAACTGTCGGCCAGCAGGTAGCGCGCCGCCGCCAGTGCGATCGTCGGCAGCACGATGATGCGCCAGCCGGCGAGCAGCTTGCCCAGTGCGTCGGCGATACGCTGGAAGCGCGCACCCAGCAGCCAGACGATCAAGCCGCCGATCATGGTGTAGACCCACAGGTAGGCCACAAACCACAGGTGGTTCCAGGTCGGCACGCGGAGGCAGTCGTCGCCGCGGCAGAAACCGTGGTAGCCGCTGACGTAGAGGCGCATGAATTCCGTATAGCCGCCCTGGTAGGCGACTTTTTCCACGACCTCGAAATACGATTGCGGCGGCACGATGACGAACATGCCGAAGACCAGCGGCACCAGCAGCCGCCAGCTGCGCTGCTTGAGCAGGGCGCCGATGCGGATCTTCTTCAGCATGAAGGCGGTGGCGACGCCGGAAATCATGAACAGCAGGCCGAGGCGCCAGGGCGATGACAGGATCATCAGCGGTTCGATGGCGGTGCTGGCGTAGGGACTTTTCACGTGCCAGTCCCAGGTCACGTAGTACATGCCGGTGTGATAGAAGATCAGCACGAAGAAGGCAAAGATGCGTATCCAGTCGAGGAAGTAGTGGCGCTGCGTGGTCATTGTCGGCTCCTTGTTTGATGTAATCAGATTAAGCAGGCCGGGATGCGGCGTCCAGCGCCGTGGGGCGAATTGGGCGGATCGTGGGGCCAGCCGGCGAAACTGCGACGGCGGTTTTAGTTGCATGTGATAAAGTAGAATTCTTTACAACTAAATACGTCCGAGGTGCGCATGTCCGTTTTATTGGGGATCGCCATTGTGCTGGCCGGGATATTCGGCGGCTTTGTGCTGGAGGGCGGACATCTCGGCCCCCTTTATCAGCCGTATGAGTTAATGATGATCGCGGGCGGCGCGCTGGGCGCCTTCGTCATCTCCAACGACGGCAAGTCGATGCGCGCAACCGTCGCCGCGATTCCGACGCTGTTTCAGACCGCGAAACAGACCAATGCGCTGTACCTCGATCTGCTGTCTTTGCTGTACGACATCCTGACCAAGATCCGCAAGGAAGGGCTGATGTCGGTCGAGTCGGATATCGATGCGCCGGAGCAGAGCGCCTTGTTCACCAGGTTTCCGGCCATTCTGGCCGACCATCACCTCACGGAGTTCATTACGGACTACCTGCGATTGATAGTCTCCGGGAATATGGACCCCTATCAAATCGAGAACCTGATGGATAACGAAATCGACGTCCATCACCAGGACGGTGAAATTCCCATCCACGCCATCACCAAGCTTGCGGACGGCTTGCCGGCGTTCGGCATTGTGGCGGCGGTGATGGGCGTGGTGCACACCATGGGATCGGTCGGCGCGCCGCCGGCGGAACTGGGGAATCTGATCGCCGCCGCGCTGGTGGGGACGTTCCTGGGGATTCTGCTGTCATATGGCGTATTCGGCCCGATCGCCAGTCTGCTGGAACGAAAGCTGCAGGAATCGACCAAAATCTATCAATGCGTCAAAGTCACCATGATCGCCAGTCTTAATGGATACGCGCCGACGCTGGCGGTGGAGTTTGGCCGCAAAGTCATCTCGGCGGTTCAACGGCCTTCTTTCGCCTCGATGGAAAACCACTTCAAGCAGCAAAAAAACAAGTGACGACAAAACGGGAATTTTTTATCCGGCCGCTGGACGAGGATGATGGCGCGGCGTTCAAGGCGCTGCGGCTGACGGCGATTGCCGAGTCCCCCACCGCCATATGGCCTACCGCCGAGGAAGAGGCAGCGCGCACGCCGGACGCGGTGCGGGCCAGGATAGCGCAGACTGCCAGCCAGGCGGTGTTTGGCGCGTTCCATGGCGCAGAACTGGTCGGCATTGCCGGCTTACGGCGGGAGACGCTGGCACAGGTCGCGCACAAGGCGAGCGTGTGGGGCGTCTTCGTGCACCCGGCGTGGCGAAAGGAAGGCATTGCCCGGCAGCTGTTCATGCGCATCAGGGCGCAGGCTGTCGAGATGGGCGTGCTGCAAATCCACCTGTCCGTCAACGCCGAAAATCATCGCGCTAAAAATCTTTACGAGTTGCTGGGATTTCAGGCGTTCGGCCTGGAGCCGCGCTGCATGAGAGTCGGTGTCACGTTTTATGATGAGGTGCATATGTGCCTGCGCCTGGGCTGACCAGGGACGTCAGCACATGGTCTGCCCAGGCGCCGTTGATGTGCAGGTACTGTCTGGCGTAGCCTTCGCGCTCGAAGCCTAGCCGTTGCAGCAGCTTTTCGCTGGCGAGGTTGTCCGGCTGGTGGTTCGCCATGACGCGGTGGAGTTTTTGCACTTCGAATACGTGCGCGAGCGCCGCCGTCAGCGCTTCCTGCATATAGCCTTTGCCCTGCTGCGCGCCGGCCAGCGAGAAGCCGAGATGGCAGGCCTGGAAGGCGCCGCGCACGATGTTGGTGAAGCTGCACATGCCCAGCACTTCCTCGCTGTCCTGCGGCTGTATCAGCCAATGCAGCGCGGACTTTGCTTCCATGTCCAGCTCTATTTGCGTGAGCTGCGCCTCCACGGTTTCCAGCGTGTAGTAGGACGCATCGCGTTCCGGCTCCCACGGTTGCAGGTGCTCGCGGTTGGCGAGCCGATAGGCCAGCACCCGCTTCTGGTCGTCGATGACTGGCGGCCGTAGACGGAGGCGTTCGGTCGTCAGGTTGTGGTGGCCGTAGGTGGCCTGTGCATACAGTTCCAGCGGAAGTCTCAGGCGCTCCGCCAGCCGCGCGAATTCGAACGCCTTGGGAATCTTCGTCACAGGATGTGCCATGACGCGAATGATCTCATCGATCAACTGGCGGCGCAGCATGCCTTCAGGCGTGTTCACCACGTCGTCGGAGCCGAAGGGCACGGCCAGGCTGCAATACTTGACCTTCTCCTTGGTGATCAGGGCCGTGTAGGTGCCGGCCTTGTTGTAGCCCTTGCAGAACGCAAGATTTTCCTCGCGCGTAGCATTGACCGCCACGATGACGATCATCAGCCGTTCGGTGCTGCCGTAGGACTCGTCGACAATGAGGGGATTGAGTGCATCTTGAAGCGAATTGGAAAAGTCGACGAGCCTGGCATGGGCCTCTTCGGAGCAGCAGCTAGTGACGGTGAGATGCATGTTGCCCTTCCAGGTGCGGGATGACGTCGGCGCGGTATTGCCGGCTGAGTGGAACGCGGGCGCCGCCGTGCAGCAGCAGTTCGCCATCGCCTTTTTCGAGGTTGGTGATGCCGGCGATCCAGCTCAATTGCACCGCCGCGCGGCGGTGGCAGCGGATGAAGCGCGGGCCGAGCTTGTCCAGCAGGCCGGCCAGCGTCTGGCGCATCAGCGGCTCGCCGTCGGCGGTGTGCAGGACGACGTAATTGTCGGCGGTTTCAATCCATTGAATCGCTTCGACCTTGACGATGCGCGTGCCGTTGCGTTCCGGGACCAGCAGCTGCGTCACGGACGGCAGCGGCGCGCTGGCTGTGCGCGGCACGGCCAGCCGTTCGCGCGCACGCTGCAATGCGCGTTGCAGGCGTGGCTGGTCGAAGGGCTTGAGCAGGTAGTCGATGGCGTTGGCGTCGAACGCCTTGATCGCGTATTCGTCGTAGGCGGTGACGAAGATGATCAGCGGCGCGGGCGTTGGCAGCGAGGCGGCGACATCGAGGCCGGTGATCTCGGGCATCTGGATGTCGAGCAGCAGCACGTCCGGCGCAAACGACGGCAACAGCTCCAGCGCTTCCACGCCGTCGCGCGCCTCTTCGATGGCGCTGATGTCCGGCTCGGCCGCCAGCATGCGGCGCAGCTTGTCGCGCGCCGGGCGCTCGTCGTCGACGATCAGGATGCGCATGGCAGCCTCACTTCCGCGCGCACGCCGGCAGGCGATAGCTGGACCAGGTCGAAGCTGGCGCGCTCGCCGTATAACGCTGCCAGACGCTCGCGCAGGTTGCGCACGCCGATGCCGGCGTCCGGCGTGGCTGCGGCGGGCAGCACGCCGGCGTCGTCTTCCAGCCGCAGCATCAGCATGTCGTGCTGGCGCTGGGCGGAGATGGTGATGGTCACCGGTTGGCGGCGTTTTTCAACGGTGTGCTTGAAGATGTTTTCCAGCAGCGGCTGCATGCTCATCACCGGCACCGGGCAGGCCAGCAGCGCATCGTCGACATGCCAGACAATGCTGACGCGGTCCGAGAAGCGCTCGGCCATCAGGGCGGCGTAGCCGCGCAGGATGCGCAGCTCGGTCTCCAGCGGCACCAGGTGGCGTTCGCCGACATCCAGCGTCGCGCGCAGCACGTCGGACAGCTGGATCAGCATGGCGTCGGCGCGCTGCACGTCGCTGTACATCAGCGACGATATCGTGTTCAGCGCATTGAACAGGAAGTGCGGCTGCATCTGCTGGCTCAAACGCAGCAGCTGCGCCTCGCGCAGCGCGACGTTGGCGCGTTCGACGCGCAGCTTTTCGTCCAGCATGGCGTGAAACGACAGGACGCCGAAGGTGATGGTCGAGAAGATGAAGAAGAACACCGTCATCTTGATGTCTTCGTAGAGGAAGATCTCGGCCCAGCCGCCGTGCGTGTAGGTGTCGCCGGCCAGCGGATAGATGGCGTGCCGCATGCCGAAGGCCAGCGGCACGAACGCCACCCAATAGACCGGCAGCCACACCAGCTGCCGTCCGAACCAGCGCAGCGGCGCATGCAGCAGATGGTCATGCTTGCGTGTGAAGCGCCGTTGCGCCAGCAGCAGCAGGGTGGCCGTCACCGCCGACGAGCCTTCCCACAGTATCGGCTTCCACAGACCGTGATGGTGATCGCGCAGGTATTCCTGGATCGCGGTGCTGATCATCAGCATCCAGAACAGGACCCAGGCGATCGCAATGACGGTGCGGGTTCTTTGCATGAGATTAGCGGTAGCGCGCTTCCATCAGATCGATCTCGCGCACCAGCTTGCGCGAGGTTTCGTCGGAAATGTGGTTGTGCCGCGCCAGGTCGAACACCGTGCGGCGTTCGGCCGCCAGCGCCGCCAGCCGCAGCTCCTTCTCGGCGGAGTCGGTCTTGCGCCACGACTGCTCGCTCTCCGGATCGACCTCCTTCAGCTTGTGCTCGTAGAAGGCGATGACGCGCGCCGCCGCCTGCGGATAGACTTCGGGATCGATGCAGGCGTCGGACTCCATCAGTTCCACCTGGGTTTTCTCGATGGCGGAGATGGCGGCGTTGGCGGCCGCGCGGCGCGCCAGGTCTTCCTCCTGCCGCTCTTCCGGCTCGGCCGGGAAGGTCATGCCGGCCAGCAGGCGCGGCAGGGCGACGCTGGCCACCAGCAGCGAGATCAGGATCACCGAACAGGCCAGGAAAATGGTCAGCGCGCGGGCCGGGAACGGCCGCCCGTCCGGCAGCAGCAGCGGCAGCGTCAGCACACCGGCCAGCGTGATGGTGCCGCGCGCGCCGGCCAGCGTGGTGGCCAGCAGCAGGCGCGGATTGATTTTCTGGCGCGGCTGGTGGCGGAACTTCTGCTTGAAGATGGTCAGGCGCAGCGAGGCCCATACCCACGCCATGCGCAGCGCCAGCAGGCCGGCGGTGATCGCCAGCGCGTAGGCCAGCAGCCACCAGCGGTTGATATGGCCGCTTTCTTCCAGCGACATACCGGCCGAGTGGAAGATGTCCGGCAGCTGTTCGCCGAGCAGCACGAACATCACGCCGTTCAGGGAGAACTGCACCGTGTCCCACACGGCCGAGCGCTGGATGCGGGTGCTGGCCATGGCGTGGCCGCTCAGTTCCACGTAGCTCATGGTGACGCCGGCCGCCACCGCCGCCAGGATGCCGGAGGCGTGCAGGCGTTCGGCCACCAGGTAGGCGCCGAACGGAATCAGCAGGTTGACCAGGATCGGCGAGCCTGGCGGTTCGCCGAAGTGGCGCGTCAGCCAGCGCTGCATCCAGGTGATCAGCATGGTCACGGCGACGCCGGCGCCGATGCCGGCCGCCACCAGCCAGGCGAAGGTGAGGGCGGCGGTTTGCAGCGAGAAGGTGCCGGTCAGCGCGGCCGCCACCGCAAAGCGGAAGCACACCAGGCCGGAGGCGTCGTTCAGCAGCGATTCGCCTTCCAGGATGTGCATCAGCCGTTTGGGAATCGGCGCGCTGGAGGCGATCGAGCTGACCGCGATCGGATCGGTCGGCGAGACGATGGCGGCCAGCGCGAACGCCACCGGCAGCGGCATGGCCGGTATCATCCAGTGTATCAGGTAGCCGGCGCCGATGACGGTGAACACCACCAGTCCGAACGCCAGTTCCAGTATCGTGCCCTTGTCGCGCAGCAGGCCGCTCTTGGGGATGCGCCAGCCGTCGAGGAACAGCAGCGGCGGCAGGAACACCAGGAAGAACAAGTCCGGTTCCAGGTCCACGCCATGGCTCGATTGCGCGGCGATCAGCGCGCCCAGGCCGATCTGCACCAGCGGCAATGGGATGGAGCCGGGCAGCACCCGGCGGATGTAGGCGCTGGCGACTACCGCCAGCATCATGACCAGTACGACTTCGATTGAATCCATTCCCTTCCTTTTCCTACTTGATTGCTATAGCTAAACAGGGGTAGCTTACACTATCGCCTGTCCGGTAAAAAGTTGAGCTATGGCACTGGCGAAATGGAAATCTTTCTGTCATAATGCATGCCTTCTGCGGGAGTAGCTCAGTTGGTAGAGCGCAACCTTGCCAAGGTTGAGGTCGAGAGTTCGAGACTCTTCTCCCGCTCCAGAATTCAGTAGCAAATCAGTAGCAAACACAAAGGAAGCCCACGGGCTTCCTTTTTTGTTGTTTATCGTGCTCCAAAACAACTTCTTACCGTCAAAATGTGACGGCGGACTGTTGCAAAACGTTATACTGGGATAGGACCACCGAAGGGAGACGAAATCCATGAAATCTGTTCAACAGGAAGTTGATGAGCGTAGTAACTTAACCAACTCCAACAAATTCGAACTCCTCCTGTTCCGTCTCGGCGGCGACGCCAATGGCGAACATTCCGAGCTGTTCGGTATTAACGTCTTCAAAATCCGCGAAATCGTCGCAATGCCTGAAGTGACTGCTGTGGCCGGATCCCCGCCACACATGCTGGGCGTTGTGAATCTGCGCGGACAAATCATCACGGTGCTGGATTTGCCAGGCATCGTCGGTGTGACCCCAAAAACCGGTCTGAATATTATGTTGGTCACTGAATTCGCGCGTACCACGCAAGCGTTCGCGGTCGAGTCGGTGGAAGAAATCGTGCGCCTGGACTGGAGCCAGGTGCTGACCGCCGAAGGCACTGCCGGCGGCAAGGTCACCAGTATCGCCCGCGTCGATGGCGACACGCAAAACACCCGCCTGGCGCAGGTGCTGGACGTGGAAACCATTCTGCGCGACCTGGTGCCGCCGGAGCGTGATGATATCGATCCGGAAACCATCGGCCCGAAAGTGCTGCTGAAACCGGGTTCCGTGGTGCTGGCCGCCGACGATTCGGTTGTCGCGCGCAACCTGATCGAAAAAGGTCTGGAAGCGATGGGCGTGCACTTCATCATGACCAAGTCGGGCAAGGAAGCCTGGGACCGTCTGCAGTCGATCGCGGATGGCGCCAAGGCCGAAGGCCTGCCGATCACCGATCGCGTGGCCATGGTGCTGACTGACCTGGAAATGCCGGAGATGGATGGCTTTACGCTGACCCGTCTGATCAAGCAGGATCCGCGCTTCGGCAAGATTCCTGTGGTGATACATTCTTCGCTGTCCGGCAAGACCAACGAGGATCACGTCAAGGGTGTTGGTGCGGATGCGTATGTGGCCAAGTTCTCGGCCGAGGATCTGGCCGGCACCATTCGCAGCGTGCTGGGCAAGGCTGCCACGGCCGCCTGAGTACAAGCGCTTCAGCAAAACCGCAGCGACGCTGCGGTTTTTTTTATCCAAACAGCTGCTTGAGCGATTCCGCCTCCGGCAGCGCATCGCCCCAGGCGCCTAATTGTTCTTCATTGGCCTTGGTCAGCTTGTTCCGGATTCTTTGCGGCAGCGGCCCGAAGCGTCTGACGAGCTGTCGTTCCAGCAGCGCCATTGCTCCTTCCCATGTTGATACAGTAGTTTGGTCAGTTTCCACTTCGCTGCGTAGAGCTGATCCGGGTCGTGGCGGCTTTGCTGTGTGCGTAAATGAGCCAGCGTAATCCAGGCAAACGGATTGTGCGAATTCATTAACGCATCACTTTTTGCGGCATAGTCCAGCAGCTTGGCGGTGGTGAAGGAAATGCCCATCACCGTGCCCAGAACCCGATTGTGGAAAGCGTGAGAACGCCAGCCTGGATCGGTGTCGGCCAGCACGACGAGGGCTTACCTTTTTGATGAAGTGCAAATGCGCGGTGAAAGTAAACGCGGTAGTATCGATGGCGTTGCGATCCTTGTTTGATTCACTTTCAGGAAAGGAACTACCGTGGCAGCCAAGAAGATACTGTTTTTGACCGGTGATTTTGCCGAAGACTACGAGACCATGGTGCCGTTCCAGGCACTCCAGGCCGTCGGCCACACGGTGCACGCCGTGTGCCCGGACAAGCAAGCCGGCGACACCATCAAGACCGCCATTCACGATTTCGAAGGCGACCAGACCTACACCGAGAAACCCGGCCACCTGTTCAAGTTGAACGCGTCCTTCGCCGACGCCGATGTCGCCAACTACGACGGCCTGATGATCGCCGGCGGCCGCGCGCCGGAATACCTGCGCCTGAATCCGCGCGTGATCGAACTGGTGCGGCAGTTCGCCGCCGCCAGCAAGCCGATCGCCGCCGTATGCCACGGCGCGCAACTGCTGGCCGCCGCCGAGGTCATACAAGGCAAACGCATCTCGGCCTATCCGGCCTGCGCGCCGGAAGTCAAGCTGGCCGGCGCCACCTATGCCGACATTCCGGTCGACCAGGCGGTCACCGACGGCATCTTCGTCACCGCGCCGGCGTGGCCGGCGCATCCCGCGTGGATCGCCCAGTTCCTGCAGAAACTGGGCACGGAGATCAAGCTATAGCGTCAAGCTGCGAGATTCTTCGCGTGGAAGCGCAGATGGTCTTCCACGAACGTCGAAATGAAGTAGTAGCCGTGATCGTAGCCAGCATGCCGACGCAAGGTCAGCGGCTGCGCCGCGGTCACGCACGCGGCCTCGAACGCTTCCGGATACAGCTGCTCCGCCAGGAACTTGTCGCCCAGGCCCTGATCGATCAGGATGCCGGCCGGGAAGGGCGCATGGGCTTGCGTCATCAGCGCGGTGGCGTCATACTGCGCCCATGCGGTCGTGTCCGCGCCGAGATAACCGGTGAACGCCTTCTTGCCCCAAGGGCATTGAGAAGGCGCGGCAATCGGCGCAAAAGCGGACACCGAACGGAACACATCCGGCCGTTTCAGTGCCATGGTCAATGCACCATGGCCACCCATCGAGTGGCCGAAGATGCCGATGCGCTGTGCATCGACGGGCAACTCTTTCTCAACCAGTTCACGCAGTTCGTGAATATAGCTGTACATGCGATAGTGCTTGGACCACTTCGCTTCCGTGGCATCGAGATAAAAGCCGGCGCCCACGCCGAAATCCCAGCTCTCGCTTTCGCCTTCCACATGGGCGCCGCGTGGACTGGTGTCGGGCGTGATCAGCATCAGGCCCAGCTCGGCGGCGACACGCTGCGCGCCAGCCTTGATCATGAAGGTCTCTTCGGTGCAGGTCAGGCCGGCGAGATAGAACAGGGCCGGCACCGGTCCGTGCTCCGCCTGCGGCGGAATGAAGACTGAAAAACGCATCGGCAGACCGATCTCGCGTGCATCGTGACGGTAAAAGCGTTGAACGCCGCCGAAGCAGGCGTGTTCACTGACAATTTCTAGCATATTTGTTTCCTTATGTTCCCCAGCGCACAGTGAAAGCGGCGGTCTTAGCGCAGAATTGTACAAGTATTGTTAAAAAGGAGAAGTACATGCCGGATATTCAGGTCATTTTGGCCGACATGGGCTGGCCACTGGCGATTGCCTTGGCTTGGCTCTCGGGAGAATTCGTGCATCGCTGGACGCGCCTGCCGCGCATCAGTGTTTACGGTTTGGTTGGATTTTTACTCGCCCAGGCATTCCCTGACGCGCTCAGTAGTGGCGCCTCAAGCAATGTGACCATCCTGGCCAATATGGCCTTCGGTCTGATCCTGTTTGAATTTGGTTATCGCATCAATCTGCACTGGCTGCGGATTAATCCCTGGATTGCGGTCAGCGGCCTGGTGGAATCGGCGGCGACCTTCGGCGTGGTCTACCTGATCTCGCATCTCACCGGCATGCCGCCGCTCACCTCGTTGCTGCTGGCCTCGCTGGCCATGTCGTCTTCGCCGGCCGGCGTGCTGCGCGTGATTAACGAGGAAGACAGTTCCGGCCAGGTCACCGAGCGCGTGCTGCACCTGGTGGCGATCAACAGCGTGGTGGCGCTGTTTGTGTTCAAGGTGGTGGTGGGCTTCTGGGTGTTCCAGACCTCCGGCAGCCTGACGCAGGCGGTATCGCACAGCGGCATCGAGCTGCTGGTGTCGGCCGCGATGGGCGTGGTGATGGGCTTCGTCGTACCGGCGCTGCTGCGCCGCCTCGGCGCGCTGGCGCAGGACGGCACCATGGCGTTCGCGCTGGGCGTGATCCTGCTGGTGGCCGCATCGCGCGCGTTCGACGTGTCGCCGGTGCTGGCGACGCTGACCTTCGGCCTGGCGGCGCGCCACAAGCGCGTGGCGTTCAGCCGCACCGAGCGTAACTTCGGCGGCATCGGCGAACTGCTGACCGTGCTGCTGTTCGTGTTTGCCGTGTCGACGCTGGAATGGGAACGCGTGGTCGATGGCGCCGGCCTGGCGGCCGTGCTGCTGCTGGCGCGCTTCGTGGTCAAGACGTTCAGCGTGGCGGCGTTCGCGCACGTGGGCGGCATTTCGTGGCGCAAGGGCTTGCTGACCGGGATCGCGCTGTCGCCGATGTCGGTGTTTGTCACGCTGCTGCTGGAACAGACTAAATACATGGGGATCGTGCTGGTCGACGAACTGGCCGCGTTGACGGCCATGACGCTGCTGCTCGAAGTGATCGGTCCGGTCATCACGCAACGCGCGCTGATCTGGGCCAACGAAACCCCTGCCAAGGAGGAACGATAAATGGCGTTGGAAGAATTTCAAACATCGAAACCGCTCACCATGGGCGTGGAGCTGGAGCTGCAACTGGTCAGCCTGTCGGATTATGACCTGACCGCGTCCAGCCCGGACCTGCTGCACCTGTTGAGCCGCAAGCCTTTCCCCGGCAACGTGACGCCGGAAATCACCGAGAGCATGATCGAGATTAACAGCGACGTGCACACCAACCATACCGAGTTGCTGGCGCAGTTGCAGGTGATCCGCGATACGCTGGTGCAGGCGGGCGAACAGCTCAACATCGGCATCTGCGGCGGCGGCACGCACCCGTTCCAGAAATGGTCGGACCGCCGCATCTTCTCCAAGCCGCGCTTCAAGGAAGTGTCGGAGCTGTACGGCTATCTGGCCAAGCAGTTCACCATTTTCGGCCAGCACGTGCACATCGGCTGCGCCTCGGGCGACGATGCGCTGTTCCTGCTGCATGCGCTGAGCCGCTACGTGCCGCACTTCATCGCGCTGTCGTCGTCGTCGCCGTATGTGCAGGGGAATGACACGCTGTTCAACTCGGCGCGGCTGAATTCCGTGTTTGCCTTCCCGATGAGCGGCCGCGCGCCGTTCACGCAAAGCTGGCATACCTTCGAGCACGAGTATTTCGCCAAGATGGAACACACCGGCGTGATCAAGAGCATGAAGGACTTCTACTGGGATATCCGGCCGAAGCCGGAATTCGGCACCATCGAGCTGCGCGTGTGCGACACGCCGCTGACGGTGGAGCGGGCGGCCGCGCTGGCGGTGTACCTGCAATCGCTGTGCAGCTATCTGCTGGAACGGCGCGAGGCGGCGCCGGAAGAGGATGACTACCTGGTCTACAACTACAACCGCTTCCAGGCCTGCCGCTTCGGCCTGGACGGCACGGTGGTGCATCCGAAAACCTACGAAAGCCTGTCGCTGCGCGAAGACATCCTGACCACGCTGCGCAAGATGGAGCCCTACGGCGCCGCGCTGGGGGCGACGGCCGGCCTGCAACATCTGGTGCAAGTCACGCACGAGGGCAGCGACGCGCATTACCTGCGCCAGCAGTTCGACAGCAGCGGCAGTGTCGAAGGCGTGGTGGATGCGGCGATCCAGCGTTTCCGCGGGCGCTGATTACTTGAAGGTGATCGCCTTGTTGAGGCGGGCGATCACCTCATCGGATACCGATTTGCCGCACATGATATAGCGCTCGGCGCCGTGCGGCATGTCCTTGAATTGCAGCAGACGCAAGGTGGGCGCGAGCTCGCCCGCATGCTGGATGATGTAGTTGCCCTCGTCTTCCGAGACAAACATCATATCGACCACGCCCTTGCTTACCGACTGCACCATCTTGAGTGTGGGCGCGGTGGAGACGGCGACCACCGGCTGCCAGTGTGCGATAAACGCGTCCAGCTCGCCGAAGGAATAATTGTCCTTCACCAGGACACGGGTATCGTGCAGCTGCGCCAGTTCGGCCAGCGAGGCGACGCCGCGCGCGGCGAAGCTGGCGTTGGTCAATACGACCCAGGTGCGGTCGCGGTAAATCGGCTTGGTGAACTTGCCGTACTGGCGGCGCTCCGGCGTGTTGAACCATCCGATCGCGCAGCTGGGGCTGGTCTGATCCTTCACCATCATCAGCTGACGGTTGGTCGGCACCTTGTGCCATTGCACCGGGATGTGGGCGTTCCTGAACGCGGCGGCGGCCGGCGCGCCGGTCAGGCCGGCCGGCGTACCGTCGGCCTGCGTGATCATGTACGGCGGACGTTCGCTGTAGGCCACGTGGATGACATCCTGGGCCGGGCACGATTGTGCGGCGAACAGCAGGTTGGCGGCGATTACAGCGGTGCTACGCAGTCTCATGAAATAGATCCGGATTGGGAAGCCGCCAGTCTACTCCGGGGATGGCAAACAATCAAAAGACATTTGCCTGATGCATCAATTCGCCGTCCTAAAACCGTGTTTCGCGCGCCACGCGCAGGAAGTTGTCGAGAATGCCGGTGCAATCCAGCAGTTCGACGCCGCCGGCGCGGTGGAATTCCGGGTGCCATTGTAGGCCCATGACGAACGGCGCCTTGCGGTAGCGGATCGCTTCGACCATATTGTCCGGCACCGACAGCGCTTCGACCGACATGTCGCGCCCCAAGGTCTTCACCGCCTGATGGTGGATCGAGTTGACCAGCCCGGTCGGCTTGCCCTTGAACATGCGCGCCAGCGACGAGCCGGCAGGGAAGGCGATTTCGTGGCGGTTGCGGTCGTAGTCGTCGTTGACGTGGGCCAGCGATTCCGGCACGTCGGTGGCGATGTCCTGGTACAGCGTGCCGCCGAAGGCGACGTTGATCAGCTGGCAGCCCCGGCAGATGCCCAGCACCGGTTTGCCGGCCTCGACAAATTCATGCAGCAGTTCCAGCTCGTACATGTCGCGCGCACGGTCGCCGCTCCATTCGGGGCGCGTCGGCATTTCGGAATAGCTCTGCGGCGACACGTCGGCGCCGCCTTGCAGCACCAGGCCGTCCAGATGCTTGGCGTAGTCGCGCAGGCGGATGTTGGAAGGATGGAGCAGGCCATCGGTATTGACGGTCGGGATCATAAACACCAGCACGTCGCGCGACATCACCCACTGTGCGATCGACTCTTCCAGGTATTGCAGGTTCTTGCTGCGCAGTCCGGTCGCGCCCGGTTCCGGGTGGAAGATGCGCGCCGAAACGCCGATGTGCAGCGGCCGCTGGATGATGTGCCGCGTGGCCGCCGCCGCGATGCGCCGGTAGCGCGCCATGATCACCCGGCCCCACAGGCTGAACACGGTGTCGCCCGGATCGAGGTAGCGCGGCGTGCCGGTTTCGCGGTGCTGGCGCTGGTCTTGCCGCCGTTCGCCATGGTCGCTGGCGCGGCGTTGTGGATTGTTTGATTGCTGATCTTGGTCTTCGGGGCCGGCGCTCATGCTGATTCCTGTCTGTCTCGCATGGCTATAGTGTGCCATACGTCGGAGTCATCAGTCGCCCGGTTAGGAAGATGGCGCCAGCCGCGCGACCAGGGTGTCGGTGAAGGCGGCCACCAGCGGGTCCGCTTCGCGGCGCGTGGCCAGGCCGACGCTGGAGAGCAGGCGGCCGTGCGACAGCCTGACGAAGTGGACGCCGGCCGGCGCCGTCAGCCGCATGCATTCGGGCACGATGGCGATGCCGAGGCCCGCTTCGATCAGGTTCAGCTGCGAGGACTTGCGCGACAGGGCCCGCGCCGGCTTCGGAAAGAAGCCCTGTTCCAGGCACAGGTTGGCCACCAGGTAGCTCAAGCCGCCACGGTCCTTGTGCGGAATCGAGATGAACGCCTGCGCGCTCAGGTCCGCCAGTTCGACATTGTCCAGCGCCGCCAGCGGCGAATCGCGCGCCACCGCCACCATCAGCGGCTCGCTGCCGATCTCGCGCACCTGGATGTGCGGATGGCGGCGCAAGGTCGGCAGCCGCAGCAGGCCGATGTCGACCCGGCCTTCCTCGATTTCCATGGTCTGGTTTTCCGACGGCAGCATCGACACGTCCAGCGTCACGCCCGGATGCTGCGCCAGCGCGTGCGCCAGCGCGTTGCTGATGCGCGGCGTCAGGATCACCGAGCTGGAATGCTGCAGGCGGATCACACCCTGCGCACCCTGGCCGACGTGGCGCGCCTGCACCAGCGTGTCGTCGATGTCTTCCAGGATGCGCTTGCCGCGTTCGAAGAACAGCCGGCCGGCCGGCGTCAGCTCGAACTGGCGCGCGTCGCGCGTGAGCAGCGGCGTTTGCAGCTCGTCCTCCAGTTCCTTGATCTGCCGGCTCAGTGCCGACTGCGCGATGAACAATTTTTCGGCGGCGCGCGAATAGCTGCCGGCCTCCACGATCTCTATAAAATATTTAAACTGTTTGAGCGAAATCACCGTTATGCCGTTTCGAGATAGTTGGCCGCCGTTTTTGATATTGGATCAAATCCGGCCAGGCCGTTAAAGTGAAGCGTCTCTTCTTCGCTTTTAAATTTTTTAACGGAACCTGCCATGTTGGAACTGATAGGCGTCATCGGCGTGGTGCTGAGTATTGCAGTAAAACTGATCTGCGTCCAGATCGGGTGCGCCAGCGGAGTCGACGACAAGGAGGATTAGGCCCCATAATCGGGGCATGACTAAACGTATCCTCGTTTTCGCCGCCATGCTCATCGCCTCTCTGCTGCTGGTTGCGCTGGCGGCATGGGGCGCAGGCGCACTGTGGTTCCAGCTGCCGGCCGCCGATATCGTCCGCAAGCTGGCGCTGGCCGCCTGGCTGGTGCTCAGCATCGCGGCGCTGGTGTGCCTGTGGCGCCGCAGCTATGTCGCGCCGGCCGTGTGGCTGGTGCTGCTGCTCGCGCTGATGGCGTGGTGGAGCACCATCAAGCCGTCGCACGACCGCGTGTGGGCCGACGATGTGGCGCGCATGGTCACCGGCAAGGTGGACGGCAGCGTCGTCACGCTGGACCTGGTGCGCAACTTCGACTGGCGCAGCGATACCGATTACACCGTGCGCTGGGAGCAGCGGCAGTACGATCTGAACCAACTGCGCTCGGTCGATGTGGCGATGTCCTACTGGATGGGGCCAGCCATCGCGCATACGCTGGTGTCGTTTGGCTTCAGCGACGGCCGCTACCTGACCTTTTCGATCGAGATCCGCAAGGAACGCGGCGAGAGTTTCGACGGCCTGGCCGGCTTCTTCAAGAAATACGAAACGGTGCTGATCGCCGCCGACGAACGCGACATCCTGCGCGTGCGCACCAATGTGCGCGACGAGGACATGTGGCTGTATCGCCTGAAGATGCCGCCGGAAATGATGCGCTCGCTGTTCCTGGCGTATCTGGACGAAGGCGAGCAGCTGAAGGCCACGCCGCGCTTTTACAACACCCTGACCGGCAACTGCACCACCATCATCTACCAGATGGCGCGCCGCATCACGCCCGGCCTGCCGCTCGACTGGCGGCTGCTGGCTTCCGGCTACCTGGACCGCTATCTGTACGATCTCGGCGCGCTGCAAGGCCCGGGCGGTTTCGACGCACTGCGGCAAAACGCCCACATCACTGCGCGTGCGCGCGCCGCCGGCCAGGCCGCCGATTTCTCCGAGCGCATCCGTCACTGACATTTGCGCGGATCTCGCGTATAACTGATGCCAGTTCTGGAGAAGGGGAACCGATGCGGCACCTGATCGCAGCATGGCTGGTTATGTGGTGTACCACCGCGTGGGCCGCCACGCTTGAACTGGTGGTGGCCACCAACGAGTATCCTCCCTACATCAGCGCCAATCCCCGGCAAAGCTTCATGACCGAATTGTTTGACTTGATCGGCAAGGACATGGACGTCAGGTTCACCTTCCGCTTCATGCCATGGAAGCGCTGCCTGGCGGCGCTGGACGCGCATGAGGTATGGGCGGTGGTGCCGTTCGTGCCCACGCCGGAGCGGGTGGCGCGCTATCTGTTGTCCGATACGCTGTATGCGCGCAGGGCCAAATTCTTCTACTACGATCATGGAAGCCGCAGCTGGCATGGCGAACAATGACCAGATCAACTTCCGCAAACTGCAGGTGGCGCGCTTCGACCTCGTGATTGTCGATGAAAATGTCGGCAACTACATCGCGCGCAGCCAGTTCGCGCAGCAGGCCGGCAGCTTCCACAGCCTTGATACGCCTTACTTCCGCTCCGAGAACGTCATGATGATGCACCGTGAGCCGGCCAACGCCGAGCTGCTGGCGCGGTTCAACCACTCCCTGGAACGGTTGCGTAAAAGCGGCGCTTATGACGCGATTGTCAATCGCCGCAGGTTGGTGCTGATGCCATCTGGCGCAGCTGGTTCTTGAGGATTTTGCCGGTGGCCGCAGCGGGCAGGGCGGCCATGGCGATGATGGCGGACGGGCGCTTGTAGGGCGCCAGACGTTCGGCCAGGTAGCGTTGCAGTTCTTCGACGTCGAGCTGCCGGCGCGGGTCCGGTTCCACGAAGGCCACCACTTCCTCGTCGCCATCCGCCGCCGCGCGTCCGACCACCGCCGATTGGGTGACCGCCGGATGTGCATTGAGCACCGTCTCCACTTCCAATGGATAGACGTTGAAGCCCGAGCGGATAATCAGTTCCTTCGTGCGGCCGACGATGTGCAGCGCGCCATCCGCATCCTGGCGCACCATGTCGCCGGTATTGAGCCAGCCTTCCGCATCCAGTACGGCGGCCGTCAGCTGCGGCTCGCGGTAGTAGCCGCGCATGAGGTTCGGGCCGCGCACCCACAGTTCGCCGATGCCGTCCGCGCCGGCCGCCACCCGTACCTCGACGCCGGGAATGGCATGGCCGACCGAGGTATCGCTGCGCGGCTGGTCGAGGCGCGTCTGGCTGACGGTGGGCGAGGTTTCGGTCAGGCCGTAGCCGTTGTGCAGCGGCAGGCCGAGTAGCTGCTCCACCTGCGCCTTCAGCGATGGCGGCAGCGGCGAGCCGCCGGCGTAGGCAAAGCGCAGCCGCGTCGGCAGCGGCGTGCCGGCGCCACCGAGCTTTTCCAGCAGGCGCGCGTACATCGCCGGCACGCCCTGGACGATGGTCAGGCCGTCGTCGCGCAGCGCCTTGAGCAGCGCGTCCGGCGTGAAGCGCGGGCACAGGTACAGGCAGGCGCCCGCATATAAAGTACCCAGCATCACCGAGGTCAGGCCGTAGACATGGGTGATCGGCAGCACGCCGTAGGCGCGGTCCTGCGGCGTCAGGCCGCGCAGCGTGCTCGATACGGCGGCGATGAACAGCAGGTTGCGGTGCGTGAGCATCACGCCCTTGGGCTGGCCGGTGGTGCCGGTGGTGTAGACCAGCGCCGCCACCTGCTCGTGCGACGACGCATGCACCGGCTCCGGCGTGCAGTCCGCATTGAGCGCACCCAGCATCCATGTGCCGAACGGCGTCCCGATCGCCTGCGCCGCATGGCGTCGCGCATGTTCGGCGGTCTCGGGCGAGGCGGGCATGGTCAGGTAGATGGCGCGCCGCGCGCCGCTGTGTTCCAGCACCACGTCCACTTCGCGCGGCGACAGCCGGCCGTTGAGGTGCACGATCCACGCATCCAGCTCGGCGGCGGCAAAAGTGAGCACCACCTGCGCCACGCAGTTTTCGCCGATGACGGCGAGGCGGTCGCCTGGCCGCAGCTGCCATGCACGCAGTTGTGCGGTGGCGGTATCGATGGCGGCGGCCAGTTCGGCATAGGTCCAATGGCGCTGGCCGTCGTGCAGGGCGCTGGCGTGCGGTGTCCGTTCGGCCCAGCGGCGGGGAATGGCGGACAAGCGGGAGGGCAGGTCGGCAAGCAGTTGCGCGGTATTCAAGGTATTCATTACCGCGCATTGTGGCCGATGCGGCCACCGGGGATCAAGCCTTGATGTCGATCAGCGTGCCGAGATTCTGGTCGGCGGTCTGGACCACCTTGGCCGACAGGTCGAACTGCGCCTTGTAAACCAGCGAGTTGGTGGTTTCGGTCGCCAGGTTGGTGGCGCTGGCGCTGGGCGTCGGGCCATCCACTTTCAGCAGTTGCTGGGCTTGTATGGAAATCGACACGCCGGTGCCAGCCGGGGTGTTTTCCGTGAAATTCGCCTGCGACGGTTGAAAACCCTGGGTGCCGATGTTGGCGATGGCATGCGCACTGTTCCCCAGCGCGCGTTGTGCGGCGTTGAGACCTGTAACTCCTGAGCTGAGTGCGGCAATGGCCATGATATTTCCCTTCGGCAATAAGCGCCAGTTTACACGGTTGTGCGCCGGAATGCACGCGCTGATTAATTTTTGAGCGCAGCCATGTTGCAATTATTCTTGTCAGCTTGACAGTGGCGTAGTGCAGGCGCAGCATGAAGATAGATTCATTTGGGAAATGACTGTCATGCGTGCGTTGTGGATCATGGTGCTGTTTTGCTGGAGCGGCTGGGCGGCGGCGGCCCCTGTGGTCGTTCATTATCCCCGCGTGGAGGGCGACGGCGCGCAGGGCGACTACGGCATCGCCTTGCTGCATCTGGCGCTGGCGAAGGCCGGCGGCCAATACCGCGCCGAAGCCTCGGCCACCGGCATGCAGCAGAATCGCGCGCTGGTCGAACTGCAATCGGGCCTGGGCCGCATCGACGTCGTTGGCACCATGACCTCGGCCGAGCGCGAAACCCGGCTGCTGCCGGTGCGCATTCCGCTGACGCGCGGCCTGATCGGCTGGCGCATCGCCCTGCTGCGCGCCGATCACAAGCAGATGCTGGAGTCGGTGCACGGACTGGACGACCTGCTTCCGTTCACCGCCGGCCAGGGGCAGGACTGGCCGGACGTGCAGATCCTTCGCCATAGCGGCCTGACAGTGCAGCCGGCCGCCGTCTACAGCACCATGTTCGGCATGCTGAATGCCGGCCGCATCGACTGGGCGCCGCGCTCGGTCAACGAGATCTGGGCCGAAGCCGCCCACCATCCCGAACTGGTGGTCGATCCCTACGTGGTGGTGCGCTACCCGACCGCCGATTACTTTTTCGTCAACCGCAGCAACCCGGCGCTGGCGGAGGCGCTGCGGCGCGGCCTGGAAGCCGCGCTGGCCGACGGCAGTTTCGAAAAGTTGTTCTACAAATACTACGGCGCGCAAATCCGCCAGGCCCGGCTCGACAAGCGCGTGCTGATCAACCTTCCCAATCCGCTGCTCACAGTGGAAACGCCGCTCCATCGCAAGGAGTTGTGGTTCACGCTGGACGACCTGAAACGCCTCCCTTAGCCGTTGCATTTGTGCTATTCTGGCGCCCGAAATTGTTCATAAGAAACACTAATCGGGGAAAAAGTGCATGGCTTTGTTTGATTTTCTGGAGAAGGAACGCACGGTTGCAGGCGCCGGTTTCAATCGCTGGCTGGTGCCGCCGGCGGCGCTGGCCATCCACCTCTGCATCGGCATGGCCTACGGCTTTTCCGTATTCTGGCTGCCGCTGTCCAAGGCTCTGGGCATCAAGGAAGCGCTGGCTTGCCCCGTAGATATCGGCCTGCTGGAGCGCATACTGTCGAGCAGCTGCGACTGGCAGATTTCGATGTTGAACTGGATGTACACCATGTTCTTCGTTTTCCTCGGCCTGTCCGCCTGGCTGTTCGGCGGCTGGCTGGAACATGCAGGCCCGCGCAAGGCCGGCGTGGTGTCGGCCGTGTGCTGGTGCGGCGGCCTGGTGATTTCGGCGCTGGGCGTCTACCAGCACCAGATCTGGCTGATGTGGCTCGGTTCCGGCGTCATTGGCGGCATCGGCCTGGGCCTCGGCTACATCTCGCCGGTGTCGACCCTGATCAAGTGGTTCCCGGACCGCCGCGGCATGGCGACCGGCATGGCCATCATGGGCTTTGGCGGCGGCGCCGTGATCGGCGCGCCGCTGGCCGACAAGCTGATGAAACATTTCGCCACGCCCGATTCGGTGGGCGTGTGGCAGACCTTCCTGGTGATGGCCGCCATCTACCTGGTCTTCATGCTGGCCGGCGCGCTGGCCTACCGCGTGCCGCCGACCGGCTGGAAACCGGCCGGCTGGACGCCGCCTGCCGCCAGCGGCAACGCGATGATCACCACCCGCCACGTCCACGCCAGCAAGGTGTGGGGCATTCCGCAGTTCTGGCTGGTGTGGTGGGTGCTGTGCCTGAACGTCACGGCCGGCATTGGTATTCTCGGCATGGCCTCGCCGCTGCTGCAGGAAATCTTCGGCGGCCAGTTGCTGAACCTGCCGCTGTCCTTCAATGAGCTGAACGCGGCGCAGAAGGCGCAGATCGCCGCGATTGCCGCCGGCTTCACCGGTCTGCTGTCGCTGTTCAATATCGGCGGCCGCTTCTTCTGGGCCTCGTGCTCGGACTTCCTGGGCCGCAAGGTCACCTACGGCATCTTCTTCGTGCTGGGACTGGCGCTGTACGCGTCGATTCCGACCATGGCGCACGGCGGCCACCTGGCGCTGTTCGTGATCTTCTTCTGCATCATCCTGTCGATGTACGGCGGCGGCTTTGCCACCGTGCCGGCCTACCTGGCGGATCTGTTCGGCACGCAGATGGTGGGCGCGATCCACGGCCGCCTGCTGACGGCATGGTCGGCGGCCGGCGTCTTCGGTCCGCTGCTGATCAGCGGCGTGCGCGAATACCAGATCGATCATGGCGTCGCCAAGGCGCAGGCCTACGACATCACCATGTACGTGCTGGCCGGCCTGCTGCTGCTTGGCCTGGTATGCAATCTGCTGGTGCGTCCGCTGGCCGACAGGCACTTCATGACCGACGCCGAACTGGCTGCCGAGAAGAAGCTGGCGCACGAACGCGACGCCGCCGCATCGACCGGCGCAGTGGTGGCGTCGAATGGCGTCACCAGTCCGGCGGCGGTGGCTTTCGGCTGGCTGGCGGTGGGTATTCCTCTCGCTATCGGGATAGCCATCACCGTGCAAAAAGCGTCGGCGCTGTTTAAATAACAAGGTAGAATAAATCTCCAGCTTGCGGGGCCGGAGACGGCCCCGTTTTCATTTCAGGAGTGCCATGCTCGAACTACGCAATGTTGTGAAGACCTTTGGTAAGAATGTCCGCGCGGTGGACGACGTCAGCCTGGATCTGCCGGCCGGCGTGGTGGGTTTGATCGGCCATAACGGCGCCGGCAAGACCACGCTGATGCAGATGATCGCCACCATCGCCAGGCCGACCAGCGGCCAGATCCTGTTCGACGGCGTGGACATCGTAAAAAAGCCGGAAGCCATGCGCACGCGGCTCGGCTTTCTGCCGCAGGACTTTGGCGTCTATCCCAATTTGAGCGCACTGGAATTCATGCAGTATTTCGCCGCGCTGAAAGGCGTGCGCGATCCGGCCCGCATCCGCCGGCTGCTGGAAGTGGTCAACCTGCACGACCATGCGCACCGCCAGGCGGCCGGTTTTTCCGGCGGCATGAAGCGCCGCCTCGGCATCGCCCAGGCGCTGCTCAACGATCCGGATGTGCTGATCGTCGACGAGCCGACCGCCGGTCTGGACCCGGAAGAGCGCCTGCGCTTCCGCCACCTGCTGTCGGAGATCGGCTTCCGCAAGCTGGTGATCGTATCGACCCACATCGTCTCCGACATCGAAAACATGGCGGGCCGGCTGGCGATCATGAACCAGGGCCGGCTGGTGGCCTGCGATACGCCGGACAGCTTTGTGCAGCGCGCGCGCAACCAGGTGTGGTCGGTGACGGTAGCTCCAGAGGATTACGAAGCGCTGCGCAAGCAGGTACAGGTGCTGCAGGCGCAGCGCCACGCGGACGGCATCATGCTGCGCATCGCCCATCCTTCATCGCCGCTGGCCGGCGCGGTGCCGGCCGAGCCGACGCTGGAAGAAGCCCTGATGACGCAGCGCTACGCGGTGCGCGACAACGCGGAACTGGCGGCATGACGCCGGCCTTCACGCCCTGGTCCGGCGCGGCGCTCAAGGCGCTGCTGCTGACGGAAGTGCGGCTGCGCATGCGGCGCGTCGGCACGCTGGTGGCGGTGCTGGCGCTGATCGTGCTCACCTGGCTGATGGTCGGCGATCCGGAACAGGGGCAGGCGATGATCGTCAGCGACGGCGCGCGCGTGGCCTACACCAGCAGTTGCCTGGCCATCGGCAGCGCGGCGCTGACCGGATTGTTCTTCGGCCTGGCCGGCTTCTATCTGGCGCGCGGCCGCATGAACGAGGATGTGCGCAGCGGCATCGGCGCGGTGCTGGCCGCCACGCCGCTGGCTTCCGGCGTGTTCCTGCTGGGGCGCTGGCTGGGCAATGTCGCCTATCTGTGCGGGCTGCTGCTGATCTTCCTGGCCACCATGCTGGTGCTGCATCTGCTGCGCGGCGAAGGGCCGATCCAGCTCGGGATTTATCTCCAGACCTATGCGCTGGCGCTGCTGCCGCTGGTGTTCTTCACCGCCGCCATGGTGTTGCTGTTCGAGGCCTGGCCGCCATTGATGGGCAAGGGCGGCGACGTGCTGTATTTCTTCATCTGGGTGGCGCAACTGGCGGCCGGCGCGGCCGGCGCCGTGGGTCATCAGGCGTGGACGCCGGCGTTGTTGCTGGACTTCTCCGGCATCGGCGCCATCATCGGCGCGATCCAGTCGGTGCTGCCGTCGCAAGGCCTGATCGTCGGCGGCGGCACCTTCGACATCACCAGTTCGGCGGTGCTGCTGCCGGACGGCCTGTGGACGGCGCAGATCATCTGGACCCGCGTCGGCAGCGCGCTGTTGGCGCTGTTGCCTCTGCTGCTGGCGATAGCCCTGTTCCACCGCTTTTCGCCGGACCGCGTCAAGGTGCGCGCGCAGCGTGGCGGCTGGTCGCCGCTGGCGCTGCTCAATGGCTGGCTGCGGCCTTGCGCGCGGCTGGCGCGTCCGCTGTTTGGCTGGTCGGCGCGCATCCCCGGCGTCGGCGGCCGCGCGCTGGCCCTGCTGGCGCTGGTGCTGGTGACGAATCCAGCGGCTGTCGTGGCGGCGCTGGTGCTGCTGGCATGGGGCTGCGTTGCCGACAGCGCGGCGCTGGGCGCGGTGGTCACCGCCGCCATCGCCGTCTGGGGCATCCTGGCCAGCGAAATCAGCGTGCGCGACAGACAGTACGACGTGGACGCGCTGAACGCGGCGACGCCGGGCGGCCGCGAGCGCGCCTACACGGCGCAATGGCTGAGCGCCATGCTGCTGGCGCTGCTGTTCACCGCGCCGGTGCTGGTGCGCTGGCTGGCGACCACGCCGCTGCGCGCGGCCGCGCTGCTGGGCGGCGCGCTGGCCCTGTCGGCGGCGGCCGGGCTGCTGGGCAGCTTGAGCCGGACAGCGCGCACCTTCCTGGCGCTGTTCCTGTTCGGCATGTATGTGGCGACGCAGGCGCGGACTGTGCCGGTGCTGGACGCGGTGGGTTTCAACGGTGTCGCGACTTTTCCGACAGTCACGGGATATTTTCTGACAGGCATATTCCTGTTTGCCTGCGGGTTGTTGATTGAATCGCTCCGCCAGGGTGGGAAGTAGGCCACGTTTGACGCAGATCAAACGCGGCAAATCGAGCTAACGTAGCCTTGTCGTTCGCGCTGCATTCCGCGGCGTGGACAACTTCCAGGCACCTTACTTTCGAGGCAAATCTATGTACCCATTTTCCCAAACTGTCACCCCAGCCGCTAAAACCCACATGGAGGCGCAACTGTCGTTCTTTAACGATATGTCCAAGTCCCTGTTCCGCACCGTTCAGCAGTACAGCGACCTGAACATTCAACTGGCGCAAACCCTGCTGGAGGAAACCACGCAGGCCGGCCAGCAGGTCATCACCTCGCACCGCGCCACCGAAGCGCTGGCCGCCGCCGCCGCGCATGCCCAGCCCACCGCTGAAAAACTGCGCTCGTACCAGCAGCACCTGTCGCGCATCGCCGCCGACACCCAGGTGGACCTGTCCAAAGTCGCCGAAGAGCACATTCAGGAAACCAGCCGCACCGCCAAGGCCCTGGCCGACGAAGTGGCGCGTGTGACCTCGGAAGAAACGGAAAAAACGCTGCGCAGCCATCAGGACGCAGTGGAGAAATTCACCGATCCGTTCCGTACCGATGGCTCCCGCTACACGCGTGGCAGCCAGTCGCTGCAAAGCGGCCAGAACGGCACCGAAAGCCGTGAAAGCGGTAACCTTCAAGGGCAGGCCACCCAGGCCCAAACCGCCGCCCAAGCTGCCTCCCAGAGCAGCAAGCAGACTGGCGCTCGTAAAGAGACCTGATTGCCACCCATAGCAGCGTAAGCCCTGATTGGCCGCACGCGCGAAGCAATTTCGCGTGGCGCGGCATTTTTTTCGTCCCTGGATTATCATGTTCAGCTCGTAGTCAGCTGTCTGGAGATGAACATGACGAGTAGTACCAACGCGCAGCCGGAGTCGCTGCATATAGTCTGTCCGCACTGCGATGCGGTCAATCGCGTGCCGGCCGCCAAACTGGCGGCCGAGCCGGTGTGTGGCAAGTGTCAGAAGGCGCTGTTCACCGGCGCGCCGGTGGATTTGACCAGCGCGCGCTTCCTCAAGCATATCGAACGCAGCGACATTCCGGTGCTGGTGGATTTCTGGGCGCCGTGGTGCGGTCCGTGCCGCACGATGGCGCCGTTTTACGCGCAGGCCGCGCAGCGCCTGGAGCCGCAGTTCCGCGTGGTGAAGGTGGATACCGAGCAGGCGCAGGATCTGGCGGCGCGCTATGCGATCCGCAGTATTCCGACGCTGGCCCTGTTCAAGGGCGGGCGCGAAGTGGCGCGGCAGCCGGGCGCGATGGATGCGTCGAACATCATGGCGTGGGCGACGCAGAACAACCGCTGATCAGTCTTCGGTTGCGCGGTCCAGCCATTTGCGGATGCCATCCAGCGTGCGGAAATCGGCCACCGAACGGGTGGCAATGTGCGGATGGCGGTTTTGCAGCATGCGGGAGAGGGCGGCGCCGGGGCCGAGTTCCAGCGCCACGGTGATGCCGGCTTCGGCGGCGGCGTCCATGCAGCCGAGCCAGCGGATTTTTTCGGCCAGTTGGCGCGAGAGGGTGTCGATGGCGCGCGGCTTGTCTTCGACTGTCGTTGCATCCACGCCGGCCAGCACCGGCGCCTGCATGGGCTGGAATGGTGTGGCGCGCAGCGCGTCTTCGAATGGCGTTACTGCGCTTTGCATGTAGGTCGTGTGCGAGGCGACTTCGACCGGCAGGCGGCGGCTGCGCGCGCCGCTTGCCTCAATCGCCTGTTGTAGCGCTTCCGTCTGCGCGGCGGGGCCGCCGACGATGCAGGTGTCTTCTCCCGTTTCTATGCTGATGTGGAAGCCGTGGGCGGTTGCCAGCGCTTCGGCATTTGCCAGCGTTATGCCGGTAATACTGAGCAGTGCCTGGCCTGGCGCGGCCTGCTGGCACGCGTCCATCAATTGCGCGCGCTGTGCCGCCAGGGCGATGCCCTGTGCCGGCGTAATGGCGCCAGCGACGCCGTACGCGGATAGCTCGCCGATGCTGTAGCCGGCCACCAGTGCCGGCGACGGCGCGAAGTCGCGGATGGCTTCCCACATGCCGAGCGTGGCGGCCACGATCAGCGGCTGGGCGTTACGGTTGGCGAAGATGTCGCCGTCGGCCCGCACGGCGAGTTGGTCGAGCAGGTCGCTTGCCGCATCACTCGTGCGCGCGAGGCTGAACATGTCCGTGTGCTGGTCGCCCTGGCCGGGGCACAGCAGCAGCAGTCGTGCGCGGCTCATTTGTCGTCCAATGCCGCGATGGATTGCACCAGGCAGCAAGCCGCCAGCAGGTCCGCCGCGCCGCCGGGCGAGAGCCGGTGCTGCATGAAGATGTGGTGGCTGGCGATGGCCTGTTCGCGCCAGCTGGCGTGCGCGGTGCCGCCCTGCGCAAGAAAGCTTTCAGCATGATCGCGCACGATCTGCGCGCCTCGCGGCCCGGCGCGGTGATAGACGTTGCTGTCGCTGATGTGGGCCATCAAGGTATACAGCGTATCGACGCGCTCCTCGGTGACGGTGGCGCCACGGGCCCGCGCGGCCAGCAGGGCAGGGAGTCCGACCTCGAACACCGAAGGCAATCCCAACGCGCCTTCCTCCCGCGCGCCACTCGCCGCATACCGCGCCGCCACACGCAAGCCGTTACTCAGCGGCTCCGCCACCACCTCCTGCGCTGGCGCTGTCGCTGCCTCCGCCGTTCCGTCACGCGACGGCGGAATTGATGCAGCTTTGTTGGCGGTCGCCTGGCTGTTGGCGGCAGGCGCCGCGTGCATGGCGAGTTCTTCGCCCCAGCGTATCAGCATCGCGGCGCGGAGGGCGGCGGGTGTCATTGGCGTGCCTTGCGCGCGGGCGCGGCCGGCGGTGGCGCACAGCAGGCCGAGGCTGAAAATAGCGCCGCGATGCGTGTTGATGCCGCGCGTCGCTTGCAGCATCGCCGTCTCCGCCGCAATGCCCAACTGCTTGAGCTGTGCAAACGGCGCATCGTTCAATCCTGCCAAACAGATTTTTCTGAAGTAGTGACGCAGCGAGAACAGGCTGCGCATGAACGTCCCCGCATCCATATCGTCATGACTGCCATTGTCCACCGGCGACACCAGTCCCGGCTTCGGATACAGGCACAACTCCGCATGCAAGCTGCGCACCGCCAGCCGCGCCACCTCGCGCGCAAACGCCAACTTCTGCGAGCGACCCAGCGGAGTGGCTGGCGTGACAGGCGAGCTCAGTGCCGCGCCGCTTACCCCCAGCATGCGGATAGCCGCCGCGCGCATCATGCCGGCTCCAGGGTCGCCAGCAGCGACGCGGTATCAGCCAGGCGCACCGTCTGCAATTCCTTGACCATCACCTTGGCCGGATGCGCCATGGCCATCCGCCACTCCTTCCACGATACCGCCGCGCCGCCGGGAAAAACAATCTCGCCATCCAACGGCAGGCGCTCTCCGTGCCGCGCCAGCAGCGCAACGCCTTCCGCCAACTGATCCCGGCTGGCAGGATGAAACAGCACATCCACATCCGAAGCCGGCGACACATACTGCAAACCGGTCAAGGACTGCATCGCCAGCGAACCATATACACGCAATTGCAGGGGCCCGGCTTCATCGCACAACGCCGCAAAATGCGCTCCTGCGGACCGTAGCTCCATCGCAGGCGCCACCTTGCAGATGTCCGCGACGCGCGCTCGCAGTCCGATCCGAACCTTCTGGCCAGTCTCCGCATGTGGCGGCAGCGGCAGGCCAAGACTAATCTCGTCGGCCGCGGCATTCGCCTCCAGACGACGCACGACAACCGGCCAGTCCTGGCTCTCCCACAGCGCCAGCGCGGTCTTGTGTTCATCGCGCGCAGCGGCAATCGCGGCGTGCCAACCTGCTGCGGTCAGCCACACCAGCATATGCCGCTCGAAGTCTTTATGCACGTTGAACATGGCCGCCAGACAGTACCGCATCGATCACCGGCTGCGCCCAGCGACGCCCGCCACGCTGCAAGCCCAATGCGCTGCGCTGATCGCCCGCGACAGGCTGCGCCAGCGCGGTACGCAAATGCTCCGCCAGATCGCCATTCCAGATCGATTCCAGACCGCCCATGCGCAGATAATTTTCCGGCCCCGGCGCAAACACCGGATTGCTCTGGGCCAGCTCGGTCAACACTTCTTCCGGCACCTTGGTGATGCGCGCCATCGCCGGCAAGCCCATCACGCGGATGGTCGCATCCGGCAGCGCGTGACAGGCATCCGCCATCAAGCCGCTGGTGATAAACCCGCCGGAGAGCGCCTGGTCGTACACCAGACCGATAATCTTGTGTCCTTTGCGCCGTGCCAGATCCACGCACTTGCCCAGGTGCGCCATGTAGCTGTTAATGCCCAACATCTCATCGCGATGGCGCAGGCGCTGGCCCTGCGTATCGATCAGCATCAGGATCGGCCGGCCAGGGAAATCGCGCACCGTGCGCAGGATCGCCTGCGCCTGCGCCAGGGCGATCTCCACACCAATCGGCGTATGCCCGGTGGTGCCGATCACCGCCACAGATTGTCCTTCCACCTGCGCGCCGCCGCTCAAAAACTCATTTTTCTCGACGATCGTGTGACCTTGCGGGAACAGCGTATCAGCCAGTTTTTTCCAGTCCATTTCAGACTCCCTTGCGGTGCGTTGCCGCCGCCGCGATAAAGCTGTCCACGTCCAGCATCGGAATATTTTCCGCATCCGCCATCCGCATCGCGCTCCAGATATCGATCGGATCGTGCAGGGCGCCGAAGCTGTTCAGGCGATCCTCCAGCATCTTCTGCTCGGCCTCCAGCGCTTCCAAGGTCAAGCCGGTCGCGCCGCCTGCCAGCGCGGCAACCGCATCCTGCGCCGCGGCGCGGAACGCCGCCACGTCGTCGGCCACGATGCGCTGACAGTCGCCCAGCAGATAGCGGTGCTTGCCGCCGGTCGTGCGCCACACCAGCGCGCGGTCGCGCGAATCGAATTCCTCGACGCCGTTGGCGGTTTCGATCACCTCGGGGCCGGACATCGCCAGCCGCGCTTCCTCCGACATGACAACCACATTGGCGCAACGCGTTACAATGCCCATGCCGCCGAACGCGCCATTGGCGCCGCCCACCAGCACAACCACCGCCACGCCGGCATCGCGCGCATCGAGCAGGGCGCGCATCACTTCCGACACCGCGATCAAGCCGGCGTTGGCCTCGTGCAGGCGCACGCCGCCCGATTCCACCAGCAACACCACGGCCGCCACCTTGTCGGCCACCGCCTTGCGCAGCAGACCAACCAGCTTGGCGCCGTGCACCTCGCCGACCGCGCCGCCCATGAAGGCGCCTTCCTGCGCCGCAACGTACACCGGCACGTCGCCAAGCAGCGCGCGGCCGATGGCCACGCCGTCGTCAAACGCCACCGGCGCGTTCAGCTGTGCCAGGTGAGGGCTGGTCACGCGCTCATACGGCGGAATGAATTCCTCGAAACTGCCGGCGTTGAACAGATGCTGCAAGCGTTCGCGCGCGGTCGCTTCCTGATAGCTGACAGCGCGGCTCATGGCGCGTCTCCCAGCATGGTCTGCACCGCCTGGTCCATGCGCAGGCTGACAACGGCGGGCGTGGCGCCCATGTCATTGATGGAGATGCGGGTGTCGGCCAGCAGCCAGCGTGCGTGGAAGTCGCGCATCACCGCTTCCCAGATCGGGCCGAAGCCGACAGCGGCGGTGGTGATCTCGATGCTGCACGCGCCATCCAGCGCCGCCGGCTCGATCAGCACTTCCAGGTTGCCGGAGCCGACCACGCCCACCACTTCCGGCGGCGCGGTCAGGCGGTGCGTGCCGTTTTCAAATCGATAGTTCAAGGTTTCCATCTTCGTGCTCCTTTACCAGTTGCGGAAACGCTTGGGCGGATTGTACAAACCGCCCGATGCGCGCACCAGGTCTTTCATATTGCGTGCGGCCAGCAGGTCGCGCGTGGCCAGGCGCTTGTCGATGCCCAGGTCTTCCGCCCGCGTGATGATGCCACGGTCGCGCAGGTTTTCCACCATGCGCGCGTCGCGGCCCAGACCCACCGGCGTGTAGCCCGCCACGCCGCGTATCGCCTGCTCGCGTTCCTCGTCGGTGCGGCACAGCAGCAGGTTGGCGATGCCTTCCTCGGTCAGAATGTGAGTGACGTCGTCGCCGTAGATCATCACCGGCGGGATGGCCATCTTGGCCTGCTCCATCAGCTCCCATGCGTCCAGCTTTTCAACGAAGGCCGGCTGCATGTGCTCGCGGAAGGTTTCGACGATCTGCACCACCAGCTTCTGGCCGCGCGGGATGGTGTTGCGGCCTGCGCGTGCCTGTTCGCCGGCCTTCAGCCACGCCGGACTGGCGTGACGCCGTCCACGCGCATCGGCACCCATGTTGGAGGCGCCGCCGAAGCCGGAAATGCGGCCCGCCGTCGCGGTGGACGAGTTGCCCTGCAAATCGATCTGCAAGGTCGAGCCGATAAACATGTCGCAGGCATAGTGACCTGCAGCCTGGCACATCGCGCGGTTGCTGCGCATGGTGCCGTCCGGGCCGATCGCAAACACGTCCGGCCGCGCATGGATGTATTCTTCCATGCCCAGTTCCGAACCGAAGGAATGGATGGAGGTGACGAAGCCCGCTTCAATCGCCGGTATCAGCGCCGGGTGCGGATTCAGCGCCCAGTGCTTGCCGATCTTGCCGCGCAGGCCAAGCGACTCCGCATAGGTCGGCAGCAGCAGCTCGATGGCGGCGGTGTCGAAGCCGATGCCATGGTTAAGCCGCTGCACCTCGTATTCGGCGTAGATGCCCTTGATGGCCATCATCGCCATCAGCACCTGGATTTCCGAGATCTGCGCCGGATCGCGCGTGAACAGCGGTTCGATGTAATAAGGACGCGGCGACTGCACGACGAAGTCCACCCAGTCGCCCGGCACGTCCACGCGCGGCACCTTGTCCACGATCTTGTTCACCTGGACGATGACGATGCCTTGCTTGAACGCCGTCGCTTCCACGATGGCCGGCGTATCCTCGGTATTCGGCCCGGTGTACAGGTTGCCGTCGCGGTCCGCCGCTTCCGCCGCGATCAGGCACACACGCGGCGGCAGGTCGATGAAGTAGCGGCTGAACAGTTCCAGATAGGTGTGAATGGCGCCGATATTCAGCTTGCCGGCCGACGCCAGCCGCGCCACGCGCGCCGCCTGCGGACCGGAGAACGAAAAATCCAGCCGCGAAGCGACGCCGCGCTCGAAGACATCCAGATGCTCCGGCAGCGCCAGCACCGACTGCAGCATGTGCAGGTCGTTGACGCGCTCCGGATTCAAATGGGCCAGCGCATGGCCGAGAAAATCGGCCTGCTTCTGGTTATTGCCTTCGAGGCAAACGCGGTCGCCGCATTCGATGACCGCATGCAGCAGATCGGCGATGCGCGCGGACGGCAGGCTTTTGCCATCCAGTTCATTGCCCAACGCCGTACGGGCGCGCTGCAATCGCGCTTCGCGATTTTGCTGCAAGGTGTTCCAGGACATTTTATTTTGCTCCCATAATCATGTCAGGCAGGCCGGTTGCGATCGATGGGAAGACGCACAGCAGCAGCACCGCCAGCACCATCAGCAACAGGAAGGGGAACACGCCCCAGATCACATCCTTCAAAGGAATGTCCGGCGCGATGTTCTTGATGACGAATATATTCAGTCCCACCGGCGGATGGATCAGGCCCATCTCCATCACCACCGTCATGACGATGCCGAACCAGATCAGATCGAAACCGGCCTCGCGCAGCGGCGGCAGGATGATCGGCGCCGTCATCAGGATGATCGACACCGGCGGCAGGAAGAAGCCGAACACGATCACCATGCACAGGATCACCGCCAGCAGCACCCATTTCGACAGGTGCAGGCTGACCACCCACGCGGCGGCCGACTGGCTGATATGCAGGTAGCTCATCACGTAGGAATACAGCAGCGACATGCCGATGATCAGCAGCAGCATGGTCGATTCCTTGATCGACGAGCCCAGGATAGGCGACAGGTCTTTCGGCTTCCACACGCCGTAGATCACGGCCAGCAGCGCCAACGCCAGCAGCGCGCCCAGGCCCGCCGTTTCCGATGGGGTGGCGAAGCCGCCGTACAGCGCCACCATCACGCCGATCAGCAGCACGATGAACGGCAGCACGCGCGGCAGCATTTCCACTTTTTCCTTCAGGGTGAAATGCTCGTCTTCCAGGTAGGCCGATTTCTCGCCGCCTTTTTCGTAGATCTCCAGCGCCATGCGGTATTCCTTGCGGGCGCGGTAGACGGCGTAGCCGGCAAACAGCACCACCAGCAGGATGCCGGGGCCTATCCCGGCCAGGAACAGGCGGCCCAGCGACTGCTCGGCGGCGACGGCGTACAGGATCATGGTGATCGACGGCGGCAGCAGAATGCCCAGCGTGCCGCCGGCGGCGATGATGCCGGCCGCGAAGCCCGGTGAGTAGCCGCGCTTGCGCATCTCCGGAATGCCGGCCGAGCCGATGGCCGAGCAGGTGGCAGGCGAGGAGCCGGCCATGGCCGCGAACAGCGCGCAGGCAAATACGTTGGCGATGCCGAGGCCACCGGGGATCTTGTGCATCCACGTGTGGATGGCGGAGTACAAGTCCCGGCCCGCCGGTGATTTGCCGATGGCCGCGCCCTTCAGGATAAACAGGGGAATCGACAGCAGCGTGATCGACGCCATCTCTTCGTAGACGTTCTGCGTGACCGTGTCCAGCGAGGACGGCGGCATGAAGAAGTACATAAAGCCGGTGGCCACGATGCCCAGCGCGAATGCGATCGGCATCCCGGAGAACATCACCACCAGCGTGACGGCGCCATACAGCGCGCCCAGGGTCAGGTCACTCATGCTGCGCGCTCCGATGCAGGTTTGTTGGTCATGCGGGCCAGCGTTTGCAGCAGCAGTTGCAGCGTCAGCAGCGTCATGCCGGCGGCCATCATCGAGTACGGAATCCACAGCGGCGGCGCGAAGGTGGAGGAGGTGGTCTGTCCATCCACCCAGGCTTCGTGGAACAGCATCCACGATTTCCAGGTGAAGAAGGCGCAGAACAGCGTCGACGCCAGGTCCACCACGAACAGCCGCACCGCATTCACGCGGCGCGGCAGCAGGCCCGCCACCGCTTCGATGCCGATATGGCCGCGATGGAACTGCACATAGGCGGTGGTGAAGAAGGTGACGCCGACCAGCATGAATACCGAGGCCTCGTCCTGCCAGTCGGTGGGCGCGCTGAAGAAGTAGCGCGACACCACCGAGTAGGTCAGCACCAGCGCGGTCAGCACCAGTGCGATCATGGACAGCGTCATCAGCAAGCGATTCAGCTTGTCCAGTGCCGCCGTCAGCGCCGCGATGACGGCGTTGTCCGGCGGCGCAGGACCGCGCGACGGCGCGATGTCTACGCCGTGGCTCACAGCGTTTTCTCCGCCAGTTTCAGCAGGTTGGCGCAGCTGGCGTTCTTCTCGCTGAAGTCCTTCCAGGCGGTGGCGCGGGCGATGGCCTGCCATTTCTGCAGCGAGGCCGGCGTCATGTCGACCACCTTGGCGTTGGCTTTCTGGTAGACCACGGCCACTTGCTGGTCATCTTCCTTCGATGATTTGAGCGCGAAGGCTTCCAGTTCGGCGCCGACGGTCAGGATCAGCTGCTGCTGGTCCTTCGGCAGCTTGTCGAACACGGTGCGCGACATCATCAGCGGTTCCAGCATGAACCAGTAGGAGCCGCCGCGCGCGGTGGTCAGCGCTTTCGAGACTTCCTCAAGGCGGAACGAGATCAGCGAAGTGGAGGAGGTCAGTGCGCCTTCCATCGCGCCGGTCTGCATGGCGGCGTAGATTTCATTGGACGGCAGCGTGACCACGGCGGCGCCGGCGGCCTTCAGCATCATGTCCATCTCGCGCGAACCGCCGCGGATTTTCATGCCCTTGGCGTCGTCCGGATCGACCACTGGCTTGCCGCGCGAGGCCATGCCGCCGCCTTGCCAGATCCAGCTCACCATCACGATGCCCTTGTCGTACAGGATGCGCGACAGTTCCTTGCCCACTTCGGCGTTCTTCCAGCCGTAAGCCTGTTCGTAGGAGGTGACCAGGCCGGGCATCAGGCCGATGTTCACTTCCGGGACTTCGCCGCCGGCATACGACAGCGGCACCAGCGACAGGTCCAGCGCGCCCTTGCGCATGGCGGAGAACTGGGCGTTGGTCTTCATCAGCGAAGAGCCGGGATAGATCGAAAACTTCAGCGCACCCTTGGAGCGCTTTTCCACTTCGGCGGCAAACATGCGGGACAGGCGGTCACGGAAATCGCCTTCGGTGATGGTGCCGCCGGGGAACTGGTGGGAAAGCTTGAGCGCGGTTTGCGCCCAGGCTGGTTGCAACAACAAAGGGCTGGCTGCCAGAGCTGCTAGTACGGACCTGCGGGTGATAGCGGTCATACGTCCTCCAAGGGTTGATGTGCGGAAATATTATCGTTATCGCATTCCATATGCAATAAGCTTTTTCGTGTATACAAGAATAGCGGTTGCGCATACGTTGTCAAGCGATATAATGGGAGGCATGACAACTCATTCCGCTACTCTCCGCGAGCAAATCGAAGAAATGATTGCCGTGGGCGAGCTCAAACCCGGCCAGCATCTCGATGAAACCGAGCTGGCGACGCGCTTTGGCGTGTCGCGCACGCCGATCCGTGAGACCTTGATTCAGCTGTCTTCCATGGGCTTGGTGGTGATACGGCCGCGCCGTGGCGCCATCGTTGCCGAACTGGGGCCGCAGCAGCTGGTGGAGATGTTCGAGGTGATGTCGGAACTGGAGGCGGTCTGCGGCCGCCTGGCCGCGCGGCGGATGACGCCCGACGAACAGAAATCGCTGCTGGCCGCGCACCAGGCCTGCCAGGCCGCGCTCGATGCGCAGGAGCCGGACGAGTATTACTACAAGAACGAGATCTTCCACGAGGCGATTTACGCCGGCAGCCACAATCAGTTTTTGATCGAGCAGACGCGCGCGCTGTACCGCCGCCTGCGTCCCTACCGCCGCCTGCAACTGCGCGTGCGCAACCGGCTGGCCAATTCCTACCACGAGCATGACGGCGTGGTGCAGGCCATCCTGGACGGCGACGGCGAGCGCGCGGCGCATCTGCTGCGCGAGCACGTGATGATCCAGGGCCAGCGCTTCTCGGATTTAATGGCGTCACTGCCGCAGCTGCGGCAGGATGCCGCCTAGTGCGATTTGACTGAGTTGCGGATGATCCGCACCGGCTTGCTCTGCGAGTGCACCGGGTCGCCCGGCAGCATGTCGGCCAGCGTTTGCTGATCGAGGACGTTGAGGAAGGCCTGGGTGGCGTCGTTCAGCGTGTGTTTCAGCTTGCAGTCGGGCGTCAGCGGACAGGTGTCGGTGGCGCGGTCGAAGCATTCGGCCATGAAGAAATCGGTCTCGGTGGAGCGTACCAGTGCGCCGATGTTGATGTCCTTCGGCTCCTTTCCAAGACGCAGCCCGCCATTGCGGCCGCGTACCGTCTCCACCAGGCCGGACAGGCCCAGTTGGTAGACCACCTTCATCAGGTGGTTTTTTGAAATCACATGCAGATCGGCGATATCCTGGATGGTAACCAGGCGATCCCGATTGGCCGCCAGATAGAGCAGCGTGCGCAGTGAATAATCGGTAAAAGAGGTAAGGCGCATTCGTGGTTCTGGCTTAAGGCAGATGAATGCATCATTTTACATGCTAGTGAGTTATCTTGCGTACCGACCCCTGGCCACGCCGGGTGCATACTGTCGGCATGGACAGGATCAGCCAAGGAGGGCGTATGGATAACGAAGATGAGCGTCGCCGCTTTATCAGCGAATTGTGGCAGCGTTTCGAGCAATTGCAGGCCTGGGCCGTGGAGAACTGGCCGGACAAGGACAATCCGCTGTCGAGCGCGGACTTTGTTGAATCCCGCAAGGAGATACTGGGTCTGCGCAATCCCGCCCAGGCGCCCGGTGGTTCATCATCCGAGCGTGAACCGGAGCAGGGCGGGGCGCAGTATATCGACCTGAATCCCGCGCCCTGGCCCTGATCAGTCGTGCGTGACCGGCGTGCCGGTCTGCGCCAGCAGCCACGCGATCACGCTGAGCACCAGGCTGGCGAGCACGCCCCAGGCCAGATTCAGCGCGCTATCGAACAGCAGCGGCGCCACCAGCCCGGACACCAGCGCAAACAGCAGCATCTGGATAAACGACTGCATCGACGACGCCAGGCCGCTGTTGTTCGGGAAGTACTCCAGCGCGATCATCGACAGCGGCGTCATGGCCAGCGCCAGGCCGAAGGAATAGATAAACAGCGGCATCACCGCCCACGGCACCGCCGCCACGAAGAACAGGTTGTAGCCGACGTTGATTACGCCGGCGACTATCATGATCGCAAAGCCCAGCCACACCTGCGCCTTGCGCGAGTAGCGGTGTGCGAATTTTCCCGACAAGGCCGAGCCGACCACCATGCCGCTAATCAGCGGCACGAACATCCACGCAAACGCGGTTTCCGGCAGGTGCAGAATGTGCATCACGAAGTAGGCGGCCGAACCGATGTACAGCGCCACGCCCGCAAAGCACATGCCGACGGCCACCGCCAGCAGCAGGAAGTGCTGATGGCACAGCACCTTCCAGTAGTTTTTGGCGATCACGCCCAGGTGGAACGGATGACGATCCTTGACGGCCAGGCTTTCCGGCAGCGCGCGCAGCACCGCCACCAGCATGATGACGCCGAAGGCGCTGAGGAACCAGAAGATCGAGCGCCAGCCGAAGCTCACCTGCAGCCAGCCGCCCAGCACCGGCGCGATCGCGGGCGCCAGGCCGAACACCATCATGATGTGCGACAGGATTTTCTGCGCCTGGATGCCGTCGAAGCGGTCCAGCACAATCGCGCGGCCCACCACCGAACCGGCGCCGGCCGCCAGGCCCTGCACCACGCGGCAGGCCAGCAGCACGCCGATCGACGGCGCCATCGCCGCCACCACCGACGCCGCGATATACAGCACCAGCGACACCACGATCACCGGACGACGGCCGAACGAATCGGACAGCGTGCCGTAAAAGAGCATCATGAACGCGAAACAGAACAGGAACATCGACAGCGTCTGCTGCACCAGCAGCGGGCTGGCGTCAAAGGCCACGGTAATGGCGGGGAAGGACGGCAGATAGGTATCGATGGCGAGCGGACCGACCATCGTCAGGCCGGCCAGCAGCAGCGTCAGCAAAATATTCATGAATAGCGTATTGTTCGTTGGACCCGGCATTTTACGCGATATGCGCATGCCGCATAAGAAAGGCTGAAATCATTCGTTTGCCTGCGCGAACAGGGTGGTTATGCTGCACGGTGGGTGACTACGCCCATGCTTTTCGAATTCGAGACAATATGACTAGAGATACTTTTGACGGCACTTCCGTCAAGCCTTCGCACTGGAACCTGGCCAGCGTGATCGAGCAACTGCGTGTGTCGCGCGAGGCCACGCACAACATCCGTCACCATGGCCGCGTGCGCGAACTGCCGTCGCGCGAGGCGCTGACCATCATCGTCAACGGCCTGCAGGCGGCGCTGTTCCCCACGCATTACGGCCGTCCCAACCTCACTGACGAGAGCATCGACTTCTTCGTCGGCGATACCCTGACCACCACCTTGAACCGCCTGGCCGAGCAGGTGCGGCGCGGTTTGCAGTTTTCGTCCGAGGACGCGATTCCAGACGAAGACGCGCTGACCAGGCAGGCGCACGACATCACGCGCCAGTTCGCGGCGGAGCTGCCGCAAGTGCGCGGCCTGCTGGTATCCGACGTGCAGGCGGCGTTTTCCGGCGATCCTGCGGCGACGTCGGTGGCCGAGATCATGCTGTGCTATCCGGGCACCATCGCGATTCTGTATTACCGCCTGGCGCACAGCCTGCATCGCCTTGGCTCGCCGTTCCTGGCGCGGCTGATTTCCGACATCGGCCATTCGCTGACCGGGATCGACATCCATCCGGGCGCGCAGATCGGCGCCAGTTTCTTCATCGACCACGGCACCGGCGTGGTGATCGGCGAAACCGCCATCATCGGCCAGCGCGTGCGCTTGTACCAGCATGTTACGCTGGGCGCCAAGCGCTTCCCGGCGGACGAGCAGGGCGTGTTGATCAAAGGCGTGCCGCGCCATCCGATCGTGGAAGACGACGTGGTGATCTACGCCGGCGCGACGATTTTGGGCCGCATCACCATTGGCGCCGGCTCCACCATCGGCGGCAATGTGTGGCTGACGCAGAGCGTCCCGCCGGGCAGCAACGTCTCGCAGGCGCAGATGCGCAACGACTAATCCATCGCCGCCATCGGCTGCACGCCCAGTCTTTCGAGTTGCGCTTCGACTTCCGGCGCGGCGTGCAGCAGGATGCCGTACGGCTCCTGCGATGTGTGCTTCTTATAGAGCAGCGTAAAGCCGTCGCCTTGCAGCTGCACGCCTTTCAGCCCGAGCGTCCATCGCAGCCTGGCCTTGTCGCCGGTGATGCACGTGTAGGCGACTTTATCTTCGAAAAACCGGTATTCCGCATCGAACGGCAGCGCTTTTTTCGCTGTTTTGAGGACGCGGTTGGCCGTGCCTCTGGCGATCCGGTAGTGAAACGCCGGTCGGCGCCTGTTCTGCGCCGCTTCGATTGCTGGAAGATAGTAGGTCAGCACCATGGTGGCTATAAAGAACACAGCAAACAGCAGTTCCAGCCGGTAGCCACGATAGGGGATGCCGCCGGCTGCCGCCATCAAGGCCGACACGATCAATCCTGTTGCGCCAAGCCCATAGATAATCTTCTGCATCCCGGGATGCGGCTTTGGCAGATACTTCAGTATGCGACTGACCCTGCGTCGATGCAGCACTTCCAGTCTGGCGCAGGACATGGCAATCACGGCGGCGTGCATGCGCTCCCATTCGGCGGCATCGACAGACGCGCGGACGCGCAACAACGGTTCGGCGGGATTATCCATATAGAGAGGAATTTGTCATACAATCCGGTATTGTAAATTTACCATGCAGGGGAATGTCGCACGTATGATGCTGCCAGCGCCGGACTATCGTGGCCTGAGGGCGCTGTCCCTGGTATCCGCCATTTATCTGATCCTCATGCTGGCCTGGGGCTATCACGCACATTGGGCTTTGCGCGACGGTGAGCGGGCGGCGATCCTTCTCGCGGTGGTGCTGTCGTTTCTGACGCCGCTGGTATTCCCTCGATGCTGGCGTAGCGCCCGCGTGCGCAGCATGCTGCTGACCTACGTCGCGCTCATCGTCTTCAGTAATTTTTCGGCGGCGCTTGGCTATTTTCTGGTCACCACCGATGCGCCGCTGGTGGATGCGACGTTGTCGCGCTGGGATATCGCACTGGGATTCGACTGGGTGGCCTACTGCCGCTGGATACAGCAGCATCCATGGGCGGACCTGTGGCTGAAGTACGGCTACAAGAGTTTTATCGTGCAGTTTCCGTTGATGGTGATCTACCTGTCGCTGACGCGGCGCTTCAAGCAGCTGTCCGACTTTTGCGGCGGCATGGTCGTCAGCATGATCATCACCCACATCAGCAGCTGGCTTTATCCGGCCGCCGGCGCCGGCAAATACTACGCTTCGCAATTGGCGGTGGACATGTCGGGACTGAGCGACTTTGAACCGCTGCGCTCCGGCGCATTGCGCACCGTCGACCCGACGGCCCTGCAAGGACTGATCTCGATCCCTTCCTATCACACGGTGCTGGCGGTCCTGTTCACCTGCGCGTTCTGGCGTACCCGGCTCGCATGGCCGGTGCTGCTGGTGAACATCAGCATGATCCTGGCGACGCCGAAGTTCGGCGGCCATTACGTCGTCGACGTGATCACCGGCGCGATGACCGTGGCGGTGTCGATCGCGCTCTGGCGCAAAATTACATTTACTTACGCCGGAAACCTGCTTTATACATCGGATTCGTCGACTCAGGCGTTATAGGTGCTGGCGCGGCAATCGCCGCATCAACACCGAGGACTCTGAACATGACAAAGAAAATAATCATCGCGGCGGCTATCGCCATCGCCTTAAGCGGCTGCACCACCGTCGTCAAGGAACGCGTGGTGGTCCACGACCATCCAGCCACCGTGCGCTATGCACCGGCGCCGATCCAGGAAGTGATACCGCCATCGCCGGCCTCCGGCTATGCCTGGGTCCAGGGACACTGGGCGTGGCGCGACCATGGGTGGCAATGGCAGCGGGGCTATTGGTATCAAGGACCGGCGCGTCCTATGCCTGCGCTGATCGTCGAGCAGATCACGGTCGCGCCCAGCCCTTCACATTACTGGGTGCCCGGCCACTGGGCCTGGCATCACAACGAATGGGAATGGACGCGCGGACGCTGGGAGCGTTGAAACAGCTTCTCGCGTAGGGTGCCGGCGTCATACTCCTGGCGATAGCGGCCGCGCCGCTGAAGTTCCGGCACGACCAGATCCACCACGTCGCGCATGCTTTCGTGGGCCACGGCGAAGGCGAGATTGAAACCGTCGATGCCGGTGTCGTCCTGCCAGGCTTCAAGCTGGCTGGCGATCTGCGACGGATCGCCGACCAGCACCGGTCCGCGTCCGCCAAGGCCGATGAACTGCGCCGCCTCACGCACGGTCCAGCGGCGGTCCGGGTCGGCCTGGCTGAAGGAGGCCAGCGCCGAATGGCCGGCGTCGGAGTCGATGTATTCGATGGTCGCGTCCAGCGGGAACTTGCTGAAGTCGACGCCGGTCCAGCCGGACAGCAGCGCCAGTGCGGCTTCGATGTCGATGTGGCGCTTGTATTCTTCGTGCTTGGCGCGCGCTTCGGCTTCCGTCGGCGCGGTGATGATCAGCGCCTGGGCGTAGATTTTGAGGTCGTCGCCATCGCGGCCGGCTGCGCGCACGGCGGCACGCAGGTCATCCGCATACTTCTTCACCACTTTTTTGCTTGGTCCGCTGACGAAGGTGCATTCCGCGTGCTGCGCCGCGAACGCCGTGCCGCGCGGCGAGGTGCCTGCCTGGTACAGTAGCGGCGTGCGTTGCGGCGATGGCTCGCACAGATGAAAACCGGGCACCTTGTAGTACTTGCCTTCATGGTTGATCGGATGGATGCGCGACGGATCGGCGTAGACGCCGCGTTCCTTGTCGTTGACCACTGCGCCATCTTCCCAGCTTTGCTCCCACAACTTGTAGACCACTTCCATGTATTCGTCGGCGAGGTCGTAGCGTTCGTCGTGGCTCAGTTGCTGGTTCAGCCCGAGGTTGCGCGCCGCGCTGTCGAGGTAGCCGGTGACGATGTTCCAGCCGATGCGGCCGCGCGTCAGGTGGTCCAGCGTCGAGATGCGGCGGGCGAAGATGTAGGGATGCTCATACGTCAACGCGCACGTCACGCCGAAGCCGAGGTGTCTGGTGGCCTGCGCCATCAGCGGCACCAGCGCCAGCGGATCGTTCAGCGGCACCTGCACGCCGTGGCGGATGGCCGCGTCGGCGCTGCCCTCGAAAACGTCGTAGACGCCCAGTACGTCGGCCAGGAAGATGGCGTCGAAGCGGCCACGTTCCAGCAGTTGCGCCAGTTCGGTCCAGTGGTCCGGTTCTTTGTAGCGGTGGCTGTTGTCGCGCGGGTGCGTCCACAGTCCCGGCGACTGGTGGCTCACCGTGTTCATCTGAAAGGCGTTGAAGCGTATAAGTTTCGGCATTACTTTTCCAGCGCGAGCTGATAGTCGGTCTTGGCGTAGTCGGCGAAGTACTTGTTGGTCACGGCGAGGAATTCGCGCGAGCGGTAGGCCGCGACGATATCCTTGGCGAACTGCTTGTCCTTGTCGGCGGTGCGCACGGCTACCAGGTTGGCGTAGGACGGCGAGATTTTTTCGGTGATCAGCGCATCCTTCAGCTTCAGGCCGGAGGCCAGCGCGTAGTTACCGTTGACGAAGGCGTAGTCGGCGTCCTGCAATGAACGCGGCAGCTGTGCGGCTTCCAGCGGCAGCAGCTTGATTTTCTTGATGTTGGTGGCGACGTCTTTTTCCGATGCCTTCAGCGGATCGGTTTTTTCGCGCAGCTTGATCCAGCCCAGTTGATCCAGCAGCACCAGTGCGCGCGCCTGGTTGGTCGGGTCGTTCGGCAGGGCGATGGTGGTGCCTTCCTTGACGTCGTTCAGCGTCTTGTGTTTCTGGCTGTAGAGGGCGATCGGCGCGGTCGGGATCTTGATCAGTTCGGACAAGGCCAGCTTATGGTCGGTCGAGAACTTGGTCAGGTAGATGCTGTGCTGGAAGACGTTGGCGTCCAGCGAGCCTTCGGCCAGCGCGTAATTGGGCTGGACGTAGTCGTTGAATTCCACCAGCTTGACTTTGTAGCCCTGTTTTTCCAGGATCGGCTTGATGCCGAATTTGATCTGGTCCGCGTAGGGGCCGGAGCTGGTGCCGATGACGATTTCCTTCTGGTCTTTGGCGTAGGCGGAGAGGCTGATTGCGGCGGCGACGGCGGCCAGCAGCAGGTTGCGGCGAGTGTTCATGTACTTCCTTTAGCGTTTATCTATTTTTTTGGCGATGCGGTTGCCGGCGAACTGGATCACCTGCACCATGAGGATCAGGATGGCGACGGTGGCGACCATGATGTCGGTTTCGAAGCGGTAGTAGCCGTAGCGGATGGCGAGGTCGCCGATGCCGCCGCCGCCCACCACGCCGGCCACGGCGGAGTAGGACAGGAAGCTGATCGACAGCACGGTCAGCGCCAGCACCAGGCCGGAGCGGGCTTCCACCAGGAGCACGCGCAGGATGATTTGCAGTTCCGACGCGCCCATGGCGTGGGCGGCTTCGATGACGCCGCGCGGGACTTCGCGCAGGTTCTGCTCCACCAGACGGGCGAAGTAGGGGATGGCGGCGAACGACAGCGGCACGGCGGCGGCCAGCGGGCCGATGGAGGTGCCGGCGATCGCGCGCGTGAACGGCACCAGCGCCACCAACAGGATGATGAAGGGGAATGACCGGACGGTGTTCACCAGCCAGCCGAGTACCAGCGCGGCAGGGCGGTTTTGCAGGGATTGGCCGTCGGCGACCAGGAACAGCACGATGCCAAGCGGCCCGCCGATCAGGATCGCGGCGGACAGGCCGATGCCGAGCATGACCAGCGTCTGGCCGAGGGCTTCCCACATTTCAGGCAGCATGGCGAAGATGGCGTTGGCCGAGGCACCAAGCGCGGAGAGGAGTTCAGACATGGGCGGTCTCCAGTGGCGCGATGGCGGCGATGGCGTTGGCGGCGCTCGCGCGGGTGGCGACGGCGGCGGCCAGTTCTCGGCCCAGGGCGGTGTGGCGCGGAGCGGTGAGGCTGGTGGCGTTGTCGAGGGCGAATTGTTCGGCGATGGCGCCGTTTTCGATGACGGCGACGTGGTCGCAGATCGCGCCGATCACGTCCAGCTCATGACTGACGATGACGATGGTGACGTCAAGCCGGTGATTGATATCCTTCAGCGTCGTCAGCAGCGCGCGCGTGGTTTCCGCGTCCAGCGCCGATGTCGGCTCGTCGCACAGCAGCACCGCCGGCCTGCTGGCCAGCGCGCGGGCGATGGCGACACGCTGTTTCTGCCCGCCCGACAGCTGCGCCGGATAACTATCAGCCTTGTCGGACAGGCCGACAAGTTCCAGGCAATCGCTGACGCGCGCGGCGATCTGCTGCTTGCTTTGCCCGCCATGAATATGCAGCGGGAAGGCGACGTTATCGGAAACGGTCGCATTCTGCAGCAGATTAAACTGCTGGAAGATCATGCCGATATTGGCGCGCGCATCGCGCAAATCGCGCTTGGACAGCGACGTCAGCTCGCGGCCATCAACCGTGACCGCGCCATGGTCCGGCCGCTCCAGCAGATTAATCAACCGCAGCAGCGTGGACTTGCCGGCGCCGCTCTTGCCGATCAGGCCAAAGATATCGCCTTGGGCCACATCCAGCGACACATCGCGCACCGCATGAAAGTCGCCGAAGGATTTGCTCGCATGCTCGATGCGAATCAGGGGAGTAGTCATTGAAAAATCAGGAATAGGCAGTAGGTTCAGGCAGCGTGCCGTCGAGCGCATAACGTCCGAGGTCGCGGATTTTGTAATCGACCGGATCGTGCAAGGTGTGCACGCGCACGTTGCGCCAGAACCGGTCGTAGCCGAATTTGGCGGAGGTCGAGCGTGCGCCGGTCAGCTCGAAGATCTCGCTGCTGACGTCCACGCCGGCCGTATGCGCCAGCACCTTGGCCTCGGCTACCGACACCGCCAGCTCGCCGCGCTGCTGCGCGGTGACAGCCGCGCCCAGACGAAACAGGCGATCAAGCTCCTGCGCCGCATGGTTCGCCAGCACGGCGGCCGGCCGCAGCTTGAGCCACAACTGGCCGAAGCGATGCTGGATCAGCGGATCGGCGCCAGCCTTTTCCACGCCGGACGCAAACCAGGGCCGCGCCTCCTGCGCGAGGTAGGCGCGCGCAGCCTCGAACGCGCCTTCGCCGATGCCGAGATAGAGATTCGCCATCATCAGCTGCGCCACCTGCGAGCGCAGCGAGGCCTGCGCCGTCGGCTTGACGCCCGGCGCCTGCAACACCTGTGTCGACGGCAGCGACACCTGATTGAAGTGGACGTTGCCGCTGTCGGTCTGCCTCTGGCCGAAGGCGTCCCAGTCCGCCTGCACGGCCACGCCATGCTGGCGCGTCGGCACCACGCCGATCAAGGCGCTTTGCGACGGTTCATGCCAGGCCGAGATGGTCAGCCAGTCCGAACCCACCGAGCCGGAAGAAAAACTCTTCACCCCATCGAGCTGGAAGCCATAGTCGGCATCGGTCGCGATGGTGCGCTTGTCGAGCGGATTGAGGGCGTTACCCCAGAACAGATTCTGCTCCACCGTCTGCGTCAGGAAGCGGCGCTGCTGCTGCGCGCTGCCGTACAGCTGGATGCCGGCCAGTTGCAGATGATGGAAGCCAAAGATGTGCGCCAGCGCGCTGTCGGCGCGGGCCAGGATGCGGATCACCTGATAGACCGTCGGCCAGTCCGCGCCCTGGCCGCCATAGGCAGCCGGGATGGACACGGTAAGCAGGCCGGATTCGCGTATCCATTCGCGTTCCTGTGCTGCGTGGCCGCCTGCCTGGTCGCGCGCATTGGCGCCGGCGGCCAGCCGCTGCGCCAGTTCGGCCGCGACGAGAAGCGGATCCTGCGCAGGATGGTGCGACGGTTTGAGTAAGGCATTAGACATGGTATGTCCACTAGAGAGAGGAATCGGTCCTGCCAGTATGAAGACCGTTCCAAAGTCAGTACACGAAGAAATCCGGCTTTCCTTATGCGGAAAAATCATGCAATGGATTTTGCATATCGAAGCGTAAAACTATTCGTTTTGAAATCAATCGTGCGGATTTATGCTGAACGCCACCATCAAAATCAGGGGACAGACCATGAGCATTCTTCTCATCAGCGGCAGCCCGGCAGCGCCGTCGAGTACCGGCCGTTTGCTGGATCACGTCGGCGACAAACTGGCCGCGCTCGGCCACCGTCACAGCAAACTGCTGGTGCGCGACCTGCCGGCGAAAGCCTTGCTGCATGCGGATTTTGCCGACCTGGCCCTGAAGCGCGCGGTGGATGCCGTCGCCGAGGCGGATGCGATCGTGATCGCCACGCCGATTTACAAGGCGTCCTACACCGGCGTGCTGAAAGCCTTCCTCGATCTGCTGCCGCAGGACGGCCTGAAGGACAAGCTGGTGCTGCCGCTGGCCACCGGCGGCAGCCAGTCGCACATGCTGGCGCTGGACTATGCGTTGCGCCCGGTGCTGCATGCGCTGGATGCGCGCCAGGTCTTCACCAGTATTTACGCCACCTCGCAGCAGTTGACGTGGAACGACGTCAGCGGCCTGACCGTCGATCCGGCGATCGCCTGGCGTGTGCAGGCTGGCGTGGATGCGCTGTCGGCATGCCTGAACGCGCTGCGCCAGCAGCAGGACGAGGTGTTTGTGACGCAGGCGCAGCCTGTGCGTCTGGCGCGATAAGGAGTGTTTATGAGTATCGAACAGAAACGCGCATCGCGCCGCCACACCCTGGGCCTGCTGTTTGCGGCCGGCGTGATGGCGGCCGGCGCAGGCCAGTCGCAGGCGCAGACGCAGACGCCGGCCAGGCAGGAAGTGCGCATCGGCTACCAGAAGTACGGCACGCTGACGCTGCTGAAAGGCCGCGGCACGCTGGAGCAGCGTCTGGCCTCGCGCAACGTTACGGTGAAGTGGACGGAGTTCCCGGCCGGCCCGCAGCTGCTGGAAGGCCTGAACGTCGGCAGCGTGGACTTCGGTACGGTCGGCGAAGCGCCGCCGATCTTTGCGCAGGCGGCTGGCGCCAACCTGGTTTATGTCGGCAACGAGCCACCGTCGCCGGGCAGCGAAGCCATCGTCGTGCACAAGGATTCCAGGCTGCGCAGCCTCGCTGATTTAAAAGGAAAAAAGGTGGTGCTGAACAAAGGCTCCAACGTCCACTACCTGCTGGTGAAGGCGCTGGAGAAGGCGGGCCTGGGCTACAAGGATATCGAAGTGGTGTACCTGCCGCCAGCCGATGCGCGCGCCGCGTTTGAGCGTGGCAGTGTCGATGCATGGGCGATATGGGATCCGTTCCTGGCCGCCGCCGAAAAGCAGCTGAACGCGCGCGTGCTGGCCGACGGCAAAGGACTGGTGGCCAATCACCAGTTCTACCTGGCTGCGCGCCCGTATGCCGAGAAGAACAGCGATGTGGTGCGCATCGTGCTGGAAGAAATCGCCAAGGTCGACGAGTGGGGCGCGAGGAATCCGAAGGAAGTCGCCGCCATTTTGGCGTCGCAAACCGGGCTGGATGTGGACATCGTGGCGCTGGCCGCTTCGCGCTACAGCTACGGCGTCAAGCCGATCAGCGTCGACGTGCTGGATCAACAGCAAAAAGTCGCCGACGCTTTCTCGAATCTGAAACTGATCCCGAAACCGATCGCGGTCAAGGATGCAACCCTGCCGGCCAAACAGCTGGCGGCGCAATAAGGAAGTCAAGATGTCCCTGAATCTGTTCTGGTTTATCCCGACCCACGGCGACAGCCGCTACCTCGGCACCTCCAAGGGTGCACGCGCCATCGACGCCAACTACCTGAAGCAGGTGGCGGTGGCCGCCGACACGCTGGGCTACGACGGCGTGCTGCTGCCGACCGGCCGTTCCTGCGAAGACGCATGGGTGGTCGCCTCGTCGCTGATCCACGTCACGCAAAACCTCAAGTTCCTGGTGGCGATCCGTCCCGGCCTGACCACGCCCGGTCTGGCGGTGCGCATGGCGTCGACCTTTGACCGCCTGTCCAATGGCCGACTGCTGATCAATGTAGTCACCGGCGGCGACCAGGGCGAGCTGGAAGCCGACGGCCTGTATGCCGACCACGCCAAGCGCTACGAAATCTCGGATGAATTCATCCGCGTGTGGCGCGCATCGCTGGCGGGCGAGGGCGGCGACAAGGGCTATGATTTCGACGGCAAGCATATCAAGGTGAAGGGCGCCAAGACGCTGTATCCGCCGGTGCAGAAACCGCATCCGCCGCTGTATTTCGGCGGTTCGTCGGAACCGGCGCACGAACTGGCGGCCGAGCAGATGGACGTCTACCTGACCTGGGGTGAACCGCCGGCCGCCGTGGCCGAGAAGCTGGACGACATCCGCGCGCGCGCCGCCAAACGTGGCCGCACCGTCAAATTCGGCATCCGCCTGCACGTCATCGTCCGCGAGACGAATGAGGAAGCATGGCGTGCCGCCGATGAGCTGATCAGCAATCTGGACGACGAAGTGATCGCCAAGGCGCAGGCCTCGTTCGCCAAAATGGATTCGGTCGGACAGCAACGCATGGCAGCTTTGCACGGCGGACGCCGCGACAAGCTCGAAGTATCGCCCAACCTCTGGGCCGGCGTGGGACTGGTGCGTGGTGGCGCCGGGACCGCGCTGGTGGGCGACCCCGAAACCGTGGCTGCGCGTATCAAGGAATACGCCGACCTGGGTATCGAGACTTTTATCTTCTCGGGCTATCCGCACCTGGAAGAATCGTATCGCTTCGCGGAACTGGTGTTCCCGCTGCTGGGCAAGGGCAAGGACCACGGCGAGCAATCGCTGACCGGTCCATTCGGCGAAATCATGGCCAGCGATATCCTGCCCAAGAAGAAGGCCGCATAGATGAAGAAGCAAAGCGCATGGACGCCGTGGGTGCTGCCGGTGCTGCTGATCGCGGTGTGGCAGGTGTCGTCGCAACTGGGCTGGCTGTCCAGCCGCATCCTGCCGGAGCCGTGGGCGGTGGCGAAAGCCTTCTGGACGCTGGCGGTATCGGGCGAGCTGTGGGTGCATCTGCGTACCAGCTTGTGGCGCGCGACCTCCGGATTTGCCATCGGCGCCAGTCTGGGCCTGCTGCTCGGGCTGTTGACCGGCAGCTTCCGCCGTGCCGAAACGTTGCTGGATACGACGTTGCAAATGGTTCGCAATATTCCGGCGCTGGCGCTGATACCGCTGGTGATCCTTTGGTTCGGCATCGATGAAACGGCCAAGCTGTTCCTGCTGGCGGTGGGCGTGTTCTTTCCGGTGTATCTGAATACCTTCCACGGCATCCGTTCGGCGGACCAGGGCTTGATCGAGATGGCGCGCAGCTATGGCCTGTCCGGCTGGCCGCTGTACCGCGATGTGATCCTGCCGGCGGCGCTGCCGTCCATCCTGGTCGGCGTGCGTTTTTCGCTGGGGCTGGTGTGGGTGCTGCTGATTGTGGCGGAAACCATTTCGGCGCAAGCGGGCATCGGCTACATGACCATGAATGCGCGCGAGTTCCTGCAAACCGATGTGGTGCTGGTCGGGATTCTGTTGTACGCCTTGCTGGGCAAGGCGGCTGATCTGGTGTCGCGCGGTCTGGAAAAGCACTTCCTGCGCTGGAACCCGGCTTACCGTTAAGGAGATCCCATGCATATTTCTACCGCTTTGTTCGATACGGGCGCATTGCCGCGCGAGAGCGCGACCTGGACCTCGGCGCCACCGGCGCGCCGCCAGGGTGTGGCGCTGAATCTGGAGAGCGTCAGCAAATCCTTCGGCACGCGCCAGGTGCTGCACGATGTGCAGCTGGAGCTGCGTCCGGGCGAGTTTGTCGCCATCGTCGGCCGCAGCGGCTGCGGCAAGAGCACGCTGCTGCGCGCGATCGCCGGGCTGGAGACGGCCGATCAGGGCAGCATCAGGATCGGTACGGGCAGCATCGCCTCCAGCATCCGCATCATGTTCCAGGAAGCGCGCCTGCTGCCTTGGAAGACGGTGCTGGAGAACGTGGCGCTTGGGTTGCCACGTTCGCTGAACGCGGCGGCGGCCACGCTGGCCACGGTTGGCCTGGCGGAGCGCGCCGATGATTGGCCGGCCGAGCTGTCCGGCGGCCAGCGACAGCGCGTCGCGTTGGCGCGGGCCTTGCTGCATGAGCCGCAATTGCTGCTGCTCGATGAACCGCTCGGCGCGCTGGATGCGTTGACGCGCATCGAGATGCAGCAGCTGATTGAGTCGCTGTGGATTTCGCGCGGCTTCACCGCGGTGCTGGTCACGCATGATGTGCAGGAGGCGCTGGCCTTGGCTGACCGCGTGGTGCTGATCGAGGATGGCCGTATTACTCTGGATATGAAGGTTGAGCTGCCGCGTCCGCGTGCTCGGGGGAATGCGGCGTTTGCTGCGCTGGAGCAGCGTCTGCTGGGCCGGATTTTGAATCAAACGCCTGTCTCCGACGCTGCGATCGCGGCGTAATCTCCTCTGCATGGGTTCCCGCCTGCGCGGGAACGACTCACCGGTCTAAGTCTTTCGGTAGATTCCCTTCGCCTTTCGTTCCGTTATGATAACGCTACGCTGATATGATCGATTTTATCGATAGTAAAGCGGTAAATTTTTCGTTTTACAACTTTAGATGTCGCGAGCATAATCGTCCTCACTCGAACAATCTTGTTCACCACATTAGGAGTTTCTAAATGAAAAAAATTGTTGCCCTGCTGATCGCCGCCGGTGTTTCCCTGTCCGCTTTCGCTGCCCCTGATACCTTCGTCTCCGACGTCAACCACACCTTCTCCAGCTTTGGTTACAGCCACTTCGGTTTCAGCAACCAGCAAAGCCGCTTCAACAGCACCACCGCCAAGGTAACGCTGGACCGCGCTGCCAAGACCGGTTCGGTAGAAGCAACGATCGATGCCAAATCCGTGGACACCGGCTCGAAACTGTTCGACGGCCACATCCAGGGCGAACAATTCCTGGACACCGCCAAGTTCCCGACCATCACCTACAAGTCGACCAAAGTCAACTTCAAAGGCGACGTGCCATCGACCGTGGACGGCAACCTGACCATCAAGGGCGTGACCAAGCCAGTGACCCTGACCATCACCAACTTCAAGTGCGCTGAACACCCAATGGCCAAGAAACTGGCTTGCGGCGCCAACGCCACCGCCACCATCAAGCGTACCGAATTCAACGCAGGCGCCTACGCTCCTAACGTTGGCGATGAAGTGACCCTGAGCTTCGCTATCGAAGCAATCAAAGAGTAATCCGGAGAACTGAGCTGGCCTCAATTCTCTGACACGGCCGGCGCGAACCCTTCGGATCGCGCCGGTTTTTTTATTTTTAGGAGTCGTTATGAAATTGACCCAGCTCGCCTTCGCGGCAGCAATCGCCTGCGCGCTTCCCGCGCACGCAACCGACCTGATCATCACCAATGGCAAGGTCGCCACCATGAGCAAAGAGGGCGCCTTCGCGCAAGCCCTGGCCATCAAGGATGGCAAGATCGAGGCCGTGGGCAGCAACGCCCAGATCCTCAAGCTCAAATCCTCCACCACGCAAGTGATCGACGCAGCCGGCAAGACCGTCATTCCCGGCCTGAACGACTCGCACCTGCACATCATCCGCGAAGGCCTGAACTACAACGCCGAACTGCGCTGGGATGGCGTGACCTCGCTGAAGAAAGCGCTGCAGATGCTCAAGGAGCAGGCCGCGCGCACGCCCGATGGCGCCTGGATCAAGGTAGTGGGCGGCTGGAACGAATACCAGTTTGAAGAAAAGCGCCTGCCGACGCTGGAAGAAATCAATGCGGCGGTGCCGGACAAGCCGGTGTTCATCCTCTACCTGTACGGCCTGGGCTACCTGAACCAGAAGGGCATCGCCACGCTGGGCTATAACGCCGACACCAAGTTCAAGGATGGCGTGGTGGAGCTGGGCGCGGACGGCAAGCCGACCGGCATGCTGATCGCCAAGCCGAATGCGGCCATCCTGTACGGCACGCTGGCCAAGACCAATGTGCTGCCGCGCGATGAGCAACTGAACTCGACGCAGCAGTATTACACCGAACTGAACCGCCTAGGCCTGACCAGCGCCATCGACGCCGGCGGCGGCGGCCAGGCCTATCCGGACGATTATGCGGTGAGCCTGGAACTGGCCAGGAACGGCAAGCTGACGGTCCGCACCTCCTACTACCTGTTCGCGCAGAAGCCGGGCAAGGAACTGGAAGACTACCAGCGCTGGCTGACGCAGACCCATCCCGACAAGAATGATCACCTGTTCTACGCCAACGGCTACAACACCGAGGGCGGCGGCGAGAACCTGGTGTGGAGCGCGGCCGACTTCGAGAACTTCCTGGAGCCGCGTCCGGACATGCCGCACGAGATGGAAGGCGAGCTGGAGCCGGTACTGCGCCTGCTGATCAAGAACCGCTGGCCGTTCCGCATCCACGCCACGTATGACGAGAGCATCGACCGCGACCTGGCGGTGATCGAAAAAGTCAATAAAGACACGCCGCTGAACGGCCTGCGCTGGTTCTTCGACCACGCCGAAACCATCAGCGACAAGCAGCTGGCGCGCGTGAAGGCGCTGGGCGGCGGCATCGCGGTGCAGAACCGCATGTACTTCCAGGGCGAGCTGTACTGGAAGCAGTACGGCGCGCAGACCCGCCAGATGCCGCCGATTAAGAAGATGCTGGAGATGAAGATTCCGGTCGGTTTGGGCACGGATGGCACGCGCGTATCGAGCTACGGACCGTGGCCGTCGATTTACTGGGCGGTGAGCGGCAAGACGGCGGGCGGACTGGAGATCTGGCAGCGGAAGGACGTGTTGAGCCGGTATCAGGCGCTGAAGCTGATGACGCAGGGTAGCGCGTGGATGAGCGGCGAAGAAAAGCTGAAAGGCACGCTAACCAAGGGCCAGTACGCGGACCTGGTGATCCTGCCGCAGGACTACTTCACGATGGACGTGGAGCAGATCAAGAACCTGGAATCCAGCCTGACGATCGTCAATGGCAAAGTCGTCTACGCCGCGCCGGAGTACGAACAATACGGACCATCGAAACCCGGGGTGGCGCCAGACTGGAGCCCGGTAAAATACTACGGCGGTTATCAGAACAAGTAAAACCCGGCCCCCGGCGGCGGCCCGGGGTCAGACCCCGCAGGGGTCTGACCCCTCCGGCTAAAGGGGTAAAAACCAGCCAATAACAGCCCCCGCCGCCAGCAGCCAGAGCAAGTGGATGCGCGTCCGCCAGATCAGCAACCCCGCCACCAGCGAAATCACCCACAGCGGCCAGTCGGTGGCGGCATCGCCGCCGGCCGCCGCCAGTATCAGCCCAACCGACACCATCAATCCCACCACCACCGGCGCCATGCCCTGCTTGAACGCGCGCACGCCCACCAGGTCGCGGTTCTGATGCCCCCAGCGCGCCGCAAAATAGGTCAGGGTCGTGCTGGGAATCAGAATCCCCAGCATGGTCACCGCCACACCGGCCAGCGCCGCCGCATAGCTGCCCGCATTCAATCCCACGTTCCAGCCCATCAAGGCCACGAACAGCACGTTCGGCCCCGGCGCCGCCTGCGCAATCGCCATCGAATTATTGAACTGCGCCTGCGTCAGCCAGTGATGTTCGACCACCAGATAACGGTGCATCTCGGTCGACGTCGAAATCGCGCCGCCGATCGACAGCAGCGACAGCAGCAGGTAATGCCCGAACAGGCCCAGCCAGTCGGCCAAGGTCAACACGATATGGAGCGGCGCCTCGTTCATGCGGCTGCGCCTTTCAGCTTACGCCAGGTGAGGGCAAAGCTCACCCCGCCCAGGATCAGCAGCGTATAGCCCAGCGGCAGATGCAGCGCCAGCCCGAAGACCATGCACAGCAGCACAATCAGCCCGGTCTGCCAACCCGGCAGCGGATGCTTGCGCAGCGCCGCGCCCAGCTTGACGCCGGTGGCCGCGATCAGCCCGGCCGTGACCGCCGCCATGCCGCGCAGCGCGCCGGCCACGCCCGGATGGTTGCCGTACTGCGCATACAGCAGCGCCAGGCCCAGCACCACCAGCAGCGGCACGCACAGCATGCCGGCCAGCGCGCTCAGGGCGCCGCGCAGGCCGAAGTAGCGGCCGCCGATCATCAGCGAAATATTGACCACGTTGGGACCGGGCAGGATCTGCGCGACCGCCCAGTCTTCCAGAAACTCTTCCGGCGTCAGCCATTTCTTGCGTTCCACCATCTCACGTTGCACCACGGCCAGTACGCCGCCGAAGCCTTGCAGCGCAAGCAGGGTGAAGGAGATGAACAAATCGAGCAGGGAAGATGGGCGCGGGCGGTCGGGGTTCATGCCACATTATAGAACGGAAGGTTTTAATTGCGGAATGATAGGAGGCTGACATTGACTTTGTCCGAGTGTCGGCCATACTCCCTGAGCGCATCGACGATCGGGGTGGCAGCCCCTCACTTTCACGAAGGATCATGATGAACGTCTCGCTAGTCCAGAGCCTGGAATTCGCCCCGCCGGTCACCTTATTCCAGCCCCGCCACGACGAGGAGTGCAGCGCGGTGGTCAACCGCGGCATCCTGGTGCAGTCCAGTTTCAACACCGTGTGTGCGATCGAATACCTGAAATCGCATAACGTCGATCCCAAGGTGATTGAACGGGTGCTATTGCATCCCGATCAGCGGCGAAAAGCCGCCCACTGATATACCGCCCCCACGTTTACTTATACACAAATCATGTTGGCAAGAATTTTTTTGAAAACTTTTTGCGTTACAATCCGTGATAATGTAAGTCATTGATTTTTAAGGATATTGGTTTTGCCTGTTGGATGTGCAGTTTGTAGAAAACCGCGCCGTTACAGGCTGTATCCGTTGTCAATGGGGGGCTATCCACATAGTTATGCACAGGATTTGTGGATATCCGGAAAAAGGCTTATGTTTCCGTAACTTAAGCGAAACTTAAAGCGGAATCTTGAGCGCCTGCAACACGCTGCCGATGATGATGGCGCCGCCATCGTCGCCGGTGGCGGTGACGCGCAGGCGGACTTCCTGGCCGTCGCGGCGCCAGGTGGTGATGACGTCAGTCCATGCCTCCCCATCTTTCAACGCCTGCAGCGCATCGGCCAGCTGGTCCTGCGGATAGGGCGGGGCATGCAGCAGGCGCGCGTCGGCTCCCTGCAGTTCCTCGCGGCTGTACTGGAACACGGTGCAGAACTTGTCGTTGACGGTGACGATGTGGCCGCGCGCATCGAGCGTGGCGATCACGGCGTGCTGGTCGACGGCCGCCAGCAGCTTGCGCGCCTGGTCCAGCTCGTTTTGCAGGGCGACGCTGCGGCGATGCGCCTCCTCCAGCCCGGCATACGCGCGCAGCGAGGAAATCACGGTGGTGAACAGCTTGCGCGTGGTCAGGTCGGTCTTGCACCAGAAATCGTTGATGTCGTAATCGAGGATGATGCTGTGTTCCAGCGCCTGGCCCGGCTGGCCGGTGCGCAGCACGATGCGCACCAGGTTGTTGTGCAGGCTGTCGCGGATCTGGCGCGCCACGTGCAGGCCGGCGTCGCTGGTTTCCATGATGACGTCCAGCAACACCAGCGCGATGTCCGGCGTGTTGCGCAGCACGTTGAGGGCTTCCTCGCCGCTGTAGGCATGCAGGAAGCTGAGCCGGCGGCCCTGGAAGCAGGCGTTGCTCAGCGAGAATTTGGTGACCACGTGGACATCCACATCATCATCCACGATCAGCACCCGCCATGGCGGCGGCGCCGGGGCTGCATTGGCGCCGCCCTGGCGCGGCTGGCTGTTGGGCTGCGCCTCGTCTTCTATCATCCAATCGGTATCGTCGTCGTTCTGATTCATGCAGGTTCCCATGGTAAGTCGAACTGGCCGAACTCCAGAGTGACACTATTCCTCGCCAGCACTTTTGTCAAAGGATTCCCAGTGCTGCGCAACAACGGTGTCCTGCTTCCCACTTATGCACAAAAATTATTTTTTCAAGATGGCGGAAAAATCGCGTGCGCCGACTTTTAACATTTCCTAAGTCTTTGATTTTATGAAGGAAAAATTCTGCCTGTGGATTAGGCATTTTGTTGAAAAGCCCGTCGTTAAAGGCGTTCTCGGCTGTCAAGTGGCGGTTATTCACACCCTTATCCACAGTTGGTGTGGATATCTGAAAAAACCACTTTAAATACGCTGGCTTATGCCTTTTTGCTGAGAAAATGCTTGCGCTACATCTTCGGAGAGATGGCGGCTGATCAGGATAAGGAAAACCACCAGCGCATGCAAGGCCAGCGCGAAGGTCACGGCGGCGTTGGCCTGGTCGCCGGCCACCGCGGTGTAGGCCAGCAGCGCGAGCGCCGGCGACAGGCCGTTGCGGTCGGCCTTGAGCAGCTGCCGGGCGTCGAAACGGGCCCAGGTCAGAACGCCGATGCCGAACAGCAGCCAGCCGGCGGCCTGGTAGTCGAGGCTGCCCAATACGATGGCGGCCAGCAGGGCGATGGCGCTGACAGGCAGTGGCAGGGAGTGAAGGCGGGCTTTGATGGTCATGATGGTGCTCTCTTAATCTGTGGAACGTGTGACCAGATTAGCGGCTGCACGACGATTGGTAAATTTTATTGTATCTATCAAACTGATAGGTTTTTATATTTTTGCTTTTTAGTCTATGATACAGACTCATTAATGACCTGATTGTTACCTCCCGTGAGTCGCCGCATAATCCTGTTGTTGCTGGTGTTGGCCTGCATCGCGCCGCGCGCCTGGGCACTGGACAGCAAGGTTGCACTCAGCGATTACCATCATGACATCTGGACCGGCAAGGACGGCGCGCCAGGGGAAATCGCCGCCATGGCGCAAACCGCCGACGGCTGGCTGTGGATCGGCAGCAGCACCGGCCTGTACCGCTTTGACGGCTTCCGTTTCCAGCGCTTCGAAACGCTGCCCGGCGCGGCGATGCCCGCCAGGCCCATCACGGCGCTGAAGGCGCTGCGCAACGGCGACCTGCTGATCGGCTACATCTTTGGCGGCGTCAGCCGGCTGAGCAAGGGCCGCCTCACGCATTACCCCTCGCATATCGGCCGCGACCTGATTCCCGGCGTGATCAATGTCATCGCCGATGACGACGGCGTGGTGTGGGCCGCCACCAACGGCGGCCTGCTGCAACTGAAACAGGGGGAATGGCGCAATGTCGGCGCCGCGATGGGCTTGCCGCGCGGCCGGGTCTCCAACATCCTGATCGACCAGTACCGGCAAATCTGGCTGGCGGCCGGCGACCAGTTGATGGTGCTGGCGCATGGCGCGCAGCGTTTCCGTTCGGTGCTCCGCGGTTACAACACCACCAATCTGAGCGCGTCGCCGGACGGCCGCCTGTGGCTCGACTCGCACGACAAGCTGACGCCGGTGCCGGCCCAGCAGCCGGGACAGCAACTGCCGCGTCCGCAGTGGATGGCGCTGGGCGAAGGGCAGGAGGACGGCCTGTTCGACCGCGACGGCAATTACTGGGCGCTCAACTGTCCCGGCGTCTGCCGCACCGACGGCGTCGGCCGCCAGCCCGGCGGCGTGTTCACGCCCACCGGCAAGCCGGACAGCCGGCTCGATCAGGCCTGGCAGGTCAGCAACCTGACCGGCAACGTGCTGTTTGAAGACCGCGACGGCAGCATCTGGGTCGGCACCCAGGCCGGCGTCGAACGTTTCCGCCAGAACCGCCTGTTCCAGGTGAAGCTGTCCGGGGGCGAGCGCTTCTTCACCTTTGCCCGCGACGAGGCGGGGCGGGTGCTGGTGCTGGCCAGGCCCAACAATGAATTGTGGCGGCTGAACGCCGACGGCTCGACCGAGCTGCTGGAGCGCGGCACGGAAACGGAGTTCGGCGCGCTGGCCAACAGCGCCGACGGCGGCCTGCTCAAGGCCGGGCCGCACGACATCGAACGCCGTCACGGCAAGACGGTCGAGCGCATTGCCTATCCGCCCGGCCTCGAAGAGCACGGCGTCGTCAATGCCGTGCGCATGGTGGACGACGGCAAGGGCCTGTGGCTGTCCGTGACGCGGCGCGGACTGTTCCGCTGGCAGGACGGCCGCTGGATGTCGCAGGCCGAGCTCGGCATACCGACCGTGGTGGCGTATGCCGCGCCGGGCGCGCCGGGCGCCATGTGGTTCGGTTATAACGACGGCACGCTGCTGTACTACGACCAGGGCCGCATCACCCGCTATGCGCCGCATGAGGAAGGCGACATCGGCGCCATCACCTTCGTGCGTGGCGGTCCGGAAGTGGTGGTGGGCGGCAATGCCGGCGTGGTGGTGTTGCAGGGCGGGCAGTTCCGCCGGCTCCATGCCCAGGACCCGGATGTGCTGGCGCGCGTGTCGGGCATGGCGATCTCGGCCAATGGCGACCGCTGGTTCAACGGCAGCAAGGGCGTGGTGCACGTGCGCGCCGTCGACTGGCGGAGCGCGCTGGACAATCCGGAACTGCCCCTCAAGTATGCGCTGTACGGCGCGCTGGACGGTTATCCGGGCTTTGCCTCCATCACCAACCATGTGCCGAGCGCGGTGGCCGATGCCGAGGGGCAGCTATGGTTTGCCGGCACCAACGGCATCGCCCGGCTCGACAGCACGCGCGCCTACCCCTTGCCGCATCCGCCACAGGTCAAGATCGAAACGCTGGTGGCGCAGGGCAAGCGCTACCTGGCGCTGGACCAGCCGGTGCTGCTGGCGCCCGGCACCACCTCGCTGCGCATCGAATACACGGCGCTCAGCTACACCATGCCCGAAGGCCTGCGCTTCCGCTACCAGCTGGAAGGCGTCGATACGGACTGGCAAGATGCCGGCGCGCGCCGCGCCGTTTCCTATACCAACCTGGGGCCGGGCGATTACCGTTTCCGCGTGGCGGCGGTGAACCAGTTCGGCCAGTGGAACGACCAGGCAGCCGTGATCGCGGTGCGCATCCTGCCGACCTTCCGGCAGACGCCGCTGTTCTATCTGCTGTGCATCGCGGTGCTGGCCGGCGCGGCGTATCTGCTGTACCGCGTATGGCTGAACCAGGCGACGCTGCGCCTGGCCACCCGCACGGCCGAGCGCGAGCGCATCGCCCGCGCGCTGCACGACAGCTTCCTGCAAAGCGTGCACGGCCTGACGCTGAGCTTCCAGTCGGCGCTGGGTGGCCTGGCGCCCGACTCGCCGGCGCGGCGCAAGATCGAACGCGTGCTGCTGATGGCGGACAAGGTGATGGAAGAGGGGCGCGACGAATTGCAGGATCTGCGTTCCGGCGCCATGGGCGACGGCGACCTGGCGCGCGGCCTGATGCTGGTGGGCGAGGTGCTGGAGGAAAGCCATCGCGCCGTGTTCAGCCTGCGCACGCAGGGCAAGCCGCGTGCGCTGGACGAACAGGTGGCGTGCGAAGTCTACAGCATCGCCCGCGAGGCGCTGATCAACGCCTTCCGCCATGCGGATGCGGCGTCGGTGCAGGTGGAGCTTGAGTACGGCGCCGCCCAGTTCATCGTGCAGGTGCTGGACGACGGCAAGGGCATCGATCCGGAGGTGGCGCGGCACGGCAGTTCCGGGCGCTGGGGCCTGACCGGCCTGTTCGAGCGCGCCGGCCGCATCGGCAGCCAGGCGACGCTGGAGAACCGCGCCAGCGGCGGCACCTGCATGCGGCTGGTGGTGCCGGCGGCGTGCGCCTACGCCGGCCAGGCGCGCTGGAAACGGTATATACCCTGGTTCAAATGAGCCGGCGCCGAAGCGGCCTAGATCTTCGCCAGCAACTGGCGCACGTTGCCGTGGGCCATCACCAGTTCCGGGCCGTCGTGCAGCAGCGCGTTGTACTTGGTGCGGAACTCCTGGTCGCCTTCCTCGCACGGGCCGATCAGCATTTCCAGCGACTGGCGGAACGCCTTGGCTTCCTCCACCGTGACCGGCTCCTTGTCGTCAAGCCGCTCGTCGATCTGCGTCATCAGGCCGGACAATTTTTGCAGCCAGGCGAAATGCGGGTGGTTGGTGATCAGCTGCAAATGCTCGAGCGGACTGCCGACCGCGCCGAAGTACTGGGTCTCCAGATTGATCAGCTGCTTGTGCAGGTCGCGCAGGCCGCGCGTGAGGGCGGTAAGTTGTTCGTTCATGGCAAGTCCATAGTCAATCGTAAGCGACAGCTTAACAGAGCCGGGGACCGGGCAAAGCCTATATTTAGATGAGTGGTGCTGGTGGCCGCCAAACCCTAAGATGAAGGTTCCTTTTTACACCACTTGGAACCCATCATGAGCAATCCCAAACTAGAAGTCCTGACCCCGCAAAACAGCCAGCTGATCTTCATCGATCACCAGCCGCAAATGGCCTTCGGCGTCCAGTCGATCGACCGCCAGGTGCTGAAAAACAATACCGTTGCGCTGGCCAAGGCGGCCAAGGTGTTCAACATCCCGACCACCATCACCACCGTGGAAACCGAAGCCTTCTCGGGCCACACCTACCCGGAACTGCTGGACGTCTTCCCGGACAAGGAAATCCTGGAACGTTCGTCGATGAATTCGTGGGACGACCAGAAAGTGCGCGACGCACTGAAAGCCAATGGCAAGAAAAAAGTCGTCGTGGCCGGCCTGTGGACCGAAGTCTGCAACACCACCTTCGCCCTGTGCGCGATGCTGGAAGGCGACTACGAAATCTACATGGTGTCCGACGCTTCCGGCGGCACCTCGAAAGAAGCGCACGACCAGGCCATGGCGCGCATGATCCAGGCCGGCGTGGTGCCGGTGACCTGGCAGCAAGTCATGCTGGAATGGCAGCGCGACTGGGCCCGCCGCGAGACCTATGATGGCGTGATGGCCATCGCCAAGGAACACTCGGGCGCCTACGGCATGGGCGTGGACTACGCCTACACCATGGTGCACAAGGCGCCGGAACGCACCAGCAGCGTCCACAAGATCCTGCCGGCCGTTCCTGCCAAGTAATCTAGAAGACGCTGAGCAAGCCGCGCCGGGCCGCCACTGTGGCGGCTTCGGTGCGGCTTGCCACGTTGAGCTTGGCCAAAATATTGTTGACGTGGAATTTGACGGTGCCGACCTCGATGTCGGCGCTGCGCGCGATCATCTTGTTGCTCTTGCCGGTGGCGAGATGGGCGAGGATTTCCAGTTCGCGCCGCGACAGCTGGCTGGTGCCCTTGCGTTCGGCCAGCTTGCTGGCCACTTCGGCCGGCAGGAATTGCTGGCCGCTGGCAACGGTGCGCAGGCAATCGACCAGCTGGCCGGTGTCGGCGTCTTTCAGCAGATAGGCCTTGGCGCCGGCGCGCAGGCCGCGGTAGACGTCTTCATCGCCCTGGTAGGTGGTGAGGATGACGATGCTGGCGCTGGCGTCCCAGGCGCGGATCTGCTCGATGGCCTCGACGCCGTTCAGGCGCGGCATGCTGAGGTCCATGATGACCACGTCCGGGCGGTGCTGGCGATACAGGTCGACCGCCTGCTGGCCGTCGGTGGCCTGCGCCGCCAGGTGGAACTCGGGCATGGCGCTGATCAGCGCGCTCAGGCCTGCCAGTATCAGGGGGTGATCGTCCGCGATCAGGATCGAGATGGGGTCCATAAGGTGTACTCCTTGAAGCTGAGGTGAAAAACGGCGCCGTGCGGCCGGGCGTCGCCGCTCCGGAGGCAGCCGCCGTGGGCCTGGGCAATGCTGCGGCAAATGGCCAGGCCCATGCCGGTGCCGCCCGGCTTGGTGGAAAACAGGGGATCGAAGATGCGTTCGGCCAGCGCCGCCGGAATGCCGGCGCCGTTGTCGGCCACGCTGACGCACAGCGCGCCGCCGTCGATCGCGGTGCGCAGGGCCAGCGTGCGCGGCCGGTCGTGGATGTCCTTCAGCGCCTCGATGGCGTTCAGGACCAGGTTCATGATGACTTGCATCAGCTGCACCCGGTCGGCGTTGAGCTGGTAGTCCGGGCCGTAGTCTTCGGTGACGCCGATGCATTGCAGGCGCAGCTCGGCGCGCAGCAGTTGCAGCACGTCGCGCACCACGTCGTTGACGACGAAGGTGGCGCGTTGCGGCGCGGTCTGGCAGGCCATGCCGTGCAGGCTGCGCACCATGCCGGTTGCGGCCATGCTTGCTTCCAGTACGATGCGCAGGGCGGCGCGGGCTTCTTCCAGGCGTGGCGGGTCCTGGTCCAGCCATTGCAGGCCGGCGCGCGCGTTGAGCGTGATGGCGGCCAGCGGCTGCTTGACTTCATGCGCGATGGAGGCGGCAAATTCGCCGAGGGCGTTCAGACGCGCGGGTCGCAGGTCGGGAGTGGGCTTGATGCTTGCCATGCTGCATATCCGGTGGTTGACTTCAGCACAGATGATGCAGCATGGGGCGATTTGGCGAAATACGGCAGATTTGTAAGAAGCGACACACCCGATAGGGTTAGTCGCCGCTAACCGGCTTATCGCTGGTTTGCCGGTGTCTCGTCATAATTGAGCGGCAGCCATTCGTATTCGCCCTTGTGCAGGCGCACATGGCCCAGGCCCGGGAAGGCGATGTGGGCCGCGCCGATCATCAGCTGCTTGCCGGTGACCAGCTCCAGCAGCCTGGCGCGGGTGCCCTGCGCGTCGGGTTCGCTGCTGTCGTACTTGAGGGTGGCGCTCGGATGCGGGAACTGGATGCCGGCCACGTGGACGATGTCGCCCCAGATCAGCAGCTGCTGCGACTTGCTTTGCACCAGGTAGGCGGCGTGGCCCGGCGTGTGGCCGGGCGCCGGCAGCGCTTCGATGCCCGGTTCCAGCGGCCCGAAATCCTTGTACGGCTGGTAGCGGCCGGCGGCCTGGTACGGCGCCACGGCGGCTTGCGCGGCGTCGAAGAAGGTCGACAGGAACTCCGGCGCCTTGGCCTTGTTGGCCGGCGTCAGCCAGTAATCGGCTTCCGCCTGCGACAGGCGCAGCACGGCGTTGGGGAAGGCGGCGGCGTTGTTCTGCATGATGCCGCCCGCGTGGTCCTTGTGCAGGTGGGTCAGCAGCACCTCATCGACCTGCTCCGGCTGATAGCCGGCGGCGCGCAGATGCGCCATCAGCTTGCCGCAGCACGGGCCGTACAGCGCGCCGGCGCCGGCGTCCACCAGGATCAGCTTGCTGCCGGTATTGATCAGGAAGGCATTGATCGAGCCCTGCACCGGCAGCTTGAGGTCGACATCGGCCAGATCCTGGATGGCTTGCGGCTGCGTGATATTGGTCATCACCGTATCGACCGGGAACGGATGCGTGCCGTCGGACAACGCGGTGATCTGGAAATCGCCCAGCATGATGCGGTAATAGCCGGGCGCCTGCGCAGTCGCCATCGGCGCGGCCGCTTGGGCGAGGCTGGCGCAGGCCAGCAGGAGGGCGGCCAGCAGGCGGCGCGGGAATGCAAACATGGTAACTCCAGTATGAGGCGGTAAAGCGGCAATACTAGCCCCTGCGCGTTGCCGCTGCTACTCGGCTAAAGGTCAGTTCAGGTGGACCAGGCCGCGTTTGGCGGCCACCATGGCGGCCTCGGTGCGGGTGCAGACGTTGAGTTTGGCCATGATGCTCTTGACGTGGAACTTGACCGTGCCGACGCCGATGCCGGCGGCGCGCGCGATGACCTTGTTGCTCATGCCGGTGGCCAGGTGGATCAGGATGTCGCGCTCGCGCGGTGTCAGCTGGTTGGCGTGGATGCGGCTGGCCAGCCTGACGGCCAGTTCCGGCATCATGAATTTCTTGCCTTGCAAAACAGCGTGGATGCAGGTCATCAGGTCGGCCAGCGCGGCGCTTTTCAGCATGTAGGCGTGGGCGCCGGCGCGCATGCTGCGGTCGGCGTCTTCCTCGCCGTCATGGCCGCTGAGGACGATGACCTTGGCGTCCGGGCGGCGGGCGCGGATGCGGCCGATGGCTTCGACGCCGTCGCAGTCCGGCATGTTCATGTCCATCAGCACCAGGTCCGGCTGCAGGCGTTCGCACATCTCCAGCGCCTGGCTGCCGTTGCAGGCCTGGCCCAGCAACGTGAATTTGCCATCGGATTCAATCATGGCAGCCATGCCGGCGCGGATCAGCGGGTGGACATCGGCGATAACGACGGAAGCGGTATTCATGGTCTGGCTCCAGGTAAGGTTGATGAAGTCATTTTCGTCAACCTTGGCCGGGCCGTATAGCTATACATTGGTATAGGCGAGTACATCCTTCAGAAGTATGGAAGCGCTCGCATCAATCGCTGTTTGCCTTCAGGCGGTCCAGTTCGGCGAGGAAGCGCTCGGCGGCGAGGGCGGGCGGCCAGGGTTCCCAGGCGATGCCGCCGTAGATGGCTTGCAGCGGGTCGTCGTGCAGCGGCGGCACGGCGATCTTCAGCGTCTGCTGTACTTCTTTTGCGGACCAGCCGGCGATGTGCACCGCTTCGCTGGCGGCGGCCAGGCGGTCGGCCAGCTTGTGGGCGGCGTGCTCCTTCGGCGTCCAGCCGGGCAGGCCGTAACGAAGAAACACGGCCGCTTCCAGTTTCTGTGACAGGGTCTTGAACGCGTCGCCGAGGAAGGGCTTGAGCGGCGAGATGCAGTCGAAGCCGAGCAGGCCTTCCTCCGCGTCATGCAGCAGCTCGCGCAGCGCCGACACCGGCGGCAGCGTCAGGCCCATGGCGGTACATGCGGCCGCGCGCACGTGCATCACCGTCAGCGAATGCTGCGCCACCGACAGCGGCAACGGCCACGCCGAATGTCCGCCCCAGCGGTAGGTGCGCGCCAGGCCCAGCGCAAGGTCGCTGTCGTCCCAGTCGAAAGGTGTGGGATCGAGCAGGTCCAGGCGGCGTCCGGACGGCATGCGCACCCACGCGCGTTGTTCATGTTGTTCTCTGCCCATGGCGTCATTTTACACGCTCATCCGTGGATTTATTTTTGGCAACTGTGCTGAATTTGAAATACACTTGTGGCATCGGTTTAACTCTTCCTTCCATGCCATGGCGACCAGACCTTCGTATATTTACCAGGGCGGCTCGGTGATGATGCATTCACCGCTGCAGTTGAAAAACTCCGAGATGTACGGCTTTTTCGTCAAGGGCGACCTGGCGAAACTGCAGTCCACGCTGGACGGCACGCTGAACGCGGTGGCCGGCCAGCGCATGACGTTCAAGGCGATTTCGCCATATGTGCTGATCACCTTCACGCAGGTGAACCATGCCGATTCGGCGGCGCCGGTCGATCACGCGAAGGGCTGGATCACGGAGATCGATATCGTCACCTGGATCATGGTCGGCGCCATGGACGACGACGGCAAGCTGGCGCACATCTACTACTATCCGGCGCACATCTTCGTCGATGACGCGATGGCGCTGATTAACGGCCGTGAGCTGTTCGGCTATCCCAAGTATTTGTGCGAATACGAGATCGACGCGCAGCGCTGCGCGCTGTCGGCCAAGGGCTTCCATCCGTTCTCGCCGGAGACGAAGATCGCCATGCATCCGCTGCTGGAGGTGACCGCCACGCGGCAGACGGACGGCGAGAAGGAAGTCAGCAGCCTGCTGGAGCTGATCGAGCAGGCGATCGAGCTGTTCCTGTCGATTCCGGATTTCTTCAACATGGACGTCGCCGGTTGGGAGGACATCATTTCGCTGCTGCGCAATCCGCGTATCGATCAGATCTTCCTCAAGCAGTTCCCGGACAGCGCGGGGCTGAAGGCGGTGTACCAGGCCATCCTTGCCGCGCCGGCCACGATCGAGAAAATCCACAGCGGCAAAGTGCTGGGCTACGAATACCAAGCCGTGCTGCACGCCTTCGACAGCTTCCCGCTCAACGAGACGCTTGGCCTGCAACTCGGTGCACAGCAGGCCATCCTGCCGTACTACCTGAACTTCGACTTCACCGCGCAGCCGGGCGAGGAGTTGGTGGACAATTCATCGATCGCACCGCAGAAGGTCGCGATCCTGGGCGGCGGCGTCAGCGCCATGACCACGGCCTATTACCTCACCGAGCAGCCGGGCTGGCAGAACAACTACGACATCACGGTCTACCAGCAAGGCTGGCGGCTGGGCGGCAAGGGCGCCAGCGGCCGCAATGCCCAATATGGCCAGCGCATCGAGGAGCATGGTCTGCACATCTGGTTCGGTTTCTATTCGAATGCGTTCAAGATGATCAAAGCCGCTTACGCAAGCCTGGAGCGGCCGCCCGGCGCGCCGCTCGCCACCTGGCGCGACGCCTTCAAGCAGCAGGACTACGTGGCCTTGTCCGAGAGCGTCGGCGGCCAGTGGCGCAACTGGTCCATCGTCTTTCCGACGCTGCCGGGCGAGCCGGGCGAGGGCGATCAGAAAATCACGCTGTGGCAGATGGCCGTGGCCATGGTCGGCTGGATCGAGCAGTGGATACGCAGCCTGGATAATCTCACAAGGGAGATGGAGCTGCCGCCGCACCCGCACCACACCGGCGTCATTCCTGACTGGTTATACCATCTGGCCGAAGGCGTGACGTCATCGGCGCACGAATTGCTGGATGACGTGTCGCTGCTGGCCGGCGCCTTGTCCGGCATGGTGTTCAACATGGCGGAAGACGCCAGCGAGGGCCAGCACCTGGCGCTGGCCGGCGCCATGGCCGGGGTGCGCGGCAAGCTGCATGCGCGCTACGGCAAGTTGATCGCCAACGCCGACGGCGACGTGGTGGACGATATCCGCCGCCTGTTCATCTGCCTCGATCTCGGCATCACGGTGATGAAGGGCGTGTTTGAGGATGGCGTGATCAGGCATGGCTTCGACGTCATCAACGATATCGACTTCCGCGACTGGCTGCGCAAGCATGGTGGTGACGAGCAGCTATGCGTGCAGTCGGCGCCGGTGCGCGGTTTCTATGACCTGATCTTCGCCTACGAGGGCGGCGCGTTCGACAAGCCGAACGCGGAAGCCGGCACCATGCTGCGCGCGATGGCGCGTATCGGCCTGGCCTACAAGGGCGGCATCATGTTCAAGATGCAGGCCGGGATGGGCGACACCATCTTCACGCCAATGTATCAGGCGCTGTTGAATCGCGGCGTCAAGTTCCAGTTCTTCCACAAGGTCGAGGAGCTGGTGCCGGACGGCGCGCAGATCGGCAGCATCCGCATGACGCAACAGGTGCAGCTGGCCGGCGACGCCTACGATCCGCTGGTGCCGGTGAAAGGCCTGGATTGCTGGCCGAGCGAGCCGCTGTACGGCCAGATCGATCCGGCACAGGCCGCGCTGTTGCAGGAGCAGGGCATCAACCTGGAATCGCATTGGACCGATTGGCCGCAGGTGTATCGCGACGCCTTCGGCAAGGAGCTGCCGGCGGTCACGCTGAAGCGCGGCGTCGATTTCGACCAGGTGGTGTTCGGCATTTCGATCGGCTCCCTGCCGGTGCTGTGCCCGCAGTTGCTGGCGCAAAGCCCGGCGCTGCTGGCCACGTCCGAGAAGGTGCAGACGGTGGCGACGCAGGCCTATCAGGTCTGGCTGGACAGGGACTTGGCGCAAATGGGCTGGGCGAATCAGCCGAAAGGGCCGCAGCCGGTGCTCAGCGGCTTCACCGAACCGTTCGACACCTGGGCGCCGATGGATCAGCTGCTGGTGCGCGAGGATTGGCCGGCGCCGCTGGACCCGCGCAATGTGTCCTACTTCTGCAGCGCGCTGCCGGTGGAGAGCTATCCGCCGGTGAGCGACCACGGTTTCCCGCAGCGGATGGCGCAGGTGGCGAAAGAGGGGGCGATTCACCAGTTGAGCAAGGAGATCGCGTCGCTGTGGTCGGCCGCCGGTCCGGCAGGCGCGTTCCCCTGGCAATGGCTGGTGGACGGCAGCGAGGCCACCGGCGTGCAGCGTTTCGATGCGCAGTACTGGCGCGCCAACGTCGATCCGTCCGAGCGCTATGTGATGTCGGTGGTGAACAGCACCCGGTATCGTCTGCGCACCGATCAATCGGGCTTTTCCAACCTGTTCCTGACGGGCGACTGGATCAAGACCGGCATCAATGCGGGCTGCGTGGAGGCGGCGGTGATGGCCGGCATGCAGACCTCGCGCGCGATCAGCGGTTATCCGGTAGTGATCGAGGGCGAGACCGACTTTTAAAGCTGCTTGTGGAAGAAGGTGGTGCCGCATAAGGCGCCATCCGGCATCAGCGCGAAGTTTGGCACCGTGCCGACGGTCTGCCATCCGGCGCGCTGGTAGAGGCGCTCGGCGTCGCCACCGGTGACGGTGTCCAGCACCAGCACGGTCTTGCCTTCTTGGCGCGCGGTCTGGTGGACGGCGGCCATCAGCTGCGCGGCCACGCCACGGCGGCGTGCATCGCGGTGGACCAGCATCTTGGCGACGTCGGCGCGGTGCGGCTGGTTGTCCGGCTGCGCGGTGATGAGCTGGACGGTGCCGATGATGCGGCCCGCTGCCGTTTCCGCCACCAGCAGCACGCGCTCCTTGCGCGCCGCGCCGTGCAGCACGCCGCGCCAGAAATCCAGCGCCTTCGCGCGCGGCAGTGGCAGCATGAAGCTGACCGATGCGCCGCCTTCCACGCAGTCGAGCAGAACGTCGGCCAGCGCTTCGGCCAGCGCGTCGGCGCGCGTGTGCGCTTCGTCAGCGCTGATACGGCGGACAGCGATCGTCGGCGCGCTTGCCTCGTCGGCGCGTCCGGAGCTCATGACGGCTGGCGTGCTTACATTCATTGGCTTCTCCTGTTGGCCGGTTGACTGGTCAGCGCGACCAGATAACGCGCCTGCTTGCGGGTGGGATTGTGGTAGACGATGTGACGGTCCAGGCGCATCGCCAGCGTGTCGCCGGCCTCCAGCCGCCATTGCTGCTCGCCGACGCCGATTTCCATCGCGCCTTCGATCATCCAGATCTGCTGGTGAATGTCGGCGTTGTGCGGCACGCTGTCATAGGCGACGCGCTGGCCGGCGGGGAACGCCACGTCCACCAGTTGCAGTGGTGATGGCGCGGACGGCGACAGGCTGCGGCGCATGTAGCCGGAGCCGGGATCGGTCCATACCGGCTGCTCTGCCGCGCGCATGACCGGCGACGGTTCGGCTTCAGCGCTTTTATCTTCGAACAGCGCGGCCAGCGCCACGCCGAGCGCGCTGGCGAGTTTATCCAGCACGGCAGCGGTCGGGCTGCTTTCGCCACGTTCAATCAGGGAGATGTTGGAACGGCTGACGCCACTGCGCGACGCCAGCGCGTCGAGAGACAGGCCGTGGGCGTCGCGCAGTTCCCGCACGCGGCGGGCAATGAGAAGATTGATGTCCATGGATTTCCATTTTACAGGAAATCCATGTCCAGTAAACTGGAATAAGCGCTGTTGATCAGCGTTTGCGGTCGCGATTGGTGTCGGTGGAGTCGTCGCCGCGCGCACCGGCGTTCTTGTCGCGGTGGGTGGCGGCGGTGGCAGCGGCTGCTGCGCTTTGCTCGTTGCGCTGGTCGGCGCGGTTGTGGTTATCCTGGCGCAGCGCGCGCTCCGACTGTTCTTTCGGGTCGTGCTGCAAATTGCCCGGCGGCGTGTCGTTGCCCGGATGGCCGGTGGCGTGGTTGCCGCTTTCCGACATGCCCTGCTGTTTGGGATCGTAACCTTCCTGCGGCATATTGGCGCCTGGCTTGAAGCCGCGTGGATCGGGTTTGTTGGACTGGCTCATGATGGTCTCCTTTGAAAAGATTGCAGGTACATGCTATGCCGCCTCGGCCATGACCGCAGTAGGTGTACGCGCCGTGGGCGTGTAGGAGTGTGCGTGAGCGAACGGAGCATCGCCGGAGCGCGTGCCAAGCTGGCTTATCATATGGAGGTCACATGGCGGAACCAGAGGTAAGGCAGGGCCAGGCGCCGGAGAAGTTGGAGCGCCAGGAGTTCAAATTGCAGTTCATGCGCTCGTTCAAGGATCCGAACTTCGAGCCGGTGCAGGCGGCGCTGGCACAGGTGGAGGAGATCGCGTGGCACAATTATCAGGACAGCCGCAAATCGCCGATTACGCAGAAGGCGGGCAGCGAGTTCGCCGATCCCGATTACGATCTGTCGGTGGAGTGGAAGGCGACGCGCGACCGCCTGCTGGCGGCCGAGCAGCGCCAGAAAGATCCGCAGACGCGTTCGCGCGTGCTGCTGATTATCGGCGCGGCGCGCAACGACGGTTCCTGCCCCGGCGAGATCTCCAAGACGTATCGCATGAGCTTATGGGCCAGGGAAGCGCTGGCTGAAGCGGATATCGAAGCCGATGTGCTGGACCTGAGCCTGCTCACGTCCAGCTACGATCTGCACATCCATCCCTGCAAAGGCTGCTTGTCGACCGCCATGCCCTTGTGCCACTGGCCGTGCAGCTGCTATCCGAACCACGGCGAGCGCCAGACCAATGACTGGATGGCGGAGATCTACGAAAAATGGGTGGCGGCGCACGGCGTCATCATCCTGACGCCGACCTACTGGTATCAGGCGCCGTCGGTGCTGAAGCTGATGATCGACCGGCTGGTCTGCGCGGACGGCGGCAATCCCGATCCCACCACCACGCACGGCAAGAAGGCGGCGGAGGCCAAGCAGCTGGAACTGGCCGGCTGGGACTATCCCAAGCACCTGTCGGGCCGCGCCTATGGGCTGGTGGTGCACGGCGACGTGGCCGGCATCGAGGGCCTGCGCCGGGGCCTGGCCGACTGGCTGGACTGGATGGGATTGATCGACGCCGGCAAGCAGTCGGCGCTGGACCGCTATGTGGGCTATTACGAATCCTATGCCGGGAGCCATCTGGTGCTGGACAAGGATGAGAAGTTCCAGCAGGAGGTGCGCAACGTCGCGCGTTCGGTGGCGGTGGCGGTGCGGCAGCTGCGCGCCGGCCTTCTGAACAAGCCGGATGAGGATATCGAACCGGCGCGGCCGAAATAGCCGACGGCCCCTGCGCAGCGCTAGCGCTTGCGCGCCAGGGTCACGCCATCGCTGATCGGCAGCAGGGAGATGTCGACGCGATGGTCCTCGCGCAGCTTGATGTTCAGCGCTTGCAGCGCGGCGGTATCGTCGTTGTCGGCGCGGGCGGTGACTTTACCCTCGCGCAGCGTGTTATCCAGCACGATCAGGCCGCCGGGGCGCACCAGCTGCAAACAGCTTTCGTAGTAGGCGTCGTAGCCGACCTTGTCGGCGTCGATGAAGGCGAAGTCGTACAGGCCGGCCTCGCCGTCGGCGAGCAGCGCCTGCAGCGTTTCCAGCGCCGGCGCCAGGCGCAGGTCGATCTTGCCGGCCACGCCGGCCTGCTGCCAGAACGGCTTGGCGACGCTGGTGTATTCATCGCTGATGTCGCAGGCCACCAGCCGGCCTTCCGGCGGCAGCGCCAGCGCCACCGACAGCGCGCTGTAGCCGGTGAAGACGCCGACTTCAATCGCGTTGCGGGCGCCCATCAGCTTGACCAGCAAGGCCATGAACTGGCCTTGTTCCGGCGAGATCTGCATGCTGGCGCGTTCGTGGCCGCGGGTGGCGGCGCGCAGCGCGGTCTGCGCCGGATGCTCGCGCAGCGAATGCGCGAGCACGTAGTCGTACAGTGTATCGGTCAGGTTAAGCGTGCGGTTGGACATGCTGACGTCTCCTCATTCATTTGCCGGAGAGTGTAGCAGCGTCCGCGCAAACGCGGCTCACAGTTCGTTGGACACGACCAGCCGCGAGAAGCTGGCGACGCAGGCCACGCCCGCAAACACCGCGCCCAGGATCAGCGCATACGAGGTGCCGCGTGTGGCCGACAGCGTGAAGCAGTAGGCCACCAATGCCGCGCCGCTGGCCTGGCCGATCAGACGCGCGGTGGCGACGATACCGCTGGCGCCGCCCGCGCGGGCCGGCGGCGCGCTGCCCATGATCGCCTTCAGATTCGGCGCCTGGAAGAAGCCGAAGCCGATGCCGCACCACGCCATGCGCCAGCCGATGTCCAGCACCGAGGGATTGGACGGCAGCATCAGCATGGCCACCAGGCCGGAGGACAGCAGCGCGGTGCCGATACCGCCCAGCACACCGGCCGGATACCGGTCGCTCAGGCGGCCGGCAATCGGCGCCATCACCGCCACCAGCACCGCCCATGGCGTCATCAGGAAGCCGGTTTCGATCGGCGAGCGGCCCAGCGTGGTCTCGAAATAAAACGGCAGCGAGACGAAGGCCAGGCCCTGGGCGGCAAACGTGCACACGGCCGTCAGCGCCGACAGCGTGAACAGCGGGCGCTTGAACAGGTCCACCGGCAGCATCGGCGCGGCGTGGCCGGCCTGGCGGCGCAGCAGCAGGCCGAAGAAAATCAGCGTGGCGATCACTTCCGGCAGCAGCTTGTGCCAGCCTTCCTGGTGGGCGGCGTCGCCGAAGGTCAGGATCAGCAGGCCGAAGGCAAATACGTTGAGGATGGCGGTGGGCGCGTCGATCTTGTGGCTGGCGCGGTGCGTGTGCGGCAGCACGCGGCGGCCCAGCGCCACGGCAACCACGCCCAGCGGCACGTTGATGGCGAATAGCCAGGGCCACGAGGCGACGGCCAGGATCAGCGATGCGGCCGTGGGGCCGACCGCGAAGCCGACCGCCACCACCAGCGAATTGAGGCCGAAGCCGTGGCCGTGCAGCTTGGCCGGGAAGATGGCGCGCACCATGGCGGTGTTCACGCCCATCATGGCGGCGCCGCCGATGCCCTGGAACAGGCGCGCGATCACCAGCGACGGCAGCGACCAGGCCAGCGCGCAGGCCAGCGAGGCGGCGGTGAACATGGCGATGCCGAACAGGCACACGCGCCGGTAGCCGATCACTTCACCGAGGGCGGCGAACGGCAGCAGCGTGGCCACCATGGCCAATTGATAAACGTTGACGATCCATACCGAGGCGGCGGGCGTGGTGTGCAGCTGGTCGGCGATGGCGGGAAGGGCGGTGTTGGCGATGGCGGTGTCCAGCGCGGACATGCCGACGCCGATGGCGACCGACAGCATGGCAAGCCGCCGCGCATCGGGCGGCAGGCCGTCGCGCGCAGCCAGCGCGCTATCAGGAGTGTTCATGGATTTTCCGATGCATGAGAACGAAGCCCTCCATTGTCGCGGAAAACGCCAAACTTTGCTGAACCGGGTTCAGGCGCTGCGCAGGTCGGCGCAGGCCTTGTCCAGCGCCGCTTCGACGCCCGGCAGCATGTCGATCACTTCCACCAGGTCGCCGGCGCTGGCGGCGGCTTCCATTTCGTGGCACAGCGAGTGCAGGTGCGGCGAGTTCAGGTAGCCGGCGCTGCCTTTCAGCGCGTGGATCGCCGCTGCCGCCGCGCCGGCGTTGCCGGCCACCACCGCCGCGCGCGCCGTCTCCAGCCGGCGCGGCGCCTCGTCCAGGAAGGCTTGCGTGATGCGCTGCATGTGTTTGTGCGACAGGCCGGCCAACGGCATGATCTGCACCGTGTCGGCCGTCGCCGCCTCACCGGCGGCGGTTTCCGGCGCCACGCCGAACTGCCGGTCCAGCGATTCCAGCTGCGCGACATCGGTCGGCCGCAGCGGCCGGCCACGGCTCAGGTGCTGAGCGATGACTTTCTCGACCTGGTCGTACAGCAGCCGCTCGTCCACCGGCTTGCTGAGGAAGCCGTCCATGCCGCCGGCCAGGTAGCGCGCACGATCGTGGTCGCTGGCGTTGGCGGTCAGCGCGATCACCGGCACGTCCGGATCGAGCACGCGGTAATCTTCGTTGCCGCCGGCGCGGATCAGGCGTGTGGCCTGCTCGCCGTCCATCATCGGCATGCGGCCGTCCATCAGCACCAGGTCGTAGGCGGCGCTGCTCAAGGCGTGCAGCGCCTGCAGTCCGTTTTCCACGATGCGGATATCGTGGCCCATGCCTTCCAGCAGGGTGCTGACGATGATCTGGTTGGTGCGCACATCCTCCGCGCACAGCACCCGCAGGCGATAGGCGTGGTGCGATTTGCGCGGCAGCGTCGACGGATCGATGGCCGGCGCGATGCCCAGTTCCAGCGGCAGCGTGAAGCTGAAGGTGGAGCCGGCGCCGACCCGGCTTTCGACGGCGATCGAACCGCCCATCAGTTCCACCAGTTCCTTGCAGATCGCCAGCCCAAGGCCGGTGCCGCCGTAGCGGCGCGTGGTCGAGTGGTCGGCCTGTTCGAACTTCTGGAACAGCCGTGGCAGCGTTTCCGGCGGGATGCCGGGGCCGGTGTCGCTGATGTCGAAACTGACGCTGGTGCGGCCGTCGGCCGCCTGCAGCGCCGAGGCGTCCAGCCGCACTTCGCCGCGGTCGGTGAACTTGATGGCGTTGCCCAGTAGGTTGAGCAGGATCTGCCGCAGGCGCGTCGGATCGCCGCGCACATAGCGCGGCAGGTCCAGCGCCAGTTCGTAGCGCAGCAGCAGGCTCTTGGCGTCGGCTTGCTGCTGCAGGATGCCGACCGCGTCGTCGATCAGCGCGATCAGGTCGAAGTCCACCGTTTCAATCGACAGCCGGCCGGCGTCGATCTTGGAGAAGTCGAGGATGTCGTTGAGGATGGCCAGCAGCGATTCGCTGTTCTGCAGGCCAATGCGCAGGTACTCTTCGGTCCTGCCGCGCACCGACTGGTCGCGCATGGCGAACTTAATCATGCCGATGACGCCGGCCAGCGGCGTGCGGATGTCGTGGCTCATCGCCGACAGGAAGTCGATGCGGTGGCGGCTGACGATCTCCGCGTGTTCCTTGGCCTCGGTCAGCTGGACCGTGCGTTCCCTGACGCGCTGTTCCAGGTTGTTGCGCAGCAGGCGGATCTGGTCGGCCAGCGCGAACGCCAGCAGCACGCCGTCCAGCGTGCCGCCCAGCAGCGTAAACAGCTGCGCATTGCTGACCAGCGCCGGAATCAGGCCGACGTTGGCCGGCAGGATGAGCAGACCCGGCACCATCAGCGCCACGAAGCCCAGCACGAAGAAGCGCGCCGGATAGTAGCCGCGCCGCCAGACGATGATGCCGCTGGTGAGCGCCATCGACATCCAGATGGTGATGACGATGGTGGCGATGGTGTGGGCGTAACTCAGCGCCAGGAAGCAGGCCGGCATGGTCAGCAGCGGCAGCACGATGTTGATGCGGCTCAGCGCATACAGGCGCGGCGCGGTTTCCTTCAGCTTCAGGAAGCTGGTGTAGAACAGCGTGCTCAGTACCGGCAGCAGGAAGAACGGCACGTAGTGCCAGTGCAGGTCGTGCCATCCGAACAGGTCGGCCGACATGTGGAAGGTCATGCCCCACGCCACCGCGTAGCACAGCACATACATGGAGTAGTACAGCGAGGAGCGGTCGCGCGTGATCGAGTAGATGAAGAAGTTGAACACGGTGAGGGCCAGCAGCGCGCCCACGGAACCGATGATCAGCACATTCTCGCTGGCCACCAGCTGCTGGTAGTCGGTGCGCGGCAGTACCGAGAACACCGGCGTGCGCGCGTAGTAGGGGCTCGAAAAACGGATCAGCACCTGGTAGCGCCGGCCCGGCTCCAGGTCGATGTCCTTGCCGTAGTGGAGCATGTAGGAATGCGGCTGGCGGTATCCGGTTAACATCTGGCGGATGCTGCCGTCCTCGCCGTAGACCTGGATGTCGACCATGTCGATCAGCGTGTCGTTCGGGTCGATGACCCAGTTCGACAGGTGGCTGTCGGCGCGCAGCTCGGCGTACAGCCAGTAGCTGCCGCCCAGCAGATCGACCTTGGCCGCCGGCTTGAGCCGCGCCAGCAGGGCCGGCAGGCCGCTGGCGTTGACCGGATACGGCTCGCCGTTGTCGGCGTACAGCTGTCCGGCCCTGGCAAGGTCGATGCTGGCGTTGGTCAGGGAAATGGGCGCGGCGCCGGCGTGGACGCAGACAGCCAGCAGCAGGAGCAGAGCATAGCGGTGCAGGTACGCGGTCAGGCTGTGGATCGTGCTCGCTTTGCTCATTCGGGTTCCGTGCGCCGACTGTCCAGAAAAGGTAGTGATTGCATTTTAAACGAGAACTTGACGCTTTGGTATGATGTCGGCTTTGCACACCAGGACATTATCTTGCTCATTTCACCAGAACAGTTCATCGGTTTTCTCAGCGCCGCGCTGCTGATTACCATTTCGCCGGGACCGGACAACCTGATGGTGCTCAGCGTCGGCATGTCGCGCGGCCGCCGTCAGGGAATGATGTTTGGCCTCGGCTGCGCGCTGGGCTGCCTGAGTCACACGCTGCTGGCGGCGCTGGGCGTGGGCGCCCTGATCAAGGCGTCGCCGCTGGCGTTCGGCGCGCTCAAGCTGGCCGGCGGCGCTTATCTGGTCTGGCTCGGCGTCGGCGCCTTGCGCAGCCGTGGCGGCGCGCGCGTGGAAGGCGCGGGCTTGCCGGATGAAAGTCTGCGCCGGCTGTTCACCAAGGGCCTGCTCGCCAATATGATCAATCCGAAGGTGGTGCTGTTCTTCCTGTCGTTCCTGCCGCAGTTCGTGGTGGCGTCGCGCGGCGACGCGGCCTGGCAGACGGCGCAACTGGGCCTGGTGTTCACCGCGCAGGCGGTGCTGCTGTTTGGATTGCTGGGATATTTTTCCGGCGCGGTCGGCGCCTGGATCAACCGCACGCCAAGCGCCGGCAAGTGGATGGACCGCGTGGCCGGCGCGATTTTCGTCGGCCTCGGCCTGCGCCTGATGATCGCGCGTTAAAAATCTTTTTCGGGAGCGCGGGATGTCATCATGGCGTCACGCACGGCTGAGATACTGTCTTTGCTCTTTCAAGTCTCTCCCGATTTGAAACCTTTGGCCCGCGCCTTTTCGAAGTGCTGCGGGCTTTTTTTTATCTGGCGCTCAGGTCGAAGCGCAGTTCCATCTGGTCCAGCACCGCCATGGCGCCGCCCATCACGGAAAACGGCGTCAGGCCGAAATCGGTTTGCTTCAGCACCACCGTGCCCTTGACATTGATGACACCATTTTCCTCGCGCAGTTGCACCGGAATATCCAGCGTGCGCGTGACGCCGTGCAGCGTGATGGCGACACGCAGCGGCTGGCCGGCGGCGCTGCGTTCCGCGTGCACGTTCACCAGCGGATAGCGCTCGGCGTCCAGCACCTTGGTCAGCATGTTGTGGCGCGTGCCTTCGATGGCGTCGGCGGAAGGCTGCTTTTCCAGGCCGGCGATCTGGCGCAGGTCTGCTTCATCGATTTTCATCTCGTCGAGACGAAACTGGAAATCCGCGACATTGCGCGAGGGCGTCACGGTGCCGGTAATCGCATGGCTGGCGACCACGTGATCGTGGCCGAGGCGCGCCAGGAGGCCGCCGCGCCGCACGGTGACGGCGATCAGCGAGTGCGCGGAATCGATGCGCAGCGGCGGGCCGGCGTCGGCCGGCAAGGACGCGGCTGGCGCCGGCGCGGCCACGGCCGGCGCGGTCGTTTGCGGCGCGGCGGGCGACGGCAACTGCGAACAAGCGCTCAGCGCACATAACGCTGCAATGACCGGAAATTTAAAGTTGGTGTGCGTCATTTGGCCGTCATATTGTCCAATTATTATCGCTCCCGCTGGTGACAGCGTGCTCCAGTCGACTCCGGGCCCAAGATGGCGCGGATGCCCGCAAAGCATGGCTCAGCAGGCTGGCCGGTGGCCTCAAACACCGGCACCACCCACCTTAATGAAGTTCTAAGCCTGCGCTGTGCGATCGGTGGCAAAGTAGCACCCATAGCGCGAGGTTAAGCCCAGCGCCCGGTTGCCGGACCGTTCAAGCCCGGCACAAATACCGTCCAGACGACACCATAGTCGGCGGACACCCGGACATCCCCACGCTTTCGAGCGTTTTTGTAACCAGCACCATCTCGCGATGGCGCTGGTTTTTTTTTGCTTAGCCCGCGTGCTGCTTGAGCCAGGCGTCAATCTCCGGCAAACGCTTGCTGCGCACCTTGATGCGATACTCGATCGAGGCGATCGCGGTCTTGGTGTCGCCTTGCGCGTCGGCCGGCAGGTACTGCCTGGCGTAGGCTTGCAGCTTGCCGATCATCGCCGGATCGGCCGAACGGCCGCCCAGGCCCGGGAAGTAGCGGCTGCGCGAGGCGATGTCGACGATCTTGTCGACCTTCTCGTGGTTGGCGACGGCGAAGTCGAACGCCAGGTCCGGATGGCTGCCGGACACGCGGCCGATCAGCGCCGGCGCGGTGGTCACGCCCGGTTCATCGGTCAGCGCCAGGTCCAGCGCGCGTTGCGCCAGCGCCTTGTCTTCGGCCGCGCCCAGCAGGCCATACAGCTCGCTCTTGATCATGCTCGATTGCTCGGCCTTGGCGGCGGCGTGCAGCTGTTCCCAGGTGGCGACGTCGGCGTTCGATGCGATCACGCCCAGGATGGGACGGCGCAGCGCGGCCGGCATGGCGGTCTTGTCGGTGGCCGAGGCGGCGTAGCGGCGGCGCGCCTCGGCGATGACCGCCTCGTCGCCCACTTCGCCCAGGGCGCGGATCAGCGTCTCGCGCAGGTTGGCGACCGGCGCGGCCTCATCCTTGCCGGCGGTCCAGCCGACGCGGGCGAACACCGGCGCCAGGCGGGCGCGCGTGAAGCGGTCCAGCGCCGCGCGTTGTTCCGGTTTGCCTTCGTAGCTGTCGTGCAGGCCGGCCAGCACGCCGGCGATCTTCTGCCAGACCTGCGGCGCGGCGTCCACCGGCGCATTGTTGGCCAGGTCCATGAAGCTCGACGCCGGCATCAGGCCGGCCATGCCCAGCGACCAGCTGTCCGACAGCAGGCCCAGTTGGTCGATGGTCGGCATGGTGGCGAAGCTGCCGGCCAGCGCGGCGAAGGACTTCGGCGTGTACAGCGTGCGGTAGTAGCCGCTCTGGCCGGCGTTGACCAGCACCGCGCCGCAGCCCGGCAGCGTCATGCTGGCCTTGCCGCCGCTGACCACGGCGCGCACCGTGGCGCCGCCGACGGTCTGCGCGATGACCGGCACGCGCCAGCTCAACGGCTTCTTGTTTTCCTGGTCCTTGCTGAATTCACCTTGCGTCAGCTGGATGGTGGTCTTGCCGTTCTTGCAGACCGCGTCCGACACGCGGATCAGCGGCACGCCAGGTTGCAGCGTGAAGTCGTGCGCAATCGCGGTCACCGGCTTGTGCGCGGCCTTTTCGACTTCGCGCCACAGATCGTCCGACACCGTGTTGCCATAGGCGTGCTTGGCGATGTAGCTGCGTACGCCGGCGCGCCAGGCGTCTTCGCCCACATAGCTTTCCAGCATGCGGATCACGGACTCGCCCTTGCTGTAGGTGATGCTGTCGAACGCCTGGCTGGCTTGTTCCACGGTGGCGATGCGCTGCACGATAGGGTGGGTGGTGGCCAGCGCGTCGCGCTCCATGGCGCCTTCGCGGGTGCCGACGGCGCGCAGTTCCCATTTCCACTCGGGGTGTAGACGGGTGGTGGTGCGCGATTCCATCCACGAGGCGAAGCCTTCGTTGAGCCACAGGTCGTCCCACCAGGCCATGGTGACCAGGTCGCCGAACCACTGGTGCGCCATTTCGTGCGCAGCCACCAGGAACGAGATTTCCTTGTTCGATTGCGTGGCGACGCGTGGGTCGAGCAGGATCGAGTATTCGAAGGTGAAGATGGCGCCCCAGTTTTCCATCGCGCTGAAGAACTGGCTCTGGCCAGGCGCGGCGATGTTGTCCAGCTTGGGCAGCGGGTATTTGACGCCGAAGTAGTCGTTGTATTCCTTCAGCACGTCGCGCGACGAATCCAGTGCGAACTGCGCCTGGCCCAATGCGCCTTTTTGCGTGACCACGCCCAGTTCCACGCCGTCCTGCACGGCGGTGGCGCGTTCAAACTCGCCCAGGCCGAAGAACAGCAGGTAGGTCGACATCTTCGGCGAGGTGGCGAAGCGCACCAGTTCGCGGCCGTCGGCCAGCTTGGTGGTCGAGGCGACCGGCATGTTGGACACGGCCATCTGGCCGGCCGGGATGGTGGCTTCCAGCGCGAAGGTGGCCTTGTAGAACGGCTCGTCCCACGACGGGATCATGCGGCGCGCGTCGGAGTTTTCGAACTGGGTGTACAGCGCGCGCTTTTTGGCGCCGCCGTTGTCATAATCGAGCGAGAACAGGCCGGAAGCCTGGGTGCCGATCACGCCGGTGTAGTCCAGCTTGAGCTGGTAGCTGCCCGGTTTGAGCTGTTCGGCGAACTGGAAGGTGGCGGTCTGTTTGTCCGCATCCACCTCGATTTTGCTGGCGGCCTGCGTGGCTTTTCCTGGGCCGGCGCTGATGGCGGCGGCGCTGAACTTCAGGTCGGCGGCGTTCAGGGTCAGGCTGCTGGTGGCTTGTTTGATCTCGAGCGCGATCGTGACGCTGGCGCTGAAACTGCTGTTGGCTGCATCCGGCGTCAGCGACACGGCGTAGTGCGTCGGCACGGCGGTGCGGGGAAGCTGGGTGGTGGCCTGCGCCGATTTGGCGGCAGGAGCGGCGGCAACCAGGGTAGGGGAGCCGGCGGAGAAACCCAACAGCGCCATCACGGCGAGCGAAATCAAACTGCGTTGCATGCTTTTCCTTTGTTATGTGGGCCTTGTGGGCAAGCGAGCAATCTACGGCGAACCGGATGCGCTGTCAAATCCCAAATGGGATTATGATCCTGCTACGCTCATTTTTGAGGACAGACACATGATCGATTTGTACACCGCCGCCACGCCCAACGGCCACAAGGTCTCCATCGCGCTGGAGGAGCTGGAACTGGTCTATACGCTGCACGCCCTGGATCTGGCGGCTGGCGAGCAGAAACTGCCCTGGTTCCTGGCGATCAACCCGAACGGCCGCATTCCGGCGATCGTCGACCGCTCGGAGGATAATTTCCCCGTGTTCGAGTCCGGCGCCATCCTCGTCTATCTGGCCGAGAAAACCGGTGAATTGATGCCAACCGACTTCAAGGGCCGTTCGCGCGTGATGCAATGGCTGATGTTCCAGATGGGCGGCGTCGGCCCGATGATGGGGCAGGCCAATGTGTTCCACCGCTACTTCCCGGAAAAGATCCAGCCGGCCATCGACCGCTACCAGGGCGAAAGCAAGCGCCTGTTCCGCGTGCTCGATGCGCACCTGGCCGACCACGAATACCTGGCCGGCGATTATTCGATCGCCGACATCGCCAACTGGGCCTGGGTGCGCACGCACGACTGGTCCGGCGTGACGGTGGACGATCTGCCGCATTTGCAGCGCTGGATCGCCGCGATCGCGGCGCGGCCCGCGGTGCAGCGCGGGATCATGCTGCCGCCGCGCGCGGAGCGCACCGATCCCACCACGGTCCGCACCATGCTGGAAACGGGGCAGTCGCGATGAAATTCTATACCTCATCGCGCGCACCGAATCCGCGCCGGGTCGCCATGTTCATCGCCGAAAAAGGACTGACGGATATCGAACAGGTGCAGATCGATATCGGCGCGGCGCAGCATCGCAGTGCCGAGTACCTAGCGCTCAATCCTTTCGGCCGCGTGCCGGCGCTGGAGCTGGACGATGGCCGCGTGCTGTGCGAAACGCGCGCCATCTGTTCGTGGCTGGAGGGCTACGCGCCGGAGCCGAACCTGATGGGCGACGGCTTCGACGAACGGGCTTTCATCGAGATGACCGACCGGCGCGTGGAGCTGCACCTGTTCTACGGCATCGCCAACTGCGTGCGGCATACGCATCCGGGACTGGCGGCGCTGGAGCAGCCGCAGTTTCCGGAATACGGCGCGGCGCAGGGCGAGAAGATGCGCGAGACGGCGCGCTGGCTCGATCAGACCTTGTCTGCGCAGCCGTTCGTGGCGGGGCAGCGCTTCACCATTGCCGATATCACGGCGTTCTGTGCGCTGGAGTTCGGGCGCGGTCTGATGCGCTTCCGGCCGGGGCAGGAGGGTTTCACCCACCTGCAGGCGTGGCGCGACCGTATCGCCGAACGGCCCAGCGCTTCAACCAGCTATTGACCGTCATTCCCGCCTGCGCGGGAACGACGTGGGTGTCAGGCCACGCGCTTGTACCACGACTGGTGCGCCAGCAGCGGCTTGTAATGGCGCGACAGGGCGTCGTGGTCGTCCAGTGGCCGGTCCAGCGCGAGCATGCCGAACGGCGCCAGGCTGTCGTCGAACAGTTGCAGCACGCGCCGGCGCAGCTGCGGACCGAAGTCGGGCAGGGCGCGGTGACCGAGTATCATCTGAAACTCGTTGAACGACGCATCGGTGACCAGGTTGTACTGGGCCCAGGTGATGCGGCTGGCCAGGTGCGGCTTCAGCACCGCGTGCGTGCCGTCTTCATGCACATCGAAATAATCAATCAGCTTGCCGACGCCGCCGCTGCGCACGTAGTTGGCTTGCAGCTCACCGAGGTTGGCCATGGGCAGGCTGGCGTGCCGCGCTTCGTCCAGCATGGTGTCGCTGGCGACCGTGGCGTAGACCTCGGTGCGCGAGGCCAGCTGTTCCTGATCCAGCAGAATGGCCAGGGTCCAGGCCTGCTGGGCGCCGGCGCAATCGGCCAGCCACACGCGCGGCAGCGCGGCGCCGTGCAGGCATACGCCCAGCGACAGGCGCAGCATCGAGATTTCCAGCGCGTTGTCGAACATCAGCGCCGGTTCCACATACAGGGCGCGCAGCAGCTCGTTGTAGCTGGGCTGGTCGTGCAGGATGCGCGATTGCAGCGCGGAGATGGTATGCAGGCCAAGCCGCGAGCGCAGGGCCTGCACCTTGCGGCTGACCACCGCGCGTTCGTAGCCGCGGAAATCGTAGCCGTGGCACTGGAACAGCGCTTCCAGCAGCAGTTCCAGTTCCAGCTCCTCGACGCTGGACGGCGAATGGCGCCGTCCCGTGCCGCCGGACGTGACCAGCACCGGCACGCCGGTTGTCGGCGGCGCGGTCGGCATGGGCGTCACGGCGGGCGGCTCGTCCTCGACGCCGCGCAGCGCCGCTTTGATGGTGGCGATGAGGGAAGACATCAGTGCAGCCACACGCGCATCAGCGACAGCAGCTGGGCCACGTCCACCGGCTTGGTGATGTAGTCCGAGGCGCCGGCGGCGATACATTTATCGCGGTCGCCCTTCATCGCCTTCGCCGTCAGCGTGATGATCGGCAGCGACTTGAATTTCGGGATGCGGCGGATGGCGCGCATGGTGTCGTAGCCGTCCATCTCCGGCATCATGATGTCCATCAGGACGATCTCGATGGTCGGATCGCGTTCCAGCACCTCGATGCCGTCGCGCCCATTCTCGGCGAACGACACCTGCATCTGTTGCCGCTCCAGCAGCGACGACAGCGCGAAGATGTTGCGCAGGTCATCATCGACGATCAGCACCTTGCGTCCCGCCAGGCCGCCTTCGGCCGCGTGGATCTCTTCCAGCATCTTGCGCTGCGCTTCCGGCAGGCTGGCCTGGGAGCGGTGCAGGAACAGCGCCGTCTCGTCCAGCAGCCGCTCGGGCGAGCGCGCATCCTTGATGACGATGGTCTTGGCGTAGCGTTTGAGCTTGGCCACTTCCTTGCGATTCAAGTCCTTGGCGGTGTTGATCACGATCGGCAGGTCGCGCAGCGCCTCGTTCTTGCCGATGATGTCCAGCAGGTCGAAGCCGCTGATGTCCGGCAGCGTCAGGTCCAGCACCATGCAGTCGAAATGCTGCTCGCGCAGCGCATCGAGCGCGGCCTGGCCGGTTTCCACCGCCATGATGTGGATGTCCGAATCGCCGATCAGCGAGATGATGGACTCGCGCTGCGCCGGCTCGTCATCCACCACCAGCAGGCTGCGTTTGCCGCCCAACAGGAATTTCTGGATGCGGCTGAACTCTTCCTGCAAGGCCTCCTTGCTGACCGGCTTATTGAGGTAGGAGATGGCGCCCAGGCGTAGCGCGCGTTCGCGTTCGCGCAGGCTGGACATCACGTGCACCGGAATGTGGCGCGTGCTCGGGTCGCGTTTCAGGCGGTCCAGCACCGTGAAACCGTCGATATCAGGCAGGTCCAGGTCCAGCAGGATCGCCGACGGCAGGTAGTCGCGCGCCAGGCTCAGTGCCGAATCGCCCTGCATGGTGACGATGCCCTTGAAGTTCTTCTCGCGCGCGAAGCCCAGCACGATCTGCGAGAAGCGCTCGTCGTCCTCGATGATCAGCACCGACGGATCGCCCGGCGCCACCAGGCCGCGGTCGTCGCTGCCGCTATATTCGTCCAGGTCCGCATCCAGCTCGCTGATGATGCTGTGGTCCGCCAGCGCCAGTTCACTCTGCGCCGGCGGCGTGTACACCACCTGCGGCGTCGGCGCCGGCAGGCGCACCTGCGGCTGGCGGGTGATGTCGTAGTTGATGAAGCCCGCGCGGTTATACGGCAGGAACAGGGTGAAGGTCGAGCCGCTGCCGACCACCGATTCGACGCGGATCTCGCCGCCCAGCAGACGCGCCAGTTCGCGCGAAATCGACAGGCCCAGGCCCGTGCCGCCGTATTTGCGGGCGGTGGAGCCGTCGGCCTGCTGGAACGCTTCGAAGATCAGTTGCAGCTTGTCCGAGGCGATGCCGACGCCGGTGTCGGTCACCGCGAACGACAGCACCGCGTCCGCGTGCAGCAGGTTCGGGTGGTCGCTGGTGAAGCCGCTGTTGACCAGGCTGATACACAGCGAGACCTGGCCGTGGGTGGTGAACTTGAAGGCGTTGGACAGCAGGTTTTTCAGCACCTGCTGCAGGCGCGTGGTGTCGGTCATCATCGCCGTCGGCAGGCTTTCCTTCAGCTCCACGGAGAAGCCGAGGTGCTTGGCTTCGGCCATGTGGCGGAAGGTGCGGTCGACGTAGTTGCGCAGATTCTGGAAGCGGTACTCCGACACGTCCAGCGTGACGGTGCCGGATTCGATCTTCGACAAGTCCAAAATGTCATTAATCAGCGTCAGCAGGTCGGAGCCGGAGCCGTGGATGGTCTTGGCGAATTCCACCTGCTTGCCGGACAGGTTGCCGTCCGGGTTGTCGCCCAGCTGCTGCGCCAGGATCAGCAGCGAGTTCAGCGGCGTGCGCAGCTCATGCGACATATTCGCCAGGAACTCGGATTTGTACTTGGAGGACAGCGCCAGCTGGGTGGCTTTTTCTTCCAGCGCCAGTTTCGCCTGTTCCACCTCGCGGTTTTTCCGTTCCACCTCGATGTTCTGCTCGGACAGCAGGCGCGCCTTTTCCGCCAGCTCCTGGTTGGTTTGTTGCAGTTCCTGCGCCAGCGACTGCGACTGCGTCAGCAGCGATTCGGTACGGCTGTTCGCCTCAATGGTGTTGAGCACCACGCCGATGGATTCCATCAGCTGGTCGAGGAAGGACAGGTGGGTTTCGGTGAAGCGGTCCAGCGAGGCGATTTCAATCACCGCCTTGACCTGCTGCTCGAACAGGATAGGCAGCACCACGATATTGGTCGGCGGCGCCGCGCCCAGGCCGGACGACACCACGATGTAATCGCGCGGCACGTCGGTCAGCCAGATCCGCACCTTCTCCAGCGCGCACTGGCCGACCAGGCCTTCGCCCGGCAGGAAGGAGGTCGGCAGCTTGCGGCTGGAACGGTAGCCGTAGCTGGCGATCATGCGCAGGCGGGCGTCGGTGTCGCCGGAATCCATCATGTAGAACACGCCGTGGTGCGCCGACACCAGCGGCGCCAGCTCCGACAGAATCAGCTTGGTCACGGCCTGCAAGTCGCGCTGGCCTTGCAGCAGGCGGGTGAAGCGCGCCAGGTTGGTCTTCAGCCAATCCTGCTGCGCGTTCTTCAGCGTGGTGTCTTTCAGGTTGCGGATCATCTCATTGATGTTGTCCTTCAGGTAGGACACCTCGCCGCGCGCTTCCACCTGGATGGAGCGCGACAAGTCGCCGCGCGTCACGGCGGTCGCCACCTCCGCGATCGCGCGCACCTGGTTGGTCAGGTTGGCCGCCAGCTGGTTGACGTTCTCGGTCAGGTCCTTCCAGGTGCCGGCCACGCCGGACACATTGGCCTGGCCGCCCAGCTTGCCTTCCGTACCCACCTCGCGCGCCACGCGCGTCACTTCCGATGCGAAGGAGGACAACTGGTCCACCATCACGTTGATGGTGTCCTTCAGTTCCAGGATCTCGCCCTTGACGTCCACCGTGATCTTCTTGGACAAGTCGCCGCGCGCCACCGCCGTTGTCACCGCCGCGATGTTACGCACCTGGCCCGTCAGGTTGGACGCCATGAAGTTGACGTTGTCGGTCAGGTCCTTCCAGGTGCCGCCGACGCCCGGCACATAAGCCTGGCCGCCCAGCTTACCTTCCGTACCCACTTCGCGCGCCACGCGCGTCACTTCGGAAGCGAAGGAGGACAACTGGTCCACCATCACGTTGATGGTGTTTTTCAGTTCGAGAATCTCGCCTTTCACGTCCACCGTGATTTTCTTCGACAGGTCGCCGTTGGCCACGGCGGTGGTCACGTCGGCGATGTTACGCACCTGGCCGGTCAGGTTACCCGCCATCGAGTTCACGCCGTCGGTCAAGTCCTTCCAGGTGCCGGCCACGCCGGGCACGTTGGCCTGGCCGCCCAGCTTACCTTCCGTGCCCACCTCGCGCGCCACGCGCGTCACCTCGGAAGCGAAGGAGTTCAATTGGTCCACCATCACGTTGATGGTGTTTTTCAGTTCCAGAATCTCGCCTTTCACGTCCACCGTGATCTTCTTCGACAAGTCGCCATTGGCCACGGCGGTGGTCACGTCGGCGATGTTACGCACCTGGCCGGTCAAGTTGCCTGCCATGGAGTTCACCGAGTCGGTCAAGTCCTTCCAGGTGCCGGCCACGCCTTTCACCTGCGCCTGGCCGCCGAGCTTGCCTTCCGTGCCGACCTCACGCGCCACGCGCGTCACCTCGGAAGCGAAGGAGGATAGCTGGTCCACCATCACGTTGATGGTGTTTTTCAGTTCGAGAATCTCGCCTTTGACGTCCACCGTGATCTTCTTGGACAAGTCGCCGTTCGCCACCGCCGTCGTCACCGCCGCGATGTTACGCACCTGGCCCGTCAGGTTGGACGCCATGAAGTTGACGTTGTCGGTCAAGTCCTTCCAGGTGCCGCCGACGCCCGGCACGTAAGCCTGGCCGCCCAGCTTGCCTTCCGTACCGACCTCACGCGCCACGCGCGTCACCTCGGAAGCGAAGGAACGCAGCTGGTCCACCATCACGTTGATGGTGTCCTTCAGTTGCAGAATCTCGCCGCGCACGTCCACCGTGATTTTCTTGGACAAGTCGCCGTTGGCCACCGCCGTGGTCACCTCGGCGATGTTACGCACCTGCGACGTCAGGTTACCCGCCATCGAGTTCACCGAGTCGGTCAAGTCCTTCCAGGTGCCGGCCACGCCTTTCACCTGCGCCTGGCCGCCCAGCTTACCTTCCGTACCCACTTCCCGCGCCACGCGCGTCACCTCGGAGGAGAACGACGACAGCTGTTCCACCATGGTGTTGGCCGTCATCGCCGCCCGCAGGTACTGGCCTTTCAGCGGATGGCCGTCGACTTCCAGCGACATGGTCTGCGACAAATCGCCTTTCGCCACGGCGCCGATCACGCGCGCCATTTCGGAGGTCGGCCGCACCAGGTCGTCGATCAGCGTGTTGACGGAGCTGATGATGGTGGCCCAGCCGCCGGTGGTGTTGGTCATTTCGGCGCGCTGCGTCAGCCGGCCTTCGCGGCCCACCACGCGGCTGACCTCCGTCACCTCGCGCACCATGCGCGCCTTGGTGTCGATGATGTCGTTGAGCGTGTCGGCGATCTTGCCGGCCATGCCGATCCAGTCGGATGGCATGCGCACTGAAAAGTCTCCTTTTTTCAGTGCCATCAGCGTGGAGAGCAGCACCTTTGCGTCCAGTTGCTCGCCCAGGTCGGTCATATTATTCATAGCTTATTCCTCGTTGCTTAGGAGGGAAGGTGAGTTGATAGGGGTATCGCTTGTTTGTTCGAGCAGGCCGGCGGCCGGCAGCGGCGGATAAAACAGTTCGCCCTGGCAGGCGTGGCAGCCCAGCTCCTGCAGCACTTCCAGCTGCTGCCGGGTTTCGACGCTGAGCGCGATCACGCGCATCGACAGCGCTTTCGCCAGGTGCACCACGGCCGCCACGATGTCGGTGCCGCCTTCGTCGTTGCCGATGCCGTGCACGAAGCCGCGGTCGATCTTCAGCGCGTTGAGCTGCCAGCGCTTGCAGGCGGCCAGCGACGAGCGCGCGCTGCCGAAATCGTCCAGCGCGATGTGCACACCCATGCCTTGCAATTGCGTCAGCAGCGGCGCCAGGGGTTCGGTGGGGCCGAGCAGCAGCTTTTCATTGAGTTCGATGCCGATGCTGCCTGACGGCAGGCCGTGCTTGCGCATGGCCGGCAGCAGCGCCTGCGGCAGGTCCGCGTGCAGCTGCGGCGTGGCGAGGTTGATCCAGATGCACAGCGGCGGGCCTTGCACGTTCCGGTTCAGGCTTTGCCACAGCGAGACTTGCGCGCAGCTTTGCGCAACCACCCAGGCGTCGATGCGGTCGAGCAGCGTGCGTTCCTGCACCTGCGGCAGGAATTGCGCCGCTTGCATCAGGCCGCGCAGCGGATGGCGCCAGTACAGCAGCGCCTCGGCGGCCACCACATCGCCGCTGCGCAGGTCGACCTGCGGCTGATAGCGCAGTTCCAGCTGGCCCGCCGCCAGCGCCTTGCGCAATTCCAGCGTCCATTGTTCGCGTTCGCGCTCGCGCACGTTGAGCTCTTCGTGGAAGAACTGCACCGGCGTCGACGTGTGCTGCTTGGCGTGGTACATCGCCGTGTCGGCGTTCTTCATCAGCGCCTGGGCATTGGCGCCGTCTTCCGGGTACAGCGCGATGCCGATGCTGGCCGCGGTCTTCAGGCGATTGCTGCCGATGTCGAACGGCAGCGCGCAGGCCATTTCGATCTTGCGGCCGACGCGCGCGGCGTTGGCCGAGGCGGACTTGCCTTCGATGAGCACCACGAATTCATCACCGCCCAGGCGCGCGACGATGTCGGCCACGCGCACCGACGCCGTCAGCCGCGCCGCCACCTGGCGCAGCAGTTCGTCGCCGGCCTCGTGGCCGTAGGTGTCGTTGACCGGCTTGAATTTGTCCAGGTCGAGGAACAGCAGCGCGAAGCCGACGCCGCTGCGGTCGGCCGTGGCGACAGCATGTTCCAACTGCTGGATCAGTGCGCGGCGGTTGAGCAGGTTGGTCAGCGCGTCGCGCGTCGACAACTCGTGGGCACGCTGTTCCGCCTGTTTGCGCTCCTTGATTTCCTGTTCCAGTTCGGCATTGATGCGCTCCAGGTCTTGCAGGCGCTGCACGCGCAAATCCTGGTTGAGGCGCGCCAGTTCGTCGCTCTTGATGCGCAGCTGCATGTTCTTGGCCGCGATTTCGACAAACACCGCCACCTTGGCTTGCAGAATCTGCGGGATGACCGGCGTGAACAGGTAGTCGGCCGCGCCTTTCTGGTAGGCCTTCAGGCGGTTCAGTTCGTCCGCGTAGTGGGCGGTGATGAAGATGATGGGCGTGCCGGCCGAGCGCGGATGGGAGTGGATCGCTTCGGCCGTTTCAAATCCATCCATGCCGGGCATGCTGACGTCCAGCAGGATCACGGCGAACTCGTGGCGCAGCACGTGGCGCAGCGCTTCCTTGCCCGAGCCGGCACTGATCAGCTCATACAAATGCTGATCCGCCGCGTCCAGCAGCAAGCTTTCCAGGGCATACAGGCTGGCCTGATCGTCGTTGACGAGAAGAACTTTTGGGATCTGCACGGCTGGCTGAGGACGGTAGCGGTTTGGAAGGTAAAAGATACTCTTGTAATGGGTGGAGTCAAGCAATATTGTGCGTTGCGGCACCGCCGTTTTACCAGGTATTTTATCGTTTTAATAACTCTGATTCCAGCTTTTCTAGCCTTAAAAATATTATCGGAATTAAATTTTCCACAGCGCACGATTGACCTTGGTTCATGGTGACGATTGTGTCACCCAAATCGGCGCGCTCCACAGCATTTTGCCGTCGTCTTGCGTGACCCTGGCGTAATAAAAATGTTCGCCCGGTAAAGGTGTCAGCGTGCGCTTCAGCTTGCTTCCCAGAGCGGCGACCTTGCCATTTCGGCCGGGAACACCCTGGAAGATGCTGACGGCGGCGATGCTGCGGCCGCTGTCGCTGCTGTATCTGGCTTGCAGCGTCAGCTTGCCGCGATTCTGGATGCGCTCGCCCATCATGTGGCCGTTGGCGGTGAAGATCAACTGCGCATGCTTGTCCATCGTGGCGTAGACGCGACGGGCTTGCAGCGCCTCCAGCAGCGAGGCCGGCGTCAGCGGCGTGTTGCGTGGCAACAGTACGGCCGTTCGGTTCGAATACGCCGCGCCCCAGTTGGCGCAATGGTTGTCCTGGTTGCTGCTGAACGCCAGGTGGTAGCCCGCTTCCAGCAGGCTGTTGCAGGCGGCTTCGAAGTTGCTGTGGCGCGTTTCGCTTTCGTCGGACTTGCTGGAAAAGGCGCTGCTGTTCATCACTTCGCACAGCAGCATGCTGACGTCGCCGTCGCCGGTCCATGCCAGCGGCTTGCCGTTGATGGCGAACTGGTCGTGTTGCGGATGGTTGAACTGGCCGAACCAGCCGCGCCCGCGCATCAGCGTGTAGAGGGCGTTGTAGTCGTTCTTCGGCGTGTCCTGGTCGGCCAGCAGGTCGCCCTGAGCGTTGCGCTCCCACCCGAGCAGAGCGTCGGCGTTGAGCAGGTTGAGGTGGCCGCCGTGGTTGATGACGCCCCATTCCTGGCCGTACAGCGCCAAAAACTTGCTGTGCCCGTCGCGCCAGCTGGCGGCTTGGCGCAGGCCGTCCTGGAACAAGGCGCGGGCGGCATCGGCGTCGGCCTGCTGATTGGTGCCGTCGGAGCCGTCGTACATGTGGTTGTGTTCGGATGTCATCAGGAAATCAAGGCCGTGCTGCTGGGCGTAGGCATAGGCGTCGCTGGGGCCGAAGGCGCCCGACTGCGGTTCCTGTGCGCCGGTGCAATGGTCCAAAGCGCCGCCGCCGTCGCTATGGTTGGTCTGGCTGTGCAGATTGCCCAGGTAGATGTCGTATGGGGGCGTGGCGCCGGCCGCGATGGCTGGCGGCGCTGCGGCCTGGTCCACCGCCACCGGCCAGCTCTGCTCGATCTCGCCGCCGCCCTCCAGGCTGGCGCGCAAGCGCAGGCGGTAGACGCCGGCGGGTACGTTGGCTCGCCAGCGCAGCGTGACCGCCGCCTTGCCGCCGGCGAGGGTCTGTTTGCCGCGCCAGGTACGGACCACGGTGTCGTCGTGCCGCGGCAGCAGTTCGAGCTGCCAGCGCAATTTTTGTGGTCCGGCAGCGGGTGCGGAGAACTGCATGGTCGCCGTTCGTATGCCCTTGCTGTCGGCGTGGAATGGTGTTTGCAACTCAGCATCGAAACCGTGCTCTTCTTCGGCCGCATGCAGCGTCCGCATCAGCGCAACGAGCACCATCGACAACATGAAATTTTTTCGCATGATCGCCTCCAGGAGACAGCCTCATCTCTTAGAGCACGCCTTGTGGCATAAGGTTCCCTTCATTTTCGATAGCGACCTCGGCTCAATTCTCACCAATTCTTTCTCTGGTTCCTGCGCGGCATTGATAGTATGCTGCTGTGATGCAAATAATTTCCGCTTTTAAAGTGATAGTGCATGCTGAAATCCGCTGAAAGAAGGTCGGCAAATCGCCGCGCGCGCCTGGTGTTCTGGGGCGTCGGGTTTGCGTTGGCCACCTGCATGGGCGCCGTGCTGTACGGCGCCGCCTCGCGCACCGTCGACGAGGACGCCTCGCAACTGTTCGAAAACCTGGCGCGCAGCACGCAGTACGGCATTTCCGCCCGCATCAAATCCTATGCGGACCTGACCCGCGCGCTGGCCGCGCTGTTCCAGACGTCAGACAACATCAGCCGCGCCCAATTCCACCAGTACGTGACCAGCCTCGACACGCCGCGCCATTTTCCCGCGATCGAAGCATTGACCTGGGCGCCGATGGTTACCGACGCGCAGCGCGACCAGTTCGTGGCCGGCGTGCGCGCCGAAGGCTATCCGCAGTTCGACATCACGCCGCCGGGCCGGCGCCCGTCCTACGCCGTGCTGACCTATCTGGAGCCGGACCTGATCCTGCAGCAGCGGATGGGCGTCGACATTGCCGCAACCGCGCCCGTGGCGGCCATGCTGGATGCGACGCGCGACAGCGGCAAGGTGGGCGCCGCCGGCCAGCCGATTCTGTTCCGGCTGCCGACGCCGCACTATGGTCTGGGCGTGCGGCTGCCGGTGTACCGCCGCGGCCTGCCGCTCGACACCGTGGCCGAACGCCGCGCGGCCTATCTGGGAACGGTGGGCGCCGGCTTCAGCGTGGCGCGGCTGGTGCAGGGCGCCGTCGACGAGATGACCGTGAGCCAGGTGCACCTGACCTTGTACGCCGACGGCAGCGCCAGCGCCGACCAGCGCCGCCTGGTGATCGAGAAAACCGACCGCCTGCTGTATTCCGACACCGGCGCGACGACACCGCCGCCGGCGCCGCCGGGCCTGGGCGTCGAATATCTGGAGACCACGCTGCCGATCGATTTCAACGGCAGCTTGTGGAAGGCGCAGTTCCGCGTGCGCAAGGACGCGCTGTTGTCCGGCTTCGACCTGTATTTCCCGCCGGTGGCGGCGCTGATCGGCTTTGCCGGCATGCTGCTGTTGTACAGCTATGTGTTCGTGCTGTACGCGTCGCGCCGCCGCGCCATCAAGCAGGGCGTGCTGCTCGATACGGTGCTGAACAACATCGACGCCCACGTCTACATGAAGGACCACAACCGCCGCTATATCTACGTCAACGCGCGCAAGGCCGAGTGCATGGGCATGCCGGTGCAGGCGATCATCGGCAAGCGCGATTGCGAGCTGATGCCGGCGGACGAGGCGGACGCCGAATGGGCGCTGGAGCAGCCTGTCCTCGCCAGCAATGTCAAGCGTTCGGGCGAGGCGCGGTTTATCGGCCGCGACGGCGTGCTGCAGCATCTGTGGACGGTGAAGATGCCGGTGGAGCTGGGCCGCTCCTACTGGGCGGTGATCGGCCTGTCGACCGATGTCACGGCGCTGCACCAGCTCAAGGACGAAGCGGATGCGGCCAACCAGGCCAAGAGCGATTTCCTGTCCAATATGAGCCACGAGATCCGCACGCCGATGAACTCCATCATCGGCATGGCGCACCTGGCGCTGAAGTCGGTGACGCATCCCAAGCAGCGCGACTACCTGCAAAAGATTTACCACTCCGGCCAGCACCTGCTGGGCATCATCAACGACATCCTGGATTTCTCCAAGATCGAAGCCGGCAAGATGGACCTGGAGGTGCTGGACTTCACGCTCGACTCGCTGCTGGCCAACATCTCCAGCCAGCTCGGCGAGAATGCCCATGAGCGCGGGCTGGAGCTGGTGTATGAAATCGGCCCCGGCCTGTCGTACCAGCTGCGCGGCGATCCGCTGCGGCTGGAGCAGGTGCTGCTGAACTTCACCAGCAACGCCATCAAGTTCTCCGAGAACGGCAAGGTGATCGTCCGCGCCTGGCCGCTGGAGGAGCGCGACAGCCACATCATGGTGCGCTTCGAGGTGATCGACCACGGCATCGGCATGTCGGCGCAGCAGGTGGCGCAGCTGTTCCAGTCCTTCCACCAGGCCGACACCTCGACCACGCGACGCTACGGCGGCACCGGCCTGGGGCTGGTGATCAGCAAGCAGCTGGCGGAACTGATGGGCGGCGGCGTCGGCGTCGACAGCACGCCGGGGCGGGGCAGCACCTTCTGGTTCACGGCGCGGCTGGCCAAGGGCGTGCACTTCCTGGCGCCGAGCAGCGAAACAGTGGAACCGGATGTGCTGGACAGCATCCGCGGCGCCTCGGTGCTGCTGGTCGAGGACAATATCTTCAGCCAGCAGGTGGGGCAGGAGCTGCTGGAGGATGTCGGCGCCACGGTCTGCGTGGCGAACAACGGCAAGGAGGCGATCGACCTGCTGCTCAAGGAGCGCTTCGACTGCGTGCTGATGGACGTGCAGATGCCGGTGATGGACGGCTATGAGGCCACGCGCCTGATCCGCGCGCATCCCAAGCTGTCGGCGACGCTGATCATCGCCATGACCGCCAATGCCGGCCGCGACGACCAGCAGCGCTGCCTGGACGCCGGCATGGACGAATTCCTCACCAAGCCGATCGCGCCCAAGCTGCTGTTCAACATGCTGGCCAAGTGGATGGGCCAGCGGGCGCGGACGGCCAGCGCCGTGCGCCCGCCGGCGCCACCGCCGCCGTCGTATTTCTCGGTGCCGGAGGGCTTGACCCCGCTGTCGCCGCCGGTGTTCGTGCCGCGCCAGATGGCGCCGTCCGCGCCGCCGGTCCCGGCTCCGGACGTGTCGGCCGAGCTGTTCGACCTGGAAGCGCTGGCGCAAACCTTCGGCGGCAAGCCGGACAAGATGCGCAAATACGCGCTGCTGTTCCTGAGTTCCGCGCGCGATGGATTGCAGGAGCTCGACGAGGCGCTGGAAATGGAAGACCTGGCGCACCTGGCGGAGCTGGGCCACCGCATCAAATCGTCGGCCCGTGCGGTCGGCGCCATGCAGTTCGGGAACCTGTGCTACGCGCTGGAACAGGTGCGCAACGACACCGGCATGGCCAATGCCCGGCGCCTGGTGCAGGAGCTGCACGCCATGCTGGCGGTGCTGGATCACCATATCGAGCAGGAACTGCTGGCATACGATCCGGGCTAGAGCGATAATAGAGCCTCGCTAACATTGAAGAGCTCTATGACTTCTGGCATCACCCCCGGTCTGCTGATCTTGCACGGCAATCAGATGGAACAGTTGCGCGCCGCCGTCTTCCAATGGCTGCGCAACCACCCGCTCGGGGCGCTGGAATCGGAAATCTTTCTGGTGCAGTCCAATGGCGTGGCCGAATGGCTGAAAATCGCGCTGGCCGAGGAAATCGGCATCTGCGCCGCCTCGCGCGTGGCGCTGCCGGCGCGCTTCCTGTGGGACGCCTATCGCGGCATGCTGGGACGCGACAGCGTGCCGCCCATCTCCGCCTTCGACAAGGGGCCGCTGACCTGGCGTCTGATGCGCCTGTTGCCGACCCTGCTGGCCGATCCGGTCTTCGCCCCGCTGCGACACTTCCTGTCGGACGGCGAAGCGGAGCGCCGCCTGCAACTGGCCGAGCGCCTGGCCGACTTGTTCGACCAATACCAGGTCTACCGCGCCGACTGGCTGGACGACTGGGCCGCCGGCCGCGACCAGTTGCGCAACGCGCGCGGCGACGTCACGCCGCTGCCGGAAGACCAGCGCTGGCAAGGCCAGTTGTGGCGCGCCGTCATCGCCGACGTCGAGCCGCATGAGCGTGGCCTGGGCCGCGCCACCGTGCACACCGAATTCGTGCGCGCCAGCGCCGCCGGCGAAACGCCGCTGGGCCGTTTGCCGCGCCGGGTGGTGATCTTCGGCGTGTCGGCGCTGCCGTTCCAGACCTTGCAGGCGCTGGCCTCGCTGGCGCGCCACACGCAGGTGCTGCTGGCGGTGCCCAATCCCTGCCAGTACTACTGGGGCGACATCATCGAAGGCCGCGACCTGCTGCGCAGCGCGCACCGTCGTCAGCAGCTGCGCAACGGCCAGGATCTGGGCCAGATCCCGCTGGAAGAGCTGCACGCGCACAGCCACCCGCTGCTGGCCAGCTGGGGGCGGCAGGGCCGCGACTTTGTCCGCATGCTGGATGAATTCGACGAAGCGGCGCAGGCCAGCGTCGCCGCCAACGAAGACGATGTCGCGCCGCTGCGCGTGGACCTGTTCAGCGACGGCGACGGCGACACGCTGCTGACGCAGGTGCAGGCCGCCGTGCGCGAGCTGCTGCCGCTGGCCGAGCATCCCGGCGTGGCGCCGGAGGACGGCGACCGCTCGATCGAATTCCACGTCACCCACAGCGTGCAACGCGAAGTGGAAGTGCTGCACGACCAGTTGCTGCAGATGTTCGCCGACGCGGAGCACGGCGGCCGTCCGCTGCGTCCGCGCGACGTGGTGGTGATGGTGCCGGACATCGACACCTTCTCGGCCGCCATCCACGCCGTGTTCGCTCAGCACCGCCGCAGCGATGCGCGCTACATCCCGTTCGAGATCGGCGACGTCAACGACCGCAGCGTCAATCCGCTGCTGGTGGCGCTGGAATGGCTGCTGCGATTGCCGCAGCAGCGCTGCCGCCAGAGCGAAGTGCGCGACCTGCTGGACGTGCCGGCGCTGGCCGCCCGTTTCGGCCTGCACGACGATGATCTGCCGACGCTGGGGCGCTGGATCGAAGGCTCGGGCGTGCGCTGGGGCCTGGACCAGCAGCACCGCAGCGGCCTTGGCCTGGGCCCGGCCGGCGAGCAGAATGCCTGGATCTTTGGCGTGCGCCGCATGCTGCTGGGTTACGCCAGCGGCGCCGGCGACAGCTTCGCCGGCATCGAGCCTTACGGCGAAGTGGGTGGCCTGGATGCCGCGCTGGCCGGCTCGCTGGCGCAGCTGGTGGAAGCGCTGCTGCACTGGCGCGCCGTGCTGGCCGAATCGCGTTCCCCTGCCGAGTGGGGCGTGCAGGCGCGCGCGCTGCTGGCCACCTTCTTCAGGGCCGGCGAAGAGAATGACCGCCTGACGCTGGCGCAACTGGACGACGCCCTGAAAAAGTGGCTGGACACCTGCGAAGGCGCGGCCTACGAAGAAGCCGTGCCGCTGGCCGTGCTGCGCGAAGCCTGGCTCGGACTGATGGACGAGCCGACGCTGAACCACCAGTTCGTCTCCGGCGGCGTGACCTTCTGCACGCTGATGCCGATGCGCGCCGTGCCGTTTCGCGTGGTCTGCCTGCTCGGCATGAACGACGGCGACTTCCCGCGCCGCGCACCGAAGGCCGACTTCGACCTGCTGGCGCAGCCGGGCATGGTCCGTCCCGGCGACCGCTCGCGCCGCGACGACGACCGCTACCTGATGCTGGAAGCCGTGCTGGCCGCGCGCGACAAGCTGTATGTCAGCTGGGTCGGGCGCAATGTGCGCGACAACAGCGAGCAGCCGCCGTCGGTGCTGGTGTCGCAGCTGCGCGATTATCTGGTCAGCGGCTGGCAGCTGGACCTGAAACAGCGCACCACCGAACACGCCTTGCAACCGTTCAGCCGCCGCTATTTTGAAGATGGCGGCCTGCTGACCTATGCACGGGAATGGCGCGAAGCCCACGGCGAGGAAGCGCGGAGCGGCGACACCATCGAACTGCCGCCATTCGACATTGACGACAAGTTCCGCCTGAAACTGGGCAGCCTGCACAACTTCCTGCGCCAGCCGGTGCGTTTCTTCTTCCGCCAGCGGCTGGGCGTGATGTTCGGCGAGGCCGCTCTGGTGGGCGAGGATGAGGAACCGTTCTCGCTCAACGCGCTGGAACGCTATCTGCTGGAAGACACCATGCTCGACGACGCCGAAACGCCGGAAGAAATCGACCAGGTCTACGACAAACTGACCCAGCGCGCCGAGCGTCTGGCGCGCGAAGGCGTGCTGCCGATTGGCCTGATCGGCCAGCAGTACCAGCATCAACTGGTGGAAGCGCTGGTGCCGGTGCGCTGCGCGTGGCTGACGCTGCGCCAGCACTACGAACTGCCGGCGCCGAAAGTGGCGCTGAACCTGATGCTGGCCGGCGTGCCGCTGGACGACTGGATCGATCAACTGCGCAGCAACGGCAGCGAAACCGTGTGGCTGGCGCAGATGTCGTCGCGCGTGGCGGACAAGCAGGGCAAGCCGCGCGGCGACAAGCTGATCGCGATGTGGCTGCGCCAGCTGGCCATATCGGCCACCGGCATGCAGGTCACCGGCCACCTGGTGGCGCGCGACGCCATCGTCACCATGCGGCCGCTGGCGCCGGAACTGGCGGAGGAAGCCTTGCGCGAACTGGTGTGCCTGTGGCGCGACGGCATGAACCGTCCGCTGCCCACCGCCTGCAAGACGGCGCTGGCGCTGGTGCAGGAGGGCGATGCGCGCGCGGTCTATGACGGCGGTTTCGACATCGGCGGCGAAAGCGAAGACCTGTGCCTCAAGCGCATGTGGCCTGACTATGCGGCCCTCAGCGCCGAACCGGATTTCCATGACGTCTCGCGCGCCCTGTATGGGCCGCTGGCCGACTGGATGGACCAATCTATCACCGTAGCCCGCATCGAAGGCGAGGACGCAGCATGAGCACCATCGTCGCCAATCAACTCGCACCGCTGACCTTTCCGCTGCACGGCTCGCGCCTGATCGAGGCCAGCGCCGGCACCGGCAAGACCTGGACCATCGCCGCGCTGTACGTGCGGCTGGTGCTGGGCCACGGCGGCGTCCACGCCTACCGCCGTCCGCTGCTGCCGGCCGATATCCTGGTGATGACCTTCACCCGCGCCGCCACGCGCGAGCTGTCCAACCGCGTGCGCGAACGGCTGGTCGAAGCGGCGGCCTACTTCCGCGCCGACGAGCCGCGCCAGAAACGCGACGACTACCTGGACGAGATCCTGGACGCCTATCCGGATTACAGCCACAAGCAGCAGGCCGCGCACCGCCTGCAACTGGCCGCCGAAACGATGGACGAAGCGGCCATCTTCACCATCGACGCCTGGTGCCAGCGCATGTTGCGCGAGCACGCCTTCGACAGCGGCAGCCTGTTTGACGAAGAACTGGTCAGCGACGAGCAGGCGCTGTTCGAAGACGCCGCGCACGATTACTGGCGCCAGCAGGTGTATCCGCTGAACGCGGCATCGCTGGAAGCGCTGCTGTCGTGCTGGGGCGACGTCGGCGCATTGAAGAAATCCATCCGCGAACTGGTCAAGCGCGCCGACATCATCGGTGATGCGGGCGGCGAATCGCTGGGCGTCCTGATCGCCGATGTGCAGCGCGCGCAGCAGGCCCGGTTGGAGGCGCTGAAAGCCGGCTGGCACGAGCGCGCCACGCGCATGGAACAATTCATCGCCGGCCATCGCGCCGCCGATCCCAAGTGCTTCAACGGCAACAAGATGCGGCCCGATTCGCTGGTCAGCTGGTTCAACGGGCTGCGCGAGTGGGCGCAGAATCCGGCCCAGGTGCTGCCGGAGATTTCGGACACGGCCTGGAACCGCCTGACGCCGGAAGGGCTGGAAGACGCCTTCGCCAAGAACTTCAGCACCGTCATACCGGATGATTTCGACGAAACGCAGCCGCTGAAGCGCGCGCTGGCCGAGATCGAACCGCTGTCGCACGCGCTGTACCGCCACGCGGCAGCCACGGTCGCCAATCGCATGGCCGAGCTGAAAAAGCGCAGCCGCCAGTTCGGTTTCGCCGACATGCTGGACCGTCTGAACGCCGCGCTGCAAGGCGAAAACGGCGCCGCGCTGCGCAAGCGCATCACCGAGCAGTATCCGGTGGCGCTGGTGGACGAATTCCAGGATACGGCGCCGAACCAGTACCAGATCTTCAACGAGCTGTATCGCGTGGCCGACAACGATCCGGAAACGGGCCTGTTCCTGATCGGCGATCCGAAGCAGTCGATCTATGGTTTCCGTGGCGCCGACATCCACAGCTACCTGTCGGCTCGGCGCGCCACCGCCGGTCGCCACTACCAGCTGGGCACCAACTACCGCTCGACCAAGCCGGTGGTGGATGCGGTCAACCACCTGTTCCTGCACGCCGAAGGCCGCGCGGCCGGCGAGGGCTTCGCACGCGGCGCCTTCCGCTTCCGCGATCCTGCTTCGCGCGAGAATCCGCTGCCGTTCGAGGCGGTGGACGCCAAGGGGCGCAAGGAACACATGGTGGACGCAGCCGGTGAGGTACCGGCGCTGGTGATCGCGTGCAGCGCCACGCAGGAACTGAAAGCCGAAGGCTACCGCGAATTCTTCGCCAGCCACTGTGCCGAGGACATCGTCGCCAAATTGAATGACGAGCGTGCAGGCTTTGCCGGCGTCGATGACGGACCGCAGCGGCTGAAGCCCGCCGACATCGCGGTGCTGGTGCGCGACCGCAAGGAGGCGGCCGCCATCCGCCGCGCGCTGCAACGGCGTGGCGTGCCGAGCGTCTACCTGTCGGACAAGGACTCTGTCACTGATAGCGAGGAAGCGGCCGACGTGCTGCGCTGGTTGTCGGCGGTTGCCAATCCGCTGGACGGCGCCCTGGCGCGCGCCGCCTACGCCACCCGCACCGCCGGCCTGCCGCTGGCCGAGCTGGCGCGCCTGTCGTCGGACGAACTGGCGTGGGAAGAGCGCGTCGAACAACTGAAGGCGCTGCACATCATCTGGCAGCGGCAGGGCGTGCTGGCCATGCTGCGCCGCTTCATCCACGAACTGCAACTGCCGGCCGCCCTGCTGCAACAGGTGGGCGGCGAGCGGCGTCTGACCAATCTGCTGCACCTGGCCGAACTGCTGCAATCGGCCAGCCGCCAACTGGACGGCGAGCAGGCGCTGATACGCTGGCTCGCCGAGCAAATCGAAGGCGGCGAGGGCGGCGGCGACGAACGGGTGCTGCGTCTGGAAAGCGACGCGGAGCTGGTCAAGGTGGTCACGGTGCACAAGTCGAAAGGCCTGGAGTATCCGCTGGTGTACCTGCCGTTTGCCGTCACCGCGCGCAAGGTCGAACGCCGCAACCGCAGCTTCTTCGAATTCAGCGATGACGACGGCGTGCGCCGCATCGACATGGCGCTGAGCGATACGGCGATGGAGCTGGTGGAACGCGCGCGCCTGCAGGAAGACCTGCGGCTGATGTACGTGGCGCTGACGCGCGCGCGCCACTTCCTGTGGCTGGGCGTGACGGCGCTGTCGGCGCGCAAGGCCGGCGACAACACGCTGCACGAATCCGCGCTCGGCTACCTGCTGACCGGCGGCGCGCCGCTGCCATCGGACCTGATGATGGAGCGCTGGCAGCACGCGTGCCGGGACTGCGGCGACATCCGCCTCGACCTGCTGGCGATGGACGCCAAACAGATCACGCGCCTGAGTCGCGTCGAGCATCGCCCGGCCTTGCTGGAGCCGCAGCATTACAGCGGCCGGTTTGAGCGTGACTGGTCGGTGGGCAGCTTCAGCTCACTGGCAAGGCGCACCGGGCCAACCGGCACCATTAGCGCCGCCGGCCCGGTGCCGCGCGACGCCTTGCAGGAAAAGCTGCTGGAAGACGGCGACCAGCCGGCCATGGCCTTGCCGTCGCGCGTGGAAGACACGCCGTGGCACCGCTTCCCGCGCGGCTCGGTGCCCGGTAACTTCCTGCACGAACAATTGGAGTGGATGGGGCAGGAGGGCTTTGCCATCGTTGACCACGAGACGTTTGCATCGCGCCTGACACGCCGTGTGGAGCGCGCCGGCTGGGGGAATCGTCTGGACGATACGCTGGCATGGTTGCGCGAAATCGCCAGCACGTCGCTGCCGCATCTGAATGCGCCGTTAAGCGCCATCGTCGCGCCGCTGCCGGAGATGGAGTTCTGGTTCCCGAGCGACCGCCTGGCTACCGGCGCGCTGGACAAGCTGTGCGCCACGCATCTGCTGGGCGGCGCCACGCGGCCGGCGCTGCCGGAGCGCGAGCTGCACGGCATGCTGAAAGGCTTCTGCGACCTGGTGTTCGAGCACGAGGGCCGCTACTGGATACTGGACTACAAATCGAACGCGCTGGGCGGCGGCGACGCCAGCTACCACGAGCCGGCGCTGATCACGGCGATGGCCGAGCACCGCTACGATATCCAGGGCGCGATTTACATGCTGGCTTTGCACCGGCTGCTGCAAAGCCGTCTGGGCGACGCTTACGATCCAGCCGAGCAACTGGGCGGCGCGATCTTCATGTTCTTGCGCGGCATAGGCAATGCGCAGACGCGCGGCTGCTACTGGATCGCGCCCGACATGGAATTGCTGGACGGCCTGGACAGCCTGTTGAACACCGAGGCACACAATGAGTATTGAGTTTTTCCAGCAGGTCGATGCGCTGACCGAGGCTGGCCAGCTGCGCCGCCTGAGCGGCGCGTTTGCGCGCTTTATTGCGTCCGTGGGCGACAGCTCGCCGCAGTTGATGGCGGCCTGCGTGCTGTTGTCCGAACTGGAAGGGCGCGGCCACAGCTGCCTGATGCTCGACGAGCTGAATGCCGATCCGGCCGCGCTGCTGGGCTGGAGCGGCGAGGAATGGCGCGACCTGCGCGCATCGGTGGGCGACTGGCCGGCCGACACGGACGCCTGGTGCGATCTGCTGGCGCGCTGCGCGCAGGTATGGCCGGTGGGCGGCGATCAGCATCATCAGCCACTGGTGCTGGATGGCGAGCGGCTGTATCTGCGCCGCTACTGGCAGGACGAGACGCACGTGGCGCAGGCGGTGCGCAGCCGCGCGCTGGGCGGCGTGCTGGCGGCGGATGCGGATATGCAGACCGCCGGCATTCGCCGCTGGCTGGACAACCTGTTCCCGCACGCGCCGCGCGGCGGTGGCGTGGACTGGCAGAAGATCGCCTGCGCGGTCGCCATGCGCGGCAAGCTGGGGATCATCACCGGCGGTCCGGGCACCGGCAAGACTTATACGGTGGCGCGTTTGCTGGCCTTGTTGTTTGCGACGGCGGGCGAGGGACAGGCCGGCTTGCGCGTGGCGCTGGCTGCGCCGACCGGCAAGGCGGCAGCGCGGCTGAAGCAGTCGATCGATACGGCGCTGGACGAGCTGGCGGAGAAGGTCGGCGACGAGTTGCCGCTGCGCGAACTGGCGGCCCGCATGGGCGCGGCGCGCACGCTGCATAGTTTGCTGGGCGCGCGGCCGGATACGCGGGCGTTCCAGCATCATGCGGGCAATCAGCTGGACGTGGATGTGTTGATTGTCGATGAAGCGTCGATGATTCACCTGGAGATGATGTCGGCGCTGCTGGCGGCCTTGCCGGAGACGGCCACGCTGATCCTGCTCGGTGACAAGGACCAGTTGGCGTCGGTGGAGGCGGGCGCGGTGCTGGGGGATCTGTGCCACAACGCCGAGGCGGGCGAGTATCTGCCCGAGACCTTGTCCTACGTGCAGGCCGCGACCGGGCAGCGCATTCCCGGGAATTTTGAAGGCCACGGCGGACCGATCGCGCAGCAGACGGTGATGCTGCGCGAGAGCCGGCGTTTCGGCGGCCCGATTGGCGCGCTGGCGCTGGCGGTGAATGCGGGGGATGCCGCAGCGGCGGTCAATGTGCTGCGCGAGGGGCTGGATGGCAAGGTGACGTGGACTGATATGGCGCAGTCGGCGGATCTGCTGCAACTGGCTTTGAGCGGCTATCAGCCGTATTTGCAGTTGATCCGGCATGCGCCGGACGAGGCGGATCACCTTGCGTGGGTGAAATCGGTTTTAAAGAGCTTTGAAAGCTTCCGGATCCTGTGCGCGGTGCGCGAGGGCGAGTGGGGCGTGTCGGGATTGAACGAGTCGATCGAGCAGCGCTTGCAGAAGGCTGGGCTGCTCAAGCGTACCGGCGAATGGTATGTCGGACGGCCGGTGATGGTGACGCGCAATGATTATGCGACTGGCGTGTTCAATGGCGATATCGGCCTGACCTTGCCTGATCCGGCGCGTGCGGGAGCGTTGCGGGTGTACTTCTCGGAAGGGGAGACGGTGCGCAGCGTGCTGGCGACCAGGTTGCGGAATGTGGAGACGGCGTTTGCGATGACGGTGCACAAATCGCAGGGTTCGGAATTTGCGCACACGGCCATGGTGTTGCCCAAGGACGGCGGTGGCATGCTGGCGCGGGAGTTGATCTACACCGGCATCACGCGGGCGCGGGATTACTTCACCTTGCTTACCCCGAACGGCCAGGTGCTGCTGGATGCAATTGGCCAACGGACCCAGCGGGCTAGCGGCCTGCGCAGCCAACTGGAAAACTAGAATGCTACCCCGCACGCTTTTGCCACGACGCCAGCGTTACCACTTAGGGGTCTGACCCCGCACGGGGTCAGACCCCACCAGGCAGTGCGGGTTTAAAGATCACATCGCGCGACGCGTGCGCTTGCTGCGTTTGACAGCCTTCTTCTTGGTGGTCACGGAAGCCTTCATCACCTTCGGCTCATCCGCCCCAGCAATAAAGCGACGAATGTTCACCGCATCCATTTGCCGCGCCGAGTTCGCCTTCGCGTTCAACAGCACCAGCGTATTGTCCTTGCCGCCCGACTTGAAGCGCATGATCAGGCAACGGCCCGCCTCTTCGGTATAACCCGTCTTGGACAGGCCCACATCCCAACCCTTGGCGCCAACCAGGCGATTGGTGTTGTGGTACTCCACCTTGCGGCCCTTGATGTTGATGATGTCCTTGGTATCGGTGGTAATCCGGCGAATCTCCGGATACGCCGACGCCGCCGTCGCAATCTTCACCAGATCGGTCGCGGTCGACATATTGTGCGGCGACAAACCGGTCGGCTCCTCGATCACCGTCTGGGTCAAGCCCAGCGCCTTGATCTTGCTGCGCACGGCCATGCGGAACGCCGGCAGACCGCCCGGATAGGTACGGCCCAGCGACGCGGCGGCGCGGTTATCCGACGACATCAGCGCCAGCTGCAGCACGTCGCTGCGCGACAGCTCGGCGCCCACCGGCACGCGCGACGCGCTGTGCTTCAGCATGTCCACGTCGGCGCGGTCGATTTCGATTTTCTCGTTCATGTCCGGCTTGGCGTCCAGCACGACCATGGCGGTCATCAGCTTGGTCAGCGAAGCGATCGGGACCTGGGCGTTGGCGTTTTTTTCCAACAGGACTTTGCCAGTGCCGTCTTCAACGACCAGCACCGACTGCGAGCCGAGCGGTACGGCGGCGAACGCGGCCACGGTAAACGAACTCAGCAATACAGCAACAATTTTCTTGAGCATATAAGTATTCGGGAATAGGGAGTCTATCGGACGCGTCTGGGCGACGCGGCGCACGTAAAAAATCCTGCTATACGGCAATATTCTCTAAGGATAGACAATAACATTAAAGCTGCTTCTCGTCTATTGTATGTAAGTCCCGGATTCTTATATTTTTTTTGTACGTTAAGGCCGCCTTAAGCAAAAAAGCCCTGAGACGGGAGGACTCAGGGCTTTTTTCCGTTTACCGGCCGCGGCGGCGGCCGGGACGGTATGGTCAGTTGCCGATCTTGGCGATGGAGACCTCGGTTGATTTCACCAAGGCGATGACTTCGCTGCCGACTTTCAGGTCCAGGTCCTGGATGGAGCGCGAGGTGATCACCGAGGTGACGATGCCGTGCTGGGTTTCCACATCGACTTCCGAAACGACCGGGCCAAAGATGATTTCCTTGATCTTGCCCCGGAATTGATTGCGTACGTTAATTTCAGAAATGGCCATCGTGCTTCCTTTGTCTGGTTGATTTACTACGCTTCCAGATTACGGGGCCGGCGGCCATTTGCAAACGAATCTATCCGAATAATGTTATTTGTTATAGATCTTGTCGAACTCGCCGCCGTCGTCAAAGTGCTTCTTCTGCGCCGCTTTCCAGCCGCCGAACACGTCGTCGATGGTGAACAGGGTGACTTGGCGGAAGTTGGCGTTGTACTTCTTGAAGGCCTTTTCCGAGCGCGGACGCAGCGAGTGCCTGGCGATGATTTCCTGGCCTTCTTCGCTGTACAGGAAGTTGACGTAGCCGGTGGCCTGCTTGCGCAGGTTGCGCTTGTCGACCACCTTGTCGACCACGGCCACTGGCGACTCGGCCAGGATCGAGATCGACGGGTAGACCACGTCGAACTTGTCGCCGAATTCCGCGCGCACCAGGTTCACTTCGTTTTCGAAGGTCACCAGCACGTCGCCGATTTCACGCTGGGTGAAGGTGGTGGTGGCGCCGCGGCCGCCGGCGTCCAGCACCGGCACGTTATGGAAGATCTTGCCGACCAGGTCACGCGCCTGCGCCTCGTTGCCACCTTTCTTGATCACCGAGCCCCAGGCCGCCAGGTAGGTGTAGCGGCCGTTGCCCGAGGTTTTGGGATGCGGAATGATGACTTTCACGCCCGGCTTGGCCAGGTCGCCCCAGTCCTTGACCTGTTTCGGATTGCCTTTGCGCACCAGGAACACCATGGTCGAGTAGAACGGCGAGGCGTTGTTCGGGAATTTCTTGGCCCAGTCGGCCGACACCACGCCGCGCTCGACCAGGATGTCGATGTCGTTGGCCTGGTTCATGGTCACGATCGACGCTTCCATGCCGTCCGCCACCGAACGCGCCTGCTTGGACGAGCCGCCGTGCGACTGGTTGACGTCGACCGTCTCGCCGGTGGTTTTCTTCCATTGGGCGGTGAAGGCCGGGTTGATGTCCTTGAACAGTTCGCGGGTGACGTCGTAAGCGGCATTCAGCAGCACGGTGTCGGCAGCCTGCGCGGCAGGCAGACCAAACAGCGTGGCGGAGGCGGCCAGGAAGGAAGATAAAACGAAACGGCGCGTATTTTTAGTGGTCATAATGAGCTTTCGTAATAACAGACGTCCATGGTGTAAAATTTCGTCCCGAAAAGATACGAATTTTTCGTTATATGCTTAGATGTCAACGATAAAACGCATATGGATTGCTGAAAACATTCGTGTGCAAAACTGGAGCGACCCTCTAGTCTGGCAGCATCCGACGGCCTTACCCGGCTTAGTGTATAGTCGTTCCCAGTACTAAAAGTAATGTTTGTGAGCGTACATGACTCTTGAAATTCGTATTGCTGCTTCGACGGATGCGGAGGCAGCGTGCACTGTATTGCGCCGTTCGATCAAGGAATGCTGTGAACTGGATCACCAACACGATCCCACCATCCTTGACGCCTGGCTAGGCAATAAAACTCCGCAGATGGTGGCCAACTGGTTCAGTTCGCCGACCAATTTTTCGCTGGTCGCAGTCAGTGAAGGCACGGTTGTCGGCGTCGCATTGCTGACCGGCGCCGGCAAGCTGGCGCTGTGCTACCTGCTGCCGGAAGCACAAGGCAAGGGCGCCGGCAAGGCGCTGCTGAAACGCATGGAAGAGCAGGCATGCGAATGGGGTGTGAAAGCGTTGCAGCTGCACAGCACCGCGACCGGCCGGCAGTTCTTCGCCCAGCGCGGCTATACCGACGCCGGCAGGGTGCGCTCGCCGTATGGCGTCGAGACGGTGTTTTTCTGGAAGCAGCTGGATGAAGACGCCACCTGCCCGAATGCGCCCAAGCGCAAGCGTTTCTGCAACTGCAATACGGTTTAGTAAGCCACTTCCAGCAGCCACTCCTCACGCGCTTCCCGCGCGGCTCCCACTTCCACTCCGCCGGCGAACAGTTTCAGTTCGCCCGCCGCAAAACGCGTCCAGTGTTCGTTGGAGGTCAGCGGCTGCGTGGCGATTACGGCGATGCGGTCGTCCAGGTGGTTGTGGCGGCTGAAGTCGATGCTGAGATCGCAATCGATCAGGTGCGCCACCGAGAACGGGTATTCGCGCACCACCACATGCAGGTCGGTGCTGCAATGGGCGAACACCAGGTCGCCGTTGGACAGGATGAAATTGAACGTGCCGTAGCTGGCGATTTCGCCGGCCAATGCTTCCAGTGCGGCAAACAACTGGTGCCGCTCCGGCTGATGCTCGAAGCGCAGCGCCAGGCCGGACAGCAGGTGGCAGAAGGCGCGTTCGCTGTCGGTGTCGCCCCATGGCGCGTACACGCTGGGATTGGGATCGAACAGTTTTAAATCACCATTGTGGGCGAACGACCAGGTCTGGCCCCACAGCTCGCGGGTGAACGGGTGGCTGTTTTCCAGCGACACGCGGCCCTGCGTGGCCTTGCGGATGTGCGCCACCACGCTGCGCGCCTTGATCGGGCTTTGCTTGAACTGTGCGGCCAGCGGCGAGTGGATCGACGGCAGGTAATCGGTGTACAGACGGCAGCCGGTGGGCGTGTGCAGGGCGATGCCCCAGCCGTCCTTGTGTTCGCCGGTGCGGCCGCCACGCTCGGAAAAGCCGGCAAAGGAAAAATCCACCGCAGCCGGTTTATGGCTGCTCATCGCGAGTAGTTGGCACATGGGATAACGGCATAGTTAAACGATGACCTCACGATAACGGCCGCGCTGCCGGGGCGGAACGAATGTTTTGGCATATCCATAGGCGAAAGCATTCGTTCTGCTTTCCCGGGCACGGGCATACGCTGTCGACATTCTCAGTACCCGTAGAGGAGTTCCATGTCTTTCCCCATCCTGCAAAAGTATCTGGCGCGTCTATCCGACGCCACCGGCGCTGCTTCCAGCATCTGGCTCGATCACGAGGGCAAGGCCCAAGGGCGGTTTTTCAATTGCACCATGAGCAGCGCGTTCCAGCCGATCCGTCAGCTGGATAGCCAGGCGGTGCAGGCCTACGAAGGGCTGGCGCGCAGCGTGTCGGCGCAGGACCTGGGCCTGTCGCTGTGGAAGCTGCTCGATCACGCGGCCAGCGACGACGAGTCGATCGAGCTGGACCGGCTGTGCCGCATGCTGCATGCGATTAATTTCTTCCGCCAGGCCGGCGATTTGGCGGCGGACCTGTACCTGAACGTGCACGACCGCCTGTTGAGCGCGGTCAGCAGCAACCACGGCCATGCTTTCCGCCGTATTCTCGATGCGCTGGAGCTGCCGTTGGAGCGCGTGGTGCTGCAATTGCCGGCGGCGACACCGCAGCAGGGCTGGCTGTTGAATTATGTATCGGACAATTACCGGCGCAACGGTTTCCGCTTTGCGGTCAATGTGAACAATGCGCGGGATGGCCTGGCGGTGCTGGATCGGCTGCGGCCGGATGTGTTCAAGCTGGACGCGCGCGAATTGCAGGATCAGAAGGGACTAACGGAGTTGTTGCAACGCAGTGCCGCCGCCAGGGTGGCAGTGGTGTTCAAACGGGTGGAAACGGAGCAGCACCTGACGGCCTTGCGCGAACTTGGCGCGGCCGCAGGTGTGTCGTTACTCGTGCAGGGCTACTTGCTGGATGAACCGCGCTCGGTGTTGCTGGGGGAACCGGCGCGGCGCGCTGCATGAACAGCATACTGGATTAGTTCAGAACCCAGTTGTATTGCACTTGTGCCCAGACTGGCTCGGCGCCGCTGGTGGCCGGCTTGAACTTGCAAGCGGTGCTGGCGTGCAGCGAAGCGCGGTCCAGGGCGACGTGGCCACTCGACGAGATCACTTTGGTGTCCTTGACATTGCCTTGGGCGTCGACCAGCACGGCCAGTTTGACATTGCCTTGCAGTTCGTCGTCCTGCCACGAGTTGCGGTAGGCCGGGACGTCGCATTCGGCGTTGGCCAGGCGGGTTGGGGCGGCGGAAGTGGCGGCGCTGGCTTGGTTCGACAGGGTCGACAGGGAAATCAGGGCGAGGGCGGCGATAGAACGGATGATCATGGTGGGGCTCCAGGTAATTAGTTCGATGGAAAAACACATCTGGTACGGCTGAACTATACTGCGATGCACCATATATGAATACTTTATTGTTGGAATGCCTGCCATTAGTAAGCTGTATAACTATGTGGTAAAATTTCTTCCTGATACGCAATATTTATATCACTCATGCAGCTGAATCATTTCTTAAGCGTAAGTTAGGGGCATTTGTGTTTCCCTCTGCATAGGCTATAGTAACAATATTGCTTTTCACGGATAGACTATGGCATCGCGCAGAGCTTTCTTACAGCAGGGGTTCGGGCTGACCGCTGCGAGTTTTTTGTCTGTGCCGTTGATCGGCTGTGCTACCAGCACACCGGTGCGGCATAGCAGCACGACCTCCTCATCGACCACCACGGCGTCCGCCAAGCCGGTCGTCAAACCTGCCGCGCAGATGCCGCGCGCCGCCGATCAGCCGGCGCCGTCCGGCATGGGCATGAGCGGCGTGGAACCGCCTCCCGATATCTTCGACGCCCAGGCGCTGGACCTGGAATTCTGGCTGCGTCCGCGCACCATTGAAGTGATCCGTCCTGCCAGCAAGGAGCGCGCCAAGCTGCTTTACTGGAAAGACGGCGAGATCATCGAATCGGCCTACCAGGACTTGTGCCACCTGCTGCGCGACGTCAACGGCGGCAACGAGACCCGCACCATCGATCCCAAGCTGTTTGAAACGTTGTGGGGCACGCAGGCCTTCGTGCAGCGCTACGGCATCGATTCGCCGCTGGAAATCCTGTCCGGCTACCGCACGCCGGCCTCCAACGCCAAGCTGCGCGAAGCGGGCGTGCCAGCCGCGCGGCAGTCGCTGCACATGGTGGGCCGCGCCGCCGATATCCGTCTGGCCAACCTGAACGCCGAGGTGCTGGGCGGGCTGGTGAAGAGCTTCCGCCAGGGCGGCGTCGGCTTTTATTACCGCGCCGGTCCGCGCGGCGGCTGGATCCACGCCGACACCGGCCTGCAACGCACCTGGAAGGGTTGACCCCGGATCGGCTACACTGGCGGTTTGGCAGTCAACAGGATTACTATGCAGGACAATATCGAGCCGCCACGCTTCCGCCCGGTGCCGTGGAGCGGGCTGGAAACGCCCGCCGACGTCGAGCTGTGGATCGAAGAGCACAACCAGGCCCTGCAACAGCACATCGGCAAGAACGAGACAGGCTACGGCGTCTGCTTCACGCTGTCCGAGGGCGGCGAGATCTATATGCAGACCACGCAGGACGGCCACATCGTGCTCGACCTGACGGAAGAGGCTGAATGGATCGCGCCGCTGATCATGGCCGCCGCGCGCGTGCAGGAAGCGCCGCCGGGCCGCATGTGGGTGCTGCCGGATGATAAGCTGGTGCAGTTGATGATAGGCCTGAGCGGTTTGATCGCCAGTTCCATCCTGGTCGTGGGCCATAATTTTGGCCTGCGTCGTCGTATGGGCGCCTGGTAGGCGCCCGCCATTAAAGGAATTCCATGCTCAAACGTGAATTTATGCTGGCGCTGGCGGTGCTCAGCCTCGCACTCCCGGCCTCGGCCGCCGACCTGCTGGCCACCGTCAAGGCGCGCGGCACGCTCAAGGTGGCGCTCGAAGGTACCTACCCGCCGTTCAACTATAAAGAGAAGAACGGCGAGCTGGCCGGCTACGATGTCGATGTCGCCAAGCTGCTGGGCAGCAAGCTGGGCCTGAAGGTGGAATTCGTCAGCAGCGAATGGGCCAGCATCCTGGCCGGGCTGGCCTCGAACAAATACGATGTGATCGTCTCGCAGGTCGGCATCAATGCCAAGCGCGAGCAGGCGTTCGACTTCTCCACGCCGTACATCTATTCAATGCCGCAGCTGATCGTGCGCAACAACGAAACCGCCGCCTACAAATCGCTGGCCGACCTCAAGGGCAAGAAGCTCGGCGTCGGACAGGGCAGCGTCTACGAGCAGCAGGCCAAGGCGGTGCCGGGCATCGAGATCCGCAGCTATGCGGCGGCGCCGGAGACCATGTCGGACCTGGCCTCGGGCCGGATCGACGCGGCGCTCAACGACAGCCTGATGTCGGCCTACCTGCTGAAGATCTCCAAGCTGCCGATCAAGGCCGGCGCCCAGGTCGGCGCGGTCGAGCGCATGGGCATTCCGTTCAAGAAGGGCAATCCCGAATTCAAGCAGGCGCTGAACAAGGCGCTGGCCGACGCGGCCGCCGATGGCAGCCTGAAAGCCATTTCGCTGAAATGGTTCGGCACCGACGTCAGCAAGGCGCCGTAAGCGATGGAGTTGCTGGACCTGCTGCGCGAAGCCGCGCCCATCATGCTGCGCGGCGCCGGCTACACGGTGCTGTTCGCGCTGGCCGCGATGGTCGGCGGCCTGCTGATCGGCTTCCCGGTGGCGGTGCTGCGCATGCTGCCGTACCGGCTGCTGGCGTGGCCGGCCAATGTGTATGTCAGCCTGATGCGCGGCACGCCGCTGCTGGTGCAGATGTTTGTCATCTACTACGGCCTGCCCAGCATCGGCATCGAGTTCACGCCGGTGACGGCGGGCATCCTGGCGCTGAGCCTGAACTCGGGCGCCTTCCTGTCCGAAAGCCTGCGCGGCGCCATCGCCTCGATCAGCCTGGGCCAGTGGAACGCCAGCTACAGCCTGGGCCTCGGCTACTGGACCACGCTGTACTACGTGGTGCTGCCGCAGGCGCTGCGGGTGGCGGTGCCGGCCATGAGCAATACGCTGATCAGCCTGATCAAGGATACCTCGCTGGTGTCGGTCATCACGCTGACCGAGCTGATGCTGTCGACCAAGGAAGTGATCGCCACCACCTTCCAGCCGCTGCCGCTGTACCTGGCGGCCGCCGCCATCTATTGGCTGCTCAGTCTGCTGTTCGAGGCGCTGCAACGGCGCGCGGAACAACGGTTGAACCGCGCGCACCGCTCCCGGTAGGCGGTTCGCTCGACATCCCCGCGACGAGATGTTAGTCTAAAGACATCGATAAAGGGGGTGTATGGATAAGACTATGCACGCGGAGATGCCCGGCCTGTCGGCGGTTGCCGAACAGGCCGCGATGGCGACCTTTGCCACCGAGGCCGGCGCCGCCAGCCTGGCCGAGCCATCCTGGTTCAACGATATCTACCTGCTGGCGCCGGTCGGCTATTTCGTGCTGGCCTTCGACACCACCATCCTGCAGATGAACGTGGTGGGCGCCGATCTGCTGGGACTGGCGCGCGCCAATCCGGAGCGGGCCACGCTGCGCCAGTTCGTGGCGCCGCGCTTCCTTGACGATTTCGACCATTTCCTGCGGCGCGCCGTCAACAGCACCGAACCCGCGCAATGCGACTTGCAGCTGCTGCGCGGGCGCAACCAGCAGGGCTTTCCGGTGACGCTACGCGCCAGCGCCGACAGCAGCGGCCAGGGCGTGCGCGTGGTGCTGGAGCCGGCCGAGGGCAAGCTGGCGGCGCTGGAGCGCAGCGAGGAGCGCTTCCGCCGCATCGTCCACAACGCCGAGGAAGGCATCTGGGAAATCGACGCCGCCGCCCGCACCAGCTTTGTCAATCCGAAGATGGCGCAGATGCTCGGCTACACCATCGAGGAGATGCTGGACCAGCCGCTGATCGCTTTCATGGACGAGGAGGGCCGCGCCATCCTCGAACGCAATATCGCACGCCGCCAGCAGGGACTGGCCGAGCGCCACGAATTCAAGTTCATCCGCAAGGACGGCGCCGAGCTGTGGGCCACGCTGGCCACCAATCCGATCTTCGACGCCGACGGCAGCTACCGCGGCGCGCTGGCGCTGGTCAGCGACATCACCGCCAGCCGCGCCTCGGCCGAGCTGGTGTGGCAGCAGGCCAATTTCGACGCGCTGACGGCGTTGCCCAACCGCCATATGTTCCAGGACCGCCTGAACCAGGAGCTGAAGAAGGCGCGCCGCGAAGGCCTGCTGCTGGCGCTGCTGTTCATCGACCTGGACGGCTTCAAGGAGGTCAACGACACGCTCGGCCACGCCCATGGCGATGGCCTGCTGGTGGAGGCGGCGCGCCGCATCGGCCTGTGCGTGCGCGGCGCGGACACGGTGGCGCGGCTGGGCGGCGACGAGTTCACCGTCATCCTGTCCGGGCTGGAGCAGGCGAGCGGCGTCGACCGCATTGCCCAGAGCATCGTCACGCAGCTGGCGCGGCCGTTCGCGCTGGGCGTGGCGCAGCGGTCGATTTCGGCCAGCATCGGCATCGCGCTGTATCCGTCCGACGCCGCCACGCCGGAGGAGCTGCTGCACGTGGCCGACCAGGCCATGTACGCGGCCAAGCAGGACGGCCGCAACCGCTACAGTTATTTCACGCCGGACTTGCAGCTGGCGGCGCAGGCGCGCCAGCAGGTGACGCTGGACCTGCGCTCGGCGCTGCCGTTGCAGCAGTTCGAGCTGCATTACCAGCCCATCGTCAATCTGCGCACCGGCAAGATCGAGCGCGCCGAAGCCCTGCTGCGCTGGCGCCACCCGCAGCGCGGCCTGCTGGCGCCGGCCGAATTCCTGCCGTTTGCCGAGTCCGGCGGCATGATGCTGCAGATCGGCGACTGGGTGTTCCGCCAGGCCGCGCAGCAGGCCCGGCAGTGGCAGGACGAGCTGGGCAAGGGCTTCCAGGTCAGCATCAACCAGTCGGCCGCGCAGCTGCGCGGCGATACCGCGCTGTACGTCGAATGGCTGCGGCACACGGCCAGCCTGGGGCTGGCGCCGCGCAGCCTCGTGCTGGAGATCACCGAGAACGTGCTGATGGACGGCGCCGCGCGCGCCGCCGAGCGCCTGCGCGACCTGCGCGAGATGGGCTTGCAGGTGGCGCTGGACAACTTCGGCACCGGCTATTCGTCGCTGTCGCACCTCAAGCATTTCGGCATCGACCTGCTCAAGCTGGACCGCAGCTTCATCCAGTACCTCGCCAACGACAGCGGCGACCTGGCGATGTGCGAGGCGCTGATCGCCATGGCCCACCGGCTCGGGCTGCGGGTGGTGGCGGAGGGCGTGGAAACGGCGGCGCAAAGCGGCCTGCTGGCGATGGCCGGCTGCGATTATGCGCAAGGGTATGTGTTTGCCGGCGCACTGCCGGCCGGGGAACTGACCGCGCTGGCGCAGCGCGGCCTGCTACTTCATTGACGCAGGCTGAGCAGCGAGAGCACGCGCTCGCGGCTGATGCCGGCCAGCGCCGAGGTGATCGACAGCAGCGACTTGTAGCCGGGCTGCCGGGTGGTGGTGACAAACGCCTGCGCCACCTGGTCCATGCCGCTCTTGGTGGTGGCCGGGGCGGCGTTCTGCACGCGCGCGGCCACCTGGGCCAGCGCCTGGCGCACCGAGGCGATCGACTGCTCCACCTTGGACAGCGCCTGCAGCACCTGGGTCAGGGTGGCGCGGATCGCATCGCTGTCGTTGGTCTGCCAGGTATCCGGATCGACCTGGGGCGCTTCGGCTTCGGCCTTGACGCGGTTCAGCTGGCCGGAGGCGAAGCGGATGCCGCCACCCTGCACGGCGATGGTGTCGCGCACCTGCGCCCACTGTGCTTCGCTGGTGGAAAACTCCAGCTGTCCGTCCTCGCTGATCTGCGCCCGCACGCCGGTGGGCGCCAGCGCTTCGTTGAAGCGCTGCGTGATCTGTTCGTCGCTCAGGCCCGGCTCCAGCACCACCGAGCGCACATTTTGGCCGCCGCCGACCGACATCGCCAGCACTTCGCGGGCGCCGCTGCGCAGGTTGCTGAAGTTCATGCCGCGCACGGTGAAACTGGTGGTGCTGCCCTTGGTGCTGAAGTTCAGCTGGGCGTCCAGCGTGCCGCCGGAGGCGCTGCTGCGGGTGCGCCAGCTGTTGCTGAACTGGCGCACGCGCGCCTCCAGCGTGCCGTCGGTGCGCTGGCGGTTGGCCAGGCGTGCGCTGAGGTCGGTTTTCAGGCTGCGCAATTGTGCGGCGCTCTGTTCCAGGAAATCGAGCGCCTGCTGGGCGCTGGAGATATCGCCCTGCAACGGCTGGTCCCAATTGCTCAGGCCGCGACGCAGCGGCGCCGCCGCGTTTGGCGTCGGCGTGACCGGCGTGGCGGTGGCGGCGTTTTCCCCGTTCAGTCCGAGCGAGGTGCCGTCCACCGCCGTCGCGTTACCGGCATTGGCGCCCGGAACAATGGGCTGGGGGATGGCGCTGGACGATATTTGCATACGCTAAAAGAGTGACGAATTACAGGATGTTGAACAGCGACAGATTGCTGATCTTCGAGTACGCCTTGTACGACGCTTGCAACGCCAGGTTGTAGCCGTTCATGGCAATCGTGGCCTCGCCCATGTCCAGCGAGCCCAGATCGAGGATCGCGGTCTGGTTCGACAGGCTGACGTTGGCATGGTTGCCGTCCAGCGTGTCCATGACGTTTTGCGCGCCGCCGAAGCTGGCGATCTTGCCGGAGATCAGGTCCAGGGCGCTGGTGGCGCCGTCCATATTGGCTTTCAGCGCGGTCTGCACCGCCGGGTCGCCCGGCGACACATTCGGCTGCGACAGCGCGGTGATGGTGGCGTCCATCTGGTTCAGCAGGTCGTCCAGGCCCTTGACGTCGACATTGATGGTCTGGTTGATGCCGTTGCCCACCACCGATTGCTGCTGGTCGGTGTTGCCGGTGAATTCGTAGCGGCGCTGCGGCGGCACCGGGTTCTCGGTGAAGGTGATCGCCGGCGTGGCGGTGGCGGTGCCGGAGAACAGGTAGCGGCCTTCCTGGTCCTTCTGGTTGGCGCTGTACATCAGGCTGTCACGCAGCGAGGTCATGGTGGTGACCATGGCCTTCAGGTCTTCGCCGGTATTGCTGCCGTCCGACGCCCACACCAGCTGGTCGTGGCTCTGGGTGATGTCGTTGACCATGCTTTGCAGATAGGTCTCGTTGGACGACAGGCGGATCTTGATCGAGGAGATGTTGTCGCGGTACTGGCCGACAATGGCTTCCTCGCGCGCCAGGCGCGACAGACGCACGGCGGTCACCGGATCGTCGGACGGCACCTGGATTTTTTTCTGGCTGGCGATCTGCGCGGTCAGCGACGCGATGGCGCTCTGATTATCCTGCAGGGCGCGGTTCATGGTTGCCTGGAACTGGCTGGTGGCGATACGCATTCAGGCTCTCCTTAACCGAACATTTGCAACGTGGCGTCGAACAGGGTGTTGGCAACCGCAATCACCTTCATGTTCGCCTGGTACATATTCTGGAATTCCACCAGGTTGATGCCTTCCTCGTCGGAGTTCACCGCGCTGGTCGACTTCCAGTCGTCTTCCGACTGCGAGCGGATGGTGGTGGCGGTCGCGAGCTGGGCCTGGTTCTGCTGGCTGATGATGCCCAGCTGGCCGACGATCTGGGTGTCGGCGTCGCCCAGTTGCACGGCGCTGACCACGCCGCTCAGCGAGGTCAGCTGGATATCCTGGCTCTTGATGGCGACCAGCAGTTGCAGGTTGCCGCTGTCGCCCGGCTGACCGTTGCTGGAAAACGCCAGGTCGGAGGTCTTGAAGCCGCTGGCGACTTGCAGCAGCCCGGTGGCGCTGGCCGGATTGTAGTCGAGCAGGGCGACGCCCATATCGCCCTGGTCGCCCGGGATGGCCGGATCGGCGTTGCCCTTGTAGCCGGCCGTCAGCGCGGCGTTGATGTTGTCCGACATCTGCTTGGCGATTTCCTTGATCGACGTCTGCAGCGGGGCCAGGGTGTTCTGGCGGAAGTCGCCGAGGCCGCCGAGCTGGCCGCCGACCTTGGTGTCGTCCAGCGTGAACTTGATGTTGGAATAGGTCAGCGTCAGCGACGCCGGCGCGCTGCTGCCGGCGTTGACGTAGGCCAGGGTCGAGGCGGTGTCGTTGACCACCAGCGGCTCGCCGCTTTTCAGCGAGACGTTGACGCTGCCGTTCGGGTTGTACACGACTTCCACGCCGACCTGCTGGGCCACGCTGTCGATCAGCTGTTCGCGCTTGTCCATCAGCGCCGAGGTGTTGGTGCCGGCGCCGGTGGTCGAGACGATCTGCTTGTTGAGCGCGGCGATGCCGGCCAGCGACTCGTTGAGCGACGGCAGGATCGAGGCCTGCTGCTGCTGCACCGAGATCGACTGGTTGGTGGTCAGGTTGTAGATCGAGTTGATCTGCTGCGCCATCGAGTCGGCGGTGGTGATCACCTGCTGGCGCAGCGGCGTCGAGGTCGGATCGACGCTGGCCGCGTTCAGGGCCTTGAAGAAGTTGTCGATGCCATAACTGATGCTGGACTTGTCGTCGCTCATCACCGTTTCCAGCGAGGTCAGGTACGGCTGCACCTGCGAGCGCACGCCGACCGCCGAGTTGGCGCGCCACATCTGCTGCAACTGGTAGGAATCGCTGAACCGCAACAGGGAACCCACTTGCACGCCGTTGCCGGCGGACAGGGTGCCCGGATCGGAAGCGGTCGCCTGCAGCAGCACGCCCTGGCGGGTATAGCCCTTGGTCTGCTGGTTGGCGAGATTCTGGCTGACGGTGTTCAGTGCAGCCTGGGCGGCCAGGGCGCCCGACAGTGCGTTGTAAGTGATGGTCATGAAGCGGGTCTTTTCCTGGTGAAGTCCGAAGGTCCGGCGCAACGCAGCGCGATGCTGGCGGCCGCCGGTCCGATATCAATACTGGGCGACCGTTTATTGCTGCTGATTAAGTGGAATGCTTAAATTTTGCGAATCGGAAACTTTTGCCGCCGCCTGTGCCTGCACCGGCTGGGCTGGCTGCTGCGGCAGCAGTTGGCGCAGGATGGCGTCGGCCACGCCGAAGGCGCGCTTGCCGGCCAGCTGGTCGGCCACCAGGTTGTCGGCCATGTCGAGCATGTCCTGGTTGATGCGGTCCTTGGACGGGCTGTCGTCGGCCGCCAGGGCGCGGGTGCCGTCGCGCATCTGGTGCAGCATGTGGCCGATGAAGAAGCTTTCAAACTTGACCGCCGCCTCGGTGGCCTTGGCGCGGTAGACCGGATCGACGGTGTCGCCTTCCTGCGCCGCGACCGGGGCCACGGCGGTGCTGCTCAGTTGGCCGGCGGTGCCGTTGGCCAGCAGGCGCGACGGATCGAAGGTGTTGTTGGTGTAGTCCATGCCCATCCTTAAATGACGACCAGTTCGCCTTCGATGGCGCCGGCCTGGTCGAGCGCCTGCAGGATCGCCATGATGTCGTCCGGCGTCGCGCCCAGGCTGTTGACCACGTCGATGATCGACTGCAGCTTGGCGCCGGCCGGCCACTTGAACATCTGCGCCGGCCCCTGGTCGGCGCTGACCTGCGACTGCGGCGACGACACGGTGCTGCCGCCGGCCAGCGCGTTCGGCTGGCTGACCTTGGTCGATTCGGAAATCACCACCTTGAGCGAGCCGTGGGTGACGGCGGCGGCGCGCACGCGCAGGCCTTCGGCGATCACCACGGTGCCGGTGCGCGAATTGAACACCACTTTCGGCGCATCCTCGCCGACGTCCACGCTCATCGATTCCAGCTTGGCCATGAAGGCCACGCGCTGGGTCGGATTGCCCGGCGCCACGACATCGACGCTGGTGGCGTCGCTGGCGGTGGCGATGTCGCCGAAGCGCTTGTTGATCGAGTTGACGATGTTGATCGCGGTTTCAAAGTGCGGATGGCGCAGCGACAGGCGCACCGTCGGCTTGCTGGAGAAATCGGTGCCGATCTCGCGTTCGATGTTGGCGCCGCTCGGAATGCGGCCGGAGGTCGGGGTGTTGACGGTGATCGACGAGCCGGACTTGCCCTGGGCGCTGTAGCCGCCCACCACCACGTTGCCTTGCGCCAGCGCATAGGTTTCGCCGTCGGCCGCGCGCAGCGGGGTCAGCAGCAGGGCGCCGCCGCGCAGGCTCTTGGCGTCGCCCATCGAGGACACCACCACGTCGATGCTCTGGCCCTTGCGGTAGCCGGGCGGGAACACCGCCGACACCATCACGGTGGCGACGTTCTTCGACTTGGCGTCGGTGCCGTCCGGCACCTTGACGCCGAACTGCTTGAGCATATTGATCACGGACTGGCTGGAAAACTTGACCTGGGTCGAGTCGCCGCTGCCGTTCAGGCCGACCACCAGGCCGTAGCCGACCAGCGGATTGTCACGCACGCCTTCGATGGCGACCAGGTTGCGCAGCGCCTGCGCGGCCTGGGCCGGCAGGGTGGCGCCCAGGGCCAGGCTCAGGGCCAGCGGCAGCGCGATAAGCTTGCGGAAATTCATGGGATCACCCGTCTTTCAAGGAAAACTCAGAACGGCATCAAAGGGCCGTTGAAGAAGCGCGACAGCCAACCCGGCTGCTGGGTTTCGGCCAGCGTGCCTTGCGCCGAATAGGCGATGCGGGCATTGGCGATGCGTTGCGACGACACCTGGTTGTCGGCGTCGATATCGGCCGCGCGCAGGTAGCCGCGCAGGCGCACGAATTCCTCGCCGTTGTTCAGGGTCAGGGTTTTTTCACCGGAGATGCGCAGCAGGCCGTTCGGCAGCACTTCCTGCACGATCACGGTGATGGCGCCGGTCAGGGCGTTCTGCTGGGTGCTGGTGGCGTCGCCGGCAAAGGTGTTGGAGGCGCCCAGGCCGACCGCGGCCTTGCCGAAGGTCTTGCCCAGCAAATTCGGCGCGTTGATGTTGTCGGCCGACTGCTTGGAATAGCTGGTGCCGGCCTTCTTGCTGGCCTGGGTGGTTTCCAGCAGGTTGACGGTGACCACGTCGCCGACCCGGAAGGCGCGGCTGTCCGAGGTCAGCGACAGGCCGACGTCGGTGCTGAACACGCCGCCCGAGACGCCGCGCGGACCGGTGTTGCGCGCCACCGGCGGCGGTTCGTCGGACGGGCCGGGGCGCACCGCGGGCGGCTGCAGCTGGGCGCAGCCGGCCAGGGCCAGGGCGGCCAACAGCAGCGTGGAGCGCAGTGCGGCTTGCATCAGCGTGCCGCCGCCGACAGGTACTGCAGCATATTGTCGGCTGCCGACAGCACCTTGGTGTTCATCTCGTAGGTGCGCTGGGCGGCGATCATGTCGACCATCTCCTCGACCACCTGCACGTTCGAGCCTTCCAGCGTGCCCTGCTTGATCTTGCCCCACTGGGCGGTGCCCGGCTGGCCGTCGGTCGGCGTGCCCGACGACGGCGTTTCGGCAAACAGGTTCTCGCCCAAGGCCAGCAGGCCGGTCGGGTTGATGAACGAGGTCAGCGTCAGCTGGCCCAGCACCTGCGGCGTGACGTTGTCGGCGATCTTGGCCGACACGGTGCCGTCCTCGGCGAAGGTCAGCGCGGTGGCGTTGGCCGGCACGGTGATCTGCGGGATCAGCGGCAGGCCGCCGGCGTTGACCAGGATGCCGTTGGCGTCGACCTGCAGCTGGCCGGCGCGGGTGTAGGCGGTTTCGCCGTTCGGCTGGCGCACCGACAGGAAGCCGTTGCCCATCACCGAGATGTCGAGGTCGCGGCTGGTGGTTTGCAGGATGCCCTGGCTGAACACCTTCTGGGTGCCGACCAGGTGCACGCCGTTACCCAACTGCACGCCCGACGGCGCCAGCGTGTTGTTGTCGGCGCGCTGGGCGCCCGGTTGCGCTTCGACCGAGTAGAACAGGTCTTCGAACACCGCGCGGTCGCGCTTGAAGCCGACCGTGTTGGCATTGGCCAGGTTATTGGCGATGGTTTGCAGCTTCAGGTCTTGCGCCTGGACGCCGGTCTTGCTGATCCACATTGCTGGATTCATGATTTCTCCCTGGTGGTATGTGGTGGTCCGGCTTAGCTGCCGCTGATCAGGCGGTTGCCCGCCTGGGTCATCGAATCGGTCGACGTAAACATCTTCATCTGGACTTCAAAGCTGCGGTTCAGGCTCATGGTGGCGACCATTTCCTCGACCGCCGAGACGTTGCTGCCTTCCAGGTGGCCGGAACGCACCACCACGGTCGGATCGGTGGCCAGCGGCGCGCCATCGCGCGCGACCAGCAGGCCGGCCTCGTTCTTGGTCAGCTCCGAACCTTCGGCCTTGACCATGCGCAGCTTGTCGACGGTCTGCATGATGATGGTGCCGGGCGCCTGGATCGAGATGGTGCCGTCGTTGCCGATGTCGATGCGGGTGTATTCCGGCAGCGTGATCGGGCCGCCTTCGCCGAGCACCACGTCGCCGTTGATGCGCAGCGTGCCGTTTTCATCGAGCACCATGTTGCCGGCGCGGGTGTAGGCTTCGCCGCCGGCGGCCGTTTGCACGGTCAGGAAGCCGGCGCCGGCCACGGCCACATCGAGCTCGCGCCCGGTGCTTTTCATGGTGCCGGGCTTGGTCGACACGCTGTTGGCCTGCAGTTGCGACATGTGGCGGTCGTCGTAGCCGTAGCCGTTGACGGATTGCGCCGCCGACAGCTCCATATTGGCGCGGAAGCCGCCGGTATCGATGTTGGCCAGGTTGTTGGCGTGCACCTGTTGCCCGCGCAGGGCCCGTTCGGCCCCGCTCATGGCGGTGTAAATCAGCGCGTCCATGCGTCAGTCCTTAGATCGCCTGCATCAGCGATTGCAGCATGGTGCTCTCGGTCTGGATGACTTTCGAGTTGGCCTGGTAGTTGCGCTGCGAGGTCATCAGACCGACCAGCTCCGAAGTGATGTCGACGTTGGATTGCTCCAGCGTGGCGACGTTGATCTGGCCGTTGACGCCGACGCCTGCCAGGTCGGTGTTGGCGACGCCGGAGGCGGCCGAGGCTTCCCAGCTGGTGTCGCTGACCTGGGTCAGGCCGCCTTCATTGGCGAACGAGGCCAGCACGACCTTGCCCACGGTCTGGGTCTGGCCGTTGGTGTACTTGGCGATCACCGAACCGTCGCTGCCCAGCGAGACGCCGGAGAAGTTGCCGGCCGAATAGCCGTCGACTGGCGTGTTGGAGGCCACCGAAGTTTCGCCGGAGAAGAAAGTGGTGCCGGTGTAATCAATGGTCACGGCCCCATTCATGTTGGCGCCGTTGGCGAATTTCGGCCAAAGGTTAGGGTCGCTGGTATCGACGTTGGTGGCGGTCAGGTCCAGTGTGCTGACGGTCAGGTCCGGCGTCACGGTTGGATCGTCAGGATTCAGCGTACCGTTGGTGGTGTCGAAATTCAAGTCTTTGCCAGCCGTGATGCCGTTGCCGTCGAGCGCGTAGCTGACGTGCACGGTGGCGACGCCGCCGGTGGAGCCCGTCATGGTGAAGTACTGGGTCAGCACGTGCTGGGTGCCGAGGCTGTCGTACAGATTGGTGGTCTTGAAGGTGTTGTAGGTCGACGGGTCCGGCGGCGTGCTCGGCGTGATGGTCGTAGGGTCGCTGACCGGGGTCTTGACGGCCCAGTCGGCCGACAGGTTGCCGACATAGGTGGCTTTGGTGGTGATCTGCGCCGGAATCGCGCCGACCGGGATCTTCAGGTCGCCTTCTGCGCCAGGTTCGGTGCTTGGCGGCGTGATGGTCTTGCCCTGCACGCGGCGGCCGGAGGCGTCCACCAGGTAGCCGTCCAGCGAGGTGTCGAAGATGCCGACGCGGGTGTATTGAAGCGAATTGTCGGCCGCGCGGGTGACGAAGAAGCCGCGGCCGCTGATCGAGGCGTCCAGCGCGCGGCCGGTGTTCAGGATGCCGCCCGACAGGCCGATGTTCTGCGTCGTCGAACCGACCGTCACGCCGTTCAGCTGGCTGCCCGCCACCAGGGTGGCGAAGTTGGCGCGGTTGGCTTTATAGCCGTAGGTGCCGGCGTTGGCGATGTTGTGGCTGGTGACGTCCAGCGATTCGTTGATGGCCTGGATGCCAGACAATGCGATATCGAAACTCATGATGGATTTTCCTTAGAGAGTAGACTGGGTGGCGGATGCGGCGGCGGTCGCTGGACCGTTGAAACCGGTGATGGCGGTGGTGCTGGTCTCGCCGATGTTGGCGACGTTCAGCACCACGCTGCCGGTGGCGCCCAGGCGCACGCTGTTGAGGCGGCCCTGGATGTCGATGGTCGGATTGCTGGAGGTGCTGGTAACCACCTTCATCGTGTACGTGCCTTCCGCCAGACCCAGCTTGGCCGGATCGATGGTGAAAGGCACCGTGCCCGGCGCCTGCACGCCGAGGTTGATCGTGTGTTCGACGCCGTCGCTGCCGGTCAGCACCACGCTGGTGGCGCTGCTGCTGGCGTCCAGCGTGGTCTGGCCGCTGACCTTGGTGGTGCCGTCCAGCTTGACCGTGGTGGTCTCGGCCATCACGTTGGAGCCGACCTGCGCGCCCAGCGACAGCACCTGCATGCTCTGCAGGATGCTGGAGTTGGCGCTGGTCAGGCTCGACAGGTTCTGCAGCGTTTCGGTCTGCGACAGCTGGGTCAGCTGCTGGACGAACTGCGCCGGATCGGTCGGCGACAGCGGGTCCTGGTTCTGGATCTGCGCCACCAGCAATTTGGTGAACATGTCCGACGCTTCGCTGGCGCTGTTGCCGGTGATGCTGGTGCCGGTCGAGGCCGAGTTGCTGGTACTGCTGTTGTTGAGGAGACTGACAGTCATGGCTTAGCCTTCACCGAGTTTAAGGAGGGATTGCTGCATCGTGCGGATGCGGCCGAGAACTTCAACATTGGTCTCGAAGGCGCGCGAGGCCGACATCATGTCGGTCATCTCGGCCACCTGGTTGACGTTGGGGTAGAACACCATGCCGTCGGCGTTGGCCATCGGGTTGCCCGGCTCGTAGACCTGGCGCAGCGGTTCGGCCGACTCGACCACGTCGAGCACCTGCACCTTGCCGCCGGCGCTGGCCATGCCGTCCGGGCTGTCGCCCATGACGGCGGCAAACACCGGCTTGCGCGCGCGGTAGGTGTCGGCTTCGGTGCCGGCCACCGAATCGGCATTGGCCAGGTTACTGGCGATGGTGTTGAGACGGACGGACTGGGCCGCCATGGCCGATCCGGCAATCTCCGAAATAGTCTTGAACGACATGCGCTGCTCCTGGGTTGCTGCGGGCTTACTGGCCGGCAATGGCCTTGGCCAGCCCCTTGAACTTCATGTTGGCGAAGGTCAGGCTGGTCTGGAAATCGGTGGCGTTCTGCGAGAAGGCGGCTTGCTCGACGCCGATCTCGACGGTGTTGCCGTCGCGGGTGGGGTGGTAGGGCACGCGGTACATCAGCGCGCTGTCGCCGCCGTCGCCGATGTCGCCGTTGCCTTCGGCCTGGACGTTGGCCAGCGTGGCGCTGAAGTCCATGTCCTGGGCCTGGAAGCCGGGCGTGTTCTCGTTGGCGATATTGGCGGCCAGGATGCGCGTGCGGTCGGCGCGCAAGGCCAGCGCGTCGGCGTGGACGCCCGCTGCATCTTTGAAGTTAATGCCCATCTTCTTCCCCTGTGGTGACATGGCGGTAAAACGCGTCGGCATGAGTGACAACCGCTACGTCCCATGTAGAATGGCGGCCGAGCCCCGATGGGGCGACCGCTTCCGGCATCATAGTAGAGGTATTGCTCATGTTCAACAAATCTATTGTAACTGTTTCGGCCGGGATGTTGCTGGTTTGCATTCCATTTTCTTCAGCTATTTCTGCCGGCGCGCCGGTCGCGGCGGAACAGGTGCCGGCACTGGTCGAACGGGCGGCGCAGCAACACGTGGAGCGCTGGGCCGCCGCGGCCGGCTTCAGCGAGCCGCAATTCAGCGTCACGGTGGTGCCGGGCACGCGCACGCTGTCGGCCTGCAACCAAGGCGTGACGGTGCAGGCGGCCGACACGCGACTGCCGAGCCGGATGCGCTTCATCGCCGTCTGCAGCGGCGCCGGCGGCTGGCGGTACGAATTCATCGTGCGCGCCCAGGTCTCGGCGCGGATTGCCGTGATGGCAAATGACTTGGCGGCAGGGAAAGTACTGGCAGATGAAGATGTGTTGCTGGAGCGCCACGATATCGCCGCCATCGCCGACGCCGTCAGCGATCCGCAGGACGCGGTCGGTCTGAGCAGCAAGCGCGCGCTGCGCGCCGGCGAGGTGGTGCGCAAGACCTTGCTGGCGGCGCCGACGCTGATCAAGCGCGGCGAGCCGGTGCGCATTGTCGCGCGCCGCGACGAGATCGAGGTCAGCATGGGCGGCGAGGCGATGGACGCCGGCGCGCGCGGCGACACGGTGCGCGTGCGCAACGCCAACGGCACGGTGCTGCGCGCCCGGGTGACCGGCGCAGGCACGGTGGAACCTGTCGCAGCGCCGGTCACGGCTAATTCTCCGTCGGAGTAGGGCTGAGGCGCCCACCGCGCTGCAACTGCGCGGCCACCTTGCTCAGCTTGTCTGCATAATTCGGGTCGGTGGCATAGCCGGCCTTGGCCAGGCCGCTGGCGAAGGCGCGGGCATCGCTGCCGGTGTTGAGGGCGGACGCATAGCGCGGATTGCTGGTCAGCAGCTGGGCGTAGTCGCGGAAGGCGCTGGCGGTGTCCGGATAGCTGCGGAAGCGCTCGGTCTTCTTGAGCAGCGCGCCATGTTCGAATTCGGTGGTGCTGGCGACAGCGACGTCGCCCTGCCAGCCGGCGCCGGCCTTCACGCCGAACAGGTTGTTGGCATTGGCGGCGCCGTTCTTCAGCGGCTGCTTCCCCCAACCCGATTCGAGCGCCGCGTGCGCGGCCACCAGTTCCGGCGCGACGCCGAGCTTGTCGGCGGTTTCCTGCGCCCACGGCTGGATCGCCGCCAGGAATTGCTGCTGGCTGTCGCTGTCGACGCTGTCGTCGTCGATGGCGCCGGTGGCGCGGTTGCGCAGCGCCATGGCTTGCAGGCTCATGGCCTGCGACGAGGGCGCCGCGTCGCTGTGGAAGCCGCCGTCGCCCTGGGCGATGTAGGCGGTCACGTCGTTCTGGACTTGCGCGAAGGCGCTGTTGAAGGCGCCCGCGGGCGCAAAGCCGCCAGTGGCCGCGGTGGGGCGGCTGGCGGTCATGTTCGAGACGGTTGCGGCAGTGGGTGCGGTGGCTTGCATCCCCGTGGTTATCCCACTAAGCTGGCGCATAGATTTGCTCCTCGCCATGCAGCACGCGCTGCATGATGGTGTATTGCTCGGCCAGCAAATCGCCGTTGCGCTTGCTGAGTCGCTTGCACTCGAGCACCGCCTGTTCCAGCGATGCCCAGTCCGCCTCTATTTTCTCCCGTGCCGTATTTTTCAGCAAGGCAAAAGCTTGCGCCATATTGCCAGTTTCACCAACTAAACGTTGTACCAGCGCCACGCGCTCGGCGCGCCGTTGCTGCATGGCGTCAACTTGCGCTTCGATAGCCTCGGCGGCCGCCGCCAGCTCGCCGGCGTTGTGGCGCAGCGCGGCGCGGAACTGGTCGCGCAGCATGACCTGCAGTTCGGCGTAGGCCTGCAGGTCGGCGCCGATGCCGGCCAGCAGGGCGCGCATGGCGTCCTGGCGCGACAGGGCGGCGATGGCGCCGGCATGATTCACATTGCTCAAGGTTCGCTCCCGTGGAAACGCTGGATCAGGCCGGCCAGCTTGGCCGGGTCGAACGGCAGCTCGCCCTTGGCCAGCGCGTCGCGCAGCATGTCGATCTTCTCCTGGTCGATTTCCGGCATGTCGCGCATGGCTTGCAGCGCCGGCTGCATGACGGACGATTGCAGCGGCGCCTGGGCCGGCGCCGGGGCGATGGCGTCGGCGGCGTCCACCGGGGCGCTGTCGGCCACGCGCTGGACGGCCAGACCGTCCGGGGTCGAAGTCGGGATTCTCATGCGGCTGCCTCTTGTTGGCTTGGTTTCCATACGTCTGTCTTATTTGTTGCGGCGCGGATCACGCAGCGGCGATTCGCCCTGACCACTGAGCTGGCTGCGCAGTTTCTGCAGCAGGGTCGCGTCGGGCAGGGCGGTGTCCACGTCATGAATCAGGGCGGTGCTGTTTTCCGGCACGCCGAACATGGCGGCGATGGTCTTGGCCTGGGCGGTGGTCAGGATCAGCAGTTCGATGCGGCGGTTGACGCCGGCGTCGGCGCGCTTGGTGTCGAGCGGTGCGCGGTCGGCCATGCCGACCACCTGCAATACCGACTCCGGATTCATGGTGCCGGCCAGCAGCTGGGCGCGCGCCGACATGGCGCGGTTGGCCGACAGCGTCCAGTTCGAGAAGGCGGCGTAGCTGGTGTCGGCGTACTGCAGCGAATCGGTGTGGCCGACGATCAGCATCTGGTTTTCCATCTCGCGGAACAGCGGCCCCATCTTGCGCAGCAGGGCGCGGAACTTGTCGGTCGGCACGGCGCTGCCGCGCACGAACATGCCCTGGCGGTCGGTGTCGTGCATCATCACGCGCAGGCCGTAGGGCGTGATCACCGCTTCCAGATTCGAGGTCAGGCCGTAGTCGGCGCTCATCTTGGTCAGCGCCTTGGACAGCGCGGCCAGGTCTTCCGGACTGTCGTAGCGCACCTTGGACGACGGCTCGGTCGGGGTGTCGGTCTGTTCGGCCTGGGCCTTCTGCTTGCCCTCGGTTTCGCTGCTGCCGGTGTGCGGCATCGGGAAACGGTCGATCAGGCTGCCGCGCGGGCCGCCGACCTGCTCCGGCATGACGCCCTTGCCCTGGTCGGTCTTGGCGCCGTCGGCCTCGGTCAGGATCTGCTCCAGCGACTCGGTGTTGCGCGCCGCCATCAGCCACAGCACCAGGAACAAACACATCAGCGCGAGACAGAAGTCGGCGAACGCTACCTTCCAGGCGCCGCCGTGGTCGTCGTGCTTGTGCTTGCCGCCACCGCGCTTGACGATGGTCTGGTCATGCGCTTTATCATGCGGCTTTAGCACCACGTCCTCCGCGACCAGAGTTATCCGAAGCACCGCTGTCGTTGCCCTCCAGATCGTTGATCCAGCGTTCCAGCTGGGCGAAGCTCGGCTTGATGTTGAGCTGCACCAGGCGGCGGCCGGCGTCGATCGCCAGCAGCGGCGGCTTGCCGGCCACGTGGGTCACCAGCACCACCTTGACGGTTTCCTTGTTGGCCGCCTCGGAATTGACCAGCTGCTTCATCATGTTGCACAGCGGGTCGATCAGGCCGTAGCAGAAGAAAATACCGATGAAGGTGCCGACCATGGCCGCGCCCACGTGCTCGGCGATCTCGCCCGAGGTCGCGCCTTCGCTGACGGTGTTCATGGTGATCACGATGCCCAGCACGGCGGCCAGAATACCGAAGCCCGGCATCGCCTCGCCGATCTTGCCGAGCGACTTGGCCGGCTGTTCCAGCTCGGTGTGGATGGCTTCCAGTTCCTGTTCCAGCACGCCTTCGAGCTCGTGCGCGTTGATCTTGCCCATCGCCATCAGGCGGAAGTTGTCGACGATGAAGGCCAGCAGTTTCGGCTCGTCGAGCACGCGCGGATAGCGCTGGAACAGCGGGCTGTCCTTCGGCGCCTCGACGTGGGCGTCCAGCGCCTTCAGGCCGCCGGCGGCCAGTTGCAGCAGCTCGTACATCAGCAGCAGCAGCTGACGCTGGAATTCCGAGTCGTATTTCTTCTTGGTGATGATCTTCTTGATCTGCGTGCCCATTTCCTTCAGCACGTGGCCGGGATTGCCGATCACCAGCGCGCCCATGCCCGAACCGGCAATCACGATCAGCTCGATCGGCTGCCAGATCTGATGGAAGGCGCCGCCCATCATGAAGAAGCCGCCGAAGACGCTGCCTAAAACTATGAGAATGCCGACTATTTGCTGCATGATGATTCGCCTTTCCGCGTCATTTTTCTAATCCCTGAGTGCGCCGCGCCGCTGCCTAGGCGCTTTGCAGTACTGCCTTCATCTTGTTCAGCGCCGCCTTGTTGAGCTGACAGACGCGAGCGTCGGTCAGGTCCAGCACGGCGGCGATTTCCTTGTAGCTCAGCTCAAACTCGTAATACATCTGCACCACCCGCTGTTCGCGCTCGTCGAGGCCGCGCAGCGCCTGTTCCAGGCTGCGCCGCACCACCAGCTGGTCTTCCGGACTCGGCGCGGTGTCGTGGCTCATGCTTTCCTGCAGGATCTCGTCGAAACTGGCGATCAGCTCGGCGTTCTCGTCGAGCAGGTAGGCCTGGTAGGCTTCCGGCGTCAGCGCCAGGCCGCTCATGATTTCCTGCTCGCTCGGTTCATGGCCCAGCTTGCGGGTGAGGGCGCGCACGGCGTCGCGCAGCTTGTGGCTTTGCTGGCGCACCGCGCGCGGCCGCCAGTCCTGGCGCCGCAGCTCATCGAGGATGGCGCCGCGGATGCGCAGGCTGGCGTAGCTGCCGAAGGCGGCGTCCGGCTCGCCGTAGCGGCGCAGCGCTTCCAGCAGGCCCATCAGGCCGATCTGTTCCATGTCGTCGCGGTCGATGGCGCCGGCGATCTGCGAATTGAGCTGGCGGACGATGCGCTTGACCAGCGGCGCATACGCCAGCAGAAACTTCTGCTCGTCGGCGACGCTATGCGTGAACGGCGTCGCGCCGTGCACGCCGTAACCTTCGGCATAAGTGTCTGCAAATTCCTCTACGTATCCCATGCCCGCTCCACTCGTGTTCATGCTGCTGCGGCTTACTCAATGATGAGTTTGCCAATCATGACTTCGTCAAACGGTTTCTCGCGGCCTTCTTCCTCGAACTCGTGGTCGAAGGCCTTGTTCAGTTCCGCGGCAAACTGGTCGATGGTCATCACGCGCGCGCTGGCCATCGGCAGGCCGGACAAGGTTTTCACAGCGACGCTGCGCAGCATCGGCAGGTTTTCCTTGGTTTCCTTTTCACGCTTGGCGTCGGTGCTGACCACCAGATCGGCCGACAGATAATGCGTCACGCTTTCGTCGGGCTGATGCTTGAGCATCACCACCACCTTGTCGACCGTCAGATACTTGGGCGGCTCGCCCGGTTTCTTTTCCTTTTTCTCTTCCTTCTTGGCCGGCTTTTTCTTGCCATCCTTGCCGTCGGCCGCTGTTTCCTCACCACCCTTGGACATATACCAGACTGCTCCGCCGGCCACTGCGGCGCCGACAACGACGGCCAGTACCACGGCGATGATGACTTTCATATTCTTCATTGTGCAGATTACTCCCCGGTCATGGCAAAGGTGGCGGTGCTGTCATCCTCGGACAGGGCGCGGGTCGGGCCGCGGCCATCGTGCTGGTCGCGCGGCTGCCCGTTTTTGCCGCCGCCCTGATCGGCCTGCGCCTGGGCGCGCGACGACGACACGGTGACGGCGACGTCGCTGAACTGCTTGGCCGACAGGTCCTGGCGCACGCTGTCGCCGATGGTGTTGAGCTGGCGCACCACCTCGCTGTTGCTGGCCGACAGGTTGACCTGCAGCGCGCCGGCGCTGTGGCGGATCGAGATCTCGATGCTGCCCATGTTCGGCGGTTCCAGGCGGATGACGGCCTGATCGTTGTTGCGCTGCAGCTGCAGCTGCAGGCGGTCGCCCAGCGCTTCGCGCAGCGGCTGCTGCCATTGCTCCGGCGAACCGGCCAGCTTGACGGTGGCGCTGGCCTGACCGGCGGCCGGGGCCGCGCTCTGGCTGACATTGAGGCTGTTGACCGAGGTGGTGGCGGCGGTCAGCGTGTTCTTGCCGTCGTCGGCGGCAGCGGCGGTGACGCTGGCGGCCAGCGGCGCGGCGGCGGCGGCAGGGCTG
>NZ_WKJN01000049.1 GCF_009674495.1 Duganella alba | reverse complement strand
CAGTGCCGACATTCGGACACGAGCCCTGCCGTAGCGATCGCTACGGCAGGGCTCGTGTCCGAATGTCGGCACTGACCCCGGTTTTGTTTATTCAGCCAGCTTGCGGCGGAACAGCCAGGTGTTGTCGTTGGAGGCGTCCGGCACGTAGCGGTAACCGTCGATGTCGAACTTCTTCAGCTTTTGCGGATCGGTGATGCCTTTGACGGCCGCGTAGCGCGCCATCAGGCCGCGTGCCCGCTTGGCGTAGAACGAAATAATCTTGTATTTGCCGTTTTTCCAGTCTTCGAACTGCGGCGTGATCACCGGCACATCCAGCAGCTTGGGCTTGACCGACTTGAAATATTCTTCCGACGCCAGGTTGACCAGCGTGTCGGCGCCCTGCTCGCTTGCCTGCCGGTTCAGCGCATCGGTAATGGTCTCGCCCCAGAATTCGTACAGGCTCTTGCCGCGCGCCGTGCTCAGGCGGGTGCCCATTTCCAGCCGGTGCGGGTGGATCAGGTCCAGCGGCCGCAGCATGCCGTACAGGCCGGACAGGATGCGGATGCGCGATTGCGCGTAATCCAGCTGCTGCGGTTTCAGCGTGCGGGCGTCCAGGCCGTCATAGACGTCACCGTTGAAGGTCATCACCGCCTGGCGCGCTTCGCTGGTGTCGCGCGTCCACGAGGCGTAACGCGCCACGTTGAGCGCGGATAAATTATCGGACAGGTCCATCAACTCGCCCAGTTCGGTCGGCGACAGCTCGCGCAGGCGGTTGATCAGCTGTTCGGAATGGTCGAGAAACGATGGTTCGGTGTGCAGCTTGGTGGTGGGCGGCGTCTCCAGGTCGAGACTTTTTGCAGGCGAAAGCACTATCAGCATAAGATTCCAAAAAACATTTTTACATAACTAGCCCACATGATACCTGTTCCAAAGAAACGCATCGTCATCGACACCAATGTTTGCCTCGACCTGTTCGTGTTCAACGATCCGCGCTGGGCGGAGCTGCTGGGCGCCATCGAGCGCGGCGCGGTCGAGGCGGTCACTCGCGCCGACTGCCGCGACGAGTACAACATCGTGCTGCACTACAAGCACCTGCCGCTCGACGACGACAGCCGTCCGCTGGCCGCCGCCCGCTTCGACGCGCTGATCAAGGTGGTGGCGCCGCCGCAATCGGGCGTGCGCCTGCCGGTCTGCACCGACAAGGACGACCAGAAATTCCTCGAAATCGCCCGCGACGCCCAGGCCGAGGTGCTGATCACCAAGGACAAGGCGCTGCTGAAACTGGCCCGCCGCCTGGCCCGCGAAGGCATGTTCAAGGTGATGTTGCCCGAGAAGTGGACTTTGGAGGCATAGCCGCACGCAAGCCGGCACGCTGAGCTAGAATAGGCGATCTGCCAACTACCCAGTCGCCATGAACAGCCGCACCAATCTGCCGATGACGCCTGTCCTGACCACCCGCCTGCCGGCGGTCGGGACCACCGTATTTACCCGCATGTCGATGCTGGCCGCGCAAGCCGGTGCTGTCAACCTGGGCCAGGGCTTCCCTGACTTCGGTTGCGAGCGCAGCCTGCTGGCCGCCGTCAACGACGCCATGCAGGCCGATTTCAACCAGTATCCGATGATGAGCGGCGCGCCGGTGCTGCGCCAGGCCATCGTCGCCAAGATCGCCGCCCTCTATGGCCACCAGTACCACGTGGACAGCGAGATCACCGTCACCGCCGGCGCCACCCAGGCGCTGACCACCGCCATCTTCTGCTGCGTGCATCCGGGCGACGAGGTGATCGTCATCGAACCGGTGTACGACAGCTATGTGCCGGCGATTACGCTGGCCGGCGGCATGCCGGTGTCGGTGGAGATGGAAGTCGGTCCGGCCGGCTACACCGTGCCGTGGGCCAAGGTGGCCGCCGCCGTCAACGGCAAGACGCGCCTGATCATCATCAACACGCCGCACAATCCGACCAGCACCGTGCTGCGCGCCGCCGACATGCAGGCGCTGGCCGACATCGTGCGCGGCACCGACGTGCTGATCCTGTCGGACGAGGTCTATGAGCACATGGTCTATGACGGCCACCAGCACGAGTCCGTCTCGCGCCATGCCGAGCTGGCGGCGCGCGCCTTCGTCGTTTCCAGCTTCGGCAAGACCTACCACGTCACCGGCTGGAAGATCGGCTACGTGGCGGCGCCGGCCGCCTTGATGGCCGAGTTCCGCAAGGTCCACCAGTACAATGTGTTCAGCGTCAACACGCCGATGCAGCACGGCATCGCCAGCTATATGGCCGATCCCAAACCTTACCTGGAACTGCCGGCGTTCTACCAGCGCAAGCGCGATCTGTTCCGCGACGGCCTGAACAACACGCGCTTCGAGTTGCTGCCAGCCGACGGCACCTACTTCCAGTGCGTGCGCTACGATAAAATTTCGACGCAGACGGAAGCCGAATTCGCCGAATGGCTGACCACCGAAATCAAGGTGGCGGCCATTCCCGTGTCGGCGTTTTACCAGCAGGGCAAGGAGTCGGGCATCGTGCGCTTCTGCTTCGCCAAAAAAGATGAGACCCTGGCGCTCGCGCTGGAACGCCTGGGCAAAGTTTAAGATCGGGATTCAACATGTCCGAGAGCACTCAACTAGAGCCGCCGGTGTTTGCGGAAGCCACGCCGTCGGTGCTGCACCAGCTCAACCTGTGCAACCGCCGGCTGGAACGCCTGCTGCACAACCTGCGCAACGAGCACAACGCCGAGGGCGAGATCCGCGACATCGCGGGCGACGTGATCCGCGCGGTGGAGATCAATCCGGACGTGGCGCTGGCCTGCATCTTCCTCAGCCAGATCAACGGCACCTACGCCGTGCGGCACTGTATCGAAACGGCCGTGGTGACGGTGGTGATCGCCCGCAGCATGGGCATGAATCCGGCCAGCACGCTGACCGTGACCGCCGCCGCGCTGACCATGAACGTCGGCATGCTGCGCCATCACGAAGGCTTCCAGAACAAGAACACGCCGCTCGACAGCGAGGAAATGGCCATCGTGCGCCGCCACCCGGCGGAAAGCGCCGACATGCTGCGCGACGTCGGCATCGATGACGACGACTGGATTTCCTGCGTGCTGATGCACCACGAGAACGACGAAGGCAGCGGCTACCCGGCCGGCATCGCCAGCCCGGAGGTGACGCTCAACGCAAAACTATTGAGTTTTGCCGACCGCTACTGCGCCCAGGTGTCGGCGCGCAACTACCGCAAATCCATCCTGCCCAGCCTGGCGCTGCGCAACCTGGTCGAGGACAAGACGGCGCCGGTCGATCCGCACCTGGCCGACTGCTTCCGCCGCGAACTGGGCGATTTTCCGCCCGGCTGCCTGGTGCGGCTGGCCAGCGGCGAAATCGGCGTCATCAGCCGCCGCCAGGGGTGCAGCAACGGACTGCAGGTGCACACCCTGCGCGACGCCGCCGGCGCCATGCTGTCGCCGGCCCAGCCGCGCTGCCTCGATGACGGCCCGCTGACCATCACCGAGGGCCTGACCGAGGATCAGGCCTCGACCCGCTTCAGCATGAAGCAGATCTGGGGCCCCCAGGCCAGCTTATGACTGGCGCGACTTGCGGCGCGCCGCCACCATCACCAGCGTCAGGCCGCTCAACATCAGCAGCCATTCCAGCGGTTCCGGCACCGCCAGAATGTAGCTGAAACCGTATGAGCCGGTGGCCAGGCTGGAATGGATCACCAGATTCTGCATGCCGACACCGAGCGGCCCAAGATCCAGCGCGTGCCCGATGAAGAACTGGTCGGCCTCGCTCTGCGAGTTGAACTCGCCAAAGTAGAGCGACTGACCGTTGTTGCTGATATCCAGGCTGAAGTAACCAAGCGGCGTGGAGTTCACGTCCAGGAATTTCAGCCACAGATGGTCGGCGGCGATACTCTGCTGCCAGCTATGATGCGTCTCCAGCTCGACATAGCCGAAACCCGGACCGTTCGCGGCCTGCACGCCCCCGCCCAGCCCCGCCGCTCCTCCTGCGGTCGCGGTGGCATAGCCGTTGGCGTAGGGGCTTTGCAAGCCCGGCAGGACCAGGCCGAGGCCGCCGAACGACGTTTCGCTGGTGGCGGTGTAGTTGCTGGCGCTAACCACGGACGCATACAACGCGCGCTGGCCGCCGTCAGTGGACGTGCTGTGCGCAATGGTGCTGCCGCCGCCCAGGAGTTCTCCGGTACTGCCAATGGCGACGGCTTTGGCGCTGCCGGCGCCGACGCTGTAGGCCTCGGCCAGCGCGCTGCTGGACATGCCGTCGGCGCTGGCGGTCGCGGTGGCGGAACCGCCCTGCTCCGTGGCGCGCGCGACCGCATGCGCCGTGGCGGCGCCAACCACATAGGTGTAGCCCACCGTGCTGGCATCCGCCCCCACCACCACCTTGCCGCTACCCGATTGGCCGCTGGCGTTGGCGATCGCAGTGCCGTCGGCCGGAAACCGGACGCCGGTTTTGGCGGTCGAGGTCAAACTCACATCGTGCTGGCCGCTGGTGACACCGGTCACCGTGCTGAGCGCAGTCGCCCGCGGACTTTGCCCGACGTAAGGATCGTCAAACACAGCGCCGGCCAGCGCCAGACTGCTGCCGCTCAGATTGCCGCTGCCGCGCAGTCCCAGCGTGGCGGTGCTGTTCCCCGCCGTGGTCGCATCATTGCCGATCGCCTTGACATTGCCGGTGACGCTGGCATGGCCGGCCGCCGGCTGTGCGACGCCGGAGTCCACCAGCAGACTGGCAACGCTGGCGCCGCCGCCCAGGCCGGCATAAGCGGACGACGCCAGGTCCACCGCCTGCGCGCCGCTGGTCAACGCGGTCAGGCTGCTGGTGGCGTTGCCGGCGTTGGGCACGCCCGCGTATAAACCGCCGAAGCTGCCGCCCTGCGCGGTGGCGCTGCCGGCCGCGCCGGCGCCGTGCAGCACGCCGCTGGCGGTGGCGTCGCCGCCATAGCCATAGCCGCTGTCGGGATTGGCCGGCACCACGTTGCCGCCATTGCCGCCGGTGGCCGAAATCGTCGCGTTCGCCGTCCACAGCGCGGTCAGGTCCAGCACCGCGCTGGCGGCGCCGCCATTGCCGCCGCTTAAGGCGCCGTCGCCGCCGTTGCCGCCGGTCGCACTCAGCGTGGCGCTGACATTGCCGGCGCCCGACAGCGTCTGGTTCTTGTTGTCGGCCGCGCCGTTGGCGCCGTGGTCGACGGCGTAAGCCTGGCTGACCGCCGCCGACAGCAGCAAGGGCAGCAATCCTTTTACCGGCAGACGGCGGGTCAGTGCAAAGGCAAGAGTCATAGCATGTTCCTTAAGGTTAAATTAAAAACAATGGCATTGCCGTTATAATAATTCAACGATGGCAGCGCGAATGTACCCGAAGTAGCTATTTATTAACTTTCCCTCTCCCGGAGACCTAGCATGATGCAATCCCAGCCGCAGGGCGCGCGCCGTGCTGTCGGCATGATCGACATGCTGCGGCTCAGTGCGCCGCAGCCGGCCTGGCCGGCGGATGCCGGCACCTTCCTGCTGGCGATCCAGCGGCGCGGCGCCAGCAAGGTGCACCAGCACGGCCGCACCGCGCAATTGGGACCGGGCGACATGGCGCTCTATTCGGCGGCCGACGATTACCGGGTGGAGTTGCAGGCCGCCAGCGAACAGCTGCTGCTGGTGATACCGGCGGCGCCCCTGCGCAGCGCCTGTCCGGAACTGGACCGGCTGACCGCTGTCCGCCTGAAGAATTCGCAGCCGCTGGTGGCGCTGCTCGCCATCATGGCCGACAGCCATTTCCACGCGCCGCACGACCTGCCGCCGTCCGCCGCCGCCCATGCGGCCCACGCGCTGATCGCCACCGTGGCCGGCTGCCTGCTGGCGCTGGAGGAGACGCCGCCGGCCGAGCGCACCCGGCTGTCGCAATACCATTTAAGGCGCATCCGCGAATATGCGCTGGCCCATCTGGGCGATGCGAAACTGTCGGTGGCGCAGGTGGGTGCGGCGCTGGGTTTGTCGGCGGCCCATATCCATCGGCTGTTTGCCGCCGAAACGCAGACCTTTACCGCGTGGTTGTGGGAATCGCGCCTGCGCGCCTGCCAGCAGGCCTTGCGCCAGCAGTCATTGGCGCGGCTGTCGATCAGCACCATCGCCTTTCAGCATGGCTTTGCCCATGCGACGCATTTTTCGCGCGCCTTCCGCGCCCGCTTCGGCGTGACGGCCAGCGCGTGGCGAAATGGCGCCGAGGCTTAACGCGACAGCTGTTCGATTTTTTTGTCGACGAAACTTTTCAGTTCGGGCGTGAGGCCGGCGCTGGCGCGCGCCTGCTTGTAGGCTTCGCGCGCTTCGGGCAGGTGCTGGTCGGCTTGCAGCGAAATACCGAGGCCCATCCACCAGACGGCGTTGCCGGGCGCGAGGCCCAGGGCTTCGCGGTAGTGCTCGGCGGCTTCGGCGTGGCGCTGGTCGCGTTGCAGCACGCCGGCCAGGAAGGCCTGGTAGTCGGCGTTGTTGGTGGCGTAGGGTAAGGTCTTGAGCAGCGTGTCTAGCGCCGGACCGCCTTTTTCCAGTTGCAATCTGGCCAGCACCATCGCCAGGCCGGGCTGGCGCGCATCGATGCCGAGCGCCAGCCGCAGCTGGCGGATGGCGTCGTCGGTGCGGCGGTTTTCCAGCAGCAGGCTGACATAGGTCTGGCGCGCGGCGTCGTTGCGCGGGTCGAGTTCGACCGCCTTGTCCAGGTCGGCCATCGCGGCGCTGACGCGGCCTTCCTGCAAGGCCGCCAGCGCGCGGCGGTAGCTGTTTTCCGACATCTGCTTGGGCGTCAGTTCGCGCAGCACGACACCGTCGGCCGAGGCGGCTGGCGCGCGTGCGGCCTTGCGGGCAGGCGCTGCGGCGACGGTTTCGCCGCCCTCGCCTTCCGCACTGTGCGCGGCGCGCCTGGACTTGGCGGATGCGCGGCTGGTGCCTGGCGCGATGTCGGCATCCGCGTGCGATGGCGCGCCGGCGGTCGAAGCTGCAGCCTCGGCGGCGGCTGGAATGTTGGCGGCTGGCGCGCTGGCATGTGCAGCCGCTTCGGCCACCGGGGCGCCGGCCGGCGCCGGCGCGGCGACCGGCTTGATGGCGGTCGGCGGCTCCTGGAAACGCGGCCGGTCAGGAATGCAGTTATCAACCACCTTCGGCACCGGGCCGGGCGGCGTGCGGTGCGATGTCCAGTACTGCCAGCCGAACCAGCCGCCGGCCGCCAGCACCACCACGCCCAGCGCCGCGCCGCCGAGCACCAGCGGCCGGCGATCACGTTCGACGGCCGGCACCGCCTTCACATCCGGCTGTTCCCCGGCCGCCGTGGCGCCGCCGCGCGCATCCAGATCCTGCAGCATTTTATTAATCAGGCTCATTTGGTCAGCGCCCAGGTCAGGCCGCAAGCGGCGATCAGCAAGCTTACACCGGCGGCCAGCCACGGCCAGCGCAAGCGGCGCGACGGCGTCACCGTATCGCTGGCCGCCAGGTTCACATGACGCCGCGTCACCTGCTGCTTGCCTTCGCCGAAGCACAGCATCAGCGATTTATTGGCCATGATGTTCACCAGGCGCGGAATCCCGCCGCTGGCCTTGTACAGCCGCGAAATCGCCGCCCGGTGGAACAGGCGCCCGCCGGTGTAGCCCGCCACGCGCAGGCGGTGCGCGATGTAATACTCGATATCGTCCCGCGTCAGCGGCCCCAGGTGATAGTGGAAGGTGATGCGCTGCGCCAGCTGGCGGATCGCCGTCGCCTGCAAATGCTGGTTCAGCTCGGGCTGGCCGAACAGCACGATCTGCAACAGCTTGCGCTTTTCCGTCTCCAGATTGGTCAGCAGGCGCAGCGCCTCCAGGCTCTCGGTCGGAATCGCCTGCGCCTCGTCCAGCAGCAACAGCACCTGCTTGCCCTCGCGCGCCAGATCCATCAGGCGTTGCGTGATCGACTTCAGCAGCTGATGTTGATCGACATCCTTTTCCAGCGGCACCTCCAGCTCATCGGCCAGGGCCAGCATCAGCGTGCGCGGTTCCAGATACGGATTCGGAATATACGCGGTGACAAACTCCGGCCCGATCGTCGCGATGAACTTACGGCACAGCAGCGTCTTGCCGGTGCCCACCTCGCCGGTGATCTTGATGAAGCCCTCGCCGCTCTTGGCCGCCACCAGCAAGGTATTCAACGCCTCCTGCGAATGCGGGCTGGTGAAAAAGTAGCTGGTGTCCGGCGTGATGCTGAACGGCGCCTCGCGCAGGCCGAAGTGTTTGCTGTACATGATTAGCGTCCCTTGTTGCGGCCGGGGTCCAGTTCTTTCAGGCGGCGGCCGCTGTCGAGCAGATCCTGGTTCCAGTCGGACGAGGTCTCGACGATGGTCGGCTTGATCAGCACCACCAGCTCGCGCTTCTGCAGCACTTCGCTCTTGCTGCCGAACAGCGCGCCCAGCACCGGCAGCTTGCTGGCGCCCGGCACGCCGGAATTGTCGGTGGTCGTGGCCTGACGCATCAGGCCGCCGATGGCCACCACCTGGCCGTTCTGGCCGCGCACCATGCTGTCCATTTCCGACGTCGACGACGCCGCCAGCGGTAGCGTGAAGTTGCCCAGCGAACCCAGGTTCAAGCCCTTGTTCACGGTCGACACCTGGCTCACCGACGGATGCACGTGCAGGATGATATTGCCATCTTCGTCGATCTGCGGCGTCACGTCCAGCACCACGCCGGAGAAGAACGGTTGCAGCGTCACGGTCGGCGTGGTCACGCCGGTGCCGGTGCCGCTGGTGGTCGTGGTGGTGCTGACGCCGGTGACAAAGAATTCGTCGGTGCCGATTTTCAGCAGCGCCTTCTGGTTGTTCAGCGTGGCGATGCGCGGACTGGACAGCACATGCACGGTGCCCTGTCCTTCCAGGAAGGAAATCAGCGCGGCAAAGTTACTGGTCTGGAAAGCCATGCCGAACAGCGAACCGACCGCATCGGCCGACGCTCCCAGCGTGCTGCCCGGCGAGGCGTTGATGCCGGCCGGGCCGCCGCTGCTCAGTGCGGTGCCGAGCGGCGCCAGCGTGGTGCCGGGCTGCAGCGTGCCGGCCGAGAAGCGGTTGTTGCCGCCGCTGGCGAACTTGCCGAAGGCCGACCAGTTCACGCCGCTCTGGTAATTATTGTTCAGTTCCACTTCCAGGATCTTGGCTTCCAGGATCACCTGGCGGTCGACCGACAGCTGCGTGGCTTTCAGATACATGTCCACATTGCGCAACTCGTCCGGCATGGCGCGGATCACGATTACACCCGACTGCGGGCTGATGGTGACGCTGCGGTTGTCCTTGCCGGTTTCCACCAGCGCTTCCAGCGCCGACTTCAGCTCCTGCCAGAAATCGCTCTCCGAGGTGGTGGAGACGTTGGCGGAGTCGCGCTGGGTCTGGCCGCCGTTCGGATTGTTGGGGTCGTTGCTGCCGTTGTTGTTATTGTTATTATTGTTATTGCCGTTGTTGTTCTGACCGCCGCTATTGCTGGTGCCGGCGTTGGCCACCGAGGTCGACGACACGCGCAGGCTGGACACGCCCTTGCGCTTGGCCGTCAGGTAGTTGACCTTGAAAATCTTGGTCTGCATGGTCAGCGGACGGATGTAGATGCGCGTGCCTTCCACCTTGTAGTCGTAGCCGTACAGCTCGCGCACCGCGTCGAGTGCCTCGAACAGGGTCACGTCCTTCAGGTTGGCGGTGATATTGCCGGTGACCTCGGGATTGATCAGCATGTTGTAGCGCGTGCCGGCCACGATCGAGTTGTAGAACTGCTGCACCGGCACATTGTTGAACGACACATTGAAGCGCTCCTCCAGCACCGCGCGCGCCTTCGGCAACTGGTCGGCCAGCTGCGACACCGGCGGCAGCAAGGCGCTCGCCACGGCGTCGCTCTGGGTGACCACCGCCGGCTTGGCGGCCGCCGCGTTCACTTCGCTGCTGATCTTGTCGTAGGTATCGCGCGTGGACGGCGCACCGCAGCCGCTGAGCAGCAGCGTGGTCACGAGAGCGATGGTCAGGATTTTTTGCATATGCATTCTTCGCGTTTAATAAGCTGCCTTCGGAGCGGCCTGCTTGACATCTTCAGGGAACAAGGTCAGCACTTGCCTGCTCCGGCCGTTTTGCAGCACTACAGAATTCTTGCTGACCTGGACCAGCGTGGCGCCGTGGAACTTCTCGCCCTTGCGGATGGTCTGGCCGTCGATCACCGCCACCTCGCGCCCGTGCGAGCCGATCAGCACCGATTGCAGGCGCGGCCCCTGGTACGCCGGCACATCGGCCTGGCTGGCTGGCAGCAGGCGCGACTCGGGCGGCGGCTGGGTCGGATCGGCCAGCGTTTGTGCGGCGGCGGCGCCGGACAGCAGCAGGCAGGCGCACAGCAGCGGCAGGCGGTTCATAGTTTCATCCATTTCTGATCCAGGCTCAACGTGTACAAGGTCAGCGTCAGGCGCGAGTTCGGATACTGCTCGGCGTCCAGCCGGGCCTTGCCCCAGAACAGCTGCACCGGCAGGGTTTCCAGCGCCTGCATGTAGCTGACCATGTCCAGGTAACTGCCCTGCACCACGATCTCCACGCCATGGCGGTACAACAGCTCGCGCGGCTTGGCGGCTGCCGCTTTGTCGGCCGCTGGGGTGGCGGCAGGCGCGGCTGACTGTACCGATTCGTTCAGGCCGGCCACCGGCAGCGTCTTCATCGACAACAGCTTCAGCCGGCCATTGCCTTGCAACAGATGCTCCAGCAGCGGCGCGATCTTGTCCGGCGCGACCAGGCCTTTTTGCACCGCCATCAGGCTGGAGCTGGTGGCGTCGATCTCATTGCGCACGGCGCCCAACTGCGCGCGGGTGGCGGCGTCGGGATCGGCATTGAAGCCTTGCGCCTTGCCGACGATTTCCATATCGATGCCGGCGATTTGGTTCTGCTGCTGCTTGATCTGGGTGCGCAGCGCGTCCTGCCGCTTCAGCAGCGGCTCGGCCGAAACGGTATAGATCAGGAACAGGATCGCCGCCACCACCGCCGCGAACACCATGGCGCGCTCGCGCAGCGTCATCGCGTCCAGCCGGGTGCTCAACTTGAGCCATTGTTGCTGCGCCATTTGTTTCATTTGGCGGCCTCCTGCACGGCAGTCGATTGCAAGCTGAATTCAACGAACGCCGCTGCGGCCGGCGCCGCGCCCTGTGGCGCCGGCTGCGTTGGCTGGGCGGCCTCGGGCCGGCCGATATTCAGGCTGGAAAAGCTCTTGCCGTGCATGACGCGTTCGCCGGTCAGGCGGGCGATGTAGTTCGGTATCAGTGTCGCCTGCATGGCCCTGCCCTGCACGCCGATATCGTTGCCGGCGCCGCTGATGGTCACGCCGGTCAGCCACAAGCCGCTGACGTTCTGGCGCGAAAACGCGCGGAAGTATTCGGCATAGCCGGCCGTATTGCCCAGCGCGCCGCCTTGCAACACCGACGACACATCGTGCAATGCTTTCAGTTCCGCCTGGGCTTCGGCCAGTTCGGCTGCCAGCCTGACGTCCCTGGCACGCGGCGCGAACTGCGCGTTGGCTTTCACCAGGCGCTGCTCGCGTCCGGCCAACAGGGCCTTGCCTTCATCGGCCTCGCGCTGCAAGTCGGCCACGCGCTGCGCCGCGTACCAGTCCAGCAGCAAGGCGCCGGCGACGATCACGCCCAGCGCCTCGGCCATCGGCAGCGCGGTGAAGATCTTCTTCTGCTTGAGGAAGATCGGATTGAACAGATTGATCTGCTGGCTCACAGACGCACCTCCTCGTGCCGCAGGGCCGCGCCCAGGGTCAGGAAGAAACGCCGCTGCTGCTCGACGTCCTGCAACGCCGGCACTTTGCCGAGGTCGAACACGTCGCCGAGCTCCATCGCCTCCACCGGCATATAGAGATTGCCGGTCAGGTGCTCGTGCAAGCCCTCGGCGCCGGTCGGCGCCAGCAACAGCTTGAGCACGTTGACGAAGGAGAACTGGCGGTCGAAGTGATCCAGCGAGCGTTGCAGCTCCAGCGTGATCTTGTCAAAGTGGATTTGCTGGCGCATCGAATCCCGCTCCAGCAGCTGCTCCAGGGTCACATCGATGCGGCGCGACAGGTACAGCTCGGCCTTGTAGGTGATGGTCAGCAAGCCGCCGTCGGCGTCGAAGGACAACATGGCCAGGCCGCGGCCTTCGGTTTCCAGCAGCGCCGAGATATTCCGCTGCGCCATTTCGGGAATGTCGATCACGTTGAGGTCCAGCTTGACTTCGCTGAACAGCGCCTGGCGCGCCTGGATCACCGTGTTGCGCGCGGCGATGGCGAACATCGAATGGCCGCGCGAGGCGGCGCTGTTGTCGACCGGGATGTCCAGCACGTCGATGGTGGCGTCGTCGATATGGAAGTCGAGCATATCCTTCAAGCGCCAGCGCACGGCGGTCTTGAGTTCGTCCTGCGGCACGTTGGGCGCATCGACCGTCAGCAGCTGGTACTCGCCGCCGCCAAGCATGGTGCCGCAATAATAGCCGCCGGCTTTCAGCTCCTTGCCCAGATGCTCCAGCGCCTCGGGCGAAAAACTGCTGCCGGCCGGATGGAAGGCCGCCACCTCGACGATGGCCTTGGCGTCGCGCACGCGCTGAACGCGGCCCGCACAGATTCCGTCCCTCAAGAAAGTGACAGTCAGCCAGCCATCGGTTTTTTTCGCTCTTTTAAAGAAACCCATATCTCACTACACGAGGTTAACGCGCTAGATGCTTGATTATATTCAACTTACCGACCACTTCATGCTTAAAATGACAACCATTCTGCAAAAATAGCCACATTCCGCCACACCCGCTTACAGCTGCGCCGTCACCCTGCGCTGGACGTAATCCGGCCCCGGCGCGACATTGGGGCAGTTGCCATCGGTCCCAGGCTGGTTGCAGGCGACCGACGTAATCAGGACGTGGTAGGCGGTGGAATCGTTGGTACCGCCGGCAATCCCGTTCACCGCTGGGTCGCAGGTCACGACGACAGTCACTGTGAACGACGACAGGGTATTATCCTTCGGCAGCGCCACATTGATGGGCGGGCCGCAGCCCAGCGAGGTTGATGGCTGTGGCGGCGTGAGCCCGGACTGCAATCCTTTGTACAGCGCCCATTCGACGCCGGCACGCGCCGCCTGATAGGCGCGCACTCCTTGCAAATCCTTGGCCGACGCGTCCTCCTGCGTGGTGGTCAGTGAGACCATCGCCACCGCCAGACCGGCCACCACCACCAGCAGGAAAATCGCGGTGACGATGGCAACGCCTGCCGATTTGCGACGTGGGAATGCGAATCGGCTCATGGCGTGTTGTCCACGTGAATTTGCTGGGCCAGCGTCACCGCCTCCAGGCCGTTGCCGCCCGCCCCCGGCTTGGCCCGCGCCAGCGCGATCGCCAGGCCCACCAGCGCTGCCTGGCGGTTGGCCAGGGCCGTCACCGAGAAATTACATCCCATCACATTGTCGGCCAGCAGCGCGCTTGAGGCGCCGCCGACTGACTTCGGATCGACCTGGACCGGTTTGAAACCATAGTTCCAGTAACGGGTCAAATGGCCTTTGCCACCCGTCGCATCGTTTTCACAGGCAAAGGTCACCGGCGCGCCCGCGACGATGAAGCGTTTGCTGGGCAAAGGACTGACGTGGCCGGCAAACTGATTCCTGACAAGGGTGACGACCTTGCCGGGAACGTTAACCGACTGGACCTGGGACACGTTGTTGGCAAGCTTGTTGCTGGCCACATCGTAAGCATACGCATCGCCATCGGTAAAGCCGGCGCCAAAATTATTGATGATGATGAAGTCGTTATTCGCGATGGCGTAAGGATCCGGCGGCATGGGGCCGACCACCTCAAATTGGGGGTTCGTCTGGGTAAAACTCAGGGCAGGATGGATCGCAGGATCGGCGCCGTCGTCTTCCGCAAGATAACGGCCGCCGGCCTTGCTGGGAATAAATTCCAGGAACGAGGTGTTGCCGGAGGTCGTCAACCGCAGGCTGTTGGGCACCGCGCCGTGGACTTCACGCGCCATGCGGCGCAGGGCAATTTCCGCCACGTCGGTCAGGTCGGCGCGCCCGGCGCTATCGATGTAGCTCTGCACCGGACTGCGGATGAACAACACCATGATGCTGGCCAGAATGGCGGTCAGCACCATGACAATGATCGCTTCGACCAGCGTGAAGCCGCGTGCGCGTTTGCCGATCAGTTGTCTCATCGGGCCTCCGGCGCGTAGCGGGTACGGTAGCCTTCCAGTGTGATGGACTGGCCCGGACCATAGGTAGTGGTGATGGTGATGCGCAGCGCGATCATCGTTTTGGGATCGCTGGCATCGGAATTCAAGCCGCCCAGTCCAGCCACATTGTTCAGCGCCAGGGTGGTCGTAATGCCGTCCAGCGCACTGTTACCCAGCGTGGTGCCAATCGAGCTGGCGCCCAGCGGATTGCCGGCCACGTCGGTGTCGACCTGTTTGCCGGAAGAATCGGTGCCCACAAAAGCACGTTCCGCGTTGCCCAGCTTGTATCCAACGGAGACGTAATCAGTGATGTTGTCATACGGCCGGCTTTTGGTGCCGACCCGCCCGAAAGTCTTGGGGGCGCTCGCGCACCTGGTGGGGTCGGAAGCGCCGGCGCCCTGCTCGGCGATGGTGGCGGTCGCGGCATTGGCGTCGCTGACATCGCACACGGTGAACTGCGCCTGCTGGACTTCTTCCATATACGCCTCGGCAATCAGCATGGCCTGCTTGCGGCGCAGCGGGTCGGCACTGTTTCGGGTGGCCAGGTTCACCACCTGCAAAATGGCGGCTGCCGCGATGCCGACGATGACAATAAAAATCACCAGCTCGACAATGGTCACGCCTTGCTGGCGGTGGGCGCTATGGCACATTTTGCAGATACCCCGTCTCCGGCCAGAGCAGCCACCTGGTGGTGTTGCCGCCGCTGCTGAAGGTCAACGTCATTGCCGTCAAGGCGCTACCGTCCTTGTTGAACGGACGGCCCATCGCATCGAAAGAGAAGAAACCGCCGGCGCCAAATTCAGGCCGGGCGGTCTCGGCGGCGACAGTGACGCCGGTTGGGCGGCCTGTGCACATCCATTGCGGCGCATACGCATTGTTCTGCTGACAGTTGAGTTTGGTTGCGGCGCTGCCGTCGTTGCTGCCGCCTGGGGCGGGCACGATGCCGCTGGCGTCGCACGCGGCATTCGCGCAGACGGCAAAGCTGTTGCCGTCCGAACGCACGAAGACCGGACGATTCCGGGCGACGGCGAGCTTTTGCGCGTAGCGGATGATGGTCTTGGCCTGATCGGCATACGCCCGGTTCTCGAACACCGTCTTACTGAAGAACCGGGAACTGCCTATCGCGCCCAATATCCCCACCAATATGATCACCGTGATTAATTCCACCATCGTGAAGCCGGCGGCGCGGCGCGGAACGAAGGCTGTGTGCACGGTGTCACCAGGCAGGCATTACGCCGCCTTACTGGCAATTAGTGGCATTGGCGTTGACAGTGACTACTGGAGGCACAGTAGCGCTTGCCGCCTGTTTGTATTTAATCCAGCAATTCTCGCCAGCGGCTGCGGAGATGCCTTTTGGACGCACCAGGACTTCGTCGCTAGCTACCGCTGGAGTGGTGCCCGCTACGGCGGTGACAGGACCTACATTAATCGTATAGTCAGTGTCGGTCAAACCCGCCGCCGTGGTAGTGGAGATATCTGCCTTCGGATACGTGAAGACCAGGTTGACGTCCGTCCCCTCCATGGTCGTTTTAGAACCGTCCGCTGCGGTCACGTTAGAGTTATTGACCAGCGCTTGACCGTGCGCCATGGATGACACCGACTTAAGGGAACCTGCTGCCGCATTCAGCGACGCCAGGCGCGCATCACCACCTAAATTGGCAAACTTCGGCAACGCGGTTGCCGCCAGAATGCCAAGGATCACGATCACTACGATCAGCTCGATCAGCGTGAAACCGCCCTGGGCGCGTTGACGGGATGCGATGCTGGCTTGCTTGTTCATTACTCTCTCCAAAACGTCGAAAAATTTGCGCGGATTGCGCTAGTCCTTCTCTTGCTCAAAGGCCACACCTAGAGACTCAGGTGCGCCTGACGGCTTGGCGGGGCTATGGGGCAAGCGGAACAATTTTACCTTGAATTTCAAACGTTTCGTTTCAGCATCTCGAAAAGAATTTCCAAAATTTAACAAATAAATCAGACTTTTATTGCTACGGTCGAAGCACCAGTTGCCTGCGCCGATGTCTTGATCCGAAGGGCTGAACAACGCGCCGGCATAATTGGATGGTTTCACATTTAACAAGTCGAACGGATTTTCTTCGGTCAAAAAGGTTAAATCCTCGCTGCGCCCGGGCAATTTTGCTTGCGCTACCTTAATTTCTAAGGCGGTACGCACATTCGCCACCGTCATCTGCACCGCCGCCTGCTCCGCTTCGCCCTGGTAATACCAGACCCGCTGCAGCAAAAAACCCAGCAAAACGCCTACCACAATTACGGAAACGGTGAACTCCAGCAAGCTCGCGCCCCGTTGTTTCGCAGTCACAAATGTTGCCGATAAAGTCACAATTTTATGCTCAGTGATGCAAGGCGGCCTTGCCCAGATCCCAGATCGGCAGGAAGATACCCAGCGCCAGCACCAGCACCATGATGCCCAGGAATACAATCAGGATCGGTTCGATCTGCGCCGACAGGGTCTTCAACTCGTAATCGACTTCGCGCTCATACATTTGCGCAATCTCGTCCATCAGTTCATCGATGGAGCCGCTCTCCTCGCCCACGGCGATCATCTGCAGCACGATGGGCGTAAACACGCTGGCGGCGGTGGCCGTGCGCAGAATGCTTTCGCCGCGCTCGACACCGTCGCGCATCTGCTCCACGCGCGCGGTCAGGTAGGCGTTGTCCACGGTCTGCGCCACCACCGACAGCGCCTGCACGATCGGCACGCCGCTGCGGCTGGACAGCGAGAAGCTGCGCGCAAACCGCGCCAGCGTCGCCTTCAGGATGATTTTGCCGGCCACCGGGATTTTCAGCTTGAACTTGTCCCACTGGTACAGGCCCTTGGGCGTCGCCACCCAGGCGCGGAAGCCCCACACCGCCGCCGCCAGCCCCACCGCAAACACCGGCCAGTAGCGCACCGAGAAATTGGAGGTGCCGATCAGAATCCGCGTCATCAGCGGCAGCTCGGCGTTAAACTTGGAGAACACGCCGACAAAGGCCGGAATCACGAAGATGTTAACCACCACCATGGCGGCGATCATGGCAAACACCACGAAGCTCGGATAGCGCAGCGCGGTCTTGACACGGTCGCGCATGTCGCGGTCGAACTCCAGGTGGTCGAACAGCCGCAAAAACACTTCCTCCAGCCGCCCGGTCATCTCGCCCACGCGCACCATCGACAGATAAAACGGCGTGAACACCTCCGGATGGCGGCGCATGGCGGCCGACAGCTCGCGACCCGCATCCAGCGACTCGCGCAGATCCTTGAGGACCTTGCCGAACGACTTGCTGACCGCCGATTCCTGCAAGCCCGCCAGCCCGCGCATGATCGGCACGCCGGACTTGAGCAGCGTGTACATCTGGCGGCTGAACAACTGCACGTCCATCGACGTGACCTTTTTTTCCAGCAGCTTGGCCCACCAGGTGTCGCCGTCGGCCACCTTCTTGTTGGTGACGACGATCTCGATCGGCGTCACGCCGGTATTGAACAGCTGGTCGGCCACGGCGCCGCTGTCGATCGCCTCCAGCACGCCTTGCATCAGCTCGCCGCGCGCGTTGCGGCCCTTGTATGCGAAGAAAGGCACGGGCTTAATCCTCGACCTGGTTACTGATGCGCATCGCTTCCGACACCGTCGTGCGGCCCTGCACCACCAGTTGCACCGCATGCCGGCGCAGCGTTTCGCCGGCCATCTGCTGCTGCGCCACTTTCAGGAAGTTGGACGGATCGGGATCGTTGGCCGCGTCCACCACTGCGCGCGTCATCTCCAGCAATTCGTACACGCCGGTCCGGCCGCGATAGCCCATGCCGTTGCAGTGCGAGCAGCCCTTGCCGTGGAAGTAGCGCGCCTTGTCGACCTTGTCGTTCAGTTCCAGGCTCAACCATTCACGTTCGGTCGGCGTCGGCTCATACGGCGTGGTGCAGCTTTCGCAGATCACCCGCACCAGGCGCTGCGCCAGCACCGCCTGCAGCGAGCTGCCGACCATGTAGCGCGGCACGCCCATGTCCATCAGCCGCAGCGGCGTGCTGACGGCGTCGTTGGTGTGCAGGGTCGACAGCACCAGGTGGCCGGTCATGGCGGCGCGCAGGCCGATGGCGGCGGTTTCCTGGTCGCGCATCTCGCCGACCAGCACAATGTCCGGGTCTTGCCGCAGCGCCGAGCGCAGCACGCGGGCGAAGTTCAGGTCGATCTTGTCGTTGACCTGCACCTGGTTGATGCCGGCCAGCCGGTACTCGACCGGATCTTCCACGGTAATCAGCTTTTTCTCGACCGAGTTCAGCTCGGACAGCGCGCAATACAGCGTGGTGGTCTTGCCGGAACCGGTCGGCCCGGTCACCAGCACCAGCCCGTTCGGACGCTGGACGATGGCGCGGAACTTCTCCAGCAGGCCGCGCGGCATGCCGATCGCGTCCAGCTTGAGCTGCGTGCCGCTCTGGTTCAGCAGACGCATCACCACCGATTCGCCGTACTGGGTCGGCATGGTCGAGATACGCACGTCGATGCGCTGGTTCTTGACGCGGACGGCAAAGCGGCCATCCTGCGGCAAACGCTTTTCCGAAATATCCAGATCCGACATCAGCTTCAGGCGCAGCGCCAGCGACGGCGCGATCTTGATATCGGACTCGGTTTGCAGGTGCAGCACGCCATCGATGCGGAAGCGGATCTGCAGCCGGCCTTCCTGCGGCTCGATGTGGATATCGGAGGCGCGCACCTGGGCCGCGTCGTCAAACACCGATTGCAGCAGCTTGACCACCGGCGCTTCCTCGACGTTGGGATTGGCCGCCGCCAGCGCGCCGAAGTCGACCGACACGTCGCCGAGATCCTGCTCCAGCTCGCGCGCCAGGTCGGAAATGTCCTCGGTGCGGCGGTAGATGCGGTCGATCGCCGCCACCACCTCGGTCTCGTTGACCACCGCCAGTTCGATATCCTGGCGCACGATGCGGGCGATCTCGTCGTAGGCAAACAGGTCGGTCGGGTCGGACATGCCGACCAGCAGCGAGCCGCGCCGGTCTTCCAGCACCAGCGCGCGGAAGCGCCGCGCCTGGGTTTCCGGCAGCAGCCGGACGATCTCGGGATTGATGTTGAAAAACTTCAGGTTCAGATACGGGATGTTGAGCTGCCGCGCCAGCGCGCCGGCGATCTGTTCCTCGGTAACATAGCCGTTTTCGACAAAGACGCGGCCCAGCTTGCGTCCGCTGCGCTTCTGATCGGCCAACGCCAGGCCCAGTTGCTCCTCGGAGAGCAACTTTTGCTGCACCAGAATTTCACCCAACCGCACTTTTTCTGGTCTGGACATAAGCGCTCCTTGTCAATTGTCACCAAAACTTGCGGCCATTCTATGACAGATGGGCCTGCGGAGCGAGCTAAGGTGTCGCTTTCTTCAGACGGATGCGCTACAGTGTGGCTCGTTTCTTTCGTCCATGTTATCCATGACCGTTCCGGCCCTGCGCTTCCAGCAAGTTGTCAAACGCTACGGCGCGGCCAGCGTGCTGCGCGGCGTGGACCTGGAATTGCGCGCCGGCGAATGCTTCGGCCTGGTCGGCGTCAACGGCGCCGGCAAGACCAGCCTGATCAAGTGCCTGCTGGATTTTTGTGCACTCGACGGCGGCAGCATCGACATCTTCGGCCAGCCGCACCACCAGCCGGCCTCGCGCCAGCCGCTGGGCTTTTTGCCCGAACGCTTCACGCCGCCCTACTATCTGACCGGCGCCGATTTCATCCGCTACCTGCTGACCTTGCAGGGACTGCCCTACCAGCCTGAAGCCGTGGCGGCGATGCTGGCCGCGCTGGACCTGGACGCGGACGCCCTCAAACGGGCGGTGCGCAGCTATTCCAAAGGCATGACCCAGAAGCTGGGCCTGGCCGCCTGCCTGCTGGCGCGCAAGCCGCTGTACGTGCTGGACGAGCCGATGAGCGGCCTCGACCCGAAAGCGCGGGCCCTGTTAAAAGAACAGTTGCGCGCACTGCACCGCGCCGGCAGCACGCTGTTCCTGACCTCGCACGCGCTGGCCGACGTCGACGAACTGTGCGACCGCATGGCCATCCTGCACGACGGCAGTATCCGCTTTGCCGGCACCCCAGCCGCATGCCGCGCCCACTACGGCGCCGCGACCCTGGAACAGGCCTTCCTGGCCTGCATCGCGTGAGCCAGGCCATGTACCAGTCCCACTTCGGCCTGCGCGAGTCGCCATTTAATATCACGCCCAATCCGGCCTTCTTCTATTCAGGCAACGAGCGCGGCGATATTCTGGACGCCATGCTGTACGCGGTCGGCCACGGCGAAGGCATCATCAAGGTGACCGGCGAGGTCGGCGCCGGCAAGACCATGCTGTGCCGCATGCTGGAAAGCCGCATGCCGCCGCACATCGACGTCATCTACCTCGTCAATCCCAACCTCGATCCGCTGGAAGTGCAGCACGCCATCGCCGCCGAACTGGGGCTGGCCTCGCACGGCCTGCGCGCCGACGAAGTCCAGCGCAGCCTGCATGGCGAGCTGATCGCGCGCCATAGCGCCGGCCGCCAGGTGGTGCTGCTGGTGGAGGAAGCGCAGGCCATGCCGCTCGACACGCTGGAAGCGATCCGCCTGCTGACCAACCTGGAAACCGCGCGCAGCAAGCTGCTGCAGATCGTGCTGTTCGGCCAGCCCGAGCTGGACCAGAACCTCGATCTGTCCAGCATGCGCCAGTTAAAGGAACGCATCACCCACAGCTTCCACGTGCCGCCGCTGCCGGCCGCGCTGACCGGCGATTTCCTGGCCCACCGGCTGCGCGCGGCCGGCCATGACGGCGGCGCCGTGTTCAGCCCGGCCGCCGCGCGCCTGATCGCCGAGGCGTCCGCAGGCATTGTCCGCCGCATCAACATTTTGGCCGACAAGGCGCTGCTGGCCGCCTTTGCCGACGACGCCGAGGTGGTCGACGCCAGACATGCGCGCCTGGCCATCGCCGAGTCGCCGTTCGGCCGCCGGCGCGGCCTGGCGGCACACTGGGGCGGCGCCGTGGATAGGCAAGCTGTTGCGCGGGCGTGTTTGTTGCTCCTGATAATTGCGGTAATTTGCGGGGCCATCCTTGCGGTGGCACGAAATTTGTAAGATCATGCTATTCATAATTGCAAAAGCACAACAAAAACAACAACTTCCTGCATCACCCCTGGGCCGGAAAGAAACGATGAACAAATTCAGCTCCCCTCTCGCCCCCCTGGTTTGCAGTGTATTGCTGAGCGCTTGCGCCAGCCATGGCATTCCCAATTCGCCCGCGCACCTGAGCGAGCCGCCGGTGCCGGCCGGTTCGATTCCGGAGCCGGTGCAGCAAAGCGTGGCGCTGCCGCCGCCGAAGCCGGCCGCCAAGGTGGAAACCTTCAGCGTCACGGTGCACAAGGTGCCGGTGCAGTCGCTGCTGTTCGCGCTGGCGCGCGACGCCGGCATGAACGTCGACGTCCATCCCGGCCTGGAAGGCACGGTCACGCTGAATGCCCTCGACCAGACGCTGCCGCAGCTGCTGACCCGCATCCAGCGCCAGGTCGACATGCGTTATGAAATCAACGGCAACACGCTGACGGTGCTGCCGGACTCGCCGGAATGGCGCAATTACAAGGTCGATTACGTCAACATCGCGCGCAGCACCACCAGCAGCGTGAACATCGCGACGCAGATTTCCACCACCGGCGCCAACGGCGGCAGCGACAACGGCCAGGGCCAGTACCAGCAGTCGGTGCAGAACAACACGCAGCAGCAGGCCATCGGCGCCAACGGCCAGCCGATCCAGCAACAACAGCCGCAGCAGTACAACAACGGCGCGCAGGGCAACGGCAGCAACAACTCCACTACCGCGGTCACCAACCGCTCGGATAACAATTTCTGGTTCAACCTGGAAAAGAATATCCGCGACATGCTGCGCGCCTCCAATCTCAGTGACGAGCCGGTCAATCCGCTGGCCGGCCAGCAGAACGCCCAGCAGGGCGGACCCGGCGTCTTCCAGCCGCAACAGCCGGCCCAGGACGCGGTCAGCGCCAAGGTCAGGAGCTCGGTGATCGTCAATCCCGAGGGCGGCCTGATCGCCGTGCGCGCCACCGCGCGCCAGCATGAAAAAATCCAGCAGTTCCTCGACGTGGTGCTGGGCGCGGCCAAGCGCCAGGTGCTGATCGAGGCGACCATCATCGAGGTCAAGCTGAGCGACTCCTATCAGCAGGGCATCAACTGGAAGTCGATCGGCAAGGGCGGCCTGACGCTGACCCAGCAACAGGTCGGCGGCACCACGTTGCCGAGCGGCGTCAATCCCGGCACGACCGCCGGCGTGTTCGTGCTCAACTACACCAACCCGACCAGCCGCCTCGGCGACATCGCCACCACGATCCAGCTGCTGGAGTCGTTCGGCAAGGTGAAAGTGCTGTCGAGCCCGAAAATCAGCGTGCTGAACAACCAGACCGCGCTGCTGAAGGTGGTCGACAACAACGTCTTCTTCACCATCAAGGTGACGCCTGCCGTGCTCAATTCCAGCGGCGGCGTCAGCACGCCTGCGACCTATGAATCGCACCTGGAAACCGTGCCGGTCGGCTTTGTGATGAGCGTGACGCCGCAGATTTCCGACAACGACGAGGTGACGCTGAACGTGCGGCCAACCATCACCCGCGTGGTGGGCGTGGTGAAAGACCCGAATCCGGCGCTGGGCTCGGTGGTCAGCAACATCCCCGTGATCCAGGCGCGCGAGCTGGAATCCATCATGAAGGTGAACAGCGGCCAAATCGCCGTCATGGGCGGCTTGATGCAGGATTCGATGGACAACGCCAAGGATGGCATTCCGCTGTTGAGCAGCATTCCGCTGGTCGGCAACCTGTTCTCCTACCGCAACGAAAACAGCACCAAGACCGAGCTGGTGATTTTCATGCGCCCGGTGGTGGTCAAGGACGCCAGCGTCAACGGCGATTACAAGGATTACCGCTACATGCTGCCGGGGCAGACGCCGGACACTGAACCGTACCCTGTTCCGAAGGCGAATGGATCATGAGTCTACTAATGCAGGCGCTCAAGAAAGCGGAGCGCGCAAAACAAAACTCGGTTGCCGATGAGGAGCTGGACAAGCCGTCGGAGGAATTCGACCAGATCCTGGCGCTGACGCCGGAACCGGCGCCGCCGCGCATGAGCCGGCCGGCCGCCGCGGCGGACTTCAGCCTGGCGCCGATGGATGGCCTGAGCCTGGAGCCACTGGCGCCGCCGGTGGCCGCCGCCGAGGCGCCACGTCCGTCGCCCAGCCCGCTGCCAGCCGCCAGCGATCACAGGGAACCTGGCCTGACGATGGACCTGGCGCTCGATCCGATCGCCGCGCCGCCGGCGCCGGCGCCTGCCGCCGCTCCGGCAGGCATTGCACCAGCCGAGGCCACCGGCTCGCC
>NZ_WKJN01000048.1 GCF_009674495.1 Duganella alba | reverse complement strand
GGCCGCCGCCGCACCTGCTGCCGCCGCGCCAGCCGAAGCCGCTGCTGCTCCGGCCGCCGCCGCGCCGACGCCACAGAAGGGCGATACCGCCTGGATGATGGTGTCGACCCTGCTGGTGATCCTGATGACGATTCCTGGCCTGGCGCTGTTCTACGGCGGCCTGGTCCGTTCCAAGAACATGCTGTCGGTGCTGATGCAAGTGTTCATGGTGTTCGCGCTGATCATCGTCCTGTGGTGCATCTACGGCTACTCGCTGGCGTTCACCGAAGGCAATGCGTTCTTCGGCAACCTGCATGACCGCACCTTCCTGAACAATATCTGGGATCCGGTCAAAGGCACCTTCGCCTACGCCGCCACCTTCAGCAAAGGCGTGGTGATTCCCGAGTTCGTGTACGTGGCGTTCCAGGGCACCTTCGCCGCCATCACCTGCGGCCTGATCATCGGCGCCTTCGCCGAGCGCGCCAAGTTCACCGCCGTGCTGGCGTTCATCGTGATCTGGTTCACCTTCGCCTACCTGCCGATGGCGCACATGGTCTGGTTCTGGACCGGTCCTGACGCGATCAAGGATGCCGCCACGCTGGCTACGGAAACCGCAAAAGGCGGCTTCCTGTTCCAGAAAGGCGCGCTGGACTTCGCCGGCGGCACCGTGGTGCACATCAACGCCGCAGTTGCCGGCCTGGTCGGTGCTTTCATGATCGGCAAACGCGTCGGCTACGGCCGCGAATCGATGGCGCCACACTCGGTCACCATGACCATGATCGGCGCATCGCTGCTGTGGGTCGGCTGGTTCGGTTTCAACGCCGGTTCGGCGCTGGAAGCGGCCGACGTCGCTGGCCTGGCCTTCATCAACACCCTGCTGGCAACCGCCGCCGCTACCGTGGCCTGGGTCTTCGCTGAATGGATCTTCAAAGGCAAACCATCGATGCTGGGTGGCGCGTCGGGTGCGGTGGCCGGTCTGGTCGCCATCACCCCGGCCTGCGGCTTCGTCGGCCCAATGGGCGCACTGATCATCGGCCTGCTGGCTGGCGTGGTCTGCCTGTGGGGCGTGAATGGCCTGAAACGCCTGCTGGGCGCGGACGACTCGCTGGACGTGTTCGGCGTGCACGGCGTCGGCGGTATCCTGGGCGCGATCCTGACCGGTGTGTTTGCTGCACCGTCGCTGGGCGGCCAGGGCGTGTTCGACTATGTTGCCAACAAGGCATCGGCTGACTACTCGATCTCGGCGCAAGTGATCGTGCAGGCCACCGGCGTCGGCGTGACCATCCTGTGGTCCGGCATCGTGTCGATCATTGCCTACAAGCTGGTCGACATCGTCATCGGCCTGCGCGTTCCGGAAGAAGAAGAGCGCGAAGGTCTGGACATCACCACCCACGGCGAGTCGGCTTATCATTCTTAATTGACACTGTTTCATCAGAAAAGCGCCCTGCGGGGCGCTTTTTTTATTTCCAGCCTTTAAAATGACGTTTTTGCCCTCATTTGGCATAGTCCGCACGGTAATAAGGAAGTAATAACATGGTTCCCCACCTCGTCACGGCCCTGAGCGGACCCCTGCTCGACCTGGAAGAAAAGATCCTGGCCGCCACGCCCGCCATTGAGCGCTGGTTCCGCCTTGAATGGCAGGAACACACGCCGCCATTTTATTGCTCTGTGGATATGCGGAACGCCGGCTACAAGCTGGCGCCGGTGGATACCAATCTGTTCCCGGGCGGCTTCAACATGCTGGCCACGGAAATGCTGCCGCTGTCGGTGCAGGCCGCCATGGCCGCGATCGACAAGTATTGTCCGGACGCGCGCAACCTGCTGCTGATTCCCGAAATTACCCAGCGCCACCCGACCTACTGGCAGAACGTCGCCCGTCTGATGCAGATTTTCCGCCAGACCGGCCTGCACGTGCGCCTCGGTTCGCTGTCGCCCGAGGTCACCGAGCCGACGCCGATCGCTCTGCCGGACGGCAATATGCTGGTTGTCGAGCCGCTGGTGCGCTCGCCGAATGGCCGCCGCGTCGGCCTGAAGGATTTCGATCCGTGCACGATTCTGCTGAATAACGACCTGTCGGCCGGCATTCCCGATATCCTGCAAAACATCCACGAGCAGAGCCTGCTGCCGCCGCTGCACGCCGGCTGGGCGCTGCGCCGCAAGAGCAACCACCTGAACGCCTATGACGAGGTGGTCAAGAAGTTCGGCAAGCTGATCGGCGTCGATCCGTGGATGCTCAATCCGTTCCACGCCAAGTGCGACGCGGTCAATTTCCGCACCGGCGAGGGCTACGAGTGCCTGGCCGCCAACATCGACACGCTGCTGGCCAAGATCAAGAAGAAGTACAAGGAATACGGCATCAAGGACCACAAGCCGTTCGTGATCGTCAAGCCGGACGCCGGCACCTACGGCACCAGTATCCTGACCATCAAGGATTCCAGCGAGATCAAGGACCTGACCCAGGCCCAGCGCGACAAGATGATCGTCATCAAGGATGGCAAGGAAGTGACCGACTTCATCATCCAGGAAGGCGTGCCGACCTTCGAGAGCATCGAGAGCGCGGTGGCCGAGCCGGTGGTGTACATGATCGACCGCTACGTGGTGGGCGGCTTCTACCGCGTGCACGCCGAGAAGGGCGTCGACCAGAACCTCAACGCGCCCGGTTCGCAGTACGTGCCGCTGGCGTTTGCCCAGCAGCACGCGGTGCCGGATCTGAAGGCCAAGCCGGGCACGGCGGCGCCAAACCGTTTCTATGTGTACGGCGTGGTGGCGCGGCTGGCGCTGCTGGCGGCGTCGCTGGAGATGGAGCGCACCGACCCCAATCCGGAAGTGTACTGACGTCGTCCCCGCGCAGGCGGGGACCCAGGCGGAGCCGGCGTCCCATGGATTCCCGCCTGCGCGGGAATGACGGCGCGGCGGATGCTCATGTTTAATCTCGGCTAAAATCAGCCATTACCTCTACTGGACGCACCATGAAAATCGCTTTCCTCGCCGACCCGCTGTCGACCTTCAAGACCTACAAGGACTCCACCTACGCCATGATGGTGGAGGCGGACAAGCGCGGCCACGAGGTCTACGCCTTCCAGCAGAAGGACATGGCGGTCGAACAGGGCGTGGTCAGCGCCAAGGTGGCGCGCATCACCATGACCGGCGACAGCCAGGACTGGTATCGCGCGGCCGAGCCGGCGGAAACCAACCTCGGCGAGTTCGACGCCATCCTGCAGCGCAAGGACCCGCCGTTCGACATGGAATACGTCTACAGCACCTACCTGCTGGAGCTGGCCGAAAAGCAGGGCGCCAAGGTGTTCAACAAGCCGTCGGCGATCCGTGACCACAATGAAAAAGTCGCCATCACCCAGTTCAGCGAGTTCACCTCGCCGACCCTGGTGACCGGCGACGAGGCGCGCATCCGCGCCTTCCAGAAGCAGCACGGCGACATCATCCTCAAGCCGCTGGACGGCATGGGCGGCACCGGCATCTTCCGCGTCAAGGCGGACGGCATGAACCTGGGCGCCATCATCGAGACGCTGACCGGCAACGGCCAGTACACCATCATGGTCCAGCGCTTCATTCCGGCCATCGAAAAGGGCGACAAGCGCATCCTGGTGATCGGCGGCAAGCCAGTGCCGTTCTCGCTGGCGCGCATCCCGCAGAACGGCGAAGTGCGCGGCAACCTGGCGGCCGGCGGCCTCGGCGTGGCGCAGCCGCTGACCGAACGCGACTTCGAGATCGCCAACGCGCTGGGACCGATTCTGGCCGCCCGCGGCCTGTTGCTGGTAGGATTAGATGTTATCGGTGATTTCCTCACGGAAGTAAACGTCACCAGCCCGACCTGCTTCCAGGAGATTACGCAGCAAGCCGGTTTCCCGGTGGCGGCGACCTTCATCGATGCGCTGGAAGCGGCGGTCACGGCGGCGGCGAAATAGTCCCCGATGACAAGAAAACTTTATTCCTCACTGGCGGTTTAACAATATGGTAGGCATACTACTTATGACGCATGCACCACTGGGACAGGCCTTTCTTGCGGCCTGCGCCCACGTGTTTCGCGGTCCCACCGAGCACCTGGAAGCGATCGACGTGATCGCCGACCAGGACCTCGGCGAAGTCCAGGATCTGGCGGCGGCGGCGATCAAGCGTCTCGACGACGGTGATGGCGTGCTGGTCATCACCGACGTCAAGGGCGGCACGCCCGCCAACTGCTGCAACCGGCTGGCCGACGCCGGCCGGGTGGAGGTCATCGCCGGCATCAGTTTGCCGATGCTGCTGCGCGCCATCACGTACCGCCGCGACACGCTGGACGTGGTGGTCGAGATGGCCCTGGCGGGCGCGCAAAGTGGCGCGGTGCGCGTCGACAACCGGATCCGCGTCGGGGAAACCTGACGATTTTTTAGCAATGCGCCATCTGATTGAGACAAAATAAAAATGATTCAGCAAGAACTTGAAATTATCAACAAGCTTGGTTTGCATGCGCGTGCTTCCGCCAAATTTACCCAACTGGCAGCAAAATACAAAAGCGATGTCTGGCTGACGCGTAACGCGCGCCGCATCAACGCCAAGTCCATCATGGGCGTGATGATGCTGGCCGCCGGCAAGGGCGCCAAGGTGCTGCTGGAAGCCGACGGCGACGACGAAGGCGATTGCGTCGCCGCCCTGACCGCGCTGGTCAACGACAAGTTCGGCGAAGGCGAGTAATGGCGGCGGAGCGCAGCCGACCCCGTTTCCCCGCAGGGGCGCCGATGGCGTCGTTCACCCTGCATGGCATTCCCGTGTCGCGCGGCATCGCCATCGGCCGCGCCCACCTGCTGGCGCCCGCCGCGCTGGACGTCAAGCACTACCTGGTGGCCGAAGAGCAGGTCGAGGCCGAAGTGGCCCGTTTGCAGCAGGCGCTGGCCGCCGTCCATAAAGAGTTGCAAACGCTGTGGAACGAGCTGCCGAAGGATGCGCCGACCGAGCTGGGCGCGTTCATCGACGTCCACGCGCTGATCCTGTCCGACCCCATGATTTCCGAAGCGCCGCTGGACATCATCCGCGCGCGCCACTACAACGCCGAATGGGCGCTGCTGACGCAGATCGATGAGCTGTCGGCGCAGTTCGACGAGATCGAAGACCTGTACCTGCGCGAGCGCAAGGCCGACATCCAGCAGGTGGCCGAGCGCGTGCTCAAGGTGCTGATGGGCACCGAGCAAATCCTGCCGCCGAAAGCCGGCGGCGAGGACGAGGCGCAGCCGCAGATGATCATCGTCGCGCACGACATCTCGCCGGCCGACATGCTGCAGTTCCGCGACCGCTCCTTCATCGGCTTCGTCACCGACGTCGGCGGCCAGAACTCGCACACCGCCATCGTCGCCCGTTCGCTGGACATTCCGGCGGCGGTCGGCATGTCCGGCGCCTCGACGCTGATCGAGCAGGACGACTGGCTGATCATCGACGGCGACGCCGGCGTGGTGATCGCCAATCCAAGCCCGCTGGTGCTGGAGCAGTACCGCGAACGCCAGGGCGCCGCCGCGCGCGCGCGCAAGAAGCTGCAAAAGCTGAAGAAGACACCGGCCATCACCAAGGACGGCGTCGAGATCACGCTGCTGGCCAACATCGAGCTGCCGGACGATTGCCCGGCCGCGATGGAGGCGGGCGCCAACGGCGTCGGCCTGTTCCGCTCCGAGTTCCTGTTCATGGGCCGCAACAGCAAGATCCCGTCGGAAGACGAGCAGTTCGAACAGTACAAGAAAGCCGTGGTGGCGATGAAGGGCCGCCCGGTCACCATCCGCACGCTCGACATCGGCGCCGACAAGCCGCTCGACCAGAGCGAGCAGACGGCGCTCAATCCGGCGCTGGGCCTGCGCGCCATCCGCTACTGCCTGGCCGAGCCGCAGATCTTCCTGACGCAGCTGCGCGCCATCCTGCGCGCGTCGGCGTTCGGCAAGGTGCGCATCCTGATTCCGATGCTGGCGCATGCGTTCGAGATCGACCAGTCGCTGGCCATGATCGCGCAGGCCAAGGCCGAGCTGCGCGAGCTGGGCGTCAAGTTCGACAACGATGTCGACGTCGGCGCCATGATCGAGATTCCGGCGGCGGCGCTGGCGCTGCCGATGTTCGTCAAGCGCATGGACTTCCTGTCGATCGGCACCAACGACTTGATCCAGTACACGCTGGCGATCGACCGGGTTGATTATGAAGTCGCACACCTTTACAATCCGCTGCATCCGGCTGTGCTGCAATTGATCTCGATGACGATTGCGGCCGGGCATAAAGCCGGGATCGACGTCGCCGTGTGCGGCGAAATGGCGGGCGATGTCAAGCTGACGCGCCTGCTGCTGGGCATGGGGCTGCGGGAATTCTCGATGCATCCTGCCCAACTGCTGTCGGTCAAGCAGGAAATCCTGAACAGCGACCTTGCGCGCATCATGCCGCAGACCCGCAAGATCATGCGCTCGATGGAACCCAACGTAATTGCAGACGCGGTCGAACAATTGCAGTTGATGTGAGTGGCGGCGCCCATCCTCGCGGCGCCACCTTGTTAGATGGCCCGTGGGGCCGCCCCAATAACAACTAAACCAACGATGTCATCCCTCGGATACGTTAAGCCGCAAACCATGCATTTTGCAGAGCCCTTGCTCCTGCAAAGCGGCGCGTCGCTGCGCGACTATATGCTGATGTACGAAACCTACGGCACGCTGAACGCCGACAAGTCCAACGCGGTGCTGGTGTGCCATGCGCTGAACGCCTCGCACCACGTGGCCGGCGAATATGAAGGCCAGCCGAAAAGCACCGGCTGGTGGGACAATATGGTCGGTCCCGGCAAGGCGCTGGACACCGACAAGTTCTTCGTGATCGGAATTAACAACCTCGGCTCCTGCTTCGGTTCCACCGGCCCGATGCACACCAATCCGGCCACCGGCAAGCCCTACGGCGCCGCCTTCCCCGTAGTGACGGTGGAAGACTGGGTCGCCGCGCAGGCGCGCCTGGCCGACCAGCTGGGCATCACGCAGTTCGCCGCCGTCATGGGCGGTTCGCTGGGCGGCATGCAGGCGCTGGCCTGGTCCATCATGTACCCGGACCGCCTGCGCCACTGCGTGGTGATCGCCTCGACCGCCAAGCTGTCGGCGCAGAACATCGCCTTCAACGACGTCGCCCGCCAGGCCATCCTGTCCGATCCGGACTACCACGGCGGCGATTTCTACGAACACGGCGTGGTGCCGAAGAACGGCCTGCGCGTGGCGCGCATGGTCGGCCACATCACCTACCTGTCGGACGACGACATGGCCGAGAAGTTCGGCCGCAAGCTGCGCGACATCGCCGAGAGCGGCGACTACAAGTTCGGCTTCGGCGTCGACTTCGAAATCGAATCCTACCTGCGCTACCAGGGCGACAAGTTCAGCGAATACTTCGACGCCAACACCTATCTGCTGATCACCAAGGCGCTGGACTACTTCGACCCGGCGCGCAAGCACGGCGGCGACCTGGCGAAAACGCTGGCCTCGACCAAGGCCCGGTTCTTCCTGGCGTCCTTCACCACCGACTGGCGTTTCTCGCCGGAGCGCAGCCGCGAAATCGTGCAGGCGCTGATCGGCAACCGCCGCCATGTCACCTATGCGGAAATCGATGCGCCGCACGGCCACGACGCCTTCCTGCTGGAAGATGAGCGCTACATGAACATGGTGCGCGCCTACTACGGCCAGGTGTGGAACGAGATAGAGGGAACGGTATGAACTTCAACGATTTGAGCAGCGCGCGGCCGGACCTGGCCTTCATCGCGCACTGGGTGGACAGCCAGGCGCACGTGCTGGACGTCGGCTGCGGCGACGGCGTGATGATGGACTATCTGCAAAGCGACAAGCAGTGCAGCGGCTACGGCATCGAGATCGCCGACGACAAGGTGCTGGCCAGCACCCAGCGCGGCGTGCAGGTGATCCAGCAGGACATGGAGAACGGCCTCGGCCTGTTCGGCGACAACTCGTTCGACACGGTGCTGTGCCTGTCGTCGCTGCAGATGATGAAGCATGTGGAAGCGCTGCTGCGCGACATCGTCCGCGTCGGCAAAGAGGCGATCGTCTCGTTCCCCAACTTCGCCTACTGGCCGCACCGCGTGGCCTTGCTGAAGGGCCGCATGCCGGTGTCGGAATCGCTGCCATACGAATGGTACGACACGCCCAACGTGCGCTGCGCCACCATCACCGACTTCCGCGACCTGGCCGAGGAGTGCGGCCTGGAAGTGATCGAATGCGTCGCGCTGGCCGAGGGCAAGCGCGTCTCCTTCCTGCCCAACCTGCGCGGCGACCTCGCCGTGTTCCGACTCCGCAAGAAAGCCCATTGATGACCGCAAAGCCCTGGTACAGCTACCTCAACGGACGCACCGTTTCCATTCTGTTCCTGGGCTTCAGCTCCGGCCTGCCGCTGTACACGCTGATCTATCTGATGCAGGCGTGGCTGGCCAAGGCCGGACTCGATGTGAAGGCGCTGGGCCTGTTCGGCCTGGCGATGTTCCCCTACACCTTCAAGTTCCTGTGGGCGCCGCTGATGGACCGCTGCACCGTGCTGCCGCTGGGCCGGCGGCGCGGCTGGATGGCGCTGACGCAGCTGGCGCTGTTCCTGTTCATCGGCGGCATGGGCATGCTCGATCCGAAGTTGGAGCTGCAACTGATCGTGGTGGCGGTATTCGTGATCGCCTTCCTGTCGGCCAGTCAGGACGTGGTGATCGACGCCTACCGGCGCGAGATCCTGGCCGAGGAAGAGCAGGGCCTGGGCGCGGCGATCATCGTCAACGCCTACAAGGCGTCCAGCCTGATCCCGAGCGCGCTGGGACTGGTGATGGCGGACAGCCAGCCGTGGCAGATCGTCTTCTGGGCCGTGGCCGCGTTCATGCTGCCGGGCTTTGTCTGCACGCTGCTGGCGAAAGAGCCGGTGGTGTATGGCTCGCCACCGAAGAACCTGCAGGAGGCGGTGGTGCTGCCGTTCCGCGAGTTCGTGCTGCGCGATGGCTGGAAGCAGGCGCTGTTCATCATCGCCTTCATCCTGCTGTACAAGATAGGCGACACCATGTCGACCGCGCTGGCGACCAAGTTCTTCCTCGATATCGGCTTCACCACCAAGCAGATCGGCCTGGCGGCCAACGCCACCGGCTGGTGGGCGGCGCTGGCCGGCGGCGCGGTGGCGGGCATCTGGATGATACGGCTGGGGATCAACCGCGCGCTGTGGGTGTTCGGCGTGCTGCAGGCGCTGGCGATCCTGGGCTTCGTGTGGCTGGCCAAGGTCGGGCCCGATCCTTTGCTGCTGAGCGCTGTCTACGGTTTCGAGGCGTTCGCCAGTCCGGGCCTGGGCGCGGCGGCGCTGGTGGCCTTCATGTCGCGCGCTACCGACCCGCGTTACACGGCCACCCAGTACGCGCTGTTTTCCAGCCTGGCGGCGGTGCCGCGCACCTTCATCAATTCCTCGGTAGGGTATATTGTTGCTGAAACCGGATGGTTCTGGTTCTTTATCGTGTGCTTTATCCTGGCGTTTCCTGCGATGATGATGCTGCCGAAAATAGCTCCGTGGAACAGTGGTCATGAAAAAACCTGAATTGAAGAACGCCTTGCTGGCGCTGGTGCTCTGTACCAGCGTGCTGTCGCTGCACGCGCAGAATGACGGCATTCCCGTCACCAGCATGTCACCCATGCGCAATATCGGCGGCGACGCGCGTCAGTTCGACGAACAGTCCCGGCTTCAGTACAACCAGATGCTGAGCGAGGCGCACAAGAAGGACGCCGTCGCCACCGACCGCAATCCGCAATTGATACGCCTGCGCGCCATCGCCAAGCGGCTAATTCCGTTCACCACGCGCTGGAATCCGGACGCGGCCAAGTGGGACTGGCAGGTCAACCTGCTCAACTCGCCGACGGTCAACGCCTTCTGCATGCCGGGCGGCCGCATCGCTTTCTACAACGGCATCCTGACCAAGCTCAATCTCACCGACGACGAAGTGGCGATGGTGATGGGGCACGAAATCGCCCACGCGCTGCGCGAGCACGCGCGCGAGCAGGCCGGCAAGAACACCGCCACCTCGCTGTTTGCGCGCCTGGCTGGCGCCGGCGCCGCCGCCTACTTCGGTTTCGATCCGCGCCTCGGCGACGCGGTCGGCAGCGGCGCCGCGCATGTGGCGGCGCTGAAGTTCTCGCGCGGCGACGAAAGCGAGGCCGACCTGATCGGCATGGACCTGGCGGCGCGCGCCGGCTACGACCCGCGCGCCGGCGTGGCGCTGTGGCAGAAAATGAGCGCGATCAACCAGCGGCAGCCGATCGGTTTCCTGTCCACCCACCCGACGGGCAAGGACCGCATCGACAACATGAACAAGAATATGCATCTGGTGCTGCCGGTGTACGCGCGCGCCAAGGGCCTTGATGCGAACCAGCTGCCTCCTTACCACTCGATTGCCTTGCCACGTTCCTGATATGTCGCGTTATCCGCTGCCCATGCGCGACGGTGTCGCGCCCAGCTATCTGTACCTGCCGGAAGGCGACTGGCCGGACATGATCAGCTTCCTGATCGAACGCTTCCCGGACGTGCCGGAAGCCGCCTGGCGCGACCGCATGGCGCGCAGCCAGGTGGTGGACGGCGACGGCCAGCCGCTGCAGCCGTCAAGCCGCTTCAGGCGCGGCCTGCGCATCTTCTACTACCGCGAGCTGGATGCGCCGGAGACGCCGATTCCGTTCAAGGAAGAGATCCTGCACATGGACGAGCACCTGGTGGTGGTCGACAAACCGCACTTCCTGCCGATGACGCCCGGCGGCCGCTTCCTGCACGAGACGCTGCTGGTGCGCCTGAAGAAAACGCTGGGCGAAGCGGACCTGACGCCGATCCACCGGCTGGACCGCGAGACCGCCGGCGTGGTGATCTTCTCGCGCAACGCGGCCAGCCGCGGCACCTATCAGTCGATGTTCCAGAAGCGCGTGATCGTCAAGGAGTACGAGGCGCTGGCGCCGCGCCTGACGGGCGTGGCGTATCCCTTCACCTACCGCAGCCGCATGGTCGACGGCGACAAGTTCTTCATCATGAAGGAAGAGGCGGGCGAGCCGAATTCGGAAACGCTGATCGAGGTGATCGAACAGCGCGGCGAGCTGACCTTGTATCGCCTGTTCCCGCACACGGGCCGCAAGCACCAGCTGCGGCTGCACCTGTCGTCGCTCGGCATCCCGATCGTCAACGACGCCTTCTATCCGGTGGCGCTGCCGTGCAAGGAGGATGACGTGTCGCAGCCCTTGCAGCTGCTGGCGCGCGCCATTTCCTTCATCGATCCGCTCAGCGGCGAATGGCGCGAGTTCCGCTCGCGCCGCAGCCTGTAGAGAATAAGCGCTACGCCGACGTCTGGATGTTGATCGCGCTGCCGATCAGCAGCACGATGCTGCTGTCGCTGTTCGCATGATAGGTGTGGTAGCCGGAATTTTCGCTCGGGTTGTCCGCACTCCAGCCGCTTCCCAGGTAGACGTTGTTCGTGCCGTTGCCGTCGATTTGCAACTTGTGCACGCCTGAAATCAGGTCCGTCATCGCAGTCACGTTGTCCGGATTGATGCCGAAGATGGTGTTGCTGCCGTAGGTGACCGACTGGTAGGTGGGCGACATGTTGATCACTTCGATGCCGAACAGCTTGGCCAGCGGCAGGGTGGCGTTGTTGAACCGCAGCGTCACCGTATCGACGCCGGCGCCGCCGGACAGGATGTTGTGATTCGGGTCCTGCAGGTTGAAGGTATTGTTGCTGCTGCCGCCGAAGACCGGCGCGCTGCCGCTGCTGGTGTCGAACGAGGTGCCGGCATTGGACTCGATGACGATGACGTTGCGGCCGCTGTCGGAGTAATTGCTCAGGTTGCCGGCGGCATCGCTGATCTGCACGTCGATCAGTCCGTTGAGCACGACGCCCGTCACGCTCCAGGAACTGATGCCGGTGCTGACATTGGCCAGGGTGGCTTTCTGGTAGGTGGCGCCGTTGTCCAGGCTGACCAGGACGATTTCATCGAGCAGCCCGGTCGCCGAGCTGTACTGGCCGGTGATGGTCTGCACCTCGCTGGTGTACGGGAAGCTGGTGGCGGACGGCACGATCTGCGCCGCCGGCGGTGTGGTGTCGAGCGTGATGGCCTGCGAAATGACGGTCGCATGGTTGCTGGCCACGCGCACTTCGACCGTGTGAGCGCCTTCGGTCAGCGTTGTGGCCAGGCTCCAGGTGCTGCTGTCGATGCTGGCCGCGGTCCAGGCGCCGCCGTCCAGCGATACCTCGATGTGATCGCCCGCACCCAGCGTGCCGGAGTAGACGCCGTTGAGCGTTTGCTCGGCGACGTTGGTCACGTAGTCGCCCGTCACACCGCTGTCGTTTGACAGGGCGATGCCGGACAATTGCGGCGCCGTGCCGTCGGTCGTGAATTGCATCAGGGTGCTGTTGAGCGGGTAGGCGCTGTTGCCGGCAGTGTCGAAGATGACGCCGGACCGCAGTGTGACAGAGTAGTGGCTGTTCGGGTCCAGGCTGGAGGACAGGTTCAGCGTCACGGTATTGTTGCTGACGCTGACCTGGCTGGCTTCCACGGTCAGGATCTGGGTGCCGGCGCTGGTGTCGTTGCCATCGCTGATCTGGAAACTCAGGTCGTTGTTCAGGTTGACCGCTTCGCTGAAGGTCAGCGTAATGGTGCTGCCCGATATCGCGCTCGACTGCACCACTGGCGGCGTGGCATCAAGCGTAACGTCGACGATGCTGCTGGACGTGCCCACGTTGCCGGCGATATCGACCAGGCGCACCGCCAGGTGCTGCGCGCCGTCGCTGAAGACACCATCGACGCTGATATTGAGCGCGGTGCGCTCATTCCTGTCGTTGTAGCCCTGGGCCAGGTAGTCGCCGGTGCCGTAGTACAGGTCGCCAGACTGGATGGTATAGCTGCCGACGACCGAGTTATTGCTGGTGTCGATGACCTGGAACACATTACCCACATGCACACCGTGAAGATTGCTGACATTCAGCGAGACGCTGCTGATGGCGTTGGTGACGCCGTCGGCGTTGGAAGCGCCATTGTCGCTGGCCAGCGTCAGCGCGCGGCCGTTCAGACCGAGGCCGCTGCTGATCAGCGTGTATTCGCTGTAGGCGGTGTTGCTGGCATTCCCCATGGTATCCGTGACGCGCATCTGCATCCCGTGCTTGCCTTCCAGCAGCGTGATATTGCTCGCCTGCCAGATGCCGGCGCTGGCGCTGGCATTGATCCAGGTGCTGCCGTTGTCCACCGAGATCTGCAGCGTCTGGCCGTCGTGCAGTACACCCTCGTAGATGCCGCTGACGGTCTGGCTGGCGGTATTGGTGATCAGGTCGGTCCTGTCGCTGCCGGTGTCGTCGGAAAAGCTGACCGTGGGATTGACGCTGACCTCGATCGGATGGTTGCTGTACACATAGGCCTGGCTGGCGGTGGCGGAACTGCCGCCGGCGGTATTGCTGACGCGCGCCAGCAAGGCGCCGTTCAGATTGCCGTCAGCGCCGCTGGCCAGGTTGCCGGTGTCGATGGAACCGCTATAGTTCCAGGTGTGGTTGTCGGCGTTGGCGAACGCCTGGTGCCAGCTGGCGCCGTTGTCCAGCGATACCTGGATGAACTCGTTGGCGTCCAGGCTGCCGCTGTAGGTGCCGGTGACCTGCTGTTCCAGCGAGGCGGTGATGTAATCGCTGCTGCTGGCGCCGGTGTCGGTAAAGTGGATCGCCGCACCCACGGCGGCGGCCGGCGTGGCCGGCACGCTGGCGTTGCCGCTGGCGGTGAAGTTGAACAGCGTGGTGGCGCTGATGCGGCCGATGGCGCCGCTGGTGGCCGCGTCCTGCACCGCGCCGGCATCCATGGTGACGCTGTAGCTCTCGCCGCTGTGCAGCGCGCTGTTCAGATGGATTGTGACGGTGCCGTCAGTGGTGCTGTAGCTGATCTGGCCATCGCTGTCGTCCAGCGTGCGGGTGTCGGTGGCGCCGACGATGCGGCTCGACAAACCATTGGCGCCCACATACGACTGGCTGTGGCCGTTGCTGATCACCAGGTTGCCGTTGCCGGCGGTGACGGTGCGGTCGAAATGCAGCGTGATCGTGTTGTCGTTGCCACTGTAAGAGACGCTGACCAGTTTGGGCGCAACGGTAACGGCAGGCTGAGAGAAGGCCATGGGAGCTCAATGTTATCTGGAGGAAGCCTCCATGATAACGCTGAAACATAGTTATTTCTAATCAGTAAATTTTATCAACGACACTTTGTGCGGCGATACAACGCTCCGGCCGCTTCCATGGGCGGCGCGGCCGGAGTGGGTACTTACAACGCGCCGTACTCGATGGTCAGCGGGGCGTGGTCGGAGAATTTCTCCTCCTTGTAGACGGCCACCGTGGTGGCCTTGGCGGCGATGCCGGGCGTGGCCACGTGGTAGTCGATGCGCCAGCCGACGTTCTTGGCGTAAGCCTGGCCGCGGTTGCTCCACCAGGTGTACTGCTCTTCGCGCGGGTCGAGGCCGCGATGGACGTCGACATAGCCGACTTCGTCGAACAGGCGGGTCATCCACTCGCGCTCTTCCGGCAGGAAGCCGGAATTTTTCTTGTTGCCCTTCCAGTTCTTCAGGTCGATTTCCTTGTGGGCGATGTTCCAGTCGCCGCAGATGACGATTTCACGGCCTTCGGCGTGCAGCTGCTGCAGGTGCACCATGAACAGGTCCATGAAGCGGAACTTGGCTTCCTGGCGCTCCGGGCCGGACGAGCCGGACGGGCAGTACACCGAAATCACGGTCAGCTTGCCGAAGTCGCAGCGCACGTAGCGGCCCTCGGCGTCGAACTCGGGCGAGCCGAAGCCGATCACCACGCGGTCCGGCTCGATCTTGCTGTAGACGCCGGTGCCGGAATAGCCCTTTTTCTCGGCGTAGTGGAAGTGGCCGTGGTAACCGCCCGGGTTGAGGAATTCCGGCGTCATGTCCGGCGCCTGCGCCTTGAGTTCCTGCACGCAGACGAAGTCGGCGTCCTGCTTGGCCAGCCAGGTGAAGAAGCCTTTGCTGGAGGCGGAGCGGATGCCGTTCAGGTTGGCGGAGATGATTTTTGGCATAGAAGATTCGAGGCAGAAAGTACGGAATGCGCTAGTGTAGCGGTAAAATACCGGCACTTTAAAGAAATGAGGCACTATGATGGGTGATACCACTTCGTTACGTCAGAAATTTATCGCGTTTTCGGTCCAGACCGGTGTGCTGCGCTTCGGCGAGTTCACCACCAAGGCCGGGCGCCAGTCCCCGTACTTCTTCAACGCCGGCCTGTTCCATGATGGCGCCACGCTGGCGCAGCTGGCGCAGTTCTACGCGCAGACGCTGCTCGATTCCGGCGTCGAATTCGACATGCTGTTCGGCCCGGCCTACAAGGGCATCACGCTGGCCTCGGCCACCGCCGTGGCGCTGGCCGGCAAGGGCCGCAACACCTCGTTCGCCTTCAACCGCAAGGAAGCCAAGGACCACGGCGAGGGCGGCACCATCGTCGGCGCCAAGCTGCAAGGCAAGGTCGTCATCATCGACGACGTGATCTCGGCCGGCACCTCGGTGCGCGAATCGGTGGAGATGATCCGCGCCGCCGGCGCCGAGCCATGCGCCGTGCTGATCGCGCTGGACCGCATGGAGCGCGGCGGCAAGGACGGCCAGCTGTCCGAGCTGTCGGCGGTGCAGGAGGTGACCGAGAAGTACGGCATCCCGGTGATTTCGATCGGCAACCTGGACGATCTGTTCGGCTACCTGAACGGCGCCGCCGCCGATCCGCAACTGGCGCAGTACAAGGAAGCGGTGGCTGGCTATCGCACCCGCTACGGCATTGCCTAAATAGCTATCTTGCTAGACTTTGATATTTCTATGGTGTAACCTTATTGAGGTAGGAGACCAAATAAGGCAGACCATGAATATCGCAACACTGAAGGTGCACGGCCATCCCGAAGGCTTGGCAGACGTCCGCGACGGCCTGCCGAGCGAGCCGCACGGCGACTGGCAAAAGGGCGACGTCAAGCCTGACGGCCGGGTGCGCATCGACTCGGGCTTCTACGTGGCCATCGGCACCGAAAAGAGTCCGGACGAACTGCTCAAGCAGATCCGCTTTTATCTCAGCGAATGCCGCGCGCGCGGCATCCATTTCGAACGCTCCGACGTCGATGCCGAACTGCGCATCTCCTTCCCTTGCGAGCCGGGCGTCGCCACGCCGACGCTGGATCTGTCGCTGGCCGACATGACCACGCTGGTGGAAATGGGCATCAATCTCAGCATCACCGCCTGATGCGCTTTGCCGAGGACCGGCTGACCCAGTTCAGCGCGGGGCAGGGCGTGCAGCGCCGGGTCCACGTGTGGGAGCCGGCCGCGCCGCGCGCGGTGATCCTCGCCATTCACGGCGGCATGGCGCACGGCGGCGATTACGTCACGCCGGCGCGCTGGTTCCGCCAGCACGGCATTGCCACCGTGGCCTACGACCTGTGCGGCCACCAGGATGCGCGCCGCGTCGATATTCCCGGCTTTAACGTTTTTCTCGATGACAGCGTGCTGTTCCTGGCCTGGGTCAAGCAGCAGTATCCGGGCTTGCCGGTGTACGTGATGGGCCACTCGATGGGGGCGCTGATCGCCACACATCTGGGCCTGGGCCACTTTGCCGGCGACGCCGCCATCAAGGGCTTCATCCTGTCCTCGCCGTACTACGTGAACGCGATCAAGGTGTCGCCGGTGCTGCTGGCGCTGGCCGGCGTGCTGGGGGCGCTGGCGCCGCGCATGAAGGTGCCGCTGGCTTCGCTCACCCATCAGCTGACGCATGACACCACCATCACCGCCCGCCACTACGCGGATGAGCGCGACGGCATCCGCGCCACCGAAATCACGGTCCGCTTCGGCAACGCGCTGACCACGGCCCAGCAGGGCCTGGCCGCGCGCATGCCGTCCTGGACGCAGCCGCTGTTCGCGGTGGTGGCCGGCGACGACAAACTGGCCGATGCCGACGCGGCCGAAGCCATGCTCAAATCCGTGCCGGCGGCGCTGCTGACCTATCAGCGCCACCCGCGCAACTTCCACGAAAACTTCAACGAGCTCAATCGCGAGCAGATCTTTGCCGACATCCTGGCGTGGATTGAGCGCTAATCCGGCGCCGGCTTACTCCAGCGTCCAGACGTACTGCATCTTCTGCCATTTTTCAATCGCCTTGCCGGCCTTGATCGCCGGGTGGAACTGGCATTTCTGGATGCCGGTGCGGGCTGCTTCGTCCAGGTCCGCATGGCCGCTGGAGCGGTCGACCTTGGATTCCTTGACCTTGCCGTCGGTGCCGACCAGGAAGTTCAGCTGGACGGTACCGGTGCGTTTGTCGGCTACTGCGGCTTCCGGCCAGTCCGGTTTGGCGCAGGTCTTGAAATCGACCACTGCGGCCCGGTCGGCGGACGCGCTCTTGTCGGCGGCCGTGGCTTGCGCATAGACCGATACGCAGGCCATCGCCACGCCGAGCATGGCGATGGCGGTCTTCCAGTTGAGGGACTGCGGGGCGGGGCGCAGCAGGTGTTGAATACGCATCACTAAATCTCCTCCATTGGCCGCTTGGGCCAGCTGATGATTGGAGAACCGGAGCCGCTCCAGTTCCGATAACGCAAGGGCCAGGCGCCGCGGTTCGCCCAGCTGCCTTGCGGCGACATCGTCTGCAATCAGTTCGCGCTCGACGCGGATGCGGTTCGACATCCACCAGACCGCAGGGTGGTAGAACAGCAGCGTTTCGATCACGTTCTGCAGCAGGTTAATCAGGTAATCGTGACGCTGGATGTGCGCCATTTCGTGCGCCAGCAAGGCTTGCAGCAGGTCGGGCGGCATGCCGCTGATCAGCGCCGCCGGCACCAGCACCACCGGCCGCCACCAGCCGGCGGTGACCGGGCTGGCCAGTGTGTCGACCACGCGCAGGCCGATCTCGCGGCGGATGCCGAAGCGCTGCGCCAGGCGCGCCAGTTCGGCTTCCCAGCGCTGTTGCTGCGGGTGGTTGCCTCGGTGACGGCTGACGCGGTCGATCCACAGCATCCCGGCTAGCATGCGCAGCGCCAGCACGGCGGCGCACAGCGCCCACAGGCTGACGATGCCGCGCACCGAGGTATGCAGGTCGAACCAGGTTTCTTCGCTGGCGATGCCGGCGGCCCATTGCAGTCCGTGGAAGCTGGCGCTGGCCGGCGCGGCGTCGCCGCTCAGGCGCTGCCACAGTTCCAGCGCTGGCCAGCCGAGGCAGGCCAGCAGCGCGCAACAGGCGACCAGGTAGCGGTATTCGGCGCGGCTGTTGCGCAGCAGCGTGAGCGCCACGGCGGTGGCGCAGCCGAGCAGCAGGCCTTGCCACAGGAAGTGCATCAGCGTCAGGCCGAGGGCGAAGATGAAGGCGCTCATTGCTTGTCTTCCTTGAGCAGTTTTTCGATTTCGTCGCGTTCTTTTTTGGAGATGCCGGTGCGCAGCGCGGCCAGCACCAGCGCCTTGGCCGAGCCGGCGAAGGCTTTCTGCATCAGGTCCTTGAGCAGGCTGTTTTGCAGCGCGTCCTGCGGCTGGGCGGGGGCGTAGATGTGGGAGCGCTGGCTTTCGTCGCGGGTCAGGATGCCCTTGGTGTGCATGATCTGCATCAGGCGCAGCACGGTGCCGTAGGCCAGATCGGGCTTATCGGCCAGCATGGCCTCGTGCACCTGCTTGGCGGTGGACGGCCCGAGCGGCCACAGGGCCTGCAATAGTTCCAGCTCGCCGGCGGTAGGTTTGGGAATGCTCATGGCGTCTCCACATCGATCGATGGATGTAGAATAGCCGTTCTAGACAAAAATGTATACTTCGCTCAGTACTTTTTCCAGTCAGCCGTGGAGGCGGGACACTGGATGCCGGACGCGCCGTTGCTTTTACCGGAGAAGGAGCCAACCGCGCCGGTCATCGAGCAGCGGGTTTTACCCTTGATGGTTTCCATGTAGTAGACGGTGCCGTCGGGCGCTTCGTAATAGGAGCGCGCGTCTTCGCCGGTGCCGATATAGGCGTCCTCGATTTCAACGTTGACGCGGCCGAACGGCTTGTCCTTGCCGAAGTCCGGCACGGCCGGCGTGTCGGCGCGCAGCTCGCGGTCGATCTTCGCCAGGTCTTTCTTGATCTGGTCGACGTCGACCGGATCAGCCAGGGCCGATGCGGAACAGGCGGTGAGGAAAAGTGTGAGCAAGGTACGCATAATGGTTTTCCATTATGCGTCAATTACGCCGCCTCGCACCGCGCTGCCGTGTAAATCTGAGTAAGCCTTGCGCCGTTGCCCACCACGCCGCTGCAGGCAACAGCCAAAAGAGGAAGGGCGGTGGATTCAGCGTATGCGAAGCAGACAGGATGATCAGCAGCAGCAGGCTGGCGGCAATTGCGATGCCCGCCCACAGCTTGTGCAGTCTAGGCGCCCTGGAAATGAAAAGGCTGAACAGGAAGGCCGCCAGCAAAGCCAGCAAAGGGACAACGCCGAAGTAGAAAAACATGCCGAGTCCATCCCAGCCGCTGTCGGCGCGCGCGGAGGAAAGCGGCATGAGGCACAGCACAGCAGTGCGGAACAGCAGGCGGGAAACCGTCATGGGAATTGGCGTCCGTGAATGGTGATCCAGCATAGCATGACGACGTAAAAACGCCCCGCGAGCTTGCGCTGGCGGGGCGTTGTTTGGGCGGCGGTGATTAGCCGGCCAGCTTGGCTTTCAGCAGTTCGGTCAGCTGCGCCGGGTTGGCTTTGCCGCGCGAGGCTTTCATCGCCTGGCCGATCAGCGAGTTGATCGCCGCTTCCTTGCCGGCGCGGTACTGCTCCACCGATTTCTCGTTGTTGGCAATGACCTCGTTGACGATGGCTTCCAGCGCGCCGGTGTCGGAGATCTGCTTCAGGCCTTTCGACTCGATCAGCGCATCGACCAGGTTGTCGTCGTCCGATTTGGCGGCCCACATGTCGCCGAACAGTTCCTTGGCGGTCTTGTTGTTGATGGTGCCGTCGGCGATACGCTTCAGCATCAGCGCCAGCTGCGCAGGCTTGACCGGCGCGTCGGCGATGTCCACGCCTTCGCGGTTCAGCGTCGACGAGACGTCGCCCATCAGCCAGTTGGCGGCGGTCTTGGCGTTCTCCTTGCCGGCAGCGTCCACCACGGCGACGAAGTAGGTCGCCATCGCTTTCGATTGCGTCAGCACCAGCGAGTCGTAATCCGGCAGCGCGTATTCGCTGACGAAACGCGCGCGCATGGCGGCCGGCAGTTCCGGCATCGCCGCTTTCACCTGGTCGATCCAGGCGTTGGAGATGACCAGCGGCGGCAGGTCCGGATCAGGGAAGTAGCGGTAGTCCTGCGCGTCTTCCTTGCTGCGCATTTCGCGCGTTTCCTTGCGATCCGGATCGTACAGGCGGGTCGCCTGCACGACTTTGCCGCCGTCTTCAATCAGCTCGATCTGGCGACGCACTTCAACGTGCACGGCTTCTTCGATGAAACGGAACGAGTTCAGGTTCTTGATCTCGCAGCGGGTGCCGAATTCCTGCTGGCCTTTCGGACGCACGGAGACGTTGATGTCGCAGCGGAACGAGCCTTCCTGCATATTGCCGTCGCAGACGCCCAGCCACATCACCAGCGAGTGCAGCGCCTTGCAGTAGGCGACCGCTTCGGCCGCGCTGCGGATTTCCGGTTCGGAGACGATTTCCAGCAGCGGCGTGCCGGCGCGATTCAGGTCGATGCCGGACATGCCGGCGTAGTCTTCGTGCAGCGATTTGCCGGCGTCTTCTTCCAGGTGCGCGCGCGTCAGGTTGACGGTGCGGGTGACGAATTCGCCATCCTTCTCGTAGCCGAAGGTGACCGCGCCGCCGATGACCACAGGGTCTTCGAACTGGCTGATCTGGTAGCCCTTCGGCAGGTCAGGATAGAAGTAGTTTTTGCGGGCGAAGATCGACGCCGGCGCGATCTTGGCGCCGACGGCCAGGCCGAAGCGGATGGCGCGGTCGACCGCTTGCTTGTTCATGACCGGCAGCACGCCAGGCAGCGCCAGATCCACCGGGCTGGCTTGCGTATTCGGCTCGGCGCCGAAGGTGGTCGGCGAGCCGCTGAAGATTTTTGATGCGGTAGTGAGCTGCACGTGGTTCTCAATACCGATGACGACTTCCCATTCCATATGATTCTCGCTATTCGTGTTCTTAAATGCCGGCCGGAGCGCGGGTGTGCCAATCGGTGGCTTGCTGGTAGGCGTGGGCGACGTTCAGCAGCTTGGCTTCACCAAAGTGCTTGCCGATGATCTGCAGGCCGACCGGGCGATCTTTCGCGCCGAAGCCGACCGGGATCGACATGCCAGGCAGACCGGCCAGGCTGGTCGACAGCGTGTAGATGTCGGCCAGGTAGGCGGCCACCGGATCGTCCGATTTGTCGCCCAGGTCCCACGCCACGGTTGGCGCCACCGGTCCCATGATGACGTCGCACACGGCGTCCGGGCCGTTCAGCACTTTTTCGAAATCCTGCGCGATCAGGCGGCGGATCTTCTGCGCCTTGAGGTAGTAGGCGTCGTAGTAGCCGTGGCACAGCACATAGGTGCCGACCATGATGCGGCGTTTGACCTCGGCGCCGAAGCCTTCGGCGCGGGTCTTGCGGTACATGTCCTGCAGATCCTTGTAGCCGTCGGCGCGATGGCCGAAGCGCACGCCGTCAAAGCGCGACAGGTTGGACGAGGCCTCCGCCGGCGCGATCATGTAGTAGGCCGGGATCGACAGCGCGGTGTTCGGCAGCGAGATGTCGACCAGGGTCGCGCCCAGCTCCACGTACTTGGCCAGCGCGGCGCGCACGGCGTCTTCCACGTCTTTCGCCAGGCCTTCGCCGAAGTACTCTTTCGGCACGCCGATGCGCAGGCCGGTCAGCGGCTGACCCAGTTCGCGGGTGAAGTCTTCGTCCACGCCGCCCAGTTCCGGCGTCAAGGAGGTCGAATCGCGTTCGTCGAAGCCGGCCATGGCGTTGAGCAGCAGCGCGCAGTCTTCGGCGGTCTGCGCCATCGGGCCGCCCTGGTCCAGCGACGAGGCAAACGCGATCATGCCGTAGCGCGACACGCGGCCGTAGGTCGGCTTGATGCCGGTGATGCCGCAGAAGGCGGCCGGCTGGCGGATCGAGCCGCCGGTGTCGGTGCCGGTGACGCCCGGCGCCAGGCGCGCGGCCACGGCGGCGGCGGAACCGCCCGACGAGCCGCCCGGCACGGCGCTTTTGTCCCACGGATTTTTCACCGGACCGAAGGCCGAGTTTTCATTGGCCGAACCCATGGCGAACTCGTCGCAATTGAGCTTGCCCAGCGTGACCATGCCGGCCGCGCGGAACTTCTCCACCACGGTGGCGTCGAACGGGCTGACGTAGTTGGCCAGCATCTTGGAGCCGGCGGTCGAGCGCCAGTTCTGGGTGACGAAGATGTCCTTGTGGGCGATCGGCACGCCGGTCAGCGGCGTGGCGGTGCCGGCGGCGATGCGGGCGTCCGCTTCGGCCGCTTGCGCCAGGGTCAGCGCGCGGTCCACGTGCAGGAAGGCGTTCAGGTCGCTTTTCTCGATGCGGTCGAGGAACTGGGTGGCCAGTTCGGTGGCGGTAATCGCCTTGCTTTGCAGGAGGGCGGACAGCTCTTTAATGGTTTTGGTATGCATGGCGTTTCAATTCAGATTCGTGATCGGTGCAAGAAGGCAGGGCGCTAAAGCGGCTTATTCGATCACTTTCGGCACCAGGTACAGGCCGTCCTGGGTCTTGGGCGCTACCGTTTGATAGGCGTCGCGGCGATTCGGTTCGCTGGCCACGTCGTCGCGCAGGCGCAGGGCGATGTTATTCATGTGCGCCGCCAGCGGATGGCTCAGCGGGGCGACGCCTTCGGTATCAACCGCCTGCATCTGTTCGGCCAGGGCGAAAATGCCGTTCAGCTGCTCCAGCGCGGTGGCGCTTTGCTGTTCGCTCATCTCAAGTTGGGCCAGTTTGGCAATGCGGGTTACGTCGGATAGGGTCAGGGACATGGCACGGGTTGGTTGTGATATTGATAAAAAACTTGAAATTCTGCCTATTCACCGATATTCACCGGTGAATGCCGCTTAAACAGCGGTCTCAGGCGTCACACTTTTGGGTGGATTTTCGATAAATCGCAGTCAAATTATAAGGTAGAATGGCGGGTTGATGCGTTGTCGGCGCTGAATCATTGCTGCCGCCGCATCCGGACAGGATTTCTCACTCAACGGTTTACGCGCACATCGGTAGCGCCACAGGACACTTTAATGTTTGGTTTTTTACGTCGGTATATTTCCTCTGATCTGGCCATCGACTTGGGCACGGCCAACACTCTGATCTACGTTCGCGGCCAGGGCATCGTTCTGGATGAACCTTCGGTCGTCGCGATCCGCCAGGAAGGCGGCCCGAATGGCAAGAAAACGATCCAGGCAGTTGGTAAAGAAGCAAAGCAGATGCTGGGCAAGGTGCCTGGCAATATCGAGGCGATCCGCCCGATGAAAGACGGCGTGATCGCCGACTTCACCGTCACCGAGCAGATGCTGAAACAGTTCATCCGCATGGTGCACGACTCCAAATTCTTCCGTCCTTCGCCGCGCATCATCATCTGCGTGCCGTGCGGCTCGACCCAGGTGGAACGCCGCGCGATCCGCGAATCGGCGCTCGGCGCCGGCGCCTCGCAGGTGTACCTGATCGAAGAGCCGATGGCAGCGGCCATCGGCGCCGGCCTGCCGGTGTCGGACGCCACCGGCTCGATGGTGGTCGACATCGGCGGCGGCACCACCGAGGTGGGCATCATCTCGCTGGGCGGCATGGTCTACAAAGGTTCGGTGCGTGTGGGCGGCGACAAGTTCGACGAAGCGATCGTCAACTACATCCGCCGCAACTACGGCATGCTGATCGGCGAGCAGACCGCCGAGGCGATCAAGAAGGCCATCGGTTCGGCCTTCCCTGGCTCCGAAGTCAAGGAAATGGAAGTCAAGGGCCGCAATCTGTCCGAAGGCATTCCACGCTCGTTCACGATTTCGTCCAACGAGATCCTCGAAGCGCTGACCGACCCGCTGAACAACATCGTCTCCGCCGTCAAGAACGCGCTGGAACAGACGCCGCCGGAACTGGGCGCCGACATCGCCGAAAAAGGCATGATGCTGACCGGTGGCGGCGCGCTGCTGCGCGACCTGGACCGCCTGCTGATGGAGGAAACCGGTCTGCCGGTGCTGGTGGCCGAAGATCCGCTGACCTGCGTGGTGCGCGGCTCGGGCATGGCGCTGGAGCGCATGGACCAACTGGGCTCGATCTTCTCCTACGAGTGATCTGAATAAAACGGGGCCGCGAAACAGCGGCCCCGATGCATTAGAGTGAGTTGACAGTCTCGTTGGCGCGCGAGCGCCGGATTATTGGAAGTCATGGAATACAGTCCTCCGCCACTTTTCAAGCAAGGCGCTTCTGCGCGGGTCAAGATGACGGTGTTCGCGTGCATATCGATTGCACTGCTGCTGGTCGACTCGCACATGCGCAGCCTGGAAACGGTGCGTTACTATGCCGGCGCGGTGCTGTCGCCGGTGCAGAAGGTGGCCTTGCTGCCGCGCGACGCCATCTACGGCGTCGGTGATTATTTCTCTACCTTGTCGTCGCTGGAAAAGCAGGTGCGCGAGTTGAAGCGTCAGCAGATACTCGGCTCGCAGGCTTTGCAGCAGGCGCAGCTCCAGTCGGCGGAAAACGCCCAGCTGCGCAAGCTGATGGACGCGCGCGAGCGCGTGCCGGTCAAGTCGATGCTGGCCGAAGTGCTGTACGACGCGCGCGACGCCAACAGCCGCAAGATCATTCTCGACCGTGGCACCCACCAGGATGTGGCGCTTGGCCTGCCGGTCATCGATAACCAGGGCGTGGTCGGCCAGGTCACGCGCGTGTTCCCGTTTACGTCCGAAGTGACGCTGTTGTCCGACAAGGAGCAGGCGATTCCGGTGCAGCTGCTGCGCAATGGCTTGCGCAGCGTGGCCTATGGTCGCGGCAAGTCGGGCAATCTGGAATTGCGCTTCACGGCGCCGAATGCGGATATCCAGGTGGGCGATATCGTCGTCACCTCGGGCCTGGACGGTGTGTATCCGGCCGGCCTGGCGGTGGCGCGCGTGACGCAGGTGGAGAACAGCGCCGGCGGTTCGTTCGGCGGCGTGATCTGCCAGCCGCTGGCCGGCATCGCCAACAATACGCAGCTGCTGATCCTGATGTCGACGCCGGAGATGCCTCCGCGTCCGCCGGATGAAGAACAGCGCGCGCCGCGCAAGCACAATAACAAGATGGCGGCCATCAAGGATGCGCCGAAAGAGGGCGAGGGCCAACCTGCCGCCGCTGGCGCTGCGCCTGCGGCGAATGGCGCACCAGGATTGATTCCGGTGCTGCCGCCGGCACCGAAGCCGGCAACGCCGGCACCGGCCGCCGACGCTCCCGCTGCGGGCGCCGCGGCCAATGCGGCAACGCCGGCCGCCGCAACG
>NZ_WKJN01000047.1 GCF_009674495.1 Duganella alba | reverse complement strand
CCGACGCCGATGCTGGGCCGCCGCAATGGTTTGCCAGCGCCACGCCGGCAGAACAGAGCGCGCTGGCGCACGAGATCCGCGCCCGCGCCGCCGTGCTGCAGGAAAGCGACCTGCCCCTGCTGGAACAGCAGGCGCGCGGCGGCAACGTGGTGGCGGCGGCGGTGCTGGGCGTGGCCTATCGCCAGGGCTTCGGCGCCGATCCCGCCAGCCGCCGCAGCACCCAGTCGGCCGCCGGCTGGCTGGCGCTGGCCGATGCGCAGGGCATGCCGTTCGCCCGCGCCGAACTGGCGCTGATGGTGTCCATGGTCGGCGACCTGCGGCAGGTGAAGGAAGATGTCGGCGCCATCCGCGCCGCGCTGACGCCGGCCGACGCGCGCGGCAAGCTCAAGTCCCTGGGCTATGGCTTCGACGAGGAATCGAAGGCCAAGGCCATCGAAAGCTGCGACCTCGACGCGCTGCGCCTGTACCGCGAAGCCGGCGAGCTGCTGCCGCTGGCGACGCCGGTGCTGGGCCAGCGCGGCGGCTCCAACCTGGAACTGCCGATCATGAACCGCAATCCGCGACTGCCGCAAGTGCTCGACCTGCTGGCCGAGCAGCATGCCGACTTCGACCGCCGCTACATGCTGACCTTTACGCAAGCGCAGACCGGCGAGATTCCGCGCTTCGATCAGCTGGTGGCCAAGGCGCCGGCCGATCTGCGGTTTGCCGTGCAGCCGAACCTGGTCAAGGCCAATGTCCTGACGCTGGCGATCTGGGCCGGCAACCAGCAGGCGATGCGCAAGCTGCAGGCGCTCGGCGCGCGCACCGACGTCGGCGTCGAGGCGCTGGTGCCGGAAGTGATCAACGGCGTGCCCAGCGGACGCATGACCAGCATGCCGCTGTCGAGCGCGCGCGAGGAAGCGGCACGCCTGCAGCGCTAGGCGTCCGGCGCCAGCATGCCGATGGCGGCGGCCAGCAGCACCACGATGCCGGACAGGACCAGCTCGGCGCACACGGCCCACCGGAACAGCGGCGAGGCGCGCAGGCGCGGCACCACGATGTAGCGGTTCGCCACGGCGATGGCCGCCATCAGCAGCACCAGCGCGGCCTTGCACAGCAGCAGGCGCTGGTAGGGCTGCGACAGCGCCAGCGGCCAGGCGCCAAGGATCAGGAAATTGCTGGCCACGCCACTCAGCAGCACCATCAGCACGACCACGTGACCGACGCTGGAAAAGCGCACCAGCGCCAGCCTGGCCGCCGCGAATTCCTCGGCGCGCTTCAGGCGTGGCAGCAGGGTCAGCACCACGACCAGCGCGCCCAGCCAGGCGCCCCCGCTCAACAGGTGCAGCAACTGATTGAGCTGATGCAGCACACGCATCCAGCCGTCATGCATGACCGCGTGGCCGGTAAGACTCAAACTGCCCAGCAGGGCCGCGCCACCCAGCGCGCAGGCCCGCATGCAGCGCCGGACCAGCAGGCAGGCCAGCACCACCGCCTGCATGCCCCAGGCCGCGCCGATGCTGGTCCCGGTCGCCACGCGATACAGCAGCTGCGGATTGCCTGCGTCGCGCCAGCCGTCGCCCAGGCTGGCCGCCTGCAGCGGCAGCAGGCACAGCACCGCGAGCGCTATGCCCGCCATGGCCGCCCGCCGCGTAGCGCCGATGCTTGCCCATGACGGCTGCCGCAATCCGGCCGGCACCAGCGTGCTCAGATACGCCGCCGCGCCCCACAGGAACAGGGCGCCCACATCAAACACAAAGCGGCTGGCCAGCAGCGCCAGGTCGATCGCATTCACGGCTTCACGGTAAAGCGGTAGGCGCCGCTGGTCTTGTGCCCATCGACGGACAGCACGTGCCAGTCGACGCTGTAGACGCCGGGCGCCAGCTTGACGGCGACCGGCGCCCGCAAGGTCTTGCCGCCATCGGCCAGCGACACCGCCTCCAGCCTGACCTCCTGCTGATCCGGCCCGGTCAGCCGGACGCCGCTGAAGGACGGGTTCACCGACTCGGAAAACGTGAGATCAAGCCCGCTTGGCGATGCCACTGCGGCCTGCGCCGCCGGCACCGCCGCTTTCAGGTGGGCGTGCGCCCATGCATGGCCGGCGACGGCGATATTGGCCAGCACGGCCAGGCTGATGACGCGAACAAGACGTGACATGAATAACTCCCCAATGGTTGCAACGGACTCCCATTGTCCGTTTTAAGCAGCGCCGCGTGGATTACAAATGTGTCATGGGCGGGTCATCGTCCCGTCAGTGCCGGCTGCCTAGAATGGCTCCATCGTCACTCACCACTGAAAGGAAACATCATGTTCAACGCCCTCCGCAGCGCCCTCGTCGCCACCGCCGTCATCGCCGGCACCGGCGCCGCCCACGCCGCCACCAGCCAGCCGGCCGCCTACGGCGAGGCCGTCGCCAGCAGCGCCGCCGCGCGCCAGGTCACCATCACCGCCGACATCAAATCGGTCAACGTCAACGACGGCGACACCGTGGCCTTCAACGTCAACGGCAAAACCTTCACCTGGCGCTTCGACACCCTGCGCGGCATGGGCAGCTTCGACCTGGCCAGGATCGCCCCGGCCGGCGTGGACGCCGGCATGACCAGCGTCTACGTCGCCAGCAATCCGCTGTACCGCGGCTAAGCGTCGCCGGGATTACAAAACTGTCATTTAACCGTCATCGTCGTGTCAGCCGCTTTTTCTTAGACTGGCGACAACAGCAGTCATATTGAAAGGAAAGATCATGTTCAACCTCCTCCGCACCGCCCTGGTGGCCACCGCCCTGATCGCCGGCGCCGGCGCCGTGCACGCCGCCACCGGCCAGCAAGCGCCTTACGGCAGCGCCGCCGCCGGCGCCTATGCCGACCGCCAGATCACCATCGACGCCGGCACCAAATGGGTCAACGTCAACAACGGCGAAACCGTGGCCTTCAACGTCAACGGCAAAAGCTTCACCTGGCATTTCGAGACCCTGCACAACGAAGAGCGCTTCGACCTGGCCAGGATCGCCCCGGCCGGCGTGGAGGTCGGCATGGTGACCGTCTACGTCGCCAGCAACCCGCTGTACCGCGGCTGATCCGATGCGGGCCGCCATCGCCAGCTGCCTTGCCGCCCTGTCGCTGATCGCGGCAGGCGCGCAGGCGCAGGAACACCACCACCACGGCGCCGACGCGGCGCCGTCCGCCACCCCGCCGGTATTCGTCGCCAGCAGCACCAAGCCGTTCAGCGCGCTGATGGACGACGCCATGGCCGTGATGGACGCCGGCATGAAGCAGGCGCCGATGAACGGCGTGCCGGAACACGACTTTGTCACCATGATGATGCCGCACCACCAGGGCGCCATCGACATGGCCAAGGCCGTGCTGCTGACCACTCAGGACCCGGAGATCCGCAACCTGGCGCTCGGCATCATCGCCGAGCAGCAGGTCGAGATCAACGTCATGCAAGCCTGGCTGCAACACCACCCCACCAAGGAGACCACCAAATGAAGCAACTCGCATTCGCCGCCGGCGCCATGCTGTGCGCCAGCGCCTGGGCCGCCATCTCGCCGCTGGACCGCGTCTACACGGCCGACCAGAATACTAATACCATCTCGGTGTTCAGTCCGGCCACCAACACGCTGCTGGGCCAGATCAAGCTGGGCAATTCGCGGCCGGACGTGCTGTCGCCGCTCTACAAAGGCGAGATCAACGTGCACGGCCTGGGCTTTTCGCCGGACCACAAGACGCTGATCGCCATTTCCAACGGGTCCAACTCGGTCACCTTCATCGACACCGCCACCAACAAGGTCAAGGGCAAGACCTATGTCGGCCGCTCGCCGCATGAAGGCTTCTTCAGCGCCGACGGCAAGGAAGTGTGGGTGGTGGTGCGCGGCGAGGACTACATCTCGGTCATCGATCCGGTGACGTTCAAGGAAACGCGGCGCATCCAGACCGACCTCGGGCCGGGCATGGTGCAGTTCCATCCGGACGGCAAGCTGGCGTTCGCGGTATCGAGCTTCACGCCGACGGTGGACATCATCGACGTCGCCTCGCACACCATCATCAAGCGCATCAACGTGGTCAGCCCGTTCTCGCCGTTCCTGCAGTTCACGCCGGACTACAGCGAAATCTGGATGACGCACAAGGACGTCGGCAAGGTCACGCGCATCAGCACCAGGACGCTGGAAGTGACCGGCGTGATCGACACCGGCTTCATCTCCAACCACCTGGCCTTCGCCAAGGTCGGCGACGAGGTGCGCGCCTACGTCACCATCGGCGGCGAGAACGTGGTCAAGGTCTACAGCACCGGCAAGGAAGCCAGGCTGCTGGCCACCATCCCGACCGGCGCGCTGCCGCACGGCGCCTGGACCTCGGACGACAACAGCCGCGTCTACATCGGCCTGGAAAACGGCGACGGCGTGCAGGCGATCGACACCGCCAGCAACAAGATCGTCGCCACCATCGGCGGCGGCCAGGCGCCGCAGGCGCTGGTCTACCTGTCGCACGTGGCGCCGTCGGCCAGCGACAAGTCGAACCTGGTGCCGCGCGTGAACCAGGACGCGGTCAACATCCAGCTCAAGCCGCTGCAGGGCGACAGCAAGGGCTTTGTCGTGGTGCGCAGCCTGGGCGTGGTGGAATCGATCGAAGCCTTCCTGTACAAGCTGAAGCCGGACACGCAGTACGACGTCTACGCCGGTGGCAACGCGGCGCCGGTCGGCAGCTTCCGCACCAACGCCATGGGCATGGCCAACGGCACCATGATCGGCCCGGGCCAGACCAATGGCGCGGTCACCGTCAAGGAAACCGGCGGCGCCGCGGTGCTGGCTTCGCAGCCCTGACAGCCGATCACTACGTCGATTAATACGTACGGGAAACTTTGCTGCACTGCCGCTAGCTCTCTTTGAAACTTGGTTATATAGTCAATGAACAAACCACAACAAAGGAGACAGCATGACCATCAAACGTACGTTTGCCTTGCTCTGTTTCATCCTGCCTTGCGCACTCGCGCGGGCAGGCAACCACGAATCGGTGCCGGCCCCGGCGCCGGCGGTCGGCGATTCGTGGACCTATCAATACACCGACGTATGGAAAGGCGCCAAAGGCAACGTCAACCGCATGGAAGTGGCTTCCATCGACGAGGCCGGCGTGCACATGGCGATCAAGCGCGCCGCCAGCGGCGCGCTGATCAGCACCCAGTTGTTCAGTCCGGACATGAATCCGGTCGAGCGTGGCGGCATGCATTTCAGCCCATCGTTTACCCGCTTCACCTTCCCGATGGCGCCCGGCAGCGAATGGAGCAGCGAGGTGGTCGGCGACAACAGCAAGGCTGGAAAACAACAGCGCTACGCCATCAAGGGCAAGGTGCTGGACTGGGAAAAAGTGCGGGTGCCGGCTGGTGAATTCGAGGCGCTGAAGATCGTGGTGGAGGCGCAATATGCCGATGCCAACGACGCCACGCGCGGCGGCGGCAAGCTGACCGAGACCGTCTGGTTCGTCCCTTCGCTCAACAACTACGTCAAGCTGGACTACCAGGACGCCGACGCCCAGGGCCGCCTCTACAGCCGCGACAGCTGGGAACTGATGTCCTTCGCCCACAAGGCCGCCACGCCGCCACTGGCCGCCGTCGCCGCACCCAACCACCGCTAAACCCCATCCGGGGTCAGGTCCCCCATTTCTACACGAGCTCTGCTGTAACGGCTGTTACGGCAGAGCTCGTGTAGAAATGGGGGACCTGACCCCGGGTTTATTTGGAGATGCGCAGGATGGCGGACGCCAGCTTCGAGAAGCATGGCGTCAGGTCGGCCTGCGTGGCGGCGTAGCAGTAGACGCCGACCGGCTTGGCGGCGTTGTAGCAGCGCGCCGGCGCGTCGACCGAGTTGGCCATGCACTTCAGCGTGTCCTCGCCCTTCTCGCCGTCGACCCCGGTGCCGATCTTCAAGCTCGATCCCAATCCCAGCGTGAAGATGTAGATGCCCTCGTCGCGCGATTTCGACGCCATCGCCTCCACCAGGTTGCGCGCGGCGCGGTTGACGTTGGCATACGTCAGCGTGTTGGTCACCACGCGCGGCGTGGTGGTCACCACCGGGTATTCGCGCAGCGCCGGGTCGTTCGGCGTCAGCGTCGGATTGTGGGCGTTGTACCAGTCCGGCAGCGAGGTGACCTTGCTCGGCAAATCGGACGGCGTGCAGTTGCCGCCGATGTCGTCGTACTGCTGGTCCAGCTTGTACAGCCCGGCCGGCGTGCCCGAGCCGTCATCGTCGGTGTAGATGGTGCCGGCCTGGGTGCAGGTGCCGGCCGTCTTCCAGTTCAGGTAGGCGCCGAAGGAGTTCGGCGCGCCGTCCGAGAAGAACACGATCACGCGCAGGTTGGAACGGTTCAAATTGGCCGTCGGCACGCTGTTGATCTGGTCGCGCGCGGTGTACATGCCTTCGGCCGACGCGGTCGAGCCGCTGAACGAATACGCCTTGATGTGGGTGGTCATGCTGGCGCGGTCGAAGCCGCGCGCGATCGGCCGGATGGCGTCGTCGACGATCGAGCCGAAGGCGAAGTGCACCAGGCCGACGCGGTCGCGCGTCACGTTGAACTGGTTGAGGAAGGTCACCGCCGAACTGCGCACATTGGCGGCCGAGCCGGCCAGCGAGCCGGAGGTGTCCATCACCACGATCATGTCGAGGTCCTTGCGCTTGGTTTCGGTCAGGACCGACGGCGCCAGCACGCCGGTGCTGAAGCCGCCGAACAGCGCGGTCGGCAAACTGGCCGAGGCGCTGACGGTCACCGTCACCTCGCTGGCGCTGAAGGAGACGCCGACGTCGTTCAGCGTCGCCGTCGACATCAGGTAGTTGGCCGGGAAGTTGGCGTTGAAGAAGCGCTGCGCCGCCGCCTTGGCGTTGGCGGTCTGCTCGACCTGCGTGGTGCCGTTGCTGATGGCGCGCGCGGCGGCCAGGCCGGCGGCGTCGGTGGCGGCGTTGAGCTTGGAGCGGACCATGTAGCTGAGGCCGGCGCTGAAGGCCAGCGCCACCACCGCCAGCAGCGTGGTCAGCGACAGCACCACCATCAGCGTGATGCCGCCGCGTTGGGTATGTTTATAGAAGCGCATGGTCAGAATACCGTCATCGAGTAAAAATCGGTCGCCAGCGAAGGCGTGCTGAAACTGCCGAAGGTAAAGGTCTGGAACAGCATGTTGTACTTGTAGTAGGCCTCGACCACGTAGATCACTTCGCCGTCGAGCAGCTGGCCGCTCATCATCGACACCACCGGCGCCGTGGTCCCGGTCGGCACCACGCAGGTGCCGGCCGTGCCGCTGGCCCAGTTGCTGCACGTCCAGACCTTCGACAGCGGCGCGTAGCCGCTGATGCGGTAGCCGCGGTTGTTGACGGCGTCGTCCCAGCGGTACTGCTCCAGCACGATGCTCCTGGTGGTGCCGCCCGAGGTCGAGCCCATGATGCGGGTGATGTAGATCATGCCCAGCTTGTTCATGTCGAGCGGCGGCGCCGACGCCGCCACCTGGCCGATGATGGTCTGGGCGTTTTCCGACAGCTGCAGCTTGCCGCGCGAGGCCAGGTTGGCGGCCTCGCGGCTGAGGTTAATCAGGATCATCTGCGCCTGCATGGCGCGCGCCACGTCCACCAGCCCCAGCATCAGCACCAGCAGCAGCGGCAGCAGCAGCGCGAACTCGACGGCGGCCAGGCCGCGATGGCGGTAATAACGGCGCGGGCTCATGGCGTGAACGCCTCATTCTGCATGGTGGCGGCCACCGCGAACTTGTACTGGCCGCTGGGGAACACGGCGGCGACGATCGGCGTGGCCAGGTTCCAGGTGCAGTCCAGCCGCAGCACCACGATGTCGCCGGGCGCGCCGAGCACGGTGGCGGCGTTGGCGGTCGACGACACCGTGCCGTTGACCGAGAACACCGGGCACACCGTATCGAGGTAGCCCATGGAATTGGTGCGGATCACTTGCATCACCGACTTCAGGCGCGAGGTCGGGTCGACGTCGGTGCGGCCGGTGACGGCGTAGCGCGCGCCTTCGCGCACCGCGTACTGCATGGTCAGCGTGACAAAGAAGACCAGGCTGAATTCGATCAGGCCGATCAATAACAGAAACGCGACAGGGGCGACGATGGCCATCTCGACGACGGCCGAGCCGCGCTGGCGGCGCAGGAATCCGGGCACTCTCATGGTGTTGCGTCCGTGGTACGGTTACGTTGCAAAGACAGGCGGGAGCGCAGATGGCGCGGCACTGCTGACGGGCTGGCCGGCGCAGCAACGGCCGGCGGCAGCGCCACGGGAATGAGGTGACGGTGAGCTATTCTATCCCGATTCATTTATGTCGCCTAGTTATTTAATGTTTTCTAACGGCATCAAAAACACGGCGCCGGCGTGGCGTTGGGCGAACGCGGGCGTGAACCATGGCAAGCAGCGTAACACGCGCTGGCTGGACAGAGCAGCTTCGACTGCGTAGACTCGATTGAGTTAGCAACAACTATCGAATCGCTATTTTGTTTAGCTTGGGTGTATGTGAAGCCGCCGGCATGCGCGGCAGGAGACGCGATTGATACCACAAAGCCCTTCCAGCACCGGCGCGCGCAGCGCGGGCGACGCCGTCGGCGCGTCGATGGTGTTTGTCATGCGCCTGGTGCTGGCGCTGACCGCCATCCTGACGCTGGTGGTCGCGCCCGGCGACCTCGGCAACCGCTATGGCGAGCGCAACCTGCTGAACTCGCTGATCTTCGGCGGCTATCTGCTGCACAGCCTGACCCTGCTGCTGGTGGCGCGCCGCCACCGCACGCCGTTCTGGCACGGCAAGGCCGTGTACTGGATCGACCTCGGCTGGTACGCGCTGATGGTGTACTGCACCGGCGGCGGCAACAGCTTCTTCTTCCCCTTTTTCTTTTTCGTCATCCTGACCGCCTCGTTCCAGTGGGGCTTCGACGAAGGCGCGCGCATCACGCTGGGCGCCACCTTCGCGCTGGCGCTGTCGACCTGGCTGACCGACAGCAGCATCAACCACGCCCACCTGCTGCTGCGCACCGCCTTCGTGCTGGCGCTCGGCTACATGATCGCCTACTGGGGCGGCCTGGGCGTGGCGCAGCGGCGCCGCCTGCGCCTGCTGCGCGACGTCAGCCGCCTGGCCAATCCGCGCTTCGGCGTCGACCAGACCATCGCCCTGGTGCTGCAGCAGACACGCGACTTTTACCACGCCAGCAACTGCCTGCTGCTGATGCGCGACCATCCCGACGAGCTGTGGCAGCTGCACTCGTCGGGCGCGCCGCAGGGCCGCGCCTCGCTGTCGCGGCTGCCGGAAGGCGCGGCCGCGCCGCTGCTGGTGTTCGCGCCGCAGGCGCTGGTGCAGTACGCGTCGGCGCTGCATGCGCGCCTGCCCGGCACGCTGGAGTCGCGCAGCCGCACGCCGCAGCAGGCGCGCTGGCAGCGCCTGCCGCCGGAAACCGTCGAACAGCTCATCGACTTGCTCGATGCCAGTTCCTTCATCAGCGCCCCGCTGCCGCTGCGCAAGGGCGAGGGCCGGATTTACGTGGTGTCGGACCGGCACCGCTTCAGCCGCGTCGATGCGGTGTTTTTGCAACAGCTGGCGGCGCAGGTGTTTCCGGTGATCGAGAACATCGTGCTGCTCGACCGGCTGGCCTCGGACGCCGCCTTCCGCGAGCGGCAGAAGATCGCGCGCGACCTGCACGACACCACCATCCAGCCCTACATCGGCCTGCGCCACGGCATCAGCGCGGTGCGTCAAACGTTGCAATCGGACCACCCGGTCGCGGCGGAACTTGATAAACTGCTCGACATGACCACCCAGGTCATCGGCGACATGCGACAATTCACCCGTCAAGTACGGCAGGGTGCGTCGCAAACCGACGCTGAACTGCTGGTGGCGTTGCGCCGTCAGGCGCAGCAGGTGCAAGAGTTCTACGATATCCAGATAACAATCCAGGCGCAGGACGGCCTGGCCATCAGCGACCGGCTCGCTGCGGAAGTGTTCCAGATCGTGAATGAAGGCATGCACAATATACGCAAACACACCCGCGCCCGCACCGGGACGATCAGCCTGAACAACGCTGACGGCCAGCTGCGGATACGCATCGAAAATGAAACCCCGGAAGGTCCCACGGCCCCATTCCTGCCTGGATCACTCGCCGAGCGCACCGCTGCGCTGGGCGGAACGATCGAGATCGACTGCGATACGCCAGGCGCCACCGCAGTCAGCATCGCCATCCCGGTATAACTGACCGAGGCAAGACATGAGCACACCTATCCGCATTCTGCTGGTAGACGACCACAAGACCATGCTGTGGGGGCTGGAAAAACTGATCGAAGGCGGCGGCAGCGATTTGACGCTGGTCGGCACCGCGCACAACAACGACACCGCGCTGCAGCAGGCCAGCCTGCTGAAACCCGATGTCATCGTGCTCGACCTCGACCTCGAGGGCCGCAGCTCGATCGAGATCCTGCCGCAGCTGCTGCAGCAAAGCGGCGCCAGGGTGATGATCCTGTCCGGCAACCGCGACCAGGGCTTGCTGACGCAGGTCGTCAAGCTCGGCGCGCGTGGCGTGGTCAGCAAGGAGGCGCCGGCCGACGTGGTGCTCAACAGCATCCGCGCCGTGTTCAAGGGCGATATGTGCGTCGACCCGTCGCTGATGAACGCCCTGCTGGGCCAGCTGTCGGCGCCGGCCAAGGCCGATCCGGAAGCGGCGCGCATCGCCTCGCTGACGCCGAAGGAACGCAAGATCGTCGCCGTGGTGGTGGAAGGCAACGGCGCGCCGAACAAGGAGCTGGCCTCCAAGCTGTTCATCGCCGAGCCGACCTTGCGCAACAACCTGACCACGATCTACCAGAAGCTCGGCGTGGCCAACCGGCTGGAGCTGTACGTCTACGCCACCCGGCACGGCATGACCAGCGTCCCGGCCTAGTGTGAGAATTGGTGACAAATGTCACCTGAGATCGTGACGTTTGTCCACTGCGCGGCGCGGCGCCGCTGCGTAGAATGGTTTTCATCGGCGGCACCTGCGCCTGAACCAGACAAGGAGACACACCATGAACGCCATCCAGAATTTCCTCCAGGACGAAGACGGCATCACCGCCATCGAATACGCGCTGATGGCGGCCGCCATCGCCGCCGCCATCACCGCCGGCCTGACCATTCTCGGACCGAAGATCACCGCCTCGCTGACCTACATCTCGGGCCTGATCAAATCGTCGTAATCGCCGCGCGCCGCATGACAAATGTCACCGCATATCGTGACGTTTGTCGGATGTGCGGTGCCGAGGCCGTGCGTAGAATGACTTACATCAGCAGTGCAACACGCAGTACCTAAAACCTGAACCCCGTTTTAGTTGACGCAGTAACCCACTTACTCCACCAACTTTGACGAGGCTCATCATGAACGCAATCACCAATTTCATCCGCAACGAAGACGGCATCACCGCCATCGAATACGCCCTGATGGCCGCCGCCATCGCCGCCGCCATCACCGCCGGCCTGGCCATCCTGGGCCCGAAAATCACCGCTTCGCTGACCTACATCTCCGGCCTGATCAAATCGTCCTGATCGACCGCCGCGTTGTTCAGCAGTTCACAATCCGGAACCGCGTTCCGGATTTTTTTTGCGTGACAAATGTCACGCCACATCATGACGTTTGTCGGATGTGAAACGATACCAGGCTGTCTAGAATGTCGGTTTGCACCACCCCATGATCATCAGGCTTACAGGAGCAGCAGTATGCGCACACCATCGATTCAACGCTTCATCCGCCACGATGACGGCGCCACGCTGCTGGAATACGCGCTGATTGCCGCCCTGGCGTCGGTGATCGTGATCATCGCCATCCTGGCCGTGCTCGGCTCCAAGACGTGAACCACCGTGACAAATGTCACGGTTTGAAAGTGACGTTTGTCTGCTGTACAGTGACCAGCAAGACAACGTAGAATGCTTCATATCGGCAACATCGCAGTACCTAAAACCTGAACCCCGTTTTAGTTGACGCAGCAACCCCTACTCAACTAACTTTTAACGAGGCTCAGCATGAACGCAATCACCCACTTCCTCCGCGACGAAGACGGCATCACCGCCATCGAATACGCCCTGATGGCCGCCGCCATCGCCGCCGCCATCACCGCCGGCCTGACCATTCTCGGTCCGAAAATCACCGCCTCGCTGACCTATATTTCCGGCCTGATCAAGTCGTCGTAAGCGGCCGCCGCATCGAAAGATCCGGACCCGCTCCGGATCTTTTTTATCCGTGCCGTGCGGAGGCCGACGGCCGCACACGGCAACCCGCCGCTCCAACCGCAACCCGTAGGCGCGACGGCCCTTTCCTTAACTTCCCGAGGCCCCTAATGAATGCCCTCCGTAATTTTGTCCGCAACGAAGATGGCATCACCGCCATCGAGTACGCACTGATGGCCGCTGCGATCGCAGCCGCGGTTGCCGCCGGTGTCGCCATTCTCGGTACGAAACTGTCCGATTCGTTGAGCTATATCTCAGGCCTGGTGAAATCCTCCTGATTTGCAAGCTGCAAATATTTCCGGAACGGTGTACGCCGTTCCGGAAATATTCTATACACTAAATTGTCTGCCCCCTTTAAAGGCGAACGAATGACCATCTTGCCGTTGATCATACTGTGCTGCTTGCTGGCACTGGCAGTCTGGAGCGATCTGCGCACCCGCCGCATTCCCAATGCGCTGGTGTTCGGCGGCGCAGTGCTGGGGCTGTTGTTCAATGCGGTGTTGCCTTCTGGCGACGGTCTCTTCATACAAGTCTTCGGCGGCATCGGCCTCGTCAAAGCGCTGGCCGGCCTGGCCGTGGGCCTGTGCCTGCTGCTGCCGATGTACGCCATGCGCGCGCTGGGCGCCGGCGACGTCAAGCTGATGGCCATGATCGGCGCCTTCACCGGCCCCGGCGCGGTGGCCGGTATCACGCTGCTGACGCTGCTGGCCGGCGGCGTGCTGGCCCTGGTCGTGGCCGGCTTCAACGGCCGCCTCAAACCCATGCTCTACAACACCTGGCACCTGATCAAATACAGCATGCTGCGCTCGCTCGCGGGCGAAGTGCCGAAGATGGAGGCGCCGGCCACGCCGAGCGGCCGCCTGCCCTACGCGGTGGCGATCGCCGCCGGCGCCGCGCCCTACCTGATCGTCGGCGCCAGCAGCGGCCGCAGCCTGTTCTTCTGATGGGCAGCATGTCCACCCCGCACCTCAGCGAAGCGCCGGCCGAGGCGCGCGCGCCGCGCACCACCGACGAAACCGGACTGCCGTTCCTGTTCCTGGTCGAGCTGCTGTGCAAGGTGCTGTTCCAGCGCGGCCAGGTGCGCCTGCCGGAACTGGCCAGCCATTTGAAACTGAGCGTCAGCGTCATCACGCCGCTGGTGACGCATTTGCGCAACGAAAAACTGTGCGAGGTCACGCGCAGCGGCGGCAGCGGCACCGACGCCGACCTGACCTATCACCTGACCGACGCCGGCATGCAGCGCGCCATCGCCTGCCTCAACCGCAACGCCTACGCCGGCCCGGCGCCGGTCACGCTGGCCGCCTACGTGGCGCAGGTGGCGACGCAAAGCGTGCGTCACTTGCATGTCACGCGTGCCGATGTGCAAGCCGCTTTCCACGACGTGGTGGCCAGCACCCAAGTGCTGGACCAGATGGGCGCGGCGATGAATTCCGGCCGCGCGATTTTCATCTACGGCCAGGCCGGCAGCGGCAAGACCTTCCTGGCCGAACGCCTGTGCGACCTGCTGCACGGCGCCATCGCCCTGCCCTACGCCATCATGATCGACGGCGAAGTCGTGCCCTTCTACGATCCGGTGCAGCACCGGCCGGCCACCGACACGCCGCCGGCCGAGGAAGGCAGCGACCTGCTGCGCACGCTCGACGCGCGCTGGGTGCGCGGCCTGCAGCGGCCGACCGCGCTGACCGGCGGCGAGCTGACGCTGGAGATGCTCGACCTGCGCTTCGACGCCAACACGCGCCTGTACCAGGCGCCTCCTCATCTGAAAGCCAACAACGGCATTTTCATCATCGACGACCTCGGACGGCAGCGCTGCTCGCCGCTGGAATTGATGAACCGCTGGATCGTGCCGATGGACCGTGGCGTCGATTATCTTTCCTTGCACACGGGACTGGTTTTTCAAGTGCCTTTCGATGTGGTCGTGGTATTCTCGTCGAACTTCCTGCCGGAACGTTTGTCGGATGGCGCCTTCCTCCGCCGGCTCGGATACAAGATAGAAGTACCGCCGCAAAGCCCGGCCGAATATGAGCTGCTGTTCCGCCAGGCTTGCGCGCAGTACGGCATCGCATTCGACGCCGCGGCCTTCGACTACCTGCTGAGCGGACTGCATGCCAAGGACGAGACGCCGTTGCTGGCCTGCTATCCGCGCGACCTGATCCGCCAGGTGCGCGACCTGGCCCGCTACGAAAGCACGCCGCCCGCCTTGAACCAGCGCTCGCTGGACTGGGCCTGGCACAACTACTTTGCCGGCGCCGGCGCGCGCCGGGTCGCCGCCGAACAACAGAAGAAAGAACGCGAACGCCGCGAACAAACCAATCCGCTTAACGCAGGAAGGCTGGGATGAGAAACACTCGTGCTCTGACAATGATAGGGGTGGCGCTGTTCCTGGCGCTGGCGGCCGTGGTGGTGGCGGCGCAATGGATCGCCGGCCAGTCGGCCAGCAACAGCAACAAGGTGGCCGTGGCGCTGCTCGACATCAGCATGGGTGCGCGCATCACGCCGGAACTGGTGCACATGGTGGACTGGCCGGCCAGCTCGGTGCCGCCGGGCGCGATGACCGACATCAAGGCGCTCGAAGGCCGCATCACGCGCGCCAACGTGCAGCGCGGCGAACCGATCACCGAAGGCAAGCTGGCGCCGGCCGGCACCCAGGGCGGCCTGTCGTCGGTGGTGGCCGAAGGCAAGCGCGCCATGACCGTGCGCGTCAACGACGTGGTGGGCGTGGCCGGCTTCGCGCTGCCGGGCAATTACGTCGACATCCTGGTCAACACCCAAAGCGACAACAACGGCGACCACCTGGTGCGCGAACAGGCAATCTCCAAGATCGTGCTGGAACGCATCCTGGTGCTGGCGATCGCGCAGGAATCGAGCCGCGACGATACCAAGCCGAAAGTGGTCAACGCGGTCACGCTGGAACTGACGCCCGATCAGGTGGAGAAACTCGACCTGGCGCGCAGCGTCGGCACGCTGTCGCTGGTGCTGCGCAACCAGGTCGATCCGCAATCCGCCAACACCGAGGGCGCCACCAAGAGCAGCCTGCTGGGCGAGGCGGCGAACGCCGGCGTGCCGCTGCCGCGCAGCCTCACCACCACGCCGCCGCCAGCGCCAGCGCCGGTGGCCGCGGCGCCGGCGCCGCGTCCGCTGCCGCGCGTCGAGCGCAACAGCGACAAGGTGGAAGTCATCAAAGGTCTGGAACGTAGTTCACAACAATTTTAAGCCACCGGAGAACGCGACTTGAGCCACGTATCCTTTACGCCATTGCACGTCCTGCCGCTGCGGGCCGCCGCCCTCGCGGTCCTGCTGAGCGCCGCGGCGCCGGCCACTTTTGCGGTTCAGCCGGCCAAGCCGGCGGCGGCCGCCACGCCGGCCGCGCCGGCCGGCGTGGAAATGGCCAAGGAGGTCACGCTATCAACCGGCAAGTCGTCGCTGATGCGCCTGCCCTTCCCGGCCGCGCGCGTGGCCGTGGGCGACGCCAAGATCGCCGACGTCATCCTGCTCAATCCCAGCGAAATCTACATGCTGGGCAAGGCCACCGGCTCGACCAACCTGATCGTGTGGAACCGCGCCAACCAGGCCAGCGTCATCGACATCACGGTCGGCCTCGACGTCGGCGGCCTGCGCCAGCAGTTCAGCGAACTGTTCCCGAATGAACGCGACATCCGCATCACCGTCTCCGGCAACTCGCTGATCCTGTCCGGCACCGTGGCCGACTCGGTGCGCGCGGCGCAGATCGTCTCGGTGGCCAGCGCCTACCTGTCGCGCAACGCGCGCGGCGGCAACCAGGGGTCGTCGGCCGGGCCGGACGCCGCCGCGCAGGCGGCGCAGAACGCCAGCGGCACCGGCGCCCCGAGCGCCGCTTCCGGCGCGGCCGCGGGCGCCGCCTATCAGCAGGCGATGGACCCGATGTCCGGCATGTCGCAAGGCGGCAGCAACGGCCGCGTGGTCAACATGCTGGCGGTGGCCGCGCCGCAGCAGGTGATGCTGGAAGTGAAGATCGCCGAAGTGTCGAAAACGCTGGTCGACCAGCTCGGCGCCAGCGTCGGCCTGAACGGCTCGCGCGGCAGCTGGACCTACACCATGCTGTCCAATCTGTTGAGCGGCAATCCGAGCAAGGTCGACGCCTTCAACAATAAAAGCGGCAAGTTCGTCACGCTGGACGCGCAGAAAAACGACGGCCTGATCAAGGTGCTGGCCGAACCGACCGTGATGGCCATCAGCGGCCAGGAGGCCAGCTTCCTGGCCGGCGGCAAGATCTTCATCCCGGTGGCGCAGACCGGCACCGGCAGCAACAACCAGGTCACGCTGGAAGAGAAGGAATACGGCATCGCCGTGCGCTTCACGCCCACCGTGCTCGACGGCGGCCGCATCAACCTGCGCGTGACGCCGGAAGTGTCCGAGCTCAACCGCGAAGGCATCGGCATCACCGCCAGCGGCAGCACCGCCACCTCGATCCTGCCGTCGTTCACCACGCGCCGCGCCAGCACCACGGTGCAGCTGTTCGACGGCCAGAGCTTCGCCATCGGCGGCCTGATCAAGAACAACGTCACCAGCAGCATCAAGGCCTTCCCCGGCCTGGGCGAAATCCCCATCCTCGGCGCGCTGTTCCGCAGCAGCGATTTCCAGAGCGACCGCACCGAGCTGGTGTTCATCGTCACGCCGCACCTGGCACAACCGCTGCCGCCGAATCCGAAACTGCCGACCGACGACTACGTCCAGCCGAACCGTTTCGACTTCTTCCTGAACGGCAAGCTGGAAGGCCGCAGCCCGCCGCCGGCCGCGCCAGCGCCCGAGCCTGCGCCGGCCGGCAACCCATAGGAGGCGCCATGCGAACACTCACCATCCTGCTCGCCGCCGTTGCCACATTGACGCTGGGCGCCTGCGCCACCAGCCCGCGCTACGACCGCCAGTTCGGCAGCAGCGTGCGGCTGATGCAGGCGCAGCAGACCCTGCATCCGGAAGCCAGCCGCAACCGCAGCCCGGTCAACGGCCTCGACCCGCAAGCGGCGGCGGCGGCCTACCAGAACTACCAGCAGTCTTTCAGCACCAAGGAAGACCAGAGCGGCGCCTTCAGCATCGGCGTCGGCGGCAAACGCTAAGGAGCGGCACACTTGAAGATCACCGTCATATCCCGCGACGAACGGCAACTGGCAGACCTGATGCGCCTGCTGCGCGCGCGCTCGTCCTCCGATGAAATCGATCACCTGATCGGCAATGTGTCGCGCACCGCGACGCTGAGCGACGAGCAGATGCCCGACGTGCTGATCATCGACCGTCCGCAGTCGGCCGACGAGGACCTGGAGCATCTGGAGCGCTTCTCGGCCCAGCATCCCAACATCGCCTGCGTGGCGCTGTGCGTCGACCAGGATCCGCAGTTCCTGCTGCAGGCGATGCGCGCCGGCGTGCGCGAAGTGCTGCCGTCGCCGGTGACCAGCAGCGCGCTGTATCCGGCCATGGAACGCATCGCCGAGAAGCTGGAACGGCGCGGCCAGACCAGCGGCAAGGTGCTGGCCTTCATCTCGTGCAAGGGCGGCAGCGGCGCCACCTTCCTCGCCACCAACCTCGGCTACGCGCTGGCCGCCAGCGGCAAGCAGCGCGTGGCGCTGATCGACATGAACCTGCAATTCGGCGACGCCTCGCTGTTCGTCTCCGACCACAAGCCGCTGGCCACGCTGAGCGACGTGGCGCAGCAGATCCACCGCCTCGACCCGTCGTTCCTGACCTCGTCGATGCTGAGCATCACGCCCAACTACGGCGTGCTGGCGGCGCCGTCCGATCCGGCCCACGCCAACGACGTCAAGCCCGACCACATCGACGCCATCCTCAAGCTGGCGCGCCGCCAGTACGACTTCGTGCTGCTGGATGTCGGCCGCAGCCTGGACGCGGTCAGCATCCGCGCGCTGGACCACGCCGACATGATCTTCCCTATCCTGCAGACCACGCTGCCCTACATCCGCGACAGCAAGCGCCTGCTCAACGTGTTCCGCTCGCTGGAATACGGCAAGGAAAAGATCCAGCTGATCGTCAACCGCCACGACAAGAACAGCGAAATCCGTTTGAAGGATCTGGAAAGCGCCTTCGACGCCGAGATCGCCTTTACGATCCCCAACAACTACGATTCGGCGGCCGCCTCGGTCAACCAGGGCGTGCCGGTGCTGCAACTGGAACCGAACGCGCCGCTGAGCCAGTCGCTGGCCGAACTGGCGCGCAAGCTCACCGGCGAAGCGGCGCCGGTGCAGCAAAGCGGCTGGCTGGGCAAGCTGATGTCGCGTAAATAAGCGCGTAAATAAAAGGAAGCATCATGAGCACCCCTGTGTCATTGCGTGAACGCCTGGAAAACACCGACATCCGCGGCTCCGGCCAGCGCACGCAAGGCGGCATCGACAACCGCGCCTACCAGAAGCTCAAGCAGCGCCTGCACGCGGCGCTGCTCGACCGCGTCGACCTGGAAAGCATGCAGCGCCTGAACCAGGACCAGATCCGCGTCGAGCTGCGCAACCTGGTCGAGAAGCTGCTCGAAGAAGACGCGGTGGTCATCAACGACGCCGAGCGCAAGACGCTGACGCGCGACATCCAGAACGAGATGCTGGGCTTCGGCCCGCTGGAGCCGCTGCTGGAAGACCCGACCGTGTCGGACATCCTGGTCAACACCTACCGCCAGATCTACGTCGAGCGGCGCGGCAAGCTGGAGCTGACCGACGTCACCTTCAGCGACGACGCCCACCTGATGAAGATCATCGACAAGATCGTCTCGCGCGTCGGCCGCCGCATCGACGAATCGAGCCCGATGGTCGACGCCCGCCTGCCGGACGGCTCGCGGGTCAACGCCATCATCCCGCCGCTGGCGATCGACGGGCCGATCATGTCGATCCGGCGTTTCTCGGCCGACCCGCTGCGGCTGGCCGACCTGGTGGCCTACGGCAGCATGACGGCCGACATGGCCGAAGTGCTGCAGGGCCTGGGCAAGGCCAAGGTCAACATCGTCATCTCGGGCGGCACGGGTTCCGGCAAGACCACCATGCTGAACGTGATCTCGGGCTTCATCAATCCCACCGAACGCATCGTCACCATCGAGGACGCGGCCGAGCTGCAACTGCAGCAGCCGCACGTGGTGCGCCTGGAAACGCGGCCGCCCAACATCGAGGGCAAGGGCGAAGTCACGCAGCGCGCGCTGGTGCGCAATGCGCTGCGGATGCGGCCCGACCGCATCATCCTCGGCGAGGTGCGCGGCGCCGAGGCGCTGGACATGCTGGGCGCCATGAACACCGGCCACGAAGGCTCGATGGCCACCATCCACGCCAACACGCCGCGCGACGGCCTGACCCGGCTGGAGAACATGGTGTCGATGGCGGCCGCCAGCCTGCCGACCAAGGCCATGCGCCAGCAGATCAGCTCCGCCGTCGGCGTGGTGATCCAGGTGTCGCGCCTGACCGACGGCAAGCGCAAGGTGATGTCGATCCAGGAAGTGACCGGCATGGAAGGCGAAATCATCACCATGCAGGAAATCTTCTTCTTCAAGCAGACCGGCCTCGGCGACGACGGCAAGGTGTTGGGCCACCACACCGCCACCGGTATCCGTCCGCGCTTCATCGAGCGGCTGCGCAACTTCGGCGTCAACATCGGTTCGACCGTGTTCGATCCAGCGGGGCACTGATCATGGACCTGCGGCTGCTGCTATTCATCGCCCTGATCTTCGCCGCCGTGGCGCTGATGGTGTGGGGCGTCTACACCAGCTGGAACGCGGCGCGCGGCCCCGAGGCCGAACGCATCGCGCGCCGGCTGCGCAACGCCATCGGCGACAGCGGCAGCGAGCTGGCGGTGTCGATCACCAAGGAACGCTCGCTGGCGCAGGACGCCGGCATGCAGGACTTCCTGGCCAGGCTGCCCGGCATCCAGAAACTCGACCGGCTGCTGCTGCAAACCGGGCGCGGCATGAGCGCGGCGCAGCTGACCGCGCTGATGGGCGGTTGCTTCCTGATCGGCTTCATCCTCGGCAGCGGCCTGGCCCTGCCGTGGTTCGGCCGCCTGATGCTGGGGGCGGCGGCGGCGGCGCTGCCGGTGCTGGAGGCCGCGCGCGCCAAGCGCAAGCGCATCCTGCGCATCGAATCGCTGCTGCCGGACGCGCTCGACATGATGGGCCGCGCCATGCGCGCCGGCCACGCCTTCCCCACCGCGCTGAAGATGGTGGGCGAGGAGATTCCCGATCCGCTCGGCGCCGAGTTCCGCATCGTCTTCGACGAGGTCAACTTCGGCGTGTCGATGCCGGACGCGCTGATGAACCTGGCGCTGCGCGTGCCCAGCACCGATCTGCGCTACTTCGTCATCGCCGTGCTGATCCAGCGCGAAACCGGCGGCAACCTGACCGACCTGCTGGCGTCGATCAGCGCCATCATCCGCGACCGCCTCAAGCTGCTCGGCCAAGTGAAGGTGATGTCGGCCGAGGGCCGCATGTCGGCCTGGGTGCTGGGACTGATGCCGTTTGCCGTCGGCGGCCTGGTGTCGATGGTCAATCCCGGCTCGCTGCAGGTCCTGTTCACCGATCCGGGCGGCCGCAAGATGCTGGGCATGGCGGCCGGGCTGATGGTGATCGGCATGCTGGCGATCCGCAAGATCACCACCATCCGCATCTGAGGAGCGCGCCATGACCATCATCCAGATCATGTTCCTGCTGGTTGTCTTCATCGCCGTGTTCGGCGGCGTGGTGCTGGCGATCCGGCTGCTCACCGTCAACCCGGTCAAGGACCGGCTGGAAGCGCTGCACGACCGCAGCCAGGTGACGCGCAAGGGCGGCAAGTGGATCGAGTCGATCGTCAACCTGGCGGCGCCGCTGGCCAAGCTGTCGCTGCCCACCGAAGGCTGGGAAAACTCGCCGGTGCGGATGCGCTTCATCAACGCCGGCTGGCGCACGCCGTCGACGCCCGGCCTGTTCTTCGCCGGCAAGACCGGGCTGGCGGTGCTGCTGCCGCTGATCGTGTTCCTGTACCTGAGCAGCAAGGCGGTGGCCACCGACAGCAACGTCAAGATGTTCTGGATGGTGGTGGCCGGCGGCTTCGGCTACTACATGCCGAACTTCGTGCTCAACCACGTGGTCAAGACGCGCCAGCGCGACATCTTCGAATCCTTCCCCGACGCGCTCGACCTGATGACGGTGTGCGTCGAAGCCGGCCTGGCGATGGACGCCGCGCTGGCCCGCGTGGCCAACGAGATCGGCCTGAAAAGCGTGGTGCTGGCCGAGGAGATGCAGCTGGTGACGCTGGAACTGCGCGCCGGCAGCGCCAAGGACAAGGCCTTGCGCAACCTGGCGCTGCGCACCGGCGTCGAGGACGTCGACGCGCTGGTGACCATGCTGATCCAGGCCGACCGCTTCGGCACCAGCATCGCCGATTCGCTGCGCGTGCAGTCCGAACAGTTGCGCACCAAGCGCCGCCAGCGTGCCGAGGAGCACGCGGCCAAGATCTCGCTGAAGCTGCTGTTTCCGCTGATCTTCTTCATTTTCCCCAGCCTGCTGGTAGTGCTGCTCGGTCCGGCGATGCTGAACCTGTACCGCAACCTGCTGCCCGCCATGGCCGGAGCCAATTGACCACCCCTGGAGTATTTATGACATCGCGACGGACCGACTGCTTTACCCGTTATTTGCTGGCCCTGTTGTGCGCCATGTTCCTTGCCGCCTGCGGCGGCGGCGGCGGCGGCAACGGCGGCTGCACCACCATCGATCCGAACCGCGACAGCAGCCTGCCCGGCTGCGGCACAGGTACAGGGACCGGCACCACCGGCAAGGCCGCCGTCACGCTGACCGTCACCGACGGCAGCGGCGTGGCGCTGACCACGCTGGCGCCGGGCAGCAGCGCCACCCTGAGCGCCGTGCTGAAGGACGCCAACAACGCCGCCGTGCCCAACACCCTGGTGACCTTCACCAGCACCGACAAGAACGCCGTGTTCTCGGCGGCCGGCGGCGCCATCGTCACCGACGGCAACGGCAAGGCCACGGTGCAGCTCAGCCCCGGCACCGCCACCACCGCCGGCAGCTATGTGATCACCGCCACCGGCACTGTGGCCGGGGCCGCCGTGACCGCCAGCGCCAACTACACGGTCGGCTCGGCGCCGACCGCCACCGCCAGCCAGCTGACCTTTGTCTCGGCGCTGCCGCAGAATATCGCGCTCAAGGGCACCGGCGGCGCCGGCCGCCAGGAAAGCGCCACCATCACCTTCAAGGTGCTGGACGCCAGCGGCAATCCGGTGGCCGGCCAGCAGGTCAGCTTTGCGCTCAACACCACGGTCGGCGGCATCACGCTGACGCCGGCCAGCGCCGTCAGCGCCGCCGGCGGCCTGGTCAGCACGACCGTGGCGTCCGGCACCGTCAACACGCCGGTGCGCGTGACCGCCACGCTGAACGGCAGCGTCAGCACCCTGTCCGACCAGCTGGTGGTATCGACCGGCGTGCCGGAACAGAACAGCTTCACGCTCAGCGCCGTGATCCGCAACGTCGAGGGCGGCCAGTACAACGGCTGCACCGCGCCGACCGGCACCACCGTCACCGCGCGCCTGGCCGACCACTTCCACAATCCGGCGCCGGATGGCACGGCGGTCAGCTTCACCGCCGAAGGCGGCAGCATCGACGCCTCGTGCCTGACCGGCCTGACCTCGACCACGTTGACCGACGGCACCGTCATCACGCAGAAAGGCACGCCGGGGGAATGCACGGTGCGCTACTGCGCCGGCAATCCGCGGCCGGCCGACGGCCGCGTCACCGTACTGGCCTACGCGCTGGGCGAGGAAAGCTTCACCGACACCAACGGCAACAACCGCTATGACGCCGGCGAGCCGTACACCGACCTGGGCGATCCGTTCCGCAACGACCGCGCCGTGACCGACGCCAACGCCAACGGCATCGACGACGCCTTCACCAGCGGCAACGCGGTGCGCGCCAGCGGCGAGCAGTACATCGATTCCAACGGCAACAGCAACTGGGACCAGAGCGGCAACGGCGTCTACAACGGCGTGCTGCAAACCACGCCCAACATCAGCGGCAGCAACACGGTGCACGTGCGCCAGGCCATGGTGATGGTGCTGTCCAACAGCACCGCCGCCGTCAGCCTGCTGAGCACCGCCAGCGGCGCCGGCACGCTGGCGCTCGACCACTGCACCGACGGCACCGCGTTCGCCAACACCACGCACACCTACAGCTTCGCCATCCGCGACAACAACCCGACGGTGTTCGCGCCGAACCGCCGCAGCGCCCACGCCGGCGATCCGCTGTGGCTGTTCGACCGTCCCGGCAACCCGCTGCCGGCCGGCACCCAGATCAGCTTCGCCACCTCGAACGGCATCCTGCAAACGCCGGCCAGCATCACCGTGGCCAACACCAGCAGCGCCGATTCCAGCGCCTGGGTCTACAACGTGTCCCTGATCAGCGACGCCAGCCAGAACGCCGGCCTGGTGTGCAGCAATGTGCTGGGCAGCGGCTTGCTCAACATCACCGTGACCACGCCCAACGGCACGATCACACAATTCAGCTACCCGGTGACGGACTAGCGCCTTCGCCGCGGCCGCGGCGACTTAACAGCAGGGAGAACTGGCTATGCGCTTCGCAGACTTAGGCATCACCCGCAAACTGTACCTCGGCTTCGGCGCCGTGGTCCTGATCCTGGCGATTCTGCTGGGAACCGCCTACACCAATTTCTCCCGGCTGGCGCAAGCCAACGGCTGGAACAACCACACGCATGAAGTGATGGCCGAAACCCAGGCCATCCTGGAAAGCCTGCTCAACATGGAAACCGGCGAGCGCGGCTACGCGCTGACCGGCGAGGATGCCTCGCTGGCGCCGTTCAAGGCCGGCCAGGCCGCGTTCACCGCGCACCTGGGCAAGGCGCGTGCGCTGACCGCCGACAATCCGGCCCAGCAGGACCGCCTGCAAAAGCTGGAACAGGCGCAGCAGGGGTGGTTCACTTCCGCGCTGCAGCCGGCGCTGGCGCTGCGCGCCAAGGCCAACGACGGCGCCAGCATCGATCCGCTGTTGCAGTTCGAGCGCGAGGGGCGCGGCCGGGCGGGCATGGATGCGATGCGCACGCTGCTGTCCGACATCAGCGGCGCCGAGCAGTCGCTGCTGTCGCAACGCGCGGCCGATGCGGCCTCGCTGCAAAGCCTGACCTCCAACACCATCATCATCGGCGGCCTGCTGACCATCGCGCTGGCGGCGGTGCTGGCGTGGATACTGAGCCGCAGCATTGTCGGTCCGTTGAGCGCGGCGGTGCGCATCGCCCGCACCGTGGCCTCCGGCGACCTGACCAGCCGCATCGAGAGCCATTCGAGCGACGAGACCGGGCAGATGCTGCAGGCGCTGGGCGACATGAACCAGAGCCTGCTCAACATCGTCGGCGAGGTGCGGCAAGGCACGGACACCATCGCCACCGCCACCAGCGAGATCGCGCGCGGCAACCAGGATTTGTCGAACCGCACCGAGCAGCAGGCCAGCACGCTGGAGGAGACCGCCTCGTCGATGGAGGAGCTGACCGGCACCGTCAAGCAGAACGCCGACAATGCGCGCCAGGCCAACCAGCTGGCGGCGTCGGCCTCGGCCGTGGCCAGCAAGGGCGGCGCGGTGGTGGCGCAGGTGGTCCAGACCATGCATTCGATCAGCGCTTCGTCGCAGAATATTGTGGAAATCATTTCGGTGATCGACGGCATCGCGTTCCAGACCAATATCCTGGCGCTGAATGCGGCGGTGGAGGCGGCGCGGGCCGGCGAGCAGGGACGCGGGTTTGCGGTGGTGGCGTCCGAGGTGCGCACGCTGGCGCAGCGCTCGGCGGCGGCGGCCAAGGAGATCAAGGCGCTGATCGACGATTCGGTCAGCAAGGTCGACGCCGGCAGCAAGCTGGTCGAGGAAGCCGGCAGCACCATGGAGGACATCGTCGGCAGCGTGGGCCAGGTGACCGCGATCATGCAGGATATCGCCGCCGCCAGCGCCGAGCAGATTGCCGGCATCGAGCAGATCAATCATGCGATCAGCCAGATGGACAGCGTGACGCAGCAGAACGCGGCGCTGGTCGAGCAGGCGGCGGCGGCCGCGTCGGCGTTGCAGGAACAGGCGGCCAGCCAGGCCAATGTGGTCAGCGTGTTCAAGCTCGATGCGCGCGCCATGTCGGCGCCGGCGGTGACGCGCGCGCCGGCGGCGATAGCGGCAGCGCGTGCCCCCAAGGCGATGACGGCGGCAACACGGGCATCCTCGGCATTGCCGGCAGCGGCGACGTCGGCAGCGGCGAAGTCGTCGTCGGCAGCGGCCACGTCGGGGGTGGCGGCGAGGTCGGGGGCGCCGGCC
>NZ_WKJN01000046.1 GCF_009674495.1 Duganella alba | reverse complement strand
GTCCGGCGGCGCGCATCGCCTCGGCGCCCGCAGCGCGCGCTCCCGCGCCTGCCGCGGCGCCTCGCGCCAAGGCGTCGGACAGCGAGTGGGAAGAGTTTTAACCCTTCAGGAACATCTCCTGAAGATCATTCAGGAAGCGCTGGCCTAACTCGGTCGGCTTGATGATCTTGTAGTCGCGATACAGCAGCCCTTTGGCCTCGGCCGCATTGAGCTGCTTGTCGATGGCGTTGATGCTCAAGCCGGTCCGCTCGGCGAACAGGTTGGGATCGAAACCGCCGTGCAGGCGCAGCGTGTTGAGCATGAACTCGAAGCCCATGTCCTCGCGCTGGATCTCGTACTCTTCCTGCACCGGCGCGCCCAGCTTCACCTGCTCCATGTAAGCCTTGGGCTGCTTGTAGCGCGCCTGGCGCAGGATGCGGTGCGGGAACGACAGCTTGGAATGCGCGCCCGCGCCGATGCCGAGGTAGTCGCCAAACTCCCAGTAATTCAGATTGTGCCGCGCGCGGCGGCCGGCCTTGGCGTAGGCCGAGATTTCGTACTGGCCGTAGCCATTGGCGGCGGTCAGCTCGGCGATCATGTCCTGCATGTCGGCGCTGGCGTCGTCGTCCGGCAGCGTCGGCGGATACTTGGCGAACAGCGTGTTCGGCTCCATCGTCAGGTGGTACAGCGACAGGTGCGGCGGGTTGAAGGCCATCGCCGTCTCCACGTCCTGGCGCGCTTCCTCCAGCGTCTGCGACGGCAGCGCGTACATCAGATCCAGATTGAAGTTATCGAAGTTGGCCAGGGCGATATCCACGGCGCGCCTGGCTTCGTTGTCGTCGTGGATACGGCCCAGCGCCTTCAGGTGGCGCTCGTTGAAACTCTGGATGCCGATCGACAGGCGATTGATGCCGCTGGCGCGGTAGGACTTGAACTTCTCCGCTTCGAAGGTGCCGGGATTGGCTTCCATCGTGATCTCGCAGTCGCTGTCCAGCGGCAGCAAGGTGCGCACGTCGGACAGCAGCCGGTCCAGCCCTGCGGCCGACATCAGGCTGGGCGTGCCGCCGCCGATGAAGATGGTGTAGATCTTGCGTCCCCAGATCAGCGGCAAGGCCTGTTCCAGGTCGGCGCGCACGGCATCCAGGTATTCCTGTTCGGGGAAGGCGCCGCCCTCCTTCGCTTCGTGCGAATTGAAATCGCAGTATGGGCACTTGCGCACGCACCACGGGAAGTGAATGTACAGCGACAGCGGCGGCAGCGCCGTCAGGTTCAGGGCGCCGCCTTGCAGGTATTTCGCAGCGACGCCGGCGGCTTCGCTGATGTCGGTGGCTGGCTTGGTCTTGGCGGACTGCGCGCTGGCGCCGACGACTTTAATCGGGATCATTTCAGTTTCTCTACCAGTGCGCGCAATGCCTGGCCGCGGTGCGACAAGGCGTTTTTCTCTTCCGGCGCCAGCTCGGCGGCGCACTTGCCCAGCGCTGGAATGAAGAAGTAAGGATCGTAGCCGAAGCCGCCGTTGCCGCGCGGCGTGTCGATCATGACGCCGTTCCAGCGGCCGTCGGCGATGACCGGTTGCGGATCGTCGGCATGGCGCACGAACACCAGCACGCAGTAGTAATACGCGGACTTGTCTTCATGCTTGGCCAGTTCGGCGATCATTTTTTCATTGTTGCGGGCGTCCGATTTCGGTTCGCCGGCAAAGCGCGCCGACAGCACGCCGGGTGCGCCGCCCAGCGCGTTGACGCACACGCCCGAGTCGTCGGCCAGCGCCGGCAGGCCGGTCAGGCGCGAGGCGTGACGGGCCTTTTGCAGTGCATTTTCGACAAAGGTGTAAAAAGGTTCATCTGCTTCAGGGACGTCGTACTCGCCCTGCGCATGGACGGAAAAGCCCACGGTCGACAGCAGTTCGTTGAATTCCTTGAGTTTGCCCTTGTTGTTCGAGGCGAGGATCAGGCGTTGGGTCATGGGTGTGCGGGTTTAAAAAGTGGACAGCGGGCGTCATTTTAAACCGTTTACCCCGAACGGTCGGGGTCTGACCCCGTACGGGGTCAGACCCCAGGTCTTGGCTGTGCGGGGTTGAACTGTGCCGCTTACGTTGTTAAACCCAAGGTTTGCTTCTGCAACTTGACCAGATCGGCAATTCCCCCCTGCGCCAGGTCCAGCAAACGGTTCATGCCGGCGCGGTCGAAGGCGGCGCCTTCGGCCGTGCCCTGCACTTCGATGAAGTGGCCGGCTTCGGTCATCACCACGTTCATGTCGGTGTCGCAGTTGGAGTCTTCCACGTAGTCGAGGTCCAGCACCGGCGTGCCCTGGTAGACGCCGACCGAGATCGCCGCCACGAAGTGCTTCAGCGGGATTTCCGCGATCAGGCCGCGCGCCTTCAGCTTGGAGAAGGCGTCATACGCCGCCACCATGGCGCCGGTGATCGAGGCGGTGCGGGTGCCGCCGTCGGCCTGGATCACGTCGCAGTCCAGGTGCAGCGTGCGCTCGCCGAAGGCTTCCAGGTCGAACGCGGCGCGCAGCGAGCGGCCGATCAGGCGCTGGATTTCCTGGGTGCGGCCGGACTGCTTGCCCTTGGCCGCTTCGCGGTCCATGCGGCTGTGGGTGGAACGCGGCAGCATGCCGTATTCGGCGGTCAGCCAGCCCTGGCCTTTGCCCTTCAGGAAGCCCGGCACTTTTTCCTCGATGCTGGCGGTGCAGATCACCTTGGTGTCGCCACACTCGATCAGCACCGAACCTTCGGCGTGCTTGGTGTAGTCGCGGGTCAGGCGCAGGGTGCGCAGCGCATCGACCGGACGGCCGCTAGGACGGGTTACAGAGGTCATACAGTTCCTTATTTGAGAATTTGGGAGGACTTTTCTATCGCCCCGCGGATTTCCGCGATGGCTTTTTCGATGGCGTCGTCATCGAAGGCGTCGGCGTCAACCGGCACGGCGCCGGCGGCCGGCGTGTCGCGGATGGTGGTGCTGTGCAGGTCTTGCGGCAGCGCCTCGGTGGAGATCACGGTGGCCGTGATCGGCCCCATATTGTCCACCACCGAACTGCCCTGCCACATGATGGCCAGCGCCGTGACGTTGTCGCTGGCGCCGCCCGCCGCCAGCAGCGCGGCCTGCAGGATATCCGGCACCGCGCGCACCACGGTCTGGGCCTGCATGCGGCGCGCCAGATCATCGTCCGGCAGCATAGACCACAAACCGTCGGAGCACAACAGCAGCAGGTCGCCCGGCAGCACGCCGGCGCCGGCCGACACCTCCACCTTGGGCAGCGAATCAGCGCCGAGGCAGTTGAACAGCTTGTTGCGGTCCGGATGGGTGGCGCGCTCGGACGGCTGCGCCAGTCCCCTGGCGATCAGGTTTTCCACGTGCGAGTGGTCGCGCGTGCGCGCCAGGATCTGGCCGTCGCGCATCCAGTACAGGCGCGAGTCGCCGCAATGGGCCCAGGTGGCGGTGTTGTGCTGGACCAGGCAGGCGACGATGGTGGTGCGCGGCGTCTCCGCCAGCTGGTGTTCGGCGCGGTACTGGTGGATGTCGCGGTGCGCGGCGTGGAAGGCTTCCTCCAGAAAGCGCTGCGGCTTCTTCACGTAGGGCTGCGCCTGCTGCTGGAACATGGTCGAGATGGTTTGCAGCGCCACCGTGGCGGCGATCTCGCCGTGCAGGTGGCCGCCCATGCCGTCGGCCAGCACCAGCAGCAGCGCGTCGCGGGTGAAGCTGTAGCCCATGCGGTCCTGGTTGACCTTGCGGCCGCCGATGTGACTTTCCTGGTACACGGAGAATTGCATGGGTCGTCCTCTCGATTCAGACCAGCGTGTCCGGGCCGGCCTTGGCGCGCGCGCCGCCGCTGCCCAGCCGGCCCATCAGGCCGCGCAGTTTGTCCAGCATGGTGGGCGGCGCCGCGGCGGGCACGGCGGCCGGCGCGGTGGTTTGCAGCCCTTTCTGCACCGCGAACAGGCTTTGCGGCCGGTCCAGCGGTTCCACTTCCAGGCACCAGCGCACCAACTGCACCAGCTCCGGCGAATACTGCCCTTGCAGTTTCAGGAAGTGGCCGGCCATCTTGTCCTCGCTCTTGCGCTGGTCGGCCGGCTGCGGCGGCGAGCCGACCATGCAGGCGAACATCGAGGCGCCGATGCTGTAAATATCGGTCCACGGTCCCATGCCGGCCTTGGCGTACAGCTCGGGCGGGGCGAAGCCGGGGGTGTACATCGGCGTCAGCGTCGGCATGTCGGTGTTGACGGTCTGGCGCGCGGCGCCGAAGTCGAGCAGCATCGGCGTGCCGTCGGTGCGCAGGTAGATATTGGCCGGTTTCAGGTCCAGGTGCAGCAGCTTGTTGGCGTGGACTTCGCGCAGCCCCTTGACCACCTGCGTGAAAATGGTGCGGATGAAGGCTTCGCCCACTTTGCTGCCCTTGCCGCGCTGCCGCTGGATGTGTTCCTGCAGCGAATGGCCCGATTCGTAGGCCATGACCATATACACGGTTTCGTGCGCGCGGAAGAAATTGAGCACACTTACAACATTCGGGTGCGAAATGCGCGCCAGCGCCCGGCCTTCCTCGAAAAAGCACTTGAGACCGATGCGGAACACGGGAAGATGCGCTTTTGAGACGGACGGCACCAGTTCTCCCTCCTGCCGCAGGGCCAGGGAACTGGGCAAATACTCCTTGATTGCCACCGCCACGCCCTCGCTATCGTATGCAAGGTAAACAATACTGAACCCACCGGACGCAATTTTCTTTACAATGCGATATCCAGCAATTTCCAGACCATCTGGTAACGGGGCGTTGTTTTGTGCAGCCATAAGATTCCTCGCCTCAACACCCGGATTGTGTGGATAAATCACTGTTTTGTAAAGATTAAATCGGGGATATCCATTGAGCATTTCCAGCATGACGGGCTACGCGGTCGCCACCAGTGAAAGTGCGGCGGGAACACTGACTATCGAAATCAAGAGCGTCAACTCGCGATTTTTAGACTTACAGTTTCGAATAAACGACGATTTGCGTGCGCTTGAACCCGATTTGCGCTCCGCCGTCATGGCTGCCATCACGCGCGGCAAAGTCGAGTTGCGACTGAGCTTCGGCCGCAAGGCGGCCACAGCGGGCACGCAGGCGCTGAACACCCAATTATTGACGGAGTTACAACGATTGCAGGCCGAGGTGGGCAACCTGTTCCAGGGCGCGCAAACGATGTCAGTCGCGGAACTGCTGCGCTGGCCAGGCGTGATCGAAGAGGCGCAGATCGGCCAGGAGTCGCTGCAGGCCGACGTGGCCGCCCTCGCCGGCCGCACCATCGCCGCCTTTGTCACCAGCCGGCAGCGCGAAGGCGCGGCGCTGGAAGCGATGCTGATTTCGCGCATCGAGGCCATGGAAGCCATCGTCAAACGCATCACGCCGCTGATTCCGCAGGTGGTGGCGGCGTTCCAGCAGAAGGCGGTCGAGCGCATGCAGGACGCCTTGGGGCTGGCTTGCCAGGGATCGAATTCGGCGCTGTCGCGTCAGGATGCGCTGGAGCGCATCCGCCAGGAAGTGATTTTGTACGGCATCCGCATCGACGTGGCCGAGGAGCTGGGCCGCTTGTCCGCCCACCTGACCGAGACCCGCCACATCCTGAAAAAAGGCGGCCAGGTCGGCAAGCGCCTGGACTTCATGATGCAGGAACTGAACCGCGAAGCCAATACGCTAGGCGCCAAGGCCTCGGTCAAGGAACTGGCCGATGCCTCGATGGAGCTCAAGCTGCTGATCGAGCAGATGCGCGAACAGGTGCAAAACCTGGAGTAATCAAAAGGGAGCCGCGGCTCCTTTTTTTTGGCGCAACCGGTTCGCTCAAAGTTGTCCCTTGAGCTTGTAGACCGGTTTATCGGACTCCCCGTTCTCCGCCATTGCCAGCAGGCGCTGTAGTTCCTTGCGCTCGTCGCCCTCCTTGGCGGACGACACCAGATTGCGCAGGATGGCGACATGCGCCGTCTGCAACGCCTGCGCCGCGGGCACGGCGACGTCCGGCTTCACGCCGACATGCTCCCAGTTGGTTTTGCTGACGAAATTGGTCGTGCGCGCGGTCGGAATCGAGGCGACGATGTCGTGTCCCAGGCTGTACCAGCTCACGGGATTGGAAGCGCCGGCGGTGGTTTCGCCGACCAGGGTGCCGCGCTTCAGCACCTGGAAGTCGTAGGCGCAATCCTCGCCGCCGGAACCTGTTCGGGCCGATGTCAGCACATACACAGGCTTGTCGTAACGCTGCGCGACCGTCGGCACGCTCCAGATCTGCCGCGTCGTGTCGCTCGGGCGATCATAGATATCGATCAGGTGGCGCACGTCGCCCACCGGGAGGAAATGACTCATCAGGTAAGCCACGCTGGCCGGGCTGCCGCCGCCGTTGCGGCGCAGGTCGAGGATCAGCGCATCCGTCCCCGCCAGCAGCGAGATCGCCGCCGTGTACGCCGGACCGACGAATTCCACGCCGCCGAAGCCGCGCAACTCGATGTAGCCGACGTTGCCGGGCAGGCGTTCGATCTTCTCGATGTCATAGCCGCGCCGCGCGGTGGCGTCGCGCCATTCGTCCAGCTTGGCGCGGCTCGGCGGCTCCGGGGGGCCGCTGGGCTCAGTGAAACCCTCGTAACGCGAGGCGCTGAAATGCAAGTCGCCGCTGAATTCGCGCAAGTCCTCCTGCAGCGCCGCACTGAACGCCTTCGCACCGGCGGCGGCCGCATAACCTCCTTCGGCATTTTTCCTGACGATGGCACTGCCGACCCGCTCGGCCTGCGTTGGCTCTATATAATTCGCGTTGATTTTCGCCGCCAGCGTCTGCACGATGGCGGCGCGGTCGGACGCGCTCAACGCGGTGTCCTCCGCCGCCAAGGCAGGCAACGACCACAGCGCGCCCAACACGACCGCCGCAACAATCTTCTTGCTACCTAACATACATTCCCCCAGGTTGGACTACGAATCGGTTTTGGTATTGAGGTGTTGCAGCGCCTCCGTCAGCGCCGGCATATACGAGCGGCTGGCGCGCAGCACGCTGCCGTCGCGCAGGCGCAGCATGGCGTCGCGGTTGGTCAGCGCACACAGTTCGGTGATCATGTCCAGCCGCACGATGGACGAGCGGTGCACGCGGTGGAACTGGCGCGGGTCAAGCTGCGTGGCCAGGGTGTGCAGGCGTTCCCGCACCAGCCAGGTCTTGCCGTTCGCATGCAGGGACGCGTAGTCGCCGTCGGCCTCGATGCGCTCGACGTCGGCAACCGGCACCAGCACCGTGCGCGAGCCCACGCGCACGCTGAAGCTGCGCAGCGCCGGTGTCGCCGCTGTTACCATTGCTGCCGGTGCTGCGGCGCGGCTTTGGCAGCGGTAGGGAAACGCCTGCTGCGCGCGGTCCAGGGCTTCGTCGAAGCGCTCGTCATCGACCGGTTTGAGCAGGTAATCGAGGGCGGCCAGTTCGAACGCCTGCAGGGCGAAGCCTTCGTAGGCGGTGAGCAGGATCGCCATCGGCCGCTGCGTTGGCGGCAGTGCGGCCAGCATGTCGAGGCCGGACTTGCCCGGCATCTCGACGTCGACGAACACCAGGTCCGGCTTGAGCGCCACAATCCCTTCGCAAGCGCTGTCGCCGTCACCGAATTCGCCCACCAGCGCGAAGCCATCGCGCTGCGCCAGCCTGACCTTGACCGCCAGCCTGGCCAGCGGTTCGTCGTCGACGATCACCACCCGGATATTCATGCCGCCACCGCCATACCGCGCAGCGGCATGGAAATGTGCACGTGGAAGCGGCCGTCCGGGCGCCAACCTGCGTCCACCTCCTGCTCGGTGCCGTACAGGTGGCGCAGGCGTTCCCGGACGTTGGCCAGGCCGATGCCGCTGCCCTGATGCGCCGCCGGTTGACCGTCGTTGCTCACGCCGATGAGCAGGCGCGCGCCGGCGCGCTCGACCAGGATATCGAGCTGGCCGGGCACGGCCAGCGGCGCGATGCCGTGGCGGATCGCATTCTCGACCAGCGGTTGCAGCATGAGGTAAGGCACGACGCTGCCCAGCAGGTCGGGACCGGTCTTCATCGTCAGTTGCAGGCGCTCGCCGAGGCGCGCCTTTTCGATGGCCAAGTAGGCGTCGAGCAAGGCCAGTTCATCGGCCAGCGCATGCTCGTGGCGGCCGTCGTGCGCCAGGGTGGCGCGCAGGAAGTCGGCCACGCACGCCAGCATGCGGTTGGCTTCGCGGTTGGACTGGGCCGACACCAGCGCCGAGATCGCGTTCAGGGAATTGAACAGGAAGTGCGGATTGACCTGCAGGCGCAGCGCGCGCAGCTCGGCGTCGCGCGCCGCGCTCTGCGCCTGGGCCAGATGCAGGCGGACCTGCTGCAGCGACAGATAATAGGCCGCCACCGCATGCACCGCGCAGAACGCGACCAGCGCCAGCCAGCAGCTATCCAGGCCGCGTGCCAGATATTGCCATTGGTAGCCGGTCTCCCGTCCGATCGCGATCCCGTAGCTCTGTCCCAGGAAGGCGTTGGTAATCGCCATGGCATAGGTGGTCACCAGCAGTATCGATCCCATCCGCAGCCAGGACCATTCGCGGCGCCACATGGCCCGCTGCATCAGCGTCAGCGGAATCAGCCATAACAGGCAGGCGACGAAGAACACCGCACGGAAGGCAACGATATAGCTATTGCCGGCGGCGGGCAGGCCGAGGATGGCCATGCAGGCGCATACCGGCAGTGCCGCCAGCACGGGAACGAGCAAAGGGGTTTCGACTTTCACGCTGGGTTTCCGAGGTACGAAAGCTTTCACCTTAAGCGATCGCCGAACGGCGGTCCAGTCCCATGCGGCGACCCGTGCATTCCGTGCGGCCAACCGTTTGGCGATTATCTACACACAGGAATAAACATTTCGTCTTTAGCGGATTTATTCAATAATCGACCGGCGTTACAGTGGAGTCACTTCAACTTCTTACCGAAAGAGACATCATGAAAAACGCTAACCAACTGCTGCACGCCTACCTGGCCAATATCCAGACCCCTGCCGCCGCCGCCGCGCTGTTTGCCGAAGACGGCCTGCTGGAACTGCCATCGCTGGGCCCGCAAGTGCGCGCGGTCGGCCCCGCCGCCATCGAGAGCTTCATCGGCGGCCTGCTGAAAAAAGTGCCGGACTTCCGCTTCAAGGATGTGCAACTGTTCATCGACACGGAAGACAAGGTGTTTGGCGAATACAGCGTGGAAGCCCTGGTGCCGTCGACCGGCAAAGTCTACAAACAGACCTACGCCGGCATGCTGGTGGCCGAAAACGGCAAAATCAAGCACCTGCGCGAAGCCCTCGACACCCTGGCCGCCGCCAAGGCCTTCACGCCGGATTGATTAAACGATCTGATTCAACTTGAGGATCTGGATGTCGGCTTTGCCGCCGACGGCTTTGACCAGTTCCTGGAAGTGTGGCGTGGCTTCGTGGGCGCTCAGGGCGGCTTCGTCGCGCCAGGCTTCCAGCATGACGTAGTTGGCGTGGTTGCCGAGGTCGATATTCAGGTCGTAGCGGAGGCAGCCGGCTTCCGCGCGGCTTGGCGGCACCACCCGTTCCAGCGCCTCGCGCACCAGCACTTCGTTGCCGTCCCTGGCGGTGATGGTGGCGACGACGATCAGTTCTTTCATGGTATATCCCTGTATAAAATCCAAACCTCGATACTAGCAGGAGACGCATGATGGCGCAGATACGGGCAGGAATCGGCGGCTGGGACTTCGCGCCATGGCGCGACACCTTCTATCCCAAGGACGTGCCGGTCAAGAAGCAGCTGGAATATGCCAGCACCCAGGTCACCAGCATCGAGATCAACGGCACCTTCTACCGCACCGCCAAGCCCGAACATTTCGCCAGTTGGGCCGCCAGGACGCCCGACGATTTTGTCTTCTCGGTCAAGGCCTCGCGCTACGCCACCAACCGCAAGGTGCTGGCCGAAGCGGGCGAATCGATCGAGCGCTTCATCGACAGCGGCCTGTCCGAACTGGGCGACAAGCTCGGCCCCATCCTGTGGCAGCTGGCCGCCACCAAGCAGTTCGATCCGGACGACATCGAAGCCTTCTTCAAGCTGCTGCCGGCCAAGCTCGGCAAACGCAAGCTGCAGCATGTGCTCGATGCGCGCCACGACAGTTTTCTCAGCGACGATTACCTCAAGCTGGCGCGCCAGCACAAGGTCGCCACCGTCATCACCGACTCGCCCAAATTTCCCCACTTCGACACCATCACCGGCGAGTTCGTCTACGCGCGGCTGATGGATGCGCACAGCGACATCGCCACCGGCTACACCAGGCCGGCATTGAAGCAATGGGCGGCGCAGGCCAAAGACTGGCAGCAGCAGGCCAAGTCCGGCAAGGTCTACGTCTACTTCATCAACGGCGCCAAGGAGCGCGCGCCGGCCGCCGCCCAGCATCTGCTGACGCTGCTGTAAATTGAACTCACCTCGTTGCTCTTGGTAAAATACATCTTTGGGCGACGCACAAGTCGCCCGCTGACGTTTTTGAAAGATCACCCATGAGCTCATCCAACGGATTTTCGGGCAGCTTGTTTGTCGTCGCCGCGCCGTCCGGCGCCGGCAAGTCCACGCTGGTCAACGCGCTGCTGGCCAAGGAACCGACCATCAAGCTGTCGATTTCGACCACCACCCGCGCGCCGCGTCCGGGCGAAACCCACGGCCAGCAGTACTACTTCACCAGCGCCGAGGACTTCGTCGCGCGCGCCAAGGCAGGCGAGTTCCTGGAGTGGGCCGAAGTGCACGGCAACTACTACGGCACCTCGCGCCTGATGGTGGAGGAACAGATGAAAACCGGCACCGACGTGCTGCTGGAAATCGACTGGCAAGGCGCGCGCCAGGTCAAGAAACTGTTCCCGCAGGCGGCCGGCATTTTCATCCTGCCGCCATCGATCGACGCGCTGGAGGAACGCCTGAAAAAACGCGCCACCGACGAGCCGCACGTGATCACCAAACGGCTGCTGGCGGCGGGCGGCGAAATCGCCCACGCTCCCGAGTTCGAGTATGCTATTATCAACGAAGAATTCGACGTCGCGCTGTCGGAACTGACGGCGATAGTCCGAGCGGCCCGTTGCCGGTTTGCGCAACAAGCGGCACGCAACACCTCGCTCTTTGCCCAGTTGGGCATCCACGCTGAATAAATAAACACAAGATTTTAGGAGTTAAGATGGCCCGCATTACGATTGAAGATTGTCTGAAAAGCATACCTAACCGTTTCCAGCTGACCCTGGCCGCCACCTACCGCGCGCGCCAACTGCTGCAAGGCCACACCCCGAAGGTGGAAGCCAAGGATAAACCGACCGTCGTCGCCCTGCGTGAAATCGCCGCCGGCAAAGTCGGTCTGGAAATGTTGAAAAAGGTCCCAATGTAAGTTGGGACCGCGTTCCCGAACAATGTGAATGTGGTATGTTTTGTAGCAGCTAGACATTCTCATTGAGACGGAACGCATACGTATGAATCTGATCCCTGCCGATCCGACACTGAGTGACACCAAGCCTACCAAGGCGAAACGGCCGGCCAAAGCGCCGGCTAAAGTCATGTCCGAGACCAACGCAGGGGATAGCAGCTCCTCCGCTCCACCCGCCACACCCCCAGTACCTCCCGTGATTTCCTCGTCGCCCCTGGCCACGCCGCTCGCTTTGACCGCCGGCGTTGCATCCGTTACCCATCTGACCGAAAAGCTGGCCGAATACATGAACGCCGCCGACCTGAAAAAGGTCAAGGAAGCGTATCGCTTTTCGGATGAAATGCACCTTGGCCAGTTGCGCAAGTCAGGCGAGCCCTACATCTCGCATCCAATCGCCGTGGCGGAAATCTGCGCCGACTGGAAGCTTGATGCGCAAGCCATCATGGCCGCGCTGCTGCACGATGTGATGGAGGACCAGGACGTCAAGAAGGACGAACTGATCGAGCGCTTCGGCGCGCCGGTGGCCAACCTGGTGGACGGCTTGTCGAAGCTGGAGAAAATCGAATTCCAGAGCCAGATCGAAGCGCAGGCGGAAAACTTCCGCAAGATGCTGCTGGCGATGGCGTCGGACGTGCGCGTGATCCTGATCAAACTGGCCGACCGCCTGCACAATATGCGCACCATGGAAGTGATGAAGCCGGCCGCCAAGGCCCGCATCTCCAAAGAGACCATGGAAGTGTATGTGCCGATCGCCCACCGTCTCGGCCTGAACAATATTTACCGCGAACTGCAGGACCTGTCGTTCGCGCACCTGTACCCGCTGCGCTACCGCACCCTGGCCAAGGCCGTGAAGGCGGCGCGCGGCAACCGCCGCGAAGTGGTCACCAAGATTCTCGAATCGGTGAAGACCACGCTGGCGATGGCCGACATCGAGGCCGAAGTCTACGGCCGCGAAAAAACGCTGTACGGCATCTACCGCAAAATGCGCAGCAAGCACCTGTCGTTCTCGCAGGTGCTCGACGTCTACGGCTTCCGCGTGGTGGTCGACAGCTTCCCGAACTGCTACGTGGCGCTGGGCACCTTGCACCAGCTGTACAAGCCGATGCCGGGCAAGTTCAAGGACTACATCGCGATCCGCAAACTGAACGGCTACCAGTCGCTACACACCACGCTGATCGGCCCGTATGGCACGCCGGTGGAGTTCCAGATCCGCACCCAGGAAATGCATCGCACCGCCGAGTCCGGCGTGGCGGCGCACTGGCTGTACAAGAACGGCGAAGCAAATATGTCGGACTTGCAGCAGCGTACCCACGCCTGGCTGCAATCGCTGCTCGATATCCAGCAGCAGACCGGCGACTCGGCCGAGTTCCTGGAGCACGTCAAGGTCGACCTGTTCCCGGATTCGGTGTACGTGTTCACGCCGAAGTCCAAGATCATCGCGCTGCCGCGCGGCGCCACCCCGGTCGACTTCGCGTATGCGATCCACACCGGGATCGGCGACCACACGGTGTCGGTCACCATCAACAACGAACCGGCGTCGCTGCGCACCGAACTGCGCAACGGCGACATCGTCGAGATCGTGACGGATTCGGCCTCGCGGCCGAGCCCGAGCTGGCTGTCGTTCGTGCGCACCGGCAAGGCGCGTTCGGCGATCCGGCATCACCTGCGCACCATCAACCTGCCGGAATCGATCGCACTGGGCGAGCAGCTGCTGGCACATGCGCTGACGTCGCTGGGCGTGAGTCCGGAGCTGGAGGATACGCTGGTCGTCAGCCTGCTGAAGGAATCGAGCGCCAAGTCGCTAGACGAGCTGTATGCCGACATCGGCGTTGGCAAGCGCATGGCGGCGCTGGTGGCGCGGCACATCTTCGGTCTGCGCGGCGGGGAATCGGCCAGCGCGCCGGTGGATCACAATAGCGCGGCGGAACTGGACCCGGTGACCATTTGCGGCAGCGAGGGTGTGTCGGTGCAGCTGGCGCCGTGCTGCCTGCCGATTCCGGGCGATGCGATTATCGGGCAGTTGCGGCGGGATCAGGGCTTGCTGGTGCATACCTCGGACTGCACGCTGGCCAAGCGGCAGAAGGCCAAGGAGCCGGATCGCTGGATTGCGGTCAAGTGGGGCACCGAGCTGAATCGTCGCTTTGACAGCCGTATCAAGCTGCTGATCAATAATGAGAAGGGTATCCTGGCGCGCGTGGCGGCGGAGATTGGCGAGTCGGATGCCAATATCACCTACGTCGGCATGGATGAGGACAAGGATAACGTGCTGCACCAGTTGCGCTTCACGGTGCAAGTGAAGGACCGGGTGCATCTGGCGGGCTTGCTGCGGAATGTGCGGCGGGTGGCTGGGGTCAATCGCATTTTGCGCGAGCGTAGCTAGACCCGCATTGCCAGGTGGGGTCTGACCCCGCATGGGGTCAGACCCCTAAGTGGTGCCGCATGCGTATCGCTTAAGCTTGCGGGGTGGATGCCCCGAAACCCTTGTCCCCCAAAACCCCATTCCCATTCGCCGCCGCGCGAATCTCGGCGATCTGCATGGGGGTTAAGGGTTGCTGGAACAGCCGCATATACGCCTGCCTGCGGTCAGACGGGTTCAAACCCAATCTTTCGTACACGGAATGCGGCGTCAACAACTCATCATGCCGCCCCTCCGCGTTCGACCGGTAGCTCGACCACCTGTAGTTCCCCGGAAACCGCACCATCCCCGCCCTGACCGGGTTCAGCTCGATATACCGCTGACAGGTCAGCAAATACCCCTCCGTCTGCACCACACAACTCTTGTACCGCCCATCCCAGGGCGATCCGGATGCCTGCTGCCGACGATTGAAATACTGCGCATACCGCTGCGCCACGCCCTTCATCATTGCCGCCAGCCGCTCCGCGTCGTCCACGCTCACCAGCAAGTGCACATGATTACTCATCAGCACATACGCATGCACCGCACACCGCGCCATCACCGCCTCCTCGTGCAGCCACTGCCGGTACACAAGAAAATCCTCATCGCTGAAAAAACACCGCTGCCGGTCATGTCCGCGTTGAATCACATGTAACGGCACCGACTTCAGTACAACACGAGTATGGCGAGGCATGGCATCTCTCCCGGATATCTCGCCAAGCTAGCAAGCATCCGGCCGCCCGGCCCTGATGCACCTCAACTAGCGGTGATCCAGCGGGTCATACCAGTACGCCTTGTTGGAAAGCGGGGTCAACGGCGAAAGCTGCGGGTTGTTCAGCCTGAAAATGCGCCGCTTGCGCAGGCCAACCTGCTCGATCAGCCCATCATAAAACTCATGAAAAATCTGCTCATAGCGACCATCGGCGATCAGCTGTTGCAGGCCGTATTCCAGCCGCTGCGCCAGGCGCTGCTGCTGTGCTCCACCGACAAAGAAATAGCGCGGCGACGGAATGTACAGCGCAAAGCTGCGCTCCACGCTCAAGGTCGGAAACGACGGCACATACGCGGCCTGCTCATACACCGCCTCGTCGATCGCACGCGGGAAGTGCTGGAACCGCCCGGCCGCCAGCATGCTGTGCAGACCCGCCGAGGTGCTGCCCTCCACCACGTGGAAACCGGCCTGCTTGTAGGTAGCGGTCAGACTCCACTGCCGGCCGGCGCCCAGCGTGAAGCCGCGCAACTGCTCCAGCGTGCGCACCGCGCTGAACAGTTCCTGGTTGCGGCTGTCGATCAGCGAAATGCGGTAGCTTGAAATACCCTTGTCGACCGGAATGCGGATCGGGATCAGCTTCTGCTCCCATTCGGCCGAGGTCACCTGCCCGCTCAGGTTGACCAGCTCGCCCTTGAGCATTTCCTGCAGCAGCCGGTCGCGCTCCATGCGCAGCGGCGCCACCTTGAATTGATACGGTCCGTACTTGGGCTGCGAGGCATCCAGCGCGGCCGCCAGCAGGTGCAGGATGTGGCTGTCGCTAAAGCTGGATTTGCTCGAATTCATGTCGATGGTGTACACATCGACCGCCCACGCCATCCCCTGCCAGGCCAGCAGCGCCAGCAGACACAGGCCATTGCGCAATTTATTCCGCTGCCGGCGCAGGATAACGCACCTCCAGGATATCCAGCTCTTCCACGCCATGCGGCGCCTGGAAGGTGATGGTGTCGCCTTCGCGCGCCTTGGTCAGCGCGCGCGCCACCGGGGCCACCCAGCTGATCTTGCCCTTCAGCGGATCGAGCTCGTCGATGCCGACGATGGTGATGGTGCGCTCCTCGCCGTCCTGGTTGCTGTAGGTCACCGTGGCGCCGAAGAACACCTGGTCGCTGCCATAGTGCGCGCTGGGGTCGACGATGAAGGCCGAATCCATGCGCTTGGTCAGGAAGCGGATGCGGCGGTCGATTTCGCGCAGCCGCCGCTTGCCGTAGATGTAGTCGCCGTTTTCCGAGCGGTCGCCGTTGGAGGCGGCCCAGTGCACGATGCGCACCACTTCGGGCCGGTCGACGTCGATCAGCTGCAACAATTCCTCCTTGATGCGCTGGTAGCCTTCCGGCCGGATGTAATTCTTGGAGCCAGCCGGGATCGCCAACGCCAGCGCTGCGGCTTCGTCGTCATCGTCCTGGTCGCTTTCTTTGACAAAGGCTTTATTCATACGGACTATTGTAACGGCTTTCACGTATCATGCTGTCGAAGGAACAACCATGAGAACACTGCACCGCTTCCGTCGCTGGCTGTTGGCGCCGCTGGTTTATCTGGCGGCGCTGCTGCTATTGCTGGAAGACTGGCTGTGGAACATCGGCGCGCGCCTGACCAACCGGCTGGCGCAATGGCCGCCGCTGCACCGGCTGGAGGCGTGGATCTGCCGCCTCGGCCCGAAGGCGGCGCTGGTGCTGTTCGTGCTGCCGGCCACGCTGCTGTTCCCGGTCAAGCTGCTGGCGCTGTGGGCCATGGCCAACGGCCACCCGATGCTGGGCCTGACCGTCATCATCCTGGCCAAGCTGGGCGGCGCGGCGGCCGTGGCGCGGCTGTATCTGCTGACGCGGCCGGTGCTGCTGACCATCGTCTGGTTTGCCGCGCTGCTGGGCTGGTTTCTGGCGCTCAAGGAACGCTGGATCGAGCGCCTGCGCGCCACCCGCGCCTGGCGCAAGGTGGCAGCGCTGAAGAAAGCCTTCCACCATTGGCGCCAGCACGCCGTACCGAAACCGGGCAGCTGGCTGGCGCGCTTCCGCCGCTTGCTGAAACGCTTCCGCCGGCGCTGGGACACACGCTAAAATGGCAGCCACATGAGCGCCCCATCTCCCTCCCATTCCACTAGCCAGGCCCTGGTGGCCGAACTGGAACAAGTCCGCGCGCGCTTTGCCGCCATCGTCTCCAACACGCCCGGCCTGGTGTACCAGTTCGTGCTGCATTCCGGCGGCCAGGTCAGCTTTCCCTATCTGAGCGACGGCTGCCAGGCGCTGCTGGGCCTGCCCGCCGCCGAGCTGCACGCGCAGCCGCAGCGCTTCGTGGCGCTGATCCTGCCGGAGGACCGCCAGTCCTACCTGGACGCCATGCAGGCCTCGGCCGCCGCGCTGTGGAGCTGGAACTGGGAAGGCCGGATCTGGGTCGAGGCCTGGAAGGACGTCAAGTGGATCAACCTGCGCAGCACGCCGCACCCGTTGCCCGACGGCGCCGTGCGCTGGGACGGCATCATGACCAACATCACCGACAGCAAGCTGGAGCAGCTGGAAGTGCGCCACTCGCGCGCCCGGCTGGCCGAACTGAGCGCGCATACCGACCGCGTCAAGGAACAGGAGCGCACCCGCATCGCGCGCGAAATCCACGACGAACTGGGCGGCAACCTGACCGCGATCAAGATGGCGGTGGCGATGCTGGCCGCGCGCCTGGACGACAGCGAGCCGGCGCTGCGCGAAAAAACCGATTACGTCGATGCGCTGGTCGACCGCACCATCGACGCCATCCACCGCATCTCGCTCGATCTGCGCCCGCCATTGCTGGACCTGGGCCTGGTGGCGGCGCTGGAATGGCAGGCCAGGGAATTCGACAAGCAGACCGGCATCGCCACCAGCTTCAGCGCCAACCAGCGCGACATCGGCCTCAACACCGACCAGGCCACCGCCCTGTTCCGCATCGCCCAGGAAGCGCTGACCAATATCGCCAAGCACGCCCACGCCAGCAAGGTGACGGTCAGGCTGGCGCGGCTGCGGCACCATATCAGCCTGAAAATCAGCGACAACGGCGCCGGCATCGCCGCGGCCGACCGCGGCAAGCCGGCCTCGTTCGGCCTGCGCGGCATGGCCGAACGGGCGCGCGCGCTGGGCGGCACGTTGACACTGAGCCACGCCAGCGGCGGCGGCACGGTGGTCGCCATCAAAATTAAGCAAGATACTGTACACGACAGCCTCATGCCGCCGCCCGCTGCGGCTACAATAGCGGAAGAAAACATTTCTGCCACGAAATAATGTGTCCTAGCGCACATGGCGGAGGCACAACGGGGTAAACAGATTCATGACAGAAAAAGCCATCATCAAGGTTTTCATCGCCGACGACCACGCGATTGTGCGCGAAGGCTTGAAACAGATCCTGGCCGAGACGCGCGACATCGTGGTGGCCGGCGAGGCCGAGAACGGCCTCGACGCCATCAAGCTGTTCCGCAAATCCGAGTGCCAGGTGATGCTGCTGGATATTTCGTTGCCAGATCGCAACGGCATCGAGGTGCTCAAGCAGATCAAGAAGGAAAAGCCGGAGCTGGCGGTGCTGATGCTGTCGATGCACCGCGAGGACCAGTACGCGATCCGCTCGCTGAAGGCCGGCGCGTCCGGCTACCTGACCAAGCAGAGCGCGCCGAAGGAGCTGGTGACGGCGATCCGCCAGGTCAGCAACGGCCTCAAGTACATCAGCCCGGCGCTGGCGCAGGAACTGGCCAACCACGTCGGCGAGGACCACGAGGCGCCGCTGCACGACACCCTGTCCGACCGCGAATACCAGACCCTGACCATGATCGCCTCCGGCAAGACGGTGGGCACCATCGCCAAGGAGCTGTCGCTGTCGGTCAAGACCGTCAGCGAGTACCGCGCCCGCCTGCTGGTCAAGATGAAGCTGAAAAACAGCGCGGAATTGACGCATTACGCCATTAAAAACCAACTGATTGAGTAAGCGCGGGTAAGATAGCAATACGTCAGCGTATCTGTTATTGCTGAAAGTAAAATGGTTAATGCTTTAATGAAAGCCACCTTCCCGCCCCTTATTCGGGCAATGCCAGCCGGTCGGCGCGCTTATCATTGCCGTAATTGGTAATCCATTCAGAGGTAAGCGCGTCATCATGTCCAGCAAACCCAACACGCCCGAGCAGAATCCGGCCGATATCGCCCGCGAGGCCTTCCGCCGCCTGGCGGTGCGCCGCATCGCGCCGACGCCGGAAGCCTATCGCGAGATTTACAACGAAATTGCCGGCATCGCGCCCGAGCCGGCGCCCGCCACGCCGCCGGCGCCGCTGGGCAGCGCCGATCCCGGACCGGAATCGGTGCTCAGCCAGTTCGCCACCCGGCTGACCGAAAGCACCGGCGACCTGGGCGACTTCGGCCGCCGCTTCAACCGCGCCGTCAAGGGCCGCGACTGGGAAGGCTATGCGCGCGCGCTGTCGCAGCTGGTCGACAAGCACTTCGTGGCCGCCAAAAAAGGCATCGAGGTGGCCGGCGTGGCCGGCGAGGAAAGCGAACAGTCGCGCAGCCTGCGCGACCTGCTGGCGCGCACCCTGACCTTCGCCGTGGCCTCGCTGCTGGCCGGGGCGCCGGTGCTGGCGGCCGAGGCCGAATCGCTGGGCGCGGCCACCAAGGTGGCGCACAGCGAGGAAGCGCTGGCGGAAATCGCCGTACGCCTGAAACAGCTGTGCTACCAGATCGAGGTGCGCGGCGGCGACAGCGGCGAACAGCAGGAACTGCTGCTGCGCCTGTTCCGCCTGCTGCTGGAAAACGTCAGCGAACTGCTTGACGACGACAGCTGGCTGCGCGGCCAGATCGAGGCGGTGCAGAACCTGATCGCCGGCCCGCTCGACGTGCGCGCGCTGGAGGAAGCCACCCGCAGCCTGAAGGAAGTCATCTATAAGCAGGGTCAGCTCAAGCACAGCCTGTCGGACGTCAAGCTCACCGTCAAGAACATGATGATGACCTTTATCGACCGCCTCAGCCAGGTGGCGGCCTCGACCGGCGACTTCCACGAGAAGATCGGCGGCTATTCCGACAAGATCAGCAAGGCCGACAATATCGCCGAACTCAACAGCATCCTCGACGAGGTGCTGAAGGAAACCCGCATCGTCCAGACCGAGGCGCTCAAGGCGCGCGACAAGATGATGCTGGCCAAGCAGGAAGTGCAGGACGCCGAGGCGCGCATCCACACGCTGGAAGCCAAGCTGCAGCACTTGAGCGAACTGGTGCGCGAAGACCAGCTGACCGGCAGTCTCAACCGCCGCGGCCTGGACGACGTGTTCGAGCGCGAAACCGCGCGCTCCGACCGCCGCGGCACGCCGCTGTGCATCGCCGTGCTGGACCTGGACGATTTCAAGAAGCTCAACGACACCTACGGCCACATCGCCGGCGACGCCGCGCTCAAGCACCTGGTGAAAATCGTCAAGGACACGCTGCGCTCGATGGACGTGATCGCCCGCTTCGGCGGCGAGGAATTCCTGATCCTGATGCCGGAAACCACGGTCGAGGCGGCCGCCAGCACGATGACCCGGCTGCAGCGCGAGCTGACCAAGCACTTCTTCCTGCACGATAACGAGAAGGTCTTGATCACCTTCTCGGCCGGCGTCGCCCTGCGCCGCCCGAACGAGGAGCAGACCGAGCTGGTCAAACGGGCCGACAAGGCCATGTACACCGCCAAGCAAACCGGCAAAAACCGCGTCGTGGTTGCCGATTAAGAAAGCTTTTACCCCGCCATCCCCTGCCCGGCCCCTGCGCCGGGCATTTTTTTTGGCCGAAATAAATTATTTTTTGCCCTAAAGTTTCGATCCGCAGCGTCGTTTAGACGCTCATGCGGGACGAACTTTAGCCTGCCTGGTGAAAATTTTCTCCCTAAACTTTCCACACGGGAACCCGTTACCAGCAATAACTGCGGTGTGATTGTCTCGGAACACGGAGACACACCAAAGGGACACGAGGCACTCAGCCCACAATGAAGCACCAGTTTGGAGAATTACCATGGCACAAGTCATCAACACCAATATTGCATCGCTGAACTCGCAACGCAACCTGTCGACGTCGCAAGCCAGCCTGCAGACCTCGCTGCAACGTCTGTCGTCGGGTCTGCGTATCAACAGCGCCAAGGACGACGCTGCCGGTCTGGCCATTTCCGACCGTTTCAGCGCGCAGATTCGCGGCAATACCACGGCAGCGCGTAACGCCAACGACGGCATCTCGCTGGCGCAAACGGCCGAGGGTGGCTTGAGCACCGCCGGCGACCTGCTGCAACGTATCCGCGAACTGGCCGTCCAGTCCGCCAACGGCACCAACTCGGCATCGGACCGCCAGTCGATCCAGGGCGAGGTCGCCTCGCTGTCGCAAGAGCTGGACCGCGTCGCCAACACCACCCAGTTCAACGGCCAGAACGTGCTGGACGGCTCGCTGACCTCGGCCCAGTTCCAGGTCGGCGCCAACTCGGGCCAGACCATCAACATCGGCATCCAGTCCGCCAAAGCCACCGACATCGGCAACAACACCCTGTCGGCCGTGTATGGCGACCAGACCGGCCAGTTGTCCTCGACGGTGGCCGCCGCCACCTGGAACAACAACAGCGCTGCCGCGCAAACCCTGGCCATCACCTCGGGCAACGGCACCACCACCAATGTCAACGTGGCCGACCATGCCAGCGCCAAGGACATCGCTGCCAGTGTCAACGCCCTGAGCGGCCAGAGCGGCGTCACCGCTACCGCCACCACCAGCGCCACCCTGGGCTTCACCGCCGCCTTTGCCGCCAGCAAAGACGGTTCGGTACAGTTCCAGCTGCGCGGCGACAACTCCAACACCACCGACACCAACCCGGTGACGATTTCGGCGCAAGTGAAAAACGGCGACCTGTCGGGTCTGGCCCAGGCGATCAACGCCCAGGTCGGCACCACCGGCGTCAGCGCGTCGATCCAGCTGGACCAGTCGGGCAATAAAACGATCAAGCTGAGCAACAGCTCGGGTTCGGACATCCAGATCGCCAACACCAACACCGCCAGCGACGACATGATGGCCCTGGTGACCATGGCGGGTGCCGACAAGCCAGCCGCCGGCACCACTGCCGCCGTGCCAGGCGACAGCAGCATCTCGATCGGCGCCGGCCAGGCGCCGACCACGGCCGGCGTCAACGTCGTCACCGTCGGCGGCCACCTGGACTTCTCCTCGGCGGGCGGCTTCTCGATCAACTCGGGCGCCGGCACCGGCATCGTGGCCAACAGCGCAGCCGGTTCGCAGCTGCAATCGGTGGCCAAGATCGACGTCAGCACCGTGGACGGCTCGAACGCGGCCCTGAAAACCATCGACGCGGCGCTGAGCCAGATCGACGCCAACCGTGCATCGCTGGGTGCGATCCAGAACCGCTTCACCTCGACCATCTCGAACCTGAACACGACCACGGAAAACCTGTCGGCTTCCCGTAGCCGTATCCAGGATACCGACTTCGCGGCGGAAACGGCCAACATGACCCGCGGCCAGATCCTGCAACAAGCTGGTACGGCGATGCTGGCGCAAGCCAACTCGCTGCCGAACGGCGTGCTGTCCCTGCTGCGTTAAAATCCGGCGCAGAGCTGACCCGCAAAAGGTCGCTCTGACCTGGATCCCCGGCTGATTTATGCAGCCGGGGATTTTTCACAAAGGAACAATCATGACTATCGACACTATAGGCAGCGCCGGTTCGGCCCGTCCGGTGGACCGCAGCGCGGCCAGCGGCGAAGGCGTCACCACGCAAGCTGCCGCCCGCGCACCGGCCGCACCCGTCGAGACCGCCAAAGCGGTCAAAGCGCCCGAGGCCCTGCCCAGCGAGGAGCAAGTCAACGATGCGCTTTCCAAGCTGAACAAAACGCCGCAGGCGCAAGCCAACAACCTGGAGTTTTCGGTGGACCAGGACACCAAGCGCACGGTGGTCAAGGTGATCGACCAGAACACCAAGGAAGTCGTGCGCCAGTTCCCGACCAAGGAAGCGCTGGCCATCGCCAAGGCCCTGGACCAGCAGGAAAGCAAGGGCACCACCACCGGTCTGTTGATCGATCAGACCGCCTGAAGCGGTGCGCGCCCGGCGCGCGCCGCTTTTTTCTCATCTGTGGCATCCTGTTCTGGAGCGCCAGCCTGTTCCGCGCCCGGCGCCGGCCTTGCCGACCGCTGGTTTTACCCGCTTTGACAGCTATTCTGAAACAAGCCGGTATTTCCCCCTCTCAAGTCCGGTTTGATTTTGCCGATATCAGCTTATATTATTGCTTTACTTAGGAGCGCAACGTGGGCATCTCAACTCCCGGCATCGGTTCCGGCCTCAACGTCAACGACATCGTCAGCAAGCTGATGTCCGTGGAGTCCGCGCCACTGACGGACTTCGACAAAAAGACGGCCAGTTACCAATCGCAGATTTCCGCCTTTGGCACGATGTCCAGCGCGCTCGGCAATTTCCAGAGCTCCCTGAGCAGCCTGACCTCGATCGCCAGCTTCCAGTCGCTGACCAACACGCCGGCCGACCCCACCGTGGTCACCGCCAGCACCACCAGCGACGCCCTGGCCGGCAACTACCGGATCAATATCAGCCAGCTGGCGCAGGCGCAGTCGCTGGCCTCGGGCGGCTACAAGAGCAGCACCGCCACCATCGGCACCGGCGCCAAGACCACCATCAGCTTCTCGCTGGGCAGCATCAGCAATAGCGAATTCGGCATCAACGGCACGGCGCTGGCCAACAGCATGCGCACCAGCGGCCTGACGGCCGGCTCGGTGACCATCAACGGCACCACCATCACCACCAACAACACCACCCGCAGCGCGCGCGCGCTGGCCGACGCCATCAACGACAAGACCACCACCACCGGCGTCTCGGCCAAGCCGACCGCGGCCACCACCGACGCCGCGCTGTTCGGCGGCGCCGGCGCGGCCAGCTTCGGCAATGTCGACACCAGCGGCGGCGGCACCTATTCGCTGTCGGTGGGCGGGGTCGAGATCGCGGTCCAGGCCGCCAACGTGGCCGGCGGCGACGGCGTCACCGCCGCCTCGCTGGACGCCGCGCTGAGCGGCGACACCGCCGTCTCGCGCGCGCTGAAGGACGCCAACATCACCTTCACCGGCAGCGCCGCCAACGGCGACCTGCAGTTCTCCAACGCCGACGGCAGCAACGTGGTGGTGGCGGAAACCGTCACCGGCACGGTGGCCGGCGGCATCGGCAACGACGGCAGCAGCGCCAACATCGGTTCCAGCGTCACCGCGGTGGGCACCATCACGCTGGTGTCGGCCGACGGCAGCCCAATCACCGTGGGCGGCAGCAACCCGGCCGCGGCCGGCCTGACCGCCGGCGTCGGCGGCGCCTACCTGAACGCCGACTTCACCGCCGACTCGACCCGCACCGCCGGCAACATCGTGATCGACAGCACCAACAACTCGCTGCAGGGCATCATGGATGCCATCAACAAGGGCAATTTCGGCGTCACCGCCTCGATCGTCTCGGACGGCAGCACCGGCACCGGCGCCACGCCGAACCACCTGGTGCTGACTTCCAGCGCCACCGGCGCCAGCTCGACCATGAAAATCACGCTGGCCGGCTCCGGCGGCGACCCGGCCGATCCGGCCCTGGTCAGCCTGCTGGGCTACGATCCCGGCGGCGTCCAGAACCTCAGCCAGAAGGCCGCCGCAGCCGACACGCAAGCCACCGTCAACGGCATCGCCGTCACCAGCGGCAGCACCAGCATCAGCGGCGCCGTGGCCGGCGTCACCTTCAATGCGCTCAAGGTCGGCAGCACCACGGTGGCGGTGGCCAAGGACACTTCCTCGCTGACCAGCTCGGTCAACGCCTTCGTCAAGGCGTATAACGACCTCAACAGCCAGCTGGCGGCGCTGGGCGCCTACGACGCCGACACCAAGACCGCCGGCCCGCTGCTGGGCGACAGCACGCTGCGCAACCTGCAATCGTCGGTGCGCGCCACCCTCAGCAGCGCGATTTCCGGCCTGCAAAGCACCAGCCTGACCAATCTGTCGCAGATCGGCGTCTCGTTCCAGAAGGACGGCTCGCTGGCGGTCGACAACGCCAAGCTGCAAAAAGCCATCACCAGCAACTTCAACGACATCGCCGGCCTGTTCGCGGCGGTCGGCCGCGGCACCGATCCGGACATCACCTTCAGCAGCTCGTCGGCCAAGACCCAGGCCGGCAACTACGCCATCAACATCACCCAGCTGGCCACCCAGGGCACGCTGCAGGGCAATGCCACTCTGCCGGCCGAGACCACCATCGCCCAGGACACCACCTGGACCGTGACGCTGAACGACACCACGCCGCCGACGCTGGCCAACACCGCCACCATCACGCTGCCGGCCGGCACCTACAACCCGAGCCAGCTGGCCACGCTGTTGCAGTCGACCATCAACGGCGTCAGCGCGTTTTCCAACGCCGGCGCCTCGGTCACCGCCACGCTCGGCGACGACGGCTCGCTGAAGCTGCAATCGGCCAGCTACGGCTCGACCTCGAACCTGAAGATCAGCAGCGCCACCGGCACCGACGTCTCGGCCGTGTTCGGCACCGGCGCCTCGGTCGACGGCGTCGACGTGGCCGGCACCATCGGCGGCTACACCGCCACCGGCAAGGGCCAGGTGCTGACCGGCGCGCCCGGCGCCCCGGTCGAAGGCCTGAAGCTCAACGTCAAGGGCGACACCACCGGCCCGCGCGGCACCTTCGGTTTCTCGCAGGGCTACGCCTACATGCTCAACACGCTGTCGGCCGGCTACCTCGGCAGCAGCGGCACGATTGCCGGCCGCACCAAGGGCCTGAGCGCCTCGGTGACCGACGTCGCCAACCAGCGCGCCAGCTTCGCCAGCCGCCTGACCGATATCGAGGCGCGCTACCGCGCCCAATACACGGCGCTCGACACCTCGATCGCCAGCATGAATGCAACGCAGTCGTTCCTGACCCAGCAATTGGCCGCCATTTCCGCCAACAGCTAAGCACGCACGGCACTGATAAGGAGTTAATGTATGTTCGGATCTCGACAAACTGGCGTCAACGCCTATGCCAAGGTTGGCATTGAAACCGGTGTGCTGGCGGCCAGTCCCCACAAGCTGATCGTCATGCTGTTCGACGGCGCGCGGGTGGCGCTGAATGACGCGCTGACCGGGATCAGGAACGGCGACATCGCCTTCAAGGGCAAGTCGCTGTCGCGCGCCATCATGATCATCGACAGCGGCCTGCGCGCCGCCCTCGACAAGAAGGCCGGCGGCGAGATCGCCGAAAGCCTGGACGCCCTGTACGAATACATGAGCAACCGGCTGCTGCTGGCCAACGTCAACAGCGACCCCAGCATCGTCGAAGAAGTGCAGCGTCTGCTGACCGAGTTGCGCGACGCCTGGAACGCGATCGCCGACACCCCTGCCGCCGGCGGCATCCCTCAACCCAATCTCGCGAGCGCCTGATTTATGATGACGATTCAAGACGTGTTATCCGTGTACGCCGCCATGGCCGACCTGACCGAACAGATGGTGCAGGCCGCCACGCGCAGCGACTGGGACACCCTGGTGCTGCTCGAGCAGCGCTGCGCCGCCCACGCGCAGGCCTTGCGCGAACAGGAGTCGCAGCAGCCGATGCGCGGCGCCGACCGCGAACGCAAAATCGAACTGATCCGCCAGATGCTCAACGCCGACCGCCAGATCCGCGACCTGACCATGCCGTGGATGACCCAGCTGTCCAAGCTGATCAACGTCACCGGCACGGAACGGCGCGTCGTCAACGCCTACGGTAGCGTCTAAATCAGGCGCGCGCCATGATGCCGCGCCTGGACGCCGCCCTGCCGCCGGTCACGCCGGCTGATGGCGCTGGCGGCGGGGCCGCCGTCGCCGACGGCCGCCAGGCCGCCTTCCAGCGCGCGATCCAGAATCTCGTCGGCCAGACCGTCAGCGCCGAGGTCATCTCCAAAATGAAGGACGGCAGCTACCTGGTCAAGGTGGCCGACAATGCCGTGCGCATGATGCTGCCGGGCGACACCCAGGTCGGCAGCGAAGTGCCGCTGACCGTGCTCAGCGCGCAACCGCGTCCCACCTTCCAGCTTGGCAACAGCCCGCCGGGCAGCGCCGCCACCGTGCTCTACAGCGAAGGCGGCGCCGATGGCGGCGAACCGGCCGCCGCCCTGCCCTCGCAGGGCGCCGCCGTATACGTGCCGGGCAAGCCGGCCGGCGGCGGCGCCCCGGGCAACCCGACGCTGCCTGGCGCCG
>NZ_WKJN01000045.1 GCF_009674495.1 Duganella alba | reverse complement strand
TACCCGGCTGGCCCACCGTGCCGGCCGCAGCAGCGCCTTGCGCGCGCACGACACCCGCCTGCGCAGTCGCCACCACCGGCTGCGCATCGCGCGACGCCAGTTGCCACGCCAGCGCACTGATCACCACACCACCCAGCACGCCCGCAGCCACCAGCGGCCAGCGCGCCGCGCCAAACCGCGCACCCGCGCCAGCCGCCACCGCATCCTGCCCGGCAAACACCTCGCTGGCGGCACGTTTCAAAATCGTCCGCGTCACCTGCGGCTGGTTCTCCACATACGCACCCAGCATGGCCCGGTCGCACAGCAGATTGATACGACGCGGCACGCCCTTGGTCAGGCTGTGCACCAGCCCCATCAGCTTGCGCGGAAACGGCGCGATCGCCGTCGCGCCCGCCACCGCCAGCCGGTGCTCGATATACGTGCCGGTCTCCGCTTCCGACAGCGAACCCAGGTGATACCGCGCGATCACCCGCTGCGCCAGTTGCTCCAGCTCCGGCTGCACCAGGATCGCGCGCAACTCCGGCTGACCGATCAGAATGATCTGCAACAGCTTGCGCTCGCTGGTTTCCAGATTGGTCAGCAGGCGCAGCTGCTCCAGCACCTCGGCCGACAGATTCTGCGCCTCGTCGATGATCAATACATTGTTCTTGGCCTGCGCATGGCTGGCCAGCAGATACGCATTGATCGCATCCACATAGCCCTTGACGCTGACCGCGCCCGCCCCTTGCGGCGGCAGCTCGATGCCGAACTCGTCGCAGATCGATAGCAGCAACTCCTCCACCGACAGCTTCGGATTGAAGATGTAGCCCAGTTTGCAATTCTCGGGAATCTGCTCCATAAAGCAGCGGCACACCGTGGTCTTGCCGGCGCCGATCTCGCCGGTCAGCAGCACAAAGCCGCCGCCCGAGCCGATGCCGTACAGCAGATGCGCCAGCGCCTCGCGGTGGCGTTCGCTCATGAACAGATAGCGCGGGTCCGGCGCGATGGAAAACGGCGATTGCTTCAGATTGAAAAAATGCGTGTACATGAAAACCCTGGGAGTGCGCGACTCCCTATTTTAGCCGTTGTCGCACCGGCGGCGGCTGGACCGGCGGCAGCGGCTTGAATTTAGCGCAATAAATCTTGGACTTGGTATCGAAATACACGATGCGGCTGGCCGGCTTGGCCTCGCGCACCGGATAGGCGGAGGTATCAATGACAGTGTAATGCGTGCCGACCTGCTGGATGATGGCCTTCTCCAGGTTCTCCGGCGTGGTCTCGGCCACCGCGCCGACAAAGATAAAGGTGCTGGTATCGTCGCTGACCATCACCTCGGAAATCTCGGTGCCCCACAGCGACGCGCCGGCGGTGCGGAACCAGTAGGCGCCGCCCTCGTGCTTGTACCAGTTGCCGAAATGTTTAACGAGGTAATCGTAATAATAGAAATTGTCGGTATGGTCGCGGCACAGCAGGCCGTTGCCCACGATGGTGCCGAAGGTGGTCGGCACCGATTGCGCCGCCGCACCGCCGGCGGCCAGCGCCAGCGCGGCGCCCAGCAGTTGAGCGAGACGCTGCCGCATTACGTTTTGGACAACCACGCGCGGTTCGCGCTGATGCGCGCCTTGGCCGTGGCAGGCAATGCTTCATAACAACCTGGGTACTGTTTCAAGGCGTGTTCCCGGATTTCCTTCTGCAAGCCGTTGATCAAAAAAATATACAGCACGCCGCCATCGGTGGTGTTTTTGGTTCCAATGTATCGAATCATGTGCGCTCCTTTCAGCCTGCGCATGCCTGTCTCAGCGGCATAGTGATGCACCCATTATGACATCACCGTCGCAGCGGGGCCACACAAACGGTAACGGCCGCGCGCCGCCAAGATTGAGTTGCCGCTCAGCCCCGGATTTTTGCAGTTGATCCCACGCTTTGGCGCGTCCGTCCCATGGGCCGCGACGGCGATGAGGCTTTGTCATATCGTCCAGTTTTCGCCACCATCCTTCGAGACCCCGACATGAAGCACACGCTCACCCACGCCGCGCTGGCTAGCACCCTGCTACTGGCGGTCGCCGGCGGCGCCCACGCCGCCGACAAGCAAGACGACAGCTACGGCACCGAAAAGCGCACCGTCGCCGCGTTCAGCAACATCAACCTGATCGGCCCGTTCCACGTGATCGTCACCGCCGACGCCGGCAACACCATCGAACTGTCCGGCCTGCGCCGCCAGTTCGCCGACATCGAAACCGCGGTCAACGGCGACACGCTGACCGTGCGTCAGCCACGCAAGGGCAATGGCTGGACCTTCAACTTCAGCTTTGGCCGCAACAAGCAGCGCGAGATGACCGTGCGCATCAGCGCCGCCAACCTGAAAAGCCTGCGCAACGCCGGCAGCGCCGATGTCGACCTGCGCCAGTTCCAGGGCAAGCAGCTGACGCTGGTATCGGATGGTCCCGGCGACATCACCGCCAGCGGCAAGGTAGACGAACTGAGCGTGACAAGCAACGGCAGCGGCGACCTCGACCTGCGGGCCCTGCAGGCGGCCAGCCTCAACCTGCAAATGAACGGCCCCGGCGACGTCGAGGCCAGCGGCGTGACGCAGGACCTCAACCTGGTGGTCAACGGCTCGGGCGATCTCGACATCAGCGACATCCACGGCAACCGCGTCAGCGCCGCGCTGCACGGTCCCGGCTCGGTGGCGCTGCACGGCAGTGCGAAAGAAATCCGCGCCGAAGTGCACGGTTCGGGCGACCTCGACGCCTGCACACTGAACACCGAAGCGGCCAGCGCCGTGCTGCGCGGCCCGGGCGAAGCCTGCCTGGCCGGCCACATCAAGAAACTCGACGCCGAAGTGCACGGCTCGGGCGACCTGACGGTGCGCGGCCTGGAAGCGCAAAGCGTGCGCGCGCGCCTGACCGGCCCCGGCGACGTCAGCCTGTCGGGCGCCACCGCCGTGCTGAGTGCGCAAGTGAGCGGCTCGGGCGAACTCGACGCGCGCCAGCTGACGACACGCCAGAGCGACGTCACGGTCAACGGCCCCGGCAACGCCACCGTCGCCCTGACCGACAAAGCCGACACCAGCCGCACCCACCTGGTCACCTACCACCGCTAACCCAATCCGGGGTCAGGTCCCCCATTTCTACACGAGCTCAGCCATAGCCACGTCCAAGGCTGAGCTCGTGTAGAAATGAGGGACCTGACCCCGGAGTTTAAAAGTGGCATGCAAATGCCACACTCGGCGGGGGCGCGGAAAATTCTCTTAAATTATTTAAAAACAAGGGCTTACAAAACGATTCCAAGACGACAATGCCAGTCCACTTCAATATTTTTTAATACCAGTTAAATACCTGTTGACAAGCTGGTTTTGGCTACCCTATAGTGCCCTCATCACAGGCCATTCCGGCCAAGCACTCTCAGGTAGACATGATCGAATTTTTCATCGGCGTTGATGGCGGCGGCAGCGGCACCAGGGTACGCCTGGCCCGCGCCGATGGCGTCGAATTTGCGGAAGGCGCGGCCGGGCCTTCCGGCCTGATGCACGGCATCGCCAAGGCCTGGGCCGCCGTCAACGACGCCGCCGCCCAAGCCTTCACCACCGCCGGTCTGAGTTTCCCCGACAAATCCCGCATCGCCATCGGCCTCGGCCTGGCGGGCGTGCACAACCGCCAGTGGGCGGCGGAATTCGTCGACGCCAATCCCGGCTACGCCCGCGTGGCGCTGGAAAGCGACGGCCATACCACCGTGCTCGGCGCCCACGCCGGCCAGCCGGGCGCCATCATCGCGCTGGGCACCGGCAGCGTCGGCGAAATCAAGCTGGCCGACGGCCGCCACGTGGAAGTCGGCGGCTGGGGCTTCCCCGCCGGCGACGAAGCCAGCGGCGCCTGGATGGGCCTGCGCGCCATCAACCACGTGCAGCAGGTGCTGGACGGCCGCATGGCCGCCAACGCCTTCGCCACCGATGTCGCCAACGCCTGCGGCGGCGAACGCAACGCCATCCAGACCTGGCTGGCGCAAGCCACGCAGACCAACTACGCGCAACTGGCGCGCATCGTCCTGCAGCACGGCGACAGCAACGACACCGCGCGCGCCATCCTGCTGGCCGCCGGCCGCGAGGTGGAGTTGATGGGCAACGCGCTCGACGCCAGCGGCAAGCTGCCGATCGCGCTGTGCGGCGGCCTGGCCGCGCCGCTGCGTCCTTATCTGCCGGTGTCGATGTTGAAGCGCATCGTCAATCCGCAAGGCGACTCCGCCGCCGGCGCGCTGCGCCTGATCCAGCAGCGCCTGAAGGACTGACCGATGCTAGCCCAGTTGAGCGCCTTCAAACCCGACGCCACCAGCGACACGCCGTTGTACATGCAGCTTGCGAACAAGCTGTCCGACGGCATCGTCGGCGGCGACTGGCGCGCCAACGAGGCCCTGCCGTCCGAGCGCGTGCTGTCGGACATGCTCAACATCTCGCGCGTCACCGCGCGCAAGGCGATCGACATGCTGTGCGAGCGCGGCATGCTGACCCGCAAGCGCGGCTCCGGCACCTACATCACGCCGAAACTCGAACAGCCCTTGTCGCGCCTGACCAGCTTTTCCGAAGAGCTGCGCGAACGCGGCTTCACGGCCGGCTCGCGCTGGCTGCAGCGCGAAATCGGCATCGCCTCGCCGGTGGAGTTGCTGTCGCTCGGTCTGTCGCCCAACATGCCGGTGGCGCGCCTGAAGCGCCTGCGCACCGCCGACGACGTGGTGATGGCGATCGAAACCACCACCATTCCGGCGCAGTACATGCCCAATCCGCACAGCGTGACCGATTCGCTGTATGGCTACCTGGAAGCCAACGGCACCATTCCGATGCGCGCGCTGCAGCATATCCGCGCCGTCAACGCCAGCGCCGAACAGGCGCGCCTGGCCAGTATTCCCGCGGGTGCCGCCATGCTGCACATCACCCGCGTCAGTTATCTCGACAACGGCGCGGCGGTGGAACTGACCCACTCGTACTGCCGGAGTGATTATTATGAATTCGTAGCGGAGTCGCGCAGATGAGCGATGCAATCAAAGGCAATATCCTGACACCGTCCGGCTGGATCAGCGGTGAAATCACATTCGACGAACGCATTGCGGCCATCATCGGCAGCAGCGCCGATCCGGCGCTCAACGAAGCAGTCTATATCCTGCCTGGCTTTATCGATCTGCACGTGCACGGCGGCGGCGGCAAGGACGTGATGGAAGGCGGCGATGCCGTCCACACCATCGCCGCGGTCCACGCCAGGCACGGCACCACCAGCATGCTGGCCACCACCATGACGGCGCCGCCGGAAGACATCGACCTCGCCCTGCGCGGCATCGGCAAGGCCGCCGCCCAGCGCGGCAAGGGCGAAGCGCGCGTGCTCGGCGCCCACCTGGAAGGCCCGTTCATCAACTCCGGCAAGCTCGGTGCGCAGCCGCCGTTCGCGCGCTCCGCCAAGCTGGCCGACGTCGAGAAGCTGGAAGAGCTGGCGCCGCTCAAGGTCATCACCGTGGCGCCGGAAATCGCCGGCCACCTGGAACTGGTCAAGGAACTTTCGGACGCCGGCATGCGCGTGCAGATCGGTCACACGCTGGGCACCTACGAAGACGGCGTCGCCGCGCTGGGCCAGGGCGCGCGCAGCTTCACCCACCTGTTCAACGCCATGCCCGGCCTGCATCACCGCGAACCCGGCATGGTCGGCGCCGCGCTGGCGCACGGCACTTTCGCCGAACTGATTCCCGACCTGCTGCACGTGCATCCGGGCGCGATCCGCACCGCGCTGCGCTGCATCCCGAATCTCTACTGCGTCACCGATTCCACTTCCGCCACCGGCATGCCGGACGGCGAGTACATGCTGGGCCGGCACAAAGTCATGAAATGCATGGGCGGCGTGCGCCTGCCCGACGGCACGCTGGCCGGCAGTACCCTCACTATGGACCAGGCGCTGCGTAACCTGGTCGGACTCGGCCTCGATCTGGCGGATGCCTCGGCGCGGGTCTCAACGTATGCGGCCGATTATCTCGGCCTGCCAGAGCGGGGCCGCCTGGCCCCCGGCGCGTTTGCCGACTTCGTGGTGCTCGACCGTGACCTGAACCTCAAAGCCGTCTATATCGAAGGAGAATTGTTGTGACCTCAATGATGTTGAAAGAAGCCCTGTCCGCCGCGGATTGCGTCGCCACGCAACTGTCGCACGACGGAGACCGTTACGCGGAGCTGGGCCGCAAATTGAGGAGCACGTCCTTCTCGACCGCGCTGACCATCGCGCGCGGCAGCTCGGACCATGCGTGCGCCTATGCGGCCTACCTGATCATGGCCCGCCTGGGCCGCGTGGTGGCGTCGCTGCCGATGTCGCTGGTGACCCTGAACAAATCGCCGCTGATCACGCGCGACACGCTGGCCATCTCGATTTCGCAGTCGGGCCAGAGCCCGGACGTGGTCGAACCGATCAAGTACTTCCGCGACGGCGGCGCCACCACCATCGCGCTGGTCAACGATATCGATTCGCCGCTGGCGCACGCCGCCGAATTCGCCATGCCGCTGCGCGCCGGCAAAGAACAGAGCGTGGCCGCCACCAAGAGCTTCATCACCAGCCTGGTGGCCGGTGCGCGCCTGGTGGCCGCATGGCAGAACGATCCCGAGCTGCTGGCCGGTCTGGAAGCGCTGCCCGAGTCGCTGCGCGCCGCCACCACCGAAGACTGGTCGTCGGCGATTGAAGTGCTGGCCCCTGCACGCAACATCATGGTGGTCGGCCGCGGCATCAGTTTCCCGGTGGCGCTGGAAGCGTCGCTGAAGTTCAAGGAAACCTCGGCGCTGCAGGCGGAAGCCTTCAGTGGCGCGGAAATCAAGCACGGTCCGATGGCGCTGATCGAAGAAGGCTACCCGCTGGTGATCTTCGCCACGCGCGGCCCGACGCAGGCCAGCCTGCTGGCGCTGGCGACCGAGATGCGCGGCCGTGGCGCGCGCGTGCTGCTGGCCGCTCCGGCCGACGTGGCCGACCGCGACCTGACCTTGCCGATCGCCGCCACGCCGGACCTCGATCCGATCGTCGCGATCCAGACCTTCTACGTGATGGCGGCCAAACTGTCCGCCGCGCGCGGCATGGACCCGGACCAGCCGCGTCACCTGAGCAAAGTCACCAAGACCAACTGATGATTGAGCGGCGCCCACCCCGCAAGCCGATGGGGTCGGACCCCGTACGGGGTCCGACCCCGGTCCGCCGCCGTGCGGGGTGGGCGCTGGCGTTAGCCGCCATGCTGGCAAACCCTGCGACCGCCGCCCCGCAAAAAATCGAATTCTGGACCTTCAGCATGAAGCCCAAGTTCACGCCGTATTACGAAACGCTGGTTCGCAGCTACGAATCGGCCAATCCCGGCGTCAAGATCGAATGGGTCGACTTCCCCTGGGATATCATCCAGACCAAGCTGGTCACGCGCATCGTCGCCGGCACGCCGCCGGCGCTGGTCAACCTCAACGTGCCCTGGGCCGACGAATTCGCCCGCGACGGTCTGCTCGCGCCGGTCGACAATCTGCTGGCCGACGCCCGCCCGCGCTACCTCGCCAGCACGCTGCAAGACCTGACCTTCAACGGCAAGACCTACGGCTTCCCGATGTACAGCAACGTCGCCGTCATCGCCTACAACACGCAGATCTTCAAGGCCGCCGCCATCCCGCACGCGCCGCGCGACCTCGATGAGCAACTGCTGTTCGCGCGCCAGATCGCCGCCCGCACCGGCAAGGCCGGCCTATGCCCCGCCCTGTCCAAGATCGACGGCCTGATGATGCAGCAAGGCCTGGCCGTCATCGCCAACGGCCAGGCCGTGTTCAACTCTCCCGCGCACGTGGCGCTGATCCGCAAGCTGGCCGATACCTACAAGGCCGGTGGCCTGCTGAAGGATGCGCTGTTCGCAGAAGATAACTTCCCCGCCGCCATCGATGCCTACAAGGGCGGCCGGCTCGGCATGCTGCTGGCGCCACCAACGGCGGTCAAGCGTATCGAAAGCGACGCCAGGGACATCTACGCCATCACCGACGTCGCCCCGGCGCCGCTGGGCCCGACCGGCATCGCCGACGGCGGCTGGCTGATTCACTACGCCGTGCCGAAGAACGTCGACGCCAAACTGCTGCCGGCCATCGGCAAGTTCGCCCGCTACCTGACCAACGACGCCAACCAACTGGCCTTCGCCAAACAGGCCAGCGTGTATCCGGCGATGGCGCAGGCGGCCAACGATCCATTCTTCACCACCGTGCCGCCGAACGCCGGTGCGGCGGAAAAAGCCGTTGCCGCCGGCGCGGTGTCGATGCCGCATTCGCACACGCTGTACGTGGCCGGCATCACCGACTACGACGAATTGCGGCGCTACCTGGTGAAGGCCGTCGAAGCCGGGGTCACCGGCAAGCAGGACATCCAGCAGGCGCTCGACCAGGCCGTCGCCATCTGGAACAAGAAACTCGCCACGCAGCGGAGCCACTGAAATGGGCCGTAACCTGACCGCCTGGCTGTTCCTCGCGCCCGCGCTGGTGCTGCTGGCCGTGTTCTCGTTCTGGCCCGTGGCCTTCGGCTCGCTGCTGGCCTTCACCGACTACAGCCTGATACGCGAAACGCACTGGGTCGGCCTGGACAACTTCCGCTACATCTTCGACAACGAGATGTTCACCACCGGCCTGAAAAACTCGCTGCTGTTCCTGCTGATGGTGCCCTTCGTACAAATCGGCGCGTTGAGCCTCGCGGTCCTGGTCAACAACAAGCTGCCCGGCATCCGCTACTTCCGCGCCGCCTTCTACGTGCCGGTGGTGACCACGGTGTCGGTGGTCGGCATCATGTGGGGCTTCATGTTCCACGAACAGGGCACGCTGAACTACGTGCTGCAAACGCTGCAACTGGTGAACACACCGGTGGGCTGGCTATCCAACGACACCATCGCACTGTTCGCGATCATGTTTGTCACGCTGTGGCGCGGCCTTGGCTGGTATATGGTGATGTACCTCGCCGCCCTGCAAGCCGTCCCCGCCGACATGCAGGAAGCCGCCATCCTCGACGGCGCCAACCGCTGGCAGCGTTTCTGGAAAATCACCGTGCCGATGCTGCGCCCGACCATCATGATCTGCTCCGTGCTGTCGGTGCTGGCCGCGCTGAAGGCCTATCAGGAAGTGGACGTGCTGACCCAGGGCGGCCCGATGAACTCCACCTTCACCGGCCTGTATTACGCCTACGACCAGGGTCTCAAGCACCTCAAGCTGCCGCGCGCGCTGGCCGCCAGCTTCGTCGTCTCCATCTTCTGCGTCGGCATCGCCCTGCTGTGCCTGCGCTACATCAAGCCGAAGCACCGATGAAGACGATCAGCCACTACCTGCTGCTGTGCGTGATCGCCATCGTCTGCGTATTCCCGTTCTGGTGGACGCTGGTCACCGCGCTGTCCACCGAAGGGAACATCTTCGCCTACCCGCCGACCTTCTGGCCCAAGGAACCGTCGCTGGCCAATTTCATCGAAGTGTTCAACACCATTCCGATCTGGTCCTTCTTCCGCAACTCGGTGTTCATCGCGCTGTGCACCGTGTTCTGGAAACTGGTGCTGTGTTCCGCCGCCGCGTATCCGCTGGCGCGCATGCAGTTCAAGGGCCGCAAGCTGGTGTTCGGACTGATACTGGCGACGCTGGTGCTGCCGTCGGAAGTCAACTTCCTGGTCAACTTCATCACCGTCACGAAACTCAGCCTGGTCGACACCTATGCCGGCGTGATCCTGCCCAACGTGGTCAACGCGGTCGCCATCCTGCTGCTCAAGCAGGCCTTCGAGGAAGTCCCGCAAGACCTGATCGACGCCGCTCGCGTGGACGGCGCGTCGGAATGGATCATCTTCAGCAAAATCATGCTGCCGCTGATCGCCCCGTGGCTGGCCACAGTCGGCATACTGACGGCGGTGGAAGCATGGAACGAATACATCTGGCCCTCGATCGTCATGAGCAAGCCGGATGAATTCCCGCTGTCGGTGGGCGTGCTGTATTTGCGCGGCACCTTCGGCAGCAGCACGCGCGTGATTGCCGCCGGCACCGTGCTGACCATCCTGCCCACGCTGGCAGCCTTCTTATTTACCCAACGATTCTTCATGCGCGGCATGGACGGAGCAGTGAAATGACAACTCAAAACGAACTCAGAAAAATAGCAGGTCAACTCATCATGATCCGCTTCCCCGGCACCGTGCTGGATGCGGCCACCGCTGAATTCCTGAAAGCGAACAGCATCCGCGCCGTCTGCCTGTTCCGTGGGAACATGACCGATTCCGAACAGCTGGCCAAGCTGACCGCCGACCTGCGCGCCGTCATGGGTCCGGACTCGCTGATCGGCATCGACCAGGAAGGCGGCGCCGTGGTGCGCTCCACCTGGGTGCCAGCGCCGCCGGCCGCCATGGGCCTGGGCGCCGCCAACGACACCGACCTGGCCTACCGCACCGGCGCCGCCGTCGCGCGCGCCGTCAAAGCGCTGGGCTTCAACTGGAACTTCGCACCGGTGCTGGACCTGAACAACAATCCGCACAACCCGGTCATCGCCGAACGCTCCTTCGGCGCCGAGCCGCAGCGCGCCGCCGAACTGGCGATGGCGTGGATGGCCGGCAGCCATGCCGAAGGCGTGGCCTGCTGCGTCAAGCACTTCCCCGGCCACGGCGACACCAACGTCGATTCGCACCGCGACCTGCCGACCGTGAACAAGCCGGTGGAGGAGCTGAACCGCCTGGAACTGGCGCCGTTCCGCATCGCCTCCGGCGCCGCTCCTGCCATGATGACCGCGCACATCGTCTACCCGACGCTGGACGCCGACAATCCAGCCACCATGTCGCGCCGCATCCTCACCGGCCTGCTGCGCGATGAATGGCAATACAAGGGCGTCGTCATCACCGACGGCATGGACATGCACGCCATCGCCGGCCGCTACGGCGTCGGCAACGCCGCCGTGCGCGCGTTGACCGCCGGCGCCGACATGGTCATGGCGCTGGGCACCACCGAAACGCAGGAAGAAACGCTGAACGCCATCGCCGCCGCCCTCGCATCGGGCGAACTGTCGCAGCAGGAGGTGCAGACGCGCCTGGACCGCCTGGCCGCGCTGGCCCGCGCCTATCCGTGCAAACCACGCTCGTACAAGGAAGACGCGGCCGACCGCGAAATCATGGCCGAAGGCTGGCGCCGCAGCCTGACCGCTTTCGGTACGCCGCAACGTCCGGCCGCCGGCTCCAGGGTGCGCCTGGTGGCGCGCCAGGACGTGGTCAGCGACGGCGTCTCCGAAGCCGGCGTGCCGGCCGGCGTGGTCGCCGACTCGCTGCGCAAGCTGTATGACGTTGAACTGGTCACCTTTGCCGACGCCGACACCTTCGACTGGAACGCGCTGCCGCAGGACGGCCGCTTCACCATGCTGGCCTCCACCTCGCGCCTGCGCTACGGCGAGCACGCGCGCGGCACCTGGCGTCCGGACCTGCACCTGGCGCTGTGGAATCCCTACCAGGCGCTGGACATCCAGGCGCCCGCGCTGATGACCTACGGTTTCGCCAAGCCGGCGCTGGACGCCATCAACGGCTGGCTGTCCGGCGAACTGCAAGCCACCGGCAACGCACCGGTGCCAGGTTTTAAATAAAAACGACAACGAGACTTCACAATGACCGACATCATCCGCAATCCCAAGCTCTGGGTTCCCAGCCTGTACCTCGCGCAAGGCCTGCCCTTCTTCGCCGTGGCCATCGTGGCCAACCAGATGTTGAAGAGCATGGGCGTGCCGAACGACGAGCTGAATCACTGGACCGGCTTGATCGGCTTCGCGTGGGTGTTCAAGCCGCTGTGGAGTCCCTTCCTGGAACTGGCGCCGAGCAAAAAGCTGGTGGTGACCTTCTTCCAGATCTTCGGCGGTTTCTGCCTCGGCGGTGTCGCGCTGGCGTTGCAGGCGCCGTTCTGGTTCGCCGCCAGCATGGCCATGCTGGCCCTGGTCGGCATTTCCGCCGCCACCCACGACATTGCGTGCGACGGCTTGTACATCACCAGCCTCGATGAAAAAGGCCAGGCCACCTACGCCGGCTGGACCGGCACCTTCTTCAACGCCGCCAAGTTCTTCACCACCGGCGCGCTGCTGCTGCTGGCCGGCCATTTCGAGAAAACCATGGGCGTGGTGCCGGCATGGACCATCTGCTTCTGCATCCTCGGCGCGATGATGATCGCGCTGGGCATCTACAACAGCTGGGCGCTGCCGCTGGCCCGCAACACCGTCACCGAGGACACCAACGCCGCCGCCATCGCCCGCACGCTGTGGGAAGTAATCGTGGAATTCTTCAAAAAGCCCGGCATCTGGGTCTCGATCGTCTTCATCATCCTGTTCCGCGCCGGCGAAGCGCAGGTGCAGTCCATCGGCCCGCTGTTCCTGCGCGAAGCGCGCAACCTCGGCGGCCTGGGACTGACCACCGCCGAAGTGGGCGCCGTGTACGGCACCGTCGGCACCGTGGCCTTCCTGGTCGGCTCCATCGCCGGCGGCTACTTCACTTCGTGGCTGAGCCTCAAGCGCGCCATCCTGTGGCTGATCCTGGCGGTCAACCTGCCGAACGTGGCGTTCTATCTGCTGTCCTACTTCCAGCCGACCGAGCTGTCCATCATCGCCACCGCGCTCAGTGTCGAGATGTTCGGCTACGGCTTCGGCTTCGTCGGCCTGATCCTGTACATGATGCAGGTGGTCGCGCCAGGCAAATACCAGACCGCGCACTACGCCTTCGCCACCGGCATCATGCAGCTGGGCTTTGTGATCTTCAAGCTGTTCAGCGGCGACATCCAGATCGCCCTGGGCTACCAGCATTTCTTCATCTGGGTGATGGTGTGCGCGATTCCGGTCGCCGTGCTGTCACAGGTGATCCCGATGACCACCAGGCAGGCGACGTAAGCACATGGCCAGTGTCAGCATCAAAAACATCGTCAAGCATTACGACAAAACGCCCGTCATCCACGGCATCGACCTGGATATCGCCGATGGCGAATTCATGGTCTTTGTCGGCCCCTCGGGCTGCGGCAAGTCCACCCTGCTGCGCATGATCGCCGGCCTGGAAACCATCAGCGAAGGCACGCTGCATATCGGCGGCACGCTGGCCAACGACATCGCGCCGGCGCAGCGCAAGCTGGCCATGGTGTTCCAGTCCTATGCGCTGTATCCGCACATGACGGTGTACGAGAACATGGCCTTCGCCCTCAAGCTGGCCGGCCACAAACCGGCCGAGGTACAGGCCGCGGTCGAACGCGCCGCCGGCATCCTGCAGATCGCCCCGCTGCTCAAGCGCAAACCGAAGGAACTGTCCGGCGGCCAGCGCCAGCGCGTCGCCATCGGCCGCGCCATCGTGCGCAAGCCGGAAGTGTTTTTGTTCGACGAACCGCTGTCCAACCTCGACGCCAGCCTGCGCGTGCAGATGCGCGTGGAAATCAGCCGCCTGCACAGCGAACTGAAAACCACCATGATCTACGTCACCCACGATCAGGTGGAAGCGATGACACTGGGCCAGCGCATCGTGGTCTTCAACGGCGGCCGCATCGAGCAGGTGGGCACGCCGCATGAGCTGTACAACGCACCCGCCAACCTGTTCGTGGCCGGCTTCCTCGGCACGCCGAAGATGAATTTCATCCCCGGCGAAGTGGTCGCGGTGGACGCCGCGCGCGTCACGGTGAGGCTGCCCGGCGGCGCCCTGCTCGGCGTCGAGACGGCCGCCGGTGCGCAAACGGGCGACCGTGTCACGCTTGGCGTGCGTGCGGAACACCTGTCGCTCGCTGCGCCGCAGCACACCGACAACGTCATCGATGTCGGCGTCGGCCACGTCGAATACCTGGGCGACCTGTCGATCGTCTACACCACGCTGGACGGCATGCCGGACATGATTGCCGTGAAGCTGCCGGCCGAAGCGGCGCCGCTGCACGCGGGCGCCCGTGCGCGCCTGCACCTGCCGCCGTCACGTTGCCAGCTGTTTAACAGCGACGGCCGGGCCTTGCACCGCAACACGGTTGAATTCGGAAATCCCGGCGGTTTTGTGTAACAATACGCGGGTTTACATTCCCCCTAGTTTGATTGAAGGATAACCATGTCCCACTCCCGTCTTGCTCGTATTAGTCTGCTGCTGGCCGCCATCGGCCTGAACGCCGCGCCTGCCATCATGGGCATGGCCCCTGTCCACGCTGCGGAAGAAAAGAAAGCGCCGGAACCACCGAAAGACGTTGTCCGCCCAGAGATCTTCAAGCTGATCGATCCAGCACAGACCAAGCCTCTGCTGGAAGCCAAGAACTTCACCGAATTCCAGAGCCGCATCGACCAGGCAGCGGCGATGCCGAACATCACCCCTTACGAAGAATTCGTGCTGAACCAGATGCGCGTGCAACTGGGCCAGGCGTCGGGCAATAACGAGATGACCGTCAAGGGCCTGCAAGCGATGGTGGAGTCGGGCCGTCTGAAGCCGGAAGACAAACTGCGCTTCATCGACGCCATCGCCACCACCTACTACAGCGGCATGAAGGACTTCGACAACGCCATCAAATGGTTCGAGCGTTACGGCGCCGAGTCGGGCGACAAGACCAAGGAACGCCAGTTCATCATCCGTTCCTACTTCCTGAAAAACGACTTCGAGACCACCAAGGTCGAAGTGCTGAAGGATATCGAAGCGTCGAAGAAAGCCGGCACCGTGCCGCCGAAGGACACCCTGAACCTGCTGGGTAACGTCGGCATCAAGACCAAGGACACCGCGCTGTACCTGCAAGCCGTGGAAGAGCTGACCCGCTACTACCCGAGCGAAGACTACTGGAACGACCTGCTGAACCGCACCCGCGGCAAGAAGACCTACAACAACCGCCTGGACCTGGATCTGGTGCGCCTGAAAGCCGTGGTGGTGCCGTCGAAGATGGAGCCTGAGGACTACGCGGAACAGGCCGAACTGGCCGTGCTGGGCGGCTTCTTCACCGAAGCGAAGATCGCCATGGACAAGGGCTACCCAGGCGCCATCCCTGCCGGCAAGGACAAGGCCGCACTGGAAAAAATCAAGGCCAGCGCCAACAAGGGCGCGGCTGACGATGCGAAAAACATCGACAGCGGCATCGCAGCGGCGCAGAAGTCGAAAGACGGCGTCGGCCTGGTCAACCTGGGCTACAACTACGTAACCCTGGGCCAGTTCGACAAGGGTATCGACCTGATGAAGCAAGGTATCGCCAAAGGCGTATCGAAGAATCCTGAAGACGCCAAGCTGCGCCTGGGCTACGCCCTGGCCATGGCCGGCAAGAAGGATGAATCGGTTGAAGTGCTGAAGCCACTGACCACCGGCACCGATCCGCGCGCCGATCTGGCCCGCTACTGGATCATGTACGAAACCGGTCCGAAAATCGGCGCAGCCGAAGCGAAGTAATTCGCATCACTCCGGCGGCGGCCACGCCGCCGGAAGTCAATACCGAAGCTCACTGCCGGAGCGACTCCGACAGCGTATTCAAAAGCCGGTGCTCGCCATCGGCGCTCAACTCCCAGAACATCGCACCGCGCAGTCTTTGCTGCTTGATATAGCGTGCCTTCTCCTTCAGCGACGCCGGATCCTCATACGTGATCCACACCTGTTCCTTCGCGTTGTACATGTACGGCACGCGCGCAGACGCATTCCAGTACCGCTTGTAGCCGGCGCCACGCTTCAGCAGCTGTCCATAGCCATATGAATTGCCGCCGTTGATCCCATCCGTCACGCCGCCGCCGCAAGGCTGGTACTGGCCGTCGCCGTCCGGTCCCGGCGCACAGCCTTTCCAGCCGTAGCCATAGAACGGCACGCCCAGCACCAGCTTGTCCGCCGCCACGCCGGCGCCGAGATAACGCTCCACCGAACGCGATGCGTAAAAACCGTTGGCGGTCGCTGGATCTTTCGCATCGGCGAACAGCGCCGCATGGTGGCCGGTGTTGTTCTCCCATGGCATGTGATAGTCGTAGGCCATGATGTTGATCCAGTCCAGGCTTTGCGCAAGCTCCTTCACCCACGCACCGTCGCCGACGTAGTTGCTGTTGCCGCCGGCGGCGATGGTGATGCTGTAATGCCGGCCGTCCTGCCTGCCCGCCGCATCGAAGGCCGCGCGCAGCTCGCGCGCCAGCGCGATGAAATTCTGCCTGTCCTCCGGCCGCGCGCACACTTCGCCCGCCGCGCAAGGCACGCCGGCCTCGCCGGGATATTCCCAATCGAGATCGATGCCATCCAGCCCGTAGCGGCGCATGGCCGCCAGCGACGAGGCGATGAAGCTGGCGCGCGCCGGCGCCGATGCCGCCACATTGGAGAAGCGGTTCGACCAGTTCCATCCGCCGACCGAAATCACCACCTTGAATTGCGGATGCGCCTTCTTCAGCGCCACCAGCGCGCGCAGGTTGGCGCCGTCCTCCGCCTCGTTGCGCCAGGCCAGCGCGCCGTTCTGCGGCGCCTGGCACGGCGCCACGTCGTTCACCGACGGATCGGAATTACCGTGCCTGCCGTCCCAGCACAGGTCGACGAAGGCATACAGCGCCATGGTCAGCTTGCCGGCATCGACCTTCGATACCGGGAAGGACTCGTGCTTCCAGCCCGGATAGTAGCCCACGACTTCCGATGCGCCGGCCGGCAACGCCGCCGCGAGCGCAGCGGCGAGTAAGAGATTAGCTTGCATTCAGTTCCGCCACAAAGTCATACATATCGCCACGGAAGTAGGAGCGGCAGAATTCCACCGCGCGTCCGTCGCGCAAAAAGCCCAGTCGTTCCACCGCCAGGCCGGCATCGCCCTCCTTCGCCTGCAACAGGGTGGCCTGTTCCGCGTTCAGCAGCAACGCCGACAGCCGCTGCAAGGCGCGCACCGGCCGGTTGCCCGCGCGTTCCAGCGCGTCGTACATGGAGACATCCACCGCGTCCAGCGAGGGCAGGCAGGAGGCGACGATGGTCGCGTATTCAAGGCACATCGGCACATCGTCGGCATAGCGCATGCGGTTGAAGCGGTACACCTTGGAGCCGGGGCTGAGCCGCAGCCGCATCGCCTCGTCCGGCGTCACCGTGCCTTCCGAGCGCTTGAGCCACACGCTGCGCGGCGTGCGTCCGCGTGCGCGCATGTCCTCGGAAAAGGAGGTCAGCTTGGCGAAGTTCTTTTCGATACGGGTGTTGATGAAGTTGCCGGAGCCGGGCCGGCGTATCAGCACGCCCTCGCCAACCAGGCCATCGATAGCCTTGCGCACCGTGATGCGCGAGATGTCGAGATCGGCGGCAAGCTGGCGTTCGGCCGGCAAGGCGTCCTCGGGTTTGAGAAGATGCTGGTCTATCGCGGAACGCAGCGCGCGCTGCAGACGTTGATACAGGGGCAGGTTACTGGTCTCATTGAGGTGCTGTCGAATGTGTACCAGTGGGGTCATTTTGTCGCTGTTCATCACGATCAAGACATCCTCTCTGTAATTGTTCGACGATAATACCAAAAAAATACCAGCGGATATTCAGCCGCCCCTCCGCAACCTTCAAATATTTTCAGTTGATTCGCATAACGCCTTTAGGTAAAGGCTTTCTCGCTGTTGCGTTCCCGCACAAACGCTTTCCATACCACCCGCCATCCGGTCTTATGCCGTTGCTGAAAGGATACTTTGTATGCTGCATACAACATAACAAAAAAGAATTTTAAAGTGGTAGTGATCTGGTATGCAAACGCAGGTATATTGGCGTTGGATTGGTTTTGAACGTGATTTAGAAAAGAAGACACATCAACAATCGGTTGGCTCGGCGGAGCCTTCATCAACGGGAGGGAACATGCAACACAATACGAATAAAATCAAAATGTCCAAACTGACCCCTATCGCGACTGCGACGGCCATCCTGACGCTGAGCGTCGCGATGACCGCCCAGGCGCAGCAGGCAGCGACCGACAAGGAGCCGGAGACCGTTATTGTTAGCGGCATCCGCGGTTCGCTGCAGCAGTCGCTGTCGGTGAAGCGTAACGCGTCGAGCAACGTCGACGTGATTACCGCCGAAGACGTCGGCAAGATGCCGGACAAGAACGTGGCCGACTCGCTGCAACGCGTGCCGGGCGTGAACATCTCCACCTCGGGCGCAGGCTCGGGCGGCTTCGATGAAAACGACCGCGTATCGATGCGCGGCACCGCGCCTTCGCTGACCCAGACCCTGATCAACGGCCACGCCGTATCGACCGGCGACTGGTTCGTGCTGGACCAGGTGGGCGGCGCCGTTGGCCGTTCCGCTTCCTACTCGCTGCTGCCGTCGGAAATCGTCGGCCAGGTAGTGGTCTACAAAGCCCCGACCGCCGACCAGGTGGAAGGTGGTTCGAGCGGCTCGATCGACATCCGCACCCGTCACCCGCTGGACTTCAAGCAGCCGATTTCGATGGAAGCCACCGTGCAGGCGGTGTACTCCGACCTGGCGGAAAAAACCGATCCGCAAGTCAGTGGCCTGTTCAACTGGAAGAACGAAGCCGGCACGCTGGGCCTGATGGTACAAGGCTTCTCGGAAAAACGCTCGCTGCGCCGCGACGGCCAGGAGCTGCTGCAATGGACCCAGGTCGCACCGACCAACGCCGCCGTCAAGACCAACCCGGACCTGGCCAACGTCTGGTTCCCGCGCCTGATCGGTTCCTCGCTGTTCCAGCAGGAGCGCAAGCGCAAGGGCGGTTTGATCGACCTGCAATTCAAGCCTAGCCGCGACTTCTCGCTGGAAGCGACCTACTTCCGTTCGAAGATGGACGCATCGAACTACAACACCAACTACATGACCGACATGAACGGCTCGGGCATGCTGGGTTCGGGCGTCGCGCCTGATCCAGGCTACGTGATCCGCAACGGCACGCTGGTGTCGGCCGCCTTCACCAACAAGGGCACCACCGCCGCGCCACTGCGCTACGGTATCGTCGACAACATCGTGCGTGACGGCGCTTACGCCCAGACCGAATTCTTCGATCTGGACGGCAAATGGCGCGCCACCGACCGCCTGGTGTTCACCGCCAAAGCCGGTTCCACCAAAGGCAAGGGCGTAACCCCGAGCCAGGGCGTGTTTGAAGGTGACATCAACAACTCCGGCGCCAGCTACCAGCTGAACGGCCTGGGTTCGCCAGCCACCGTCAAGTTCCCGAACATTAATACCGCTGTCTTCACCGGCACGCCGCTGGACTGGATCTTCGGCGTGTCGCCAGCGACCACCGACGACAAAGAAACCTACGGCCAGATCGACGCCGCCTTCCAGCTGGATGCCGGTCCGCTGCGTGAACTGAAGTTCGGCGTGCGTGGCACCCACCACACCCGTTCCAACTTCGAAGTGGCGCAAGGTCCTAACTGGGCCAACACCGATGTTGGCGGCAGCAGCACCAACCCGGCCTGGAACGGCACCACCTACCCTGGCAACTTCGGCAGCGACCTCGGTGGCGACTTCCCGAAAAACGTCTGGATGCTGGACCCGTCGATCCTGAATGCCTGGGGCGACCTGCACTCGAACCGCGATGTCAGCCGCACCTACTACCAGGACATGTTCAACCTGAAGGAAAACACCAAGGCGTTCTACGTCCAGGGTGAACTGGAAGGCGAAGGCTGGAGCGGTAACGTCGGCCTGCGCGTGGTGCGCACCGAAGGCACCTCGAACGGCTACCAGATCCTGCCGAACCAGCCTGCCGGCGAAAACCTGCCAGCCTATCCATGGGGCGGTTTCGTCAAGCAGACGGCGATCGACAACAACACCACCATCCCGCTGCCTAGCCTGAACCTGAAGTTCGACCTGCGTTCCGACGTGGTCGGCCGTCTGGGCATCTCGCGCACCATGACCCGTCCTGACTACGGCGCACTGGGTGGCGCGGTGCTGCTGACCGACGAAACCCATACCGGTAACGGCGGTAACGCAGCGCTGAAGCCAGTGAAATCGACCAACCTCGATGCGTCGATCCAGTGGTACTTCGCACCGCGCGCCCTGCTGTCGGCCGGCGTGTTCTACATGGACCTGAAAGACTATGTGGGCTACGGCAGCAGCACCGGCAACTTCCTCGACACCCGCGCTTCGCAAGAGCAGAACAAGCCAGTGTTCGCCAACTACACCATCACCTCGCCGATCAACGTCGGCGCCAAAGTGAAGGGTATGGAGCTGGCTGCGCAAGTACCGATGGGCATGGGCTTCGGCATCGACGGCAACGTCACGCTGACCGATTCGCACCTGGACTTCGGCGCCTGCCCTGCCATGCAAACCGCGACCTCCGGCGATCCATGCGACATGCTGGGTGCTTCGAAGACCACCGCCAACGGCGGCATCTTCTTCGAAAACGACAAGTTCAATGCCCGCGTAAGCTACGCATGGCGCTCGTCGTTCCTGGCTGCGCAGGACCGTGGCACGCCGCTGTATCAGGATTCGACCGGCACCCTGTCGGCATCGTTCAACTACAACATCAGCAAGAACATCGTGCTGACGCTGAGCGGTCAGAATCTGAACAACCCGATCCTGAAGAACTACATCTACAACAAGGATCAACCGGCACGCTTCTACGCCAACGGCGCGCAGTACTACGCTGGTCTGCATATCAAGTACTAATCGGCTTCATTGTGTAGTCTGTGCCCGCCTCGGCTTCCCCGGCCCTGGCGGGCTTTTTTCACCCCGAACGAAAGGGTCTGACCCCGTACGGGGTCAGACCCTGGCCGCAGCGGTGTGCGGGTTTTGCAGGTGCCGCAAACATTTACAGCCGGCTTTTATGCCATCATATGCAGCATGACTACCCCAACCGAATACCGCGACCTCGATCCGGCCCGCTTCTTCAGCGACGTGGCGGGCAGCTACCGCCCCGCCATCCTGCGCGGCTTTGTGCGCCACTGGCCGGCGGTGCGCGCGGCGCAGCAGTCGCCGGAAGCGCTGTGCCGGTATGTGCTTGGCCTGGCCAATGATTTTGAGGTGGATGCGGTGATGACGCCGCCCGCCGAGTGCGGACGGCTGTTCTACAAGCCGGATATGGAAGGCTTCAACTTCGTCCGCAACAAGGTGCCGGTGGCGCGCGTGATCGAGCAGCTGGCGCGCTACTCGCAGTTCGACGCGCCGCCGTCGGTGGCGGTGCAAAGCGCCCTGATCGACGACTGCATGCCGCGCTTCGCGCTGGAGAATGTGGCGCCGGCGCTGCCGCTGTCGGCACGCCCGCGCCTGTGGCTGGGGAACACCATCACCACGCCGGCGCACTTTGACGAATCCTACAACCTGGCCTGCGTGGTCAGCGGCCAACGCCGCTTCACGCTGTTCCCGCCCGAGCAGGTGGACAACCTGTATATCGGCCCGCTGGACTTCGCGCCGACGCCAACGCCGATCAGCATGGTCAATTTCCGCGAACCGGATGTCGATCTGCATCCACGCTTCAAGGACGCGCAGGCCGCCGCGCTGGTGGCCGACCTGCTGCCCGGCGACGCGCTCTACATCCCCACGCTCTGGTGGCACCATGTGCAGTCCACCGGACCGCTGAACATGATGGTCAACTACTGGTGGAAGAACGAACAGCCGGCGGAGGATGCCGGCACCACTTTCGACGCGCTGGTCGCCACGCTCAAAGCCATGAAGCACCAGCCGCCGGAAGTACGCGCCGCATGGGGCGCCATCTTCCAGCACTACGTATTCGACCCGGCGCAGGATCCGTCAGCGCACCTGCCCGAACACAAGCAGGGCGTGCTGCGCAAGGCCCGTCCAGATTAACGCTGGCGGCGGATGGTGGCCGCCACCGACCAGTCGCGGTCTTCCAGACCCTGCGCCATCGCCTGCTGCATGTTCTCGCGTACCTGCTCGGCCACCGGCAGCACCGCGCCCTTGGCCAGCGCAGCAGATAGGGCCAGGTTCACATCCTTGAGCCCCAGCGGCAGCTTGAAGCCCGGCTCGAAGCTATTGTTGGCGACGAAGCCGCCATAGCGCTGATAAATCGGCGCCGCGAACAGCGTATTGGTCAGCACATTGAGCAGGTCCGCCGCCGACACGCCATAGCTCTCGCTCAGGTACGCCGCCTCGCCCATCGCGGTAAAGGCCTGCGCGATCATCATATTGCCCGAGATTTTGACGACATTGGCGCGCTTGGGATCGTCGCCCAGTCGCCAGGTCTGGCGGCCCACCGCATCCAGCAGCGGCTGCACCGTGGCGATGGCCTGTGGATCGCCCGCCGCCAGCACGTTCAGTTGCGCGCCCGCCGCCGCAGCCGGCACACCGAACACCGGCGCCGACACATAGCCTATGCCGGCCTCGCGATGGCGCGCCACCAGCTCGTCCACCAGCGCCAGCGAAATGGTCGCCATCATGATGTGGACGCAGTTCTTGTTGGCGCCGGCCAACGCGCCGCTGTCCAGGATCACGCCGCGCACCGCGTCGTCGTTGGCCAGCATGGTCATCACCGCGTCCGCCTGGAACGCCTCGGCCGGCGTATCCAGCACCGTCACGCCCTCGATCGCCTCCGCTGCCGCGCGATTGCGGTTCCACACGCTGACGCTATGGCCCGCGCGCACCAGATTCGGCACCATCGCCGCGCCCATGGCGCCAATTCCAATAAAGCTTACTTTCATTGCATGCCCTCCTATTCAAGACGACCAGTATGCGGCGGCGCGCCAGAGAAAGGTAGTGGACCGCCCCGTATAAATACTATACGCTCGTCGTATGACAGACGCCCGCACCGCCGCCGACCGCATCGACCTGATGCAAACTTTCGTCCGCATCGTGGAGGCGGGCAGCCTGTCCGCGGCGGCTGCGCAGCTGGGCACAACGCAGCCCACCATCAGCCGCCGCCTGCAAGCCCTGGAGCGCGAGCTGGGCCTGCGCCTGATCCAGCGCACCACGCACGCCATGCAACTCACGGAAGACGGCGAACGCTGCCTGGTGCGTGCGCGCGAACTGCTGGCGCACTGGAACGCATTGGCCTCGGAAGTACATGGCGCGCAGCTCGCGCCGGAAGGCACGCTGCGCGTGGTGGCGCCGCACGCCATCGGCCAGCAGCAGCTGATCGCACCGCTGGTGAATTTTTTGCAGCGCTATCCGCGCGTGTCGGTGGAGTGGCTGCTGCATGACCGCACGCCGGATTTCATCGCCGAGAATATCGATTGCGCCATCCATGTGGGCGAAGTCAGCGAGCCGTCGGTGGTCGCCATCAAGCTGGCGGATATCCGCTGCATCGTGGTCGCCTCCCCCGCCCTGCTGAACGGCGCCGCACCGCCGAAACATCCTGACGAACTGGCGGCGCTGCCCTGGCTGGCGCAGCGCACCTTCTACCGCAGCGAAGTCACGCTCACCCATGCCGCCAGCGGCGAAACGGTGCGCCTGCCGATCCAGCCGCGCCTCAGCACCGACAACCTGTACGCCGTGCGCAACGCCGCCAGCATGGGCCTGGGCGTGTGCGCGATCTCCGCCTGGGCGCTACAGGAGGAACTGGCCGACGGCAGATTGCTGCACCTGCTGCCGCAATGGCGTGCGCACACGCTGCCGCTCTACCTCGTCTATCCGCATGCGCGCCACTATCCGGCACGCCTGCGCAGCTTCATCGACTGCATGCGCGAAGCCATGCCGGCCATCCTGTCGCAAGCCGGCTTGATCTGATTTTCAGGCAGCCGCCGCGAAGGCGCCGAAGATCAGCGACTGGTGCGCGCCGACACCGGCCATGGTGCCATCAGCCACCGCCAGCGCCACGTTGCCGGTGGCCCGCGCCGCATCGCCGCAGGCATACACGCCGGCGACGCTGGAGGCCTTGACCATGTCGGTGCGCACGTACTGGCCCATCGGACCTTCCTCCATCTCGCAGCCCAGCTGGTCGGCCAGCGGGCTGCCGCTGTACAAGCGGCTGACGACAAACAGGCCGTCCATCTCCACCGCGCGGCCATCCCGCAATTCCACTGTCGAGCGGCCGCTGATGGCGCGCACCGGCGTGCGTTCGATGGTTACGCCGCGCTGCGCCAACCTGTCCAGCTGCTCGGCATCCGGCTCGAAGGCGCCGTTGAGGAACAGCGTCACCGTGCCCCAATCCGGCAGCATCAGCGAGTGATGCATGGACAGCGCGCTGGTCGCCAGCACGCCGATGCGGCCCTGCTCCAGTTCATAGCCGTGGCAGTACGGGCAGTGAAACACCGTGTCGCCCCAGCGTTCGGCCAGTCCCGGCAGCGCCGGCAACTGGTCCACCACGCCGGTGGCTAGCACCAGCCGCCGGCCCTGGAACGCGCTGCCATTGGCCAGCGTGATGCGGAAGCCGCCGTCCTGCGCCACCGCCTGCGTGGCCGCGCCTTCCACCCAGCGCACGGTCGGATACTTCATCAGCTGCGCGCGGCCGTCGGCGGCGATGGCGGCGGCCTCGCGTCCATCCTGCCCCAGGAAGCCGTGCGAATGGCGCGCGTAGCGGTTGCGCCGCTGGCCGGCGTCCACCACCAGCACGCGGCGGCGTGCGCGCGCCAGCTGCGTCGCCGCGGTCAGTCCCGCGTAGCTGCCGCCGATAACGATCACGTCGAATTCATCGATGTCCATGCTGTGTCCCCTTGTGATGTGTGTTGAAACTGGCCGACAGCTCGGCCAGCGTCACGTCCTTGAAGCGCGAGATCAGCAAGGCCTCCGCCTCGTCGAAGGCGCTGCCCAGCGCCTCGTTGACGGCGCGCTCCACCAGGCATTGCGGCTGCTCGACGCGGTTCCCCATCGCGAACACGGTCGGCGTGCCGACCGCCTCGTAGATATCGTGCAGCGTCACCTCGCGCAGGTCGCAGGTGATGCGCCAGCCGCCGCCATGCCCCTTGTCGGAACCGACGTAGCCGCGCTCGCGCAGCCCGGCCAGCACGCGCCGCACCAGCACCGGATTGGTGCCGAGGAAGCCCGCCAGCTCTTCGGAGGTGAATGGCCTGTCGCCGTGCGCCATATGCAGCAGCACGTGCAGGACGGAGGAAAGTTTGCTGTCTTGTCTCATGTAACTAATGATAGTACATAATCGCAAAACGCGCACACAAAACAAAAAAAGCGCCGCGGCACAAGGTGCCACGGCGCTTTTTCAGCGTGATGCCGCTTACGGTTTGGCGTTGGCCTTGGCCTCGTCGCCGGAGGTGGCGATGGACATTTTCGCCGGATCAATCGCCTTGCGGAAGGCCGCGTTGACCTGCGCCAGCGTGGCCGCATTCAGCCTGGCCTCGAACTCCTTGCTCCAGGCGAAGGTGCGGCCCAGGTACAGATTGCGCGACCAGCCGCCGGCCAGCGCCGTATCCTTGGCGCGCGTCTGCTGGCGTTCCTGCAGCAGGCCGGATTTGGCGTTGACCAGTTCCGCTTCGGTGAAGCCGTCCTTCAGCACGCGGTCCAGCTCTTCGCGGATCGCCGCTTCCAGCTTCTTCAGATTCTGCGGCGCGGCGATGGCACCGATGCTGAAGCTGCCGGCGCGGTCCTGCGAACCCGGACGCAGATCGCTGCCGCCGCCGTAGGACAGGCCGTCCTTCTGGCGGATGCGGTCCATCAGGCGCGATTTCAGCGAGCCGCCGCCGAACATGTAGTTGGCCAGTTCCAGCGCCGGATAATCGGCGTCGTTCGAATTCAGGTCCACGTTCAGGCGCGCGGTGTAGAAACCGTTCTCCTTGTCCGGCGCGTTCAGCATGGTGTGCAGCGGCGCCTTGTCCACATTGGTGTTCAGCACCGGCGCGTAAGCGACCTTGCTGTTCCAGCCATTGAAGCTGTCGGCGATGGTCTTGCTGGCGGCGGCCTTGTCGAAATCGCCGACGATGGCCAGTTCGCCGTGGCTGGCGCCGTAGTACTCGCGGTGGAAGGCGATCACGTCTTCCAGCTTGAGCGCCTTGAGGGCGGCCAGTTGCTCGTCGAGGCTCTGCGCATTGCGCACGTCACCCTGCGGATAGTGATTGAAGTGCTGCGCGATGGCCTGACTGGCCAGCACCTGCGGCTCGCTGCGCGACGCCTCCAGGCCGACGATCCACTGCTGGCGCAGCTGCTCGAATTCCGCCGCCGGGAAGCTCGGCTCCTTCAGCACATGCGCCACCAGGCGCAGCGCCTCGTCCAGGTTGGGGCCGGTGGTTTCGAAGCGTTGCGGGCTGCCGCTCACCTTCAGCCTGGAGAAGGCGTCCGCCAGTTGCTCGCGGTTGTACTTGGTGGTGCCGCGCATCAGCATCTGGTTGGTGAAGGCCGACACGATCTGGGTGTTGACCAGATTCTTCTCATCGCCCCAGTCCAGCTGCAGGTTCACCGCCACCGTCTCGCCACGGTTCTTCTTCGGCAGCAGCGCCACTTTCAGGCCGCCGATGGTCTTGATCTCGGTGCGGGCGTTGATGTTGTCGTTGCTCGGGTCGAACACCTCGGACGTCAGCACATTGTCCTTGGCCTTGAAGCCCTTCATCGCCTCTTCCACGCTTGGCGCGGCAGGAATGTCGGCGCGCTGCGGATTGTCTTCGGGGATGAACTCGCCGACCACGCGGTTGTCGCGCTTCAGGTAGCGCGCGGCGACATCGGCCACTTCCTTCGAGGTGATGGTCGGCAGCTTGTCGCGGCCCTGGAACAGCAAACGCCAGTCGCCCAGCGAAATCTCTTCCGACAAGGTCACGCCGACGCGCTGCGGATCGTTGAGCGCCTTCTCGATGCTGTTGGCGAAGTTGCGGCGGGTGCGCTCCATTTCCTCTTCGGTCGGCGGCGTCTTGGCGAAGCTCTCCACCGCCTCGGTCAGCGCCTCGCGCACCGGCTCCAGCGGCTGACCGGCCTTGACCACCGCGCCGATGATCTGCAGGCCCGGCGCATAACCGGTCTCGCCGAAGCTGAACACCTGCGCCGCCTTACCGGTTTCCACCAGCTGCTTGTGCAGGCGGCCGGTCGGCGTGTCGCCGAGGATCTCGGACATGAAGCTCAACGCGTCGCTGTCCTGCTGCAGCGCGCTTGGAATCTTGTAGCCCAGCGCGACGATCTGCACGTCGCCCTTGCGGCGCACGACGAAGCTGCGCTCGCCGTCCTGGGTCGGCTCGACGGTCCAGAATGGCGGCAGCGTGCGTTTCGGTTTCGGGATCGCACCGAACGATTTGCTAATCCATTGCAGCGTTTGCGCGGCGTCGAATTTGCCGGCCACCAGCAGCACCGCGTTGTCCGGCTGGTAGTAGGTACGGTAGAACGCCTGCAGGTTGTCGATCTTGACGTTCTCGATGTCGCTGCGGTTGCCGATGGTCGAGCGGCCATACGCATGCCAGTCGTAGGCCACGCTCTGCATGCGCTTCAGCAGCACGCCGAACGGGCTGTTCTCGCCGCTCTCGTATTCGTTGCGGACCACGGTCATTTCCGAGTCCAGGTCCTTGCGCGCGATGAAGGAATGGACCATGCGGTCCGCCTCCATGTCCAGCGCCCACTTCAGGTTGTCCGGGCTGGCCTGGAACACTTCATAGTAGTTGGTGCGGTCGTTGGCGGTGGTGCCGTTGAACTCCATGCCGCGCGCGGAAAATTCCTGCGGGATGCTCTTGTTCTTCGGCGACCCCTTGAACATCAGGTGTTCCAGCAGGTGCGCCATGCCGGTCTCGCCATAGTTCTCGTGGCGCGAGCCGACCAGGTAGGTGACATTAACGGTGACGGTGGGTTTGGACGCGTCCGGGAACAGCAGCACCTTCAGGCCGTTCGGCAACCGGTACTCGGTGATGCCTTCCACCGCCGGCCCCTTGACCACGCCAGCCGGCAGCGCGGCGGAAGCGGCTGGCGCGGCAGCGGCGGCCCAGGCGGTTCCGGTGGCAACGAAGGACATTCCGCACAGCAGGAAGCTGGCGGCGGCGACGTGTTTCAGACGGCTGTTGTTCATGGTCTCTCACGATAAAAGATAAGAACAAGCAGCATACCTCCACCGGGCTAAGGTGGATAGATACTTAAGGAAAAATTAATTTTTCTCGGGAAGCAGGCAGGCGTCGACCACCTGCAGATCGTTGTCCTTGGCGAAGGACAATACAAAGTGATAGGCCAGCGGTTCGAGCTGGCGCAGCTTGCCGTTGACCACCACCGACTTCACGCCGTTGACCACGGTGGGCGTCACATACGGCGAGAACTGCAGGTGGGAGTCGCGGCCGCCGCCGGTGCCTTCCGGCTTGAAACAAGCCATCACGCCGCACAGGCGTTCAGCCCAGTCGCTCGGACGGAACTGCCTGCCATTACTGGTCTGGCCAACGATGAAGAACGAATCTTGCTGTTCTGCCGGTTTTTGAACTGACATAGGCGCGGCTGCTTCTGCGTAGAGGGGATGGGATCTTACGTATTATATCTTATAGAAGACTAAAAAATGTAAGTCATTGATGGATAAAGATTTTTTCCAGCAACTTTCCACTTTGGTGCAGGAAAGGCTACATCCTGCACCAAGGCAATACCGCTATTGTACTCTTAAGGCGATGCGCCGAGCCACCAGGCGCTCGACAGCAGCAATAACAGCATCATCCACAACAACAGTGCGCGCCACACCAGGCCGACCGTGCTTTGCAGCGAGCGGACGCTGGGTTCGTCGCCCGGCATCACGTCCGGCTCGATCTCGATATCGACCGTGGTGGCGTCCACCACCTGCGCCTTGACGGCGTTCTCCGCCGGCGTGCCGAGGCGCACGCCCATGGCGCCGCCGCCGGCCGCCAGGATGATGCCGATCGCCTCGTTCGACCAGCGGTGGGCGAAATTGCGCCAGGCGTAGATGGCGTCCTCGAAGTTGCCGACCACGGCAAAGGCCACGGCGGTCAGGCGCACCGGGATCCAGTCGATCCAGTAGAAGGCGCGCGCGGCGAACTGGCCGAAGGCCTCGTTGCGCATGTGCTCCGGCTCGTTCCAGGCGCGCGCCAGGTGCTCGGACACGCGGTACATCACGGCGCCGGCCGGGCCGAGCGGCATCAGGAACCAGAAGAACACGCCGAACACATTGCGGTGGGTGGTCACCAGCGACTTCTCGACCGCGATGCGGGCGATCTCGGTCACTTCCATGCCCACGGTGTCGAGCTTGGTCCACTCGGCCAGCAAGGCGCGCGCGGCCGCCTCGTCGCCGGCGTTCAGCGCCAGCTGGATCGAGGTGAAATAGTGGCTGTAATGGCGGAAGCCCAGCGTCAGGTAGACGATCAGCACGTTCCACGCGAACGCGGCCAGGAACCAGTCGTAGTGGCGCAGCACCCAGTAGATGGCGGCGGTCGGCACCATCAGGATCGCCATCATCAGGAACCAGCCCATGCGGCCGTGGGTCGAGTGGCCGGCGTTGAACCAGGTCTCCATCCGCAACGCCAGACTCTTGATCTCGGCGTAAATCGGATTGTCTGCGCGCAGCGGTTTCATCTGCTCGATCAGCAGCGCGCATAGAATCGAAAGAAAAGTCATTAGTGTCCTTGTAGTCGTCCTGCCCTTAATGGACGTAACGATAGCCTAGTTCTCACTCTGCACGCAAGAAATGGAACAGATTGCGCAGCATGCCGGCCGTCGCGCCCCAGATGTAATAGCCCTCATACGGCATCGCATAAAAGCTGCGGCGCCCCGTCGGCAGCTCGGCCGACAGGCGCCGGTGGTTCATGCCGTCCATCAGGAAGGCCAGCGGCACCTCGAAGATGGCGGCCACCTCGGACGGGTCGGCGGCGATCTCGAACGGCGGCTGCACCAGCCCCACCACCGGCGTGACGCAGTAGCCGGTGCCGGTCAGGTAGTTGGGCAGGGTGCCGAGGATCTCGACGTGGCGGCGCGCCAGGCCGATCTCCTCTTCCGACTCGCGCAGCGCGGTGTCGACCGCGTCCACATCGTAGTCCTCGGCGCGGCCGCCGGGAAAGCTGACCTGGCCGGCGTGGTCGGTCAGGTTGGCGTTGCGCTGGGTCAGCAGGATGGTCAGGCCGGCGGCGCGCTGCACCAGCGGGATCAGCACCGAGGCCGGCGTCGGCGCACGGCCGGCGCGCGCCGGCAGCACCTGCTCGCCGCCTTCGGGCGTCCACAC
>NZ_WKJN01000044.1 GCF_009674495.1 Duganella alba | reverse complement strand
GGCCGCGCCGTGCGCCTGGCCGCGGGCGCCGTCCATGGCGGCCGACATGGCGGCCGCCAGCTGGCGGTGCAGCGGTTCCAGCAGCCCCGGCACCGGCGAATCCGGCTGGGCGCTGGCGCGGTGGATCAGCCGGTGCAGCGTGTAGAAGGTGGTCAGCGCCGTCATGAAGGCCTCGTTGAAGGCGTGCAGCTGGCGCGTCTGCGTGCGCGAGTGCGCCGCTTCGAAGAAGGCCGCCGCGCGGCCCGACTCCAGCGCCGCGATGTCGGCGGCGAAGTGCAGGTGCGACATCTCCGCTTCCGACGGCGGCAGGCGGTGCTCCAGCACGTTGCGGCACAGGCCGAGGAAGCTTTCGAAGCGCGCCTGCACGGTGCGCATCACCAGCGGCCCCTGGGTGCGCGGGAACAGGGTGTCGTTGGCGACGGCGGCGCAGATGATGCCCAGCCCCACCTCGGAGACGCGCGTGACGGCGATCGAAAACACCGCCGTCGCATGGTCCAGCGACGGCACGGCGATGATCACGGCGGTGTAGCCGGCCAACACGAAACTGTAGGACTGCTGGTTGCGGTACATGGCGGCGCCGGCGGTGCACAGGCCCATCCACAGCGCCAGCCCCAGGTACAGCGCCGGCGCGTGCTGCGGAAAGCAGGCCACCAGCGCCAGCGAGGCGGCGCAGCCGACCACGGTGCCCAGCATGCGGTAGAACGCCTTCTCCAGCACCATGCCGCTGCTGGGCAGGGCCAGGATGAAGGTGGTGGTCATCGCCGTGGCCGGCGAATCGAGGCTGAAGCGGAACGCCAGCCATAGCGCCAGGAAGGCCGCCACCAGCGTGCGCGCCACGAACATGCAGCGCGCGCCGTCGCTGGCGGCCCAGCCGCGCAGTTCGCCGGCCAGCCAGCCCGCCACGGCAGCGTGGCGCGATGCGGAAACAGGCGTCATCGCGGCTCAGGGTGTCGGTGGTTGCAGGCCGCCGCCCAGCGCCGCCATCAGGTTGACATAGTTGTCCAGGCGCTCCATTTCCACGCGCTTGGCCTGGTCCTCTTCGTTCAACAGGATGAGGCGGGTGGACAGCACGGCCAGCGTGTCGGTCAGGCCGGCGCGGTAGGACTGGTCCGCCAGGGCATGGGCGTTGCGGGCGGCGTCGAGCGCCTGTTCGGCCAGGTGGCGCTGTCCTTCCACCGACTCCATCTGCGTGACCGTGTTGGCCACTTCCAGCAGCGCCTGGATCAGAGTGGCGTTGTATTGCTCCACGGCGGCGTCGTACAGCGCGGTTTGCCCGCCAAGCTGGCCGCGCAGGCGGCCGCCGTCGAAAATCGGCAGGCTCAGCGCCGGCGTCACGCCGCGCACGCTGGAGCTGGCGGTCAGGAATTTGCTGAAGCCGAACGACTGCAAGCCGGCGAAAGCCGCGATATTGATGTTCGGGTAAAAGGCGGCCCTGGCCGCTGCGATGCCGTGGCCGGCCGCTTCGACGCGCCAGCGCTGGGCGGCGATGTCGGGGCGGCGGCCCACCAGGTCGGCGGGCACGGCGCTGGGCAGGCCCACGGCGGCGTGCAGGACCAGCTGCGGCCGGGCGATGGTCTCGCCGTCGCCCGGGCCTTTGCCGGTCAGCGCCGCCAGCTGGTGGCGCCGCAGAGCCACCGCTTCCTCCAGCCGCTCTTGCTCGCGGCGGCCGGCAGGCAGCGTCAGGTCCACTGTGGCGACATCGATGGCGGTGGCCAGGCCGGCGCGCTGGCGGCGGCGCGTGATGTCGAGGATGCGCTCGCGCTGGGCCAGGCTGGCGCGCACGCTGTCGAGCAATTCATGCTCGTACCACAGCTGGATGTAGCTGCGCACGACGGCGGTTTCCAGCGCCAGGCGCGCGGCCTGCGCCTCCGCCGACGCCACTTGCGTGTCGTTCAGGGCGGCCGCCAGCAGGTCGTGGTCGCGGCCCCACAGATCCAGGTCGTAGGCGACGCTGACCTGGGCGTCGCTCAGCCAGCGCCAGGTGCCGGCAATCGGCGGCGGCGCCGTGCCCTGGTCGGAAAAGCGCTGGCGGTCGACCGCGGCGGCGGCGTTCACGTGGGGCTGGGTCGCCGCCCTGGCGACGCCGCTCAGGGATTGCGCCAGGCGCACGCGCGCCTGGGCGACTTTCAGCGTCGGATTGTCGGCGATCGCCGCGTCAACCAGCTTGTTCAGTTGCGCATCACCCAGCGCCTGCCACCAGGTGTCGGTCGGCCACGCCATTGGACTGGCCGACTGGATCGTGTGGCCGGCGTTGAGCGTGGCGGCGGGGAGCAGCTTCGCCTCCGGATGCATATGGCCCATGTCGGCGCAGCCGGCCAGCAGCAGGGCCAGGCCGAGCGCGGCGGCGCGGGAGGAAGCGAAGTGCGGGACGTTCATGGCCGCAGGCAGCGATCAGCGTTTTGCGCCGCTGCCGGCGGCCGCTTCCTGCGCGCGGATATGCTGGTTCACCCACGGCGTGGAGGTGGCGCGCGGACCATGGTCCAGCGGCAGCTTGTGGGCGCCGGCGTGGGCGGCAGCGACGGACAACAACATGACAGCAGCGGCGAAAAACTTCATTGGATACTCCTTGCCGTTTCGGCGAAATAGGGAATAAGTGAAGTATAAATTCGCCAAACCATGACTGGCATGACTTGTAAAGCATAAGTCAAGTCGGAAAATTCATGAATTGCCACTGGCAAGGGAAAGCGCCGCAGCGGCAAGCGCGTAGAATGGCGACTTTAAAAGGATCTCAAGATGAAGAAAACAGATTTGGCCAAGGCTGACGCCAAGAAGCTGATGGGCAAGATGGGCGCGCCGGGCGCCGCCTTCGGCAACGCCGCCACCGCCGTGATCGACAAGCGCGAGCAGCGCAAACGCGACCAGGCGCTGGGCCTGGTGCCGTTCGCCGTCAAGCTCAATGACGAACTGGTGAAACGCCTGCACGCCCTGGCCAGCGAGCGCGGCCTCGACATGAACCAGACCGTCGCCGAAGTCCTGCTGAAGGGCCTCGACGCTTAAGGTTTCAGGACAGCATGGACAGCATGGTCTGGCGGGTGAGTTCCGGCCAGTCCGGATTATTCAGGAAGTGCTGGGTTTTGCGCACCGAGTACGCCGCCAGTTCCGGCTGCTCCAGCAGCTGGCCGCAACTGGCGGCCAGGTCGTCATACTCGCTGAAGACGATGCCGCTTTGCCGCCAGTCGACCAGGCCCGGCAAGCGCGACACTTCGGAAACGATGGGCATGCCCATTGCCAGCGGCCGCAGGCAGCGCGCCAGTTCGAAAATCGCACTGTCGTAGTAGTGCACATTCAGGCACAGCCTGGTGCGTGCGATGGCGGCGGACAGATTCTTGCCATAGTTTCTGGACACCAGCTGCACGCTGCGGCCTTGCAGCTGCAAGGTGTGGAGCAAGGCCTTGCGCCGATCATTCAGCACGCCCCAGAACGCCACGTCCGGGCGCGGCTCGGCCGGCGCCCAGTCCACCGCGAAGTCGCCGGCGAACAGCGGCTTGGGCAGCAAGGGGAATTCCTGGCAGCGCATATTCGGGAAACGCGCCAGCAGCGCAGCCACGTTATGCTGGCTGTAATCCAGCACCCGGTATTCGGAAATAAGTTGCTGGTACTCCTCCGACACCAGCGCACTGCTGCTGCTGATTTGCTCCATGTTGAAAATGATGGAGAATTCCGGCCGGGCGACCTTGCGTATCTCTTCCAGCGGCGGCGCGCCATGGGCGCCGACGCCCCAGATGATATTCAGGGCGTCGGGATAGATCATATTGCACGACAACCGCGTGTCAAAACCTGCCAGCTTCAGATAGTGCTGTACCGAGTGCGCCGTATCGTCGAAAACGCTGGGTTCATCGGTGACATAAGCCTTGAGCAAAACTAAATTGATGACCGGATTTGCCATTAAGTCGTGCGCTTTCTTATGATTAAGACGTAGCAGCCAGAACGTTGTGTGCCTGTTCGTCCGCGTGGTACGAGCTGCGCACCATGGCGCCGACGGCGGCGTGCTTGAAGCCCATCTTGTAGGCTTCTTCCTCATACATCTTGAACACGTCCGGGTGCACGTAGCGGCGCACCGGCAGGTGGCTGTTCGACGGCGCCAGGTACTGGCCGATGGTCAGCATGTCGATGTCGTGCTCGCGCATGTCGCGCATCACCTGCAGCACTTCCTCGTCGGTCTCGCCCAGGCCGACCATGATGCCGGACTTGGTCTTCACGCTCGGGTACAGCGCCTTGAAATCCTTCAGCAGCTTGAGCGAGTGCATGTAGTCCGAACCCGGACGCGCTTCCTTGTACAGGCGCGGCGCGGTTTCCAGGTTGTGGTTCATCACGTCCGGCAGGCCGTCGGCGAAGATCGCCAGCGCTTTTTCCAGGCGGCCGCGGAAGTCCGGCACCAGCACTTCGATCTGGGTCTTCGGCGACAGCGCGCGGGTGTTCTGGATGCACTCGACAAAGTGCTGGGCGCCGCCGTCGCGCAGGTCGTCGCGGTCCACCGAGGTGATCACAACGTAGCTCAGGCGCAGCTTGGCGATGGTGTGCGACAGGTTGGTCGGCTCATCCTTGTCCAGCGGGTCCGGACGGCCGTGGCCGACGTCGCAGAACGGGCAGCGGCGGGTGCACTTGTCGCCCATGATCATGAAGGTGGCCGTGCCCTTGCCGAAGCATTCGCCGATGTTCGGGCAGCTCGCTTCTTCGCACACGGTGACCAGCTTGTTCTCGCGCAGCGTTTCCTTGATTTCGTAGAAGCGCGTGTTCGGCGAACCGGCCTTGACGCGGATCCAGTCCGGCTTCTTCAGGCGCTCGACCTGCTCGATCGGCACGATCTTGATCGGAATGCGCGAAGTCTTGCTGGCGCCTTTTTGCTTTTCGCTCGGGTTGTACGCAATAGTGGTTTCGGTGGTCATAATCAATTCATTCGTTTGTCGCAAGGACGCGGACTAATTCCTCGGCCAATTGCTGTTGCACATCCGACAGCGTTGCCTGCGCGCCAACGGTGCGCATATCGACTGTTTCCAGTCCGGCATAGCCGCAAGGATTAATCCAGGAAAACGGCGCCAGGTCCATCGCCACGTTCAGCGACAGTCCATGGTAGGTGCAGCCATTGCCGCGTACCTTCAAGCCCAGCGCGGCAATCTTCGCGCCTTGGTGGTCGCCGCCGGCCATGTAGATGCCCGGCGCGCCTTCCACGCGCTCACCGACAAGATTATACGCCTGCAAGACATTGATGATCGCCTGCTCGATTTTATGCACGAATTGCCGGGCGTAGAGCTTGCCGCCGGGCTTGTTGCGGCGCAGGTCCATCAGCAGGTAAATCACCACCTGGCCGGGGCCGTGGTAGGTGACTTCGCCGCCGCGGTCGGTCTGCACGACGGGGATCGCCGCCGCGCCCGCCAGCAGGTGGCCGCGGTCCGCGCCCAGGCCCAGCGTGAACACCGGCGGATGTTCGACGATCCACAGTTCATCGCGGGTGTCCGGCGTGCGCGCGTCGGTGAAGGCGCGCATGGCGGCGAAAGTGCTGTCGTAATCGGCTTTGCCGAGATGCTTGATCTCAGGGAAGGTAGGAGACGTCATCCCGGCATTATACGCCTGTGCGTCACTTTCATCCCGGCTGGTGCCGGGCCAGCCAGGCCTGCACCGACGGCCGCTGCCACTGGTAATCGACGTAGTCGCGCAGCTTGGCGGGCACCTCGTCGCCGTTGCGCACCAGACGGCCCAGCATGATGGCCAGGTCGACGTCGGCGATCGACCAGGCGCCGAACAGGTGCTGCGGGCCCTGCACGAAGCGCTCGGCCACGTGCACCAGCTTGGCGGCGGCCTGCTGTGCATTCCCGGTCAGCGGCGCGCACGGCTTCTTGAAGAACACGGTTTCGGTATCGCGCTCGACGCGCACCGGCACCAGGTCGCTGCGCACCCAGGCCTGGATCTGCCGCGCCAGCGCGCGCTGGCGGCGGTCCTGCGGATACAGCGCGATGTATTCCGGCGGCGGGAAGCCCTCGTCCAGGTATTCGGTGATGGCGCTCGACTCGGTCAATACAAAGTCGCCCTCGACCAGCGCCGGCACGCGGGCGGTCAGCGCGCGGTCGGCAAATGGCGCCAGTTTCTGCTCGCCGCTGCCCAGATCCACCGTCCTGACGCTGAAGGGCAGGCCCTTCTCGGTCAGCGCCACAAACGCCGACAAGGCATAAGGACTGGTGAAAAGGCTGTCGACGTACAGTTCAAAAGACATGGCGGCTCCCGCTTAGGTAGATTTATTCACATAGTAAACCTTGTCTAAGTGCCTGTATAACGGTATATTTTCGCAATTCTTGTTAGTTTTATTCACAAAGTTATCCACAGCATGGCCCGCAGGCTGCCCAATTTTTCCGCATTGCGCGCCTTCGAGGCGGCGGCCCGCCACGAGAATTTCTCGCGCGCGGCGGAAGAGCTGCACCTGACGCACGGCGCCATCAGCCACCAGGTGCGGGCGCTGGAGGAGGAACTGGGACGGCAGCTGTTCGTGCGCCACGGCCGACAGGTGAAAATAACTAACGACGGCCTGAAGTTCGCCCAGTTCCTCGGCAAGGCCTTCGCCGACATCGGCGCCGCCACCGACGCCATGCGCGCCGCCAGCATCAACCAGCGGCTGACCATCACCTCGATTCCGTCGTTTGCGGCGCGCTGGCTGGCGCCCCGCCTCGGTAAATTCATCGAGCTGCATCCGGATATCGAAGTGGTGTTGCAGTCGAGCGGCCACATGCAGGATCTGGCGCGCGAGGGCGTGGACGTGGGCATCCGCTTCGGGCGCGGCAACTATCCGGGCATGGTGGTGCTGCGGCTGATGGGGGATGTGTATTACCCGGTAGTGAGTCCACACTATCGCGGTGGACAGCTGCCGCTGGCGCCGGCCGACCTGGCGCGGCACACGCTGCTGCGCTCGGTGGAGCGCTGGACGCCGTGGCTGCACGCGGCCGGCGTCGACCTGCCGGAACCGTCCGGCGGGCTGCTGTTCGAGGATTTATCGATGCTGGTGCGTTCCGCTGCCGATGGCAACGGCGTGGCGCTGGTGCGGCACGTGGTGGCGATGCAGGAGATCGCCTCCGGGCAGCTGCTGCGACTGTTCAACGTCGCAACGCCGAGCCCGGATGAATACTACTTCGTCACGCCGCCCGGCGCCGTGGGCAAGCCACAGGTGACGGCGTTCCGCGACTGGCTGCTGGAAGAGATTGCCGTCTTCCAGCGCCAGCATGCTTGATTACATGACAATCTTGACCATCGGGTGCGCCGACAGTTCGGTGTACAGCGCATCCAGCTGCTCGCGGCTGGTGGCGCGCACGGTGCAGGTCAGGCCGGTGTAATTGCCTTTGGCCGAAGGGCGGACTTCCATCTTGCCTTCATGGAAATCCTGGTCGTGCTTTTGCACAACCACGGTAATGGTCGGGGCGAAATCGATATGAGTCGGACCCATGACCTTGATCGGGAAGTCGCTCGGGTACTCGATGAGGGACTCTGATGGTGGGATCGCTTGCATATTCTTTCCAATCTATAAATATAAAACCTGAGACGCCGAACGACGTCTCAGGCCTATATTGTAGCCGGATCAGGACTTTGCAAGCGCAAGCGGCTCCCCGCTCTGCTGGCCCGAAAGCCGCTGCAAACGGGCCAGCGCCGACTCGTTGCCCAGCGCCGGCTGGCTTACCGATTTACGGATCGCCTCCAGCTCGGCGGCCTGGTCCAGCGGCTTCTGGCCGATGTCGGTGACGATGCGCAAGCCTTCGGCATTGGTGCGGATGGTTTCGGCGCGGCGGGTCAGGGCGCTCAGCGCGCTCGACTGGCCGCTCATGCCCTGCAAACCGGTCAGCTGGGCCTGGCGCTCGGCGCGCAGTTGCTGCAGATCCTGCTGGGCGCGGGCCGACGACAGCGCCTGCAGCGCCTTCTTCGCCTGCGCATCGAACTCGGCCAGCTGCTTCGACAACGCGTCGACGATGGTTTGCAGCTCGTTCATATACTGTTTGGCGTCGGCTTCCTCCTGCAGCTCCTGCGGCATGCGGGCCTTGTTGGCTTCCAGCTCGTCGCAGAACAGCGTGATGGTCGATTCCGAAATCTTGCCGCTGGCCAGACGCTCGGCCAGGGTGCCGGCGGCCTGCTCGTCGGTGGCGATCAGCTGGCGCAGCTTGACCACGTCGCCGGCTTCCTTGTCGAAGGCGGCGCGGGCGGCGGCCAGCTTCTGGGCGGCGCTGCGCAAGTTGTCGGCCAGACGGTCGCGGTCGGCCTCGGTGGCGGTTTCCGGATCGAAGTTGGCGATCGCCTCGGAGACGCGATTGCCCAGCGCGCCGAAATGCTTGGTGATCAGTCGCGCGGTCAAGCCCCAGCCATTCAAGTTGCTCATGTCAGTCTTCCTTCAGTTCAAAGTTGCGCATCATTGGATAACGATGCGTTGCTGCTCCACCGGGATGCCAATGACGAAGTCGACATGGATCCCGCGTTTTGAGGCATCGCCGTTCACGCTGTGGATAATTTCCGTCGTGATCAGCAGATATTCGTGGCCGCCGCCGCGCAATTCGCGCACATACGGCATGAAGTACATGTCCTGGCGCAGGCCGGTGCTGCCGCTGGCGTCGTCCAGCCGCACCTCGGTGCCGGTGAACGGCGGCACGTAGGCCACCTCCGGGTCGCCGGCGTCGCGCCAGTAATCGACGCCTTCGCCGGCGCCGAAGATCAGTTCCAGGTCCAGATCCAGGTCGTTCAGCTGCTCGCGCCACAGCGTGTAGCTGCGGTCGCCGAGGCCGGCGCCGGCCTGGCCGGTGTAAGCGTCCTGGTCCTCGGCCGTTTGCGGGATCACGCGCGCCAGCTGGGTGCAGTACATGATCTCGCTGACCTCGCCGCTGGCGTTCTGATAGACCTGCAGGAATTTCTCCTTGTCGTCCAGGTCGCCGGTTTCCAGGTAGTAGCGGTACAGGCCGCCCGACTGCTTGAGGCGGATCTGCGAGACGGCCACGATGCGCGTGTCATCGGCATCCGGCAGCGTGATCAGCGAACCGCCGCTGACGGCGCGCAGCAGTGGCGACTGCTGTATGCCGACCACGCTGCCGATGCGTGCGCCCAGCGGCAGGTCGCCATCGGTACGCGGCGCTTCATTACTCACCAGCTTGGCCGCGCCGTTGCGCAGATAGTTGTATGCATCGGTCCAGCCCATCATCAATTCCTTTCAAACGAATAATTCGGTCCGGTGCGCAGACGGCGGAACTTGCGCACCGAATACACCACTGCCCACATCAGCAGACTCAGCACGCCCAGCCAGGCAAACCAGCGCAGCACGCTCATGAAGAACGATGGCTTCGGCGCCGCTGCTGGCGCGCCGAGGCCGGGCATGCCGGTCACCGTGGCCGCGTCCTGCGTCGTCGTGGCGGGCTGCTGCATTTGCTGGCTGCCGCTGGTGGTCGGGTAGGCCACCGGCTGATGGCTCTGGCTCATCGCCCGGCCCAGCATGAAGCCCATGACGCCGGCCATCAGGCCATTGCCGCCGCCGGACGGCGCTTGCTGGTAGACCGGTCCCGGATACGGTCCGGCCGGCGGACGCGGCGCCTGCTGCGGCTGGCGCAAGGTGTCGTTCAGCGGCGGCAGGGGCTGCGGCGTGGCGCTGGCGGCGCGGCGTTCGTCCAGCGTCTTGAGCGCGTTGGCGCGGGCGGCGCTCTGGTCGACATCGCGCGACATGGCCGAGGTGCCGCGTTGCGGCTGGGCCGGCGAACCGGCTTGCTGGCCGAACGCGCCCGGTCCGCTCTGGCGGTTGGCGGGCGGCGCCGGCGTTTGGCTGTGCCTTGCGGAGTTGCTCTTTTGTGAAGAAAAACCGCTTTTAAACGACGACGATGTGCCAGAATGTGAGGCCGGCCGCGCTAGCGCCGGCACGTTGCCTGCCACGGCAAGGCAAACCATCAAAAGCAGCGCGGATCGAAATGACTTCATGATGTTTTCACAAAGAGTTGAATGAAAAACAGCATAGCGCCGCGCGTCGGCGGTTGCATCGGTAATAAAAGGCACGCTTCACCATGACACGCAAATATCTGGACATGAATCAGCACGACGCGCTCTACAAGGTGGCGCGCGCCTATCCCGGCGGCATTGACGCGCTGGCGCAGGCGATGGGGATCTCGGTCAACGTCCTGCGCAACAAGCTGGCGCCGACGATCGCCTCGCACTATCCGTCGTTCGAGGAGGTTTCAACGGTGGTGGACTTCTGCCACAAGGCCGGTGTGGCGGATGCCCACCTGCCGCTGCATGCGCTGCTGGTGCGGCACGGCATGGCCGCTTTCGTGGTGCCGACGCCGGACAGCATCGGCGAAGACGATCTGTCGCAGACGGTGTGCAAGGTGATGAGCCAGGTGGGCGCGGTGGCGGAGGCGGTGTCCAGCGCGCTGATGGATGGGAAGGTGACCGCTGCGGAGGCGGATTTGATTGAGCGGGAGTTCCAGGGCGCGTTGTCGGCCCTGGGCGAATGGCGCGCGCGCCTGCGCCTCAAAGCCCAGCAATAACCCGGGGTCAGGTCCTTCATTTCTACACGGCCTCGGCCTTATCAGATGCTAGAGCTGAGCTCGTGTAGAAATGAGGGACCTGACCCTGGAGTTTACTGTCGGTTCTCGCGGCGGTCGGGATTATTGTCGCGCTTGTTGTCGTGCTTTTCTTCGCGTTGATGCTCAGGTTCGCGGCGCGGTTCCTGACGCTGGACCGGCTGCGCCTGCTGTGGCGGCGGCGTGAACTGGCGTGGCTGCTGCTGAGGCTGGGCCTGCTGCGCTGGCGGCGTGAACTGGCGTGGCTGAGGTTGCGGCTGCTGCGGCGCCTGCTGTTGCTGCACTTGCTGCGGCTGCTGCACCGGCTGCTGGCGCACTTCGTCGTGCGGACGGAAACGGCGCTGGTTGTCGTCGCCGCCACGGTCGGTGCGCTCGCGTTCACGCGGCTGCTGTTGCGGTTGCGGCTGCTGCACAGGCTGCACCTGCTGCGGCGACACTTGCAGCACCGGCTGCGGATTCACCGGCGACTGTCCACGCGGCTGCCCCTGCTGCCACGGCTGATTGCCACGCGGACGCACATCGATCCGCACATCGTTTGGATTGATGGTCTGCGCCGGCGCATCCGGATGACCGAACTGGTTCGGCGCCAGGGTGCTGAGCTGGCCGCGCGGCAGTTGCGCCGGCACCGGCACTGGCTGCGACGGCGCCGTCAGCACACGGCCCGGACGATCGTTGCGTCCATCATTGCGGTCGAAGCGGTCCGGAATGCCGTCATGATCGCGATCGCCGCCACCACGATTGGTGTTCAGCGGACGGCCTGGCGGCTGCGGCGGCGCCACCGGCGCCACGTTCTTGACGAAGCTGGCGGCCGGAATCACCTGCGCGCCACGATTCACCACCACATTGCGGCGGCCTTCAAACTGATCGCGCGGCAGCACCGTCAGGCCATCGCGATGACCATTCCAGTCGTTACGCGGCGTGAACGGCTTGCCGTTGTGGGTCCAGGTCACGCGACGTTCATAGTCCGGCGACACGCGGTAGGTCGGCACGAAGCGGTCGCGCGGCGACAGCGGATACCAGCCCAATCCCGGTCCCGGACGCGGTCCGCCACCATTGCCGCCGACCCAGCCCACCAGCGCCGGCGCCCATACCGGCCGTCCCGCAGGACGTCCCGGCGCCCAGCACCAGCGGCGGTTGACCATCACCCAGCGCCCATAGTGCGACGGCGCATAGCCCCACGGCGCGTTGTCGACCCAGGTCCAGCCCCACGGCGCCAGCCAGATCCAGCGGCCGTCGCGGTACGGCGCCCAGTCCAGTCCCACGTTACGCGGCGTCCACAGCGGACCGTATTCGACGTTGTCGACCCAGATGCCGTTGCGGTCCAGTTCCTCGTAGCCGGTCATGCCGCTGGAGACGAAGCGGGTCACCGTGGCGCTGTTGTCGAAGCGGTCGCGGTCCTCGGACCAGATGTCGAAGCCGTCGCGGCGCGCCACGCTGGTGCGCACGTCCTCGCCGCTGACATCCACATGGCGGCCGTTGCTGACCACCACCGACGAGCCGGCGCCGTCCACCCGCGCGCTGCCGGCCAGCATGCTGATCTGGCTGGTGTCCGGCACGCGGTCGACGTCGACGCGCAGGATGCCCGGCTCCAGCATGGTGACGCGGGCCTGCGGCGTGGTCAGTTCGAAGTCGCGCAACATCTCGGCGTTGCGCACGCGGATGCTGACGCTGCCGTAATTCAGGCGCAGGCGCAGCAGGTCGTCGTCCATGCCGGTGATTTCCAGGTCGGAATCGCCGTCCACCCGCACCGCCGTCGAGCCGACGCGGAATTCGGCGCGCGCGCCGCTGGCGGTGTTGATGTGGTTGGCGGCCGTGACCGGCCAGTTCAGCGAAGCGCCGACCGGGTCGCCATCGCCCACCAGCGTGACCTGGCCCTGGACGGCGGAAATGCGGCCGACCATGGCCGGCGGGTCTTCGGCCTGCGCCAATGCACTAAAGCCGGCCAGAGCGGCCAGCAGGACGGTGTGGATGATCTTGCGGCTCATGGCTGCGTCTCCTGTGGGTGATGCCTGATTTAACGCCGCACGCTAAAGTCCGACTACAGGGGTTACAAATAATTGCAATTTAGGCAGCCGCGCCGCCGCGCTTGACGAAGAACAGCGCCGCGCCGACCGCCATCAGCAGGCCGCCGAACACGCGGTTCTGCTTCTTGACCGCACTGGCGTCGCGGAAAAAGCGCTGCATCGACGATGCCAGGAAGGCGTAGCTGTGCATCACGACCAGGTCGATACAGCACATGGTCACGGCCAGGATCAGCAATTGCGGCAGCAGCGGCTGGCCATGGGTAATGAATTGCGGCAGCACCGCCACCATGAAGATGATGCCCTTCGGGTTGGTGGCGTTGGTCAGGAAACCGGTCAGGAAGCGCTTTTTAACGGTCGGCACCACCATTTCCGCCTGTTGCTGCTCGCTGATGTGGACCTTGGCGCGCCACTGGCTCAGGCCCAGGTAGATCAGGTACAGCGCGCCGACCGTCTTGACGATATTGAACGCCACTTCGGACGCCATCAGCAGCGAACCGACGCCGGCGCCGGCGATGAAGAACACCAGCAGCAAGCCGGTCTGCAGACCGAGAATGGTGGCGCTGGCGCGGCGCACGCCGTAGGACAGGCCATGTGACATCGACAACACCGCGCCGGAACCGGGCGACACGGCAATAATGCAGGCGGCAACAAAAAAGGTAATCCAGGTGGCAAAGCTCATCATCGATCCATGGAAATAGTGGCAATCTGTATTGTGCCGCATCATCGCGGCACCTGCTTGGGTTAATATTGCCTGTCAAACCACACAAGGAGTGCCTTCGATGGCCGGTTCCAGCCTGTTAGCCCTGATCGACGATATCGCAACCATCCTCGACGATGTCGCCCTGATGAGCAAAATGGCGGCCAAGAAGACCGCCGGCGTGCTGGGCGACGATCTGGCGCTGAACGCCCAGCAGGTGGCCGGCGTGCGCGCCGAGCGCGAGCTGCCGGTGGTGTGGGCGGTGGGCGTCGGCTCGCTGAAGAACAAGGCGATCCTGGTGCCGGCGGCGCTGGCGATCAGCGCGTTCGCGCCGTGGGCCATCACGCCGCTGCTGATGGTGGGCGGCCTGTACCTGTGCTTCGAGGGCTTCGAGAAAATCGCCCACAGCCTGTTCCATGGCGGCGACGACGCGCACGCCAAAGAGCTGCACGAGGCGCTGGCCGATCCCAACGTCGATCTGGTGGCGCTGGAAAAAGACAAGATCAAGGGCGCGGTGCGCACCGACTTCATCCTGTCGGCGGAAATCATCGTCATCGCGCTGGGCACGGTGGCCACAGCAACGTTCGCGCAGCAGGTGACGGTGGTGGTCGGCATCGCGGTGGTGATGACGGTCGGCGTGTACGGCCTGGTGGCCGCCATCGTCAAGATGGACGACGCCGGCCTCTACCTGAGCCAGCGCGGCGGCGCGGCGGTGCGCGCGCTGGGCCGGGTGCTGCTGTCGGCCGCGCCTATCCTGATGAAATTGCTGGGCATTGTCGGCACGGTGGCCATGTTCATGGTCGGCGGCGGCATCCTGACCCACGGCCTGCCGTTCGCCCACGACCTCATCCACCACGCCACCGAAGCCGTCGCCGCCACGCCGACGGCCGGCCCGCTGCTGGCCGCCGTCGTCCCCAGCCTGCTCGACGCCGTCGCCGGCCTGATCGCCGGCGCGCTGGCCCTGGCGGTCGTCACCGCCCTCAGCAAAATCGTGCGCCTGGTCAAAAAGCCAGGCTGAGTCTTCTGGTCTGATACGAAAGCGAGCGCCAGCGGGCCTCGCTTTCCCTATCGACAAGGAGCACTTATGAGCACTCCCACCAATGCCTTTATCGGCGCATCCTGGCTGGCCCTGATCGCCGGCACCCTGACTTACCTGATCGGCCTGTGGAACGCCCAGCTGGCGCTCAGCGAGAAGGGGTTCTACGGCATGGCCTTCCTGCTCAGCCTGTTTGCGGCGGTGACCGTGCAGAAAAATGTGCGCGATATCGCCGCCATCAAAACCCTGCCGCGCGCCGAGCAGAACCTCTGACCGCACATCCCTCCCCGGAAGGGCAGGCACGGGTGTCAATCCGGGGAAATTTGATCTAAATCAATAAATTCGACCGGGGGACTACGTAAACTGGCCATATCTATTGCGATAAAGCAATAAAATCAAGTCGGAGAGACAACAATGCGCAACAATCAACCAGTCACCAACCGGGAAGTCGAAGTCCTCGACGACCAGGCCATCGTGTCGAAGACTGACCTGAACGGCAATATCACCTACGTGAATCCGTACTTCACGCAGATCAGCGGTTTCAGCGAGGACGAATTGTTGGGCGCTCCGCAAAACCTCGTGCGCCATCCCGACATGCCGGCCGAAGCCTTCGCCGACCTGTGGTCGTCGATCCAGTCCGGCACGCCATGGACCGGCATCGTCAAGAACCGCTGCAAGAACGGCGACCACTACTGGGTGCGCGCCAACATCACGCCGATCCGCGAAAACGGCAAGACCATCGGCTACATGTCGGTGCGCGTCAAAGCCGAACGCCACCAGATCGCCAAGGCCGAACAGGCCTACCGCACCATCCGCACCGAAGCCCACCACCGCATCCGCATCAAGAACGGCCAGGTGATCGAGCCGGGCTTCGGCACCATGGTCTCGCGCCTGAGCCACGTGTCGCTCGGCTTCCGCATCTGGGCCGCCACCAGCATCGTCAACGTGCTGCAGGTGATCGTCTGCGGCGCCACGCTGATGAACGGCAGCAGCGCGAATAACTACGGCATCTTCGCCGCCACCTTCCTCGGCCTGATCATCAACGTGTTCCTGTGGTACACGCTGCGCGTGTCGGTGCTGCAGCCGCTCAACCGCGCGCTGCACGGCGCCCGCGCCATCGCCGCCGGCGACCTGTCCGGCTCCTTCGACACCGAAGCCACCGACGAAGTGGGCCAGCTGCTGCGCGCCCTGCAGCAAATGAACAGCAACCTGATCGCCACCATCCGCGATGTGCGCGTCAACGTCGAGACCATGGCCGTGGCCACGCGCCAGATCGCCGCCGGCAACGCCGACCTGTCCGGCCGCACCGAGGCGCAGGCCGCCAGCCTGGAAGAAACCGCATCGAGCGTCGAGCAGTTCTCCTCGACCGTCAAGCAGAACGCCGACAACTCCGAGCAGGCCAACAAGCTGGCGCAAAACGCCTCCGACGTGGCGGTGCAGGGCGGCGTGATCGTGGCCGACGTCATCGCCACCATGGACGAAATCAACAGCTCGTCGCGCAAGATCGTCGACATCATCGGCCTGATCGAAGGCATCGCCTTCCAGACCAACATCCTGGCGCTGAACGCTGCGGTTGAAGCAGCCCGCGCCGGCGAACAAGGCCGCGGCTTCGCCGTCGTGGCCGGCGAAGTACGCAACCTGGCCCAGCGCAGCGCCACCGCCGCCAAGGACATCAAAAACCTGATCGATGTCTCGGTCGGCAAGGTCAGCGCCGGCATGGTGCAGGTCGACCGCGCCGGCGCCACCATGAAGGAAGTGGTGGCATCGGTGCAGCAGGTGACCGCCATCATGCGCGAAATCTCGGTCGCCTCGCACGAGCAGAGCATCGGCGTCGACCAGGTCAACTCGGCCATCGCCCACATGGACCAGGTGACCCAGCAGAACGCCGCGCTGGTCGAGGAAGCCGCCGCCGCCACCGCCAGCCTGGCGCTGGAAGCGGGCGGCCTGACGCAAGCGGTCAGCCTGTTCAAGTTCGGCCCGGCACGCAGCGCGCGCGCGGTACGCGCGGCCACGAACCAGAAGTCTTCATCCACAGTGAAACGTCTCGCAGCATAAATTATGAATACGCCTTTTCCACCCGTCGAATTTGATGCTGCCATCATCAGCAAACTGAGTCAGTCGGGCCCACGCTACACCTCCTACCCGACTGCGGACCGCTTCCAGGGCGACTTTGGCTACAGCCAGTTCCTGGAAGCGGTGGCCGGCCTGCGCATGCGCCGCAGTCGCCGGCCCTTGTCGCTTTACATTCACATTCCGTTCTGCGACACGGTCTGCTACTACTGCGGCTGCAACAAGATCGTCACCAAGGATCACAGCAAGGCCGCCGTCTACCTCGGCTACCTGAAGCAGGAGATCGACATGCAGGGCCGCCTGTTCGACGGCATGGGCCAGATCGAGCAGCTGCACTTCGGCGGCGGCACGCCGACCTACCTGAGCGACAAGCAGATGGGCGACCTGATGGCGCACCTGCACGCCAACTTCGACTTCGCCGACGACGCCCATGGCGAATACTCGATCGAGATCGATCCGCGCACGGTCAGCGTGGAGCGCGTGCACAGCCTGCGCGCGCAGGGTTTCAACCGCATCAGCCTTGGTGTGCAGGACTTCGATCCGGACGTGCAGAAGGCCGTCAACCGCATCCAGCCGGAAGCCGAGACGCGCGCCGTGATGGACGCCGCGCGCGACGCCGGCTACCGCTCGATCAGCATCGACCTGATTTACGGCCTGCCGAAGCAGACCATGACCAGCATGGCGCAGACGCTGGAAAAGGTGATCGCCGCCAGCCCGGACCGCATCGCGCTGTACAACTACGCGCACCTGCCGCACATCTTCAAGCCGCAGCGCCGCATCGCCGACGCCGACATGCCGACGCCGGCCGTCAAGCTGGAGCTGCTGGCGATGTGCATCCAGCGCCTGTGCGACGCCGGCTACATCTACATCGGCATGGACCATTTCGCCAAGCCGGACGACGAGCTGGCGATTGCCCAGCGCCAGGGCCGTTTGCAGCGTAACTTCCAGGGCTATTCGACGCGCGCGGAATCGGAACTGATTTCGTGTGGCGTATCGGCCATCAGCGCGGTCGGCGCGACCTACAGCCAGAACGAGAAAACGCTCGACGCCTACTACGAAAAACTGGACGGCGGCGTGCTGCCGATCACGCGCGGCATCAAGATGGACAACGACGACCTGCTGCGCCGTATCGTGATCGGCAAGTTGATGTGCAATTTTGAGCTGTCGTTGTCGTCGATCGAGCAGGGCTTCCCGATCAAGTTCCAGCAGTATTTCGCGGCGGAGCTGGAGAAGCTCAAAGCCTTCGTCGAAGATGGCTTGATCACCGTCGATGACGAATGGATCTCGGTGACGCCGAAAGGCCGTCTGCTGATCCGCAATATCTGCATGGTGTTCGACCGTTATCTGGGCGTCGCGCAGGACGTGGCGCCGCAGCCGCTGCGCTACTCGAAGACGATCTGAGGATGCGATGAACGGCGCACAGCTCCTGCCAGTGTTTGTTGTCGGCCTGGCCGGCAGCATTCACTGCGTCGGCATGTGCGGCGGCATCGTCACCGCGATGTCGGCAACGGCACGGCCGCCGCCGAATACCGTCATCCCCATCGTGGCCGCGCGCGCCGATGCGCTGTCCCACGTCCTCGCCTACAACGCCGGCCGCATCGGCAGCTACATGATCGCCGGCGCGCTGGCCGGCGGCCTGGCCGGCGGTGCGCGCAACCTCGCCGCCGTGGCCGGCGTGCAAATGAGCTTCTACTGGCTGGCCAACCTGATGCTGGTGGCGCTCGGCCTGTACCTGATGAACGCCTGGCGCGGCCTGGCCGTGCTGGAGCAGGGCGGCCGCGTGCTGTGGCAGCGTGCCCAGCCCGTCATCGGCCCCGCCATGAAAACCCTGATGCCCGCCGACACCGCCCCCAAATCCTTCGCCCTCGGCGCGCTGTGGGGCTGGCTGCCCTGCGGCATGGTGTACAGCGTGCTGACCACCGCGTTGTTGAGCGGTTCGGCCGCCGACGGCGCCGCGCTGATGCTGGCTTTCGGCCTCGGCACGCTGCCGATGCTGACCGGCCTTGGCCTGCTTGGCGCGCGGCTGCAAAAAGCCATGCAGCGCCGTCCGGTGCGCATCGCCTGCGGCCTGCTGGTGCTGGCGTTCGGCGTGATCGGGCTTGCCCGCGCAGCGGGTGGCGTCACGCCCGAATGGATGGAAATGTTATGCCTCACACCACACCCTTGAACGACCCGGCCCTGGCCACCTGCTACCACTGCGGCCAGCCGCTGCCGGACGTGGTCGACCACGCCGCCTGGACGGTGGCGATCGCCGGCGTCTCGCACACCATGTGCTGCCCCGGCTGCGCGGCGGTGGCGCAGACCATCGTCGACCTGGGCCAGGAAAGCTACTACCGCGACCGCACCGCCTACGCCGCCAGCGCCGACGGCGCGCAACAGCTACCGCCGGAACTGCAACTGTACGACAACGCCGATCCACGCTTCGCGCTCGATGAGGACAGCCGCGAATCCACCTTCACCGTCGAAGGCATCCGCTGCGCCGCCTGCGTGTGGCTGATCGAGCAGCGGCTGGCGCGCCTGCCCGGCGTCGACAGCGCGCAGCTCAACGTCGCCACTGAAAAACTCTATGTGCGCTGGCGCAGCGACGCCTGCAAGCCGGGCGACATCCTCGGCGCGCTGCACACCATCGGCTACGCCGCCTACCCCTACGACGCCGGCCGTCACGCCGACCAGCAGCAGCGCGCCGCCAAGACGCTGGGCCGCCAGCTGTTCGTCGCCGGCCTGTCGATGATGCAGGTGATGATGTACGTCGCCCCATCCTATCTCGCGCACGACGACGGTACGCTGGACGACAGCATGGCGTCGTTGATGCGCTGGGCCAGCCTGCTGCTGACCTTACCCGCCATCTGCTATTCGGCGCTGCCGTTCTGGCGCGGCGCCTGGTCCAGCCTGCGCGCGCGCGCACTGGGCATGGACGTGCCGGTGGCGCTGGGCATCGCCGCCGCTTTCGGCGCCAGCGTGATCGCCACCTTCAGCGGCAAGGGCGAGGTGTGGTTCGACTCGGTCACCATGTTCATCTTCCTGCTGCTGTGCAGCCGCTACCTGGAGCTGCGCGCACGGCGCAAGGCCGGCGCCGCGCTGGAACGCTTGCAGCATGCGTTGCCGGCATCGGCCTCGCTGCTGGAAAATTATCCGGCCAGCCGCGCCGCCACCATCGTGCGCGCGGCGGCGCTGGCTGTGGATAACATCATCGTTATCAAGCCCGGCGAAGCGGTGGCCGCCGACAGCATCATCATCGAAGGCCGCACCTCGCTCGACCTGTCGCTGCTCAGCGGCGAAAGCGCACCGGTGCCGAAGAATGCCGGCGACGCCATTCCCGGCGGCGCCATCAACGCCGGCGGCATGGTGATCGCGCGCGTGACCCGCAAGGCGCAGGACAGCACCTTGTCCGACCTGGTCAAACTGATCAACCGCGCCGGCGGCGAGAAGCCGCGCATCTCGCTGTGGGCCGACCGCGTGGCCGCGTGGTTCGTGGCCGGATTGCTGCTGTTTGCGCTGGCCGCCTTCGGCTTCTGGTTCTGGCACGACGGCGGCATCGCGCGCGCGTGGCCGATTGCGATCGCGGTGCTGGTGGTGTCCTGCCCGTGCGCGCTATCGCTGGCAACGCCAACCGCGCTGGCCGCCGCCACCGACAATCTGCTGCGCCAGGGCGTGCTGGTGACCGGTCCGCAGACATTGGAAACCCTGCATCGCACCACCCACGTGGTGCTGGATAAAACCGGCACGCTGACCTGGGGCCGTCCGGTGCTGCAAGGGATACAGGAACTGGGCGCGATGCGCGCCGACTTCTGCCTGCAGGTGGCGGCCGCGCTGGAAGCCGGTAGCGCCCATCCGCTGGCGCGCGCCATCACCAACGCCGCCGACGAAGCAGGGCGGCAGAACTGGAGCGCCGGCATGTTGACCGAGACCGCCGGCTGCGGCCTGGAAGGCACGGTGCACAACCGCCGCTACCGACTGGGCAGCGCGCAGTTCGTGGCCGGCATCAGCGGCCTGCCGCCCGAGCGCATCGCAGCCGATGGCGTCACGCCGGTCTATCTCGGCGTCGAAGGCCAGTGGCTGGCCTGCCTGCAGCTGCATGACGGCCTGCGGCCCGACGCGCAGGAGACGGTCGATTACTTCCGCAGGGCCGGCAAGACGGTGGTGCTGGTCAGCGGCGACGATGACGTGCTGGCGCGCCGCGTCGGCGACCAGCTCGGTATCGAGACCACCGTCGGCGGCTACCTGCCGGCCGACAAACTGAATTTCGTGCAGCAGATGCAGCGGCGCGGCTGCGTGGTGGCGATGATCGGCGACGGCATCAACGACGCAGCCGTGCTGGGCGCGGCCGACGTTTCCTTCGCCATGGGCAGCGGCGCCGCGCTGGCACAGGCGCATGCCGACGCGGTGCTGCTCAACGGCCGCCTCGGCGCCGTGGCGGACAGCGCGCGCGTGGCGGAACACACCATGCGCATCATCCGCCAGAATCTTGGCTGGGCCACCATCTACAACGTCACGGCGATTCCGGCGGCGGCGCTCGGCCTGCTCAATCCGTGGCTGTCCGGGGTCGGCATGGCGGTCAGTTCGGCGGTGGTGGTGCTCAACGCGCTGCGCCTGCGCAAGGGGCGCTGATGGAAGCCCTGTACCTGCTTATTCCGCTCAGCGTGGTGCTGGTGTTTGTCGCGCTGTGGATCTTTTTCCATGCCTCCGACGACGGCCAGTTCGACGACCTGGTCGGCCCAGCGCTGCGCATCCTGCAAGACGACGACAAGCCGCCCATTGATCACAAGTGATCCGGCGGATTTTGACTTATATCAAGGATTTTTAAGCTTCTCCTAAGTAACCTTTGACCTACATCATCAAAGTGTTCCGGGGAGAACTCAATTGGATCAACACTACAACTACAAGGTCGTCAAGCAATTCACGATTGCGACCGTAGTCTGGGGCGTCGTCGGCATGCTCGTCGGCGTCATCATTGCCGCGCAGCTTGCATGGCCGGCGCTGAATCTGGACATTCCATGGCTGACTTATGGCCGTCTGCGTCCGCTCCATACCAACGCGGTGATTTTTGCGTTCGGTATCTGCGGCCTGTTTGCAACTTCGTATTACGTTGTACAACGCACCTGCCAGGTGCGCTTATTTTCGGATAAATTGGCTGCCTTCACCTTCTGGGGCTGGCAGGCCGTGATTCTGAGCGCGGTCGTCACTTTGCCGATGGGCCTGACCCGCGGCAAGGAATACGCCGAACTGGAATGGCCGATTTCGATCCTGATCGCACTGGTGTGGGTGTCCTACGCCGTGGTCTTCTTCGGCACGCTGATCAAGCGCCGCGTCAAGCACATCTACGTGGCCAACTGGTTCTTCGCCGCCTACATCATCGCCGTGACCATTCTGCACGTGGTCAACAGCATGTCGATGCCGGCTTCGCTGTTCAAATCGTACTCGGTCTACGCCGGCGTGCAGGACGCGATGATCCAGTGGTGGTACGGCCATAACGCGGTGGGCTTCATCCTGACCGCCGGCTACCTGGGCATGGTCTACTACTTCATTCCGAAGCAGGCCGAACGCCCTGTGTACTCGTACCGCCTGTCGATCGTGCACTTCTGGGCGCTGATCTTCACCTACATGTGGGCCGGTCCGCACCACCTGCACTACACCGCCTTGCCGGACTGGACGCAATCGGTCGGCATGGTGTTCTCGCTGGTGCTGCTGGCGCCGAGCTGGGGCGGCATGATCAACGGCATGATGACGCTGTCGGGCGCCTGGCACAAGCTGCGCACCGACCCGATCCTGAAATTCATGATCGTCTCGCTGTCGTTCTACGGCATCGCCACCTTCGAAGGTCCGATGATGTCGATCAAGACCATCAACTCGCTGTCGCACTACACCGACTGGACCATCGCCCACGTACACGGCGGCGCGCTGGGCTGGGTGGGCTTCATCACCATGGGTTCGATCTACTACATCATCCCGCGCATCGCCGGCGACCAGAAGATGTATTCGACCAAGCTGATCGACCTGCACTTCTGGGTCGCCACCATCGGCGTGGTGCTGTACATCGCCGCGATGTGGATCGCCGGCGTGATGCAGGGCCTGATGTGGCGCGCGGTCAATCCGGACGGCACGCTGACCTACACCTTTGTCGAAGGCGTCAAGGCCACCTATCCGTACTACGTGGTGCGTGTCGCCGGCGGCGGCCTGTACCTGGCGGGCATGTGTGTGATGGCCTACAACACCTGGATGACCCTGCGTAACCGCGACACCGCCGTGGCAATTATCCCGGCCGTCAATCCGGCCCACGCCTGAACTCGGAGCACAGTATGAAATTTTCACATGAATGGATCGAGAAAAATCCCTGGCTGCTGATCGCGCTGGTGACGCTGGTGGTCAGCGTCGGCGGCGCCGTCGAAATCGTGCCGCTGTTCTTCCAGAAGTCGACCACGGAACCGGTGGCCGGCCTGAAACCGTACTCGCCGCTGCGCCTGGCGGGCCGCGACATCTACATCCGCGAAGGCTGCTACAACTGCCACTCGCAAATGGTGCGGCCGCTGCGCGCCGAGACCGAGCGCTATGGCCACTACTCGGTGGCCGGCGAATTCGTCTACGACCACCCGTTCCAGTGGGGTTCCAAGCGCACCGGTCCCGACCTGGCGCGCGTGGGCGGCCGCTACTCCGACGAATGGCACCGCGACCACCTGAACAATCCGCGTGACGTGGTGCCGGAATCGAATATGCCGAACTACCCCTGGCTGGCGAAGAACACGCTGGTGGCCAACGACATCCAGCCGAAAATGCGCGCGCTGCGCCGCACCGGCGTGCCGTACACCGACGCCGAGATCGCCGCCGCGCCGGAAGAGCTCAAGGACAAGACCGAACAAGACGCCCTGATCGCCTATCTGCAAGGCCTGGGCACCCTGATCAAAACGAGGAACTAGCATGGCTATCGAAACTTTGTTTGACCACGCCAGCAGCATCATGACGGTGATCTCGTTCATCACCTTTGGCGGCATCCTGTGGTGGGTGTATGTCCACCGCAAGGCCGACGACTTCGCTGCGGCGGCCCATCTGCCGTTTGACGACGAGGAGGCGCACCATGGCTGATTTTACCAATGGCTTCTGGGATATCTACATCGCCGCCCTGACCCTGCTGGGCATCATCGGCTGCGGCATCCTGCTGTATTCGCAATCGAAGGTGAAGGTCGCCAAGACCAGCGAAGGCAATGTCGATACCACCGGCCACGTGTGGGATGAGGACTTGACCGAACTGAACACGCCGATGCCGCGCTGGTGGATGTGGCTGTTCTACATCACCATCGTGTTCGCGCTGGCCTACCTGTTCCTGTACCCGGGCCTGGGCAGCTACGCCGGCAAGCTGGGCTGGAAATCCAGCGGCCAGTACCAGGTCGAACTGGAAAAGGCCGACGCCGAGTATGGTCCGCTGTTCGCCAAGTACCAGAAACAGGACCTGAGAACGGTGGCGGCCGATCCGCAAGCGCACGCCATCGGCGAGCGCCTGTTCCTGACCTACTGCGCACAGTGCCACGGTTCGGATGCGCGCGGCAACAAGGGCTTCCCCAACCTGACCGACAAGGACTGGCTGTTCGGCGGCGCGCCGGAAACCATCCAGCAAACCATCCTGCACGGCCGCGTTGGCGCCATGCCGCCGATGGGCGCCGCGGTGGGTGGCGACAAGGACGTGGAGGCGGTCGCCAACTACGTGCTGAGCCTGTCCGGTTCGACCCACGATCCGATCAAGGCCGTGTTCGGCAAAGAAAAGTTCGCCGCCTGCATGGCTTGCCACGGTCCCGACGCCAAGGGCAACCAGACGCTGGGCGCGCCTAACCTGACCGACAAGATCTGGCTGTTCGGCGGCAGCGTGGACACCATCAAGGAAACCATCAACAAGGGCCGTACCACCACCATGCCGGCGTTTGCCGACTTCCTCGGCGAAGCCAAGGTGCATGTGCTGGCCGCCTATGTATGGAGCCTGTCCAACGATCCGAACCAACCAGCGCCAGCAGACCCACCACCGATAGCAGCTGAAAAATGAACGCCCCCAAGGAACAAGTCATCAAGATGTACGCGGCGCGGGAAGAGATTTACCCGCGCGAGATCGACGGCCGTTATGCCCGTCTGCGCTGGCTGTTTGTCTGGCTGACGCAACTGGTGTTCTACTGCACGCCCTGGCTGCAGTGGAACGGCCGCCAGGCCCTGCTGTTCGACCTGGGCACGCGCAAGTTCTACATCTTTGGCTTGGTCCTTTGGCCGCAGGACTTCATTTACCTCGCGGTCCTGCTCATCATCTCTGCCTACCTGCTGTTCCTGGCGACAGCGATAGCAGGGCGGGTATGGTGCGGTTTCGCCTGCCCGCAAACGGTCTACACTGAAATCTTCCTGTGGATGGAACGCAAGATTGAAGGCAAGCGCAGCGCGCGTATCGCGCTCGACCGCCAGCCGGCGTCGCTGCGCAAGTTCGGCAAGAAGAGCGCCAAGCACGCGGCCTGGCTGCTGTTCGCGCTGTGGACCGGCTTTACCTTTGTCGGCTACTTCACGCCGATCCAGCACCTGCTGGGCGAAGTGGCCACCTTCGACTTCGGCCCGTGGGAATGGTTCTGGGTGCTGTTCTACGCCTTCGCCACCTACGGCAACGCCGGCTGGATGCGCGAACAGGTGTGCAAATACATGTGCCCATACGCCCGCTTCCAGAGCTCGATGTTCGACCGCGACACCCTGATCATCACCTACGACGCGCAACGCGGCGAACCGCGCGGCCCGCTGTCGAAAAACGGCAACGGCAACGGCGGCTCCTGCATCGACTGCTCGCTATGCGTGCAGGTGTGCCCGACCGGCATCGACATCCGCAACGGCCTGCAATACGAGTGCATCGGCTGCGCCGCCTGCGTCGACGCCTGCAACAATGTGATGGACAAGACCGGCCAGGCGCGCGGCCTGATCCGCTACAGCACCGAGCGCGCCATGGACGAGCACCTGACGCCGACCGAAATCCGCCGCCGCACCACGCGCACGCGCGTCAAGATCTACACCGCCGTGCTGGGCGTGATCGTGCTGGTCACCTGTAGCGCCCTGTACCTGCGCACGCCGCTCAAGCTCGACGTGATCCGCGACCGCGGCTCGATGGGCCGCGAGGTGGAGGACGGCATGATCGAAAACGTCTACCGCCTGCAGATCATGAACACGTCCGAGCAGGCCCACGTGTACCAGATCGCCGTCAGCGGCATCGACACGCTGGCGGTGGCCGACGCCGGCACGGTGCGGGTGGAAGCGACCGAAACGCGCTCGCATCCGATCCGCCTGCGGGTGGCGCATGGCGCCGGCCACACCGGCTCGAACAAGATCCAGGTCACCCTGACCGCAGTCGACGACCCGTCGCTGCATGTGAAAGAATCCGCGGTGTTTATCGTGCCGCACTAAGGAGAAACAGCATGTCCAACGCCATACTCAATATGCCTGTCACGCCGTGGTGGAAACAACGCTGGCCGTGGCTGCTGATGCTCGGCCCGGCCAGCGTGATGGTGGCCACCAGCTATACCGCCTGGCTGGCGATCAAGACGCCCGACGCGGTGGTGGTCGGCGATTACTATACGCAGGGCAAGGCCATCAACCAGGACTTGCGGCGCGACCGCGTGGCCGCGCAGCTGGGCTTGTCGATGACGCTGGGGTATGACGTCGCCAGCGGCGTGATGACCGGCCGCATCAACCGCCAGGACACCGGCCCGCTGATGCTGCACCTGTCGCACGCCACGCAGCCGGAGAAGGATATCAAGCTGATGCTGGTGCCGGACGCCGAGGGCCATTTCAGCACGCGTTTGCCGATGCTGGAACGCAGCCGCTGGGTGGTGCTGGTGGAAGGACAAAAACGTGAATGGCGCCTCGCGGGCGCCTGGGTGTGGCCGGCCAACCGCAGCATCAAGCTGCTGCCGGACTAAGGTGGTTTAACCGCAGGTCTCGGTGCCTGCGGTGATGGCCTTGAGCATGCGCGGATCGAGCAATTCGATTTCGCGGTTGCTGACGCGCAGCAGGCCTTCCTTCTTGAACTTCGACAGCAGACGGCTGATGCTCTCGATGGTCAGGCCCAGGTAGTTGCCGATCTCTTCGCGCGACATGCGCAGCTGGAAGGTGTTCGGCGAATAGCCACGCGCTTCGTAGCGCGACGACAGGTTGACCAGGAAGGCGGCAAAGCGCTGGGTCGCCTGCATATTCCCCAGCAACAGCATCACGCTCTGCTCGCGCGTGATCTCCTGGCTCATCATGCGGTGGAAATGCCGCAACAAGGTCGGCATCTCGCCCAGCAGCGATTGCAGCGTGGCGAACGGAATCTCGCACACCTCGCTGTCTTCCAGCGCCACGGCGGTGCAATGGTGTTCGTCGGCGCTGATGGCGTCCATGCCCAGCAGCTCGCCGGCCATCTGGAAGCCGGTGATCTGCTCCGCGCCCTCGCGGTTGACCTGGTAGGTCTTGAAATGGCCGAGGCGGATCGCGTACAGGTTCTGGAACGGATCGCCGATGCGGAACAGCGTCGAGCCGCGCGCCACCTTGCGGCGGCGGCCGATAATCTGGTCCAGGCGCTCCATATCGTTGTTATCCAGCCCCATGGGCAGGCACAGCTGGTGCATGCTGCATGACGCGCAGCTTGCCTTCAGCACCTCTATCGTCGCGCCGGGGATCACCAGCGAAGGAAGTTCTCGTATCATGCAGCTAGTGTAGCTCATCGGACTTGATTTAGGCCGCTATTCCGCAGTCATCCGATCAGGTATTCGCGCGCGGGAAAATATTTTGTTAGGCTAGCGGGATGACCCTGCCCAAGCCTCCCACCCTCGACCAGCACTTGTGTTTCTTAATTTACAACACATCGCTGAAAATGACCCAGACCTACAAGCCGCTGCTAAGCGCGCTCAACCTCACCTATCCGCAGTACCTGGTGATGGTGGTGTTGTGGGAGCAGGACGGCCTCGGCGTCAAGGACGTGGCCGAACGGCTGCAGCAGGATTCCGGTTCGGTGACGCCGGTGGTCAAGCGGCTCGAGGCGGAAGGCTACCTTTCCCGCGACCGCGATCCACGCGACGAACGCAACCGCGTGCTGACGCTGACCGCCGCCGGCCAGGCGCTGCGCGCCGCCGCGCTCAAGGTCAGCCAGGACTTCGCCGCCGAATGCCGGATCGGCCACGACGAGGTGGGCACGCTGATGGCCACCCTCGGCAAACTGAACCGCAATCTCACCGATTGAAAAAATAAATCGAAATTAGCTTGCGCACTATTTTTTAGTGCGCTATATTTCATCTCAACGGAACGCGCTTTACCTGAAGCGCGTTTTTAAAACCGCAATACTTAGCGCACTAATCATTAGCACATAACCTTGAGAGGATTTATCATGAAACGCACTGTCATCGCCGCCGCCCTGCTCGCCGCCACCGCCTTCGCCAACGCCGCCGCTCCCGCCAGCGACACCACCATCGTGCTGGTGCACGGCGCCTTCGCCGACGGTTCCAGCTGGAGCAAAGTGATCCCGATCCTGGAAGCCAAGGGCTACAAAGTGGTCGCCGTGCAAAATCCGTTGAGCTCGCTGGCCGACGACGTCGCCGCCACCCAGCGCGTGGTCGATGCGCAGACCGGTAAAGTAGTGCTGGTCGGCCACTCGTGGGGCGGCACCGTGATCACCCAGGCCGGCACCAGCGACAAGATCAAGGCGCTGGTCTACGTGGCCGCGTTCGCGCCTTCCGAAGGGGAAGCCACCGCCAACCTGGGCAAGGACTACGCCGTGCCACCTGGCATCGCCACCTTGAAAGCCGACGCCGGCGGCTACCTGTGGCTGCCGACTGAATCGGTGGCGCAGAACTTCGCGCCGGACGTCACCCCGGCCGAGAAAAAACTGATCGCCGCCACCCAGGGTCCGATCGCCGCCAAAGCCTTCGGCGACACCACCACCGTGGCCGCATGGAAAAACAAAGCCAACTACTACATCGTCGCCAGCAAGGACCGCATGATCGCGCCGGAACTGGAGCAGGCCTTCGCCAAGAAACTCAACGCCACCGTGACCACGCTGCCGACCAGCCACGTGCCGATGGTGTCGCAGCCGGCCAAGGTGGCGGAAGTGATCATCGCCGCAGCGCAGCGTTAATCTGGTTTCACACAAAACCACAGCAGGCGTGCGTTCGGTACGCCTGCTTTTTTTTGTTTCTTGCCAACGTTAGTCTTTGATAGGAGAATCGCTTCAGCCCCCGCATACAGCAAGGATGATATGAAGCCTATCGGCATCAAGGCTAAAGTCGCGCTCGCTACCAGCATCACCTCGGTCCTGATGATCGGCCTGGTGACGCTGGTGCAAACCCAACGCATGCAGGAAGACTACACCCGGGTGCTGTTCACGCAGCAGGCCGCGCTGGTCAGCCGCACCGCGCAGGAGCTGGACGACAAGCTGACCATGCTGCTGGATATCATCGCGCTATCCGCCCGCAACCAGCCGCCCGCGCTGGCCGGCTCCACCGAACAGCTGCGCGACTACTACCAGAACCGCGCCGTGCTGGCCCTGTTCGACGACCTGCTGGTGCTGAACGCCGAGGGCAAGGTGATTTCCGATCTGCCGCTGGTGCCGGGCCGGGTCGGCATCGACGCCTCCGACCGCGCCTATTTCAAGACCGTGATGCGCACCCGCAAGCCGATGATCACCGAACCCATCATCGGCCGCGCCAACAAGCAGCCGGTGGTGCAGATGGTGGCGCCGGTGCTCAACGCCAAGGGCGAAGTGGTGTGCGTGCTGATCGGTGTGCTGCGGCTGTACAAGGACAATCTGCTGGGCCACCTGCGCTCGGCCAAGGTCGGCAACACCGGCTATTACTTCGCCGTCACGCGCGGCGAGACGCCGGTCTACGTGCTGCATCCCGACATCACCCGCCTGCTGAAACCGCGCGCCGCCAACGCCAATCCGGCCACCACGCGCGCGCTGGAAGAGGGCTTCGAAGGCACGGTGATGGGCACCAGCGACGGCCAGCCCACCCTGAACAGTTTCAAGCAGCTGAAGTCGGTCGATTGGCTGCTGGCCACCTCGCTGCCGGCCAAGGAAGCGTTCGAGCCCTTCGACGGCGTGCTCAACCGGGTGCTGATCTGGAGCGGCGTGGCGGCGGTGCTGACCGCGCTGCTGATCAGCATGCTGACCCTGCGCCTGCTGGCGCCGCTGGCGCGGCTGCGCAACGCCATCGTCGCGCTGCGCGCCGATCCCGACCGCTTCACGCCGCTGCCGGTGCATGCGCGCGACGAAATCGGCCAACTGACCTCCGCCTTCAACGACCTGATGCACGAGCGGCTGGCGGCCGACGCGCGCCTGCAAAGCCTGGTCGAGTTCGCGCCGAACACCATCGTCGTGGTCGGCGTCGACGGCCGCATCGAGACGTTCAACCGCGAAGGCGAACGCTGCTTCGGCTACGAGCGCGACGAGGTGCTCGGCCAGCCGCTGGAGATCCTGGTGCCGGAACGGCTGCGCAAGCAGCACGTGGTCCACCGCAACCGCTTCTTTGCCGACCGCCTGAGCGCGGAGCCGGTGCGCATGGGCAATGGCGCCGCCACCTACGGCCGCCGCCGCGACGGCAGCGAGTTCCCGGTCGAGGTCAACCTGAGCGCGGTGCGCACCGACCAGGGCACCAAGGTGCTGGCGGTGATTTCCGACATCACCGAACGCCACCGCCTGCAACAGGAAGTGGAAACCCGCGCGCTGGAGCTGGAGCGCGAACGCGACCGCGCGCAGGCCGCCAACCGCGCCAAGAGCGATTTCGTCGCCAACATGAGCCACGAGATCCGCACGCCGATGAACGCGGTGCTGGGCATGGTGTATTTGCTCGGCAACACGCAGCTGACGCCGCAGCAGCGCAAGTACCTCAACATGGTGCGGGTGTCGGGCCAGTCGCTGCTGGGCATCCTCAACGACGTGCTGGACTTCTCCAAGATCGAGGCGCGCAAGCTGGACCTGGCGCCGATCGATTTCGCGCTCGACGAGACCATGAACGCGCTGGCCACCATGATGACCATGAACGCCGGCGACAAGGAGCTGGAACTGGCGATCAGCGTCGACGCGGCGATTCCCAACCGCCTGCGCGGCGACTCGATGCGGCTGCAGCAGATCCTGGTCAACCTGGCCGGCAACGCCATCAAGTTCACCGAACAGGGCGAGGTGGTGGTCAGCGTCCAGCTCAACGCGCGCGACGCCCACAGCGCGCTGCTGCGCTTCGAGGTGCGCGACACCGGCATGGGCATGACCGAGGACCAGCTGGCGCAGCTGTTCAACGCCTTCACCCAGGGCGACCAGAGCATCACCCGGCGCTTCGGCGGCACCGGCCTGGGTCTGGCCATCACCAAGCGCCTGATCGAGCTGATGGGCGGGCAGGTCGCCGTCAACAGCCGCCCGGGGCAGGGCTCGACCTTCTGGTTCAGCCTGCCGTTCGATATCCAGTCCGACCAGACCGACGAGCGCCGCAAGCCGGCGCTGGGCCAGTTGCGCCTGCTGGTGGCCGACGACAACCGCACCAGCCGCGAGCTGGTGGCGCGCCTGATCCGCGCCTGGGGCTGGCAGGCGGACGAGGTCGATTCGGGCGAAGCCGCGCTGCGCCGCTACCGCCAGAGCCTCGACCACCAGCAGCCCTACGACGTGGTGCTGGCCGACTGGCACATGCCCGGCATGGACGGGCTGGCCACGGCCAAGGGCATCCGCGCCGCCGCCAACGGCAGGCCGCAGCCGATCGTGGTGATGCTGAACGCCTTCGCCCGCGACCGCATCGAGGAAATCTCGCACGCGCCGGAGGCGGACGTGGTGCTGGTCAAGCCGATCACCAGTTCCAACCTGTTCGACGCGCTGCACCAGGCGCTGGCCACGCAGGGCGAGGCCGATCCGCAGGCGGTGGCCGAACACGGCATCGTCGGCACGCTGGCCGACATCCACTTCCTGCTGGTCGAGGACAACCTGCTGAACCAGGCGGTGGCGCGCGGCATCCTGGAACACGCCGGCGCCACGCTGGACATCGCCGGCGACGGCCGCCAGGCGGTCGACCTCATGCGCACCCGCGCCGCCGACTACGACATGGTGCTGATGGACATGCAGATGCCGGTGATGGACGGCTTCACCGCCACCCGCATCCTGCGCCAGGAACTCAAGCTGACGCTGCCGATCATCGCCATGACGGCCGGGGTGCTGGAATCCGAACGCGAGCGCAGCCGCGAGGCCGGCATCACCGATTTCATCCCCAAGCCGATCGAAGTGGACGAGATGCTGGACGTGCTGCGGCGCCAGCTGCCCAAGCCGGTCGCGCCAGCGCCGGTCGCCGCAGCGGCGGCGCCCGCGCCGACCGTGACGCCGCCGCCGGCCGAGG
>NZ_WKJN01000043.1 GCF_009674495.1 Duganella alba | reverse complement strand
CCGCGGCCTTGCCCACTGCCAGCGGCGATGCATCAGCCATCACGGCGGCCGCTGTCGTCACGACACCGGGGGCTGGCGCCGTGGACGCCGCGCCGCCGGCGTGTGCGGCCCAGCGCCCGGTCATCAACTTTAATCGCTGGGCCGAGAACTGGGGCGCGCTGGCCGATCCCTGCCTGCCGCGCCAGCCGCTCGACGGCCTCAAATACATCCCGCTCAGCGACGACGGCGTGTCCTATCTGTCGCTGGGCGCCGGCCTGCGCGAGCGCTATGAGCACATCGCGTCGCCGCTGTACGGCGCCGGCACCCAGCCATCCGACGGCTATGTGATCCAGCGCGCCAACCTGCACGCCGACCTGCGCATCGGCCCTTACGTGCAGTTGTTCGGCCAGATGGTCGACGCCCGCACCTTCCAGAAGCAGACCATCGCGCCGCCCGACCGCGACAAGCTGGATATGGAGCAGCTGTTCATGACGGTCGCCGTGCCAACCGCCGACGGCGCCGTCAAGATGCGTATCGGGCGCCAGGAAATGGCCTTCGACTTGCAGCGCTTCATCGCCGTGCGCGACGGCCCCAACGTGCGCCAGGCCTTCGATGGCGTCTGGGCCGACTGGGAGCACGGCCCATGGCGCCTGATCGGCTATGTCACGCAACCGGTGCAGAACCGCAGCGTCGACAGCTTCGACGACTACTCCGACGGCCACCTGACGCTGAGCGGCATCCGCCTCGAATACCAGGGCCTGGGACCGGGCGACCTGTCCGGCTACTACTCGCGCTACCGCCGCGACAGCGCGCGCTTCCTTGACGCCAGCGGCGACGAACGCCGCAACGTCTACGACATGCGCTACAACGGCAAGACCGGCCAGGTCGATTTCGACATCGAAGGCATGCTGCAACGGGGGCAGGTGGGCGCCAAGACCGTATCGGCGTGGGCCATCGGCTCCATCACCGGCTACACCTTCGCCAAGACCACCTGGACGCCGCGCATCGGCGTGCAGTTCGACATGGCCTCCGGCGACAAGCACGCGGGCGACGGCAAGCTGGGGACGTTCAATCCGCTGTTCGCCAACGGCTACTACTTCTCGCTGGCAGGCCTGACCGGCTACAGCAACCTGATTCACCTGAAGCCGTCGGTCACTGTCAAGCCGGCGAAAACGCTCAGCGTCACCACCGCGCTCGGCATGCAATGGCGCCAGACCACCGGCGACGCGGTCTACGTGCAAAGCATGGCCGGCGTACCGCGTACCGCCGGCACCGGCTCGCGCTGGACCGGCGCCTATGCCCAGCTGCGCACCGACTGGCTGGTCACGCCGAACGTGACGGCGTCGCTGGAAGCGGTGCACTTCCACGCCGGCGACTCCCTGCGCACAGCCGGCGGCAGGGATGCCGACTACCTTGGCATGGAGCTGAAATTCGGCTGGTAGATTAGACTGGCGCATTCTGGATCATCTTGAAGGCGTCATGCTGACAAATCTTTGGTATGTGGTGCTGCCGTCCGCGCAATTGAAAGAGGGCCTGACGCCGGTGCAGTTGCTGGGGCAGCACTTCGTGGCCTTCCGCGACGAGGGCGGCACGGCGCGGCTGCTGTCGGATATCTGCGTGCATCGCGGCGGCTCGCTGTCGGCGGGCGCCAAGGTCGGCGGCGACGTGCAGTGCCCTTACCATGGCTGGCGCTTCGGCGGCGACGGCGTGTGCAGCCACATTCCGGCGCAGCCGGACCTGCATATTCCGCTGCGGGCGCGCGTCGACGCCTATCCGACCATCGAACGCCATGGCTGGATCTGGGCCTTCCTCGGCGACCTGCCGGAAGCCGAACGGCCGCCGCTGCCGCCGCTGGACTGGGTCGACGATCCCGGCGTGCGCGTGGTGTCCGGCCACTTCGACTGGGATGCGAGCTGGGACCGCGTGATGGAAAACGGTCTCGATTTCGCCCACGCGCCGTTTGTCCACGGTTCCACCTTCGGCGACCCCGATCATCCGGAAATCGGCAGCTTCAGCGTCGAGCGGGAGGCGTGGGGCGGCAGCGCGCTGATGACCATGCGCCGTCCGCTGCGCAAGGGCTGGCGGCGCCAGCCGACCGGCCAGCACGTGGACGTGGCGACGCGGCCCGGCTTCCACCTGTCCGGCCCGTGCGTGACGCTGGAGCTGGCGCCGCGCGACGGCTGGAAAATCTACATCGTCTCGGCCCACACGCCGGTGGACGGCAAGCGCACGCGCACCTGGTGGATGATGGGCCGCACCTTCATGCGCTGGCCGCTGCTTGACCGTCGCGTGGTCGCCAGCAACCTGAAAATCTTCAACCAGGATCTGGCGGTGCTCAGCAAGGTGCGGCCGGAGCGGGTGCCGGATTCGTGGCTGCAGGAGGTGTCGGTCAAGTCCGACGCGCTGCAGATCGCCTTCCGCCAGAAGATCAAGGAACTGGAGGCGCGCGGCTGGCGCATTGACGAAATCCGCGTGGAACGCGAGTTCACCGGCCGCGTCGCCTGCGTGGTGCCCAGCCCGGAACGCCGGGATGGCGGCCCCTGGGCGATTGAAACCATTCCTATCGTTGCGCGCTAGGCAAATATCTTTTCGGTTTTCGTGTCTTTTTCTCATTAACGAAAGTCCTGATACTGCATGACATCAACTTTTAAGGAGTGAAGTCATGCCAATTGCCTTGCTAGCGCTGACCATCAGCGCATTTGCCATCGGGACCACCGAGTTTGTCATTGTCGGCCTGTTGCCGACCATCGCCGCCGATCTGGGCGTGAACCTGCCGTCGGCCGGCCTGCTGGTCAGCCTGTATGCGCTGGGCGTCGCCATCGGCGCGCCGGTGCTGACCGCGCTGACCGGCAAGGTGCCGCGCAAGCTGCTGCTGGTGTCGCTGATGGTGCTGTTCACCCTCGGCAACCTGCTGGCCTGGAAGGCGCCCAGCTACGAATCGCTGGTGATCGCCCGCATCCTGACCGGCCTGGCGCACGGCGTGTTCTTCTCGATCGGCTCGACCATCGCCACCTCGCTGGTGCCGAAGGAGAAGGCGGCCAGCGCGATCGCCATCATGTTCACCGGCCTGACCGTGGCGCTGGTGACCGGCGTGCCGCTGGGGACGTTCATCGGCCAGCACTTCGGCTGGCGCGAGACTTTCCTGGCCGTGTCGGCGCTGGGCGTGATCGCTTTCATCGGCAGCCTGCTGTACGTGCCGTCGACCATCCAGCACAACAAGCCTGCCTCGCTGCTGCAGCAGATGAAGGTGCTGGGCGAGCCGCGCCTGTTGCTGGTGTACGCCATGACGGCGGTGGGTTACGGCGGTTCGTTCATCGCCTTCACCTTCCTGGCGCCGATCCTGACCGAGGTGACCGGTTTCAGCGCCAATGCGGTGGGCCTGGTGATGCTGGTGTACGGCGTGTCGGTCGCGGTGGGCAATATCTGGGGCGGCAAGCTGGCTGACAAGCGCGGTCCGATTGGCGCGCTGAAGATCATCTTCCTGGGCCTGGCGACCGTGCTGATCGTGCTGACCTTTGCGGCGCCGTACAAATGGCTGGTGCTGGCGACGGTGCTGGTATGGGGCGCGGTGGCGTTCGGTAACGTGGCTGGTTTGCAGGTGTACGTGGTACAGCAGGCGGAGCACTACACGCCGCGTGCGGTGGATGTGGCGTCGGGCCTGAACATTGCCGCGTTCAACCTGGGGATTGCCGGTGGTGCGTGGGGCGGCGGTTTGATCGTCGAGCATGTGGGCCTGGTGCATACCGGCTGGATCGGCGGACTGGTGGTGCTGGGCGCCTTCGGCCTGACCGCGCTGAGTGGTCGCCTGGACCGGCTGAATCCACGTGCGGTGCGGGGTGGCAGCGTGCGTGCTCCTGCACACTGAACCCGCACTTCGGGTTAGGGGTCTGACCCCGCATGGGGTCAGACCCCGGTTTGGCTGGGGGGGAAGCAACCGCCGCGTGGTAGTGTATATTGCGGCGATCTGAATTATTCGCCTTTCACCCCATGTCCGCAGTCTCCCTGTTTTGTCTCGTCTCCGCCTATTTCGCCCTGCTGCTGATCGTGGCGTGGCGCACCTCCCGCAACGCCAACAACGACAGCTTCTTCATCGGTAACAAGAGCAGCAACTGGATGCTGGTGGCGTTCGGCATGGTGGGCACCACCATGAGCGGCGTCACCTTCATCAGCGTGCCGGGCGCCGTCGGCCGCGACGGCTTCGGCTACCTGCAGGTGATCCTCGGCTATGTGCTGGGCTACATCGCCGTCACCTTCATCCTGCTGCCGCTGTACTACCGTCTCAAGCTCACCTCCATCTACACCTACCTGGAGCAGCGCCTCGGGCCGCGCTCCTACCAGAGCGGCGCCGCGTTCTTCATCATCTCGCGCCTGCTGAGCGCCTCGGCGCGGCTGTACCTGGTGGTGAACATCCTGCAGCTGACCATCCTCGACAGCATGGGTGTGCCGTTCTGGCTGACCACCGTGGTCATCCTCGCCATGATCCTGCTGTACACCTATGAGGGCGGCGTCAAGACCATCGTCTGGACCGACACGCTGCAAACCACCGGCATGGTGCTGGGTCTGGTGATCTGCGCCGGCTGGCTGCTGCACGCCATGGACCTCGGCCCGCTCGACAGCCTGGCGCAGATGCAGGTGCACGGCCTGACCCGCGTGGTCACCAGCGCCGTCGACAGCCCGGCCTACTTCTGGAAGCAGCTGCTGGCCGGCTTCTTCATCGTGCTGGCGATGACCGGCATGGACCAGGAAACCATGCAGAAGAATATCTCCGTCAAAACCCTGCGCGACTCGCAAAAGAACATGCTGCTGCTGACGGCTGTGCTGACCGCCGTGCTGGTGCTGTTCATGTACCTTGGCGGCCTGCTGTACCTGTACGCGCCCACGGCCGGCGTGACGGCCAGCGGCGACAAGCTGTTCCCGGCGGTGGTGATGGGCCACATGCCGGCCGCGCTGCAACTGATCTTCTTCATCGGCCTGATCTCGGCGCTGTTCCCCAGCGCCGACGGCGCCATGACCGCGCTGACCTCGTCCTTCAGCATCGATATCCTCGGCGTGCAGCGCCGCGGGATGGGCGAAGCGGCCATGAAGCGCCTGCGCCATCACGTGCACCTGGCGTTCTGCGCCATCTTCCTGGCGCTGGTGCTGGTGTTCAAATGGGTCGACAACGCCAGCATGGTGGGCCTGGTGCTGAAGCTGACCGGCTATACCTATGGTCCATTGCTTGGCCTGTTCGCCTTCGGTATCCTGACCCGCCGCGCCGTGCGCGACCGCTGGGTGCCAGTCGTGGCGCTGGCCGGACCGGTGCTGTGCTATGTTATTGATTTCAATCAGCAAACACTGTTTGGCAGCTACCGCATCGGGCTGGAACTGCTTATCCTGAATGGCTTGCTGGTGTTTGCCGGCCTGCTGGTCATTTCCAAAAAGCGGTGAGCGCTGTATTATCATTGCAAATTACGCAACCACTGGAGTGTTGATGAGTCAATCCCCGTTTTCCTATGTCCGTCGCGGCTTCGGCTTTTTCTGGCGCGCGCTGGACGCCAGCCGCCGCACGGTGCTGAACCTGATTTTCCTGGCGATCGTGCTGGTGCTGCTGTATGCGATCTTCGGCGGCGGCGCCAAGCCGCTGCAACCGAAGACCACGCTGGTGCTGGATCTGAAGGGCCAACTGGTCGAACAGTCCAGCGTCAACGCCACCGACGCGCTGCTGGCCAACGCGCGCGGCGCCGAAGTGCACAAGATGATCCAGTTGCGCGACGTGCTGGCCGTGCTGGACACCGCCGCCAGGGACCCGAACGTGGATGCCGCCGTGCTGCTGACCGACGACCTGCAGGGCGCCGGCCAGGCTTCGCTGCGTGAAGTGGCTGCCGCCATCGACCGCTTCAAGGCCGCCGGCAAGCCGGTGATCGCCTGGGGCGCGAGCTACGACCAGCGCCAGTACCTGCTGGCCGCGCACGCCAGCGAAGTCTATCTGCATCCGATGGGCATGGTCATGATCGAAGGCTTCGGCCGCTATCGCAACTACTACCGCGACGCGCTGGACAAGCTGGGCGTCACGGTCAACCTGCTGCGCGTCGGCACCTACAAGAGCTTCGGCGAGCCCTACATCGCCAACGGCCCGTCGCAGGCGGCCAGCGAGGCGGAATCGTATCTGAACAACGCGCTGTGGACGTCCTACACCGACAATGTCGAGAAGGCGCGCAAGCTGCCGGCAGGGCAGATCATGAAGACCATCAACGACCTGCCGGCGCAGGTGGCGGCCGTGAATGGCGACCTGGCCAAGCTGTCGGTGGCGGAAAAGCTGGTCGACGGCCTGAAGACCAAGGATGAAATCCGCCAGATGATGACCAAGCGCGGCGTCGCCGACGCCGACGGCAAGAGCTTCCGCCAGGTGGCCTTCGACGACTACCTGACCCGCGTGCCGCACAAGCTGACCGGCGACGCCGTCGGCGTGATCGTGGCGCAGGGCGAAATCAGCGACGGCAGCGCCGGTCCCGGTTCGATCGGCGGCGACTCGACCTCGAAGCTGATCCGCATGGCGCGCGAGGACAACAACATCAAGGCGGTGGTGCTGCGCATCGATTCGCCGGGCGGCAGCGCCTTCGCTTCGGAGCTGATCCGCCGCGAGCTGGAACTGACGCGCGCCGCCGGCAAGCCAGTGGTGGTGTCGATGGGCAATGTGGCCGCTTCCGGCGGCTACTGGATTTCGATGTCGTCCGACGAGGTGATCGCCGAGCCGACCACCATCACCGGTTCGATCGGCGTGTTCGCCATCCTGCCGACCGCCGACAAGGTGATCGACAAGCTGGGCATCCACACCGCCGGCCAGCCGACCACCTGGCTGGGCGACGCCGGTAATCCGCTGCGTCCACTGGACCCGCGCTTCGGCCAGGTGATCCAGGGCAGCATCAACCATATCTACGCCGAGTTCACCACCAAGGCGGCGCAGGCGCGCAAGACCACGCCGGAGAAGATCAACGAAGTGGCGCAGGGCCGTGTGTGGACCGGCGCGCAGGCCAAGGATCGCGGCCTGGTGGATCGTCTGGGTTCGTATGGCGATGCGCTGAAATCGGCGGCGTCGCGCGCCAAGCTGCCGGCGGACTACCGCGTGGTGTACGTCGAGCGTGACATCAGCAAGTTCGATCGCTTTGTGGAGATGATCGGCGGCGGTACCGCGCAGGCGGTGGCGCAAGCGGTGTCGGCGCAGCTGAAGCTGGGCGCCGCGGCCACCACCGGCCTGCCGCCAAGCGCGGCGACCGGTATTGCGAATGATTTGGGCTGGCTGTCGGAGATCACGGCGCAGCACAAGCCGTTCACCGCGATCACCCACTGCCTGTGCGAATCGCCGTAACCCGCGACGGTCAGGCTAGCGGCAGTTCCACTTCGAAGCAGCTGCGCCCATCCTTCATCAGGGCGCAGCGCGCTTCGCCACCATGGCGGCGCGCGATCTGGCGCACCAGCGCCAGTCCCAGCCCGGCGCCATTGTTATCCAGCGTGCCGCGCGGCCGGAAGAACGGCTCGAACACCCGCTCGAATTCCTGATCCTGCACGCCAGGACCTTCATCCCACACCCGCAACGTGGCAACCTGGTTGGCGCACGTGATCTTCACGGTGGCCGGCGGCACGCCATGGCGATGCGCATTTTCCAGCAGGTTGCGCAGCAGCCGGCGCAGCAGGCGCGGATCGCCGCGCATCACGGCCGACTCGCCGTCCAGCAGGGCGTCGTCGTAGCGCGCGCATTCCTCCGCCGCCAGCGCCAGCAAATCCAGTTCCTCGGTATCGCTGTTTTCCTGGATCGCCCCCAGGCGGCTGGCCAGCAGGATTTCATCGAGCAGGTGATTCAGCTCGGCGATGTCCTGCTCCAGGCCCTTGCGCCGCTTCGGGTCGATGCCTTCCGGGATCAGCTCCAGCGCCAGGCGGATGCGCGCCAGCGGCGTGCGCAGCTCGTGCGAGGCGTTGGCCAGCAGCGTCTTGTGCGCGCCGACCAATTGTTCGATCTGGTCGGCGGCGCGGTTGAAGCTTTGCGCCAGCCGCGCCACTTCATCCTTGCCTTCCACCGGCACGCGCGTGGTCAGGTCGCCGGCGCCGAGCTTTTCCACCCCCAGCTGCAAGCGCTCCAGCCGCTTGGTCAGATGCCGCACCAGCGGGAAGGCCGCCACGCCGATGCCCAGCGCGACCAGCAGCAGGGCGTTGTTCAGCATCGCCTTCGGCCGCGTGAAGCCCAGCGGTTCGCTCGACAGCAGCTTGCGGCCGTCCGGCAGGCGCACGAAGGATTCCGGCGGCGGCCCGGTCATGCCCTGGCGGCGCCAGTGGCGCGCCGGTATCAGCTCGCCCACCACGGCCAGCGGCCGCCAGTCGCGCGTGTACAGCGTCATGTGGGCGTCGTTCAGATTGGCGGCGACGCGGGCCAGGGCGGCCTGCTGCATCTCGGGCGGCGCGTCGGGCGGCGCCAGCACGTTCTGCATCACCTGCGCCAGCGTGTGGTTGGAGCGTTCCAGCGGGCTGCCGGTGCGGTTCCAGATTTCCAGCGTGGCGACCGAGAACAGCGCCAGGATCAGCAGCAGGGCGGCGTAAAAGCGGAAGTACAGGCGCGGCAGGCCGATCAGGGCAAGATTAAAGCGGCGTTTCATCAGTCCTGCACCTTGGCGAACAGATAGCCGGCGCCGCGCACGGTGATGATGCGGCGCGGTTTTTTGGGGTCGTCCTCGACGGCGGCGCGGATGCGCGACATGTGGACATCGATCGAGCGGTCGAACGCCTCCAGCGGCTCGCCCTTCAATAAATCCATCAGCGCGTCGCGCGACAGCACGCGGCCGGCGTGCCTGGCCAGCACCAGCAGCAGGTCGAACTGGTAGGCGGTCAGCTCGCACGGCACGCCATCGAGCCTGGCGGCATGCGCGGCCGGGTCGATTTCCAGCCGGCCGAAGCGCAGGAAGCTGTCGGCGGCCGGGGCGGCGGCGCCGGGCGGCGCGTCCAGGTGGCGCACGTCGACGCGGCGGCGCAGGATGGCGCGCAGGCGCGCCAGCAGCTCGCGCGGCTCGAAAGGCTTGGGCAGGTAGTCGTCGGCGCCGATTTCCAGGCCGACGATGCGGTCGATGGCGTCGCCGCGCGCGGTCAGCATCAGCACCGGCACGTCGGAGGTGGTGCGCAGCTGGCGGCACACATCCAGGCCGTCCATATCGGGCAGCATCAGGTCGAGGATCACGGCGTCGATCTCGGCGGCGGCGATATGCTCCATCGCCAGGCGGCCGGTGGGCGCGTGGGTGACGCGGAAGTTGGCCTGGCTCAGGTACTCGGTCAGCATCTCGGCCAGGCGTGGATCGTCTTCCACCAGCAAAATTCGGTCTACAGGGTTCATGCGGTTCATTCTACGCTACGGGACAGTGCTGGCAGTATCGCGCGGGCGCGTGTAGGAGCGATGTCGCCCCGGTAAAGATATGTAAAGCCAGATTAACAGGGGCGACGCAAAGTCCTTGATTTTGTAGCGAGTTTGTAACCCCGGGCAAGCGCCGACAGACAGCCGCAACGCCGTATGTTACATTCCACGGATTAATCGCCATGGCGCGTTTGCCATGGACACGCACGCCTAGAAAAAGGACCACGATGGATTCGCAAGCCAAGCCGACTTTGAATGCCAACCCACCCAAGCGCAGCCGCAAGATTCTCGGCAGTGTGATCGCCGTCGCCGCCATGGCCGGGTTGGGCGGATTGGCCTGGTACCTGACGCATCAGCCGGCAACGCCGGCCGGCGCGCCCGGCGCCCAAGGTCCTGGCGGTCCTGGCCCTGGCGGTCCCGGTGGTCCTGGCGGCGGCGGGCGGCGCATGCCGGCCACCACGGTCGGCGTGGCGACGGCGGAAAAAGCCGACATCCCGGTCACGCTGGAAGCGCTCGGCACGGTGACGGCGGCGGCCACCACCACGGTGCGTCCGCAGGTGTCTGGCATCCTGCAATCCGTGTTGTTCAAGGAAGGCCAGATGGTCAAGGCCGGCCAGGTGCTGGCGCAGATCGATCCGCGCCAGTTCGAGATGGCGCTGATGCAAGCCACCGGCACCCGTCAACGCGATGAAGCGCAGCTGGAAAACGCCAAGCTGACGCTGAACCGCTACCGCACCCTGCTGACCCAGGACTCGATCGCCCGCCAGGACGTGGACACGCAGGCGGCGCTGGTCAAGCAGCTGGAAGGCACCGTGCTGACCGACAAGGCGGCCGAAGGCACGGCCAGGCTGAATCTGGGCTACACCAAGGTGATCGCGCCGATCTCCGGCCGCGTGGGCCTGCGCGTGGTCGATATCGGCAACCTGGTCGGCTCCAGCGACACCACCGGCATCGCCGTGATCACCCAGCTGTCGCCGATCGACGTCGAATTCTCGATCCCGCAGGACAGCGTGCCCGGCGTGGCGCAGCGCGTCAACGACGGCGCCACGCTGCCGGCGCTGGCGCTGGACCGCACCCGCACCGCGACGCTCGACAGCGGCGCCTTCAAGGCCATGGACAACCAGATCGACACCCAGACCGGCACCGTCAAGGCCAAGGCGCGCTTCGCCAACGGCAAGCTGACGCTGTTCCCGAGCCAGTTCGTCAACGTGCGGCTGGAACTGAACACCATCAAGGACGCCATCATGGTGCCGGTGAACGCGCTGCGTCACGGCACCAGCGGCGACTTCGTCTACGTGCTCAAGGAAGACAAGACCGTCACCGTGCGTCCGGTCAAGCGCGGCGCCGCCACGGTCGACAAGGTGCAGGTCACCGAGGGCCTGAAACTGGGCGAACAAGTCATCACCGAAGGCGCCGACCGCCTGAAGGAGGGCGCCAAGGTCACGCTGCCGGGCGCCAAGCCGGCCGGCGCCGGTGGCGCGGCGTCGTCGCCGAACGGCGAACATCATCGCCGTAACAAGGAAGGCGCCGCGAAACAATGAGTCCATCCGCACCCTTCATCCAGCGTCCGGTAGCGACCTCGCTGCTGATGCTGGCGATCGTCCTGGCGGGTATCGTCGGTTTCAAGTTCCTGCCGTTGTCGGCGCTGCCGCAGGTGGACTTCCCGACCATCCAGGTTCAAACGCTGTATCCGGGCGGTAGTCCGGAAGTGATGGGCCAGACGGTGACCGCGCCGCTGGAGCGCCAGTTCGGCCAGATGGCCGGCCTGACGCGCATGAGTTCCACCAGCGCCGCCGGCGTCTCCATCATCACGCTGCAATTCGGCCTGGGTCAGACGCTGGACGTGGCCGAGCAGGAAGTGCAGGCCGCGATCAACGCCGGCACCTCGCTGCTGCCGACCGACCTGCCGGCGCCGCCGGTGTACGCCAAGGTCAATCCGGCCGACGCGCCGGTGCTGACGCTGGCGATCACCTCCGACACCATGCCGCTGACCGAAGTGCAGAACGTGGTCAACACCCGCCTGGCGCTGAAGATCAGCCAGGTGTCGGGCGTCGGCCTGGTGACCCTGAGCGGCGGCCAGCGTCCTGCCGTGCGGATTCAAGCCGACACCAACGCGCTGGCCTCGTATGGCCTGGGCCTGGACACGCTGCGCACCGCGATCACCGCCGCCAACGCCAACGGCGCCAAGGGCAGCTTCGACGGCCCGACGCGCGCCTACAGCATCAACGCCAACGACCAGCTGCTGGCGGCGGCCGACTACAAGTCGCTGATCCTGGCCTATAAAAACGGCGCCCCGGTGCGCCTGCGCGACGTCGCGCAAGTCATCGACAGCGCCGAGAACGTCGAACTGGGCGCCTGGTCCGGCGCCCCTTCCGGCATCAAGCAGGCGATCATCCTGAACGTGCAGCGCCAGCCCGGCGCCAACGTCATCGCCACCGTGGACGCCATCAAGGCGCGCCTGCCGGAACTGCAGGCCGCGCTGCCCGGCGCCATGCATGTCGAGGTGCTGAGCGACCGCACCACCGGTATCCGCGCCTCGGTCGAACACGTGGAGATGGAACTGGTGCTGGCCGTGGTGCTGGTGGTGCTGGTGATCTTCGCCTTCCTGCACAGCCTGCGCGCCACCATCATCGCCAGCCTGTCGGTGCCGATCTCGCTGATCGGCACCTGCGGCGTGATGTATTTGCTGGGCTACAGCCTGAACAACCTGTCGCTGATGGCGCTGACCATCGCCACCGGTTTCGTGGTCGATGACGCCATCGTCATGATCGAGAACATCGCGCGCTACATCGAAGAGGGCGAAACGCCGATGGCCGCCGCGCTGAAAGGCGCCAAGCAGATCGGCTTCACCATCATCTCGCTGACGGTGTCGCTGATCGCCGTGCTGATCCCGCTGCTGTTCATGGGCGATGTGGTGGGCCGCTTGTTCCGCGAATTCGCGATCTCGCTGGCGATCACCATCCTGATCTCCGCCGTGGTGTCGCTGACGCTGGTGCCGATGATGTCGGCGCGTTGGCTGAAGAACCACGCCGACGAAAAGCCGTCGCGCTTCGCGCAGCGCTTCCAGCAGTTCTTCGACTGGGTCATCGGCCACTATGACCGCTCGCTGACCTGGGTCATCGAACATAGCGGCCTGACGCTGCTGGTGGCGCTGGGCACCTTGCTGCTGACGGCGCTGCTGTACGTGGTGATTCCGAAGGGCCTGTTCCCGACCCAGGACACCGGCCAGCTGCAGGCGCGCCTGGAAACCGGCAAGGCCGTCTCCTATGACAAGATGGCGGCGCTGCAGCAGCAGGCGGCCAAGATCATCCTGCAGGATCCGGCGGTCGAGAACCTCAGCTCCGTGGTGGGCGTGGACGCGGCCAACAACACCATGCTCCATACTGGCAGCATGCTGATCAACCTGAAACACGACCGCAGCGGCAAGCAGCAGGACATCATGGACCGCCTGCGCAACCGCGTGGCCGAGATCCCCGGCCTGACGCTGTTCCTGCAACCGACCCAGGACTTGACCATCGACGCCGAAACCGGCCCGACCCAGTTCCGCGTGTCGATCGAAGGCGCCGACAACGCCAGCGTCAACGAGTGGGCCACCAAGCTGGAAGCGCAGATGCGCACCAAGCAGGAGCTGCGCAACGTCACCTCCGACGTCGGCGCCAGCGCCGCCGCCGCCTATGTCACGGTGGACCGGGACACGGCCTCGCGCCTGTCGGTCACCGCCGCCTCGATCGACGATGCCTTGTATAGCGCCTTTGGCCAGCGCATCGTCTCGACCATCTTCACCGAGACCAACCAGTACCGCGTGATTCTGGAAGCGCGCCGCGACGACATCAGCACCCCGGCCGACCTGGGCAACCTGCAACTGCGCACCGGCTCCGGCAAACCGACGCCGCTGTCGGCGGTGGCCAACGTCACCGAACGCCAGGCGCCGCTGCAGGTGACGCACGTGGCGCAGTATCCGGCCACCACCCTGGGCTTCGACACCGCGCCGGGCGTTTCGCTGGGCACGGCGGTGGACAGCATCAAGCAGGCCGCTGCCGAGATCAAGTTCCCGGCCTCGGTGACCCTGACCTTCCTCGGCGCTTCCGGCGCTTATCAGAACTCGCTGAACAACCAGCTGTGGCTGATTCTGGCCGCCGTGGTCTGCGTCTACATCGTGCTGGGCGTGCTGTATGAAAGCTATATCCACCCGCTGACCATCCTGTCGACGCTGCCGTCGGCCGGCGTCGGCGCCTTGCTGGCGCTGTGGATCACCGGCCAGGACCTGGGCGTGATCGGCATCATCGGCATCATCCTGCTGATCGGTATCGTCAAGAAGAACGCCATCATGATGATCGACTTCGCCATCGAGGCGGAACGCGACGAAGGCAAGCCGCCGCGTGAAGCGATCCACCAGGCCGCGCTGCTGCGCTTCCGTCCGATCCTGATGACGACGCTGGCGGCGCTGTTCGCCGCCGTGCCGCTGATGCTGGGCTGGGGCGAGGGCGCCGAACTGCGCCGCCCACTGGGCCTGGCCATCTTCGGCGGCCTGATCGTCAGCCAGATGCTGACGCTGTTCACCACGCCGGTGATCTACCTCGGCTTCGACAGCCTGGCGCGCCGCGTCAATCGCCACTTCAAGTCCGCGCCGCCGCGCGACCCGCACCAGGCGGCGCTGCTGTCGCCGCAGGTGGGCCACCAAGGCCAGGGCAAAGGTGACGCGCCGTGAATCTGTCGTCTCCATTCGTCAAGCGTCCGATCGCCACCGTCCTGCTGACGGTGGGCGTGGCGCTGGCCGGCATCGGCGCGTTCTTCGTGCTGCCGGTGGCGCCGCTGCCGCAGGTGGACTTCCCGATCATCTCGGTCAGCGCCACGCTGCCGGGCGCCAGTCCGGACACCATGGCCACCAGCGTCGCCACGCCGCTGGAGCGCCACTTGGGCACCATCGCCGGCGTCAATGAAATGACCTCGCAGTCGAGCACCAGCTCCGCCAACGTCACCTTGCAGTTCGACTTGAACCGCAACGTCGACGCGGTGGCGCGCGAGGTGCAGGCGGCGATCAACGCCAGCCGCGTCGACCTGCCGTCCACGCTGCGCAGCAATCCGACCTACCGCAAGGCCAACACCTCGGGCGCGCCGGTCATCATCCTGGCGCTGACCTCGAAAACCCGCACGCCGGGCCAGATCTACGACGCTGTTTCCAACATCGTGCTGCAACGCCTGTCGCAGGTGACCGGCGTCGGCGACGTGGAACTGGGCGGCAGCTCGCTGCCGGCGGTGCGCGTGGAACTGAATCCGTATGCGCTCAACAAGCAGGGCCTGTCGATGGAGGACGTGCGCGCCGCCATCCAGGCGGCCAACGCCAACCGTCCGCGCGGCGCCCTGCAGGGCAACGGCCGCCGCTTGCAGATCTATTCCGAGTCGGCCAACGCCTCGGGCGGCCGCAGCGCGGCCGACTACCAGAACCTGATCGTCGGCTACCGCAACAGCACCGCGATCCGCTTGAAGGATGTGGCGGACGTGGTCGACGGCGTCGAGGACCAGAACAATCTTGGCCTGTTCAATGGCCAGCCGGCCATCATCGTGCTGCTGCGTTCCCAGGCCGGCGCCAACGTCATCGAGACGGTGGACAGCGTGCGCGCGCAGCTGCCGATGCTGCAGGCGCAACTGCCGCCGGACGTGAAGATCGAAGTGGCCAGCGACAGCACCAATTCGATCCGCTCGTCGCTGCACGAAATCGAGGTCACGCTGATCATCTCCATCCTGCTGGTGGTGCTGGTGGTGAGCGTGTTCCTGCGCAATGTGCGCGCCACCATCGTGCCGACCGTGGCCACCATCGTCTCGCTGCTGGGCACGTTCGGCGTCATGTACCTGCTGGGCTTCAGCCTGAACAACCTGTCGCTGATGGCGCTGACCGTGGCCACCGGCTTCGTGGTCGACGACGCCATCGTGGTGCTGGAAAACACCACGCGCCACATCGAGGCCGGCATGGACCGCCTGTCGGCCGCCTTGCTCGGCGCGCGCGAGGTGGGCTTCACCGTGCTGTCGATCAGCCTGTCGCTGATCGCCGTCTTCATTCCGCTGCTGTTCATGGGCGGCCAGTTCGGCGCGCTGTTCAAGGAATTCGCCATCACGCTGTCGGCCGCCGTCATGATTTCGCTGGTGATCTCGCTGACCACCACGCCGATGATGTGCGCCTGGCTGCTGTCGCCGGGGAATGTGCATGCCAAGCCGCCGGGCCGCATCGCCCGCTTCTTCGAACGCGGCTTCGACGCCATCCTGAAGGGCTACGAGCACGCGCTGGACTGGGCGTTGAGCAGCGTCTGGCTGGTGATGTTGAGCCTTTTGTTCGTCATCGGCCTGAACTTCTACCTGTTCGCGGCGATTCCGAAGGGCGGCTTCCCGCAGCAGGACACGGGCCAGATCAACGGCGGCATCCGCGCCGACCAGAGCATCTCGTTCCAGGCCATGCAGGGCAAGCTGCGCCAGCTGGTCAACATCATCAAGGATGATCCGGACGTGGCGACTGTGGTCGGCTTCACGGGCGGCCGGCGCGCCGGCGGCGGCTTCATGTTCGTCAATCTGAAACCGGCCAACCAGCGCAAGGTGGCGGGGCAGGCGGTGATCGCGCGCCTGCGGCCGAAACTGGCCCGGGTCACCGGCGTCAGCCTGTTCCTCAGTCCCGTGCAGGATCTGCGTTCGGGCGGCCGCTCGGCCAACGCCAACTACCAGTACACGCTGAAGGCCGACAACAAGGCCGACCTGAAGAAATGGGCCAGCCGTCTGGCGGAAGCGATGAAGGGCCGCTCGGCCATGACCGACGTCGATTCCGACCAGGCCGACAACGGCGTCGAAACCTTTGTCACCATCGACAAGCAGAGCGCCTCGCGCCTGGGCGTGTCGACCAAAGACATCGACAACGCGCTGTACAACAGCTTCGGCCAGCGCCAGGTGGCCACCATCTACGATGAGCTGAACCAGTACCACGTCATCATGGAAGTGGCGCGCGAGTATTCGCGCAGTCCGGAAGCGCTGAAGGACGTCTACGTGCCGTCCACCGGCCTGCCGGCGCCGAGCGCCGCCAACCCGACCGGCGCCCAGGTGGCGACGACGGCGGCGGCCACCTCGACCACCGGCACCAGCAAGACCTCCACCACCTCGACCGCCACGGCGGCCAACGTGGCGGCGCCGGCGGTGCGCGACGCCTCGTCCGGCTCGTCGCTGAGCACCTCGGCCACCACCATGGTGCCGCTGTCGACGGTGGCCAGCTACGCCGAAAGCTCGGCGCCGACCTCGATCAACCACCAGGACGGCGAACTGGCGACCACCATCGCCTTCAACCTGGTGGACGGCGCCAGCCTGTCGCAGGCGGCGGCGCAGATCGCCGAGGCGGAGGCGGAAATCGCCATGCCGAACAATGTGCGCGGCAGCTTTGCCGGCGCCGCCAAGTCGGCGCAGGACAGCAACAAGTCGCTGCCGTTGCTGATCCTGGCCGCCATCGTGGTGATCTACATCGTGCTGGGCATTCTGTACGAAAGCCTGGTGCACCCGGTGACGGTGCTGACCACGCTGCCGTCGGCCGGCGTCGGCGCGGTGCTGGCGCTGCTGGTGTTCAAGATGGAGTTCTCGACCATCGCGCTGATCGGCATCTTCCTGCTGATCGGTATCGTCAAGAAGAACGCCATCCTGATCATCGACTTCGCGCTGGAGGCCGAGCGCGCGCGCGGGCTGTCGCCGCGCGACGCGGTGCGCGAGGCCTGCCTGCTGCGCTTCCGTCCCATCCTGATGACCACCGTGGCCGCCGCGCTGGGCGCGCTGCCGCTGGCGATCGGTTTCGGCGAAGGCTCGGAACTGCGCCAGCCGCTCGGCGTCGCCATCATCGGCGGCCTGATCGCCAGCCAGCTGCTGACGCTGCTGACGACCCCCGTGGTCTACATCCTGATGGACAAGCTGCGTCGCCGCAGCCCGTCCGAACAACAACTGAGCCGCATCCATAGCGACCAATCGCCGATTACACCATGATCAAATACGTACCAACCTCCCGTTATCCACTGAGCGCGCTGGCCATGGCGGTTGCGCTGCTGGCCGGCTGCTCGGTCACGCCAAGCTACAAGGTGCCGGAGACGCCGCAGCCGGCGGCCTACAAGGAAACGCCGAGCGACGCCGACAAGGCCGCCGCCGGCTGGACCGTCGCCGCGCCGGCCGACACGCTGGAACGCGGCCCGTGGTGGCAGCTGTTCGGCGATCCGGTGCTGAACCAGCTGGCCGACAGCATTGAAGTCAACAACCAGAACGTGGCCGCCGCCGTCGCCGCGTATGCGCAGGCGCGTTCGCTGGTGGCCGAGCAGCGCGCCTCGCTGTTCCCGGTGGTGGACCTGAACGGCAGCGCCACCCGCTCCGGTGGCGGCGGCAACACGCCGACGGCCAACCAGTACCGCGCCAACATCGGCGCCACCTGGGAGCCGGACGTGTGGGGCAAGCTGCGCGCTGGCCTGGGCAACGCCAACGCCGGCCTGCAGGCCAGCGCCGCCGACCTGGCCGCCGCGCGCCTGTCGGCGCAGGGCGAGCTGGCCACCAATTACTTCGCGCTGCGCGAGGCCGACGCCGAGAAGGCGCTGCTGGAACAGACCACCGAAGGCTACGAGCGCGTGCTGCAGATCACGCAGAACCGCTTCGACGCCGGCATCGCCGCCAAGTCGGACCTGCTGCAGGCGCAGACCCAGCTGGCCAGCGCCCGCATCGACCAGATCACGCTGGTGCGCACCCGCGCCACCTACGAGCATGCGATCGCGGTCCTGCTGGGCAAGGCCGCCAACGACTTCGCGCTGGCGCCGGCCGAATGGAAGATCACGGTGCCGGACGTGCCGACCGGCGTGCCGTCGACGCTGTTGCAGCGCCGTCCGGACATCGCCGCCGCCGAGCGTCGCGTGGCCGCCGCCAATGAAAACATCGGCATCGCCCGCAGCGCCTACTTCCCCAGCCTGAACCTGAGCGGTTCCTTCGGCTATGGCGCGGCCTCCACCGGCGGCCTGTTCAACGCCAACAACAACCTGTGGTCGTTGGGCCTGACGGCGGCGCAGACGCTGTTCGACGCCGGCGCCACCAGGGCCCGCGTGGCCGGCGCCGAGGCGGCGCGCGACCAGGCCATCGCCAGCTATCGCCAGACGGTGCTGACGGCGTTTGCCGACGTCGAGAACCAGCTGGTGGCCACCCGCGCGCTGGTGCAGCAGCAGGATCTGCGCAAGGCGGCGTCCGAAGCGGCCGACCAGGTCGAGGTGCAACTGCTGAACCGCTACCGCGCCGGCCAGGTCAGCTACAGCGACGTGGTGACCGCCCAGCAAACCGCGCTGACCGCGCGCCGCGCGCTGGTGCAGGCCCAGGTCAACCGCCAGACCACCGCCATCGCCCTGATCCAGTCGCTGGGCGGCGGCTGGCACGCCGCCGCGGAATAAGCGGCGGCTTGGTTTTTGCAGGCGGGCTTTGTATAATCTGACAAGATGAACAAGCCCGCCCAAGTTGTCGCCGCCAGCGCCGCCTCGTCCGCCGAAGCCGGCGTGCCGGTGGTTGGCATCGGCGCGTCCGCCGGCGGCCTCGAACCGATCTGCGAATTCCTCGCCAGCGTGGCGCCCGCCAGCGGCATGGCCTACGTGGTGATCCAGCATGTCGATCCGCAGCACAAGGGCATACTGGCCCAGCTGCTGCAGCGCGTGACGCCGATGCCGGTGGCGCAGGTCGAGGACGGCATGGCGCTGGCCGCCGACCATGTCTACGTGGCGCCGCCCGACCGCCAGCTGGCCATCGACAACGGCCGCTTCGTGCTGCAGGCGCGGCCGGTGCGGCGCAAGGACCATCTTTCCATTGACCGTCTGTTTGTCGCGCTGGCCGAATACGGCCACGGCCAGGCGGTCGGCATCGTCCTCTCGGGCATGGGCACGGACGGCGCCCGCGGCCTGAAGGCGATCCGCGAAAACGGCGGCCTGACCATCGCCCAGCTGCCGGCGTCGGCCCGCTTCGACTCGATGCCGGCCAGCGCCATCGGCGCCGGCGTGGTCGACGTGGTGGCGGCGCCCGGCGAAATGGCGGTGCGGGTGCGCAACTGGTGGCAGCAGCGCGACACCGGCCTGCTGGGCCAGTCGTCGGTGCAGCGCGACGCCTTGCAGCAGCTGTTCCAGCTGCTGCTGACACAGACCGGCGCCAATTTTTCCGACTACAAGCTGAGCACCGTGATGCGCCGCATCGAGCGCCGCATGAAGCTGCGCCAGCGCCGCGAACTGCCGGCCTATGTCGACTACTTGCGCGAGAATCCGGCCGAAGTCGAGCTGCTGTTCAAGGAACTGCTGATCGGCGTGACCAATTTCTTCCGCGGTCCCAAGGTGTGGGAATACCTGATGGAGACGGCGCTGCCGCAGCTGCTGGCGCGCCATCCGCAAGGGGCGGCGTTCAAGGCCTGGGTGCCGGCCTGCTCGACCGGCGAGGAAGCCTATACGCTGGCGATCAGCTTCCACGAAGTGCTGGAGCAGTTACGCCCGGCCGCCGAGTACACCCTGCAGATCTTCGCCACCGACCTCGATGACGATGCGGTGGCGCGCGCGCGCCAGGGCCTGTTCAGTCCCGCCATCCGCGACGACGTCGGCGAGGAGCGGCTGCGGCGCTATTTCGTCGCGACAGAGAACGGCGGTTACCGCATCCGCAAGGACATCCGCAACACCATCATCTTCGCGCGCCAGAACATCATTTCCGATCCGCCGTTCACCAAGCTCGATCTACTGTGCTGTCGCAACCTGCTGATATACTTTACGTCAAAGCTGCAGCAGGATCTGTTCCCCTTGTTCCATTACGCGCTCAAGCCGGATGGCGTGCTGCTGCTGGGCAGCGCCGAAACGCCGGGTGAGTTCACTGAGCTGTTTGCGCCGATGAACGGCGCGGCGCGCGTGTACCGCCGGCTGGAGGCGTCCATCAACCATGTCGCCAGCTATTTTCCGACGCGGGTCAGCAATGGCTCGGCGCCGTCCGTCACCGCATCCGATCTCCCATCCATGAACGGTAATCTTCAAAACCAGGTCGAGCAGCAGCTGCTCAAGAAGCACACGCCGGCGGCGGTGCTGCTCAACGTCCATGGCGACATCCTGTACATCCACGGCCGCACCGGCGCCTACCTGGAGCCGGCCGCCGGCAAGGCCAACTGGAATATCCATGCGATGGCGCGCGAGGGCCTGCGCCACGAGCTGGCCGGGCTGCTCAAGCGGGCGGCGCAGGAAGCGGAGGCTGTCAGCGTGCGCGGCCTGATCCAGCGCGACGATGCCGGCAATCCTTCCTCCGCGCTGGACATGACGGCCGAGGTGATGCCGGAAGCCGGTCCGCTGGCCGGCGCCATCCTGGTCACTTTCGCCAGCGCGCCGATACCGGCCGAGCGCCGCCGCACGCGTTCGCGCAATCCGCTGCTGCTGGAGCTGGAGCAGCAGCTGGCGCAAGCACGGCTGGAGATCCAGGCGGTGCGCAACGAGATGCAGGCCTCGCGCGAGGAGCTCAAGTCGGCCAACGAAGAGCTGCAGTCGACCAATGAGGAGCTGCAATCGACCAACGAGGAGCTGACCACCTCCAAGGAAGAGATGCAGTCGCTGAACGAGGAGCTGTACACCGTCAACGCCGAGCTGCAATCGAAGGTGGATGACCTGTCGCTGGTCAACGGCGACATGAAGAATCTGCTCAACAGCACCGACGTGGCCACCATCTTCCTCGACAGCGATCTGCACATCCGCCGCTTCACCGACCGCGCCACTCAGATCTACAAGCTGATACCGGGCGACGTCCAGCGGCCGCTGGGCGATATCGTCAACGAGCTGGAATACCCGGAGCTGGAGGACGACGCGCGCGAGGTGCTGCGCTCTCTGGTCTACAGCGAACGCCAGATTCCCACCCGCAGCGGCGGCTGGTACACGGTGCGCATCATGCCGTACCGGACGGTCGACAACGTCATCGACGGCGTGGTGGTCACCTTCATCAACATCAGCGAGGCCAAGCTGCTGGAGGCCAAGCTGCGATCCATGCAGGCAGCGCCGGGCCAATCATGAACAAGTCGCCGCGCCCCGAACTGAATCCGGTCCGGTTGCGCGCGGCGGCGGAAAAAGCCGCGTCGCTGATGCCGGCGCCGCCGTCGGCCGACGCCGGCAGCGACGACCTCAAGCACTGGCACGAACTGCAGGTCAGCCAGATCGAGCTCGATCTGCAGCACGAGGCGCTGGCCGAACTGCAGCAGGAACGCGACCAGGCGGCGCTGCTGCATGCGCGCTATGCGGCGCTGTACGACCAGGCGCCGGCCGGCTACCTGTCGCTGAATGACAGCGGCTTCATCACCCGCGCCAACGCGGCGGCGGGCGAGCTGCTGGTGTGCGGCCACGAGGCGCTGCTGGGCAAGCGCTTCGAACAGTTCGTGGCGCCGCAGGCGCAGGCGCTGCTGCGCCGTTTCCTGGCGCGGCTGTTCGACAGCGGCGAGCGCGCCGCCATCGAGGTGCCGCTGTTCGAGCCGGCTGGCGACGCCGCGCGCGGCGAACCGCGCCGCCTGCGCATCGAAGCCAACCTGGATACGCAAACCCGCACCTGCCGCATGATCCTGACCGACATGGGCACGGCCAATATGCGCGACGCCGCACGGCTGCGCGCCATGCAGGTACTCAGCAGCATCAGCGAGGCGGTGCTGGTGTGCGACACCGAGCTGCGCATCGTCTCGGTCAACCACGCCTTCACCGCGCTGACCGGCTACGCGGTGGAGGAGGCGCTGGGACGCAATCCGCGTTTCCTCGGCCGCGCTGGCGCGCATCCGCCGGGCTACCATGCGGCGGCGATGGCGCAGGTGCTGCGCGACGGCCGCTGGCAGGGCGATGTCTTCAACCGCCGCCGCGACGGCACGCCCTACGTGGCCGCCATGTCGATCACGGTGATCCGCGACGGCGAGGGCGCCATCACCCATTTCATCGGCGTGTTTTCCGACGTGACGGCGCAGCGCGAGTCCGACGCCGCGCAACTGCGCTGGTCGCAGGAACTCGATGCGCTGGTGGCGGCGCGCACCGCCGAGCTGACGGCGTCGCGCGAAGAGCTGCACAAGCTGGCCCACCACCTGGCGACGGTCAAGGAGGAAGAGCGCAAGCGCATCGCCCACGACATCCATGACGAACTGGGACAGAATCTGCTGGCGCTGCGCATCGACCTGTCGATGCTGAGTGCGCGCACCGGCGAACGCCATGCGCGCCTGCACCAGCGCGTCAGCGCGGCGCTGGAGAATGTGGACGCCACCATCCGCAGCGTGCGCGGCATCATGAACGAATTGCGGCCGGCGGTGCTGGACCTCGGCCTGCTGGCGGCGCTGGAGTGGCAGGCCGGCGAATTCCGCAAGCGCAGCGGACTGGGATGCCGGCTGACGCTGCCCGGCGAGGCGGAGCTGGCCGCGCTGGCGGCGCTGTCGCCGGAAATGGAGATCGTGCTGTTCCGCAGCCTGCAGGAGGCGCTCAGCAATGTGCGCCGCCATGCCCATGCGCGCCAGGTCGACATCATCCTGGCGGTGCGCGACGGCCGCCTGGCGCTCAGCGTGGCCGACGACGGCGTCGGCATGCCGGCGGCGCAGCACGGCGAACCGGAAGCCTTCGGCCTGATCGGCATGGCGCAGCGGGTGGCCGGCGTGGGCGGGCGCCTGGATATCTGCAACCAGCCGGCCGGCGGCTGTAGGCTGACGCTGAGCTTCGATCTATAATACTGGCGCCGAATTCAATCTGGGGCCATATCTTGTTAAAATATTTACTGATTCCTGCCGCACTGCTGTGCGCCACAAGCGCATCCGCCGACGAAGGCCAATGGCAGCCGTACCAGCTGCCGCAACTGAAATCCGAACTGAAACGCATCGGCATCGCCATTCCGGCGGAAAAGCTGGCCGATCTGTCCAAGCACCCGATGAGCGCCATCGTGTCGCTGGGCGGCTGCTCGGCGTCGTTCGTGTCGGATGCCGGCCTGATTGTGACCAATCACCACTGCGCCTATGGCGCCATCCAGCGCAACTCCACGCCTGAACACAATTACATCGCCAACGGCTACCTGGCCAAGACCCGCGCCGACGAGCTGGCGGGCGGCCCGAACACGCTGGTGTACGTCACCGACAAGGTGGAAAACGTCACCAGCCGTGTGCTGAAGGACATCACGCCGACCATGAGCGGCAAGCAGCGCAGCGAAGCGGTGGACAAGGCGGTCAAGGCGCTGGTCGCCGAGTGCGAGAGCGACAAGAGCTACCGCTGCTCGGTGCCGGCCTTCCATCGCGGCCTGGAATACTACCGCATCCGCCAGATGATGATACGCGACGTGCGCCTGGTGTACGCGCCGGCCAATGCGATCGGCGACTTCGGCGGCGACATCGACAACTATGAATGGCCGCGCCACGTGGGCGACTACTCGTTCCTGCGCGCCTACGTCGGCAAGGATGGCCGTCCGGCCGATCCGTCGCCGGACAACGTGCCTTACCACTCGAAGGACTTCCTGGTGGTGTCGGCTGCGGGCCTGAAGAACGGCGATCCGGTGCTGCTGGCCGGCTACCCTGGCCGCACCAGCCGCTACAAGCTGCCGTCGGAAATCCGCTATGCGCGCGATGCCGCCTATCCGGCCAAGGCATCGGAGATCCAGTCCGACCTGGACGTGATCGCCGCCGCCACCAAGGACAACGAAGGCAACGCGGTGCGCTACGCCAGCGTGGTCAAGAGCCTCAACAACGTGATGAAGAAAACGCGCGGCCTGATGGACGGCTTCGCGCGCAAGGACATCGCCGCCATCAAGGACGTGCAGGACGCCGAGTTCCGCGCCTGGTACGCCAGGCAGCCTGGCGTGTCGAAGACCATGCTGACGGAGCTGGACAGCCTGATCGCCGCCGACATCGCGCTGAGCGACGAGGAATTCGGCCACAGCGTCGCCATCACCAGCGACCTGCTGAAGTCCGGTACTACGCTGTACCGCCTGGCGCAGGAAAGCGCCAAGCCGGATGCCGAGCGTGAACTGGGCTACCAGCAGCGCGACCTGGGCTTCATCAAGGCGCGTCTGAACCGCCTGGAGCAGTCGTATGTGGGCAGCGTCGACCAGGCGCGCTTCACCGCCGCGCTGCAACGCTACGCCGCGCTGCCGAAGTCGATGCACGTGACGGGCCTGGACGCGCTGCTGCCGCCGGTGGACGCGGTGCCGGCGCTGTACGCGCAATCGCAACTGGGCGACACCGCCAAGCGCCTGGCGTGGGTGGGCAAGGACGCCGCCAGCGTGGCCGTGTCGGACGACGCCTTCATCAAGCTGGCGGTGAAGATCGACGGCGTGTCGCAATCGCTGAAGGAACGGCGCAAGGAACTGGACGGCAACCTGGAACGCGTGATCCCGCAATACATGGCGGCCGTGATCGCGTTCAAGAAATCGCAGGGCAAGCCGGTCTATCCTGACGCGAATTCGACGCTGCGCGTGACCTACGGCACCGTGTCGCCATACTCGCCGAAGGACGGCATCACCAAGGGCCCGTTCACCACCATCGAGGGCATCGTCGAGAAGAACACCGGCAAGGAGCCGTTCAACGCGCCGGCCAAGCTGCTCGATGCGATCAAGGCCAAGCGCTACGGCCAGTTCAAGGATCCGGTGCTGGGCACCGTGCCGGTCGACTTCCTGACCAGCGCCGACACCACCGGTGGCAACTCCGGTTCGGCGGTGATGAACAAGAACGGCGAGCTGATAGGCCTGAACTTCGATTCGACCTACGAGTCGATCACCAAGGACTGGTACTTCGACACCGACATCACCCGCGCCATCCACCTGGATATCCGGTATATGCTGTGGGTGATGTCGGAAGTGGATCACGCCGACAACGTGCTCAAAGAAATGACCATCAAATATCCTAAAAAATGAACGCACTGACGCTCCTGCTGGGTTACGCGAATATGCCGCTGCACCTGGCAGTATTTGCCACGACCCCGCTGGAGCTGCTGTCGTTCCTGCTGTCGGTGGCCACGGTGTGGCTGAACATCCGCCAGAGCCATTGGGGCTGGCTGTTCGCCATCATCTCGTCGGCGACCTACGGCCTGGTGTTCTATGGTTCGCGCCTGTACGGCGACATGGGCCTGCAGCTGGTGTTCATCGCGGTGTCGATCTTCGGCTGGTATCAGTGGCTGCACGGCGACGACAGCCACGCCAGGCTGCCGGTGACGTCGCTTGACGCGCGCGGCCGCTGGGCCGCCGCCGGCGTCTGGCTGGTGGGCTTCGCGCTGCTGGCGTGGTTCCTCAAGTCCTATACCGACACCGACGTGCCGAATTCGGACGGCTTCCTGACCGCCGGTTCGCTGGTCGGCCAGCTGCTGCTGTCGCGCAAGAAGATCGAGAACTGGCACGTGTGGATCATCGTCGACGTGCTGTACGTGGCGCTGTACCTGCACAAGCACCTGATGCTGACGGCGATTTTGTACGCCATCTTCGTCGGCATGGCGGTCATCGGCCTGCGCGCCTGGAGCGGCGACAGCCACGCCGGCGGCCGCCGGCTGGCGATGGAATGACGCCGCGGCGCATCGCCATTCTCGGCACCGCGTCGTCCGGCAAGACCACGCTGGCCGAGGCGCTGGCGGAACGCTACGGCACCGTGTGGGTGCCGGAGTATCTGCGCGAATTCGTCGATGCGGAAGGTCGCGTGCCGGTGGCGGCCGACCAGATCCACATCGCCCGCACGCAGCGCGCACGCGAGGACGCCGCCGCGCCGCAGGCTGGAAAGTATCTTTTTTGCGACACTACGCCGCTGATGACGGCGGTCTACAGCCGCCATTATTTCGGCGGCATCGACGCTGAACTGGCCGTGCTGGCGGACGCGCACCAGCGCGATTACGCCCTGACGCTGGTGACGGCGCCCGACATCCCCTGGGTGGCCGACGGCTTGCAGCGCGAGAACGAGGAAGTCAGCGTCATCGTCAACCGCTTGCTGCTGGACGAACTGGCGGCGCGTGGGATACCCTATCTGCTGATATCGGGCGATCCCGATCAACGCATCTCACAGGCCTCAGGGTATTTATGATCAAGCGGTTGGCGGCGTTATCGATATTGGTTACTCCGCTGGCGCTGGCCGATACCGGCTATTATCTGGTCTCCACCTACGACGTGGAAGGCCAGACTTCCATTGACTACAAATACTGGCACGCCCAATACAGCGGCCGCACCACGGCGTCGCCGGAAATCGGCGTCGGCTACGGCGTCACGTCGCGCTGGTACACCGAGATCTACGAGGAGTGGTTCACGCGCAACGGCGGTGGCACGCAACGCACCGCCACCGCCTGGCAGAACGACTACATGCTGACCCAGGGCCAGTACGATTTCGACCTGGCGCTGCACACCAAGGTGGAGCGCTCGCACGACCGCGACAACGGCTACATGCTGGAGTGGGGGCCGGTGCTGCAAACGGAAATCGGCCGCACCCAGTTCAACGCCAATCTGTTCTTCCAGCGCGATTACCGCACCGTCTCCGGACCGAATCCGACCGAGCTGACTTACCAGTTGCAGGTGAAGCACAACTGGAAGCCGTGGTTCCAGCCCGGCGTGCAGGCCTTCGGTGAGGTGGGGAAGTGGAACGACTGGTCGCCGTACAAGCAGCAGTCGCACCGCGCCGGGCCGATGGTCGGCGGTCACACCGACATCGGGCGGCAGGAATTGAAGTATGAATTCGCCTACCTGATCGGCAGGAATGCGGCGCGCGCAGCGAAGAGCTTTTCGATGCGCGCGCAGCTGATCTTTTAAAGATCGAAGGTGGCCGACACGCGGAAGGTGCGCGAGGCGCCCGGCATCAGGTAGCCGCCCAGGTCCGGCGTGACGTCGCGCCAGTAGAACTTGTCGAAGGCGTTGTCGATGCCGGCGCGGAAGGTGGTGCCGACGTTGCCGAGGCGGGTGGCGTACGACGCGGTCAGGTTCACCACGTGGTAGGACGGCACGAACACCGTGTTGGCGGCGTCGAAGGCCTTCTTGCCCGAGTACTGCCAGTTGGCGCCCACGCTCAGACCCTGCACCTGCGGCAGCGCGTAGTCCGCATACACCGAGGATTTGAAGGCGGCGACGTCGGTCACGCGCTTGCCGTCCAGGTCCGCCGAGCCGGTGCCGCTTTGCTGCGTGTTCAGCGCGGTGGCCGAGACGCCCACCGTCAGCTCGCGCGTGGCGCGGCCGGCCAGCGCCATCTCCAGGCCGCGGTTCTGGGCTTCGCCGTTGCGCACGTAGGTTTTTGCGGCGTCGGTGTATTCCAGGCCTTTGCGGATCTGGAACAGCGACACGGATGCGCTCAGGTCCTGGCGAATGTCGGCCTTGATGCCCACCTCCACCTGTTTCGACTTGCTCGGGTCCAGCGCGCGGTGCTCGTTGGCGGTGCCCATCGGCGCCACGCCGCCATGCTCCAGGCCCTGCGAGTACGACACGTAGGTCGACACGTTCGGACGCACCTTGTACACCAGCGCCACGTTCGGCAGCCAGAAGCCGATGTCGGTGTGCGCATACGGCAGCACGGCGCCATCGTCGTCGAGACCGACGTATTCGTCACGTTTCAGCTTGACGTAGCGTGCGCCGGCGTGCAGCTTCAGTTGTTCGGTCAGGCCGAGGATGTCCTGCGCGAACAGCGCGCGCTCGTTGTCGCGGCGGCGTTCCGACACGGCGCCGCTGCTGCCGGACGCCGGCGCCACCACCACCGGATGGTAGATGTTGCTGGTGCCGGACAGGTCGTACAGGTAGTCGCCCCATTTTTCGCTGTTCTTGAAGAACGATGCGCCGCCGGTGAATTCGTGCGTCAGCGCGCCGGTGGCGAAGCGGCCTTGCAGCAGCGCCTGCGCCGTCAGCGGCGATTTTTTCTCGCCCAGGCTGATGTAGTTGTAGACGTCGTAGTCGCCATTGCCGCAGAAGCCGGGATACAGGTCCTGTGCGCCGCAGCCGTAAGGGAAGGCGGTGTAGTCGTCGCGCTTGAAGTTGTGCTGGTTGGCGCTGATCGTGGCGTTCCACTCCGGCGAGAACTTGTATTCGAAGCGCGCGCCGACGTTGCTGCTGGTGGTTTCCACCGGACGGCTCCACGGCTGATCGTTGAGCAGCTGGTCGGCCGGCACGTTCGGCAGCGTGGCGTTGTTGAGCAACTGGTAGCCCGGCGCCGTGACCTGCGACTTGCGCTGGTAGTCGGCGTCGATCTGCAGCAGCGCCTGCGGCGAGATGCGCCAGTCGAAGGCGGCCGAGACGAACTTGCGGTTGCCGTCGGCGCCCTTGATGTAGGAACGCAGGCGCTCGGCGGCGGCGTTGATGCGGTAGCCGAAGTCGGTGTTGTCGAAGCGGCCGCCGAGGTCGACCGCGCCGTACAGGTTGCCGCGCTCGCGCTCTTCCAGCACCACGGTGCGCAGCGGCGTATCGGTCGGGCGCTTGGTGACGTAGTTGACGATGCCTCCCGGCGCGGAGACGCCGGCCTGCAGGCCGGACAGGCCTTTGAGCACTTCCAGGCGTTCCTTGTTCTCCAGCGGGATCTGGGTATCGCCGGTGATCGCCATGCCGTCCTTGCGGTAGCTTGATTCGTTGTCCAGCTTGAAGCCGCGGATGGAGAACTGCTCGGCGTAGCCGACCGCGTTGTACGAGTCGCTCAGGCTGGCGTCGAACTTGGCGGCGTCGGTGGTGGAGCGGATTTGCAGATCCAGCATCTGCTGCGAGGTCAGCACGCTGACCGAGGCCGGCGTTTCCAGCAGCGGCGCGCTGCCGAAGCCGGCGACGGAGGCCGAGGCGGCGCGCACCTTGACGCCGTTGACGACGACTTCCTGCATGGCCTGGTCGGGATCTTCGGCGCGCACGGCGCCGGAAGTCATCTGTAAAACCGCCAACGCGATGGCGGACACTGCAAAGTTTGGTGTGGACATATCTGCTCTCTACTTGTTCGGCTGGGAGCCGGCGAAGAGAGCCATCAAAGGAGGGGAGAACCACTTTTGCGCTTTCCTTCGCTGGCATTATCCAGATCAGGTACGAAGGGTATCTCTCACCCGGAAACGACGTTCCCAGGACCCCTAGCGAAGCCGCAGTGTAACACAGATGTCATGCGCTTCCGTTGCGGCGATGCCGTGCGCCGTGTTTTGCGCGGCGTCGCTACACTTCCGACTTGCGCCGCTGGGCGGTGGTTGAAGGGGTTTGAATGAAGCAGTCGTATCAAGAGGGAAGCTGGTTTGCCGTGCCGTTGCTGGACGGCGGCTACGGTTGGGGGCTGGTGGCGCGGCTGTCGCCAGGGAGCAAGATCATGCTGGCGTATCTGTTCGGTCCCAAGCTGCCGGGCTTTCCCACGCTGGAGCAGTTGAATACCTTGCAGCCGCAGGATGCGGTCAAGGTGCTGCGTTGCGGCGACATGGCGCTGGCCAGCGGCCACTGGCGCGTGCTGGGCGACATCGCCGTGTGGAATCCCGCCATGTGGCCGGTGCCGCAGTTCCTGCGCCGCGCCGACACGCTCAAGCGCGCCTGGCGCGTGACCTATGCCGACGCCGATCCGAGCCGCTCGGAGCGCGAGGAATCCGTGCCGTATGAAACGCAGGGGCTGGAGGCGGACTCGCTGTACGGCTATGGCTCGGTCGAGCTATTGATGACCAAGCTGCTGGAACCGCCGGAGCATCCGATCAACCGGCAGCATCAGCAGAGCAGTTGACGCTCCAGGCCACGTATTCGCCGCGGCTCTTGCGCACGCCGACGCGCACGCGCGTGTCGCGGTCGCTGTCGAACACCAGGCCGAGCATGACCGGCGCGCCATTGGCCGGCGGCGCCGGTTCGATGGCGCTGAGGCGGAACGTCAGCGCGCGCTGACGCGCACAGCTCGAGTTCCCCGCGAACAGCAGCCGTGCGCGCGCCAGCAGTTCCTTGTGCTGGCGCAGCAGGGCGGTGACGTCGTCTGCGTGGACGGCGGGGTGCATCTGTACCGTGTACTGCGCGGCGGTGCAGATCACTTTCGGCGTCGCCAGCCAGACCTGCCATTCCGGCGCGGCGGCCGAGGGTGTCCAGCGTTCGCCTTTGGACGCCCTGGCGTCGTAAATGTAGCTGGTGCGGACCTGGCGGCACAGCTCCGCCGTGTAGTGGCGCGGCGAGGAATCGACGCGCGCCAGCACGCGCCACGGTTCGCCGCGCCGGCGCTGGATGTCGAAGGCCGGCGCGAACAGCGACGGGCCGCCGCTGACCTGCGCCGGCACCTGTTCGCGGTAGTAGTCGTTGAACGAGCTGCGTTCCTCGTCGGTCGGCTCGCGCTCCTGCATCGGCGCCTGTGCCGGCGTGCTGGTGCGTGTTGCGCCAGTCGCCGCCCGGGCCGCGCCGGTCGCCGCGTATGCCAGTCCGGCCGCAAATGCCGCGCCGGCCACGCCTGCCGCAAGCAGCGCGGCGCAAAGAACGGCGCGCCGCATCACAAGGCCTTCATCACGATCTGGATCTGCAGGCCGCCGCCTTCGCGGTTGCGCACCAGCAGCTCGGCGCCATGGCGCGTGATCACGCGGTCGACGATCGCCAGTCCGAGGCCGGCGCCGTTGGCCTGGCCGCGCGCGGCGTCAAGCCGGGTGAAGGGCTTGAGCAGCTGTTCGATCTGTTCTTCCGGCACGCCGGGGCCGTGGTCCTGCACCTCGATGACCACACGCTTGGAGGCGTGCATGCCTTTCACGCTGCACTTGATGTCGATCTCGGTGTGGTCGCTGTCGGCGCTCTTGCCGTAGCGGCGGGCGTTTTCGATCAGGTTGTTGATCACGCGCTTGATGTCGGTGGCGTTGCCCATCACGTGCGCGCCGGGCGCGATGTCGGTATTGATGCGGATGTCGGGCAGGCGCGAGACTTCGTGCGCGGTGTCGGTCAGCAGCTCGCTGATGTCGACGTTGACGAAGCTGGACGACTCGGTTGGCTTGGCGTAGTCGAGGAACTGGCCGATGATGGCGTCCATCTGGCCAATGTCGGACTGCATGCCCTCGCGCGCCTCCTGCGACAGATTGGCCATTTCCACTTCCAGCTGCATGCGCGCCAGCGGCGTGCGCAGGTCATGCGAGATGCCGGCCAGGATCACGGCGCGGTCCGATTCCACCTGCTGCAGGTCGTCGACCATCTGGTTGAAGCTGCGGTTGGCCTCCATGATTTCGATCGGCCCGCGTTCCGGCAACGGCGCCGGGCGCTTGCCCTGGGCGAAGTCGCGCGTGGCCTGGGTCAGGCGGCGCAGCGGCAGGTTGATCAGGCTGGAGATGAAGGCGGCGCCCAGCAGCGACACCACCGACACCACGCTGGCCCAGCCCAGCCACTGGATGCCGGTCAGGCCGCGGATGCGTTCGCGCTCCAGCATCAGCCAGTACAGGTCGTCGTCGATCTTGAAGCTGACCCAGAAGCCGGATACGCCGTTGACCTTGGACGAGAAGCGGGTGTCGGCGCCCAGCTTGGCCTTGACCAGCTTTTCGATGTCGGGCATCAGCGCGTTGTCGGCCGGCGGCGCGACCTGGTCGTCCTCCTCCAGCGTGAACACGCGGATGCCTTCATTGGCCACCAGGTCGAACAGCAGCTCGCGCCGCAGTTCCGGCGCGGCGTGGGTGAGGGCGGCGTGGGTGATGGTGACCACCGAGATCACCTGGGCGGAAATCTGCTGCACCTGCGGCTCGTGCTGCACCACGCTGATCATGCCGACCCATGCCGTCATGCTGGTGGTGGTGAGGGCGCCGAGCAGGAAGAAGGTGCGCCAGAACAAGCCGCTTTTCAGGCTGGCCAGGCGCAGGCCAAAGGGTAACTTCGACGGCAACTTCATAGGCGTCCACGGATTAACGTGGCTGTCCCTCCGGGATGAAGACGTAGCCCAGGCCCCACACGGTCTGGATGTACAGCGGGCTCGAAGGGTCCGGCTCGATCAGCTTGCGCAGGCGCGAGATCTGCACATCCAGGCTGCGGTCGAACACTTCGTATTCGCGGCCGCGCGCCAGTTCCATCAGCTTTTCGCGCGACAGCGGCTGGCGCGCGTGGCGGGCGAACACCTTCAGCACCGAGAACTCGCCGGTGGTCAGCGGCACGGTCTCGCCGTTCTTCTTCAGCGTGCGCGTGCCCAGGTCCAGCACGAACTGGCCGAACTCGAAGGTCTGCGGGGTTTCCGACGGCGCGCCGGGAATTTCGTCCGGGCCGCGGCGGCGCAGCACGGCGCCGATGCGGGCCACCAGTTCGCGCGGATTGAATGGCTTGGGCAGGTAGTCGTCGGCGCCCATTTCCAGGCCGACGATGCGGTCCACGTCCTCGCCCTTGGCGGTCAGCATGATGATCGGCGTCTGGTCGCCGGCGCCGCGCAGGCGGCGGCAGATCGACAGGCCGTCCTCGCCGGGCAGCATCAGGTCCAGCACCAGCAGGTCGTAGCGCTCGCGCAGCCACAGCTTGTTCATGGCGGTCGCGCTTTCGGCGGTGAAGACGTTGAAGCCTTGCTCCGTCAGGTAGCGGCGCAACAGGTCGCGCAGTCGCACGTCATCGTCGACGACCATGATCTTGGCCGCGTGGCCTTGGCCGGCGGCGGCGTTGTTGCCGGATTCAGTCGTTGTTGTAGTCATTTGGCTGCCAGATTTGTCTTATTCATGTTGCTATGGTAACGTCATATTCGTCCAGCGAAAACGCGTGCGGGACGACCCATTACAAATTATTACAAACTTTACCCATTTAGCCTTACCCCCTCAGTCAAAGCATCATACACTGCGGCCATAGATTCAGCTTTTCAGGGAACGCCATGTTCATCGATCACAAAAGAAAATTCGCGGCAGCTAGCGCATCTTTTTGCGTTCGATCCTCCGTGGCTTCCGCATTGCTGTGCGGCCTGCTGGCCGCCGGCCTGGCGCATGCCGATCCCGATGGTCCCAACGGTCCGCGCCGCGACCAACCGCAGCACCAACAGCAGCCGCAACAGCAGAACGCGCCGCGCGGCGACCAGCCGCGCCCCGGCGATGCGCGCCAGCTCGATCCGCGCAGCTACGAGGCGCGCGCCGAGGAGCAGCGCCGCGCCATGCAGGATGCCAGCCGCAACGCCGAGATGAGCCGCCGCGTCGGCCGCATGACGCCGGACGAGCGCCGCGACCTGCGCCGCCAGATCAACGAAGTGAGCCAGGATCTGTACGCCAACCCGCCGCGCCGTTAATTCTACGGCAACTAACGATAATTAAACGTTACGTTTATTATTTGTCTATTATTGATTTGTATCAATATCCTCACAGTCGCAGCGTTTCCAGCAGCATTTCCACTATCTTTCCCATGGTGTGCGTGTAAGATTAATTAATTACACGCAATGCCTCCCGGCTGACTGCGTGCCGTTTGGAGGAAGACCGTGGTTCAAGACGTTGCATCCGCAGCGCCAGCCGACGGCCAGGAGCCACAAGCTTCCGGTCCTGGCTTGCCTATAGGTTTGGTGAAGCGCGCGGACGGAATTTATATCGATCTGGGGATGCCCAAGCCGGCGCTGACGGCGGCGGTGGCGCACGTGTTCCGCTCCGGCTGGTATCTGGCCGGGCTGGATTATGCCGCGCTGATGAAGGCGCTGTACGACATCGGCCCGGACAGCGGCACGCTGCAGGCGTTGCGCCTGGCCGACGCGGTGCGCGTGTTCGACGGCGGCCGCCTGGCGCTCTACAAGAGTCCCAAGGTCAGCCTGTCCTACGCCGAATACACCTTCCAGCCGCTGTTCCTCGACGAGGAGACGCTGCCCGACGGCACCGTGATTCCGGAACGCCCGGTGCAGCTCGACATCGATGAATTCATCGCCGACATGTGGAACAAGGGCATCCAGTTCGGCATCGACGTGGCGGCGGTGAAGGCGGCCATGGCCTCGCCCAAGGCCGACCGCATCACCTTCGCCACCGACCTCGAGCCGGAGCCGGGCAAGGACGCCACCGTGGTCGAGATTTCCTCCGACCTGCACCGCAGCGACGCGCCCAAGGCGCGCGCCGACGGCCGCATCGACCTGCAAAGCTTCCAGAACCGCTTCCCGCAGATCAAGGCCGATATGCGGCTGCTGAAAAAGCTGCCGAGCGAGCCGGGACTGCCGGGCTTCGACCTGGCCGGCCGCAAGACCGAGCCGGCGCCGCCCAAGGATCTGACGCTGCGCTTTTTCGCCGGCGAAGGCACAGAGGCCCGCATGTTCGAGGACGGCGAGTACCTGGTGTCCACCCGCGAAGGTTTTCTCAGCGTGGACGCGAAATCCAACCGCATCTCCATCACCGATAAAATCGTCAGCCTGGAAGGCGTCAGCGGGCGCACCACCGGCAATCTGCAACTGGCCGGCGCCTACGAGGAATACGGCGACGTGCAGGAGCAGCGCGACGTCACCGGCACCGACATCACGGTGCACGGCAACGTCTACGGCAATATCCATTCGCGCGGCGGCACCGTGGTGCTGGACCAGAACCTGGTCAGCGGCAGCGTGCACAACGCGGCCGGCAGCATCACCATCGCCGGCGTGGCGTCCAACGCGGTGATCTACGCGGCCAACGGCGCCGTCACCATCCAGCGCGCCGAGAACTGCGTCATTTCCGGCGTCAACGTGACGGTGGAGGAGGCGTCCAACTGCGAGATCATCGGCGACGTGGTGCTGCTGTCGGTGGCCGAAGGCTGCGCCGTGGCCGGCCGCAACGTCGAAGTGGAAAGCGCCGGACCACGCCGCCGCACCGAGATGCTCATCTATGTCCTGGTCAAGGACGTGACGCACTTCGACCAGGAGATCGCCGAACTGGAAACGCGGGTGGCCGGCTTCGCCCTGGCCAACGAGGCCAACCAGCAGGAGGTCGAGCGCATCTCGGCGCTGCCGGACGTGCGCCGCTACCTGGCGCTGGCGGCCAAGCTGCGCACCCAGGAACTGGTGCTGACGCCGGAGCAGGGCCAGTTCCTGCGCAAAATCGCCGGCGCGGTTGACGAGGAGATGAAGGCGCTGCAGAAGCACAAGCTGGAGCTGCAGGTCGGCATGACCCAGCACAAGCTGCTGAGCGAGCGGCTGGCGCGCGTGATCGAACAGAAGGTGGAGGCGGCCGGCATCGCCCGCTGCGGCCTGCACATGGCCAGCGGCGAGACCATGGTGCGCACCATGCCGTTCGGCGGCGACACCGCGGCGCTGCGGCAGCTGCCGCCCAAGGATCTGAAGCAGCGCCTGCGCGGCACGCCGGTCGGCGGCGAGTTGCTGTTTGCCGACAGCGGCGGCTCGCTCGACTGGCACCTGAATTCGCGCCAGCGGCCGGTTTCTCCTTGAAGCGGCTGGCGCTAGCCCGGCGTAACATGCTAATCTTGGGCTAACATCAAAAAGTGAAGGGCCGCGCGGTCCGACGTACATCTTCCTGGGGATTCAACTGTGTCAGACGACGCTACGGCGCTGGAACCAACTGCGGAAGGCGATCTCCCTGCAGCGATCGTCAAGCGCGCCGACGGCGTCTATTTCAAGGCCGATGCGTCGGCAGCGGCGAGCCTGTCGGCGGTCAGCCAGGTCTTCATGAGCAGCGCCTATTTCGCCGGCCTCGATTACGCGGTGTTCAGCAAGATGCTGTACAACGTCGGCCCGGACCTGCCGGACAGCCTGCGCGACAAGCCGCTGCTGCGCTTTGCCGACAGCATCGAGCCGTTCCACGCGCCGCGCCGCACCCTGTACAAGACGGTCAAGGTCATCAACGGCGAGGCCGAATACTATTTCGAGCCGGTGTTCTTCGATGTGCCGGACATGCCGCCGCAGCCGGCGCGCCTGAACTTCGACGAATTCGTGGCCGACATGTGGGTCAAGGGCATCCGCTTCGGCATCGACGCGCCGGCGGTGCGCGACGTCATCGCCACCGGGCGGCTGGCGCGCATCGTGGTGGCCCGCCGCCTGAATGCGGTGCCGGGCAAGGACGCCGCCATCGTTGAAGTGTCGCAGGATATCCACCGCAGCAACGCGCCCAAGGACATGGGCGACGGCCGGCTGGACCTGCAAAGCTTCCAGAACCGTTTTCCGCAGGTGAAGCCGCACGTCAAGCTGCTGCGCAAGGTGCCGCGCGCGCCGGGCGTGCGCGGTTTCGAGCTTTCCGGCCTGGTGCTGGACCCGCCGCTGCCGCGCGATATCGAGCTGGCCAGCGTGGCCGGCGACGGCACGGTGATCGAGAACCTGCGCGGCGGCGAATTCCTGGTGTCGGCGGTGGAGGGCTTCCTCAGCGTGGACCCGGGCAGCAAGCGGCTGTCGATCGGTCCCAAGATCATCAGCCGCGAAGGCGTCAGCGCGCGCACCACCGGCAACCTGCAACTGACCGGCGAGTACGAGGAATTCGGCGACGTGCAGGAACAGCGCTCGGTCGAAGGCGGCAACATCACCATCCACGGCGACGTGTTCGGCAACATCGCCTCGCGCGGCGGCGACGTCACGTTGAGCAAGAACCTGATGGGCGGCACCGTCACCAACGCCGACGGCGGCATCCGCGTCAAGGGCGTGGCCTCGGGCGCGGTGTTGCAGACCAAACGCGGCGAGGTGGCGCTGGCGCGCGCCGAAAGCTGCATCATCACCGGCAGCCGGGTGGTGATCGGGGAGGCCAGCAATTGCGAGATCATCGCCGACGAGGTGGTGATCAAGGTGGCCGAAGGCTGCGCCATCGCCGCCCGCAAGATCGAGATCGTCCACGCCGGGCCGCGCAAGCAGAGCGAAATGCTGCTGTACGCGCTGGTGCCGGACACCGCCAGGTTCGACAAGAAGATCGCCGAGCTGCAACCGAAGGTGCAGCATGCGGCGCGCGAAGCCGATGAACGCAAGGCCGAGATGGACGCCATCACCAGCCAGACCGAAGTCCGCAACTACCTGACGCTGGCCACCCGCGTGCGCAAGCGCGAGGTGGTGCTGACGCCGGAGCAGCTGCCGTTGTTTCAGAAGATGGCGGAGGCGGTCGGCCCGTCGCTGCGCCAGGTGGCCAAGATTTCGCTGGCGATGAAGGCGGCGCAGGTGCAGCAGGAGCAGGCGCAGGGCGAGGTCGATCAGGTGCAGAGGCAGAAGTCGGCCCTGATACGCGGCTCGCGCTGCACGGTCGAACTGCTGACCGGCGACGTGCTGCTGCGGACCATGACCTTCGTGCCCGGCGAGCCGCCGCCTTACGATCGTCCGGCCAAGGAGGTCAAGGCCAAGGTGCGCACCGCCGCGCAAGGCATGACGGTGCTGCACTCCGGCCACGTGGCGCCGATCAACTGGGCGCCGTACACCGCCGACTAGGCTGCGGACGGCTGGCGCAGCGCCGCCACCAGTTCGCGCGCGTAGCCGGGCAGGGCGGCTTCGTCGCGCACGCAGATCAGCAGCTTGCGGTCGGCCCAGTCGTCGCTCAACTTCACCACGCGCAGGTCTTCGCTGACGCGTCGCGCCGCTGTTGCGGGCAGCAGCGCCAGTCCGGCGCCGCTGGCGGCCATGCGGCAGATGGCCTCGAAGCTGCGCAGCCTTATCTTGCAATGCATGCGCCGGCCCAGCCTCGCCGCCTGCCCGGCGGCGTACTGCTGCAGCGCGCTGTCACCGGCCAGGCCGATGAAGTCGTGCGCCAGCGCGTCGCCAAACGCGATGTGGCGCTTGTGGCCCAGCGCCTGCGCCAGCGGATGGCTGCGCGCCATGGCCAGCACCAGCGGATCGTCGCGGAAGGGGAAGGTTTGCAGCGCGCCGTGGTCGCTGGCGTCGCTGACGATGCCGATGTCGGCGACACCGTCGGCCACCGCCTGCACGATGTCGCGGCTCAGGCGTTCCTCCAGGTTGATGCTCAACTGCGGATGCGCTTGCAGGAAGGCCGCCAGCGCGTCCGGCAGGAACTCGGTCATGGCCGAGGTGTTGCACAGCAGCCGCACCTGGCCTTTGAGGCCGGTGGCGAATTGCGCCAGGTCGGCGTGCATGTCTTCCACCTGCCGCGTGATGGCGCGCGCGTGCTGCAACAGCGTGCGGCCCGCCTCGGTCGGTTCGGCGCCGCGCCGGCCGCGCTGCAGCAGCGGCACGTTGAGCGCTTCCTCCATGCCGCGGATGCGGGCGCTGGCCGAGGGCAGCGCCAGGTGCGCCAGCTGCGCGCCGGCCGTGATGCTGCCGCTGTCGGCGATATGGATGAATAGTTTCAGGTCGGTCAGGTCGAAGCGCATAGCCTATGGTTTTTCCGAAGTCTGGCTCAGTATATTCCAGATTTTCAGCGCCGTGCCGGCGGCGCACAATGGCGTCCATGGATACTTTATTTATTGCTTCGGTTTTCGTACTGGCCGGCCTGGTGAAGGGCGTGACGGGCATGGGGTTGCCGACGGTGGCGGTGGCGCTGCTGACGCTGCGCATGTCGCCGCTGGAAGCCGCCGCGCTGCTGATTGTGCCTTCGTCAATTACTAATGTATGGCAGCTGGCGGCCGGCCCGGCGCTGTACCCGCTGTGGCGTCGCTTCCGCCTGCTGCTGCTGGCGGTGTGCGTGGGCACGGCCTGCGCGCCGCTGCTGGGCGCTGCCGCGTGGAGCGGCGCGGTGCTCGGGCTGGCGCTGCTGGGCTACGGCGTGCTGGGGCTGACC
>NZ_WKJN01000042.1 GCF_009674495.1 Duganella alba | reverse complement strand
AGTGCCGACATTCGGACACGGCCTCAGCCGCGCGCGGCTGAGGCCGTGTCCGAATGTCGGCACTGACCCCGGTTTTTTGCTAGCCGCGCAGTCCCTGGACTGCGAAGCTGGCGATGGCGCGCAGGGTGGCGATGCTGGCGCCGGCCTTGGCGCTGATCTTCATGCCCGACAGCGTGGCGGCGACAAACGCGGTGGCCTGGGCGATGTCGGTATCGGCCGCAATTTCGCCCTTGGCGGCGGCTTCGCGCAGCAGCGCTTCCACCGCCTGATTGAGCCGCTTGCCGCTGGCGTCGCGCAGCGCGTTGACTTCCGCGTCGCCGGTGCCGAATTCGGAAATGGCGTTGACGCCCATGCAGCCCTTGGCGTTGTCGCGCTTGGGACGACCGGCGAAGGCTTGCAGCATATTGTCGATGGCGCCGAGGGCGGTGTCGCCTTTCAAATTGCGCAGCAGGTCGGTCACGCTGTCCTGGCTGTACTGCGCCAGCGCTTCCAGGTACAGCGTGCGCTTGTCGCCGAAGGTGTCGTACAGGCTTTGGCGGCCGATCTGCATCGCTTCCAGCAGGTCGCTGGTGGAGGTGGCGGCGTAGCCTTTTTGCCAGAACACTTCCTGTGCCTTGTTCAATGCGTCGACGCGGTCGAATTCTCTTTGCCTTGCCACTGCTGTTCCTTGGTTAGTTCGCGTCGTGGAAGATGATGCCCAGCGTATGGCGCTTCCCTTTCCGCAGCCGGCTCACGCCATGCCGCAGGTTGACGCGGTAGATGCCACGCGTGCCCTGCACGGGACGGTGGTTGACGGCGAAGATTACCATGTCGCCGCGTTTCAGCGGTACGACTTCGACGCGCGACTGCATGCGTGGGCGCTGCTCGGTCAGCACGAATTCGCCGCCGTCGAAGTCCTTGCCCGGTTGGCTGAGCAGCACCGCGGCCTGCAACGGGAACACGTGTTCGCCGTAGAGATCCTGGTGCAGGCAGTTGTAGTCGCCTTGCGCGTATTGCAGCAGCAGCGGCGTCGGACGCTGCTGGCCGGCGGCGTGGCAGCGGGCCAGGAAGTCGGTGTGCTCGGCCGGGAAGCGGTCCGGCAGGTCCATCAGCTCGTGCCAGCGGTTGGCGATGTGCGCCAGCGGGCCATACAGCGCGTTGCGCAGCGCCGAGATGGTCGATGGCAGCGGATAGCGGAAATACTGGTATTCGCCGCTGCCGAAGCCGTGCTGCGACATCACCACGCGGCTGCGGAACAGCTGCGGCTGCGCGTATTGCGCGGCCATGGCGGCGCACTCCTCGGCCGTCAGCATGCCGGGCAAGATGGCGTAGCCGTGCGCATTCAGTTCGTCGCCGATGGCCTGCCAGTCCAGTCCTGCCACGTGCACGGCGATGCCCGCCGCCGCCCCCACGGCCCGCCGCGCGGCCGCCTGCGCTTGCGCGTCGGGAGCGGTCAGGCTGGCGGCGGCGGGCGGCTTGTCAGCCGCCTCGACACCAGCGGAAGGAGTGGCACGCGGCGTCGCCACCGGCGGTGCCTTGCGCGGCTTGCGTTCCGCGGCGGCGTCGCCGAAATCCAGTTCTCCGTTACTCACTGACCGCCTCTCTGTTCAATAATTCCGCCTTGCGGTCCACGCCCCAGCGGTAGCCGGAGATCGAACCGTCGTTGCGCACCACGCGGTGACACGGTATCGCCACCGCGATGGCGTTGGCGGCGCACGCGCTGGCCACGGCACGCGCGCCGCGCGGCACGCCGGCCAGCTCCGCCAGCTCGGCATAGCTGACCCGGCGCCCAGGCGGGATCGCCCGCAGTACCTGCCACACGCGCTGCTGGAACGCCGTGCCGCGCACATCGAGCGGCAGATCCAGTCCCGCCGACGGCTGCTCGACCATGCCCACCACGCGCGACACCACCTGCTCGTATTCCGGCTCGGCGCCGATCAGCTCCGCCTTGGGGAAGCGGTCCTGCAGATCGCGCACCAGGAAATCCGGATCGTCGTCGATCAGGATAGCGCAGATGCCCTGCGCCGTGCTGGCCACCAGGATCGGCCCCAGCGAACATTCGGCGATCGCGAAGCGGATCTGCTCCCCGCTGCCGCCGGCGCGGAAGGTCGACGGCTTCATGCCCAGCACCGCCGGCGACTGCGCATAAAACCGCCCGCTGGAATTGAAGCCGGCCGCATACATCGCCTCGGTCACGCTGGCCTGCCCGGCCAGGCCGGCCTGCACCCGCCGCGCCCGCGCCGCGTTGGCGTAAGCCTTCGGCGTAATCCCGGTCACCGCCTTGAACATGCGGTGGAAGTAGAAGCGGCTGACGCCGACCGCCGCCGCCAGTTGGTCCAGATCCGGCGCCTCCTCCGCCTCGTCGATCAGGCGGCAGGCCTGGGCGACGATGGCGGCCTGGCGCTCGGCCAGCGGCGGCTGGTCCGGCTTGCAGCGCAGGCAGGGACGGAAGCCGGCCCGCTCGGCCGCCTCGCGGCTGTCGTGGAAGGCCACGTTCTTGCGCAACGCAGGACGCGCCGCGCACGATGGCCGGCAATACACACCGGTGCTGCTGACCGAGTACCAGAATGCGCCGTCGGCGCCGGCATCGCGCTGCTGTACAGCGTTCCAGCGCGCTGCATCGCTACCGTAATTGTCCATTTCTGACTCCGTAATTGGTGGAATGACGCCATCCTACCCAGCACAAAAAACCGCGGCACTCCGCCTCTTGCTTTTGAATTGTACAAGGATGCGATGCTAGAATGACACCTCACCAGGAGACAGCCGTTTGGACGATCAAGTTACGCAAGACAGCACGCCTATTTTCCAGCGCATCAAGGACTATCTGCTGGCCGAAATCGCCGCCGGCACCTGGAAGGAAGGCGACGTGATCCCGTCCGAGCAGGCGCTGGTCAAGCAGTTCGGCGTCTCGCGCATGACCGTCAACCGCGCCGTGCGCGAACTCACCGCCGAGCAGGTGCTCACGCGCCGCCAGGGGTCCGGCACCTATGTGGCCCAGCAAAAGTACCAGGCCACGCTGCTGGAGATCAAATCCATCGCCGACGAGGTGCGCGCGCGCGGCCACGCCCACCGCAGCAGCCTGCAGCAGCTGGAGCGGGTGCGCGCCAACGACCTGATGGCCAAGCAGTTCGACCTGCCGCCCGGCCACCAGCTGTTCCACTCGGTGATCGTGCACTTTGAAAACGGCGTGCCGATCCAGGTCGAGGACCGCTGGGTCAACCCGCAATGCGCGCCCGACTACATGGAGCAGGACTTCGCCCACATCACGCCCAACGAATACCTGATGCAGGCGGCGCCGCTGCAAGGCGCCACCTACAGCATCGAGGCGCTGGCGGCGCCGCGCGACGTCGCCGACATGCTGGCCATCGACACCCGCCAGGCCTGCCTGGTGCTCAAGCGCCAGACCCATTCCGGCGGCATGATCGCCTCGCTGGTGACGATGTGGCATCCGGGCCACCGCTACCAGTTCGCCGGCAGCTTCAACCAGTAGAAGCACTGGCTGGCAAGTTAAAAGCCAGGCGGCACCGCGCTTTCTCACCGATTGTCACGAAAATCGCGCAAAAGTGTTAAATTTGGGCCGTTTTCCAGCCCCGGGACGACGCAATCGTTTTCTTACCACGGCGTGGTCTACGGCCCGGGCTTCGATGCTATAGTTTCCACAGGTACAGCACGCCGCGTCCACCGAAAGGGATCACTTGTTTCACAGCCGTCCGCGCTTGCGCCAGCCACGCTGGCTCCGTCTGTCGCACTGGATAGCGACGGGCGCGCTGACGGCATGCGCGTTCGCGCCGGCGGCGACGGCGGCGGAAAAAGTCGCCATCCAGCTCAAGTGGCTGCACCAGTTCCAGTTCGCCGGCTACTACGCGGCCCAGGACCAGGGCTATTACCGCGACGCCGGCCTCGATGTCACGCTGCTGGAGGCGCGCACCGGCCACGATCCGCTGCAAACCGTCACCCAGGGCCACGCCCAGTACGGCGTTGGCAACACCTCGCTGCTGCTGGCGCGCGGCATCGGCCAGCCGGTGGTGGTGCTGGCCTCGATCTTCCAGCATTCCGGCGCCGCCCTGCTGCGCCGCGTCGAGGCCGACGGCCAGCCGCGCCCGTGGCAAGGCGCGCGCCTGATGATCGCGCCCAACAACGAAGAACTGACGGTGTTCCTGAAAAAACAGGGCGTGCACATGAACCAGCTGTACCAGGTGCCGCACAGCTACAACTACGATGACCTGGCCGAAGGCCGGGTCGACGCCATGTCGGTCTACGTCACCGAAGCGCCCTATGTGCTGGACCGGCTCAACCTGCGCTACGAGCTGCTGTCGCCCGGCGCCCACGGCCTGGATTTCTACGGCGATGTGCTGTACACCACGGAAAGCGAATTGCGCGAGCACCCGGCGCGCGCGCAGGCGCTGCGCGAGGCCACGCTGCGCGGCTGGCGCTACGCCATGCAGCATCCGGCCCAGATCGCCGACCTGATACGCGCCCGCTATCCCGAGCGCCACAGCCGCGAACACCTGATGTTCGAGGCGCAGGCCATCGCCACGCTGCTGGAGCAGCCGCTGGTGGAACTCGGCTACAACAACCCGGAGCGCTGGCGCGCCATCGCCCGCGCCTACAGCGCGCAGGGCATGCTGCCGGCCAACTTCAGCATCGACGGCTTCCTGTACCAGCCGCCGGACGGCAATCCGCTGCTGCGCTACGGCGGCGCCATCCTCGGCGCGCTGCTGTTGCTGACGTCGATATGGCTGGCGTGGCGCCTGCGCCTGCAGGCCCGCGCGCTGCGCCTGGCGCGCGCCGAACTGGGCAGCGCCGAACGCATGGCCAGCTTCGCGCTGGAAGGTTCGGGCGAAGGCACCTGGGAATGGCGGCTCGACAGCGGCACGCTGGCGTTCTCGCCCAGCTACTGCCGCATGCTGGGTTACCGCCCCGAGGAATTCCATCCGACGCTGGACCAGTGGCTCGACTATGTGCACCCGGACGACCGCCGCAACATCGAGCACGGCATCGCGCTGCACCTGGCCAGCACCACCGAGGCCACCGGCCATATCCGCAGCGAGCACCGCCTGCGCACCCGCGACGGCGGCTGGAAATGGGTGCTGGCGCGCGGCGCCATCCTGCAGCGCGACGCCCACGGCCGGCCGCTGCGCGCCGCCGGCACCATGGTCGACATCGGCGAACGGGCGCTGGCCGAGGAGGCGCGCATGTGGGCGGTGGTGGACGCCACGCCGGGCGCGCTGCTGGTGGCCGACAAGGGCGGCCAGGTGCGCCACGCCAATCCGGCCTGCGCCCACAGCTTCGGCTACGAAGGCAATATGGCCGGGCGGCAGGTGGAACAGCTGGCGCCGGAAGCGATGCGCGCCAACGGCCGCGTGCGCGAACTGTTCGTGCGGCCCAACCTGCCGGGCCGCGTGCTGTGCGCGCTGCGCGCCGACGGCAGCAGCTTCCCGGCCATGGTGCACATGACGCCGGTGGAGATGGCCGGCCAGCAGCTGGTCATCATGGCGCTGCGCGACATGACCCAGCGCCAGCGCGCCGAGGAAGCGTTGCAGGCCAGCTCGGCGCGCTACCGCCAGATCGTGCAGACCGCCGCCGAAGGCATCTGGATGACCAACGCCGACGACCGCACCACCTTCGTCAATCCGACGCTGGCGCAGATGCTGGACTACGACGCCGAACACATGATGGGCCGCGCCATGACCGACTTCATGGACGACACCGGCCGCGCGCTGCTCAAGCAGCACCTGCAGCAGCGTCTGTCGGGCGAAGCTTCCCAGGGCGACGTCTGCTTCCTGCGCAGCGACGGCAGCACCGTCTGGTGCCTGCTGTCGACTACCGTGATGAACGCCGACTCCGGCCACTACGCCGGCACGCTGGCGATGCTGACCGATATCACCGCGCGCCGCCAGGCCGAGGAAGCGCTGCACGACTCCAGCCAGCGCCTGGCCTCGATCTTCAACGCCGTCACCAACGGCCTGGTAATGGTGGATGGCCAAGGCGTCGTCATCGAACGCAACGCCGCCGCCGCGCGCATGCTGGCGCACACGGCGGAACTGAGCGTCGGCGGCCTGTGGGCCGGCGTGCGCGAGGACGGCTCGCCGTTCGACGCCGGCAGCCATCCGGTGCGGCAGGCGCTGGCGCTGGGCATGTCGGTGCGCGACGTGGTGATGGGCCTGGCGCAGCCGGACGGCGCGCGCTGCTGGCTGTCGGTCAACGCCGAGCCGATTCCCGACGACAGCGGCGCCATCCACCTGGTGGTGGCCAGCCTGACCGAGATCACCGACCGCAAGCGCGGCGAGGATGCGCTGCGCGAACTGAACGAACACCTGGAGGAACGGGTGGCGATCCGCACCGGCGAGCTCGATCACGCGCGCCGCGTGGCCGAGGAAGCCAGCCAGACCAAGGGCCAGTTCCTGGCCAATATGAGCCACGAGATCCGCACGCCGATGAACGGCGTGATCGGCATGGCCTACCTGGCGCTGAAGACCGAACTCGATCCGCGCCAGCGCGACTACCTGGAAAAGATCCGCTTCGCCGGCGAGCACCTGCTGGGCATCATCGACGACATCCTCGACATCTCCAAGATCGAAGCGGGCAAGCTGGAAATCGAGCAGGTCGACTTCGCGCTCGACCACGTCATACAAACGCTGAACACGGTGGTGGCGCCGAAGGCCGCCAGCCGCGAACTGGAACTGGTGTACGACCTCGATCCCACCCTGCCCAAGGTGCTGCGCGGCGATCCGCTGCGGCTCGGCCAGGTGCTGATCAACTACGCCAACAACGCCATCAAGTTCAGCGAGAAGGGCCGCATCGAGGTGCGGGTGCGCCAGGTGGTCGGCGACGCCCACGGCTGCCTGCTGCGCTTCGAGGTGAGCGACTGCGGCATCGGCCTGTCGGAAGGCGAAATCGACAAGCTGTTCCAGCAATTCCAGCAGGCCGACACCTCCACCACGCGCGAGTATGGCGGCACCGGCCTGGGTCTGGCGATCTGCAAGCAGCTGGCGCAGCTGATGGGCGGCGAGGTCGGCGTGCGCAGCCGCCCCGGCCACGGCAGCACCTTCTGGTTCACCGCGCGCCTGGGCATCAGCGACGCCTCGGTGCCGGCGCTGATCGACCGCGTCAAGGACGCCGCCGCCGAGCTGCTGGCGTCCTCGCGCAGCGCCGCCGTCATGGCGGCGCTGAAGAACGCCCGCATCCTGCTGGTGGAGGACAACACCTTCAACCAGCAGATCGCGCTGGAGATGCTGGAGGAAGTGGGATCGTCGGTGTGCCTGGCCGCCAACGGCATGGAGGCGCTGGAGCTGCTGCGCCAGACCGCCTTCGACTGCGTGCTGATGGACGTGCAGATGCCGCTGATGGACGGCCTGGAAGCGACGCGCCGCATCCGCGCCGACCCGCGCCTGGCCGAACTGCGGGTGCTGGCGATGACCGCCACCGCCACCAGCGAGGACCGGGTGCGCTGCATCGAGGCCGGCATGGACGACTTCATCTCCAAGCCGATCCAGCCGGCGCTGATGTACCAGACCATCGCCAACTGGCTGCCCGAACGCGAGGACGGCGCCGCGCCGGCGGCGCCGCCGGCCTGGCCGCCGCGTCCCGCCTTCAAACCGACCTTGGGCGGCGACCCGGCCGTGATCGACCTGTCGATCCTGGCCAAGCTGCTCGGCTACCATCCGCACAAGGTGCGCAAATTCGCCTTCAAGTTCCTGCAGAATGCCCAGGACGGCCTGACCCAGATGGAGGCGGCGCTGCGGCGCGGCGACCTGACCGCGCTGCGCGACCTCGGTCACAAGCTCAAATCGCCGGCGCGCACCGTCGGCGCGCTGGGCATGGGCGACATGATGCTGGAACTGGAACAACTGCCGGCCGACGCCAGCGACGCCGACAACCAGCAGCACGCCCGCCAGCTGCTGCAAAAACTGTGGCCGCTGCTGGAACAGATCACCGAGCAGATCATGACCAACACCACCTTCGCCGACGACAACTGAACAGAATTGCGCGGCTTTTGACAAACAACCGCACATTTTTGAAAAATGGGTTATTATTTACGCCATCCCTGCCTGCCGACCTTGTTGCTATCCCCTCCGAGACATTGAAATCGCGCGAATGGCACCCAACTGCTGCCCATGGCAGCGTTTGAGGCCCGTCCCCAGGCGTTATTACTTACATCTACCTCGATTGAGGAAATTATGAGCGAAAATATCAAACACATTACCGATGCATCCTTTGAAGCCGACGTGCTCAAGTCCGACCGCCCTGTACTGGTCGACTTCTGGGCCGAATGGTGCGGCCCATGCAAGAGCATCGCCCCGATCCTGGAAGAAGTCGCCAAAGAATACGAAGGCAAGATTCAGATCGCCAAGCTGGACGTCGATTCGAACCAGGCTGTTCCAGCCAAATTCGGCATCCGTGGCATTCCGACCCTGATCCTGTTCAAGAACGGCGTCGCCGCCGCTCAAAAGGTTGGCGCAATGGCAAAAGGCCAGCTGACCTCTTTCATCGACAGCAATATCTAAGTAAGATATCGTTACGTTGCACCAGCGGCGCCGCGCCCGCGGCCGCCGCTGAATAATACGAGACACCCACGTAGTCCCCTCCCCTACCTTTACTTTCCCGTCACGGGATACTCAAACCATATGCATCTATCTGAATTGAAGGCCTTACACGTTTCGGCGTTGTTGGAAATGGCCATCGGACTGGATATCGACAATGCGGCGCGTCTGCGCAAGCAAGAGTTGATGTTCGCCATCCTGAAAAAACGCGCCAAATCGGGCGAGCAGATCTTCGGCGATGGCGCCCTGGAAGTGCTGCCGGACGGCTTCGGCTTCCTGCGCTCGCCGGACGCCAGCTACATGGCGTCCACCGACGACATCTACATCTCGCCGTCGCAGATCCGCCGCTTCAACCTGCACACCGGCGACTCGATCGAAGGCGAAGTGCGCACCCCGAAAGACGGCGAACGCTATTTCGCGCTGGTCAAGGTCGACAAGGTCAACGGCGAATCGCCGGAAGCCTCGAAACACCGCATATTGTTTGAGAATCTGACGCCGCTGCATCCAAACGAGCCGCTGCGCCTGGAACGCGACATCAATGGCACGGAAAACATCACCGGCCGCATCATCGACCTGATCGCGCCGATCGGCAAAGGCCAGCGCGGCCTGCTGGTGGCGTCGCCGAAGTCCGGCAAATCGGTCATGCTGCAACACATCGCCCACGCGATCACCTCGAACCACCCGGACGTCACCCTGATCGTGCTGCTGATCGACGAACGTCCAGAGGAAGTGACCGAGATGCAACGCTCGGTGCGCGGCGAAGTGGTCGCCTCGACCTTCGACGAACCGGCCACCCGCCACGTGCAGGTCGCCGAGATGGTGCTGGAAAAAGCCAAGCGCCTGGTCGAAATGAAAAAAGACGTGGTCATCCTGCTGGATTCGATCACCCGCCTGGCGCGCGCCTACAACACCGTGATCCCGGCCTCCGGCAAGGTGCTGACCGGCGGTGTCGACGCCAACGCGCTGCAACGTCCGAAACGCTTCTTCGGCGCCGCCCGTAACATCGAGGAAGGCGGCTCGCTGACCATCATCGCCACCGCGCTGATCGAAACCGGTTCGCGCATGGACGACGTGATCTACGAGGAATTCAAGGGTACCGGCAATATGGAGGTGCACCTGGAGCGCCGCCTGGCCGAGAAACGCGTCTACCCGTCGATCAACCTGAACAAATCGGGCACCCGCCGCGAGGAACTGCTGATCAAGCCGGACCAGCTGCAGAAGATCTGGATTCTGCGCAAGCTGCTGTACTCGATGGACGAGATCGAGGCGATGGAGTTCATCCTCGACAAGATGCGCGCCACGAAGAACAACACCGAGTTCTTCGACATGATGAGGCGAGGCGGCTAAAGCCGCATGCCTCTGGGGAGCTTGGCCCTGCAGGGCCAAGCCGCTCCGCAGGCGCGCGGCGGTGCCGCACGAAATCCCTGCTCCGCCGCCGCGGCGGGCGCATCATAACAAACAGGCAACTTCGGTTGCCTGTTTTCGTTTACGCCGGTATAATCCCCGATCGCATTATTCAACCAGGCAAGTGAGCGGCAATCGGGTCACGAGGCATGACAGACCGACGAAGTGCTGTTTGGCTACCAAACTTACTGAGGCTACACATGAAAGCAGATACCCATCCAGATTACCGTGAAGTTGTCTTCCACGACCTGTCGTGCGATTTCAAATTCATCACCCGTTCGACCATCGGCACCCGCGAAAAAATCGAGTTCAACGGTAAAGAATACCCGTTGGTCAAGATCGAGGTGTCGGCTGAATCGCACCCGTTCTACACCGGCAAACACAAAATCGTCGACACCGCTGGCCGCGTTGAGAAATTCCGCCAGAAGTTCGGTTCGGTCGGTTCGAAAACCGCTGTCGCAGCTGGCTAATCTTTGCCACTTCGATAAAAAAAGCAGCCTCTGGCTGCTTTTTTTGTTTGATACCGTCATACTCCGGTTCTACTCTTAAAACACACTGATCGATGAAGCCAGTCCGTCTTCCCGCCGCCGCTACTTTGGCATTGCCGCGCTGGGCGCTGTTCGCCCTCGGCCTGCTGTACATCCTGCCTGGCCTGATCGGCCGCGACCCGTGGAAGAACGACGACGCCGCCAGCTTCGGCATCATGTGGACCATGGCGCACGGCACCTGGCAGGACTGGCTGTGGCCGAACATTTCCGGCCTGTCGTGGCCGGACGAAGGCCCGCTGGCCTTCTGGCTCGGCGCGCTGGGCATCAAGCTGACCGGCTGGCTGCTGGGCGACGTGCTGGGCGCCCGCGTCGGCACCGTGCTGGCGTTCCTGCTGGGCGCGCTGTCGCTGTGGTACGCCACCTTCAACCTGGGCCGCCGCCAGGACGCGCAGCCGCTGCGCCTGGCCTTTGGCGGCCAGCCCGAACCGGACGACTTCGGCCGCACGCTGGCCGACGCCGCCCTGCTGATCTACCTTGGCTGCCTGGGCCTGCTGCTGCACAGCCACGAAACCACGCCGGAAGCGCTGCAGGTGTCGCTGACCGCGCTGCTGCTGTACCGCACCGTGCGCTACGTGGAAAAACCATCGCTGCGCAACGCCGCCCTGAGCGGCCTGGCGGTCGGCCTGCTGACGCTGACGCGCGGCTGGCTGACGCCGGTGTGCCTGATGCTGTCGCTGTTTGCCTGCACCCGCTTCCTGGCGCAGCCGGCCATCCGCGCCGTGCGCGACCTCGGCGCCACCCTGGCGGTCGGCGGCGCGGTCGTCGCGCTGTGGCTGCTGCCGGCGCAGCTGCTGGAACCCTACCACCAGCAGCCGCTGAACGCCTGGATGGGCTGGAACTGGCTGCAGCTGGACTGGCCAAGCTGGGCCTCGGTCAAATTCTTCTTCCGCGTCGGCCTCTGGTTCTTCTGGCCGGCCTGGCCGTTCGCCGCCTGGGCGGTGTGGGCCTGGCGCCGCCAGCGCGGCGTGCTGCACATCGTGGTGCCGCTGGCCTTTGTCGTGGTCGGCCTGCTGCTGACGCTGTGCCATCCGCAGCCTGAACAAGGCCAGCTGCTGGTGCTGCTGCCGCCGCTGGCGGTGATGGCCGCCTTCGGCCTGCTGACCGTCAAGCGCGGCGCCATCAACGCCATCGACTGGTTCTCGGTGATGGCGCTGACCATGTGCGCCGCCGTCATCTGGCTGTTCTGGATCGCCACGCTGACCGGCTGGCCGGAAAAGGCCGCGCGCAACGCCCTCAAGCTGGTGCCGGGCTTCACGCCGGAACTGGGCTGGATCGCCTTCATCGTGGCGCTGGCCGCCACGCTGGGCTGGTTTGTGCTGGTGTACTGGCGCATCTCGCGCCAGCCGGCCGTGCTGTGGCGCGCCGTGGTGCTGTCCTCGGGCGGCCTGATCCTGATCTGGATCCTGCTGATGACCCTGTTCCTGCCGGACTTCAACTACGGCAAGAGCTACGCCAGCGTCGCGCAGCAGATCGCCGCCAAGCTGCCGCCGGGCACGCACTGCATCGAATCGAATATCGGCGCGGCCCAGCGCGCCTCGTTCGCGTATTACGCGCGCCTGCCGTTCGCCGGCGTGGAAACCGACCGCTGCGACCTGCTGCTGTTGCAAGATAGCACCAAGCTGCGCGACGACCGCGAAATCGTGCCGCAGTACCGCGGCAAGCAGTGGGTGCTGCTGTGGGAAGGCCGCCGCGCGGCCGACCGCGACGAACGCTTCCGCCTGTACCGCCGCGCCAACTAAGCCGGGGCCGGAGGGCGGCCGATACAAACCTGTATTGCCGCCCGGCTTGCATGCTGCTATGCTTTTTGGCAGAAAGCGGCCAGCCCATGCGATTGACTATCCTGACATTATTTCTGCTGGCGACTGGTGGCGCCGCGTGCGCGGCGCCACTGCTGATCACCACCGAGCATTCGCCGCCGTCCAGCATGCGCGACGCCGACGGCGTCATCATCGGCCGCGCCACCGACAAGGTGCGCGAAATCATGGCGCGCAGCGGCACCGACTACCGCATCGATCAACTGCCGTGGAAACGCGCCTACATGACGGCGCAGACGCAGGAACAGACCTGCGTGTACTCGACCTCGCGCACGCCGGAGCGCGAACCGCTGTTCAAATGGGTCGGCCCCACCGACGAAGCCGAATGGCAGTTCTGGGGCCGCGCCGACCACAGCTTCCCGCTCAACACGATCGACGATGCGCGCAAGCTGCGCATCGGCACCGCCATCGGCGACGCCCGCGACGACTACCTGCGCAGCCGCGGCTTCAACGTCGACGCCGTCAGCAACGACCTGATCAATCCGCAAAAGCTGCTGCTCAACCGCATCGACTTATGGGCGGTGGCGGTGCGCAATGGCGGAACCGGTCCGGGACCGTATGACTGGTCGGACAAGGTGGTGCCGCTGATGGTGTTCCATCGCGTGAAAGTGTACCTGGCGTGCAACCTGGCCGTGCCGAACGACCTGATCGACATGCTGAACGCCGCCCTGGCCGACATGCGGCGCGACGGCACCCTGGCGAAGATCGACCGCAAATACGAGCACTGGGGCAAAAGCCCCTAGGCCTAGCGGCGCGCCATCATGACTTTGCTGGCCGGCGTGGTGCTGGCCCAGCGCATCTTCTGGAAGTCGCTGATGGCCAGGCCTTCGCCATCCTCATGGAAATCGAAACGCGTGCCGTCCTCGGTGACGAAGCTGGTTTTCGAGGTGGCGTAGATGCGCACCGGACGGCCCGCGTCCAGCTTCGCATACAGCCGGTTCTGCTCATTGTCGAAGGAGATTTTCTGGCCGTTCTCCAGCTTGTAGGTATTGCGATACGGGCTGAATTCGTCAGGCTGCATCTGGTACTGGGGGGCGCGCGCGGCGTTGACGCTGACGCTCGCATCTTGGGCATGCACGGCAGGCAGGGAAGTCAGGGCAAGCGCGGCCACAACGCCAAGCAGGATCGTTTTCATGGTGTACTCCATCAGGTTGTAGGAACTGCGGGGAGCCACCGCTGCACTTTGTATTTTCAGCGGGGACATGAGCAGATTAACAAACCATGCGGCAAACATCCGGCGTATGCGACGGGCGGCAAAAGCGCGCGCCTCAAACGTCAAAAATCGGGGATAAACCGCAGGCCGGGCGGCACTGTTGCGCGCCGCAACTTTTTATGCGCCGCCATGATACAAACGGCCCCAACAGGGCTATAGTTGCGCATTGAATGAGTTGCCCTACGGCAGCAAATTGACAACTCCACCGGCTGCGCCTCCAGTCTGCGCACCGGCCTTGGCGGCCCCGGCTGCTGCGCCCCATCCTCGCGCCCAGCCCCGGCATCATGATCGTGATGATGCATTATGTTCACTCTTTACAAACTTCAAACCGCGCTGCGTAAAACCACTGTCCGTGCCGCCCTGCTGGTGCTGACGCTCTCGCTGGCCATCCTGCTGGGCTTGCGCGCCGAGGTGCCGCAGGACGCCAGCCCGATCCTGCGCACGCAGGACATCGCCCAGATCACGGCGCTGCCGGCCAAGCGCGCGCAGCTGGACTACCTGCTGATCGCCGCGCCGCAGTCGGAGGCGCCGCGCTACATCTTCAAGCTCAAGGACGACGCCCGGCTGTACGTGGTCAAGGTGCCCGGCACCACCCACCTGAGCCTGGAGCGTGAAGTCCTGCTGCGCAACAATATCCCGTATGCCATCGCCCGCGACGACTACCTGGCCTCGCACAAGGCGGTGATGCAGGACGACGAAGTGAGCACGCTGGCGCGCGTCGCCGCCTTCCTGGTGCGCCACGCGGTCGACATCCTGCTGGTGGGCCTGGTGCTGTTCGTGCTGCGCAACGGCCTGCCCGGCATGGGCGTGAGCGCCACCGTGCTGACGCCGGACCAGCTGGGCGGCAGCATGGACGACCTGATCGGCATGGAAGACATCAAGCAGGAAGTGCTGCACCTGGAAGACATGATCCGCAACCGCGCGCTGTACAAGGAACACGACATCGACAAGCCGTTCAACGTCATGCTGACGGGCCCGGCCGGCACCGGCAAGACCAAGCTGGCCGGCTACCTGGCCAAGCGCCTCGACGTGCCGCTGATCACCGCCTCGGCCTCGGCGCTGGAGTCGGGCTACATCGGCGGCGGCTCCAAGGCGCTGCACGCGCTGCACAAGAAAGCCTGCGCGCGCGGCAGCTGCATCATCTTCCTCGACGAAGCCCAGGGCCTGTTCATGCCGCGCGGCCGCGGCGAAAAGAAATGGGAAGACGACACCGCCAACACCCTGCTGGGCCTGCTTGACGGCGTGCGCAGCGACAAGGGCGCCGGCGTCATCTGGGTGGTCGCCTCCAACTTCGACGACGCCTCGACGCGCATGGACGAAGCCATGCTGCGCCGCTTCTCGGTCAAGATCAACTTCCGCCTGCCGAACAAGACCGAGCGCCGCGAACTGCTGCGCTCCTTCCTGTCGCGCAAGGCCGACGGCTGCGTCGACTGGCAGGATCTGAATCTCGACCACGTGGCGGAAATCACCGCCAACCTCAGCCCGGCGGTCCTGCAAACGGTGGTCGAGCGCGCCAGCATGCTGTCGATCCAGGAACATCAGGTCATCAACACCGACCTGATGTTCCGCGCCTTCGAGCGCGCCACCATCGGCCTGACCGACCGCGCCACCACCGCCGAAAAGACCCGCCAGCGCGAACGCGTCGCGCTGCACGAACTCGGCCACTTCTTCATGCAGATCGACCCGTGGCTGCGCGCAGGCCTGCCGCTGGCCGAAGTGAAGGAACGCTCGCCGATGCTGAAGATCTCGACCGAGTCGGTGTCCAAGCTGAACGCGCTGGGCTATGTGCTGTCGGCCTCGGACGACGTGGCCTTGCGCACGCTGGAAGAGCTGGAACGCGACGTCATCCAGCTGTATGGCGGCGTGGCGGCGGAAGAACTGTTCTACGGCCCGCGCGGTATCTCCGTCGGCAGCCAGAACGACATCGAAAAAGCCACCTCGATGCTGGACCTGATGGTCAACAAACTGTCGATGTACTCGCGCTCGAAGATCGACCACAGCCAGTTCAAGGACCAGGAGGCCGATCTGGGCCAGGTGGAAGCCAAGGCCGACGAACTCTACAGCTACACCCTGACCGCCATCGCCGACTACCACGACCAGATCAGCGAGCTGAAGGGCGTGCTGATGGACCAGTACGTGTTGTCGAAGGATGCGATTTTCGCGCTGCTGGAGCAACAGCAACAGGCGCAGCTTAAAAAAGCGGCATAAGGCAAGCTTGCTTGTTAAAAGATAAAAATCCGGGGGCAGGGTTGCGGCAGGGTGTCAAATGAGTGATAATGCGGGTCGCATTGCTACACACCTGCCTCGGTGGTGGAATTGGTAGACGCAGCGGACTCAAAATCCGCCGCCGCAAGGCGTGCCGGTTCGATTCCGGCCCGGGGCACCAGAACATCTGGCATTATCAAGTTTCAGTTCAATTCAAAACCCGTACACAATTCGTGTGTTACGGGTTTTTTTGTGCAGGATGCAAATATGCCCAGTTCATTTATTGCCATTTATTCATCATATGAATTAGTCAATTGTCCCGCGCCGTCTACTTTAGGCTAAATTGATATTTCTAAAGTAATTGCTAAGCAATAGTGAGATTTTGAGAGTTTTAGTTACGAAAGAATGCTTATAATCAATTAAATTGCTCTTGTTGTCTACGTTGGCAGCTCGTCGGTTCAGTTGACATAGTTCGAAGCGCATCGAGAAGAATCGGACTATCATAATAAAAAGGAAGTCTTTGAAAAGTAGCGAACTTGAAATTGCTAAGATCCGGGACGGGGGAGACAGGTTCCGCCAAAAAGTGGATTTAGCTAAATATGTTATAGCTTGCGCAACTGGGTTGGGTGCGTTATGGCTGATTTTCGAAGGATTGGCTAAAATTGTTGCTAGGCAAGATGCTGATGGCATAAGTGCCCTTGCAAAAGTCATTGAAGCAGTTCATATAGGATCAATCCTCGGCTACATTTTTGGGGCAGGGGCGGCGATAGCTTGGCGCAAAGAGCGCTTAAGTAAGAAACGTGCTATTCGAGAGAAAAGTCGTTATCAAAAGATGGTTGAGGGCGGCGACAAGAATCGATCAAGTAGTGGCTTGAACGAGAGTGGCGACGATCCTGAGGAGGAGTGATATGGCTGAGTTATTTTTGACCGGAATTGGAATTATTTCCATAATGGCAACTTGGAAATTTATTTGGCTACCTACGGTGTTGGATAGCACCAGAGACACACTCTTTGATCTCAGAGATAGGCAATTACGTCGATACTTTTTATCTAAAAAGATCGGCCTTGAGCATCCAGTGTACATCGCGCTAAGAGGATTGCTTAATGGTCACTTGCGGAATACCACCTCGCTGTCGCTCTCGCAGTGTGCCTATATGCAAACGCATATCCAGAAACATCCAGCGTTAGCTGAACAACGAATTGCTGAGATCAATGAACAATTCAAAGTAGATGATCCAGACTTGCAGAAATTCGTAGATGAAATCCGTTTTAAGAGCTCGGTAGCCATGCTTACTCATATGGTCGACTCGTCACCCATCAGCATAGTAATAGCGAATTTTTATCTTTTCATAACTATTGCTCGTCACATCCCTAGAAGGGCGATCTTTGTAACAAAGCCAGCAGTGAAAGCTCGTTCTTTTATGGAAGTCAGAGCAATGGCCTAAGTCAGTTGACTTTGCCTCGCGCTTTTTTAAAGTCTGCGATATCCCTCTTCATTTCAATCGGTCCGTACGTCGGTGCGGCCGCGTGTGAATACAGAGGCGAGTCAAGGTAGATTACCCAGTCCGCCGCTGTATCAGCTATGCGAATTAAGGGCGGAAGAATCTGTTCCGCATATTTGAGCGCACGCAGCGGTGCGGCCATGGGAATGTCGTCTTCTCATTTCTCCATTGGTCTATGATTCATGCCGTGTCGATTCAGTTTCGCAAAGATCGAGGCTCGCGCCCATGTAACAGAGGCTGATTTCACCGGGACTCTGGATTTGACCTAAGTTGTCAGATACTAAGCACGCGGGCTCGTCTCAAGTGATATCGAACTTTGGTGACGTTAATTCAGCTCGGGGTGCATACTTGCCGATGCGTGTCCCATTGCCGGGGCGCTTGATGTATGCCTCATAGTGAACGTGGGCCATGCCGTCGCATTTGCCAGTGACCGATTCTGTAATGGACGACTGGTTGATGATTGGACCTAACGTCTCCAGCAACTCCACGTCAGGGTTCAAGATAGCTACCGCATCCCCGTCTTGAACCCTGCCATCGGCAGTACCCAGCATTAGCACGGGGTACACCTGTTTCTCAATAATCATCGAAAACGTTGCTCGAAAATGACTACGCCCGTCGCCAGCGTGTTTGATATGCAAGGCCAAATAGTCAGCGGCGACAGAATGAAGACGATCCAATTTTTCAGTCACTGTAGGTTTCCGATCACTCGACAAACGCAATTAAGCTCACGCCCTTGGTCTCGCGAAGAACATTGGTCGAGGCAATCCGCATATATACGTCGTCGTCCGCCCTTGGTCCTGCAGCTTTGACGGCCTTTTGCACGCTCACCTTGGTTGCCATCAAATAGATCTCTGCATCATTAGGGAAATTCTGCAGTAATGCCAGAAGTTGTGCTTTCGTTGTAGTAAGAGCCATCATGTTCTCGTCGTCGGCTACCGGCCGCATCGGGGTGCTAAGTAACGCCTGGTTAATTTCCTCGATCAGCGTCCGGCGACTACCCAGGCAAAAAATATCACCATTGGCGCGATCCAACCTATGATCCTTGCGGGCTTCTCGCTAACGCCCATTTGTTCGCTCAGGAAGCTCGACAGCAACAGTCCAGCAAAAAACCAGATAGGTAACGCTGAAATTATGGCGAGCACTGGTAGCATTATTTTCCTACATCTCAGAGATATTTTGAAAGGGCAAGGCAAAAGCTCCTTTGTGGTCAGGAATGCACCGAACTCTTCCATAGTCCATCTTATCATCGTCTCACTGGGCCAGGGTCAAGTGATTCTGTCCACCCTCTCCTCAAAAATCTATCAAAGCGGTCACTCTCCCCAGGAGCCTATTAATAATTCATCACATCTAAACTCTATTGATAGAAAGGGGCATCACGGCGACTTATGCTATCGAACGGTTATAGGGGCATATTGAAGCGCGACAAACAAAGGCCCGGTGCGAACCGGGCCTGGGGATTACTTCTGAAGTGGTCCGAAGAAATGAATCATGTTCCCTTCCGGATCGCGGATCATGGTGGAGCGGCGCTGCGGCGTGAGTTGCTGGTCAGCCCAGACAAATTCCACCTCGTGGTCTTTCAGTGCGGCGGTGACTGCTGTGAGATCCTGCGTATCGAACACCAGCGCCTTGTATCCCAGCACGCTCAGGTGCGAGGGCGGCGCTGTGCGGTCCACCGGCGTAGTGCTCGTGCCGCCCAGCGTGACCAGCTCGATGCGCGTGCCGGCACCTTCCATCATCGCGTAATCCGCGCCGACCGCGCCGAACCGGCCACGCTCGGCGGCCGTCAGGCCTAACACGCGCTCGTACCATGCAATCATCTTTGGCAGATCGCCGACTGCGATGGCGACGTTGTTCAGTGTTAGTCCGTTCATTTCTTCGCTCCTCAGTGATTATTTAATGAATTGCAGCAGCACTGGAATAGTCTGTTGCGGTGCTTCTTCCATCAGCCAGTGGCCCGAGCCCTGGATGACTTTGCCGTCCACGTCGTCAGCCACCAGCTTGACCTGGTTGACCAGGAAATCGCCGCCCGATTTTTCACCGGCGATCACCAGCACGGGCATGGTCAGCTTGGTTTTGCCCAGTTCGGCGAAGCGTTCGGCGTCCGCTGGGAAGGCTTTGAAGTATTCGAAGCCGGCGTGGATGGCGCCAGGCTGTGCATAGGCTGCTGCATACAGTTTGCGGTCCGCTTCAGGAATCGAGTGCTTGCGGTCGGCTGCGAAGTCGTTCCAGAAGTGTTCGAAGTAGGTACGCTCGCGGCCTTTCACCAGTTGTTCCGGCGTTTCTCCGTAGAAGTGGAAGTGCCACAGGTCGCGCAGCAGGAACATGTCTTTCCAGTTGCCGATGCCAGGCAGGAAGGCATCCATTAGCGCGACTTTCTGCGTGTCCTGCGGATACTGGACGGCGTAGGCATACGCCACCATCATGCCGATGTCGTGGCCGACCACGGTGGCTGGTTCGCCGCTCACGGTTTTGACCAGTTCATGGATGTCCTTGGCCATGTTGGCCTTGTCGTAGCCGTCCGCAGCCTTGGCCGAGGCGCCGGCGCCGCGCAGGTCGGGCACGATCACGGTGTGGGTCTTGGCCAGTTCGGCCATGACGGGACGCCACATGTAGCCGGTCTGGGTGTAGCCGTGCAACAGGACCACTGGCGTGCCTTTGCCGCCGATCTGGTAATGGATCTGCGTGCCATTCACTTGCGCCACTTTGTCGGTATAGCCGGTCGGTGCGGCTGCTTGTGCCAGCGTCGAGCCAGCCAGCGCGGCAGCCAACAACAGATGACGGAAACCTTGGATTGCTTTGTTCATGATGTGCTCCTGAAGTAAGGGTTGATGAACACAGTATGGTCTTGCGATTACATCTCCGGTAGCCAATAATCATCACCATCAGTTTCAACCAATGGAATCAAATCAGGTAACATCTGCTTACGCTGGAAACACTTTCCACGTCAGCTATCCCCTTCTCCTGCCCGTTATACGAACAAGCGCCACTGATGGCGATCTTCAGGAGAGACAAAATGGAACATACCCCACGCACCCGCATTCATCCGATGATGGCTTTCGCTGCCGGCTCGGTGGCCTTGGTCAGCCTGGTTGGCGCTGCTTCGATCGCAGGACTTCTGCCGAATTCGCATGCCAGCAATGCGCCAAACGATGCGCCGGTTCCAATCGCCGCCGTCGCTCCCGCACCTGCTCCGGTGCAAGCCGTCGCGCCGCAGCCTGAGCCACGCCGGGTGGTGGAGCACAAGACCATCGTGCATCACACTTATGCGCCGCAGCCGGTTGCGCCTGCTCCTGCGCCGGTCGTACAGAACAGCGTGGTGGGCATGGGTCTCGGTGCTGTCGTCGGCGGTCTGCTGGGCAATCAGGTGGGCAGCGGTAACGGCCGCAAGCTGGCGACCATCGCCGGCGCGATTGGCGGCGGTTATGCCGGTAATGAAATCGCCAAGCGCAATCAGCAGCAGCAATAAAAAAATGGCCCGGTGCGAACCGGGCCATCGTGTTACTTGGCTGGGTGTTTAGGATTCCACAGCTTCAGCTTGGAAGTCTTCTCGTAGCCTTTGCCGTTCGGGTAGCCCACCAGTTCCAGCTCCGATCCCCATGGCGACAGGAAGTGCACCCAGGTTTCGCCTTCGGTATCGCCGCTGGTCATGGTCATCGGTTCGCCCAGCACGGTGATGCCTTGCGATTTCAGATAAGCCACGCCGGCTTTCACGTCGTCGGTGTAGAAGGCGATGTGCGAGGCGCCGATGTCTTCATTCTTCGGCATCACGCTGCTGCCGGTCGAGTTCTTGTATTCGAACAGTTCGATGTTGGCGCCGGTGCCGCAGCGGATCATCGCCAGCGTCACGCTTTCGGCGCGCGGCGTCATCGGGAACGGGCCGATTTGCGTGACCGGCTCGCAGCCGAAGGTGTTGGCGAAGAAGGCTTCGGCCTGCTTCAGGTCCGGCACGTTGACGCCAACGTGGTCGATGCCGGCCGACTTGATGCCGGCGGCTTGGGCGGCGCCGCCCAGGTTCAGTACGATGGCGGCAAATACCGCAGCGAAGATTTTCATGATGCGCTTCCTTTATTGTTTGTCGATGAAGACGCGCAGGCTCGCAAGCTTGCCGTCCTTGATGGTGAAGATGTCTTCACCGTGGACCTGGTTGGGATTGTCCTTCGGCCCATAGCCCCAGGTAACCCGTCCCAGGCCATGGTTCCAGGCGACCGGCGCCGGCGTGAAGACGAAGCCGGGATGGTCGGCCTGCACCCGCTCCAGCAGCCGGCGGATGTCGGCGTAGCCGGTGGCCAGGCCGCCGTAGTCCGCCACCAGCACGTCGGCCGTGTAGACCTGCGGCAGCTTGGCGTCCCAATGCGCGGCGTTGCGGTCGTTCCAGATGTCGAAGTGACGGTTGATTGCCTGCTGCGCAACCGCCACCTCGTCCGTCGCCTGGGCCTGGGCCAGCGATGCGATCAGCATGGCCCCGATAGCGATGAACTTTTTCATGATCACACCTGTGCCATGCCGCCGTCGACGAACAACTCGGTGCCGTTGATGAAGCTGGCCGCGTCGCTGGCCAGGAAGGCCACGGTCTTGCCGATTTCCGCCGCTTCGCCCAGGCGGCCCAGCGGTACTTGCGAGGCCAGGAAGTCGAACAGGCCCTGGCGTGCTTCATCCGGCACCAGGCCGCCCAGGCCAGGCGTGCGGATCGGGCCAGGGCTGACGACGTTGACGCGGATGCCGCGCTCTTTCAGATCCAGCACCCACGAGCGGGCCAGGTTGCGCACGGCGGCCTTGCTGGCGCTGTAGATGCTGAAAGCGGCGGTGCCCTGGATCGAGGTGGTGGAACCGGTCAGGATCACCGAGGCGCCGTCCACCAGCAGCGGCAGCGCTTTCTGCACGGTGAAGGTCACGCCGCGCACATTGGTGCCGAAGATGCGGTCGAAGTGTTCTTCGGTGATGGCGCCCAGCGGCATCATGTCGCCGCCGCCGGCGTTGGCGAACAGGATGTCCAGCTTGCCGGCGCTCTTGGCGATCTGGGCGTAGACCGCGTCCAGATCGCTCAACACGGAAGCGTCGGCGCGGATGCCGGTGGCGCCGGCGCCAATCGCGGCGACGGCGGCGTCGAGTTCAGCCTGGCGGCGGCCGGTGATGAAAACGCGTGCGCCTTGCGCCGCCAGTTCCTGCGCGGTGGCCAGGCCGATGCCGGTGCTGCCGCCGGTAACCAGTGCGATTTTGCCATTCAGTTGCTTGCTCATGATGTTCTCCTTGAAGTTGGATGCGAAGTGCATGGGAGAACTTTACTGCTGGGAGATTATTTGAAAAAGCGGGTAAAATTGAAATAACTATCTACACACATGGATAATCCGCATGAATCAGTTATTGGCGATACGGGCCTTTGCCCGGGTGGTGGAGGCCGGCAGTTTTACCAAGGCGGCCGATTCGCTGGATATGCCGAATGCTTCATTGAGCAAGCTGGTGCAGGAACTGGAGTCGCATCTGGGCGTGCGCCTGCTGCAGCGGACCACGCGCCGCGTCACCGTCACGCCGGACGGTCAGGACTACTATGAAAAGACGGCGCTGATCCTGCGCAATCTGGAGGATGTCGACACCTCGTTCAACATCGCCCGCAGCAAGCCGCGCGGGCAGCTGCGCGTCGATACCGGCGGCTCGACGGCCAGCGAGGTGCTGATTCCCGCCCTGCCCGATTTCCTGGCGCGCTATCCGGACATCCGCATCGACCTGGGCGTGTCGGACCGTTCGGTGGACATGGTCAGCGATAACGTGGATTGCGTGATACGCGGCGGTCCGCTGGACAACTCATCGCTGGTGGCGCGTCTCATCGGCGAGGCGACGATGGTCACCTGCGCCACGCCGGAATACCTGAAGCAGTATGGCGTGCCGGCGTATCCGGAGGAACTGAAGAACGGCCACCGGCTGGTGGCCTACATGCTGGCGCAGAGCGGACGGGCGATACCGTTCCGCTTCCTGCGCGATGGCGAGAAGACCGAAATCAAGATCGAGCACCGCATCGGCGTCAACGAGAGCAATGGCCACATGGCGGCCGGGCTGGCAGGGCTGGGCATCATCCAGACCTTCGCCTACGCCGCCGGCGCCGCCATCAAGGACGGCGCGCTGGTGGAGATCCTGCAACCCTGGCGGCCGGCGCCCTACCCGTTCCACGTGGTCTACCCACAGAACCGCCACGTCCCCCAACGCCTGCGCGTCTTCATCGACTGGCTGGTGGAGACCTTCCCGCAGCGCCTCAACCCAGGCTAGGACGGTTCGGCGAGTAGGTCCAGCCGGGGACCAGGTAGCGCATGGCCATGGCGTCGTCGCGGGCGGTGGTGGCGACTTTTTTGTACAGCGCGTGCGCGGCCTGGATGCGGTCCATGTCCGGCTCGATGCCCAGGCCCGGCTTCTGCGGCACCTGCACCGCGCCGCCGACGATCTGCAGCGGCTCGCTCGTCAGGCGCTCCTGGCCTTCCTGCCAGATCCAGTGCGTGTCGATGGCGGTGATGTTGCCCGGCGCCGCAGCGGCGGCGTGCGTGAACATCGCCAGCGAGACGTCGAAGTGGTTGTTGGAGTGCGATCCCCACGTCAGCCCCCACTGCTCGCACAGCTGCGCCAGGCGCACCGATCCCTGCATGGTCCAGAAATGCGGATCGGCCAGCGGAATATCCACCGCGCCCAGCAGGTGCGAATGCGCCATCTGGCGCCAGTCGGTGGCGACCATGTTGGTGGCGGTCGGAATGCCGGTCGCACGGCGGAATTCGGCCATGATCTCGCGCCCCGAATAACCGTTCTCCGGTCCGCACGGATCTTCCGCATACGCCAGGATGTGACCCTGGCCACGGCACAGTTCAATCGCCTCCTTCAGCGACCAGGCGCCGTTCGGATCGAGCGTCACGCGCGCATCCGGATAGCGCTTCTTGATCGCGGTGACGGCTTCCATTTCCTCCGCGCCGCGCATCACGCCGCCCTTCAGCTTGAAGTCCTTGAAGCCGTATTTGTCCACGGTGGCTTCGGCCAGTTCGACGATCTGCGCCGGCGTCATCGCTTCCTGATGGCGGCGCGCATACCAGCCGCTGGCGCCGTCGCCGGTCAGGTACGGCAGATCGGTGCGGCCACGGTCGCCGATGTAGAACAGGTAGGCCAGCATCGGCACGCTGTCACGCTGCTGGCCGGACCCCAGCAGCTCGCACACCGGCACGCCCAGGTGTTGGCCCAGCAAATCGAGCAGCGCCGCTTCCACCGCCGTCACCACATTGTCCAGGCGCAGATTGATTTCGTGCGGCTGCTTGAGCACCTCGGCTTCGGCGGCGGAAGTCACCTGGTGCTGCCCGCCGATGGAAGCGCGGATCGCGTTCAGCGTGCGGTTGTAGCGGCCGATCTGCGTGCCCACCACCAGCGGCACCGAGCGCTCCAGCGCCGCCAGGATGCCGGCGCCGCCCGGCACCTCGCCGATGCCGGTGTTACCGGCACTGTCGGTCAGCAGCACCAGGTTACGCGTGAAGAACGGCGCATGCGCGCCGCACAGGTTCAGCAGCATGCTGTCGTAGCCTGCCACTGGAATCACCTGCATCGAGGTGATGACTGGACTGCTTGATTGGTTCATGTGTTCTTTACTCCAAATAAGTTCGGTTCAGCGATAGCGGTACAGCTTGACGCGCTGGATGGTGTACGCGTCGCCCGGCAGGCCGATGTGGCGGCCCTGGTGTGTTTCGTCTCCGTTCAGCCAGCGGCCCTTGTCGTCCAGGCCTTCGATGGCGTGCTCGATGCCGACCATGGCGCCGTCGGCGCTGCCGAAGACGATGGTCAGGCCTTTGCCCGCGACCAGGAATTCATCTTCGCCGGATTGTATGACCAGGCCGCCGCGCGTCTGCACCTCGGCCGGCGCCAGCTTCTCCCACGGCGCGTTGAAGCTCACCTGCAGCGTGTAGCCGCCCATGCGCACCTGCTGCGGCGCGGTGTCCACTTCGCCGTCGAACGACACCGGCGCCTTGAAGCCGCGCACCTTGCCGCTGCCCTGATAGCGGTTGATCAGCGGCGCCAGCTGCTTGAGCACGCGGTATGCCTGCGGCAGCGAGGAGTTGCCGTCCTTGATGTCGTCGATCGCAAACGGCGAGAAGCCGAAGGCGTCATGCTCGCCGATCGCATAGAAGGCGTCGGCGCCGGCGTCGGGTCGCTCGGCGTGATTGGCCTCGGGGATGAACAGCGGATTGTCCGGGCGCTTGAATTGCCTGGCCCAGTGGATGAAGTTGGGGAAATAGGTGTCGATGGCCAGCACGTCCACCGACGGCGCGCCCGGCTTCCACACATCGAACAAGTGCGGCAGCGGGCCGGCGCTCGGGTATTCGCCGGGACGCTTGCCCGGCCGGTTCAGCGCCACGTTCACATACATCGGCAGCGGATAGACCGCCTTGCCGGCCGCCGTCAGCGCCTCGACAAACTGTGCGTAGTGCCAGGCCTGGAACATCTCCTCGGTCTCGATGGTGTCGCCGAATACTTCGGCCCACGTGCCGCTGGTGCGCGCGCCGCGCGTCTGCCACGCGGCTTTCAGCGCCGGCTGCAAGGTCTGCTGGTGCGCGGCCAGATAGGCGGTCAGCGCGGCCGGCACCGGCGCGCGCCAGGCGGCATTGGCGGCGGCGCTATAGTCGCGCACTTCCGGCAGCATGCCGATTTCATTCTCGACCTGGATCATCAGCACCGTGTGCTGCGTGTCGACCTGCTTCAGGTGCGCCAGCAGCGCGCGGTAGGCGGCGCTGTCGGCGGCCAGCGTGGCCGGTGCGAACGGCGTCAGGATCTCCTGCGGCACGCCGGCGCGCGTCTGCGCGCGCGGGAAGCGCTGCGTGTCTTTTTTCACCCATGCCGGCGCGTAGGTCGACATGGAATTCTTCCACGCACCAAACCACAGCAGCACCAGCCGCGTGTTGTGCGCGCGCGCCTGTTTCAGCACGCCATCCAGCACGGTGAAATCGAAGCGTCCTTCCACCGGCTCGATCTGGTCCCACTCGACCGGCGCCAGCACGGTGTTGACTTCGGCCGCCTTCAGCGTCGGCCACAGCTTGTCCAGATACGCCAGGCTGGAGGCGGACGAGTTATGCAGTTCCCCGCCCAGCAGCAGGAACGGTTGATCGTCGACGATCAGCTGCGTCGCGCAGCCCTGCTTGCGCAGGTGCGGCGGCGCGGCGGCCTGCACCGACGTCCAGCCCAGCAGCATGGCGGCCAGCAGGCAGACGGCGCGGATGCGGCGTGTCGATCCATCCATGGCTTTCCTTTAAAAAAAACCGCCCCCGAAGGGGCGGATAAAAGGCCCCGCAAGGAGACGGGGCCAGACGATTAAAACTTGGCGCGCAGGCCCAGCGAGTAAGTACGGCCTGGCGAGTACTGCGTGAAGTTGGCGTTGCTGAACTGGAAGTAGCCACGACGCGAGTCGTTGTTCAGGTTGACGATGTCGAAGCTCAGCGTCGGCCAGTTTTCCTTGTCGAACACTTCACCCAGGTCGATGCTCGACGAGAAGTCCAGCTGCTTGTAGTTGTCCGAGAACAGCGCGGCGTCGGTGATGCCGTTCTGGTTCGCGGTCGCGGTCTGGCTGCCCTTCGAGAAGGTGTGCGACAGACGCGCGGTGTAGCCGTGGTTGTCGTAGTAGACCGAGAAGTTGTTGGTACGGTTCGGTACGCCCAGGGCCACGAAGCCGGCGCCGCCTTCACCATCGCCACGCTGGGTGATGAAGGTTGCCGTTTCGTTGATGCCGAAGCCGCGGATCGGCAGGATCTTGTCAAGCGGCTGCACCCAGCCGATTTCCAGACCGCGGATCTTCAGCTCGCCCGACGCGTTGCGGGCCTGGGTCATCACCACGGTGGCCGCGTTAGGACCGCCGCGCGAATCGATCGCCACCTGCTGCGCCGGAATCAGCGTGTTGTAGTTGATGCCGTAGGCGGCCAGCGCGCTGAATGGCAGCGTGATGTTCTGGTTGATGGTGAAGCCATCCACCTTCTTCTGGAACACGGTCAGGCTGACATAACCTTCGCGGCCGGTGTACCAGTCGATGCCCAGGTCGATGTTATCCGACAGGTAGGGCTTGAGCGCCGGATTGCCGATGGTGCCGACGTCCGCCGAGACCGACGAGAAGTTCACGCCAGGACGCAGCGCGTTCGGATCGGCGCGGGTCATGCTGCGCGACAGCGCTGCGCGGGCGATCACGTCGCTGCGCAGGTTCACCGCCAGGGTGCCCGACGGCAGCGTGTTGTTATAGGTCGTATCCTGGTAGACCCACTGGTCGATGTTCGGATACTTGCTGCCGTTCTGCGTCAGTGCGGCGTTGCGCGGATCGGTGATCGAGTTCAGCGAGCCGACCGACTGCTTGGTGCGAACGTACCGCACACCACCGTTGTAGCGCGCCGGGAAGCCGGCCAGGTCGAACTGGCCATTCGCTTCGACGTAGAAGCCGGTGGTTTTCTCGCCGATGAAGCCCGAGCTGGCGCCGGTCGACGAAGCACCGCTCGATGGCGCGGTGTTGTAGTACTGCTGGTAGTTCGAATCCTTGGCGAAGCGGTTCCAGTCGACGATCGGACGGCCATACGGGCCAGGGATGATGTAGCTGCCCAGCGCGCTTTGCGGAATCAGCGAACCGCCATAGGTCAGCGGCGCGGTGGCGCCGGCGGTGTAGCCGGTGCCGTAGCCTGGGTACAGCGCGGCGGCGCTGGCGCCCGGGGTCGAGGCGCCGTCGCAGGTCGGCGCACCGTTCGGGCCTTGCAGGAACACGCTAGGATTGTTGCCGCACACCGCCGCCTGCCATGCCGCCGAGTTGTCGGTGGCGTTGATGCGGCGGGTAATGTCGTCGTAGGCGATGCCGCCCTTGATGTTGAACTTCTCGTCGCCCCAGCTCAGGTCGCTATGGAAGCCCTTGGTCTCGGTCTTGCGGAACTCGTTCTGCACGTTGACGCGGCCGGTGTTCCACACATAGCTGTTTGGATTGTTCAGGTCGGTGCTGGCGACCACCGACGGGATGCCGCCGTTGTTATTGTTGTAGGTCACCGTGTTGCCGCTGTTCGGCGCGGTGATCAGGTACACGGTCGGCGCTTCGTGGCTGAAGTTGCTGCGGGTGTAGTTGACCTGCGCGTCCAGCTTCAGGCTTGGCGTGATCTTCCACTCCATGCCGGGGTTCAGGCCCAGCAGGCTGACCTGGTCGCGGCGGTAGCCGTGCTCGAAGAAGTTCTGGGTGTTGGCGAAGGTGCCGCCGGTGACCGTGCAACCGTTGCTGCAATCGCTCTTGTCGACCGTCATGTTGAGCGGGATCATGCCGCCGTTACGGACCGACCAGTCGTAGTCCATGCGCGTCATCTTGTCGTCGCGCTTGCTGTACATGGTGTCCAGGTAGAAGTGCAGGTTCTCGGTCGGGCGGTATTCGGCGGCGAAGATGGCCGAACCCTTGTCCTTGGTGCCGAAGTAGTCCATGGTGCGGCCCAGGCGCGGCAGGATGGCGTTGTCGATCTGCTGGATGGTCAGGCCCGGATTGTGCGCCAGCAGCCAGGCCTGGTCGATGACCTGGCCGGTCACCAGGCCGTTGCCGGCGCCGACCGGCACCGTGGCCGGAATGGTGAAGTTGCCGCCGCCGGTGTTGTTGCGGCTGGACGCAGGGTTCTGCGCGGCCGACAGGTTGGCGTTGGTGTAGCCGACGGTTTCCCAGCCGGTGGTGTGGATCTGCTGGCGCGACAGCGTGACGCCGCCCAGGATGCCCCAGTCGCCGAAGGTCTGGCTGGCCAGGAAGGAGCCGCGGCCGCCGGTCTTGTCGGCGATCTGCTGCTTGGTGGCGGTGATGCTGGCGGCGATGGTGCGGCCTTCCTTGTCGAACGGACGGGCGCTGCGCAGGTTGACCACGCCGGCCGCGCCGCCTTCGATCATCTCGGCGGTCGGGCTCTTGCTGACGGTCAGCTTGGTGAACAGGTCGGTGGGCAGCAGGTCGAGGTCGACCTCGCGGTTGGTGTTGGCGCCGTCGATCGGGCCGGACGAGGCCACCGCGATCGGCGCGCCGTTCAGCAGGATCTTGGTGAAGCTCGAACCGAGGCCGCGGATCTGGATGGTGGAGCCTTCGCCGGTGATGTCGCGCGAGACGCCGACGCCGGGAATGCGGCTCAGCGATTCGGCGATGTTCTTGTCCGGGAATTTGCCGAAGTCTTCGGCGTTGATCGAGTCCTGGAAGCCGACGGCTTCCTTCTTGTCCTTGGCGGACGACAGCAGCGAGTTGCGGTAGCCGTTGACCTGCACCACCGTCATCGGCGCCGCATCGGCCTGGGCTGCCGCCGGCGTGGCCGGGGCTGCCGGCGTTGGGGCTTCCTGCGCGTATGATTGCGCAATCAATCCAGCCATGACAGTCAGGCCGAACGCCATCTGCCGGCCAGCTGGCCGGGATTTTTTGTGATTCACTAGCATTTTACAGTCTCCTTCGGTAGATCACCGTGGTTATTGTTATAAACCGAACAACTTACAGCTTAAATGGTTGCGCGATCATTTGAGTGTAAAAGCGTTGAAAAGTTATTGTCAACAAAAATAATGTTTGAAATGTTATACGCTACCATTTAATACCAAAAAGCAATCACTGGCATGGCATGTACAGAGGGGCGCGGGCAAAACCGGCATAAAATGGCACTGTGGCGAGATAGACACGGCGGCCGGCCATGCAAAGCGACGGTAGACATTTGCGATATATCAAACGCCGTTCAGGCCGTATTTTTAAGATAGGTGCTCACCCAGACCCGGAGACCGCCATGACCATTCTTTTCGACAATCACCAATATGCCAAGCGGCTGCAGGAAGCAGGCATGCCGCCAGCGCTCGCCGACATTCAGGCCGAGACAACTGGCGAACTCATGAATGCGCTTGATGCTCTCAACACCAAGCTCGATAAGTACGCCACGGACACCAACACTAAATTTGATCAGGTCGAGTTCACGCTCGACGCGAAAATCGATCAGGTGGAATTCAAACTGGATGCAAAAATCGACCGGGTCGACATACGGCTGAATGGCCGAATCGATCAGGTCGAAGCACGACTGGAAACAAAAATTGCGGAGAGCAGAGCCGAGTTGATACGCTGGGTGGTCGGCGTCGGCATACTGCAATCGTCGCTGCTTTCAGCCCTGCTGCTCAAGATGATTCCGGGATAACACCACTACGGCTGCCAGTCCAGAACTTGCACCGGCTGCGGCGGCACGCTGGCCTGGCCTTCGCCGTCGACCTGCTGGACGTTCTGCACGAACAGGCTCAGGGTGCCGTTGCGGCGCCACAGTTCGGTGTCGTAGCTGGGCTCCCAGGCGCCGACGGCGAACGAGGTCAGATCCCGCACCTGCCATGGGCCGTGCAGGACATCGGCGGCGCTGGCCACCGACACCTTGCTGCCGCGCTCCTCGTCGCGGAACACCAGCAGCGCGCCGGCCGCGTTGACCATGATCTGCGGCCGCGCGATCGGAATGCGCTTGGTGCCCTGCCCGCCCAGCGAGAACGGCGTCTTGCGGAAGTCCAGCGACCGCACCTGCCACGCCGCGCCGTCGTGGAAGATCACGTGATACTGCGGCGCCGCCGAGCCGGCGTCGCGCCAGTAGCTGGCGATGTAGGGACGGCCCTGCTGGTCGGCCGCCATCGAGGTCTGGTTGATCAGCTCGCTGTTCTGGGGAATGCGCAGCGCATAGTCGGCGCTGGCGGCGCTGATCGGCAGCGTGTACGGCGTGCCGTCCGAGCGCTCCCACGTCACGCCGCCGTCGCGCGAACGCGCATACGCCATGTCATGGTTGCTGGCCACGTCCGGCGACTCGCGCCACACCCACGACAGATGCAGCGTGCCGCGCTGATCGAGGAAGGCCTGCCAGTAGGCGTTGCGCTTGCCCTCGCCGGTGATCAGGTTGGTATGCAGCCGGGTCCAGCGCTGCGTGGCGACGTCGTAGCGGTTGATGATCAGATCGCCGCGCCCCGAGCCGCCCAGCCGGTAGAAGAACAGCAGGTTCCCGTCCGGCAGCCGGTGAAACTCGGGATAGGACACCTCCTCTTCCTCGGCGCCGACCATGGCCAGCTTGGGTCCCAGTTCCAGCGATCCCGGCGCCACGCCGCGCGCATAGCGCAGCGGATTGTTGTGATGGTCCCACGACACGTGCAGGTAGCCGGCGCCATCGACCATGATGCTGATGGCGTTGTGCGCATCGGCCGCATTGCCCTGCCAGGCGCTGCGCCGCACCGTCCAGCGCGTGCCGCCCAGCTTGCGCTTGCCCAGCACCAGGTAGCGCTGCGCATCGTAGTACGCCACGTACTGCGTGTCGCCCTGCGTCACCAGCGAATTCTTGCGGAACACCACGGCATTGACCGAGTTGTTGGCCCAGCCGTCGCCCACCACCGACAGCAGCGGCGCAGCCGCCGCCTGCAAGGATGCAGCCAGCAAGGCCGCCGAGAGTAAACGTTTGATCATGCCCCCATGCTACGCAAAGGCGGCCACCGCGTCCAGCGGTCTAAAACGCCACCTCGGCGCGCAGTTGCAGCGTCAGTGCGTTGGCAGTCCCTGCCAGCGTGTTCGGATGGATCACGTACTGCACGCTGGATTGCAGGGACAGGTGCGGGTTGACCTGGCGGAGATAGGTCAGCTCGACGGTGGACTCGGCGCGCCGGTTGACCAGGCCGGCCGCGTCCTGGCCGCGCAGGTAGGCATCGCCGTTGCGGGCGATGGCCAGCGCCAGCCCCAGTGTGTCGGCGGCGCGCCCCGGCACGAAGCCGGTCGCCGTCACGCCCGCCCCGAGGTAGGCGTTGAAGCGGTTGACGCGGCTGTCCGCCACGCCGGACTGCACAAATCCCGTGACGGCCTGTTGCGTCCCGGCGCCGGACTGATACAGGGCGCGTTCGGCCACCAGGTAGGCGCCGCCGGAACCGCGTTGCTGGCGCGGCTGCCCGGCGGCGTCGAGCGCGCCAAGGTCGGCAAAGCGCGCGGTGTAATACCAGCCACCGACGGCCAGCTTGCCCTGGTCCGTAGCCAGGCCGGCATTGCGGCCGATGCGCAGATGGTGATCCGGCGGCGCATCGGCGCTTTCCGGCCGGTGCAGCCATGCCATTTCATACACCAGCAACAATCCATCGCCGCCACGGAAGGCCGCGCGGCGGCCGCCGGCGCGGTCCACCGGCACGCCGTCGAGCACGGCGGCGCGCAACACCACGTCCGGCGCCGGCTTAACGGCGATGCGCACGCCGATGGCGGTGGCCGGAAAAATCGACGGCCCGCCCGGCCCGCTCTGGCCGAACTCGGCGCCGATCCCAAACGAGCTGTTGAAAAACAGCGTCGCGGCGTTGAGATGGTAAAACTCGCTGTTCAGATCGTAGCGACCGGCCAGCACCGACAGCCGGTCATTGAGGAAATTCTGCTGCATCCAGGCTTCCTCCAAACGCACGCCGGGCGGCGCCGTCATATTGCTGACGCCCTGGGCGTCGCCCGTCAGGATGGCCGGCCCGGCATGGTGGGCGGCCATCACGTTGACAAAGCCGCTGCTGTCCGGCCAGCCGAAGGCGCGTTCGCCATCGACGCTGGTCTGCCAGCGCAGCATGCCCTGATAGCCGCTGCCGCGACGCGCGCCGCCGCGCACGTTGGCCAGCACATTGGCGTCATAGATCACGCTGCTGCTGACGGGGGCGACGTCGTCCTGCGCGGCGGCGCCGGCGGCGATCAGAGCGAGACAGCTGAATCCTGCGACGCGGTTGCGCATGGTGCACCTGCGGTGAAATCGGTCCATCCAGTATGCGGCAGCGCGTCCGCCGGCAACACTCCCCTTTAGACAGCCCCACAGCCTCCTTCCGGAATTAGATCCAGATCAACACAGCTGATATTTCCACACGGAAAATGTGCGATAATCCCCAACGCAATATTGGCGCCCTAAAAAATTGTCGCTATGACTACGCAACACGACCACACTCCCTATCTCGACCAACTGACCGACGATCCGCAAACCTTCTGGGAATCGCGGATCAGGGCCAGCCGCTGGATGATCGCCAAGACTTTCTGTCTGGGCGTGCTGGCGGCCGGCCTCGGCGTGCTGGGCCAGGGCTGGCTGGAAAAAGCCGCGCCCATCTTCCCCTTCATCAGCCAGAACTACGGCCTGTGGCAAAGCGCCTACCTGCTGTCGCTGCTGGTGGTATTCCTGCTGTGGGCGTTCGCCATGCGGCACAAGTTCGGCCTGCTGGAGAACAGCAAGAAGGGCCTGCAGACGCAGCGCCGCATCGACGCGCACAACGCACGCGTCGAGGAGCGCCGCCAGGCCAACCGCGAACGCCGCGAAGTGGTCCGCAAGGAGCGCGAGGAAAACTCGATCTACTTCAAGGCGTCCAGCGGCGGCAGCAAGAAGTTCGACTACTGATCACTCGTAGCGCAGGCAGTCCACCGGCAGCAGCTTGGAGGCGCGCCGCGCCGGATAGAAGCCGAAGAACACGCCCACCAGGCTGGAAAAGCCGCACGCCACGACCACCGCCTGCAAGGTGATGAAGACGTCGAACTTGCCGGTGGCGGTGATGCCGGCCGCCGCGCCGGTGGCCAGCACGATGCCGAAGATGCCGCCCACCAGGCAGATCACCACCGCCTCCGTCAGGAACTGCAGCAGCACGTCGCGCGGCTTGGCGCCGATCGCCATGCGGATGCCGATTTCGCGCGTGCGCTCGGTCACCGACACCAGCATGATGTTCATGATGCCGATGCCGCCGACGATCAGCGAGATCGCGCCGATCAGCCCCAGCAGCGCGGCCAGGCCGGCGCTGATCTTCTGCGCGGTCTCGGCGAACGATGCCAGGTTATCGATGCGGAAGTCGTCCGGCTGGTCGATCTTGATGTGGTGACGGTCGCGCAGCGTCTCGCCGATGTCCTGGATCGCATCCTGCAGGTTGCCGCCGGATTTACCCTGCGCCACCACGTAGTGCACATTGCCGGGGAACGGCATCTTCACCAGGTTGGCGGCGGCCGCCGTGATCGGCACGATGACGTATTCGCTCAGGTCGCCGCCGTCCACCTGCTTGCCCTCGCCGTACAGCACGCCCACCACCTGGAACGAGACGTTCTCGATGCGGATGTATTTGCCCAGCGGGTCCTGCTTGTAGAAGAACTGGTCGGCGATCTTGCGGCCGATGACCACCATGCGCGAGGCGGCGCGCACGTCGGCGTCGCTGAAGGCGCTGCCCTTGTCGACCTTCCAGCCGCGGATCTTGAACATGGCCGGCGTGACGCCGTGCACGGTCTTGGAGGCGTTTTCGTTGCCGACCGCGAGATTGAAGCCGCCCTGCAGCACCGGCGCGGCGCCGGCCAGCGACGGCAGTTCGTTCAGCGAGGCCGCGTCGGCGATGGTCATCGCCGGCTGTGCGCCGCTGCGCATGCGCTGCTGTTGCGCGCGGTCGCCGCCGGGGGAGATGAACAGCATATTGGTGCCCAGCTGTTCCAGCTCCTTGGCGATGAAGCGCTTCATGCTGTCGCCCACCGCCAGCAGCAGCACCACGGACGTGATGCCGATGATGATGCCCAGCATGGTCAACAGCGTGCGCAGGCGGTTCGCCAGCATCGAGCGAAACGCCTCTACCACGATCTGCAAAAGGTTCATATGGTTTATACGGTTTATACGGTTAAGTTTTCGTGACTCAGCAGCATCTGGCGCAGGCCTTCGGCCGAGGGGCCGTCGTACAGCACGTGGCCGTCCTTGAGGCGCATCAGGCGCTTGCTGTAGGCGGCGATGTCCGGCTCGTGCGTCACTAGCAGGATGGTGATGCCGCGCTCCTCGTTCAACTGCTGGAACGAGCGCATGATCTCGACGCTGGTCTGGGTATCGAGGTTGCCGGTCGGCTCATCGGCCAGGATCAGCGGCGGGTCGCCCACCAGCGCGCGGGCGATCGCCACCCGCTGCTGCTGGCCGCCCGACAGCTGGTTCGGCGTGCGCCTGGCCATCTCCTTCAGCCCGACGCGCTCCAGTTCCAGCAGGGCCTTGGCATGCGCCCTGGCGCGCGACACGCCGGCGTAGATCAGCGGCAACGCCACGTTCTCCGCCACGCTCATGCGCTTGATCAGGTTGAAGCTCTGGAACACGAAGCCGATGGTGCGGTTGCGGATGGTCGCCAGCTCATTGCGCGACAGCGTCAAGGTGTCGACGCCGTTGAGAAAGTAGCTGCCGCCGGTGGCCTGGTCCAGGCAGCCGAAGATGTTCATCAGCGTCGACTTGCCGGAACCGGACTGCCCCATCACCGCCAGGAAGTCGCCGCGCGGCACGGCCAGGTCGATCCCGTGCAGCACCTGCGTTTCGATGCTGCCGGAGAAGTAGCTCTTGGTGACCCGGCGGATATCAATCAGCAGTTCATTGACCGGCCCACTCACATGCCACCCGCATTCTCGTTGCCGATCGCGCGCGTGATGACCTTGTCGCCCTTCTTCAATTCGCCGCCCACCACTTCGGTGTAGCGGAAGTTGGACAGGCCGATTTTCACGTCGGTGGCCTTAGGCTGGTTCTTCGCGTCCAGCGTGTAGATGCGGAACGAGCGCGCCAGGTCGGCCTTGGTGCGGAACGAAGCGTCGTCGTCCTGCGGCGCGTCGGCGGCGGCGACCGCAGAGGCGCTGGCCGAGGCGGAGGCCGGTCTGGCCGCGTCGGCCAGCTTCTTCTGCTTCTCGATTTCCTCGTCGCTGAGACGGAAGCGCAGCGCGGCGGTCGGCACGCGCAGCACGTTCTGGCGGTTGCCCACCAGCAGCCGCACCTGCGCCGTCATGCCCGGCTTGAGCAGCTCGTCCTGGTTGTCGACGTCCAGCACCACGTTATACGTCACCACGCTGTTCACCACGTTGGCGGCCAGGCGGAACTGGCGCATGCGCGCATTGAATTCCTTGTCCGGATAGGCGTCCACCACGAAGCGGGCTTCCTGCCCTTCCTTCAGCGAACCGACGTCGGCTTCCGAGACGCTGGTGTCGATCTGCATCTTGGTCAGGTCGCGCGCGATCTGGAACAGCTGCGGCGTGGTGAACGACGCCGCCACCGTCTGGCCCAGGTCGACGGTGCGCTTGATGATGACGCCGTCGATCGGCGAGCGGATCACGCTGTTGTCGAAGTCCGCCTGCGCGCGCGCCAGCTGCGCCGAGGCCAGCTGGATATTCGCCTGCGCCACGTCGACCTCGCGCTTGGACTGGTCCAGCGCCAGCGGCGAGATGTAGTTCTGCGACAGCAGCGACTGATTGCGCTGGTGCGTGGCCTGCGCCAGCTTGAGCGAGGCGCGCGCCGACGCCAGCTGCGCGTCGGCCTGGCGGATCTGCGCGTTGAAGATGGTCGGATCGAGTTTCAGCAGCACCTGGCCCTTGCTCACGTGGTCGTTGAAGTCGGCTTTGAGCTCGCTGACTGTGCCCGACACCTGCGAGCCGATATTGATCAGCGCCACCGGATTGATGGTGCCGGTGGCGGTCACCGTCTGCGTGATGTTGCCGCTGTCGACGGCTGCCGTGCGGAAACGTGGCGGCTCCACCACAGGGGTCTTGCTTTTGGAATAGTAGGCGGTGGCGCCACCGCCGATGAGCAGCAGGGCGACGGCCAGCACAATCTTTTTCTTGGTCAGGAAAGCCATTGTTTTCAGTGTGTCCCATAGTGAGATCCGGCGACATGCGGATCAGCCGAGCAAGTATCAAACAGATTTATCTTAAAAGCAACAATTCAGTGATGGACGGCGTTTGCAATCCTGCACGGCGGTTTTGCACGAATGCCGGTTCTCAAGCGCGGTTTTCCTGCCTAAGATTGAGCTCTCAACCACCGGAGAATCCCATGCCAGAAACGCTCACCATCGCCGTCGCCGACGGCAGCTTCACCTGCTACGTGGCGCGTCCAGCCCAAGCCGCCAGCGCCCCCGTCATCGTCGTGCTGCAGGAGATCTTCGGCGTCAACGCCGGCATCCGCAGCATCGCCGACGCCTACGCCGCCAAGGGCTACATCGCCGTGGCGCCGGACCTGTTCTGGCGCGCCGAACCCGGCCTCGACATGTCGGAAGACAGTCCCGGCGACTGGGCGCGCGGCTTCGCGCTGTACAGCGCCTACAACCTCGACGGCGGCGTCGATGACATCGCCGCCGTGGTGGCGGCCGCGCGCACGCTGCCCGGCGCCTCGGGCAAGGTCGGCGTCACCGGCTACTGCCTGGGCGGCCTGCTGACCTACCTGACCGCCGCCCGCGCCGAGGCCGACGCCTTTGTCGCCTACTACGGCGGCAGCACCGAGAAGTACATCGGCGAAGCCGGCAACGTCGCCAGGCCGCTGCTGTACCACCTGGCCGAAGAGGACGAATACATCGGCAAGGAAGCGCAGGCCGCCATCCACGCCGCCTTCGCCGCCAACCCGCACATCGAGCTGCACGACTACCCCGGCTGCAACCACGCGTTCGCGCGCCCCGGCGGCAACCACTACGACAGCGCCGCCGCGACGCTGGCCAACGCCCGCACCGACGCCTTCTTCAAGCACAACCTGTAGTCAAAAAACCGCCTGCGGGCGGTTTCTTCTGTGATATGGTCCCATCATCATGATGGAACTCTTCATATCGCCGGACAATCCGTCCCTGCTCCACTACGGCACTTATTCGCCGTGGCTGGTTTTACTCTCGATCCTGGTTGCCATATTCTCATCGTGGATGGGATTGCAAGTCGCCGCGCAGGCGCGCCTGGCCGGCACGCGTCCGCTGCGCGCCGCCATGCTGGCCACCGGCAGCCTGGCGCTGGGCTGCGGCGTGTGGTCGATGCACTTCATCGGCATGCTGGCGTTCAACCTGTGCACCGACGTCGACTACGACCACGCGCTGACGCTGATCTCGGTGCTGCCCAGCCTGGCGGCCTCGGCGGTGGCGCTGTACATCATCAGCATGCAGCGCCTGAGCGCCATCTCGCTCATCAGCGGCGGCGTGCTGGTCGGCGCCGGCATCGGCGCCATGCACTACACCGGCATGGCGGCGATGCAGACCGCGCTGCAGCTGCGCTACGATCCCTTCATGTTCGGCCTGTCGATCGTGGTGGCGGTGGTGCTGGCCACGCTGGCCCTGTGGATACGCTTCGGCCTGCGCACGCTGCGCCTGCCGCCGGCGCTGGTGGCGGCGTTCAGCGCCGCCGTCATGGGCTGCGCCATCGCCGGCATGCACTACACCGGCATGGCGGCGGCGCGCTTCACCGGCGTGCTGCCGCTCGACGCCTCGCCGCAACAGAACTCCACCTTCCTGGCGCTGGCGCTGTCGCTGATCACCGTGGCGGTGACGGTGTTCGCCATGGCCGCCAACGGCATGCTGCGCTACCGCGAACTGTATCGCCTCCAGACCGAGAGCGAGGCCTGGATGCGCGCGCTGCTGACCACCACCGTCGACGGCGTCATCACCGTCGACCGCGACGGCGTGATCCAGGAATTCAACGCCTCGGCCGAGCGCATCTTCGGCTGGGCGCGCGGCGAGATCATCGGCCGCAACGTGCGCCTGCTGATGGCCGATGCCGAGCGCTCGGAGCAGGACGGCCTGCTGAACTACCTGCGCACCGAGGATGGCACCGTGCCCGGCAAGGGCAGCGAAGTGATCGCCGTGCGCAAGGACGGCAGCCAGGTGCCGATCCGCCGCGCGCTGGGCCACGCGCGCCTGGCGCAGCGCGACCTGTTCGTGCTGTTCATTACCGACATCAGCGAGCGCCGCGCCATCATGCAGGCGCTGCGCGACAACGAGCAGCAATTCCGTTCGCTGATCGGCAACATCCCCGGCATCTCCTTCCGCAGCAGCATGGCCTTCGACGCGCCGCCGGTGTTCGTCAGCGACGGCATCGAACGCCTGGCCGGCTATCCGGCCAGCGACTTCGTCGGCGCCCGGCGCATCCGCACCTTCGGCTCGCTGATCTGCGAGGAGGACCGCGAGCGCGTGGCCGCCGAAATTTCGCGCAGCATCGCCGCGCTGGCGGCCTACCAGGTCGAGTGGTGCCTGATCCACGCCGACGGCAGCCGGCGCTTCATGTGGGAGCACGGCGCGGTGACGCAGGACGAGAGCAATCCGGAGATCCGCTGGATCGACGGCGTGATCCTCGACATCAGCGAACGCCGCGAGATGGAACTGGAACTGCGCAAGGCCAAGGAGACGGCGGAACAGGCGGCCGCCGCGCGCGCCAGTTTTGTCGCCAACATGAGCCACGAAATCCGCACGCCGATGAACGCCATCCTCGGTTTCACCGACGTGCTGCTCGATACCGAGTTGAGCGAAGAGCAGCAGCGCCACCTGAACACCGTGCGCAAGGAAGGCCGCTCGCTGCTGCGGCTGCTGAACGAAATCCTCGACACCGCCAAGCTGGACAAGGGCGCGGTGGAACTGGAGCCGGACGATTACAGCCTGCTCGGCCTGATCGACGAGCTGGCGTCCACCTTCGGCAGCAACGCCCGCAGCAAGGGACTGGAAATCGACATCGCCTACGACGGCACGCTGCCGGCCTGGCTGCACGGCGACGAACTGCGCATGCGCCAGATTCTCGGCAACCTGCTCGACAACGCCATCAAGTTCACCGCCGTGGGCAAGGTGTGCCTGCGCGCCGGTGTGCGCCAGGGGCAGCTGCACATCGCCGTGCAGGACACCGGCATCGGCATCGCGCCGGAACGCATCAACGCCATCTTCGATCCGTTCACCCAGGCCGACGCCTCGATGACGCGGCGCTTCGGCGGCACCGGCCTGGGCACCACCATCAGCCGCCAGCTGGTGGACCTGATGGGCGGCAAAATCTGGGCCGAGAGCACGCCCGGCAAGGGCACCACCTTCCACGTGCTGCTGCCGCTGGAGCCGGCGCACAACGGCGAGGGCCAGCACAGCGAAGTGAGCGACTATCCGCTGCCTCCGCTGCACATCCTGGCGGCCGACGACGTGCCGCAGAACCTGGAGCTGCTGTCGCTGCTGCTGGCCAAGCGCGGCCACACGCTCGACACCGCCGCCGACGGCTACATGGCGGTGCAGCGATCGGCCGACCGCCTGCACGACGTGATCCTGATGGACATGCAGATGCCGATGCTCGACGGCCTGGCCGCCACCCGCACCATCCGCGCGCGCGAACAGCACAACGGCGACGCGCCGGTGCCGATCGTCGCCATGACCGCCAGCGTGCTGGCGGCGCACCGCGAAGCGGCCGCCAAGGCCGGCATGAACGGCTTTGCGTCGAAACCGGTGGACTGGCACACGCTGTCGCACGAAATCGCGCGGGTGCTCAACCTGCCGCCGTTGGCGTCGGCGCCGCCGCCGTCCGAGGCGCCACGCCTGCGCTCGCTGAACCAGAAGGCCGGCCTGGCGCGCTGGGGCGGCGAGGAGGCCGCCTATCACCAGGCGCTGCACCGTTTCGTGGCGGACCACGCCAGCGCCGCCGCCACGCTGGTCAAGCTGCTGGCCAACACCAGCGAAGTGGGATTGGCCGAAGCGCAGGCCTGGGCGCACAAGGTGCGCGGCGTGGCCGCCAACATCGGCCTGGAACAGATCGCCGCCACCCTGGCGCAGGTCGAGAAGCTGTGCGGCTCGCCGCAACGCGATGACGGCGCGCCCGGCGAACTGTCGGTGGCGCTGCAAACCGAACTGGCGCAGGCGCAGCGCACGCTGGCGGCGCAGCTCGATGCGGCATTGAGCGCCATCCACGCGCTGGCGCCGCCGCGCGGCGCGCGCTTG
>NZ_WKJN01000041.1 GCF_009674495.1 Duganella alba | reverse complement strand
GCGCGGGCGCGACAGCCGCAGCGAGGCCCGGGCCGAGCAGCACGACGCCTGGGCCACGGTGCGGCTGGCCGACGCGCCGCTGGCCAAGCCGTCGCCGATCAAGGTGGTGTCGGCCTCGCAGGTGGTGTTGCCGGGCGCCGGCGCCGAGTGCGACAGCGAAACCCAGACCCAGACGCTGCTCGCGCCCAACGGCGAGCCGTGGCCGACCCGTTCCGGCTACATGGAAGGTTTCCCGGTCGGTAACCACGGCGACGACATGCAGCTGACCCTCGACAACGGCGGCAATGCCTCGGCGGTGTTCATCAAGGTGTATGACATGGACCGCCGCTCCAACGTGCGCTACGCCTACGTGCAGGCGCACGACAAGCTGCTGGTCGACAAACTCAGCAATGGCAAGTACGAAATCCGCTATCAGAACCTGGATGTCGGCGCCAATCCGGGCGCCTGCGGCGGCCCCAGCCGCACTGCCGCCGCCAGCGTCGACCCGGGGGCATCTCCCGTCAACAACTAATGCCGCAGCGCATCCTCGATAAGAGTTGTCAGGGTGGTGGAATCTGATTATCCTGAAGGTAACAACAGGAGATGTGTAATGACCGATTCCAACGCCGCAGACGACAACTGGCTGATCGACGAAGACGAGGACGAGCTTCCTGCCAGTGGTCTCGGCGCCCCGGACCAGCGTTTGTGGCGCGTGCTGATCGTGGATGACGATGTGGATGTGCATGCCGTCACCCGGCTGGCGCTGCGCAATGTCAGCTTCAAGGGCCGCGAGCTGGAACTGTTCTCCGCCTACAGCGGACGCGAAGCCTTCGACATCCTGCGCGACACGCCCGACGTGGCGCTGGTGCTGCTGGACGTGGTGATGGAAACCGACGACGCCGGCCTGATCCTGGCGCGCCGCATCCGCGAGGAACTGCACAACGCCATCGTGCGCGTGGTGCTGCGCACCGGCCAGCCGGGCCAGGCGCCCGAGCAGCGCGTCATCATCGAATACGACATCAACGATTACAAGGCCAAGACCGAGCTGACCACGCAGAAGCTGTTCACCACGGTGATTTCGGCGCTGCGCGCCTACGAGAGCCTGAACATGCTCGAGCGCAGTCGTGTCGGCCTCGGCAAGATCCTGGCCGGCGCCACCAATCTGTACCAGATCCATTCGCTGCGCGAGTTCGCCTCGGGCGTGCTGAACCAGGTCAGCGCCATCCTCGACGTCGGCTCGGACGGCGTGCTGTGCCTGATGCAGGGCGACACCGGCGTCACCACCGTGGTGGCCGCCACCGGCCATTATTCGGCGCTCAACGAGGCCGAGCTGATGCCGGCCGCGCATCCGCTGTGGCCGACCATCGCCAAGGCTTTTGCCGAGAAAAAATCGCAGTTCGAGCATCCGGCCAATGTGCTGTTCATCCATACGCAGGAAAACCGCGAGGTGGCGATTTCGGTGACGCCGCCGTGGCCGCTGGCGCAGATCCAGCGCGATCTGCTGGAAGTGTTCTGCCAGCGCATCGCGGCGGCGTTCGACAACCTGTACATGTTCGGCCAGTTGCGCAAGGCGCAGGAAGCCACCGTGGTGGCGCTGGCCGACCTGGCCGAGTTCCGCGACAGCGGCACCGGCGGCCATGTGCGGCGGGTGCAGATGCTGTCGTCGTCGCTGGCCCAGCGCCTGCACGAGCGCGGCGCGTATGCGGACGAGGTGACGCCGCAGCTGCTCGAGATGATCGGCCTGGCGTCGATCCTGCACGACGTGGGCAAGGTGGCGACGCCGGACCACATCCTGCTCAAGCCGGGCATCCACACGCCGGAGGAACGCGCCGAGATGCAGACGCACGCGGCGGTGGGGCGGACCATCCTGGAGCGCGCGGCCAATATGGTCGACGGCGTCAGCTACCTGACCTATGGCGCGGAGATCGCCGGCGGCCACCACGAGCACTGGGACGGCAACGGCTATCCGAACCAGCTCAAGGAGCGGGCGATTCCGATCGCGGCGCGCATCGTGGCGGTGGTCGACGTGTTCGACTCGCTGCTGCACGAGCGGCCATACAAGGAGCCGTGGCCGCACACCGAAGCGGTGAACTACATCCGCGACCGCGCCGGCAAGCAGTTCGATCCGGAAGTGGTGGCGGCGCTGCTGGACATGATCGAGCGCGACCCCACCGTGGGCCGCACCCCCGACTAAAAACCGGGGTCAGGCCGGCACTTCGGCGGCGCGGACCATGGCTTCGAATTGCGCGACCGGCATCGGTCGCGCGAACAGGTAGCCTTGCGCTTCGTCGCACTGCTTGGCGCGCAGGAAGTCGCGCTGCGCTTCGGTTTCCACGCCTTCGGCGATCACTTCCAGTCCCAATGAATGCGCCAGCGCGATGGTGGCGGCGACGATCACCGCGTCGTTCGGGTCGCTCTCGATGTCCTTGACGAAGCCGCGGTCGATCTTGATGCGGTCGATCTCGAACAGCTTCAGGTAGCTCAGCGACGAGTAGCCGGTGCCGAAGTCGTCGATCGCCACCTTGATGCCGCGCGAACGCAGTTCGATCAGCAGCGCGCGGCTGCGTTCCGGATCCTGCATCGCCGCCGATTCGGTGATTTCCAGTTCCAGCAGCGCCGGGTCGATGCCGTGACTGAGCAGCATGCGGTCCAGGTGCGGCAGCAGGCCCGGCCCGTGGCACTGGCGCGCCGACAGGTTGACCGCCAGCCGCAGATGCGACAGTCCCGGCGCGCGCCACGCATGCAGCAGGGTGCAGGCGCGTTGCAGCACCCAGTCGCCCAGCGGCAGGATCAGGCCCGATTCCTCGGCGATCGGGATGAAGCGGTCCGGTCCCACCATGCCCAGCTCCGGATGGTGCCAGCGCAGCAGCGCCTCGGCGCCGATGATGCGCTGCGTCGCCAGCTCGATCTGCGGTTGCAGATACAGCTCGAATTCGTTCTGTTCCAGCGCCTGCCACAGGCGGTTCTCCAGCATCAGGCGCTCGTGGGTGGCACTGTTCATGGCCTCCGAGAAGAACTGGAAGTTGCCGCGCCCCTGGCTCTTGGCCGCGTACATGGCGGTGTCGGCGTGGCGCATCAGCGTGCCGGCGTCCTCGCCGTCGGTCGGGAACATGGCGACGCCGACGCTGGCGCCGCTGTGCACGGTCTTGCCGTTCAGGTGGTAGGGCGCGGTCAGCGCGTCGACGATGCGCACCGCGATGTTGGACGCTTCGTCGGGCGTCACGGCGCCGTCGGTGACGACGATGAATTCGTCGCCGCCCAGGCGGGCGATGGTGTCGACCTCGCGCAGCAGTTCCTGCAGCCGCTGCGACACCGCCACCAGCAGCATGTCGCCGGTGGCGTGGCCGTGGGTGTCGTTGATTTTCTTGAAGTGGTCGAGGTCGATGAACAGCACCGCCGCCATGCCGCCGCTGCGGCGCGTCTGCGCCAGCAGCTGCTCCAGCCGCAGGTTGAGCGACAGGCGGTTGGCCAGGCCGGTCAGCGTGTCGTGGTGCGCCAGGCGGTGGATGTGTTCCTGCGCCAGGTGCTGCTCGGTCAGGTCGTGCAGGATGGCGACGAACAAATGCTCGTCCGGCAGCTCCACTTCCGACACCGACATCGCCAGCGGGAATTCGCTGCCGTCGCTGCGCCAGCCGGGCAGCTCGTATTCGTGGGTGACGCCGCAGGCGATCATGCGCAGCAGGCCGGCGGCGTCGAGGCCGGCCGCGTCGCCGACGCCGACCGGAATCAGCTTGTCCAGCGGCAGCGCGCCCATCTTTTCCGGCGCATAGCCGAACAGGCGGCCGGCGGCGGCGTTGGCCGACATCAGCGTGCCGCTGCTGTCGACGGTGAGGATGGCGTCGGCCGCCTTGTTGAGGATGGCCTGCAGGCGCGCTTCGCGCTGGCGCAGGCGCGAGGTGGAATCCTTGACCTCGGCCTGGATGCGGGCGCGCTCGCCGCTGATCAGCATCATCAGCGTGCCCAGCAGGCCGGTCAGCAGCAGGCCGCAGGTCAGCACGGTCCAGCTTTGCCAGCCGCGCTGCTGCTGCAGGTAGGCCGGCGTCGGCGCCAGCGTCAGCTCGTAGATGCGGCCGCCGAAGTGCAGCTGGCGCTGGAAGTCGCTGTCGCCGACCGCGCGGTGCAGCGTGTCCTGCACCACGCGGCGCGGGCCGTCGTCGTCGGTGTCTTCGAAGCGCACCAGGAAGTAGGGGAATTCGGAGCGCTTGAGCGCCTGGTTCAGGTAGGCGTCGAACTGCATCGAGATCAGCAGCGAGCCGACCGCCTGGTGGCGGCTGCTGGGCGGGTAGACGGTCTGCAGCAGCAGCAGGCCGGTGCTGGGCGCGCCGGGGATCAGCTGCAGCGGCGCGGTGGCGGTCGGCTGGCCGGACTGGATGGCGCGTTCAAGCGCGGCGCGGCGCAGCGGGTCGTGCAGGAAGTCCAGCCCCAGGTAGACGCGGGAGGCGGCCGGTTCGACGAAGGTGGTGACGAAATAGCGCTCGCGCTGGCCGGTGACGCTGAAGTGGCCGGCGTCGTCGCGCTCGCGGATGGCGTAGTCGGGCGCGGCGTGCTGGCGCGCCCAGGCCTCGAAGGCGGAACGCTCGCTGCCGGCCACCGGCGTCAGCCAGGCCATCGACATCAGTTCCGGGCGCTGGTCCAGGTAACCGTGCGACAGGTTGCCGAAGTCCTCGGCGTTGATCGAGCGGCGCGGGTCGTTGAGCGCCTTGGCCATGGCGTAGATGAAGCGTTCGTGTTCGCTGAACTGGGCCTGCAGCAGGTCGCCGGTCTGCTGCGCCTTGAGGCGGAAGGTTTGCAGCTGCTGGTTGTTTTCCCAGCGGTCGGCCTGCAGGTAGATGGCGATGAAGGCGGCGGCCGACAGCAGCAGCGGCAGGCCCACCAGCAGGCGGCGGCGCGCCCACAGCGCGCGCGGGCGGCCGATGGCGATCCAGGTCAGCGGCGCCGCCAGCAGGATGCCGATGGTGTCGCCCATCCACCAGGCCAGCCAGTCGGCGGCCAGGGTGTCGCGTTGCAGGATGCCGAGCGCCATCATGCCGGACAGCGAGACCGTGCTCGACACCAGCGTGACGCAGGCGGCCAGCAGGATGAAGCGCACCACGTCGCGGCCGGAGCCGATGGCGGGATCGATGTAGCGGCGGAACAGGGTGCTGCCGACCCAGGCCTGCAGGGCTGCGCCGCAGGCCGGGGCGCCGGCGCCCAGCAGGGCGGTGGCGGTGACGCCGGTGCTGCTCAGCCATGGATAGACGAGGTTGACCGCCAGCGAGCCCAGCGCCACGCCCGGCAGCAGGCGGGCGCCGCCCACCACGCAGGCGGCCAGGGCGATGCCGGCCGGCAGGAAGATCGGGGAGGCATAGCCGGGCGGCAGCGCCAGCAGCAGGCCGAGACGGCCGGTCAGGAAGTAGGCGGCCCACAGGGCCAGGTTGGCGAGCAGGACGATGCGCCAGCGACCGCTTCGATTATTCAAACGCAGGGCTCCAGGAGTCTCATTGGTTCGACCGATTGTATAGGAAAACATGCAACGTAAAAACAACACTTGCACTTTTGCAGTTGGTGCGTTTAAAATCTCGCCCCGAAGCAGACGAACTGTGAACACTGCACCGACAAGGTGAGAAAAAGAGTTGACGGTTCGAGAAAATTGCTTCATACTCTGCGGTTCCTCGCGGAGGGGTGGCCGAGTGGTTAAAGGCGACGGACTGTAAATCCGTTCTCTATGAGTACGCTGGTTCGAATCCAGCCCCCTCCACCAAGTTTTTGCAAAAAGACTGAGTGGCGCAGTAAAAATGAATTGAATTGAACCAATACCTCGCGGGTGTAGCTCAATGGTAGAGCTGAAGCCTTCCAAGCTTATGACGAGGGTTCGATTCCCTTCACCCGCTCCAGTGTTGTTGCAATGCAGATGCGCAAGCATCGAAGGTAGTACCCTGCAGTACCCAAATCAGCCCTTTTAGCTCAGTGGTAGAGCACTCCCTTGGTAAGGGAGAGGCCACGTGTTCAATCCACGTAAAGGGCACCAGAATTCGCAGTACGCACTACGCAGCATTATCAAGACAGTCGGGCAGGTTCCCTGCCAATCACACAAATCGTTAGGAGTCTAAAATGGCAAAAGAGAAATTCGAGCGGACCAAGCCGCACGTTAACGTCGGCACCATCGGCCACGTCGACCACGGCAAGACCACCCTGACCGCTGCAATCGCAACCGTTCTGTCGAAAAAATTCGGCGGCGAAGCGAAGGCCTACGACCAGATCGATGCTGCACCAGAAGAAAAAGCACGCGGCATTACCATCAACACCGCGCACGTCGAGTACGAAACCGCTGGCCGTCACTACGCTCACGTTGACTGCCCAGGCCACGCCGACTACATCAAAAACATGATCACCGGTGCCGCGCAGATGGACGGCGCGATCCTGGTGTGCTCCGCAGCTGACGGCCCAATGCCACAGACCCGCGAACACATCCTGCTGGCCCGCCAGGTTGGCGTGCCATACATCGTCGTGTTCCTGAACAAGTGCGACCTGGTCGACGACGAAGAGCTGCTGGAACTGGTGGAAATGGAAGTTCGCGAGCTGTTGTCGAAATACGAGTTCCCAGGCGACGACCTGCCAATCATCAAAGGTTCGGCACGTAAAGCACTGGACGGCGACACCGGTCCGCTGGGCGAGCAAGCCATCATGGCCCTGGCCGATGCACTGGATTCGTACATCCCTACGCCAGAGCGCGCAGTGGACGGCGCCTTCCTGATGCCAGTGGAAGACGTGTTCTCGATCTCGGGTCGCGGCACCGTGGTGACCGGTCGTGTTGAGCGCGGCATCATCAAAGTCGGCGAAGAGATCGAAATCGTCGGCATCACCGACACCGTGAAAACCACCTGCACCGGCGTGGAAATGTTCCGCAAGCTGCTGGACCAGGGTCAGGCAGGCGACAACGTTGGTCTGCTGCTGCGCGGCACCAAGCGTGAAGACGTGCAACGTGGTCAAGTTCTGGCAAAACCAGGCTCGATCAAGCCGCACAACCACTTCACCGGCGAGATCTACGTGCTGTCGAAAGACGAAGGCGGTCGTCACACCCCGTTCTTCAACAACTATCGTCCACAGTTCTACTTCCGTACGACTGACGTGACCGGTTCGATCGAACTGCCACACGACAAAGAAATGGTTATGCCAGGCGACAACGTGTCGATCACCGTCAAGCTGATCAACCCGATCGCGATGGAAGAAGGTCTGCGCTTCGCAATCCGCGAAGGTGGCCGTACCGTAGGCGCAGGCGTGGTTGCCAAGATCCTGGCCTAACAGGATGTGAGATTGCCACCCGGGTGTCCGGGTGGTATAATCCCACTCCTTTGTAGTTTTATGTAGGGGCGTAGCTCAATTGGCAGAGCGTCGGTCTCCAAAACCGAAGGTTGGGGGTTCGAGGCCCTCCGCCCCTGCCACCGAATCTGGTGCAGGGCACCGAAAGTAAAATATAAATGTCTAATCAATCCGTGCAGACCGTCAGCACGTCGAATGACAAGATTAAGGTTGCACTGGCAATTGTCGTTGCAATCGTGGGCGTGATAGGGTTCTACTACCTGTCGGACAAACCAGCTCTGGTACGCGCAGGCGCACTTGTGGCTGGTTTGGCTTTTGCCGTTTTGATCTTGTGGACTTCGTCGACTGGCCGTGATTTCCTGAATTTTGCCAAAGAAGCCGTCCGCGAGACGAAGAAAGTCGTCTGGCCGACCCGTCGCGAGGCGACCCAGATCACCGGCATCGTGTTTGCCTTTGTTCTGGTGATGGCAGTGTTCCTGTGGGGCACGGATAAGACTCTGGAATTCCTGTTGTACGACGTCATTCTGGGCATACGAAAATAATGAGCGAAAACGTGCAAGATGATGCGACCGGTGAAATCCCGGTCGAAGCCGCTCAAGACGCGGCGCCCGTCAGCGTACCAGTAAGCAATAAGCGCTGGTACGTTGTGCATGCGTACTCCGGCATGGAAAAAAGCGTGCAGCGTGCGCTGACCGAGCGCGTCGAACGCGCCGGCATGCAAGAACAGTTTGGCCAGATCCTGGTGCCGACCGAAGAAGTGGTCGAAGTGCGCAATGGCCAGAAATCGGTCACCGAGCGTCGTTTCTTCCCTGGCTACGTGCTGGTCGAGATGGAAATGACCGACGAAACCTGGCACCTGGTGAAAAACACCAGCAAGGTGACCGGCTTCATCGGCGGCAAATCGAACAAGCCGACCCCGATTCCTGCGCGCGAGATCGACAAGATCATGCAGCAGATGCAGGAAGGCGTCGAGAAGCCACGGCCGAAAGTGCTGTACGAAGTGGGCGAGCAAGTCCGCATCAAGGATGGCCCGTTCACCGACTTCAACGGCAACGTCGAGGAAGTCAACTACGAGAAATCGAAAGTGCGCGTCTCGGTCACCATCTTTGGCCGCGCGACGCCGGTGGAACTTGAGTTCGGCCAGGTCGAAAAAGTATAAGCAGCACCGTTCGCCAGAACGGGCGACGGTGTAAAAACCTCCGCAAATCTGGCGCAAGAGGAGCCCCGCCCTGCAGAACACGCATGGTGGGGCGCTACTACTCATATCCAAGATAGGAGCCATCATGGCAAAGAAAATCATTGGTTTTATCAAGCTGCAAGTGCCAGCTGGTAAAGCAAACCCATCCCCACCGATCGGTCCAGCTCTGGGTCAGCGCGGTCTGAACATCATGGAATTCTGCAAAGCGTTCAACGCGCAGACCCAAGGTATGGAACCAGGCATGCCGATTCCAGTCGTGATCACCGCGTTCGCTGACAAGTCGTTCACCTTCGTGATGAAGACCCCGCCAGCAACCTTCCTGATCAAGAAGCACTCGGGCGTGCAAAAAGGTTCGCCGAAGCCACATACCGACAAAGTCGGTAAGCTGACCCGTGCGCAAGCTGAAGAAATCGCTAAATTGAAAACCCCTGATCTGACCGCTGCCGACCTGGATGCTGCTGTACGCACCATCGCTGGTTCCGCACGTTCGATGGGCATCACGGTGGAAGGTCTGTAATCATGGCAAAACTGTCCAAACGCGCACAAGCTATCAAAGCCAAAGTTGATAGCACCAAGAACTACTCGTTCGACAACGCTGTTGCTCTGATCAAAGAACTGGCCACCGCCAAGTTCAACGAATCGATCGACGTGTCGGTCCAACTGGGTGTGGATCCTAAGAAGTCGGACCAGGTTGTCCGCGGTTCCGTCGTGCTGCCAGCTGGCACCGGCAAAACCGTTCGCGTCGCCGTGTTCGCTTCGGGCGACAAGGCCGAGCAGGCGAAAGCCGCTGGCGCCGACGTCGTTGGTATGGAAGACCTGGCCGAGCGCGTCAAAGCCGGCGACATGCCTTTCGATATCGTCATCGCGTCGCCAGACACCATGCGTATCGTTGGTACCCTGGGTCAGATCCTGGGCCCACGCGGCCTGATGCCTAACCCGAAAGTGGGCACCGTGACCCCTGACGTCGCTACCGCCGTGAAAAACGCGAAAGCCGGTCAGGTTCAGTACCGTACCGACAAAGCCGGTATCATCCACGCCACGATCGGCCGCAAGTCGTTCGCTGACGCCGATCTGAAAACCAACCTGGTTGCCCTGATCGACGCGCTGAACAAAGCCAAGCCAGCATCGAGCAAAGGTGTGTACCTGCGCAAGGTTTCCCTGTCGTCGACCATGGGCGCTGGCGTCCGTGTCGACCAGGCCAGCCTGGCAGCCTAAGTTTCAAGTATTAAGTCGCTGAGCTGGAAAGCTTGGCGCAGTTCTTTGGGATGGTCGCCGCGCAAGCGGCGGCCGCAATCAAAGACCGTTGGGCCAGGTGCATCAGGTAGGCATCCGGTTAATTGAATGTTTCACCCAACGCAGATGGTGTTCCCGATCAAGTTTTGCAGTCCATTGGACTCCTAACCTCGGACGCCGTTGTTCGAACCGATGGCCGGCAATTCAGCTAGCCATCATTTAAGGAGATTGACCGTGGGTCTCAATCTGAATGACAAAAAGGCCGTCGTCGCCGAAGTTTCCGCAAAAGTAGCAACTGCGCAAACTATCGTCGTGGCCGAGTATCGTGGCATCCAGGTTGCTCACTTGACGCAACTCCGTGCCAAAGCGCGCGCTCAAGGCGTGTACCTGCGAGTGTTGAAAAACACCCTCGCACGTCGCTCCGTTGAAGGCACGCAATTTGCCGCCCTGGCAGACAGCATGACCGGTCCGCTGATCTACTCGATCTCGGACGATGCCGTTGCAGCAGCTAAAGTCATCAACGACTTCGCTAAAACCAACGACAAACTGGTCATCACTGCCGGTAACTACGCAGGCAAACAGCTGGATAAAGCAGCTGTTACCGCGTTGGCGAGCATTCCTAGCCGTGAAGTCCTCATCTCGCAGCTGTTGGGCGTTATGCTGGCTCCGGTATCGGGCTTTGCACGTGGTCTGGCTGCTCTGGCAGCGAAAAAATCCGAAGGCGCTCCTGCTGCTGAAGTTGCAGCAGAAGAAGCCCCAGCAGCCTAAGCGGCCGGGTTTTTTCTCAAGTAGCATTCTGATGTATTAACGAATCAAAAAATTATTGGAGTTTCAAATGGCAATTAGCAAAGACGACATCCTGAACGCAGTGAGCGAAATGTCCGTAATGGACCTGAACGAACTGGTCAAAGCTTTCGAAGAAAAATTCGGCGTATCGGCTGCAGCAATGGCTGCTCCTGCTGCTGGCGGCGCTGTTGCTGCTGCTGCTGAAGAGCAAACCGAATTCAACCTGGTTCTGACCGAAGTCGGCGCGAACAAAGTTGGCGTGATTAAAGCAGTTCGCGAAATCACCGGTCTGGGCCTGAAAGAAGCCAAAGACGTGGTTGATGGTGCACCAAAAACCGTAAAAGAAGCTCTGTCGAAAGCTGACGCTGAAGCCGCTAAGAAAAAGCTGGAAGAAGCTGGCGCCAAGGCCGACCTGAAGTAATCAGTTGTACCGGCAGCTAACAGCTTACAGTTAGCGCCATGAGCCAAAGCAGCGGATGGTTCTCCTTGAAAAAGGGGAAATATCCGGCTTTGGCTCCTTTGTCGTCTGTGTCGTATTTGTAGCGTTTTCCCGACGTTGCAGTTCCAATTGAATCAGCTGGAAATGGTAGAAGTTTCAGGTTTCGTCTGTGTGACAGACTGCCTAGCCACACAGGCTAAACCTGAAATTTTTTCCCTTTCTGTCACTCACGGAGTGTCCATGCACTACTCATTTACTGAGAAGAAACGCATTCGCAAATCATTCGCGAAGCGCGCCAACGTTCACAACGTTCCGTTCCTGCTGGCTACCCAGCTCGAGTCCTATCACAGCTTCCTGCAAGAAGACATCGCACCGTCGACGCGCAAGAACGATGGCCTGCAGTCGGCCTTTACCTCGATTTTCCCTATCGTTTCGCACAATGGCTTTGCGCGTCTCGAATTCCTGTCGTACGTGCTGGGCGATCCCGCCTTTGACGTCAAGGAATGCCAACTGCGTGGCCTGACGTTCGCGTCGCCGCTGCGCGCCAAGGTACGTCTGGTGATCCTGGACAAGGAATCGCCGACCAAGCCGGTCGTCAAAGAGATGAAGGAACAGGAAGTCTACATGGGCGAACTGCCCCTGATGACCTCCACCGGTTCGTTCGTCATCAATGGTACTGAGCGCGTTATCGTTTCGCAGCTGCATCGCTCCCCTGGCGTGTTCTTCGAGCACGACCGCGGCAAGACCCACTCGTCCGGCAAACTGCTGTTCTCGGCCCGTATCATTCCTTACCGCGGTTCGTGGCTGGACTTCGAGTTCGACCCGAAAGACATCCTGTACTTCCGCGTCGACCGCCGCCGCAAGATGCCAGTCAGCATCCTGCTGAAGGCCATCGGCATGACGCCGGAACAGATCCTGGCCAACTTCTTCGTGTTCGACAATTTCCACCTGCGCTCGGAAGGCGCGGAAATGGAATTCGTCGCCGAACGCCTGCGCGGCGAAGTCGCGCGCTTCGACATCGTCGATCCGAAGACCGGCAAGACCATCGTCATGAAAGACAAGCGTATCAATGCCAAGCATGTACGCGACATCGACGCCGCCGGCCTGAAACACATCTCGGTGCCAGAGGATTACCTGCTGGGCCGCGTGCTGGCCAAGAACATCGTTGACGGCGACACCGGCGAAGTCATCGCCAGCGCCAACGACGAGCTGACCGAAGACGTGCTGGGCCGCCTGCGCGACGCCAGCGTGAGCGACATCCAGACCCTGTACACCAACGATCTGGACCAGGGCGGCTACATCTCGCAAACCCTGCGCATCGACGACACCGCCGACCAGATGGCCGCGCGCATCGCGATCTACCGCATGATGCGTCCTGGCGAACCGCCAACCGAAGACTCGGTCGAAGCGCTGTTCAACGGCCTGTTCTACAGCCCGGACCGCTACGACCTGTCGGCCGTGGGCCGCATGAAGTTCAACCGCCGCATCGGCCGTGACGAACTGACCGGCGCCATGACGCTGTCGAACGAAGACGTGCTGGCCGTGATCAAGATCCTGGTGGAACTGCGCAATGGCCGCGGCGAAGTCGACGATATCGATCACCTGGGTAACCGTCGCGTACGTTGCGTCGGCGAGCTGGCCGAGAACCAGTTCCGCGCCGGTCTGGTGCGTGTTGAGCGCGCCGTCAAGGAGCGTCTGGGCCAGGCGGAAGCCGACAACCTGATGCCGCACGACCTGATCAACAGCAAGCCGATCTCGGCCGCGATCCGTGAATTCTTCGGTTCGTCGCAGCTGTCGCAGTTTATGGACCAGACCAACCCGCTGTCGGAAATCACGCACAAACGCCGCGTTTCCGCCCTGGGCCCTGGCGGTCTGACCCGCGAACGTGCCGGCTTCGAGGTGCGCGACGTGCACCCGACCCACTACGGCCGCGTATGCCCGATCGAAACGCCTGAAGGCCCGAACATCGGCCTGATCAACTCGCTGGCACTGTATGCCCGCCTGAACGAATACGGCTTCCTGGAAACCCCGTACCGCAAGGTGGTGGACTCGAAGATCACCGACCAGATCGATTACCTGTCGGCGATCGAAGAAGGCCGCTACATCATTGCTCAGGCGAATGCCAAGATCAATGAAAGCGGTCAGCTGGTCGACGAGCTGGTGTCGTCGCGCGAAGCCGGCGAGACCATCCTGGTGTCGCCGGAGCGCGTGCAGTACATGGACGTGGCCCCAGGCCAGATCGTGTCCGTCGCCGCGTCGCTGATTCCGTTCCTGGAACACGATGATGCGAACCGTGCACTGATGGGCGCCAACATGCAGCGTCAGGCTGTGCCTTGCCTGCGTCCTGAAAAGGCGCTGGTCGGTACCGGTATCGAACGCACCGTGGCGGTCGACTCGGGCACCACCGTGCAGGCTGTGCGTGGCGGTATCGTCGATTACATCGATGCCGGCCGCGTGGTGATCCGCGTCAACGACGACGAAGCCACCGCTGGCGAAGTCGGCGTGGACATCTACAACCTGATCAAGTACACCCGTTCGAACCAGAACACCAACATCAACCAGCGTCCTATCGTCAAGGTAGGCGACCGTGTGGCCAAGCGCGACGTGATCGCCGACGGCGCATCGACCGACCTGGGCGAGCTGGCGCTGGGTCAGAACATGACCGTGGCCTTCATGCCATGGAATGGTCTGAACTTCGAGGATTCGATCCTGATCTCGGAAAACGTCGTGAAAGACGACCGTTACACCTCGATCCACATCGAAGAGCTGAGCGTGGTGGCGCGCGATACCAAACTGGGCGCGGAAGAAATCACCCGCGACATCTCGAACCTGGCTGAGAACCAGCTGGCTCGTCTGGATGAATCCGGTATCGTGTACATCGGCGCCGAAGTGCAAGCCGGCGATACCCTGGTCGGTAAAGTGACGCCGAAGGGCGAAACCCAGCTGACGCCGGAAGAGAAGCTGCTGCGCGCCATCTTCGGTGAAAAAGCCTCGGACGTGAAAGACACCTCGCTGCGCGTGCCGTCGGGCATGGTCGGCACCGTGATCGACGTCCAGGTGTTCACCCGCGAAGGCATCGTGCGCGACAAGCGCGCCCAGCAGATCATCGACGATGAACTGAAACGCTTCCGCCTGGACCTGAACGACCAGATGCGTATTGTGGAAGGCGATGCCTTCCAGCGTCTGGAAAAAATGCTGATTGGCCAGGTGGTCAACGGCGGTCCGAAGAAGCTGGCCAAAGGCGCCAAGATCACCAAGGAATACCTGGCCGATCTGGACAAGTACCACTGGTTCGACATCCGCCCTGCGGACGACACCGCTGCTACCGCGCTGGAAGCGATCAAGGAATCGATCAACGAGAAGCGTCACCAGTTCGATCTGGCCTTCGAAGAGAAGCGCAAGAAGCTGACCCAGGGCGACGAGCTGCAACCTGGCGTGCAGAAGATGGTCAAGGTGTACCTGGCCGTCAAACGCCGCCTGCAGTCGGGCGACAAGATGGCAGGCCGCCACGGTAACAAAGGTGTGGTCTCGCGTATCGTGCCGGTGGAAGACATGCCCTACATGGCGGACGGTACGCCGGCCGACGTGGTGCTGAACCCGCTGGGTGTGCCGTCGCGTATGAACGTCGGTCAGATCCTGGAAACCCACTTGGGCTGGGCAGCAAAAGGCCTGGGTATCCGTATCGGCGAGATGCTGGCGCAGCAGATCAAAGTGCAGGAGATGCGCAAGTACCTGACCACGGTCTACAACGAATCGGGTCGTCCGGAAGATCTGGACAACTTCGACGACGAAGAGATCATGAACCTGGCGCACAACCTGAAAAAAGGTGTGCCGTTCGCAACGCCGGTGTTCGACGGTGCGCACGAGTCGGAAATCCGCCGCATGCTGGACCTGGCCTACCCTGACGACATCGCTGCCAAGCTGGGCATGACGCCGTCGAAGAATCAGGTCACCATGTACGACGGCCGTACCGGCGAAGCGTTCGAGCGCAAGGTCACCGTCGGCGTGATGCACATGCTGAAGCTGCACCACCTGGTCGACGACAAGATGCACGCGCGTTCGACCGGTCCATACTCGCTGGTCACGCAGCAGCCACTGGGCGGTAAAGCCCAGTTCGGTGGTCAGCGTTTCGGTGAGATGGAGGTGTGGGCACTGGAAGCATACGGCGCATCGTATGTGCTGCAAGAGATGTTGACCGTGAAGTCCGATGACGTGAATGGCCGTACCAAAGTGTACGAAAACCTCGTCAAGGGCGACCACGTGATCGATGCCGGCATGCCGGAATCGTTCAACGTGCTGGTGAAAGAGATCCGTTCCCTGGGTATCGATATCGACCTGGAACGCAACTAAGACACAAGCACCGTCCCGCTGGCCCTGCCAGCGGGACAATTTGAAGAATTCATCACTACCTGGAGTGATACATGAAAGCACTGCTCGATCTATTCAAGCAAGTACAGACGAACGAGACCTTTGACGCGATCAAGATCGGTCTCGCTTCGCCTGAAAAAATCCGTTCGTGGTCCTACGGTGAAGTTAAAAAACCGGAAACCATCAACTACCGTACCTTCAAGCCTGAGCGCGATGGTCTGTTCTGCGCCAAGATCTTTGGCCCGATCAAGGACTACGAATGCCTGTGCGGCAAGTACAAGCGCCTGAAACACCGCGGCGTGATCTGCGAAAAATGCGGCGTGGAAGTCACGCTGGCCAAGGTGCGCCGTGAGCGCATGGGCCACATCGAACTGGCGTCGCCAACCGCGCACATCTGGTTCCTGAAATCGCTGCCGTCGCGTCTGGGTATGGTCCTGGACATGACCCTGCGCGATATCGAACGCGTGCTGTACTTCGAAGCATACGTCGTGACCGATCCGGGCATGACCCCGCTGAAGAAGTGCCAGATCATGTCGGAAGACGACTACGCCGCCAAGTACGAAGAGTACGGCGACGACTTCACCGCCTTCATGGGCGCCGAAGGTATCCGTGAACTGCTGCGCTCGATCGACATCCACCGCGATGCCGAGACCCTGCGCGTGGAACTGAAGGAATCGAAGTCCGAAGCGAAGATCAAGAAATACGCCAAGCGTCTGAAAGTGCTGGAAGCGTTCCAGCGCTCGGGCATCAAGCCTGAGTGGATGATCATGGAAGTGCTGCCGGTGCTGCCGCCGGAACTGCGTCCACTGGTGCCACTGGACGGCGGCCGTTTCGCGACCTCGGATCTGAACGATCTGTATCGCCGCGTGATCAACCGTAACAACCGTCTGAAACGCTTGATGGAGCTGCGCGCTCCAGAGATCATCACGCGCAACGAAAAGCGCATGCTGCAAGAAGCGGTCGATTCGCTGCTGGACAACGGCCGTCGCGGCAAAGCGATGACCGGCGCCAACAAGCGTCCGCTGAAATCGCTGGCCGAGATGATCAAAGGTAAGGGCGGCCGCTTCCGTCAGAACTTGCTGGGTAAACGCGTCGACTACTCGGGCCGTTCGGTCATCGTGGTGGGTCCACAGCTGAAACTGCACCAGTGCGGTCTGCCGAAGCTGATGGCGCTGGAACTGTTCAAGCCGTTCATCTTCAACAAGCTGGAACTGATGGGTCTGGCTACGACCATCAAGGCTGCTAAAAAACTGGTTGAGATTCAAGAACCAGTGGTTTGGGACATCCTGGAAGACGTGATCCGCGAACACCCGATCATGCTGAACCGTGCACCAACCCTGCACCGTCTGGGCATCCAGGCTTTCGAGCCGGTCCTGATCGAAGGTAAGGCGATCCAGCTGCACCCACTCGTTTGCGCGGCATTCAACGCCGACTTCGACGGTGACCAGATGGCAGTCCACGTGCCGCTGTCGATCGAAGCACAGATGGAAGCGCGCACGCTGATGCTGGCGTCGAACAACATCCTGTTCCCGTCGAACGGCGAACCGTCGATCGTTCCTTCGCAGGATATCGTGCTGGGTCTGTACTACGCGACCCGCGAAGCGATCAATGCGAAAAACGAAGGCATGCTGTTCCCGGACGTGTCGGAAGTCATCCGTGCCTACGACAACAAGGAAGTGGAACTGACCACCCGTATCACCGTACGTATCGTTGAGAATCCAAAAGATCCAGCGACGGGCGAATTCGTTCGCACCGTGACCCGTTACGAAACCACGGTTGGCCGCGCCATCCTGTCGGAAATCCTGCCGAAAGGTCTGCCTTTCTCGGTGCTGAACCGCGCGCTGAAAAAGAAAGAAATTTCCAAGCTGATCAACACCTCGTTCCGTAAGTGCGGTCTGCGCGCGACGGTCGTGTTTGCTGACCAACTGATGCAGTCGGGCTTCCGCCTGGCAACCCGCGCCGGTATTTCGATCTGCGTGGACGACATGCTGGTACCGCCACAAAAAGTCACCCTGATTTCGACCGCCGAGTCGGAAGTCAAACAGATCGAGCAGCAGTACGCTTCGGGTCTGGTGACCGCTGGCGAGCGTTACAACAAAGTGGTCGACATCTGGGGCAAGACTTCCGACGAAGTCGGCAAGGCCATGATGGACCAGCTGAAAGTGGAAGACGTCATCAAGCGTGACGGCACCAAGTCGACCCAGGAATCGTTCAACGCGATTTACATGATGGCCGACTCGGGCGCGCGTGGTTCGGCCGCACAGATCCGCCAGCTGGCGGGTATGCGTGGTCTGATGGCGAAACCGGACGGTTCGATTATCGAAACGCCGATTACCGCGAACTTCCGCGAAGGTCTGAACGTGTTGCAGTACTTCATCTCGACCCACGGCGCTCGTAAAGGTCTGGCGGATACGGCACTGAAAACGGCAAACTCGGGTTACCTGACCCGTCGTCTGGTCGACGTGACCCAGGATCTGGTCGTCATCGAAGATGATTGCGGCACCAGCAACGGTACCGTGATGAAGGCGATGGTTGAAGGCGGTGAAGTGATCGAAGCCCTGCGCGACCGTATCCTCGGCCGCGTGGCGGGCACCGACATCGTCAACCCAGAGACCCAGGCCACCCTGTACGAAGCCGGCACGCTGCTGGACGAAGACATGGTCGAAGAGATCGAACGCGTTGGTATCGACGAAGTCAAAGTCCGTACCCCGCTGACTTGCGACACCCGCTTCGGCCTGTGCGCCAAGTGCTACGGTCGCGATCTGGGCCGCGGTCTGCTGGTCAACGCCGGCGAAGCCGTCGGTGTGGTGGCAGCGCAGTCGATTGGTGAGCCGGGTACCCAGCTGACCATGCGTACCTTCCACATCGGTGGTGCGGCATCGCGTGCAGCAGTGGCATCGTCGGTCGAAGCCAAGTCGAACGGTGTGATTCGTTTCACCTCGACCATGCGTTATGTGACCAACGGCAAGGGCGCGCAAATCGTCATTTCCCGTTCGGGCGAAGTACTGATCACCGACGACCACGGCCGTGAGCGCGAGCGTCACAAGGTGCCGTACGGCGCGACCCTGATCGTCAAGGATGGCCTGACCGTCAAGGCTGGCACCGCCCTGGCAACCTGGGATCCGCTGACCCGTCCGATCATTACCGAGTACGCCGGTACGGTACGTTTCGAGAACGTCGAAGAAGGCGTGACCGTAGCCCGTCAGGTGGACGAAGTGACCGGTCTGGCCACCCTGGTGGTGATCGATGCGAAGCGTCGTGGTTCGCTGACCAAGACCCTGCGTCCACAGGTCAAACTGTTGAACGAAGACGGCAATGAAGTGAAGATCGCCGGCACCGAACACGCCGTAGCGATCGGCTTCCAGGTCGGCGCGCTGATCATGGTGAAAGACGGCCAGGCGGTATCGGTGGGTGAAGTGCTGGCACGTATCCCAACCGAATCGCAGAAAACCCGTGACATTACCGGTGGTCTGCCACGCGTGGCCGAACTGTTCGAAGCACGTTCGCCGAAAGATGCGGGCATGCTGGCGGAAGTTACTGGTACTGTTGCCTTCGGTAAAGAAACCAAAGGTAAGCAGCGTCTGGAAATTACCGACATGGACGGTAACAAGCACGAGTTCCTGATTACCAAGGATAAACAAGTGCTGGTCCACGACGGCCAGGTGGTGAATAAAGGCGAGATGATTGTCGACGGCCCGGCCGATCCACAAGACATCCTGCGTCTGCTGGGTATCGAAGCGCTGGCTCGCTACATCGTTGACGAAGTGCAGGACGTGTACCGTCTGCAGGGCGTGAAGATTAACGACAAGCACATTGAAGTAATTGTGCGTCAGATGCTGCGTCGTGTTCAGATCGTCAATGCCGGCGACACCAACTACATCGTTGGCGAGCAGGTTGAGCGTTCGGAACTGCTGGATGAAAACGATCGTGTGAATGCAGAGAACAAGATCCCTGCAACCTACGAAAACGTTCTGCTGGGTATTACCAAGGCATCGCTGTCGACCGATTCGTTTATCTCGGCCGCATCGTTCCAGGAAACTACCCGCGTTCTGACCGAAGCCGCCATCATGGGCAAACGCGATGGTCTGCGTGGTCTGAAAGAAAACGTCATCGTGGGTCGTCTGATTCCAGGCGGCACCGGTCTGGCATTCCACCGCGCTCGCAAAGAGAAAGAGCAGTGGGAAGTCGAAGAGCGTCAAGCTCTGCTGGCAGCCGAAAAAGCTGCCATGTCCGGTGGCGACGTGGAAGCCATCGAATCGGTGGCCCCGCACAGCGACGAAGCGTAATCTTCAAGCAGCAATAAAAACGGCACCTTCGGGTGCCGTTTTTTTTTGCTGGATTAGATATTTCTTTAAGGCATTGAACCATCAAGTCGAGTTCGCCGAATAAAATCACTATCCTTACTAATAATAAAATTATTTTGCTGAATATAACGCGCCAGTCAAAGCAAGCCAAGAGTGCCGCCGACACGAATTCGCAAATGGCGATGCAGGCCCGTGCGCCACGTTGCTCCGGACCGGTGGTGACCAGGATCGGTCTTCATGTGCGCCTCCTTGCGGTCTTCTCCAATATACTTCTTGCAGACCTTGCCCCCATCCCGCGCCTGGCTGCGTGGCCGACGCTGCGAACGCCCGCTGTGTATCCCCCTACTTTTACATGCCAGCAAATAGTTCGTTCATGCTAAGATTTGGCTATGATTGCTCAAGCCCTCTTCACTCCCGCCCAGCAGAAACTGCTGGGCTTGCTGTTTGTACGTGTCAATCAAGGATTCCACTTGAATGAGATCATGCGCTTGACCGGCTTGGGCAGCGCATCGGCGCAGCGCGAGTTGAAGCGGCTGCATGAGTCGGGCGTGATCGTGTCGGAGCGGATCGGCAATGTGCGGCGCTTCAAGCCGAACCAGGACTGCATCGTGTTCGGCGAATTGAGCGGCCTGGTCAAGAAAACCTTCGGCCTGGTCAGCGTGCTGAACTCGGCGCTGGCGCCGCTGCAGCATGTGCTGAACGTAGCCTTCGTCTACGGCGCCACCGCCAAGGAACAGGAAGGCATGGACACCGCCGTTGAATTATTGCTGATTGGCGATAATACGAGCTATGGCGAATTATTATCCCGCCTGCCGGTGGCCGAACGTTTATTACGTCGTAAAATTAATCCCAACCTGTATTCGATTCCCGATTTTAAACGCCGCCTGCGTGAACAACAGCCATTTATTCTGGAAGTTTTACGCGGTCAAAAGATTTATGTGCTGGGCGATGAACTGGATCTGGAAAAAGTCAGCGGTGAAGATTCTAATCAATTGGTCGGGTAATTAATCCAAAGCGGAAACGATAAACTAAACCGGGTATAAGCGCCGGCTTTTGATTCGCATTGAATCTTTCCGCCAAACGCAGTAATCACTTTCTGGCAAAACGCCAAACCGATACCCGTGCCGCCGGTACTGTAAAACGGTTCAAATACATGCGGCAATACATCGTCCGGAATACCCGAACCGGTATCCGTGAATAATAACTGGCGGTCCGCCAGCATAATCTCCACCTCGCCCCGCCCAGCCACCTTGATCGCGTGCAGCGCATTCTTGAACAGGTTGTACAGCACGTAAACCAGCAACACGTCCGAGCCGAAAAAGGTGAAGTCGTGGCTGTCGTGCACCCGCACCTTGTTGCGCATCGCCGTCTCGAACGGGTAGCTGGCCAGCGCCTCGTCGATACACTTCATGATGGAATGGTTGGCAAAATCGCCACGGTCGAGCGACCCGGCGCGCGCCGACGCCAGCATCATGTCGACGATAAAGTTGGAACGGCTGATCTCCGCCTGGATGTGCTGGTTCAGTCCACGCAGGTATTGCAGCTGGGCCGCCGGCAGCGTCGCCTTGACCTGACCGCTGTCGACCGCGCTCTGATAGCCCGCCAGCAACTCCGGCAGACAGTTGCCGAGAATGCGCGACTGGTTGCGGATGGTCGCCAGCGGCGTGCGCATCTCATGGGCAATGGTGGCCGCCACCTCCAGCGGATCGGCCAGCAGGTTGTGACGCACCATGGCCTGCGCGATCAGCCCCAGGCTGGTGGCGACAAACAGCACGCCGGGCGGATAGAACTGCACGCCGTAGTTGCACAGGTAATCCACCGCGGCAAAGAAATAGATCAGCAGGCTGACCAGACAATAGCGCAGCCGCGCCTTCTCGGTGGACACCGCCTGCCGCTGGCGCCGGTACAGCAGCCACAGCCCCCGTCCCACCACCAGCGCCGTTTGCAGCAAGTGCAGCGGATGCAGCGGTCCCGCCTTGGGGTAGTAGCCGAAAAAGTAGGGGTAGACGCCGCCAACCACCTGGTCGCTGGCCAGCAGCAGCACGCCCAGCAGCCCGGCCACGGCGTAGGAGACGGCGACCCAGCGCCGCTCGGCGTGCTGCGCCGTCAGTTCGGTGATGAAGTGGTATAGCGTGGTGGGCAGGAACAGGATCAGCAGGTAGCCGAGCTTGGCCAGCGACAGCGCCTCGTGCTCGTCGCGCATCTGGAACAGGATGGCCCAGGTGAATTGCCAGCAGAAAGTGGTCAGGCACAGCAGGAAGAACGTCAGGCTGATGCGGTTGACGCCGCGCGATTGCAGCACATACGCGCCGTAGCATAGAAAGAGCAGGGAGACCACGGCGGGCAAGAGGGAGTGCATGGCGCTGTTCCGGAAAAGTGGTCGGAAAAGCCAAGTATTGCGCGGGCAGAACCAGTCCGCTTGGATTTCGCAACAGCGTTTGCGGCAGATCAAACTTCCACCATGCCAACTCCCGCCTAGTGGGGTTGCCCGGTTGCCGGGTAACCACTCACTTAAGGAGCACCATCATGCTGATGCAAGTTTCCGCCCCCACCTTCACGCACGCGCTGACCATCTACCTGAAGGATTCCAACGCCTACGGCAATACCTACTTCGCGCGCTACTTCGAGTGGCAGGGCATCTGCCGCGAAAAGTGGTTCTACGAGTGCATCGCGAGCGACATGCTGCAGAAAGAGGGCGTGTTCATCACCAAGCACGCGGAGCAGGACTATTTGCAGGAAACTTTCCCATTCCAGGAGGTGTCTTGTGAATTGAACGCCTATGACATCAAGAAGTGCTCATTTTGGCTGGAGTTTCGCTTTTATGCGGGCGGCAAGCCGGTTTCGGTGGGGCGTCAGCAGATCGTCTTTGCCAATCACGCCAAACAGATCACCGCGCTGCCTGAGGCGGTGATCGCGCGCATCAAGCGCTACAGCAAATAAGGAGGGAAAAAGGCGGGCCGGGCGGCCCGCCCTGGGCGCTTACTGTTGCGAGGCGATCCAGCGGTCGACCTTGGCTTCCAGCAGCGCCAACGGCAGCGTGCCGTCGCTCAGCACCACCGCATGGAAGGCCGGCAGACTGAACTTGTCGCCCAGCGCCTTCTGCGCGCGGGCGCGCAGTTCCTGGATCTTCAGCGAACCGACCTTGTAGCCCAGCGCCTGCGCCGGCCACGCCATGTAGCGTTCGGTCTCGCTCTTGGCCACCACGTCATAGCCCAGCGTGTCCTTCATGTACTGGATGCTTTGCTCGCGGGTCCAGCCCTGCGCGTGCATGCCGGTGTCCACCACCAGGCGTACGGCGCGCAGCAGTTCGTCGTTCAGGTGGCCGAAGTACTGCGCCGGATCGTCGAACAGGCCCATTTCCTTGCCCAGCGTTTCCGCATACAGCGCCCAGCCTTCGGTGAAGGCGTTGTTGCCGCCGAACTTGCGGAAGTTCGGCAGGTTCAGTTCCTGCATCAGGGCGATGTGGAAGTGGTGGCCTGGCTTGCCTTCGTGCAGGAACAGCGTGGTCATGCCTGGGCTGCCGTACTTGGTTGGATCGTTGACCACCGACCAGAACACGCCCGGACGCGAACCGTCGCCGGCCGGCGCGGTGTAGTGGTCGGAAGCGGTGGCGCGGCTCAGTTCAGGTTCCAGGCGCAGGTCCAGCTTGGCTTTTGGCTGCAAGGTGAACATCAACGGCAGCTTGGTGTCCAGCACGTCGTTCAGCTTGTGATAGACGGCCTGGACTTCCTCTTCGGTTTTGAACGGGTAGAACTTCGGTTGCGCCGCCACCCATACCGGCAGACCGGCGGCCGGGCCGGTATAGCCCAGTTTCGGACCCAGCACTTCAAACTGGGCCTGGATGCGCGCGACTTCCTTCAGGCCGATGGCGTGAATTTCATCCGGTTTCAGCGTGGTTGTCGTCGCGTTGGCGACACGGGCCTGATACCAGGCGGCGCCGTCCGGCAGCGCGCCGAGGCCCGTCGAGGTGCGGCAGGCCGGGATGTATTCCTTCTCCACGAACATGGCCAGGCGTTTCAGCGACGGGATCACCTTGTCCGCGATGACCTTGCGGTAGGCGGCGGTCAGGCGCTGCTTGTCGGCGTCGGAGAAGCTGGCCGGCAGCTTGGTGACTGGCGTGTAGAAGATACTGCTCTCGGCGGTATCGCTGACCAGGTGCTGGAACTGCGGCAGCGCCGAGATCATGATGGCCTGCGGCTGCGTCACGCCTTTCTTGATGCCTTCACGCATATTGGCGATGGCCTGGTCGATCCACGCCGGCATTTGCGACACGCGGCTCAGGTAGGCATCGTATTCCTTGACGGTGCCGATCGGCTGCGACGCTTCGCCGCCCGCATAGTTGGCCAGCGTCACCGGCACGCTGTCCATCTGGTTGACTGGCAGCAGGTGTTCAGGGAAACGCTCCATGGCGATCAGGCCTTGCAGCTCATAGGCCAGGATGTCGTAGTTGATGCGGCCCTTGACGTCCAGCTGATACGGTTTGATGGCCTGCAGGCGCTTGGCGAAGCCGCGGTACAGCTTGAACTGCGCGGCGCGCTTGGCCGGCGCGATGCTCAGGCCCAGCTGGTCGTCGAAACGGTTGTCGCCGTTTTCGGTGGCGCCGATCGGCTCGAAGCGGGCAACCGCGTCATAGTATTCATTGGCAATCGCCAGCACGGCTTTGTCGGCCGAGGCGGCGACTTCAGCGCTGACCTTGCCGGCAGGCGCGGCGGCGGCAGGGCCGATGGACGCGAAGGCAAAGGCCACGGCGGCGGCGATGGGGAGGAGGGCGCGGCAATACGTCATAAAAGGTTCCTTGTCTGACAAAGTTGGCCGATAGCATAAGTCATTGCACCGGCCGGCAGGAACAAATTTTGTATCAGGCCGCCGCTTCCGCGAAACGACTTTCGTACAGCGCCGCCACCAGGTCGGATTGCGTGATGATGCCGACAAATCGCTGCTCGTTGTCGACAATCGGGATGTGATGAAAACCCGAGTCCGCCATCAGCGGCACCAGATCGACGATCGGCGTGTCGGTGCGCGCGGTGGTCGGATGCTGGGTCATGATCTGTCCGACCACCTCGGCCTTTTCCGTGTGGGTGACGCCGCTCTTGCGCAGGAAACGTTGCAGCTGCTGGCGGATGCTGCCGTAATCGTCCAGGCCGCCGTGTTCGAGGAAGTCGGTCTGCGTGACGATGCCGATCACGCGCCGCGCGCGGTTCAGCACCGGCAGCGCCGCCACGCGGTGTTCGCGCATCTGCTGCCACGCTTCGGCCAGCCCTGTGCCGAACTCGGCGCTGACGATATCGCGCGACATGATGTCGGCGCAGCTGATAATGCCGAAGCGGCGCTGGTAGGCGCGCTGCTCGGTCTGCATGAACAGCGATGCCAGATCGTCGCGGCTGATGTCCAGCACCTGGTTGTGCTGCAACAGCACGGCGTCCAGATCCTCGGGCTTGAAGCCCAGCCGCACGGTCGGCACCGCATCCCCGGTGGCGTGCGGATTGGGATGGGCGTTCTGCTGCGCGTGCGGGTAGCTGCGTCCGGTCAGGTTGTTATAGGTGACGGCCATCAGCACCAGCAGCACGGAATCGGCCAGCACCGTCATCAGCACGAATTCAAAGCCTGCCGCCTGCACCGCCGCGCCGCCGATCACCGTGGTCAGCGCCACCGCGCCGCCGGGCGGATGCAGGCAGCGCGCCAGGAACATGGCGGCAATCGCGCCGCCGCAGGCCAAGCCCGCCAGCAAGGGCAGCGGCAGACTGGCGCCCAGCCAGCGCACGCAGGCCGCGCCCACCAGGCCGCTGATGATGTTGCCGCCGATCACAGACCACGGCTGCGCCAGCGGGCTGGCCGGCAGCGCAAACAGCAGCACCGACGACGCGCCGATCGGCGCCACCAGGAAGGCGGACGCATGTGTATGTTGCAACAGCAGATGACTGACCAGGGCGGTCAGCATGATGCCCAACAAGGCGCCGATGGCGGCCCGCAATTGCTCGCGGCTGTTGGCGGTGGGGGCGCTGGGCAGCCAGCTTTGGAAGAAGGCGCGCATGTGTTTAAATCAAGTATTTGGAATGAGCATTATCTCATGGATGCACTCTCCTGGTGCGAGACCAGCCCCAGCGGCAGGGAGGTGGTGATCTTGATCTGTTCCATCGAGAACGCCGACGATACGCCCGTCAACTGCACGGATTTGATCAGCTTCTTGTAAAAGCGGTCATAGCCTTCGATATCGCTGGTGACCACCTTCAGCAGGTAATCGACGTCGCCGCTCATGCGGTGGAACTCCTGCACTTCCGGCAGCGCCGCCACCGCAGCGGCAAAGCGCGCAAACCATTTCTCGTCGTGCTGGGTGGTGCGCACGCTGACGAACACCGTAACCGGCAGGCCCACCTTGCGGCGGTTGATGATGGCGACGCGGTTCTCGATATAGCCGTCCTCTTCCAGCCGCCGCAGCCGTTTCCAGCATGGCGTGGAGGATAAGCCTACCTGCTCGCTAAGCTGGGCAACGGACAGCGTGCCATCCCGTTGCAGGGCGTCAAGGATGGCGTAGTCATAACGGTCAAGTTGATTCATTCTATTATCTTGGAAAAAGTAGGATGTATTACCTACATCTTATGCCTGGGCGTGGAAATTTGGTACGACTATTTCAGCATACTTGCGTAAGCTATACGGATGACTACTGAAATCTATCTCGACAGCAACGCCACCAGCATTGTCCTGCCCGCCGCCATCGCGGCCGCCACCGACGCCATGGGCCAGCGCTACGGCAATCCCAGCAGCACTCACGGCACCGGCCTCAAGGCGAAAGTGATCCTCGACGAGGCGCGCGCCTGCGCCGTGCGCCTGCTGGGCGTCGGCAATGGCCGCCTGATGTTCAACAGCGGCGCCACCGAGGGCATCCAGACCGCAGTGCTGTCGGCGCTGGTCGCCTTGCGCGAACGGCGCGACGCCGGCGAGCCCATCGGCACGCTGCTGGTCTACGGCGCCACCGAACACAAGGCCGTGCCGGAAAGCCTGGCGCACTGGAACCGCCTGCTGGGCCTGAACCTGACGCTGCACAAGCTGCCGGTCGACCACAACGGCGTCCACAGCCTGAAGGCGCTGCGCGACGTCGCACCGCAGGCGGCGATGGTGTGCACCATGGCCGCCAACAACGAAACCGGCGTCATCTCCGACCTGGCCGGCATCGAGGCGGTGCTGGCGGAAACCGGCAGCCAGGCGCTGTGGATGGTTGACTGCGTCCAGGCGCTGGGCAAGCTGAAGCTGGATCTGTCCTCTACCCGCATCGATTACGCGCCGTTCTCCGGCCATAAACTGTATGCGCCCAAAGGCATCGGCATGCTGTACGTGCGCGCCGGCACGCCGTTCACCGCCCTCATCATGGGCGGCGGCCAGGAAGCCGGCCAGCGTTCCGGCACGGAGAACATGGCCGGCATCGCCGCGCTGGGCGCCGTGCTGGCCGCGCTGGAGCGTGGCGACACCTTCCGCACCGCCGCGGAACTGAGCAGCTTCCGTGCCCGCCTGGCCGACAGCCTGCGCGCCGCGCTGCCGGGCGTGGTGTTCAACAATCCCTTCGACAAGGCGCTGCCGACCACGCTGAATTTCTCCGTGCCGGGCCTGTCGAGCCGCGAGCTGATGGATGTGTTCGACGCAGCGGAAGTGCGCGTCAGCGCCGGCAGCGCCTGTTCCTCGTCCAAGGCCGCGCCGAGTTATGTGCTGGATGCGATGGGACTGCCGCTGTGGCGCAGCGCCGGCGCCATCCGCATGTCGTTCGGCCCGCTGGCCGACGAAGCCACCATCGCCGCCGCCTGTGCGCGCATCGAGCGCTGCGGCGCCGCCTTGCGCGCCAGCTGCCTGATCCCGTCGGACCGCACCGCCGTGCCGCACGACGGCCTGCTGCAACTCGGCGTCGAAGGCGCGTGCAGCTGGATGGTGCTGGACGCCGCCAGCCGCAGCTGCATCGTCATCGATCCCTTGCCGGAGCACACCGCGCGCATCGAATCCTATGTGCGCTGCCAGAACTACCAGGTGCAGGCCGTGGTCAGCACCTTGCCCAACGCCGGCCGCGCCGTGCTGGTCGAGGCGCTGGGCCGTCACTTCAACCGCGCCGCCGATGCCGACGCCTATGGTTGGCCGGCCAACGCCATCAGCATCCAGCTCGACAACGGCGCCAGCGCCGGCGCCATCAGGCTCGGCGCGCAACTGCTGGCCTGCGTGCCATGCGGCACCGGCGACGAACTGCGCGCCTTCCTGCTTGGCGAGGCCGACGGCGGCAGCCTGCCGGCCGCAGCGGTGCGCTTTGCCTTCAGTGCGCGTCCGGCGCAGCAGGCGCTGGGCGCCATCAGCAACGGGCAAACGCTGCTGTGCCCAACCCGCGATGAACAGAATCAGTTTTGCACCAGCATGATGTCTGCACCAGCGGCAATCGTCGCTGCTGACGCGCAACTCGATAGCACCGCGCTGGACGCATTCCTGCAAGCCCATCCCGACGCGCGCCTGGTCGACGTGCGCGAACCCTATGAGTTTGCCGCCACCGTCGCACCGCTGCCGGCCGGCCGCATGGCGTTGAGCGTGCCGCTGAGTCGCCTGGCCGAGTACGCCAGCGAATGGCTGCGCGCCGAGCAGACGCCGCTGGTGTTCTTCTGCCGCAGCGGCAACCGCAGCATGAAGGCCGCGCTGTGTCTGCGCCGTCTCGGCCATCAGCACGCCTACAGCCTCAACGGTGGATTGGCGCTGGCGTCGCCGCTGCCGTTGGCGGCCTGAAATTTTTCTCTTCCTTTCGAAGGCCGCGCAAGCGGCCTTTTTCTTTGCTGACCTCGTTATGTACGTCAGCGTACAGTCACATGGCGTGCGCCCCCATACGATTCTCTGACACATAATTTCCAATTCGCAGAATTAGAAGCGAGGCCCACGTTGAACAAGTCCAATCCCCTGCTGCCTGAGATGACACTCGGCTTCCGCGAATCTCCAGCCGGCTCCCTGATGTCCGACGAGGACGACGAAGACCTGCCCTTGCGCGCGGAGCTGTTCAGCGCCGCGCAGATGGCGGCGCACGGCAAAACGCTGGCCCAGCATCATGAACTGAGCAAGCGCGGCGGCCGTGACCGGCTGTTGTCGCGGCTGGCGGAAAACGCCGCCGTCATCGATTCCACCTGTGACGAGCTGACCGCCGCCATCAAGGCCGGCCGCCAGATCACGCCCGCATCGGAATGGCTGCTGGACAACTTCTACCTGATCGAAGAGCAGATCCGCATTGCCCGCCGTCACTTGCCGAAGGACTACAGCAAGGAATTGCCGCGCCTGGGCAAGGGCGCGCCGGACGGCTGCCCGCGCGTCTACAAAATCGCATTGGAAATTATTTCGCATGGCGATGGCCGGGTCGATCCGGAATCGCTGTGCCGCTTTGTCGACGCCTACCAGGAAGTCGCCACGCTCAAGCTCGGCGAGCTGTGGGCGATTCCCATCATGCTGCGCCTGGCGCTGATCGAGAACCTGCGCCGCGTGGCTGCGCGCGTGGCTGAAAACCGCATCCAGCGCGACCTGGCCAACACCTGGGCCGACCAGATGACCGAGATCGCGGAAAAAAATCCGAGCGGCCTGATTCTGATGGTGGCCGACATGGCGCGCTCCAATCCGCCGATCACCAGCGCCTTCGTGGCCGAACTGGCGCGCCGGCTGCAAGGGCAAAGCCCGGCGCTGACGCTGGCGCTGACCTGGATCACGCACCGCCTGGCCGAATCGGGCCAGACCATCGAACAGCAGATCCAGGCCGAGATCCAGCAGCAGGCGGCCGAGCAGGTGTCGATCGCCAACAGCATCGGCAGCCTGCGCTTCCTCGGCACCATGGACTGGCAGGAGTTTGTCGAGACCATGAGCGTGGTCGAGCAGACGCTGCGCGAAGACCCGGCCGGCATCTACGGCAAAATGGAATTCGCCACCCGTGACCAATACCGGCACGCGATCGAAAAGATCGCCAAGCGCTCGCGCTTCAGCGAAGTGGAAGTGGCGCAGCAAGCCTTGCAGCTGGCGCTGGCGCATCACGGCAATGGCGACTCGCGCCATGGCCACGTCGGCTTCTACCTGATCGGCGGCGGCCTGGCCGCGCTGGAAAAACAGACCGGCATGCGCCGCCCATGGCTGGAGGCGATGCAGCAGACCTCGCGTGCCTCGCCGCTGACGTCCTACCTGGGCGCCATCGCCGCCATCGCGCTGGTGTCCACCGCGTTGCTGCTGGAACGCGCGTCCTACCACGGCGTGCACGGCTTCGTGCTGGTGGTGCTGGGCGTGCTGGCGCTGCTGGGCAGCAGCCAGCTGGCGCTGAACCTGGTGAACTGGGTCGCCACGCTGGTGACGCAACCGAATCCGCTGCCGCGCATGGATTTCAAGGACGGCATTCCGTCCGACGCGCGCGCCATCGTGGTGGTGCCGACGCTGGTCTACAGCAAGGAGAATATCGAGGAGCTGTTCGAGCAGATGGAAGTGCGCTTCCTGGCCAACCGCGATCCCAACCTGATGTTCTGCCTGCTGACCGACTTCGCCGACGCCAAGTCGGAGAAAATGCCGAACGACGATGCGCTGGTCGAGCAGATGAAACGCTGCTTCGCGCACCTGCAACACAAGTATGCCAACGACGCATCGTCGCACGCGCCGTTCCTGCTGCTGCACCGCCCGCGCATGTGGAATCCGCAGGAAGGCGTGTGGATGGGCTATGAACGCAAGCGCGGCAAGCTGGAAGACCTGAACCGCTTCCTGCGCGGCGGCGCGCGCGACAAGTTCTCGCTGGTGGTGGGCGACACCTCGGAGCTGGAGAGCATCCGCTACGTCATCACGCTCGATACCGACACCCAGCTGCCGCGCGATGCGGCGGCGCAGTTCATCGCCACCATGCAGCACCCGCTGAACCGTCCGCGCGTCGATGTCCAGCGCGGCCGCGTCACCGAAGGCTACGGCATCCTGCAACCGCGCGTGGCGGTGGCGCTGCCGAGCGAGAACGCTTCGCGCTACGAAAAAATGTGCGGCGGCGAGCCGGGCATCGATCCTTACACCCGCACCGTGTCGGACGTCTATCAGGACGTGTTCTTCGAAGGCTCCTTTATCGGCAAGGGCATCTACGACGTCGACGTGTTCGAGCAGGTGCTGGGTGGCCGCCTGCCTGAAAACAAAATCCTCAGCCACGATTTGCTGGAGGGCTGCTATGTGCGCGCCGGCCTGTTGAGCGACGCCCAGCTCTACGAAGAATATCCGGCCCAGTACAGCGACGACGTCAGCCGCCGCCAGCGCTGGATCCGCGGCGACTGGCAGCTGCTCGGCTGGCTGGCCGGCCGCGTACCGGGCCGCAGCGGCCGGCGCGAAAAGAATCCGCTGTCGCTGCTGTCGCGCTGGAAGCTGTTCGACAATCTGCGCCGCAGCCTGACCGCGCCGGCGCTGGTGCTGTCGCTGATCACCGCGTGGCGCTGGCTGCCCGACCCATGGCTGTGGACCGGCGCCGTGCTGACCGTGATCTTCCTGCCACCGCTGGTCAGCGTGGTGTACGACTTGTGCCGCCGTCCGCGCGACACCTTGTGGAGCCAGCATATCCGCGCCTCGGTGCGTCGTGGCGGCCTGCAGTTCTCGCACGCGATCCTGATGCTGGCCTTCCTGCCCTACGAAGCCTACTTCAGCATGGACGCCATCCTGCGCAGCCTGTGGCGTTCGCTGGTGTCGCACCGCAAACTGCTGGAATGGCGCGCTTCGGCACTGGCGCGCCAGGCCGACGGCACCGTCAGTACCTGGCGCACCATGTGGTTCGCGCCGGTGCTGGCGCTGTTCATCGGCGGCGCCTTGCTGGGCTGGCGTCCCGGCAGCCTGCCGGCCGCCGCGCTGTTCCTGCTGGCGTGGCTGGTGTCGCCCGCCATCGCCGACTGGATCAGCCGTCCGATCGAACGCAAGCATGCGCAGCTGACGCCGGAGCAGAACCAGTTCCTGAATAAACTGGCGCGCCGCACCTGGGCCTACTTCGAACGCTTCGTCAACCAGGAAGACAACTGGCTGCCGCCGGATAATATGCAGGAGCATCCGGTGCAGGTGGTGGCGCACCGCACCTCGCCGACCAATATCGGCATGGCGCTGCTGGCCAACCTGACCGCGACCGACTTCGGCTACATCACCGTCGGCCAGCTGATGGAACGCACCACCAATACGCTCAACAGCATGGACCAACTGGAACGCCATCAAGGCCACTTCTATAACTGGTACGACACGATTACCCTCAAGCCGCTGCACCCGATGTATGTCTCGACGGTGGACAGCGGCAACCTGGCCGGTCACTTGCTGACCTTGCAGCCCGGCCTGACCGGCCTGTATGACGAACCGGTGATCGGTCCGCAGATCGTCGACGGCATCGTCACCACCGCACGCGTGCTGGAAGAAACGCTGAACGACGCCGGCGCCGCCGGCAGCGCCGCCCCGGTGGCGGTCAGCGCCGACACCCTGATCGCCGCGCTGACGCCGGCGCCGGACGCCGGCAACCTGCAGCAGCTGCACGGCTGGCTGACGCGCGTCAGCGCCACGGCGGAAGTATTCCAGCCGCAGGCCGCCGCCCACAGCGAAGCCGGCGCGCACTGGGCCGACGCCCTGGTGCAGCAATGCCGCGCCGCGCTGGACGAACTGGCCGCCATGACGCCATGGGCCGCGCTGTCCGACGACGCCATCTTCGACACCAGCATGACCCGCATGCCGACCCTGCGCGAACTGGCCGCCCTGGCGCGCGCCACCGCCGGCATCGCCGTCAACGACCTGGCGCCGGATGAACGCGACCGCCAGCAACGCCTGGCAGAGCTGTTCGAGCAGGGCAGCAGCAACGCGCATGAACGCATGCGCGCGCTGGCCGACCTGGCGCAGCGCGCCTGCACCTTCGCCCAGATGGAGTATGGCTTCCTGTTCAACCAGACCACCAACCTGCTGGCCATCGGCTACAACGTCAGCGACCGCCGCCTGGATGCCAGCTATTACGATCTGCTGGCGTCGGAAGTGCGCCTGGCCAGCTTCGTCGCCATCGCCCAGGGCCAGCTGCCGCAGGAGCACTGGTTCGCGCTGGGCCGCCAGCTGTGCATCGTCGCCGGCAAGCCGGTGCTGCTGTCGTGGAGCGGCTCGATGTTCGAGTACCTGATGCCGCTGCTGGTGATGCCGAACTATCCAAGCACGCTGCTGGACCAGACCTACAATTCCGTGATCGACGCGCAGATCGACTACGGCAAGCAGCGCAACGTGCCGTGGGGGATTTCCGAATCCGGCTACAACACCGTCGACGCCAGTTTGAATTACCAGTACCGCGCCTTCGGCGTGCCGGGCCTGGGGCTGAAGCGCGGCCTGGCCGACGATCTGGTGATCGCGCCTTACGCCAGCATGATGGGCCTGATGGTGCAGCCGGAAGCCTCGTGCGCCAATCTGCAGAAGATGGCGGAGCTGGGCTATATGGGCCGCTACGGTTTCTACGAAGCGATCGACTACACGCCATCGCGCCTGCCGCGCGGCCAGAGCGCGGCGGTGATCCGCTCGTTCATGGTCCACCACCAGGGCATGGGCTTCCTGTCGCTCAGCTACCTGCTGCACGACCGTCCGATGCAGCGCCGCTTCGAGTCCGATCCGCTGCTGCAATCGACGCTGCTGGTGCTGCAGGAACGCAGCCCGCAGGCCGGCGCCTTCTACTCCAACACCACCGAGATGGCGGCCATCCGCACCACCGCGCCGGACCAGTCGGCGCCGATGCGCGTGCTGACCCAGCATTCGACGCCGGTGCCGGAAACCCAGCTGCTGTCGAACGGCCGCTATCACGTCATGGTCACCAACTCCGGCGGCAGCTACAGCCGCTGGAAAGACCTGGCCGTGACGCGCTGGCGCGAAGACAGCACCCGCGACAACTGGGGCAACTTCTGCTACGTGCGCGACGTGGACGACGGCGAGTTCTGGTCCACCACCTTCCAGCCAACGCTGGTCGATCCGCGCAAGCACGAGGTGATCTTCTCCGAAGGCCGCGCCGAGTTCCGCCGCAGCGACCGTCACATCGATCTGTACACCGAAATCGTGGTGTCGCCGGAGGACGATATCGAATTGCGCCGCACCCGCATCACCAACAAGTCCGACCGCGTGCGCACCATCGAGGTGACCAGCTACGCCGAGGTGGTCATGGCGCCGGCGGCGGCCGACAACGCCCACCCGGCCTTCAGCAAGCTATTCGTGCAGACCGAAATCCTGCGCGACGAAAACGCCATCCTGTGCACGCGCCGTCCGCGCGGCGCGACCGAGGTGATGCCGTGGATGATGCATTCGATGATGGTGCACGACGCACCGGTGGTGAACGTTTCCTACGAAACCGACCGCTCGCGCTTCATCGGCCGCGGCAACACGATGGCGGCGCCAAGCGCCATGCTGGATGACGGTCCGCTCAGCGGCGGCGAAGGTTCGGTGCTCGATCCGGTGGTGGCGATCCGCTACACCATCACGCTCAAACCCGACCAGTTCGCGACGGTGGATATCGTCACCGGCATGACCGAGCAGCGCGACGTGGCGCTGCACCTGATCGACAAATACCAGGACCGCCATCTGGCCGACCGCGTGTTCGAACTGGCGTGGACCCACAGCCAGGTGGTGCTGCGCCAGCTGAACGCCAGCGAAGCGGACGGCCAGTTGTTCGGCCGCCTGGCCAACTCGGTGATCTACCCGAACGCCGGCCTGCGCGCCGACGCCTCGACGCTGATCAAGAACCAGCGCGGCCAGTCCGGCCTGTGGGCGTATGCGATTTCCGGCGACCTGCCGATCGTGCTGATGCAGATCAAGGACCCGTCCAACATCGAACTGGCGCGCCAGATGGTGCAGGCGCACGCCTACTGGCGCCTGAAAGGGCTGGTGGTGGACCTGGTGATCTGGTACGAAGACCAGTCGGGCTACCGCCAGGCGCTGCACGACCAGATCATGGGCCTGATCGCCTCCGGCATCGACGCCCAGGCCATCGACCGTCCGGGCGGCATCTTCGTGCGCCTGATGGATCAGATCCCGAACGAGGACCGGGTGCTGATGCAGTCGGTGGCGCGCGTCATCATCAGCGATGCGCGCGGCACGCTGTCCGAGCAGATCAAGCGTCCGGCGCCGCCGACCATGCGCATGCCGCCGCTGCTGGCGGACAATCGCGGCGAGTATGCGGACGCCGGCCCGGTCACGCATCCGGCGCGCGGCCTGGTGCTGGAAAACGGCATCGGCGGCTTCACGCCGGACGGCCGCGAATACGTCATCACCACCAGCGATACGCAGCGCACGCCGGCGCCGTGGTCCAACGTGCTGGCCAATCCGCAGTTCGGCACCGTGATCTCGGAAAGCGGCCAGGCCTATACCTGGCACGAGAACGCGCACGAATACCGCATCACGCCGTGGCACAACGACCCGGTCAGCGATGCCAGCGGCGAGGCGTTCTATCTGCGCGATGAGCAGAGCGGCCAGTTCTGGTCGCCGACCGCCTTGCCGGCGCGCGGCAACGGCGCCTACATCACGCGCCACGGCTTCGGCTACAGCGTGTTCGAACACACGGAGGCCGGCATCCACAGCGAGATGACCACCTTCGTCGCGGTCGACGCGCCGATCAAGTACACCGTGCTGAAAGTGCGCAACGACTCGGCGGTGCAGCGCCGCCTGTCGGCCTTCGGCTATGTCGAGTGGGTGCTGGGCGACATGCGCTCCAAGTCGGGCATGCACATCATCACCGAGACCGATCCGGTCAGCGGCGCCATGTTCGCCAAGAACCCGTACAACACGGAGTTCAGCGGCCGCGTGGCCTTCTTCAACTGCGACGCCGCGCTGCGCACCGTCACCGGCGACCGCACCGAGTTCATGGGCCGCAACGGCAGCCTGGCGGCGCCGGCCGCGCTGCGCCGCTCGCGCCTGTCGGGCAAGATCGGCGCCGGGCTGGATGCCTGCGCCGCGATCCAGGCGCCGTTCGACCTGCTGCCGGGCCAGGAACGCGAGATCGTGTTCGTGCTGGGTGTGGCCGGCCGCCGCAACGCCGACGCCAGCAGCCTGGTACAGAAACACCGCAGCGCCGGCGCCGCGCAGGAAGCGCTGGCCGCCGTCCACGCGCAGTGGGAGAAAACCCTGGGCGCCGTGCGCATCGAAACGCCGGAGCCGGAACTGGACGTCATCGCCAACGGCTGGCTGATGTACCAGACCATCGCCTGCCGCATCTGGGCCCGCAGCGGCTACTACCAGTCCGGCGGCGCCTTCGGCTTCCGCGACCAGCTACAGGACGCGATGGCCACCATCCACACGCAACCGCAGCTGCTGCGCGACCAGTTGATGCTGTGCGCCGCCCACCAGTTCCTGGAAGGCGACGTGCAGCACTGGTGGCATCCACCGTCGGACCGCGGCGTGCGCACGCACTGCTCGGACGATTACCTGTGGCTGCCGCTGGGCGCCTGGCGCTATGTCTCGTCAACCGGCGACCTGAGCATCCTCGATGAAACCGCGCCTTACCTGGAAGGGCGCGCGGTCAAGCAGGAAGAAGATTCCTACTACGACATGCCGGCCCGCTCCAGCGAGCATGGCACGCTGTATGAACACTGCCAGCGCGCCATCCGCAACGGCCTGCGGTTCGGCCAGCACGGCCTGCCGCTGATCGGTTCCTGCGACTGGAACGACGGCATGGACAAGGTGGGCGAGCACGGCAAGGGCGAGAGCGTGTGGCTGGCGTTCTTCCTGTGCGAAGTGCTGAAGCGCTTTGCCGAGGTGGCAGACCTGCGCAACGACGCGGAGTTCGCCGCCGAGTGCCGCGAGCAGGCGCGCCGCATCGCCGCCAACGTCGAGCAGAACGCCTGGGACGGCGAATGGTATCGCCGCGCCTACTTCGACGACGGCACGCCGCTCGGTTCGCACACCAACGAGGAATGCCAGATTGATTCGATTTCGCAGAGCTGGGGCGTGCTGTCCGGCTCCGCCGATCCGGTGCGGGTGCGCGGCGCGATGGAGCAGGTCAATCAGCGCCTGGTGCGCCGCGACTCGGGCATCATCCAGCTGCTCGACCCGCCGTTCGACAAGGCCGGACCGAATCCCGGCTACATCCGTGGCTACGTGCCGGGCGTGCGCGAGAACGGCGGCCAGTACACCCACGCCGCCATCTGGACCGCGATGGCCTTCGCCCGCCTCGGCGAGACGGAACGGGCCTGGGAGCTGGCGCGCATGATCAATCCGGTCATGCACGGCCGTACGCCGGAAGACACGGCGATCTACAAGGTGGAGCCGTATGTGGTGACGGCCGACGTGTACGCGGTGGCGCCGCACATCGGGCGCGGCGGCTGGAGCTGGTACACCGGCTCCTCGGGCTGGATGTACCGCCTGATCCTGGAGTCGCTGCTGGGGCTGACGCGCACCGCGCATCACCTGAAGCTGGAACCGCGCATGCCGGAAGGCTGGACCACCTTCACGCTGACGTATCGCTACGCCAGCGCGAGCTATGTGATCCGGGTGGTGCAGGGCGACGACGATGCGGCGCTGCTGACGGTGGACGGCGTGCCGCAGCATGACCAGATGGTGGAGCTGCGCGACAGCGGCAGCACCCACCAGGTGGAACTGCTGCTGCCGCGCGCCTCCGGTGCGGCCTTGTCGTCAGACGCCCAGGCTGGCGCCGGCGCCAAGTAAGGTGGCCACGCCCAGCGCCGCGAAGATCAGCGCGGCGATGCCGTGCACCAGCTTGAGCGAGACGCGGTTGGCGATCCTGTCGCCGAAGTAGACCGCCGGCACGTTGGCCAGCATCATGCCCAGCGTGGTGCCGCACACCACGGCGGTCAGGCTGTGGTAGCGGGCCGCCAGGGCCACGGTGGCGACCTGCGTCTTGTCGCCCATCTCCGCCATGAAGAAGGCGATCAGCGTGGTGAGGAACACGCCGTATTTCGCCAGCTGCGCGTCTTCTTCATCCAGCTTGTCCGGGATCAGCGTCCATGCCGCCATGGCCAGGAACGACGCGCCCAGCACCCAACGCAGCAGGTCCGGTCCCATCAGGCTGGTGATCCAGGTTCCGATGGCGGCGGCGAAGGCGTGGTTGGCGATGGTGGCGACGAAGATCGCGGCAACAATGGGCAGGGGACGGCGGAACCTGGCGGCGAGGACGAACGCGAGGAGCTGGGTTTTGTCGCCGATTTCCGCAAGGGCGACGATGCCGGTAGAGACGAAGAAAGCTTCCATGATGTGTGAAGTACGCGGGCCGGAACGGTTAACCAATGACCCAGGCGCGACTCCGGCCCATCATGGCCGCACCTCGATCATGGTCTCGCCAAGCCTGTGCTGTTTGCACGGCCACCTGCGCCACGGTCTGCGGACCGATTATGTTGACACAGGTTCTTGCGCCGGGGCGGCGCAAGCCGACTACTCCCCACTAACGGCAGGGATTTTACCACAGCGGCCAACACATGCCAGAAACAACCCTATGGTATTCTGCTCCGCGCTGAAGATAACATTGAAAGTACCGCCACATGATCAAGAAGACCATTTCCGCGCTCGTGCTGACCGCATGCCTGTCCCTGTCCGCCCATGCCGATCCGTTGAGCTACGCCCGTTATGACCAGGTGCGCACCACCGACCTGTATCTGGACCTGAAAGCAGACTTCAGCCACAAGATCCTGTCCGGCTACGCCGAGCTGTCGCTGAACTGGATCGACAAGTCGGCCCGCACGCTGGTGCTCGACACCAATGAACTGAATATCGCCAAGGTGCAGGTGCTGGCCGCCAATGGCCGCTGGACCGCCGTCTCCTTCATGCTCGACAAGCTGGACGTGGAGAAGGGCCGCGCGCTGCGCATCGCCCTGCCGTTCCAGCCGCAGAAGGTGCGCGTCTATTACCGCACCGCGCCGTCGGCCACCGCGCTGCAATGGCTGACGCCTGAACAGACCATGTCCGGCAAGCGTCCGTTCATGTTCAGCCAGTCGGAGGAAATCAACGCCCGCTCGTGGGCGCCGGTGCAGGACACGCCGGCGGTGCGCTTCACCTACAGCGCCCGCATCGAGGCGCCGTCCGGCATGCGCGTGGTGATGAGCGCCGAGAACGACCAGCAGGCCACCGGCGCCGGCGGCTGGAAGTTCAAGATGACGCAGCCGATTCCATCCTACCTGCTGGCGATCGCCATCGGCGAGATCGACGTGCGCAACGTCGGTCCGCGTTCGGCGGTGTACGCCGAGCCGCAGCGCATCGACGCCGCCGCCAGCGAAATGGCCGACACCGAGAAGATGATCGCCGCCGCCGAAAGCCTGTACGGCCCGTATCGCTGGGAGCGTTACGACATGATCGTGCTGCCGCCGTCGTTCCCGATCGGCGGCATGGAAAATCCGCGCCTGACCTTCGTCACGCCAACCATGATCGCCGGCGACAAGAGCCTGGTCGACCTGATCGCGCATGAACTGGCGCACTCCTGGTCCGGCAACCTGGTCACCAACGCCTCGTGGAAGCACTTCTGGCTCAACGAAGGCTTCACCACCTACGTCACCACCCGCATCGTCGAAAAGCTGTACGGCGAAGAAGTGGCCGAGATGAACCTGCAGGTGGAGCAGGAAGAAGCGATGGCGTCGCTGGCGCACATCACGCCGGCCAAGCAGGCCCTGGTCTCGCGCGATCCGGACACCAGCTCCGCCACCTACACCGACGGCGGCCTGGTCTACCCGAAAGGCGCATGGCTGCTGCGCACGCTGGAACAGCGCGCCGGCCGCGACGTGTTCGATCCCTTCCTGCGCGGCTGGTTCGACCAGCATGCCTTCCAGTCGGCGACCACCGGTGAATTTGTCGACTACCTGAAGAAAAACCTGCTGGACGCCCATCCGGAAATCATGTCGCAGTCGGAGCTGGATGAATGGCTGTATGGTCCCGGCATTCCGGCCACCGCCAAGCACGCGGCCTCGCCGCGCCTGGCCGCGCTCGATGCGCTGCGCACCACGTGGCTGAAAGGCGAAACGCCGACCGCCGACCTGCCGGCCAAGAACTGGATCGCGCTGGAGTGGATGCACTTCCTGAACGACATCGACGGCAAGGCCAGCGCCGCGCAGATGCAGGAGCTGGACCAGACCTTCGGCCTGGGTAAAACCGGCAACAACGAAATCGCCTACCGCTTCTTCCTGGCGTCGGTACACGCCGGCTACAACGTGCGCGAACCGCTCAACAAATTCCTGATGAGCGTGGGCCGCCAGAAGTTCGTGGTGCCGCTGTACACCGCGCTGCTGAAGAACCCCAACGAGAAAGACTGGGCGAAAGGCGTGTACGCCAAGGCGCGTTCGCACTATCATCCGGTTACCCAAACTTCGGTCGACAAAGCCTTTAAAAAACAATGAAAACTGTTCGTACTTTTGCCGCCGCCGCGATGACGCTGGCGGTGTGGGGCGCGCTGGCCGGCGCGCCCGTGATGGCGGCGCCGGCGGCCACCGCCGATGTCGCCAGCCGCGCGCTGCCGTCGTTCAGCGATGACGTCAACCGCGCATTGAAAACCTTCGACGTGCCGGGCATGGCCATCGCCATCGTCGCCGACGGCAAGGTGCTGGAGGCCAGGGGCTACGGCGTGCGCAAGCTGGGCGACCCGACGCCGGTGGACGGCAAGACGCTGTTCGAAGTGGCGTCCAATTCCAAGGCCTTCACCGCCGCCACGCTGGCGATGCTGGTCGACGAGGGCAAGCTGGCCTGGGATGATCCGGTCACCAGGCACCTGCCGGGCTTCCAGATGTACGACTCCTACGTCACCGGCCAGATGACGGTGCGCGACCTGCTGACGCACCGCAGCGGCCTGGGCCTGGGCGCCGGCGACCTGCTGTGGTGGCCGAGCACCAATTTCAGCACCGACGACATCATCGAGCGGCTGCGCTACGTCAAGCCGGCCACCAGCTTCCGCGCCAGCTACGCGTATGACAACCTGCTGTACATCGTGGCCGGCAAGATCATCGCCGAGAAGACCGGCAAGCCATGGGGCGCGGCGGTGCAGGAGCGCATCCTGACGCCGCTGGGCATGAGCGGCACCAGGACCAGCGTGACCGACATGCTGGCCACCAGCGACTACTCGGCGCCGCACAGCAAGATCCGCGACAAGATCTCGGTGGTGAAGCCGATGCCGGTGCCGAACGCGGTGGGCGCGGTGGGCATCAACACCAACGCCGAGGACATCGCGCGCTGGATGAACCTGCTGCTCAACCAGGGCAAGATGGAAGACGGCAAGCAGCTGTTCAGCAGCAAGCAGGCGGCCGAGCTGTGGAGCGAGCAGACGCCGATGCGCATCCGCGATCCGAAGCCGGCGCTGGCGGCGACCAAGCCGAACTTCCTGGCCTATGGCCTGGGCTTCCAGCTGCGCGACTACAAGGGCTACAAGGTCGCCATGCACGGCGGCGCGCTGCAAGGGTTCTATTCGACGGTGCTGATGGTGCCGGAGAAGAAGTTCGGCATCGCCATCCTGACCAACGCGGAAAACAGCGCGGCCATGGCGTCGCTGTACTACACCATCCTGGACCAGGTGCTGGAGGCGCCGACCAAAACCGACTGGATCAAGGTCTACGCCGAGCAGGAAGCGGCCATGCACAAGGAAGAGCTGGAACGCCAGGGCAAGGAGCACACCGCGCGCGCGGCCGCCTCCAAGCCTTCGCTGCCGCTGGCGTCCTACGACGGCGAGTATGAAGACGCCTGGTACGGCAAGGCCAGCATCCGCGCGGAGGGCGGCAAGCGCATCCTGCGTTTCGAGCGCACGCCGGACCTGAGCGGAGAACTGGAGCACTTCCAGCACGACACCTTCATCGTGCGCTGGAAGGAACGCAACTTCAACGCCGACGCCTACGTGACCTTCGCGCTGAATCCGGACGGCAGCATCGAGCGCATGAAGATGGCGCCGATCTCCACCGAGACGGACTTCAGCTACGACTTCCGCGACCTGTCGTTCACGCCGGTGAAACCGCCGATGGCCGAGAAGAAGTAAGCCTCAGCCGGCGCTCTCCACGCGGTTGCGGCCCTTGCGCTTGGCGCGGTACAGCGCCAGGTCGGCCGCATGCAGCAGATCGTCCAGCGCCGCCGCCGGGCCGGTGGCGCTGGCCACGCCGAAGCTGGCGGTCACGCGCAGCACCTGGCCGTCGGCCATCGTCAGCGGCTCGCGCGCGATCAGCTCGCGCAGCCGCTCGGCCAGCGCGCACGCCTGTTCGTGGCTGCAGTGCGCCGGCATCACCACAAACTCCTCACCGCCATGGCGCGCGACGATCTCGCCGTCGCGCAGCGCGTCGCGGATCACCGCCGCCACCCGGATCAGCACCTGGTCGCCGGCCTCGTGGCCATGCGAGTCGTTGACCGACTTGAAGTGGTCGATGTCGAACAGCAGCACCGCCAGCGTTTCCTTGCTCTGCTGTGCGCGGTGCAGCCGCTGGTTGCCGGCGGTGGTGAAGGCGCGCCGGTTCAGGATGCCGGTCAGGTAGTCGGTGTTGGCGCGCGAGCGCAGTTCGTCGATCAGGCTTTGCCGTTCCAGCTCCAACTGCTGGCGCTCGATGCTGTTGTTGCGCAGCGTCGACAGCGCGCGCAGCATGTCGCCGATTTCGTCGGCGCGCTGCGAGCCGCCGGGGTCGCGCGAGTAGTCGCCATTGCCGAGGCGGATCACCGCGCGCGTGGCGCGCAGCAGCGGCACCACGACGCGGCGCCGCACGATCAGCAGCAGCAGCGTCAGCGCCAGCAGGATGGCGGCGCCGGACAGCACGGCGATCCACAGCTCGCGCCGCGCCAGTTCGTGGTCGCTGTGCGCCTGCGTCTGCGCTTCCTTCAGCAGCTCGTCGCGCAGCGTCAGGATCGGCGCCATGGTCGGCACGTAGCGCTGCGCCAGCTGGCCGGTGTCCATGTCGTAGGGGCGGCCGGCGCGGCTGGCCTGTTCGATGGCGGCCACCAGCCGCAGGCCGTCGCCGAAATAGATCGTGTCCACGCGCTGCGCCACCGGCGCCAGGTCGGGCGGATTGTCTTCTCCCGGCGCCTGCATCTGCTGGCGCAATTGCGCCAGGCGGCCGCGCAGCGTTTGCAGCAGCGCGTGCTCGTCCTGCGTCAGCGGCTGGCGCGTCGCCAGCGGCGCGGTCAGCACCGAGCCGAGACGACCCGCATATTCGCGCAGCTCGACCGCGTAGCGCGCCTTGATCAGCGTGCGCGCGATGCGCGGATAGGCGCGCTCGGCATCGAGCGTGTAGCCGGCGGCGGCGTCCAGGGCCAATGGCACCAGCGCGAACATCTGGTCGATCACCTGCTTGAGCCGCTCGGGCGTGCGCGCGGCCGGCGGCAGCCCGGCCAGCTGGTCGACGGCGGCGCGCGCGGCGTCCAGC
>NZ_WKJN01000040.1 GCF_009674495.1 Duganella alba | reverse complement strand
GCCCGGCGCGGCATTGAGGGCGGCGCCGGCCAGCGCGCTCTGGATAAAGCCGCGCCGCGTCAGCGCGGGCGCCGGCCCGGCCTCCGGCGCGTCGTCGGACTGGCCCGCAGCGGGGCGGACGTCAAGTGGATCGGGCATAACGGCTCCTCCTGGAATGGTCAGCCGATTATCCGCCGCCGCCTCGCCCGCTCCGTGCGCTTCCTAACTTAAACGCTTACTCCGGCAGCGGCGGCGCATGCGACGCCGGCACCGCGGTCTGCGCCGCGTTCATCACCATCGCCAGAAACGTGTAGTAGCCGTTGATTCCCATCAGATCGACCACGCCGTGCTCGCCGAAGGCGGCCAGCGCCGCCGCATAGGTGGCGTCGTCCACCCGCTGCCGCTGCTGCAGCTGGATGCAGAAGTCATACACCAGCGCCTCCTCCTGCAGCAGGCCGGCCGGCCGCTGGCGCGCCGCGATCGCCGCGATCACCTCGTCGGCGATGCCATAGTCACGCGCGATCGGCGCGTGGATCGCCCACTCCACCTGCTGGCTCCACTGGCGCGCCGTCACCAGGATCGCCAGCTCCGTCAGCCGCGTGCCGATGGCGCTGCGGTAGCGCAGATACTCGCCCATGCGCTGCGCCGCCGCCATCAGTTCCGGGCTGCGGATCAGCGGCACGAACGGCCCGTACAGCGCCCCGCGCGGCCCATTGATCACCGCCTGCGCCGCCACCTGCTGGGCCGCGCTCAATTGTTCGAAAGCGATGGGCGGCAGTCGATCATTCGTGGACATGTTTTCCTGGGATGACATAGTGAAGGCCACCTCATACAATTTCGCTGGCCTGCGCCAGGAATTCATCTTCCGACAGGATCAAGATTCGCTCCGTTGACGGGACCTGCAATACCACCTGCCGCGTGCGTCCTTTCAGGCCCATGACCTGATACACCTCGGGATCCTGATCCAGCCTGAAATGCTTCCCAAGCATAAGCGACTGGATGGCGGCTGGCTTGAGCAGAGCCTGGCCCTGATTCATTTGCTTTGTCATGGATTTTTCTTTACTGATGGCGCTCAATGTCCCTGGTGAACAAACTAGTGCCTGCTTATATCGTTTGCCACGATCAGGATGACCACCACCATCCACGCAAACGACTTCTCCAGCGCGTCTAAAAAATCCCTGGTTCGCCCACGCTTGCGCTCCATCTCGTTCAGCACGGTCTCAGCATGCACTCCCTGACGCTCAAGGCTGATTTTCTGCGCGCGCGCCGCAAGCAGACCATCCAATAGACCCGGGTATTTCTTCGTCATGCTCAATCCCCGTCAATATTTGACGGCAGAACCAGCCGGCGTAGGAATATTGTTCTTGAATCGTACCACGCTGAATTTCGCCGTCGTCCCCATTGAGTTAAACAGCAGAATCGCCGGCTTGCCGCCCAGGGAAATCGGCACACCACCGTGCATGTACTTGCTGCCGCTTGGCATCAAGGCCTGGAACTCTTTCGAGAACTCGACCATGTGGCCCTTGCAGTCGTTCAAAAACACCTGCGTTGAAACGTTGTTGATTTCATCGCCCCGCAACACCACATCCGGGCAGCCGTCGCCGTTCAGGTCCGCCGCGTAGCTATGAATATGTGAGGCATTGCTCAATTGAAGATTGCTGCCAAACCACGCAACGGTAGCATCCTCGAATGTCAGATTGCCCTTGTTGATCAACAACTGCGTGGTGGAACCGCCTCCGCCGCTGGTGTTATACGAATGGTGCGTGATCAACAGATCCGGCAAACCATCGCCATTGAAATCCGCCGACGTGATCTGCTTGACCGTCAGGTTTTCGCAGTTGCTCTTCTGGTAGCAATCGATTTTGGCGTAAGGACCATTCGGCAGCGCGATCATGGGGCTGCCAGCAAAGCTGCCGTTCGCATCCTGCTTCAAAACGATGGTGTCGACCGAATTCAAGGAAGGATTCACCAGCGCCGCGGAATACGAGTACAGGCTGCCAAGCACCAGCTCGTCGACGCCATCCCCATCCAGATCGACGGCCAGCGCGGCGGTGACCGGAAAATCCGCGCTGGTGAAATAGCCATTCAACGCCGTGCTGGCCACGCCGACATAGTCCGGCAGCCGTCCATTCATCTTGGCCGACGTCCCATCCGGTGCGATCTCGACCAGATAGCTCGGGCCGAAGGCATAGTCGCCGATGAAGGCCACCTTGTTGGCCTTGTCGCGCAGCTTCACGGCGGCGCCGCCATGCACCCAGCTGTAGTAACCAGCCGTCCCGGCATTGTTCGGCAGTTGCGTCGTGACATAGCCGCTGCTGCCTTGCGACAGCAGCGCATAGGTGGGTTCGCCCTTGTTGCCATCGGTGTCAGGCCCGTTGCCGCCCAAGATCACATCGGGCCGGCCGTCGCCGTTAAAGTCGCCCACCATCGAACCCAGTTCGGACTGGAACATCGCGGGAATCCCGCCTTTGACCGCCGACAGCGAGATATCGTCGAAGGTCTTGCCGTTCCATTTCAGCAGGTTCTGCGGCCCGGCCCGGTAACGGTCCAGCCCTTGCAGCGAAAAGTCCCAGTAGGTGTTCCCCACCATCAGCACATCGCCGGCAGCGCCCTGCTGGAGTTGCTGAATCGTCGTCACCAGCGAATAGTGGGTATCGACATTCCCGCCCGAGAAAACGTCAAATTGCAGGTCGACATAATCGGTCAATGTGTGGGTGGCCGGCAAATCAGCCGGACCCGGCACATAATCGATGCCGTCCGCCAGCGTCGGATTGACCCTGGCCTTGTTCTCGGCGCTGTCGCTAAAGCTGAACAACACGCTGGGCCGCGGGGCGCCGTTGGCCATGATGGATTCCCACCATGCGACGCCGGCCGCCTCGCCGGCCCGGTGCAGGATATTGTTGTACAACAGATTGATCAGCCCGGCGTCGCTGACGCTGGCGCCATAGGCATCCTTGAATTCCCCCGAACCGATGAAGTCAGCGGCAACGCCCAGCAAGTCGCGCCCGTTCTGGTTCGCGGCGATCCAGTAACCCAGGCCAGCCAAATCCGGCGTGCGGTTGAAGGCGGCCTGATACAGCCGATATACCTGTCCCGGCGCACCATCCACATCGAACGAGGTAAACACGTCGATAAACTTGATCAGCGATGGTTTGGCATAGGTCTGGACCTCGTTGGTGATCTTGTTGGTCAAGGTCACCATCCCGCTATCCTGGGCCCTGCTGATCGTATAGTTTGCGCGATAACCGGCGACCTGGACTTGATCGGGCTGCTGATCGCTAGCCAGTCGCGCGCCGCCCTCGGACACTTTGGCGACGCGCGGCGCGGCGCTGTCCGTGCTGGAACCGCATGCGGCCAAGACCGCCAGCATCAGCAAACCGCCCCCCAATTTTCCTGCATCCATTCCCCGCTCCCGAAAACATTTCTACGCGATAATAGGTTGCCACTGACTTTCGCGAATCATCCCAAAGGATGATTGTTGGACCAATAGTAACAAACGGGATATATGAAGCAACTGGACAGCATCATCGAGCAGGTCTACGACGCCGCGCTCGATCCGGCGGCATGGCATGGCCTGCTGGCCGACATCGCGTCGGCCGTCGATGCCGTGGCGGGGTTTTATGCCGGACTGGACATCCGCCATGGCCGCGGCGCCTTCTGGTATGCGGTCGGCCATGAACCCGGCATGCAAGCCCTCTACAACGAGCGCTACCTGGCCATCGATCCGACCCTGGCCCACGTCATCAAAATGCCGGGCAAAGCGTTTGCCTGCAGCGACTACCTGTCGGATGCCGAGATCGCCGCGAGCCGGTTCCATACCGAGTTTCTGCTGCCCAATGGCATCCGGCACGTGTTGAGCGGCGTCGTCAGCATGCAAGGCAGCACCCTCAGCTTTTTCGGTTTCCAGCGCCACCTCGGCCAGCCGCCGTTTTCACCCACCGAGACCGCCGTCCTGCAACGCTTGATACCGCATTTCGCCAAGGCCGACCAGGTGGCGGCCAAAGTCAGCACCGTCAGCGCCGCCCGGCGCATCGCCATGGCCGTCCTGGACCGCCTGGACTACGGCATTGTTATCGTGGATCAGACCGGTCATGTACGGATGACCAACCAACGCGCCGAGCAGTGGCTTCATTCCGGCGCGGTGGTGCGGTCACTCCTCGGCAAGGTGCGGTTGACGAACCTCAAGGACAATGAGGCGCTGGACAGCCTGGTGCGCGCTGCCGCGCAGGCCGACGGCGGCGACGTGCAGGCGCACGCCATGGAAACGCTGGCGGCCGACGGCAACACGCGCGTCAACCTCCTGGTGCTGCCGGTCAGCAGCGACGCCAGGAAGCAACTCGATGACGACGGCGCCGATGTCGCCATCATCATCTCGGAGCCCAATCAGCAGCGCGCCATGGCCGCCAACGTTCTGCAGAACTCGTATGGACTGACCGCCGCTGAAACCAGGGTGGCGATGGGACTGGCCGGCGGCCGGACGCAGGATGAACTCAGCGCGGCATTATTCGTCTCGCTGGCAACGATCAAAACGCATACACAGCACATCTACCGGAAAATCGGCATCGGCAGGCAGGTAGACCTGGTCCGCCTGATCTACGGCCTGCCCGCGCTGTTCTGACATCGATTTGCCGTCCGAATTATCCGGCCAGGTTCCGGCGTAGATCAACATCACGCCGGCCAAACGCGGCTACCGTTGGCAGTCTGCCCCGCCAACGAAAGGACGCCATGAGCCACCTCATCCACCGCAACCTGCGCCGCACGCCGCCCGTCGCCGTGCGCGCGCAAGGCCTCACCATCACCGACAGCGCCGGCCGCACCTACCTCGACGCCAGCGGCGGCGCCGCCGTCTCCTCGCTGGGCCACGGCCACCCGCAAGTGCTGGCCGCGATGCACGCCCAGATCGACGGCAGCGCCTACGCCCACACCGCCTTCTTCACCTGCGAGGCGGCCGAGGAACTGGCCGCGCGGCTGGCCGCCGACGCTCCCGGCGACCTCGATCACGTCTACCTGGTCTCCGGCGGCTCGGAGGCGATGGAGACCGCGCTCAAGCTGGCGCGCCAATACTGCCTGGAAGCCGGCCAGCCGCAGCGCGGCGTCTTCCTCGCGCGCCGCCAGAGCTACCACGGCAACACGCTGGGCGCGCTGGCGGTGGGCGGCAACGAATGGCGCCGCCGCCCGTTCGCGCCGCTGCTGCTCGACGTGCCGCATGTCTCGCCCTGCTACGAATACCGCGGCCGCGCCGAGGGCCAGAGCACCGACGACTACACCGCCGCCCTGCTGCATGAACTGGAGCAGGCCATCCTCGCCGCCGGCCCGGAAAACCTGATCGCCTTCGTCGCCGAAACCGTGGTCGGCGCCACCGCCGGCGCCGTGCCGCCCACGCCAGGCTACTTCCGCGGCGTGCGCAAATTGTGCGACCAGTATGGCCTGCTGTTGATCCTCGATGAAGTCATGTGCGGCATGGGCCGCAGCGGCACGCTGTACGCGTTCGAACAGGAAGGCGTGCTGCCGGACCTGGTGGTGCTGGGCAAAGGCCTGGGCGCCGGCTACCAGCCGATCGGCGCGGTGCTGGCGCGCGAGCACATCGTGCGGCGCCTGCGCGACGGCAGCGGCGCCTTCCAGCACGGCCACACCTACATGGGCCACCCGGTGGCCGCCGCCGCCGCGCTGGCGGTGCAGAAGGTGATACAGAAGGAAGGCCTGCTGGGCGCCGTCACCGTGCGTGGCGCGTCCTTGCGGCGCATGCTGCGCGCGGCCTTCGGCCAGCATCCGCATGTCGGCGACATCCGCGGACGCGGGCTGCTGATCGGACTGGAACTGGTGCGGGACCGCGCCAGCAAGGCGCCGTTCGACCCGGCGCTCAAGCTGCACGCCCGCATCAAGGACGAGGCCATGGCGCGCGGCTTGATGGTCTACCCGATGGGCGGCACCATCGACGGCCGCCAGGGCGACCACATCCTGCTGGCGCCCCCTTTCATCGCCACCGAGGCGGAGCTGGCGGAAATCACCGGCCGCCTGGCGGACGCCCTGCGGGCCGTTGTTGCAATTTCGCAATAAAAACCATATGGCAATTAAATAATATTCCCATAAGTCAACATTGTTGCTTATAATTAATATTTACATGCCAATTACGCCAGCCAGCCCATGAAGAAAAGTATCGGTATCCTGCTGTTGTCCACTCTGTGCGGCGCCCTGCCGCTGCAGGCGCAAAACGTCGACAACCTGACGCCCGAGCAGCAGAAACAGCTGCTCAACCTGCTGCTTCTGCAGCAGAAGGTGGCGCAGCTCAACGCGCAAAACGGTTACACGCCGCAAGCGGCGGTGGCCCCGGCGGCGGCCGCGCCACAACGCAGCGACGCCGAACTGGCCGCCGCCTTCGACGCCTTCCCGGCCCTGACCGCCGGCGTCCAGTTCGAGCGCTTCCGCGACGGCTTCGCGATCAACGGCCGCCGCTACATCGACCCGGAAGGCAAGATCACCAGCTACGGTTTCGACGCCCAGTCCGGCGACTTCACCTATCTGGCGGAAACCAATGCCGGCGAATACGTCCTCAAGTCGGGCCGCGCGCTGGCGTCGGCCGAGCCGGTCACCATCGCCACCGCCCGCAAGCAGGGCGCGCAGTGGCAGGTGAGCACCGTCACCGGCAAGAAATTCACGGGCTACCGCCTGATCCCTTCGTCGCGCGGCTTCGTGATCGCGCGCGACAACACCGGCTTCCGTTTCGTGCCCGGCCACGGCACCACCAACATCGTTGCGCCGGAAACCTTCACCATCGCCGCGCTGCAGAACGGCGACATCGCCAACACCGGCTACATCCTGCTGGAGCGCACGCCGGAATCCAACGGCTCGCAGGCGAACAATTCGCTCGGCTCCCTGTTCAACGCGGTGAAATCGCTGGGCAGCGTGGTTGGCGTCGGCAAGAAAGAGGACTACGCGCTGCTCAATATCGAGAACAACCGCCTCGTGCCGGTCAACGTCTCGCTGGAGGACAAGCAGGTGCAGGTGATGAGCGCCTGCCGCCAGCGCAACATGCTGATCGCGCAATGCGACAAAATGGACAGCTATGACAGCGTCTTCCAGCCGAACGGCATGCGCAACATGAGCCACTACTTCTGGCGCATCAACTGGTTCAACGTGCCGGGCCGGCCGATCCTGGTATCCCAGGAAGGCGGCCTGTCGAAGGTTTCGGCGACCGACCTGAACTCCGGCAAAAAGGTCATCCTGTTCGAACGCACGCTGGGCATCGCCAACTTCGCCGCCACCCAGCAGGCCAACGGCAAGATCAGCGTGACGGCGCAGATGGGCTTTTCCAGCGAAACCCGCGACGACGTCGCCGCCCTGCTGGACACGCTGCCGGACGTCGCGGAAAAAACCGCCAACTGAGGCAGCTGGCGGCGGCAGGCTTACTTGGTCGCCTTCCAGGCGATGACTTCCTGCTGCTGCTCGCCCAGGCCGGCGATGCCGAGGCGCACCACGTCGCCCTTCTTCAGGAAGCGCTGCGGCTTGCGTCCCATGCCCACGCCCGGCGGCGTGCCGGTGGCGATCACGTCGCCCGGCTCCAGCGTCATGCACTTCGATACATAGCTGACGATCTGCGCCACCGAGAAGATCATGGTCGAGGTGTTCCCGGTCTGCATGCGCTTGCCGTTGACCTCCAGGTACAGGTCCAGGTCCTGCACGTCGTACAGGTCTTCCGGCGTCACCAGCCACGGGCCGACAGGGCCGAAGGTGTCGAAGCCCTTGCCCTTGTCCCAGGTGCCGCCGCGTTCCAGCTGATACTCGCGCTCCGACACGTCGTGCACCACCGTGTAGCCGGCCACGTACTTGAGCGCATCGGCCTCGCTGACGTACTGTGCGCGCGTGCCGATGACGATGCCCAGCTCCACCTCCCAGTCCATCTTCTTCGACCCTTGCGGCATCATGATCGGATCGTCGGGGCCCGACAGCGCGGTATTCGCCTTCAGGAAGATGATCGGCTCCTTCGGAATCGGCATGCCCGCTTCGGCCGCGTGGTCGGAATAATTCAGGCCAATGCAGACGAACTTGCCGACGCGCGCCACCGGCACGCCGAAGCGCGGATTGCCGCGCACCAGCGGCAGCGACGCGTGCGCCACCTTCTCCAGCTTGCGCAACGCCTTCGGCGCCAGCTGCGCCGCATCGACGTCGTCGATCACGCCGGACAAGTCGCGCAGCTTGCCTTCATCATCGATCAAGCCTGGTTTTTCTTTGCCTGGACGGCCATAACGCACTAGTCTCATACTTCACCCTCGGTTATCAGTTCAACGCCATTCTAACCGTAGCGCTCTTGTCGCAACCATTTGTTGGCGATGATCTTGATCCCCTTGACCACCGGCGCGCCGCCATGCAGCGTCTGCGTATCCGGCTGGTGATTGCTGTCGGTGTTCAGGAACCACAGCGCATTGCCCTTCTTCGGGAACACCTCCAGCCCCAGCGAAGGGAAGACCGTGCCGCCGCCCTGCTCCACGTCGGACAGATACAGCACGAAGGTCGCCAGCCGCTGGCCGCCGCGCGCCAGGTGCGGCCGGTGGCCGGCGCTGTCGGGATCGAGCCAGTCGTAGTGCGGCCGGTATTCCTGCGTCTGGCCGTACTTCTGCAGCTGGAACGGCTCGGTGCATTCGGGCGACCAGTGCGCCAGCGCCGCCAGCCGGCGGTCGATGCGCTCGGCCACCTCCGCCTCGCCGCGCTGGATGAACGCCATCTCCGAGGTGCGGCCCTCGTGCACCACGCTGGCGCCGTCGGCTTCGGCCGTCACCGTCGAGCGGGTGTAGCGCGTGCCGCAATGGGCGACGATGGCGTCGCACTCCGCGTCGCTGAGCACATTCCCGAGCAGGATCACCTGCGGCTTTTTCAGCACGAACAGCACCTCCACCTCGCGGTCCGGCGTGGCGATGCGGTTGCTGCTGACGTCAATATAAGGCATCTCGCGCGGCGCGGAGAAGGCGCTGGCGGCAGCCGGCGCCTCGGCCACATCGCCCGCGGTGGCCGCGCCGGCGCGGATGCGCACCGCCTCGTCGATGGCCGCGCGCGCGGCCGTCATGCTGTACTGGCCGGAGCGCGCCATGCTGTTGGCCATGTCGAGCGGACTGCAGGCGCGCGCCAGGTTTTCCATGATCCAGTCGCGCCAGGTGAGCGGCAATGAAGCAAAGGCGTTTTGATCTTGGGTCATCACGTAATCAGGAGCGAGTCGGACGGGGATTCCATTCTACCGGATTGCGCCTGCCCGCCGCACAAACCAGATCAGTCCCGGGAGCTGCAACAGCACCAGCAGCGCGAACGCCGCCTGATAGCTCTGCGCCGGATAGTGTCCCGTCACATCCGGCCGCCAGCATCCGACTACCAAGCCGAAACCCGCCTGCACCGCGAACGCGCCGAGGAAGATCAGCAGATTCAGACAGGTGGCCGCGCGCCCCGTCAGCGCGCCGGGCAGGCTGAGGGCGACGATGGTGTACTCGATGCCGGTCACCGTGCCGACCAGCGTAAACAACACCGACAGCAGTTGGTAGCTCGGCCGCCAGTTGCACACAAAGCCCACCTGCACCGCGATGAACAGGGCCACGCCGGCCGCCGCCACGCGGATCGGCTGCACGCCGCGCCGTCCGGCCCACTCGGTGATCATGCCGACCGCGATGGCGCCGAAGATCACCGCCGCCATGCCGAGGTACAGCAGGTAGCCGACCGCGTTGTCCGAATAGCGCGCGACATCACTGAGCCAGCGCCCGATCCACAGCCCCTGGATGCCGAAGAACACCGTGTGCGGCACCAGCACCAGCGCCGCCATTTCGCGGAAGGCCGGATGGCGATAGACTTCGCGCATGGCATCGAGCAGCGCCGGCTTGCGCGCCGCGCCGGGCTGCGGCGGCGACAGCGCGCGGATCAGGAAGCCGATCAGCGCCGCCGCGGCCGCCAGCCACAGGAACAGGCCGCGCCAGTCCATGTAGTCCAGCGCCATCCGCACCGGCAGCGTGGCCGCCGCCGCACCGAGGCCGCCGATGGCGATCAGATAGCCCTGCACCGACGGCAGCCGCGCCGGCGCGATCCAGGTGGAGATGGCCTTCACCGCCGACATGAAGCAGCCGCCCAGTCCCAGGCCGATCACGGCGCGCGCCACCAGCAGCTGCGTGAAGGTGTGGCCGCCGGCGAAAGCCAGCGCGCCGACGCCGGCCAGCAGCAGCATCGGCGGCTGCACCGTGCCCGGTCCCCAGCGGTCCAGCGCCATGCCGACCGGCAGCTGCGCCAGCGCGAACGCCAGGAAGAAGGCGCTGGTCAGCAACCCAAGTTCGCCGGGCGTCAACGCCAGCGCCGCCACCAGTTGCGGCGCCAGCGTCGCGTTCACCGTCCGCATCAGGCACGAAAGAAAGTGCCCCAGCGCGAACGGCAGAAACACCATCACAAACACCGTGCGGCCGGACAGCGACGACGCGGCGGCAGCCGGCGACGAGAACGGCGCTGACGCAACGCGGATGGACGACGACTCGGCCGGCGGCGCGCCGATGCCGGACGCCGCGTCGTCTGGCGGCGGCGCTGCGGGCGTGGCGGAATCGTCGCGCATCATCGCCGTCCCGCGTTCAGGCAGCGGTGTGCGAGTCGCAGCCGGCCGCCGACGCCGCGCCGCCCTCCGCGCGCGCCGACAGCAGTGGAATCACCTTGCGCACGCCCGGCGGCTCGGCGCCATACTCGCTGCGGCTGCCGCCCTCCTCCTCGAAGAAAAACTTCTCCCTGCCGAACGCCGGTTTCAACTCATCCATCCACGTCGCCAGCGGATCGAACTTCGCATAAAACGGCTTGCGCACCCAGTCCGGATTGCGCGCCTGCAGGAACTGCAAGGCAAACACCTTCTCGCCGCCGATGGTCGCGATCCCGTCGATCACCACCTTGCCCGGGAAAGCGCTCATCGACGGCCCGCGCACCGTGCGCGACAAGCCGGACACCATCTGATACGCCGCCTGGAAAATCTCATGCGCGCGCGCCAGCGGCAGCTGGAAATACTCGCGCGGCCCGGTATCGCGCTCCACGAACATATAGTACGGAATGGCTCCCAGCCGCACGCCGGTCTGCCACAGCTCCGCCCACGACGCCGGATCTTCATTGATATGCCGGATCAGCGGCCCCTGCATGCGCAAGGTCGCGCCGGTGCCGACGATGCGCTTGACCGCCTGCTGCGCCACCTCCTGCCGCAGCTCCACCGCATGGTTGTAATGCCCCATGATCGCCATGTTCTTGCCCGCCTTGACCACGCGTTCGAAGAGCCGCAGCAAATCATCCGCGTCGCGGTCCGACACAAAGCGCTGCGGCCAATACGCCACCGACTTGGTGCCGATGCGGATATTCTGGATATGCCCCAGCTCCGGCGCCAGCAGCGGTTCAATGTACGCCTCCAGCGACCGCGTATTCATGATCAGCGGATCGCCGCCGGTGATCAGCACATCGGTCACCTCCGGATGCATGCGCAGGTACGACGCCAGCTCGTGCGACTCCTTCGCATCGAACTTCAGATCGTCCATGCCGACGAACTGCGGCCAGCGGAAGCAGAAGGTGCAGTACGCATGGCAGGTCTGCCCGGAACTCGGGAAGAACAGCACCGTCTCCTTGTACTTGTGCTGCAAGCCCCTCAGCGGCGCATCGTTCACGCGCGGCACGTTGTGCGTCATCTGCCCGGCCGGATGGGGATTCATGCGCAGGCGGATGCGCCGCACCAGCTCCACCAGCGCCGCCTGGTCGGCCTTGCCCAGCACCAGTTCCTTGAGCCGCGCATAGTCGTCCGGCGCCAGCATGTCGCGGTGCGGGAACGTCAGCCGGTAAATCGGATCGTCCGGGATGTTGTTCCAGTCGATCAGATGATCGAGCACATATTCGTTGGTGCGAAACGGCAGCACATGCGACACCACCTGAACCGCCTCCTGCAAATCGGGCGGTATCCATTCCCACTGCCGCGAGTGCGAAATGGTCTGGCGTATAAACGGTTTGAATTTAGGCGTATCCATCACGAAGTCCTGTTGTGAAAGGTCGGAAACCCCATGCTAGGCCGCGCGCCGCCACTCAGTCTTGCGCGAACGCAACTCCTGAAATTGCTGGCGGCGTACAGTTCATAGCGTCATCCACCCGACAGGAGTTCGCTCATGAAAACCCTCGTTAGCATCGCGCTGGCCACCTTCACGCTGTCCGCGCTGGCCTCCGAACCGACCGAAAAAGACGCCATCGCCATGGCCGAAAAAGGCGCAGCCTTCATCAAGACCAACGGCCAGGACGCCTTCATCAAAAAGATCGCCGCCAAGGATCCCGATTACCTGCAAGGCTCGCTGTACGTGGACGTGCGCGACATCAAGACCGGCATCGTGCTGGCGCACCCGGTCAATCCGTCCATCGTCGGCAAGGACCTGACCGACATCCCCGACGCCAGCGGCAAGAAGTACCGCCGCGAGATCATCGAACTGGCCGCCAAAAAAGGCCACGGCTGGGTGGACTACCAGTACAAGAATCCCACCACCGGCAAGATCGAACCCAAGACCACCTACATCCTGCGCGTCGGCGACATCGTGCTGGAAGCGGGCATCTACAAAAAATAGGCGCCGCGCCGGCGCCGGGAGGGCATCATGTTGAACAAACTGCGTATCGGTCCCAAACTGCTGCTCGCGCCGATGCTGGTGCTGGTGCTGCTGATCGCCACCGCCACCGCGTCCTACGTCGGCATGGTACGCCAGAACGCGTCGCTGGAAAACCTGGTGCAGGTGCGCGCCGCCCGCCTCAAGATCGCGGCCGACGTCAGCGGCGAAGCGCGCTACGCCCATGCCCACATCTACCAGCTGCTGGCCTGGGTCAACGGCAGCTTTGCGCAGGCGCGCCTGGACGCCCTGTCGCGCGACATCAGGACGCGACACGCCGCCATCGACAAGCAGCTGCGCGACCTCGACGCGCTGGCCGACGACAGCGAACGCAAGATCGTCGCCCAGTCGCTGCAGGCGCTGGCCGCCTACCGCAAGGCCGTCCTCGAAACCATGGACATGGCGCAGGCCGACCAGAGCATCGCCACCAACGCCATGGCCATCGCCGAAAAACAGTTCCTGCTACTGAACGAGCAACTGGCGCAATTATCGGCGCTGGAAAAGCAGCTCAGCGAGGAAGCGCACGCGCAAGCCAAGGCCGATTTCAAGACGCTCAACACCGGCATGACCATCATGGTGCTGCTGTCGATCGCGCTGTCGATCGGCGTGACGATGGCGGTGCGCGGCGCCATGCTGCGCGACATCCGCGCCATCGCCGACGTGGTGATCGCGCTGGCCGCCGGCCGCCTCGCCGCCGGCCGCAGTACCGAGGGCCGCGACGAAATCGCCGACACCGCGCGCATGCTGGACCAAACCATGAGCAACCTGACGCAAACCCTCACCACCATCCTCGGCGCGGTGCGCTCGATCGACACCGCCGCGCGCGAAATCGCCACCGGCAACCTCGATCTGTCGACGCGCACCGAAATGCAGGCCAGCTCGCTGGAGCAGACCGCCAGCGCCATGAACAGCCTGACGCAGGCGGTGCAGGCCAACGCCGCCAACGCGCGCCAGGCCTGCCAGCTGGCCGAAGGCGCCAGCGACCTGGCGCGCCACGGCGGCGCGGCGATGGAGGACGCGGTGCAGACCATGGCCTCGATCCGCGCCAGCTCGCGCCAGATCGTCGACATCATCGCCGTCATCGACGGCATCTCGTTCCAGACCAATATCCTGGCGCTGAACGCCGCCGTCGAAGCGGCGCGCGCCGGCGAACAGGGACGCGGCTTCGCCGTGGTGGCGGCCGAAGTGCGCACGCTGGCGCAGCGCTCGGCCGCCGCCGCCAAGGAAATCAAGACGCTGATCGCCGCCTCGGTCGCCACCATCGACAGCGGCAGCGCCTCGGTGCAGCAGGCCGGCGAGCGCATGGGCGGCATCGTCGCCGCCGTGCAGCAGGTCAACGACATCATCGCCCGCATCAGCGCCGCCAGCGCCGAACAGGCGCAGGGCATCGCCGAAGTCAATCAGGCGGTCGGACAGATGGATGATGTGACGCAGCAGAACGCCGCGCTGGTGGAACAGGCCGCGGCGGCGGCGGCCAGCCTGCAGGACCAGGCCGGCCACCTGTCGCAGGCGGTGTCGGTGTTCAAGCTAGAGCCGTCGCATGGGCTTGCTCAAAAAGCGCGACCCGCCCTCGACGAAGCGCCACGGCAGCTCCACCGCTTTGGAGATGCCGATGCGCGGGCCGGCTAGCACCTCCAGCGGCCGCGCCGCGTCGCGCGGCAGCAGCAGGAACGGCGGCTCCGCCAGGGGCAGATTGTTCAGCGCCCGCGTCACGCCCAGCGCCTGGCCGAGCCGTCCCGGTCCGGCGCACAGCAGCCGCACATCGTCCAGCCCGCGCCGCGCGCGCATCGCCTCCACGCCTTCGACCGGCTCCAGCGCGCGGATCAGCACCCCGGCGCCGTGCCCCGGCGCGCGGCAGACGAAATTCAGGCACCAGTGGATGCCGTGCGACTGGTACACATAGCTGCGCGCCGGCGGTCCGAACATGGAAAAATTGCGCGGCGTCTCGCCGCCGTAGCAGTGCGAGGCCGGCTCCTCGCGGTCGTAGGCCTCGGTTTCGACGATGCGGCCGCCGACGCCGTTGACCAGCAGCGTCACGCCGATGAGCTGCTCGGCCACCAACTCGGATGGCGCGCTGAAATCGATCCCCGCAAGATTCGTAATCATGCGTCTATTCTAAATGGCAAACTGGACCACACGATTACACAAGTCATGCCAAATGATTATCAAATCCCGATAATTCGCGACAAAATATTGCCCGTTGCACAGAAAATCAGCACAAATTCGCGCAATCGCCGGCCGCTTGCGGCGATAATCGAGGGTACGATTGCCTTTACCCCTGAGAATCACAATGACGACAGCAGCTGCCCAAGCCTTGCCAACAGAAAACGCGGTGGAAGACGCCCTGATGCGCTCCATCCGGATTCCGCCTCGGCCGAGCCTGCTCGTCGACCTGCAGCGCGAACTGGCCAAGGACGACCCGTCGCCGCGCCAGATCGCCCGCATCATCGGCAACGACGTCGGCATGTCCGGCGCGCTGCTGAAGCTGGCCAACTCGCCGTTCTTCGGCGCCGCCCGCAAGGCCAAGTCGGTCGAGCAGGCGATCAACTTCCTCGGCATCAACCAGTGCGCGGCGCTGCTGACCGGGCTGCTGGCGCGCCAGGCCATCGAGGGCAAGGAGTCGGACCTGAACGCGTTCTGGGAAGTGTCGGCGCGCCGCGCCCAGGCGCTGGTGTTCACCTCGCGCAAGCTGCGCATCGCGCCGCCGGACATCGCCCATACCTTCGGCCTGTTCTGCGACATCGGCGTGCCGCTGCTGATGAACCGCTTCACCGACTACGCCGCCACCTACGACCAGGCCTGCAACGACGCCGACGGCGTCTTCACCGCCATCGAGGACGCGCGCTACAGCACCAACCACGCCGCCATCGGCTGCCTGCTGGCGCGCAACTGGGGCCTGTCGCCGGACGTCTCCTGGGCCATCCTGCTGCACCACGACTACCGCGTGCTGGACGACCCGGCCACCGACGACGCCATCCGCTCGCTGGTGGCGCTGTCGCTGCTGGCCGAAAAAGGCATCCAGCGCCTGCACAACCGCACCACGTCCTACGAATGGGACAAGGGCGGCGAAAGCGCCTGCCGCCACCTCGGCCTGAGCGAGGATGAAACCGAGGATCTGCTCGACGAGCTGAACGAAACCTTCCACACCGAACGATAAGAACAAAGCAAGCCCATGCCTAAGAACAAGCGCCCCGTACCGCGCAAATCCGCCAACTCCCCTGAAGCCAAAGACGAGCAGAACACCACCGAGCTGTGCACGCTGGCGCTCGACCTGGCCGACGAGTCGGCCGGCGCCGACATCATCGCCGCCAGCACCCGCGAGGAGCTGGCGCAAAAGCACATCGCATTCCAGCGCCTGCTGCGCCGCCTGCTGGCGCAGGGTAAAAATGAAGTGCTGTACGGCGCCATCGAAATGGCGCGCGACGAATCGCTCGACGGCTACCGCTACCTGCGCGGCGCCGCCGAGGAAGGCGCCGCCAACCTGCTGCTGCGCCGCGAGCACGGCGCCGACCTCGAGATCGACGCCTTCGCCATTCCGGTGTTCGTGCACAGCCAGGGCGGCCTCGACCCGGCGGCCGACTTCCAGGACCCGGACGCCTACCAGGCGCTGGTCGACAGCTTCACCGACGCCGGCCTGGAAAGCCCGAAAGCGCAGGTGGTGCTGGTCAGCCACGCCTACGACCTGAGCGAAGTCGAACGCATCAGCTACGGCCAGCTGCACGCCATGCTGCGCGAGGCGGCGCAATCGCTGACCGACAAGAAAATCGCCGCCGCGCCGGCGCTGGAACGCAGCCTGGCGGCCGGCTGGTCGGCCACCAGTTTCGGCGCCGACGACACCGCGGTCGAACTGCGCTTCCTGCTCGGCTTCGCGCTGAAGCGCGCCGACGACGCCTTCTACAAGGTGCCGGCCAGCGAGAAGGCCGCCGACGCCTATTTCGCCAAGCGCGCCGACGCTTATCAGAAATGGACCGAAACGCATGCGCCGCTGGTGGCGCGCTGCCTGGGCCGCGCACGCGGCGCCGCTCCGGCGCTGACGCTCAACTTCCTGTACCAGGACCTGTTCTTCGGCGCGCGCGCGCAGGGCCAGTCGGAATACGACATGCTGGGCCTGCTGTCGACGCTGAACCAGGCGCTGGCCGGCCACGATCCGGCGCAGGCGCAGGCCGTCATCGCCCCCACCGACGATGACGACGAACCGGCGCTGCGGGTCCAGCTGTCGCTCGGCGGCGCCGTGCTGGCCACCGCCGACAAGCCGCTCGACCCGGCCGCCGAGCTGGCCCTTGCGCTGGACGACCTGACCGACGCCCTGTCGAGCCTGGGCCTGACCGATATTGCCGTCTCGCAGGACCCGCTTTCCTGAAAGCGATTTCTCGTTTGACAGCCCTCCCTTAGCCGAGGATACTTTCCAGAACGCGGAACGCAGATTCCGCTGCCTGGTGCGGCGCCGGCTTGTGCTCCGCAGCAAAGGGAGACACGTCATGAAAGCATGGTCCCTCATCCTGTGCGCCGCCGCATTCCTCAGCGGTTGCGCCAGTCAGCAGGTGGCGCACGTCGCGCCCGCACAGCAACTCTTCCACGACCAGTTGTTCCAGCCGGCGGCGGCGCCGATCGACACCGCCAGCGTGTTTGCCGTCAGCCCGGCCATGCACGCCTACCTGCAGCGCGAGATCGGCAAGCCGCTGCCCGGCCGCGACGTGCGCCGCATGCTGTTTGAGGCGCTGTACCGGCGCGACAAGCTGCAGCTCGAATATGACGCCGCCATCACCCGCACCGCCGCCGACACCTTCACCGAGCGCGCCGGCAACTGCCTGTCGCTGGCCATCATGACCGCCGCCCTGGCCCATGAGCTGGACCTGCCGGTGCTGTTCCAGCAGGTGCAGATGGACGAGGTGTGGAGCCGCTCCGGCAACCTGTATTTCGCCAGCAACCACGTCAACCTGTCGCTGGGCCGCCCCACCTCCGGGCAGAATCCCTACCTGGCCACCACCATGGACATGGCCAACACGCTGACGGTGGATTTCGTGCCGATCTCGCCCAAGTCGCGCGAAGCCGCGCGGCCGCTGACCGAGAAGACCGTGCTGGCCATGTTCCTCAACAACCGCGCCGCCGAACTGCTGGCGGTCGGTCAGATCGACGACGCCTACTGGGCCGCGCGCAAGGCGGCCGAGGTCGATCCGCTGTTCACCAACGCCTACAACACGCTGGGCGTGGTCTACCAGCACCACGGCAACCAGGCCGAAGCCGAGCAGGCGCTGCGCTACGCGATGTCGCAGGCGCCCGACAACACCATCTTCCTGTCCAACCTGGCGCAGACGCTGGAAAACGCCAACAAAATGGACGAGGCGGCCGTGCTGCGCGCGCGGCTGGCCCAGCTCGAACCGTATCCGCCGTTCTACTTCTTCAACCTGGGCCAGGAAGCCATGAAGCTCGGCGATTACGGCCGCGCCCGCGCCATGTTCCAGCGCGAACTGGACCGGGTGCCGGACTACCACGAATTCCATTTCTGGCTGGCGCTGGCCAATTACCAGCTCGGCAATCTGCGGGCGGCCGACCTGCACATGGCGCAAGCCATGGAAAACAGCACCACGCGCGGCGATCACGACCTTTATTCGGCCAAGCTGGACCGCTTGCGCGCCTACGCGGCCCAGGTGAAATAGCGGGAGGCAATGGTATGCTGGACAGGCTTTAACTTGACACTGAGTTGCGTTCGCGCAACAATTGCAAGTAAATTAAGCCGCATCCGCCTCTACCACAAGGATTTTCGTCATGCTGAGACTCAGGCCCGCCCACGCCGCCCCGTTGATCATCGCCGCGCTGCTGGCCGGCTGCGGCGGCGGTGGCGGCGGCGGGAGCAGCAGCGGCGGCGGGACCACCACGCCGGTGGCCAGCCCCGCCCTCACCTTCACCCCGGGCAGCCTCACCGGCAGCGTCACGGCCGGCACCTCGCTGACCAGCAACATCGTCGCCGCCGTCACCCGCCCGGGCGACTTCACCAACGCCAGCGTGACCGCCGTGGTGGTCGACAGCGCCGGCGTGCTGCTGCCGAACATGCAGCTGGTGCAGGACACCCCCAGCCAGTACCACGCCGTGCTGCAGACCGCGCCGACGCTGGCCGCCGGCCGCTACCAGGGCAACTTCACCGTGCGCCTGTGCCGCGACAGCGCCTGCGCCAGCCAGTTCCCCGGTTCGCCGGTGACGCTGCCGTATGACTTTACCGTGCAGCCGGCCGGCAGCGCGGCCTTCACCGCCGTGCCGGCCATGCCGCTGACCGCCACCATCCAGAGCGGCGGCGCGGCGCCGGCCAGCGTGCCGGTGGCCATCACCAGCAGCGGCAGCTGGAGCGCCGCCAGCGGCGCCACCTGGCTCAAGCTGAGCGCCGCCAGCGGCAGCGGCAACGCCAGCCTCAGCGTCAGCTACGACGCCACCGGCCTGGCCGCCGGCACGTACAGCACCAACCTGAATATCAGCAGCGCCGACAGCACCGTCACGCTGCCGGCCACGCTGACCGTGCTGCAGCCGACCCTGACCCTGGACAAAGGCAGCCTGACGTTCACCGCCATCAATGGCACCTCGATCGCCAGCCAGATCGTGGCGCTGGACACCGACGTCAAGATCACCACGCCATGGACCGCCAACAGCAACACCGCCTGGCTCAGCGTCTCGCCCACCAGCGGCACCACGCCGGCCACCGCCGTGCTGACGGTGGACCCGACCGTGGGCACGCTGGCCAGCGGCAGCTATCCCGGCTCGATCACCATCCAGCCCACCGGCCTGGCCGCGCGCACCCTGCCGGTCACGCTCAACCTGACGCCGGCCACGCTGCAAACCTCGGTCCCCTCGATCGTCCTGGGCGGCACCTACGGCCGCGACTTCGGCAGCACCCAGGTGGCCCAGCCCTTGAAGATGACGCTCAACACCGGCAGCAACAGCTGGCCGTGGGTGTTCGACTTCGTGCCGTCGTGGGCCAGCGCCGGCACCGCCGGCGGCACCATCAACGCGGTCGGCGCCAGCACCACCTTCAAGGCGGTGGCGGCCACCGCCCCGCTCGGCACCACCGATTCCTCGTTCACCGCCAAGGCCATGGTCAACGGCGACACGATCCGGGCGACCGTGGGACTGCTGCTGAACAAGGACCAGCACAAGCTGCTGCCGGCCGAAACCGCCGTGGCCTTCGTCAGCACGCCGACCTGGAGCCGCATGACGCGCACCATCGCCGTCAGCGACAACTACGGCGCCTTCGGCGGCATGAGCGCCACCAGCGACCAGCCGTGGCTGGTGGCGGGCGTCAGCGGCAACCAGCTGACCCTGACCGCCGACGACAGCCAGCAGCTGACCGACACCGTCGCCACCGCCACCATCACGCTGGCCGCCCTCGATCCCGACGCCAAGGCGTCGGAGCCGATCCGCGTGGCCTTGTGGAAAGGCACGGCGGCGCCGACCGCCGCCATCTCCACCGCGCTGCCTTACACCAACGTGGTCACCGATCCGGCCCGCCCGTATGCCTATGTGCACAACGGCGGCGCCTACATCGACGTCTACAACGTGTACACCGGCCTAAAGGAAGCAAGCATCACCGGCTTCTCGGCGCATCTGGGCGACATGGCGGTCACGCCCAACGGCGACGCGTTGTACGTGGTCGACATCGACAACAGCCGCATCACCACGGTCGACCTGACCACGCGCGCCATCAGCACCCAGCTGGCGCTGGCGGTGCCCGGCAACGCCGCCACCCGCATCAAGCTGATCCGTCCGAACGGCGTCGGCATGCTGGTCTTGAGCGATGGCCAGGTGTATCTCACCGCCGACAACACGCGCCTGCCCAAGCTGCCGCTGGGCACCGGCGGCACGCTGGCGGCCAGCGCCGACGGCAAGCGCGTGGTGCAGCAGGACGAAGGCAACAGCACCATCCAGCACACCACCGTCAGCGTCGACTACGCGGCGCTGGCCGGCGGCACCCTGTTTGCCGCCAAGCTGGCCAGCGCCAGCCACGGCAGCCCGGGCGCGCAGGGCCAGGATCTGTGGGTCAACAGCGACGGCAGCCGCGTGGTGTACGCCGCCACCGCGCCGAAAGCGTGCACCATCATGGACGGCGCCACGCTGGGCATCCTGGGCTACATGCCCATCGGCGACGCCACGCCCAACAACGTGGTGGTGACGCTGGACGGCCGCATGGTCTGCGCCGGCGCCGCGCGCGGCAATACCAACGACGTCTACCTGTACGACAGCGCCGGCGCCAAGCTGATCCAGCAATACAAGCTCAACAACGGCAAGACGCTGCTGCCGCGCCAGCTGGCGGTGTCGGGCGATGGCTGGATCCTGGTCGGCATCACCAATGACGGCGCCCTCACCTTCCTGCCGATCGGCCCGTAAAAAAGCACCCCGACCGAAAGGGTCTGACCCCATGCGGGGTCAGACCCTGGCCGCAGCGCTGTGCGGGTCGAGCGGGTGCCGCGAGCATCAAGGCAAAGCGCGATCTCGCGCCGTGGGGGTCAGTACCCGGTACTCCGCCCCGCAATGACAGGCAACTCATCATCCGTCGTCAACGACCAGATCAGCCGCGCAATGGTTTCCGACGCCACCACCGTATGGTGATTCCCCTGCGCCATCAGCTTTTCGCGGATCTCGCGCCGAACGGCGGGGATGCCGGTCAGGTCAAACAGGATATCGATGCCGCTGCCCAGCGCCACAATTTCATCCAGCGAGGCGATGTTGAGGCCGGCGTCCACCGCCTGCTGGCGGCCGGGCGTGTCGCCGGTTTCGGCCACGCCGACCAGCTCCACGCCGTGGCCGCTGCGGGCCAGCAGATTACGCAGGAAAGCCGAGCCGATGCGGCCCAGACCGATGATGGCGATTTTTTGAGTTTCCACGTTTCCCCCTGTTTTAGCTACACTGTCGTTGTCAGACTAGCATAACCACAAGGCAAGATTCATGCAACGCAATCCCACGCTGGACCATATTTTCTGGCACACCCTGAACGGCGCGCATCGGCAGTGGTCGAGCGGCACCGACACGGCGCGCCGCTACACCCAGGGCTTCTCGCCGATCATCGCCTTTGCCGACCCGGCGCAGCCGGACTTCGCCGCGCTGCAACCCTGGTGCGCCGCCGGCGAGCACTTCTATTGCGAAAACTGGACCGGCGCCGCGCCGCCCGGCTGGCGCATCGACGCCGAAACCACCATGTTCCGCATGCTGTGGGACGGCCCGCTGCCGGCGGCCGACCCGGCGCCGGACGCCGTGCCGCTGCGGCCCGAGCACGCGCAGCAGGCGCTGGACCTGGCGACGCTGTGCAAGCCGGGCCCGTTCGGCATCCGCACCATTGAGCTGGGCGATTATTTCGGCTATTTCGACGGCGAGCGCCTGATGGCCATGGCCGGCGAACGCCTGCGCGCGCCGGGCCTGACTGAAATCAGCGGCGTCTGCACCCACCCGGACGACCAGGGACGCGGCCTGGCCAGGCGGCTCATCGGCAAGCTGATCCGCCGCCACATGCTGCGCGACGAGCGCTCCTTCCTGCACGTGATGCGCACCAATCCCGCCCACCAGCTGTACCTGAAGATGGGCTTCAAGGATTACCTGGAATCGACCGTGCGGGTGGTGGTGGCGGAATAGTCAGCCGAAGGCGGTGTAGGCGACGCCGTTCTGCATCACGCCGACCAGCGCGGCGATGTTTTCCGCGCTCTGGCTGAAGCTGGCCAGCACGTCGGCGGCGGTGCCGCCGTGCTTCATCGCATCGACCCAGTAATCGAAGCCGGCCTGGTCCGGCGTCCGGTGCAGCACGTTCTGGTAGTAGCGCCCGACAATGTCGGCGTTGCTTGGCTGCGCGCCATACAAGTCCTGGAACTCCTTCGAGCTGACAAAGGACTTGCTGACGTCGAGCAGGCTGCCGCCGTGGTCCATCACGCTGATCCAGTAACCGAGGCCGGCGGCGTCGGGGGCGCGGTTGAACGCGGCCTGGTACACGCGGTAGGCCTGGCCGGCGACGCCATCGACGCCGGTGTCGAGCGCCACGCTGGCGTCGCTGAATTGCAGCCGTTCGACGCCGTGCAGCAGGTCGGCGCCGCTCGCATTGCTGACCTTGTAGCCGCCGTCGCCCTGCCTGGCGATGGTGTTGGCGGCCAGCGTGTCGCTGGCGTAGGCCACCTTGTCGAGGCCGGCGCCGCCGTCGATGCTGGCGCCGCGCGGACCGGCGGTAAACAGATCGTCATGCGTGCCGCCGACCAGCTGCTTGAATTGCGCCGAGCCGTACAGATGCAGGCCGGCGTCGGCGCTGCGCGACACCAGCATCTTGTCGCTGTCGATCACATGCGTGCCGTCGCGCACCACCAGCGCACTGGCGGCCAGCGACGGATCGATCACCACGTCGAGCGACCAGTGGCCGCTGGCGTCGGCCTTGGCCTGCGCCAGCAGCGTATTGTGCTCCAGCACGCTGGTGGTGGAACCGGCCTGCGCCGTACCGCTCAGGTGCAGCAGGTTGCTGGTCATGGCGCTGCTGACGGTGCTGCCGGTCACCACCGGCTTGACCAGGCCCTTGCCGGTCAGGCTGCCGTCGGACAGCGCCAGGTTGTCCGGCATGGTCACGGTATAGCCGAGGCCTTGCAGGATCAGCACGTCGAGCTGGCTCATCTCGTAGTGGTGGCCGCCGTAGAAGTACAGGCCGTTCATGATGTCGTCCAGATAGCCGGCCTGCAGGTTGGTGGCGTCGCCCAGGTGCGAATTGTTCTGCGACACCGACGTGCTGCTGACCTCCACCGGATCGATGCCGTGCGACGCGAAGTTCGGCATGTCGAGATACAGCTTGCCGTTGGCGGACGTCACGTATTTATCCCACACCGTGCGCCAGATGCCGTTGTACTGGGTGGTGGCGGTGTCGCGGTAGGAATTGATGCCGAGGCCGTGCATCAGCTCGTGCAGCACCACCGACAGGCCGTCGGTCATGGTGTTGGGCACCGAGCGCGGGGCGTCGTAGGCGCCGCCGTCGAAGTACAGGCCCTTGAAATAGCTGCTGGTCGGATCGACGTAGATGGTGAGGTCGGCGGCGCTGCCGTTCAGGTTGGCGCCGGCCGCGAATTCAGCGGCGGCTTCGGCCTTTAAAATATTCAGGCCGTTTTCGGTGGTGTACTCCGCATAGTTGGCGCCGCCGCCGGCAAAGCGGCCGGTCGACGTGGCGCTGACCGACACCGTGACATTCAGCGTGGTGCTGCCGACAATGAACTGGTTCAGGTACGTCACGGCCGACTGGATCGCCGCGTTGAACAGCGTCTTGTCCGTCATGAAGTTGTTCGGGTCTTCATACGTAATTGCAACGTTCCACATCCGCGGCTCCGATCATTTTAAGATCGTCAATATTACCACTGGGAAATTAGTTGTCAATATAAGAATCTAGCGCGTGACGCTGAAATGGTTGACCGTGGTTTTGCCGGTGCCGGAAATGATCTCCGTGCCCATTTCGATCGAGTTCATGTAGTTGTCCGCCTTCAGCCAGCCTTTGCCGATCAGGTAGTCGTTGATCGACTTCATCTTCATGCTGCCGCGCAGGTGGTCCTCCTTCACCAGCAGCTCGACGTTATAGCGCGGGATATTCTTGGCCACATCCATTTCCACCTGCATGTAGACGTAGTAGGTGATGCCGTCGATCACGGTGGTTTCGATGAACTGGTGCGGATTGCCGCACTCGTCCATGCAAACCTTGGTGGGCCGCAGCATCACCGTCACCGAGGACAGCCATTCATTGGTGTCATGCGTGGCGATGTAGGTGCCCTGGATGAAGGTCTGGTCGATGCCGTCCGACGCCACCGCGACATCATGGTTTGCCACCAGGTCCACCTGCGACACCAGCAACGGCAATACCGAAGCGGCCGAGGTGGCGCCGCCGAGCTGGCGGCCGTAGATGATTTCGGGGAAGGCCTTCACATAGCCGGCGGTGTTGGTGGCGCTCTCGGGATAGCGCCAGTCCGCCTGCGGCAGCGACCAGTTCCACGCCGCGCTGATGGCGTTGTCCGCCAGGTCCTTGCCGCCGGCGCACTCGGTGTAGGCGAACGGCAGCGGCTTCGGATGGCCGGCGGCGTCGACGATATTCCACTCGTTGGTCGAGACGTTATAGCCCGAGAACACCAGCGGCTTGTCGGCCGGCGTATGCGCGCAGACGCTTTGCGCCGTCGCCGGCACGAACGGCACATAGTCAAAACCGTTGGCCATCACCGGCTGCAGATTGGCTTTGTTCTCGGGCGAGTCGGCAAAACTGAACAGCACGGCGTTGCGGAGCGCGCCGTTGTTCAACTGACCCGCCCACCAGTCGACGCCGGCCGCCTCGCCGGGACGATGGAGTATGTTGTTGTAGAGGGCATTGGTGAAGGCGACGTTGGACACGTTGTCGCCATACAGCTGCCTGAATTCGCCCGAGCTGATGAAATCGCTGGCGATGCCCGGCAAGTCCCGCCCGCTTTGATTGACGGCGATCCAGTAGCCCAGCCCGGCCAGATCCGGCTGCCGGTTGAAGGCCGCCTGGTACAGGCGATACACCTGCCCCGGCGTGCCGTCCACCTCCAGCGACACGTAGCGGTCAAAAAACTTGAGGAGCTGGGCGCCGGCATAGCGGGCGGCCGCGCCGCTCTGCTGGTTCGTCACGGTGACCACGCCGTCCGCCGCGCGGGCCACGCTGTAATCAGCGCGGTATCCCGGAACCCACACCACGGAGGCGGCGGCGCCGGCGGCGCCCAGCGCGGCCATTTTTTTCTGTGGCGCATCCTGCGTCGTGCCGCCGCAGGCGCCCAGAATGATCGAGACGGCAACAGTCAGCAAGCGTTTCATTTTTCTCCTGCGGCAAGCAATGGACGTAAGCCCAGCCAGCTCTCAAGCTTTTTATCGACGGCCAGGGTATACGCCGGGCTGGAGGACGGGAGTTCAACGGTGCGGATGGCGTCATGGGCGGCCGCCAGCTGCTTGAGCCCGAGCCGCGCGGCGGTCTTGCCATTGAAGGCCACCGCCCGTAATTGCGGCAGCGTGCCGACAAGGCCGGACAGGTCATTGCTGCGGTGATCCCTGATACGGCTGTCCAGGCTGCCATCCCTGGTGGCATCGGCCACCACATCCCACAAGCCGACGCCGTGCGCCAGCAGCGTGGCCAGCCGGTCCGCATAGTCCAGCCCAACCAGATCCGTCCCCAGCAATTGGGAAAGCAGATACCAGAAGGCGTTTTGTTTGTTGGCGTAGTACTGGCCTTGCGCCAGCGACTTGTCGCCCGGAAGGCTGCCTAGAATCAGGATTTTTGTGTCGGCATTCACGACTGGCGGAAAGCACGCTTTACTGCTCATTCTTCGTCCCGGACGTCTCGTTCATACGCGTCATTGTAGGTGTAGAATCATTATCAGTCGATAACAATAACTTGCCGGAGACAACCATGCCGCAACACCGCACGATCGATACGCTGCTGGCCAAATACAGCGAAAGCCACCTCAACCACACCAACGAACTGATCCATTTTGTCTGCGTGCCCGTCATCGTGTTCACGCTGCTGGGGATGTTGTGGGCGCTGCATCCCCTGGTGGCGCTGGGACTGGCCGCGGCCTCGATGCTGTACTACTTCCGCCTGTCGAAGCCGTTCGCGGTCGGCATGCTGCTGATGGCGGCGCTGATGCTGGCGATCCTGGCGGCGCTGCCGCCGCAGACTGTGCTGCCGCTGTCGATCGCGATTTTCGTGCTGGCGTGGATCGGCCAGTTCATCGGCCACAAGATCGAGGGCAAGAAGCCGTCGTTTTTTGAAGACCTGCGCTTCCTGCTGATCGGCCCGCTTTTCGTGCTCAGCTTCCTGTACCGCCGGCTGCACCTGGCGTACTAAGTCAGCGCAGCAGCGCGTAGAACATGGCCGTGGCGGCGCCCTGCATGCCATCATCGGCCAGCATCAGCACCAGCGCGGTGCTCAGGGCGACATAGCCCAGCAGCGTGACGACCTTGATTTGCAGCGCGGTGCTCATGGCGCCCTCCGGTTGGCGATGATTTGGGGTGTGATTTCACTATACTTGGTCTTTAGACAAATACTGCTGAATTTACACGCCAGATACAACTTCGTTGGCAATCTGTTGCGCCGCAACAAAAAGCTGGCCGCTAGGCAAGATGCAAGCCGGGCAGCTATACTCGTTCGATGTCCTCGCCACTCTTATTCCTTACCGCCTGTTTGATCTGGGGTTCCACCTTCTTCGCTATCACGCTGCAACTCGGTGAGGTCGCGCCCGCCGTCTCGGTGGTGTACCGCTTCGCGCTGGCCTCGGCGGTGCTGTTCGCCTGGTGCGCGGTGCGCGGCGACCGCCTGCTGCTGCCGTGGCGCGTGCAGCGCTGGATGATGCTGCAAGGCGCAGCCACCTTTGCCGCCAGCTACATCTGCACCTACACCTCCGAGCAATACCTGGTGTCCGGCCTGGTGGCCGTGCTGTTCGCGCTGATGGTGTTCTGGAATCCACTCCTCAACCGCATCGCTTTCGGCGCCGCGCTGGGCTGGCGCACCTGGGCCGCCGGCATCGTCGCCATCTGCGGCATCACCCTGCTGTTCCTGCACTCCATCGGCGACGCCTGGCAGCAGATCCGCAGCGGCGGCGACGGCCACTTCCTGCTCGGCCTGATGCTGGCGCTGACCGCCACCCTGGCCAGCTCGGTCGGCAATGTGGTGGTGGTCAAGGTCCGCCAGCAATCCGACAATGTGCTGCTGACCATGGCCTGGTCGATGCTGTGGGGCACGCTGCTGGTGGCGCTGTGGGTGATCGTCAGCGGCCAGCACTTCAGCCTGCCGACGACGGCGACATACTGGGGCGGCCTGCTGTGGCTGTCTCTGCTGGGTTCGGTGATCGCGTTCGCCGCCTACTTCACGCTGATCCACCGCATCGGCTCGGACAAGGCGGTCTACATCGGCGTCGTCACGCCGGTGATCTCCGTGCTGTTGTCGATCCAGCTGGAACATTACCGCCCCGGAACCATGGAATGGCTGGGCATGATACTGTGTCTGTCCAGCGTCGCCTGGGCGCTGCAACCGAATTCTTCCACTACCTCCAAAACCTGATGAGCTCTTCCGAACTGACCATCCGCCCGGCGACGCCGGCCGACATTCCCGCCATCTTCGGCATGATCTTCGAGCTGGCCGTGTTTGAAAAACTCGAACACATGGTCGTCGCCAACGAAGCCATGCTGCACGACAGCCTGTTCTGCGACAAGCCGGTGTGCGAGGCGCTGGTGGGCGAAACCGGCGGCGAGGTGGTCACCTTTGCGCTGTTCTTCCACAACTTCTCCACCTTCCTGTGCAAGAAGGGCCTGTATCTGGAGGATCTGTACGTGCAGCAGTCGCAGCGAGGCAAGGGCTACGGCAAGCAGATGCTGGTGGCGCTGGCGCAACTGGCGGTGGAGCGCGACTGCGGCCGCTTCGAATGGTCGGTGCTGGACTGGAACGCCAATGCGATCAAGTTCTACGAAGGCATGGGCGCGACCGTGATGCCGGATTGGCGCATCTGCCGCGTTACCGGCGACGCGCTGGCGCAGCTGTCGGCGCAGGGGTAGCAGCTCGCGGCACCAACCCAACCCGCACACCGCTGCGGCCAGGGTCTGCCCCCGTACGGGGTCAGACCCTTTCGTTTGGGGTGGAAGCATGCGCACGTAAAAAAATCCCACCCAGCGACAAGCGCTGGATGGGTGGAACCCGTTGTCAGTGGGAGGGAGATTGAATCAACGGATTCACTATATCTCCCGTCGCAACCGCGCGCCGCAGGCCTTACAAATCATTACGGCGCCTTGAATTCGCTTACACCGGCTTTACAGAAAAGCGATGCCTGTTAAGCACAGCATGCTCCAGCAACTCGAATACACCCTGTGTCAGCAATGCCAATATTGCTGCTGGGATAGCGCCAGCCAGCAACATATCGTTGTCGTTCAAGGCCAGGCCGATGGTGATGCGCTCGCCGAAACCGCCGGCGCCGATGAAGGCGGCGATGGTCGCCGTGCCGACACTCAGCACGGCGGCGGTTTTCACGCCGGCCAGGATCACCGGCAGCGCCAGCGGCAAATCGATATGCACCAGCCGCTGCATCGGCCGCAGGCCGATCGCCTGCGCCGCCAGCTTCAGTCCCGGCGACACCTGCAACAGCCCGGTGCAGGTGTTGCGCACGATCGGCAGCAGCGCATACACCACCAGCGCCACCAGCGCCGGCGCCGTGCCTATCATGCCGAGCAAGGGAATCAGCAACGCCAGCAGGGCAAGCGACGGTATCGTTTGCAGCATGCCCGTCAGGCCGAGCACCACTTGCCGCAAGCGCGGCAGCCACGCCGCCAGCACGCCCAGCGGCACGCCGATCACGCAGGCGATCGCCACCGCCAGCAGCACCAGCGTCAGATGCTGGCGCGTCAGATGCCCCAGATTCTTGTCGAAGATTTTCGCCAGCAGGCCGTCGCGCGCAGCCGGCACGGCGCCTGGGGCCGCAGCAGCGATGGCGCCGGCAGCCGCTGCGCCAGCTGCGGGCGCCGACAGCGGATGCGCCGCCAGCCAGTCGCTCGCCACGCGCGAAAAACTCTGGCCATCGATTTCAGCGGCCGCATTCATCGCAATCATATCCTTCTCGCTGATACGCCCTTCCAGCCTGCTGATCGCCTGCCACGCCGCCGAAAACCGCCTGGCCGCGTCGAGCCGGTACAGCAGCACCGCATCGTAACGCGGGAAGTATGCGCGGTCATCCTCCAGCACCCGCAAGCCATACTGGCTAATGCGCGCCTCGGTCGAATAAATATCCACCACATCCACCTGCTTGTGTCGCAACGCCTCATACGCGATACCGTGGTCCAGTCCCTCCGGCCGCTGCGTCAGACCATAGCGCGCCGCCAGTCCCTGCCAGCCATCCGCACGGCCGATGAACTCATGCGACAGACCAAAGCGCAGCTGCGTGCGCCCCGCCAGCTCGCTCAGCTTGTGCGGCGCATCCGCATCGCCGCGCATCGCCAGTGCATAGGTATTGTTGAAGCCCAGCGGCACCGCCACACCCAGCCCCATCGCCGCCAGCTCCTTGCGGATCTGCTCCATCGAAGCCGGCTTGGCGTGCTTGAGGATCTCCAGGTCCAGCGTGCCTACATACTCGGGATAGACATCGATCCGCCCGGCCTCCAACGCCGCCAGCACAATCGCCGTATTGCCCAGACCTTGCAGATGCTCCACCTTCGCATGCGGCGCCGCCGTCTGCGCCAGCACCTCACCCAGGATGTACGACTCGGTGAAGCGCTTGGAACCGATATGCAGCGTATCGCCCGCCGCCATTGCAGCCGGACCGGCGAACACCATCGCCAGCCCGGCCATCCATCGTCGTCCCGTCATCGTCACGCCCCCGCGCGCAGCATCGGCGCCTTCAGCGCCTGCCCCAGCGTCTCGTAGCTTTCCGACAGATGCGCCTTGGCTTCGCGGCTCATCGGCCTGCCCATGGCGCCGCGCAGATCGCGCTCCAGCTTCAGCGCATTCTCGCGCTGCAAACTGCGCACATCGGCCGGCGTGGTCGCCGACACGCGCAACAGCGACGCCACCAGCCGCTTCAAATGCTCGCGCTGAAGATTGCGCCGCATGCCGTTGATATCCTTGCCGGTTTTAAGCTCGCTCCACACCGAATCCTGCACCGTGGAATACAGCTCGGGCAGTCCCAATGCCTGCTTGCGATTGTCCACCTTCTCCTGCGAGTCGAGCAAACGTACTGCCACCGCATCGGACATCAGCTGGTCCAGCGCCGCCGATTGCAGCGACAGCACGCGGCTGTTCACCGACACATCCGGCCGGCCGCGCGTGTTGAAATGATCCGATCCCAGGCGACTGATGGTCGCCGGCGAAAACTGGAAGCTGTCCGCCTTGAACAGGCTGGCGGTCAGCATCTGTAAAGCCTCGCGCTGACGCGGCAGCGGAACCGGCGTGAAGGTCGCGCGCCCCGTGCCCGCGTGATCGCGCAGATAGGTCACGCCGCCCACATACTTCACCACCACCGGCAGCGTGCGCGCGAACTGCTGGAAGCCGTAATCAAAACTGCGGCGCAGCACTTCATAACTCTCGCCCGGCTTGAGCGTGCGGCGCTGTATGCGGTCCCACAGCTCGCGCGAAATCGTCAGGCGGCGCTGGAAGTACGCCAGCGGATCGCTGCCCAGGTCGAACACATTCACGTCCGGGTCCATATTGAAGCCGTTCGCATCCTGGTCGGTGCCGAAGGCCAGCAAAGGCTCGCTGGAGCGCGCGGCGATCTTCGCCAGCGCTTCCTTCTCCTGCGCCGGCTCGATCGGCTTGTAGGCATACTCGATGGCCCAGAAATCGTAAGGGCCAAGCGCCGACGTCACGTACTCGCCCTGCTTCTCGCCTTTCAGCGACAGGTTGAACGGCGTGTAGTCCATCACGGATCCGGCCATGCCGTTCTTTTTGGTGAATTCAGGGTCTTGCAGCTGCTTCAGCGTGTAGATGGTCGATGAACGGAAGTTATGCCGCAGGCCCAGCGTGTGGCCCACCTCGTGCATGATGACCGACTTCACATACGCCTGCGCCACCGCATCCGCTTCAGGACTGCCCATTTCCAGCTCGCCGCGCGCTTCCAGAACGTCCATGGCGAAGCCCATCTCCTGTGCCGATTCGGCCATGTAGTCGCAGCGGTCCTCGCCGGTAGCCGGCGGCGACAGATCGAAACTGTCCTCGCCCACCATGCGTCGCGCGCCGCGCGCAAACACGTCGGACATACCGATATCCGCATCCAGAATCTCGCCGCTGCGCGGATCGACCTGGCTAGGCCCGATGGCGAAACCGACATCGCTGCCGACGAACCAGCGGATCGACGCGTGGCGCGCATCCATGGTGTCGAATTTGTCCGTCGCCGCCTGTTGCTTGACCACGATGGCGTTCTTGAAGCCGATACGCTCGAAGGCCTCGTTCCAGGCCAGCACGCCCTGCTTCACCGACTCGCGGTACTTCTCCGGCACATTGGCGTCGATCCAGTAGACGATGGGCTGCTTCGGCTCCGACAGCTCGGCCGCAGGGTCCTGCTTCTCCAGCCGCCAGCGGTCCACCAGGTGCACCGCCGTCGTCGGCGTCACGTCGTCCGAGTAATCCTGGCTGGTGCTGACGAAATGGCCGATGCGGTCATCGGCGCGGCGGCCATGCATGGCCTGCGCCGGCAGCGGCATGAAGCTGTAATAGAAACCGAGGAACATGCTGCGCGGATCCGGCAACGTGGTGGGCGGCGTCGCCAGCGCCAGCGGCACCGGCGGCGCAACCGCAGGCCGCGCCGCAATGCGCGGCACGAAGAAGTGCGCGTTGACCTGAAGGCCAGTCATCGATTCGTCCGAACGCACCGTCAGGAAGCTGCTGTTGCGCGCGTCCATCACGTAGGGCATGCGGAACGCTGTCTCCAGCTTGGTGGTCATCGACGGGATATCGCCGAACAGCAATGCATTCGCCTCGATCAGAATCGATTTCGATTGCGGGTTAGGGCCGCTGGCCACCGGCGCAATCGCCAGCAGGCTGTCCGAGAAGGCCTGCTGCACCGCCAGCGCCTGCGGCGTGCCGCCCTTGGCGCCGAAGTCGGTGTTCTTGGCGATCATCTGCACCAGATTACCAATGCGGTGGAACACCACCACCTGGCTCATGCCCATCTGGCTGCCGTAGATGCCACGCTCGCCGATCCCGTTCGGCATATTCACCGACATGAACAGCGGCTGGTCGAACTGGTCCGGCCGCAGTTCGATCCAGACCTTTTCCTCTTTCTGGTACAGGCCCAGGAAGCCTGCCACATGCTGGGCGCCGCGCACCACTTCCACAAACGGCCGTGGCGCGGCGGTCGGCAGCACAATCGCGGGCGTCGGCGTGGCGGCCGGTTGCAGCGGCGTGGTCGCCACCACCGGCACTTCCGGCGCATGGGGGACAGGTGGCGTTGGCTCCTGCGCCAGGGCCTGGGCACTCAGCGCCGCCAGCACGGCGACACGTACTGATTTCAAGACGAACATGGATATCCTGCTTCGTTGGATGACATCCGATTAATGTAACCGAAAGCACAACGCAGCGAACAGCTTTTTACATGGCCGGAGAGCGCAAAATGCCTGCGTTGACGACACCGCGGCAGGGATTGAGGCCGATGGCGTACGACAGATCCGCCGGGCGGGCGATCCGCCACAACGCGAAATCGGCGCGCTTGCCCACTTCCAGGCTGCCGATCTCGCCGTGCAGTCCGAGCGCGCGCGCCGCGTGCAGCGTCACGCCGACCAGCGCTTCCTGCGGCGTCAGACGCCACAGCGTGCAGGCCATGTTCAGCGCCAGCAGCAAAGACGTCATCGGCGAGGTGCCGGGATTGCAGTCGGTGGCGATCGCCATCAATACACCCGCTTCGCGCAGCGCCGCCACCGGTGGCGGCGTGGTGTCGCGCAGGAAGTAGTAAGCGCCGGGCAGCAGCACCGCCACCGTGCGGGCGGCAGCCATGGCCTGGACGCCGTCCGCCGTCAGATGTTCCAGATGGTCGGCCGACAGGCCGTTGTAGCGCGCCGTCAGTTCCGCGCCGCGCTGGTCGGACAGCTGTTCCGCATGCAGCTTGACCGGCAAGCCGTGTGCCTGCGCCGCCTGGAACACACGCTCCGTCTGCGCATGAGAAAAGCCGATGCGCTCGCAGAATGCATCCACCGCGTCGACCAGCCCTTCGGCCGCCAGCGGCGCGATCATCCTGCAGACTTCATCGACATAATCGTCGGCGCGGCCGGCAAACTCCGGCGGCAGCGCGTGCGCGCCGAGGAAGGTGGTGGCTACGCGCACGGGCAGCTCGCGGCCGATGCGGCGCGCCGTGCGCAGCATCTTCGCCTCCGATTCCAGCGTCAGGCCGTAGCCGGATTTGATCTCGATGGTGGTCACGCCCTCCGCCAGCAGGCTGCGTACGCGCGGCAGGCTTTGTCGCAGCAGTTCCTCTTCGGACGCCGCGCGCGTGGCGCGCACGGTGGACATGATGCCGCCGCAGGCGCGGGCGATGTCTTCATAGGTGGCGCCGTTCAGGCGCGCCTCGAATTCATCGCTGCGGTTGCCGGCGTGGACGATGTGGGTGTGGCAGTCGATCAGCCCCGGTGTCAGCCAGCTGCCGCCGCCATCGTGCACGGTGACGGCCTGCTGGCCCTTGGGCATTTCCGCCTGTGGCCCCAGCCACGCGATGCGGCCATCCTTGACGGCGATGGCGGCATCGCGCACCTCGCCATAGCTGCCATGAGCGCCATCGGCCATCGTGGCCAGATGCACGTTGGTGAACAACACATCCCACATACCGCAACCTTCGTCTTATTGATTGATGATATCGACCACCAGCACGGTGGCCCGCTGCGCTTCCAGCGTCCAGTCGTCGTCCGCCGCCATCACCAGCGTGTCGTAGCGGACCATGGCGATGCGTTCGCGCGTGCTGCTCAGGGTCAGGCTCTCGCCGTCGGCCAGGAACAGCAGCGTGGTGCCGCTGCGCCGCTTGAGCGCCTCCTTGCCCGATACCGTCAGCAGTTCCAGCCGGTGGCGGCACAGGCCGCGCCGCGTCATCACATTGAAATCGGTGGTGTGCTGGCCGGTGACGGTGGCGTGCACCGCGTCCTCGCCGGCGAATTCGATCAGCGGTTCGCTGGGGCTGAGAACAAAGCGCTCGTCGCCGAAATCCAGCAGCACGCCGTCGCCGTCAACCAGCGCCAGCGAACGGTCAATGCCGGGGAAGGAAGAGAATGGGCCGTCCTGCGAAATGGTGGCCAGGCTCACGCGCCACTCGAATTCATCGAACGTGGCGCCGGCTGGCGAGACGGCGATTTCAGTGGTGCAGCCGCCGCCGTTTTTCCACGGTGCGGAACGCAGGTTTGCATACTGGATCAGCTGGGTCATCGGAACTCCCTCAGTTCGGCCAAGGTCTGCTTGAAGCGCGCAGCGATCGCCTGCTGCGCCACATGCTGCTGATTGCGCACTACCCACTGGCCGCCGACCATGACGTCCTTGACCAGATTGTCGTTGCCGCTGAAGACAAAGCTGCCGAGTACTTCGTCCAGCACCAACCCAAACATATTCGGATGATCGTCATCCAGCACGACCACGTCCGCGCGATGGCCCGGCGCCAGTGCGCCCACCGGCCGTCCCGCCGCCAGCGCGCCGCCCCGCAAGGCGCCCTGCCACAGGAAGTCGCCGACATGGCGCTCGCTGTCCGACACCGCGATATTGCGGCGCTGGTGTTGGAGCCGCTGTCCGTATTCCAGCCAGCGCAGCTCCTCCACCGCGCTTTGCGACACATGGCTGTCGCTGCCGATGCCGAAGCGGCCGCCCTGCGCCAGGAAGGGTTCCAGCGGGAACAGGCCGTCGCCGAGATTCGCTTCCGTGGTCGGGCACAGGCCCGCCACCGCGCCGCTGCGGGCGATGCCGCTGACTTCCTCATCGTCCAGATGCGTCGCATGGATCAGGCACCAGCGCTGGTCCACATTCATGTTCTCCAGCAGCCACTGCACCGGGCGGCGTCCGCTCCAGTCCAGCGATTGCTGCACTTCCGCCTGCTGCTCGGCGATGTGGATGTGCACCGGACGCGCCTTCGGCAGCGTCGCCAGCACTTCCTGGATCTGCGCCACCGAGGCCGCGCGCAGCGAATGCGGCGCCACGCCCACTTCCACCTGCGCATCGCGCAACGGTTCCAGCGCCTCGACGATCCGCAACACATCCTGCGCATCGGTTTTAAAACGCTGCTGCTCCGGTTTCAGCGCCTTTTCACCAAAGCCGGAATAACTATACAACACCGGCAGCATGGTCATGCCGATTCCGGCCAACCGTGCGGCGGCAATGACGCGCTCCGCCGTTTCCGCCGGCCGCGCATACATGGCGCCGTTCGGCGCCCGTTGCACATAGTGGAACTCGCATAGTGACGTGTAGCCATGGCGCAGGCATTCGCTGAACAGCTGCGCGGCGATGGCTTCGATGTGCTCGGGCGTGATGTTGCGCGCGAAGCGGTACATCAGCTCGCGCCAGGTCCAGAAGCTGTCTTTGCTGTCGCCGGCCTTTTCCGTGCGGCCGCCCAGGGCGCGCTGGAAGCTGTGCGAATGCAGGTTGATCATGCCAGGCAGCGCATATTCGACGCGCTCCACACCGTCACCAGGGGCGCCGGGCGTCACCGCCGTGATGGCGCCTGTGGCATCCCACTCGATCAGCACATCGCCGGCCCAGCCATCCGGCAGCAGGGCATGGCGTGCAAACAGCTTGCTCATGCACCCACCCAGTCGGCGGCGGCCTGCATCATCGCGCGCAGCGGCTGCTGCACCTGCGCGGCCAGGTCGGCGCGATAGCCATACGGGGCATCTTCATCCATATACGTCGATTGGCACATCTCCAGCTGGATCGCATGCACACCCCGCGCCGGCTCACCGTAGAAACGCGTGATATGCCCGCCCTTGAAGCGGCCATTGACGGCGATGGTGTAGTCGCCGCCCTGCGCGCGCGCAACGATGGCGTCGCTCAGGCCAGCAGCGCAGCTCTTGCCGTCGGCCGTGCCGAAGTTCAGGTCCGGCAGCTTGCCCTCGAAGAAGCGCGGCACTACCGAGGCGATCGAATGCGCATCCCACAGCACCACGCGGCCGTGCAGCGCCAGCAGGCGATCCAGTTCGGAGCGCAGCTGGTCGTGATACGGCTTCCAGTACGCCTGCAGCCGGCGCTTGACCTCCGCCTCGTCCGGCGTGCGGCCTTCGCGGTACAGCGGCTCGCGGTGGAAGGTGTCGACCGGGCACAGGCCGGTGGTGTCCTGCCCCGGATACAGATTGGTGTTTTCCGGCGGCCGGTTCAAGTCGATCACGTAGCGCGACCAGCGCGCCGACAGCACCGACGCGCCCATCTCACCAAGGAACTCATACAGGCGCACCAGATGCCAGTCGGTGTCCTGCTTGTCGACGGCGGCCGGCGTCATCGCCGCCAGCACGTCGTCGGGAATGTCGGTGCCCACATGCGGCATGGACACCAGCAAGGGAATACTGCCTGCTTTGAATTGATAATCCATGCGCTACTCCTTACGGATGCAGAGACGTGAACAGCTCCTTGCACGACGCGCTCAATTCGCCGCGCATCACCATGCCCTTGGCCGCTTCGATGTCCGGTGCGAAGAAGCGGTCTTCCTCGTAAAACGGCACCTTCTGGCGCAGCTGCTCATGCACGTGTTCCAGATGCGGCGAGGTTTTCAGCGGACGGTGGAAATCGATGCCCTGCGCCGCCGCCAGCAGCTCGATGCCGATGATGACAGCCGTATTCTGCGCCATATCGTCCAGGCGGCGCGCCGCGTAAGTCGCCATGCTGACATGGTCTTCCTGATTGGCCGAGGTTGGAATGGTGTCCACGCTGCCCGGATGCGCCAGCGACTTGTTCTCCGACGCCAGCGCGGCGGCGGTCACGTGGGCGATCATGAAGCCCGAATTCACGCCCGGATCACGCACCAGGAACGGCGGCAGGCCGGACAAGGTGGCGTCGATCAGCAACGACACGCGGCGCTCGGAGATCGAGCCGATTTCCGCGATGGCCAGCGCCAGCGTATCGGCGGCAAACGCCACCGGCTCGGCGTGGAAGTTACCGCCCGAGACCACCACCGACAGTTCGCCATCCTTGAACAACAGCGGATTGTCAGTGACCGCATTGGCTTCGATCAGCAGCGTGCGCGCGGCGTTGTTGATGATGTCCCAGCAGGCGCCCATCACCTGTGGCTGGCAGCGCAGGCAGTAAGGATCCTGCACGCGTTCGTCGCCCACCAGGTGCGAGGCGCGGATCGCACTGTCCGACACCAGCTTGCGATAGATGGCAGCAGCGGCGATCTGGCCCGGCTGGCCGCGCACTTCATGCACGCGCGCGTCGAACGGCGAATCGGAACCCTTGGCCGCATCCAGCGACAGCGCGCCGGACACCATGCCCGCTTCCAGCAGACGCTCGGCCATGAACAGGCCATGCAGCGCCAGCGCGGTCGACACCTGGGTGCCGTTGATCAGCGCCAGGCCCTCCTTCGCGGCCAGCACCACCGGCTCGATGTTGGCGGCCTTCAGCGCATCGACAGCGTCCATCAGCACACCGTTGACGCGCACCTGGCCCACGCCCAGCATCGCCAGCGTCATGTGCGACAGCGGCGCCAGGTCGCCCGATGCGCCGACCGAACCCTTGGCCGGAATGGCCGGCATGATGCCGGCGTTGTACAGCGCGATCAGCGTGTTGACGATCAGCGGACGCACGCCCGAGTAGCCGCGCGCCAGACTGCCGATTTTCATCAGCAGGATCAGGCGGCAGACGGCGTCCGACATCAGCTCGCCCGTGCCCACCGAATGCGACAGGATCAGGTTGCGCTGCAGCTGCTCCAGCTTTTCGTCCGGGATGCGGGTCTTGGCCAGCAGGCCGAAACCGGTGTTGATGCCGTAGGCGGCGTCGCCCTTGGCGACAATCGCCTGCACGGCGGCGGCGGCGGCTTCGATCACAGGATAGGCTTCAGCGGCCAGCGTCAGCGGCGCGGCGGCGGTCCACACGGCGCGCAGTTCGGACAGCGTCATGGCGCCGGGTTTGAGAGTCAGGTTCATAGCTTCAATCATTTAATCATTGGAAGGTTCAGGCCATTGCGCTTGGCGCAGGCGACTGCGGTTTCGTAGCCGGCATCGGCGTGACGCATCACGCCCGAGCCGCTGTCGTTGACCAGCACGCGCGCCAGGCGCTTGGCGGCGGCGTCGGTGCCATCGGCCACGATCACCACGCCGGAATGCTGCGAGTATCCCATGCCGACGCCACCGCCGTGGTGCAGCGACACCCAGGTGGCACCGCCGGCGGTGTTCAGCAGCGCGTTCAGCAGCGGCCAGTCGGAGACGGCGTCGGTGCCGTCCTTCATCGCCTCGGTTTCGCGGTTAGGGCTGGCGACCGAGCCGGTATCCAGGTGGTCGCGGCCAATCACCACCGGCGCTTTCAGTTCGCCGTTGCGCACCATCTCGTTGAACGCCAGGCCGGCGATGTGGCGCTCGCCCAGGCCCAGCCAGCAGATACGCGCCGGCAGGCCCTGGAAGGCGATGCGCTCGCGCGCCATGTCCAGCCATCGGTGCACCTGCGCATGGTGCGGGAACAGCTCCTTGATCTTGGCGTCGGTCTTGTAGATGTCCTCCGGATCGCCGGACAGCGCCACCCAGCGGAACGGGCCGCGTCCTTCGCAGAACTGCGGACGAATATAGGCCGGCACAAAGCCGGGGAAATCGAAGGCGTTCTGCACGCCGTGGTCGAACGCCACCTGGCGGATGTTGTTGCCGTAGTCGACCACCTTGGCGCCCAGCGCCTGGAAGTCCAGCATCGCCTGCACGTGCACCGCGCACGATGCGGTGGCGGCGGCCTTCAGTTCCGCATGGCGCGCCACGTCCTGCTGCGCCGCCTTCCAGTCGGCCACGTTCCAGCCTTGCGGCAGGTAGCCGTTGATGAGGTCATGCGCCGAGGTCTGGTCGGTGACCACGTCCGGCACGATGCCGCCGGCCTTGGCGCGGCGCACCAGCTCCGGCAGCACGTCGGCCGCGTTGCCCAGCAGGCCGATGGAGATCGCGTCGCCGTTCGCCTTGTGCAGCTTGATCAGTTCCAGCGCCTCGTCGATCGACGCGGCCTGCTTGTCCAGATAGCGCGTGCGCAGGCGGAAGTCGATGCTGCTCTGCTGGCACTCGATAGTCAGCGACACGGCGCCGGCCATGGTGGCGGCCAGCGGCTGCGCGCCGCCCATGCCGCCCAGGCCCGCAGTCAGCACCCAGCGGCCTTTCAGGTCGCCGCCGAAGTGCTGACGGCCCGCTTCGGCGAAGGTCTCGAAGGTGCCCTGCACGATGCCCTGGGTGCCGATATAGATCCACGAACCGGCCGTCATCTGGCCGTACATGAACAGGCCCTTGCGGTCCAGTTCATTGAAGTGTTCCCAGTTGGCCCACTTCGGCACCAGGTTGGAATTGGCGATCAGCACGCGCGGCGCGTCTTCGTGAGTCTGGAACACGCCGACCGGCTTGCCGGACTGGATCAGCAGGGTTTGATTGTCTTCCAGCTCACGCAGCGACGCCAGGATCTGGTCGTAGCACTCCCAGTTGCGGGCGGCGCGGCCGATGCCGCCGTAGACCACCAGATGCTTCGGATTCTCCGCCACTTCCTTGTCCAGATTATTCTGGATCATGCGGTAGGCCGCCTCCGCGCCCCAGTTCTTGCAGGTGCGCTCCGGGCCACGCGGCGCGCGGATGTCCCGGCTGGCGTCGTAACGTGGGTCGTTGTCGAATTGGCTGGTCATGGGAAGTCTCCTGCGGCGGTAATGGAATAACCGCAGCATAGGTTGTATAGACAACCAAGTCAACCCATAGCGTTGCCTATTTTTTATACACCCGCTTGCCCCCCATCCAGGTTTGCAGCACCTGCGTCTTGCCCAGTTGCTCAGGCGAAATTTTGAAGATGTCGCGGTCGACCACGATGAAGTCGGCCCACTTACCCGGCTCCAGCGAGCCGATGACCTTTTCCTGGTGCGCCGCCCAGGCCGCGTCCAGGGTGAAGCAGCGGAACGCTTCGGTCATCGTCATGGCCTGGTTCTTGTACCAGCCGCCCACCGGCACGTTGGCATTGTTCTGGCGCGTGACCGCCGCGTGCAGGCCTTCGAACGGATTCGGCGACTCGATCGGGAAGTCCGAACCGCAGGCGATCTTCGAGCCCTGGTCGAGGAAGGTGCGCCAGGCGTAGGCGCCCTTGATGCGCTCATGGCCGACGCGCTGCTCGGCCATGTTCTGGTCCGAGGTGGCGTGCGTCGGCTGCATCGACGGGATGATGCCCAGCTGTTTGAAGCGCGGGATATCCTCCAGCGTGACCACCTGCGCATGCTCGATGCGGTGGCGCAGTTCGACGTTCTTGTACTGCGGGATCAGTTGCGCGTAGGCGTCGAGGATCTGGTGGTTGCCGGCGTCGCCGATGGCGTGGATGTTGACCTGGTAGCCGGCCTTCATCGCCTTGCTCATCTTGGCGCGCATCTCGGCATCCGGGTAGAACAGCAGGCCCTTGGTCGACGGCATGTCGGAATATGGCGCCAGCAGCGCCGCGCCACGGCTGCCCAGCGCGCCGTCCGAATACAGCTTGACCGCCGCCAGCGCATACACGTCGTTGGCGTAGGACTTCAGCGGACCGTCCTTGGACAGCTCGTCGAAATCGGCCGTGGTGTCGCCGATCATGGCGTAGACGCGGGTGGTCAGCTTGCCGTGGTCGGCGTAGTCGCGGTAGATGTCGTCCTGCACCACCTTGATGCCGGCATCGTGCACGCTGGTCAGGCCGACCTTGGACAGCTGCGCCAGCGCCACGTCCAGCGTGGCGCGCGCCTCGGCCGGCGTCGGCAGCGGCACCACCTTGTTGACCAGCTCCATGGCCGCGTCGACCAGCACCCCGGTCGGCTTGCCGCTGGCGTCGCGTTCGATCTTGCCGCCGGCCGGATCGGCCGTTTCGCGCGTCACGCCGGCCATTTCCAGTGCCTTGGTGTTGACCCAGATGGCGTGGCCGTCGACCCGGTGCAGCAGCACCGGACGGTCGCGCACCACCATATCCAGCTCGGCGGCGGTGGGGAAGCGGCCCAGTTTCCAGATCTCCTGGTTCCAGCCGAAGCCGATGATCCAGGCGTTTTTCGGGTGCGCGCGGGCGAAGTCCGCCACCGCTTTCACCGCGCCGGGGAGCGAGGTGGGGCTGTAGAGCTCCACGCCGGAGGCGATTTCGCCCAGTTCGAACACGTGGCCGTGGGCGTCGATCAGCCCTGGCAGCAGGGTCTTGCCCTGCACGTCGATGTGCTCCGCGCGCGGCAGCGCGGCCGCCGTTTCCGCCTCGCTGCCGACCGCGACGACACGGCCCAGGTCATCGAAGGCCAGCGAGGAAAACCGCTGCAACTGGCCGGCGGCGGTCAGCGTGTAGCCGTTGGCGCGGTCGATGATGGTGTCGGCATGGGCCGGCAGGGCGAAGGCAGCCAGCACGGCGGCGGTCAAAAAGGTGGGGCGCATCGGGTTCTCCATTCAGCAGCAAGATTCAGAGTGTAGCGAAGTTTGCGTTTTGGTCAACCGAAGCGTGCAGAACTGGGCTGAGCGAGTGGCCGGACGGGTACAATGCGGGCTTCCCGTATTTATTAGCGTGAATAGCCAGTGTCAAGCCGCCAACTCTATCTTCGCCTCATCAAGGAATTCCTGCCCTATGGCGGAATCATGCTCGTCACGCTGCTGGCGGTCGCTGTGGCCGCGGCCACCGACGTGCTGCTGCTGGGCCAGCTGCAAAATGTGGTCGACGCGCTGACGCCGGCCAACGCGCTGGGCGTGATCAAGACGCCGTCGACCGGCATGATGGTGGCCATGAAGCAGGCGCTGGGCGATTTGCTGCCGCGCGATCCGTCCAAGGCCGCACTGTGGACCATTCCGGCCATGATCTTCGCGCTGGCCCTGCTGCGCATGGTGTCCAGCTTCGCCGGCGAATACGGCGCGGCGTGGCTCAACAGCCGGGTCCAGGCCAATCTGCGCGAAACCATGTTCGCCCGCATCATGCGGCTGCCGAACCGCTATTTCGACCAGTCGTCGACCGGCACCACGCTGTCGCGGGTGGCGTTCGACGCCGCCCAGGTGGCGCAGGCCGGCCTGACCGTGGTCAACGTCGCGGTGCGCGACTCGGTGGCCACCACCGGCTACCTGATTACCCTGTTCGTGGTGGACTGGCAGCTGGCGCTGTTTTGTCTCGGCCTGCTGCCGCTGGTGGCGACGGTGGTGGTGTTCGCCGGCCGCCGCATGCGCGCGCTCAGCAACAGCGCCCAGGCCGCCATGGGCGAGCTGACCAATGTGCTTGACGAAAGCATCAGCGGCCAGCGCGTGGTGAAGATTTTCGGCGGCCAGCAGTATGAGCGCGACCGCTTTGGCAAGGTGGTCAAACTGAACCGCCAGCTGGCGGTCAAGCACGCCGCCACCTCGGCCTTCAACTCCGGCCTGATCATGCTGCTGATCGGTATCACGCTGTCGTCGGTGATTTATTTCGCGCTGATCCGCGCCCAGGCCGGCGCGCTGTCGGCCGGCGGCTTCGTCGGCTTCCTGACCGCCCTGATGGCGATGCAGTCGCCGATCAAGAACCTGACCAAGATTAACGAACCGATGCAGCGCGGCCTGGCGGCGGCGGAATCGGTGTTCGGCCTGATCGACCTGGAGTCGGAGGCAGACCAGGGCCAGAAGACCATCGCCCGCGCCGAAGGCCGCCTGTCGGTGCGCGACGTCAGCTTCCATTATCGCGGCGCCGATGGTGTGCCGCTGGACCCGGACGCGCGTCCGGCGCTGGAACATGTGTCGCTCGACATCGCCGCCGGCGAAACGGTCGCGCTGGTGGGCAGCTCGGGCAGCGGCAAGACCACGCTGGCCGGCCTGCTGCCGCGCTTCTACGATGTCAGCGGCGGCAGCATCGCACTCGATGGCGCCGACCTGCGCGACTACACACTGGCCTCGTTGCGCCAGCAGATCGCGCTGGTGTCGCAGGACGTGGTGCTGTTCAACGACACGCTGGCGGCCAACATCGCCTATGGTGATCCGGCGCCGTCGATGGAGCGCGTGGAAGCGGCGGCGCGCGCCGCGCATGCCCATGAATTCATCGTGCGCCAGCCGGAAAGCTATAACTCGCCGGTCGGCGAGAACGGCTTGCGCCTGTCCGGTGGCCAGCGCCAGCGCCTGGCGATCGCCCGCGCGCTGTACAAAAATGCGCCGATCCTGATCCTGGACGAAGCGACCAGCGCGCTGGATACGGAATCCGAGCGGCTGGTGCAGCAGGCGCTGGAAGTATTGATGAAAGGCCGCACCACGGTGGTCATCGCCCACCGCCTGTCGACCATCGAAAATGCGGACCGCATCGTGGTGCTGGATCGCGGCCGCATCGCCGAAATCGGCAGCCACGCTGCGCTGCTGGCGCAGAACGGCATCTACTCCCGTTTATATCAAACGCAGAAAAGCATTCAAACCTGAAAACCGGGGTCAGTGCCGACATTCGGACACGGCCTCAGCCGCGCGCGGCTGAGGCCGTGTCCGAATGTCGGCACTGACCCC
>NZ_WKJN01000003.1 GCF_009674495.1 Duganella alba | reverse complement strand
CGGCGGCGATGGCCGGCGGCGCGGACTTGCTGCTGGGTTTCGCTGGCGCAGGCTTGGCGGCGGCGGTTGCCGTGGAGGGCGCCGGGCCTGCTGCGGCAGCGACGGCTGGCGCCGGCGCCGCGTCAGGACGATAGAACTCGTAGCGCGGCTTGCGGTCGGCCAGGAAGCGGTTGAAGGAATCCGTGTCGGCCACCTCGACAATTTCAACGCGGCGGTTCTGCGCCCGGCCTTCGTCGGTGTTGTTGTCGGCAATCGGATAGGACTCGCCGGCGCCCTGGAAATACAGCGAATCCTGCGGGATGCCGCGCTTTTCCATGTAGGCGGCGACAGCGCGCGCGCGGCGTTCCGACAGGTCGGCATTCAGGCGCGAATTGCCGGTATCGTCGGTATGGCCGATCAGCAGGATTTTACGCTTGCTGATCTGGGCAATATAGTCGGCCTTGGCTTGCGGATCGCTAATATTATTCGCGTTAATACGGGCGTTATAGGAATCGGCGATGGCCGAGAAATAACGTTGCGCCTGTTCGGTTAATTGATCGGAATTGGTTTCAAAATGACCGCCGCGTTCCGGCTGGTCGCGAATCTCCACCACCATGCCGACCGCGCTTTTCTTGATTTGTTCGGCGTTGGGATTATTTTTCAGATTACTGTCGGCGATCACCTCGCCGCTGGCGCTGACGGTCGACGTCTGTAACTTCAGGTCGTATTGCTTGGCAATCTTGGACAAAGCGCAACGACGGTCGTCCATGTCCTTGCCGATCAGGCCGCCGATGGTGGCGCCAGCCAGCGCGCCGACCACGCGCGCACCGTTCGAATGCTTGACCTGGTTGGCCAGAATGGCGCCAGCCAGGGCGCCGGCGACAATCCCGATGTTACGGGCGTTGTTGGCGCACGGATCGTCGCTGGCGAAAGTTTGCTTGAACGATGGCTGCCCCGTGCGGGGATCGGTGGCGCAGCCGCTGACGATGGTGGTGCAAACGGCCACCACCATGAATTTCACGGCAAACCGTGCCGGCAGACACCGGGCAGGAGGCTGAATGTGGGCTGCTATCAAGGGAATCTCGCTGGAGGGTGTGTTAAAGGATGGCTATAATTGTTGCCGAATATCAATATATTCGCATATCTCACACACTTTTGGTAATTATTTTTCTGATATGAAAGATGTTTAAGAGAATAATCGATTTAAAGCTGGAAATTCTCACCAAATATAACAACGCGGGAATGCGCCTGGCCCCGATTTCAGGGGAGGCGTCATTAATTCTAGGTGGGGTATTTAGCGCGGATTTGCGCTGGAACAGAGTAATCCGCGATTAATCGTGCGAGCTAACGAAGAACAAGCCGCTGTGCACTGCATTCAGAATCGCTTCAATTGCCGGGTGAGTAATTTTGCGGGCATTGGAGATGGCGTAGAAATGTTCGCGCAGCTCCGGCGCATCGCCGACCAGCACCGCGCCGAACTGGTCTTCGATGTCCTGCGCCAGCGCCGACGGCGCGAAGAACAGGCCCAGACCGTTGCGGCCGAAGGTGTTGAGCATGGCGTTGTCCTCGAACTCGGCAACGATCTGCGGCCGCACCTTGTGCTCGACCAGCCAGGCGTCGATGCGGCCGCGCAGCGCGTTGTTGCGGGTGGGGACCAGCAGCGGCGCGCCGTCCAGGCTGGCGGGGAAGTCGCGGCGGTATTTGCGCGCCAGCTTGGGCACGCCGAACAGTTTCATGTCGCTTTCGCCCAGCAGGTGGCTGAACACCTTCAGGCTGCCGCCGGCGCGCACGGTGCGGTCGGTCAGCACCACGTCCAGCTTGCCCAGCGCCAGGTCGGCCAGCAGGTTTTCGAATTCATCCTCCATGCAAACCAGATGCACGCGCGTGTCCATCTGCTGCGTGGCCTGCAGCAGGCGGAAGGCGATCAGCTTGGGCAGCGAATCGGAGATGCCGACCGTCAGACGCATCTTGTCGTTTTCCGCTTCTTCCAGCGCATCCTGCAACTGGTCGCCCAGCAGGAAGATCTGTTCGCAATAGCTGAGCGCCAGCTTGCCCGCCTCGGTCGGCACCAGGCGCCGTCCCTGCGGTTCCAATAGCTGCTTGCCGATCGATTGTTCCAGCGACGCCAGCTGCATGCTGATGGTCTGCACCGCCAGCCCGAGACGCTCGGCGGCGCGCGTGACGCCGCCTTCCTTGGCCACCATCCAGAAGAAATACAAGTGTCTGAAATTCAATCCGCTGTTTTTCATGGTTCGGTTTTTACGAAGTAATACTTCAATTATCTTCTATTTTTCAAATCACCGGTTTTCTTTACACTGCGTCCATCGATTAATAAATACGAGAGAAAACGATGAAGCACTTCAGAATTTCTTTCCTCGTCAGCTTTGTCTGCCTTGCGGTGGCAGGCTGGTGGGGCTACTCCCTGGCGGGGTGGAGCGGCGCGCTGTCCGCCTTCGGTATCGCGCTGATCCTGGCGGCGATGGAAGTGTCGCTGTCGTTCGATAACGCGGTGGTCAACGCCTCCGTGCTGAAGAACTGGAACGAGTACTGGCAGAAGCTGTTCCTCGGCGTCGGCATCATCATCGCCGTGTTCGGTATGCGCTTGCTGTTCCCGCTGGTGATCGTGGCGGTGGCGGCCGACATCGGCATCATGGATGTGTGGACACTGGCGCTGAACGATCCGCAGACCTACTCGATGCACCTGACCAATCACCACGCTGAGGTGGCGGCATTCGGCGGCATGTTCCTGCTGCTGGTGTTCCTGAACTTCCTGCTCGATTCGGAAAAGGAAACGCACTGGCTGGGCAACTTCGAGAAGAAACTCGGCACGCTGGGCAAGGTCTCATCCATCTCCGTGATGATTTCCATCGGCGTGCTGATGGCCTGCATGGGCCTGGTGGCTGAAGCGCAGAAGATGGTGGTGCTGATGTCCGGCCTGTGGGGCATCCTGATCTACGTCTTTGTCGACGGCATCAGCAGCCTGCTGGAGAAGGAAGAAGAAGGCGGCGGCAACGTCGGCGACATGGTCAAGAAGGGCGGTATCGGCGGCTTCCTGTACCTGGAAGTGCTGGATGCATCGTTCAGCTTCGATGGCGTGATCGGCGCGTTCGCCATCACCACCGACGTCGTGATCATCATGCTGGGCCTGGCGATCGGTGCGATGTTTGTCCGCTCGATGACGATTTACCTGGTGAAGAAAGGCACGCTCGACCAGTTCGTGTACCTGGAGCACGGCGCCCATTATGCGATCGGTATCCTGGCCGCGATCATGTTGGCCAGCATGAAGTTCCATGTGCCTGAAATCTTCACCGGCCTGATAGGCGTGGCCTTCATCGGCGCCTCGGTGTGGTCCTCGGTACGCCACCGCCGCCAGCAGGCCAAGACACTCGCCGTCACGGCGTAAAGAATACGGCGGGCCGTTTATTACGGACACGGCCCGCCGCCTTGCAGTACCCCAAGTCCGGTTCTCATTAAGGAGTATCACAAATGGCAATCAGTCTGCAAAAAGGCGGCAACGTCAACCTGAGCAAAGAAGCGCCCGGCCTGACCAAGATCACGGTCGGCCTGGGCTGGGACGTGCGTTCCACCGATGGCAATCAGTTCGACCTGGACGGCTCGGCCTTCCTGTTGAAAGCCGACGGCAAGGTGCGCAACGACAGCGACTTCATCTTCTACAACAACCTGAAGTCGACCGACCAGTCGGTGCTGCACTCGGGCGACAACCGCACCGGCGCCGGCGATGGCGACGACGAAACCGTCACCATCGACCTGACCCGGGTGCCGGCCGATGTCGAGCGCATCGCCATCTGCGTCACGATCCACGAGGGCGACGCCCGCCGCCAGAACTTCGGCCAGGTGCAGAAGGCTTTCATCCGCACGGTGAACGCCGGCAGCAACGCCGAAATCGCTCGCTACGACCTGTCGGAAGACGGCTCGACCGAGTCGGCCATGATCTTCGGCGAGGTATATCGCAACGGCGCCGACTGGAAGTTCAAGGCCGTCGGCCAGGGTTTCAAAGGCGGCCTCGGTCCGCTGGCCGGCTCGTTCGGCGTAGGCGTTTAACTTTATCTGAAAGGACTCGCAATCATGCCTGTATTTACGATCACCGGTGACGTCGATCCATTTCTTCATGTATCGCTACGCCAGGGAGAAAAAATCTACTGCGAATCGGGCGCCATGGTGATGATGGAAGCGGCGCTTGACCTGAAGGGCAAGATCACCGGCGGCATCGGCGCGGCACTGATGCGGCGCTTCGCCAACGGCGAGTCCTTCTTCCAGCAGCACATCGAAGCGGTGCGCGGCGACGGCGATTGCCTGCTGTCGCCAACCTTGCCCGGCGCGATGCAGACGCTGGATCTCGGCAACCAGCAGTACATGCTGAGCGACGGCGCGTTTGTCGCCGCCACCTCCGGCGTGGAACTGAAGGTGCGCACGCAAAGCCTGGGCAACGCGCTGTTCGCCGGCAGCGGCGGTTTCTTCATCACCGAAACCAGCGGCGTGGGCCAGGCCGTGGTGTCGGGTTTCGGTTCGATCTCGCAGCTGGAGGTGGAACCGGGGCGCGACGTCATCATCGACAACGCGCACGTGGTGGCATGGGACAGCGCGCTGCGCTATGAAATCTCGGTCACCACGGGCGGCAACAGCGGCTTCCTCAGCAATCTGGTGAACAGCCAGACCAGCGGGGAAGGCCTGGTGCTGCGCTTCTCGGGCAAGGGCAAGATTTTGATCTGTTCGCGCAACAGCGGATCGCTGCAAGCCTGGCTGACGCGTCAGTCGGCCTCGTAAAATTCAAGGAGTAACTATGTCAGTCAATTTGAGCAAGGGCCAGAAGATCTCTCTGGAGAAGGAAGCCGGCGGCGCATTGGGCCGCGTGACCATGGGTCTGGGCTGGGACGCCATCAAGAGCAAGGGCTTCCTCGGCTTCGGTTCCAAGACCGAAGCGGTGGACCTCGACGCATCGTGCGTGATGTTCGACGAAGGCCACCGTCCGGTGGACGTGATCTTCTTCCGCCAGCTGAAGAGCAAGGACGGCAGCATCGTCCACACCGGCGACAACCGCACCGGCGCCGGCGATGGCGACGATGAGCAGATCAATGTCGACCTGAACGCCGTGCCGTCGCACATCAAGAGCCTGGTGTTCACGGTGAACAGCTTCACCGGCCAGACCTTCTCGCAGGTGGAGAACGCCTATTGCCGCCTGGTCGATGCGGCCGGCGGCAAGGAAGTGGCGCGGTTCAATCTGTCGGTGCAGGGACCGCACTCGGCGCAGATCATGGCCAAGCTGTATCGCCACAATGGCGAATGGAAGATGCACGCCATCGGCGAAAACGGCAACGGCCGCACGTTTGACGACCTGCTGCCGCAGATCGCCGCGCATCTGTAATTTCTAAAACCGGGGTCAGTGCCGACATTCGGACATTTCGCGAGCGAAATGTCCGAATGTCGGCACTGACCCCGGTTTGTTTTAGAACGAGTGGCGGATGCCGAGGCTGACCATGGTGGTGCGGGCGTCGATGTTCTGGCCGGCGCCGGAGAACAGCGGCACTTCCTGCGTGCCCAGCGGGATCAGGATCGCGCCCGGACCGCCCGCCAGCGGCAGCGGCGTCGCGCTGCTGACCACCGTCTTGCCGCGCGTGTCCTTGATGCCGCCGAAGCGCGAGTACAGCGCCGTGCGCTTGGAGAAGTTGTAGTCGGCGCCGAACATCAGGCCACGGTCCTTGCCCTCGGTGTAGTTGGTGAAGCGCGTATCGAGCAGGATCACGCTCAGGTCGAAGGCGCCGACCGGATGCTTGAGCGTCGCGGTCCAGGTGCGCACTTTCGGATCGGTGGCGCCGCGCAGGTCGAACTTGGCTTCGTGGCCGCCGATGGCGAGCGAGGTGCCGATGCCGGGGAAGGTGTACTTCACCGCGCCCATGTAGGAGGTGAATTTCTCGCCGATGAACAGCGGCACCAGCGTGGTGCCCGACACCACGCCGATCGGCACGTTGTCGAAGTTGTTGCGGTGGTAGGACGCCAGCGCCACCAGGTCGTCGGTACGGTAGGCCAGCATGGCGCCGGCAGCCTTGCCGCGGCCGCTGGCGGTTTCCGCACCGGCGGTCAGGCCGCCGACGATCTGGCCGGTGGTGCCGGTGGCCACCGGCGTCGAGGCGGTGGCGGTCGAGCGCGCCGCGCTGATGCCGCTGCCGATGCCGGCATTGGTGGCGTAGGACAGGATCGCCGTGATCGGGCCTTTCTTGATCGCGTAGCTGACCTGGTTGTCCTGCCAGGTCTGCACGGTGTTGACCACCAGGCCGGCGCCGAAGAAGTCGGTGCTGCCCAGCGCTTCCGGCGTCACCAGGTAGTAGGCGATCAGCATCGGGCTGGCCTGGCGGCCCAGCTTGACTTCACCGACCGGCGTGGTCAGGCCCACGTAGGCCTGGCGGCCGAACAGGCGGTTGTCGTTGGCGAGGCCGCCATTGTCGGCGGTGATGCCGCCCTCCAGCACGAACAAGCCGCGATAGCCGCCGCCCAGGTCTTCCACACCCTTGAAACCGATATTGCTCTGGCGCGTGTGCGAGGGGCTCAGGCGCGTCGTCACGCTGGCCGGCGCGGCGATGCTGTTAGGCACAGGCGTGGCGCCACTGACGCCAAATACCGTGCCCTGCACATTGCCCTGGCTTTTGTCGATGCGGTCGATGCCGACGTCGATGGTGCCGTACATGGTGACTGAGGATTGGGCGGCGGCGTGGCCGGCGAACAGGGCGAGCGCGGTCATGCACGCTGCGGATGCGGCAGTTCTCTTCATGTGGTTTGTCTCCGATGTTTTTGGTTGTGCTCGGTAGCTCGACTCTATAGCAGTCTTGAGGAAATGGCACGAGTGTTCGCAAAATTCGTGGCAGTTCCAACACACTTGCATGAATGAACCAAAGCTAGCGTTTTGCAAGCATGCGTGCGGGAATGACGGCGATGCGGCAGAATGTCGCGTTGAACCAATGACGGCAAGGGCGGCGTATGCAAAGCGGGACAGTGGGCGCGGTGGTCAACAGCAAATGGATCGCCTTGCTGGTGGCCGGTGCGTTCTTCATGGAGAACCTGGACGGCACCGTGATCACCACGGCGGTGCCGGACATCGCGCGCTCGTTCGGCGTCGCGCCACTGGCCTTGAACATCGGCGTCAGCGCCTACCTGCTGACCCTGGGCGTGTTCATTCCGATCAGCGGCTGGGTGGCCGAACGCTTCGGCGCGCGCCGCGTGTTTGCGATGGCCCTGGCGATCTTCACGCTGGCGTCGGTGTTGTGCGGCATGGCCAACAGCCTCGGCGAGTTTGTCTGGCTGCGCGTGCTGCAAGGCGCGGGCGGGGCGATGATGGTGCCGGTCGGCCGCCTTGTCGTGCTGAACAACACGCCGAAGGAAAGGCTGATTTCGGTGATCGCCACGTTGACCTGGCCGGCGCTGGTGGCGCCGGTGCTGGGGCCGCCGGTGGGCGGCTTCATCACCAGCTATGCATCGTGGCGCTGGATCTTTTACCTGAACCTGCCGCTGGGCGTGATCGCGCTGGCGCTGGCGTGGTGGCTGATTCCCGACAAGCGCGCGGCCGAGCCCCGCCCGTTCGACTGGCCCGGATTTTTGTTAAGCGGCAGCGCCTTGCTGCTGCTGACCTGGGGGGCGGAAGTGATCGGCGGGCAGAACCCGGACTGGAGCGAGGCGGGTGCCTGCCTGCTGGCCGGTGCGCTGCTGCTGGCGGCGCTGGGCTGGCATCTGAAGCGCGCCGCCCATCCGCTGATCGATCTGTCGTCGCTGGCGATACCGACGTTCTCCATCACCATTGTCGGCGGCTCGCTGTTCCGCATGGCGATCGGCGCGGTGCCGTTCCTGCTGCCACTGATGTTCCAGCTGGGCTTCGGGCTGGACGCCTTCCATTCCGGCCTGCTGGTGATCGCGGTGTTCGCCGGCAACCTGATGATGAAGCCGGCCACCACGCCGATCCTGCGCCGCTTCGGCTTCAAGCCGGTGATCCTGGTCAACGGCCTGGCCAACGTGGCCTCGCTGGCCGCCTGCGCCTTGTTGACGCCGGCCACGCCGGTGTGGCTGATCGCGGCCGTGCTGTTTGTCGGCGGCCTGACGCGCTCCATGCAGTTCAGCGCGCTCAATACCATCGCCTTTGCCGACGTGCCGCAGCAGCGCATGGCGGCCGCCAACACCTTGTTCAGCACTGCCTTCCAGGTCGCGCTCGGCCTTGGCGTGGCGCTGGGCGCCAGCGGCGTGCGGCTGGGACACTGGAGCGCGCAGCAGTTGGGCATCGGCGGCTGGGCCGCCATCGACTACCGGCTGGCCTTCCTGCTGGTGGCGCTGGTCAGCCTGCTGGGCCTGGCCGATGCGCTGCGGTTGAGCAGCAACGCTGGCGAGCAAGTTGCAAGGGGCTCGGCGCGTTAAGGGCTATAATGTTTCCATGGTAAAACTTAAAGACTTCTCGCAGATCCTCGCGCAGGCCGCGCGCGGCGAACTGGTTTTTCCGACCAGCGTGAACGCGGCGCTGCGCCTGCAGCTGGCGCTCGCCGATCCGGATTGCGAGATGGACGATGTGATCCGCAAGGTGCTGGGCGAGCCGATGCTGGCCGCGCGCACCGTGGCGCTGGCCAATGCGGCAGTGTTCAATCGCAGCGGCACGCCGGTCACCAGCGTGCGGGCGGCGGTGCAGCGCGTCGGCTACCGCAACCTGTACACCATGGCGGCGGCAATGGTGGTGCGCCAGTTCGGCGCCCGCATCCGCGATCCGCAACTGCGCGCGCAGGCCGATCAGCTATGGCGCCACACGGCGCACGTGGCGGCGCTGGCCCACGTCATCGGCCGCAAGCTGACGTCTTCCGATCCGGATACCGCGCTGTTCGCCGGCATCGTGCACGAGGCCGGCGGCTTCTACCTGCTGTCGCGCGCCGATGAGATTCCCGGCCTGCTGGACGACTCGGTGGCGTGGATGGGCGCGGCGCAGGAAATCATTTCGCGCGAGATGATGAAGAAATTGAGCATTCCCGAACCGGTTAGCCAGGCCATCGTCTCGCTGCGCGGCGCCACGCTGACGCCGCCGCCGCTGGGCCTGCGCGACACGCTGCTGATCGCCAAGCGCCTGGCGCCGGTGCGCTCGCCATTGGCCGCCGCCGAGGACAGCCCGTCGCTGTCGGGGTTTGTCGACGACAACGCCTTGCTGGACCAGATCCTGCACGAATCGGCCGAGGAGGCCGCCTCGATGAGCGCGGCGCTGCTGGTGTAAGCAGACAATTTGTTGTGAAAATGATGTTGTCGATATAATCCGTACACCAATACGTGTATCCTTATAGTCGTCATACAACAGCAAACCGCCATGAATCAGACCGCAACAGTCCCCGCTGCCGCCGCCGCGCCCGCCCTCGTGCCGAAGAAGAAGCACCGCAACCTCGCCCAGGGCGTGGTGGAGAGCTTCACCAGCAGCATCCAGGCCGGCACGCTGAAACCGGGTGAAAAGCTGCCGACCGAGTCCGTCATCATGGAAATGCACGGCGTCAGCCGCACCGTGGTGCGCGAGGCCATCTCGCACCTGCAGGCCGCCGGCCTGGTGCAGACCCGCCACGGCATCGGCACTTTTGTGCTGGAGCCGCAGCCCACCAATATCTTTGCCGCCGACACCATCCGCACCATCGGCGACGTGCTGTCCATCCTGGAGCTGCGCATCAGCCTGGAAACGGAGGCCGCCTGGCTGGCCGCCAGCCGCCGCAGCGAAGAGCAGGTGCAGGCGATGGACGCGGCGCTCAAGCGCATCGTGTCGTCGCAGAACCGTCCCGGCGCGGTGGAGTCGGACAAGGCCTTCCACCTGCTGATCGCGCAGGCCACCGGCAACCGTTATTTCGTCGACATCCTCAGCGACCTGGGCAACACCATCATCCCGCGCGCGCGCCTCGACTCGGCGCAACTGGCGCATGACGATCCGGTGGCTTACCAGGAACGCGTCAACCGCGAGCACGACGATATCTATCACGCCATCCTGCGCAAGGACGCGGAAGCGGCGCGCGCGGCGATGCGCACCCACCTCAGCAACAGCCGCGAGCGCCTGCGCCGCGCCCAGCAAGAGGTGAGCGTTTAAACAACGACAGGGCAGGCGATTTGACGCTTTACGTTAAATCGCTTGCTTCCAACCGGATCTAGTTGTACGATGTCATACAACACGGCGCAAGAGCGTCTTCACCCATTTCACCAGACGTTAATATTTGGAGACTGTAATGCAACCGAATGACCTGAAAAAAATCCTTTCCTCCGGCCTGCTGTCGTTCCCGGTTACCGACTTTGATGCTGAAGGCAACTTCAACAAGTCGACCTATATCAAACGTCTGGAATGGCTGGCTCCATACGGCGCGACCGCGCTGTTCGCCGCCGGCGGCACCGGCGAGTTCTTCTCGCTGACCCCACAGGAATACCCTGAAATCATCAAGACCGCCGTCGATACCTGCCGTGGTCAGGTGCCGATCTTGGCCGGCGTCGGTGGTCCGACCCGCGTGGCTGCCGCTTATGCCAAGGAAGCCGAGAAAGCCGGCGCGCAAGGTCTGCTGCTGCTGCCGCACTACCTGACCGAAGCGTCGCAGGACGGCCTGATCGAACACGTGGCGGAAGTCTGCAAAGCCACCAACCTGGGCGTTGTGGTGTACAACCGCGCCAACTGCCGCCTGAGCCCGAACTCGCTGGCGATCCTGGCGGACCGTTGCCCTAACCTGATCGGCTTCAAGGACGGCATCGGCGACATCGAACTGATGGTCTCGATCTGGCGCAAAATGGGCGACCGCTTCAGCTACCTGGGCGGCCTGCCAACCGCGGAAGTGTACGCCGCCGCCTACAAGGCGCTGGGTACCCCGGTGTACTCGTCGGCCGTGTTCAACTTCATGCCGAAACTGGCGATGGACTTCTACCACGCTGTCGCGTCGGACAACCACGCCGAACAGAACCGCATGATCGACGAGTTCTTCCTGCCATACCTGGACATCCGCAACCGCAAAGCCGGTTACGCCGTGTCGATCGTCAAGGCCGGCGCCAAACTGGCGGGCTACGATGCCGGTCCGGTGCGCGCACCGCTGACCGACCTGAACGCGGAAGAAATCGACATGCTGCACAAACTGATGCTCAAGCAAGGCGCGCAGTAATCAGCTAAGCTATACCCATAAGCAAAATCAAAGCGCGGCTCCGACCGCGCTTTTCAACCATTAGGAGTCAACATGCAAGTAGCAGGCGAAATGATCATTGGCCGCAGCGCGGTCCTGGGCAAAGAAGGCACCATCAAGGCCATCGATCCATCCCGTAACGCTGAAATCGAGCCAGCGTTCGGCCTGGCCGGCGCCGCCGACCTGCAACGCGCGGCCGAACTGGCCAACGCGGCTTTCGACGTGTACCGCGCCACCAGCCTGGAAGTGCGCGCCAAATTCCTGGAAACCATCGCTGACCGCATCATGGATCTGGGCCCGACCCTGATCGAGCGCGCCATGCAGGAAACCGGCCTGCCGCAAGCCCGCCTGGAAGGCGAACGCGGTCGCACCGTCGGCCAGCTGCGCCTGTTCGCGAAGGTGGTGCGCGACGGCCGCTTCCAGACCGCGACGCTGGACAGCGCGCTGCCGGACCGCGTCCCTGCGCCACGTCCTGACCTGCGCCTGCGCAAAATCGGCCTGGGCCCGGTTGCCGTGTTCGGCGCGTCGAACTTCCCGCTGGCGTTCTCGGTGGCTGGCGGCGATACCGCCTCGGCACTGGCGGCCGGCTGCCCGGTCATCGTCAAGGCCCACTCGGCTCACCTGGGTACGTCGGAACTGGTCGGCAAGGCTGTGGCCAAGGCCGCTGAAGAGTGCAATATGCCTGAAGGCGTGTTCTCGATGCTGATCGGCTCGGGCCAGACCATCGGCCAGAACCTGGTGGCGCATCCGTTCATCAAGGCGGTTGGCTTCACCGGCTCGCGCGCCGGCGGCATCGCCCTGATGCAAACCGCTGCGGCCCGTAAAGAGCCGATCCCTGTGTATGCGGAAATGAGCTCGATCAATCCGGTGTTCCTGCTGCCAGGCGCGCTGGACAATCCCAAGCTGCCGCAAGCCTTCGCCGATTCGCTGACCCTGGGCGCCGGCCAGTTCTGCACCAACCCGGGCCTGCTGATCGCGCTGAAATCCGACAAGCTGCAAGCCTTCGTCGACGCTGCCGCCGGCACCATCGGCGCCAAGGGCGCGGCCACCATGCTGACCCCGGGCATCCACAAAGCCTACGTCAGCGGCGTCAAAGGCCTGGCTGGCGTGGACGGCGTCAAGCAGGTCGCTGTCGGCCAGACCACCGATGCACCGTGCGCAGCCCAGGCGTTCCTGTACCAGGTTGACGCCAAGCGCTTCCTGACCGACACCGCGCTGGAAGGCGAAATCTTTGGCCCAACCTCGCTGCTGGTGGTGGCCGAGAACGAAGAAGAACTGCTGGCTGTCGCCGAGCACCTGGAAGGCCAGTTGACCGGCGCCGTGCACGCCACCGCCGACGACAAGGCGCTGGCCACCAAGCTGCTGCCTATCCTGGAGCGCAAAGTGGGCCGCATCCTGTTCAACGGCTTTGGCACCGGCGTGGAAGTGGCGCACGCCATGGTTCACGGCGGCCCGTTCCCATCGACCTCGGACAGCCGTTCGACCTCGGTAGGCGCATCGGCGATCGACCGCTTCCTGCGTCCGGTGTCGTACCAGGACGTGCCTGCGTACTTGCTGCCGGAATCGCTGGCTGACGCCAATCCGCAGAAGATCCCGCGTGTGGTGAACGGCGATCTGGTATGGAACGCGTAAATGGCGTGAGTTGCACGGTGGGCGAAAGCCCAACGTGGAGCGCGGCGGAAAACGCCTGGTACTGGGTGGATATCCCGGCCAGGCGCGTGTGGCGCATGGACGCCGCCAGCGGCGCCACCCGCTATTGGGATAACGCCGAGATGGTCGCCTGCGTGGCGGCCAAGGCTGGCGGTGGCCTGATCGCGGGCATGGAGACCGGTATCTTCAGCCTGGAACTGGGCGCGGGCCAGAACGCGGCGGCGCTGAAGCTGGCGACGCCGGCCTCCGGCCTGGGCGAAGGCATGCGCTTCAACGATGGGCGTTGCGACCGCCAAGGCCGCTTCTGGGCCGGCACCATGTTCATGGACATGGGCGCCGCCAAGGCGGTGGGCCAGCTGTATCGCTACGATGCGGCGCGCGGCATTTCGGCGTCGTTCGTGTCCGAGCTGCTGACGCAGAACGGCACGGCGTTTTCGCCGGACGGCCGCACCATGTACCTGTCGGATTCGCATCCGCAGCGGCGCATGGTGTGGTCGTTCGACTACGACATCGCTGATGGCGTGCCAAGCAACCGCCGCGTGTTCGCCGACATGACGACCTATGCCGGCCGTCCCGACGGCGCGGCGGTCGACGCCGACGGCTGCTACTGGATCTGCGGTAACGACGGCGGCTGCGTGCTGCGCTTCACGCCGGACGGCAAGCTGGATCGCCGTATCGACGTGCCGATGCTCAAGCCATCCATGTGCGCCTTCGGCGGACGGGATCTGGATACGCTGATGGTCACCTCCATCGTCTCCGGCAAGCCGGAAGATGCGGAGTGGGGCGGAGCGGTCGCGTTGCTGCGGCCGGGCGTCAAGGGCGTGGCTGAAACGCCGTTTGGAGCATGATGATGGGGCGGATACTGATACGGTGTCTGCCCTTTTTATTTGCGGCCCTGCTGGCCGCCTGTACGACCGCGCCTGTGGCGCAGTATCAGAACCCGATTATTCACGCCGACTATTCCGATCCCGATGCGATCCGCGTCGGCGACATGTATTACCTGGTCTCCTCCAGTTTCAATAACGCGCCGGGGCTGCCGCTGCTGCAGTCGCCGGACATGGTCAACTGGACGCTGGTCGGCCACGCTCTGCCGCAGCTGGTGCCGCTGGATGTCTTCGCCAGGCCGCAGCATGGCAAGGGCGTGTGGGCGCCTTGCCTGCGCTACCACGACGGCAAGTTCTGGATCTTCTATCCCGATCCCGATTTCGGCATCTACGTGATGACGGCGATCTCGTTCACCGGGCCGTGGAGCGCGCCGCATCTGCTGGCCGCCGGCAAAGGCCTGATCGATCCGACGCCGCTGTGGGACGACGACGGCCAGGCCTACCTGCTGCATGCGTGGGCCAGGAGCCGCGCCGGTTTCGCCAACGTGCTGACGCTGCGCCGCATGGCGCCGAACGGCAGCCGCCTGCTCGATGACGCGGGCAAGATCATCATCAACGGCGACAAGCTGCCCAAGTACACCACGCTGGAAGGCCCGAAACTCTACAAGCGCGATGGCTACTACTACGTGTTTGCACCGGCCGGCGGCGTGGAAACCGGCTGGCAGTCGGTGTTCCGCTCACGCAGCATCGACGGGCCATATGAGGACCGCATCGTCATGGCGCAGGGCGGTTCAACGGTAAACGGCCCGCACCAGGGCGCGTGGGTGCAGACGCCGCAAGGCGAGGACTGGTTCATCCACTTCCAGGACAAGCGCGCCTATGGCCGCGTGGTGCATCTGCAACCAATGACGTGGCGCGACGGCTGGCCGCTGATCGGCGAGGATGTCGGCACCGCGGCCGGCCAGCCGGTGGCGCGCCATCGCCTGCCAGTGACGGGACAGGCCACGGCAGCGCCGCCAAGCAGCGATGAATTCAATGGGGCGACGCTTGGCCTGCAATGGCAGTGGAACGCAAACTGGCAGCCGTCGTGGTACGCGCTGGGCGACGGGCGACTGCGACTGTTCGCCCAGCCGCGCACCGGCAACCTGTGGGATGTGCCGTCGCTGCTGCTGCAAAAGCTGCCGGCCGAAACGTTCACGGTCGAGACCAGGCTGGACGCCGCCGGGCTGGCGGAAGGCGGCGTCGCCGGCATGGTGATGTACGGTTCCGATTACGCCTGGCTCGGCACGCGCCGTCTCGACGGCAGGACACAGCTGGCGCTGGTGAGCTGCTACAAGGCCGACGCGGCCTGCCATGAGCAGCAGGAAGCTGGCGTGGAGCTGCCATCGTCGCAGGTATGGCTGCGCATGCGCGTGATCGCAGGCGGCGTTACCAACTTCTCCTACAGCGTCGACGGCAAGAAGTACACGCCGATCGGCGCCCAGTTCACCGCCAAAATGGGCCGCTGGGTCGGGGCCCAAATGGGCCTGTTCAGCGCCGGTCCCGCCGGTCACGCCGACATCGACTACTTCCGCGTCACGCCCTGATGGCGGCCTCGCGCATCCTGACGACGCTGGTGCTGCTCCTGCCGTTGCGTGTGTTGGCTGCCGATCCTCCGCTGGCCAACTACACCGGCACCTACATCGCCGCCGACGGCCAGGTCGCCGAACTGCTCGACGGCGCTGAACTGGTGGCGGTTATCGACGAAGCCAAGTACCGGCTGCGCCGCCTGGGCGGCGACGATTTCGCCAATCCTGGCGGCCGAAAAATTCCCTTCCACCGCGATGCCGATGGCCGGATCACCGAGTTTGTTGACGGCTCCGTGGTGTACCGGCGCACCGGCGACGGCATCACGGAACAAACGCGCGCGCTGATGCGGCCGCGCGTCTCGTCTGACTACCACTATCGTGCGCCGCCGGATCTGAACGACGGCATCGCTGTCGGCACGCTGGCGGATTCGGATATCGGCGTGGCGGTTGGTGAAAAGATCGTCCGCGGCATTCTGGATGAGACGTGGCGCGACGTGCACGGCGTGTTGCTCTACCAGCGCGGTCACCTGGTGCTGGAAGAGTACTTCTACGGCTACGATATCCAGCGCACGCACCAGATGCGGTCCGCCACCAAGTCCATTGTCAGCGCGCTGGCCGGCATCGCCGCCGATCGCGGCAAGCTGGATGGCGCCACACAGCCGGTGCTGCCGCTGATGACGTATCCAAGCTACGCGAATCCGGACCCGCGCAAACAGCGCATTACCCTGGGCGATTTTCTGGCCATGCGTTCCGGCCTGTCCTGCAACGACTACGATGCCGCCTCGCCGGGCAACGAACAACGGATTTACGAATTCCCCGACTGGGTCAAGGCAACGCTGGATTTGCCGATGGCGGAAGAGCCGGGCCGTGTTGCCCGCTATTGCTCGGGCGGGGTCGCCGTTGTCGGACGCGCGACGGAGAATGCGGTGAAGATGGCGTTGCCGGATTTCGCCCGCGACGCGTTGTTTGCGCCACTGGGCATCAAGGTCTCCGACTGGCGCTGGAACTACACGCTCACCAACGCCAACAAGGAATACTCGCAGTTGCACATGCGTCCACGCGACATGCTGAAGATAGGTCTGCTGTATGCGGACGGCGGCCGCTGGCACGGCAAGCAGATCGTGTCATCGGCATGGGTGCATGAATCGCTGACGCGGCAAAGCCAGATCGATGGCACCGACTACGGTTATTTCTGGTGGCTACAGCGATTCAACGTCGACACGCCGCAAGGCGAGCGCGTGGTGCAGGTGAGCGCGGCGCAGGGCAACGGCGGCCAGAAAATCTTCATCGTGCCGGAGTTCGATCTGGTGGCAGTATTCACCGGCGGCGGCTACAACGCCGGCAGCACACCGCCCAACAAAATCATGACCACTATTTTGCTGCCGGCGCTGATGCAGAAGTCGGCATTGACCACTTCCGTATCTTCTCCCTGATCCGTTTGCCTTGGATCAAATGGCGACCTCGCACCATCGCAGTATAATTTTTTCCTCACATGCGGAGGTGCACCATGCGAACCATGACCTTAAGTTTGTCCAGCGAAATTGACGATTTTCTCACTACGTTTGCGTACGAACGCGGCATTAGCAAGGCCGAAGCAATGAAGGGTGCTTTTGCGCTTTTAAAGATTGCTTATGATGAGAAGCGAAAAGGGGATGGCTCGTCGATAGGTTTGGTTCGACGCCTGCCAGACGACTCCCTTGAGGCGGTGGGGCTGGTAACCGGTGCATAATGGCTACTCCGCAAAAACCAGTCGATTTTCTCGAAGACATATTCCAGCGCGATACCGGCGTTGCAATTAATGAGGGAGATCGGCTCATTTTCGCCAAGCAGATAACGCTGGGATTGGCGCTTATCAGCTCTGCGATCATGACAGGTTATGCCTGTTATCCGGATAATAAAGCGTTGGTTGCTCTCATTGAAATCATTAAGATCGGCGCCTTGCCAATGGCGACGCCGGTGATTTCTTTTTACTTCACCAGCGGCACGAAAAAGTGATTACTGCTTCATCCAGTCACCCAGCACCCACGCTGGATTGCTGTAGTTGCGGATGGTCTCGGCGTCTTTCTCCGTCGTTAGCTGGCGCGCGGCTGGATTGCGTTGACTGGTGTCTGCCTGTGTGCCGTCCGCATTGCGGCTGTTGAATTCCCAGAAGTGCACATTGCTTGCGTCGCCGTCGATCTGTCCCCAGCCCACGGGGCTGATGCCGCTCAGGGTGGCGTTGATCAGCACGGCTTCGGCGTAGGGATAGTTCTTGCCCTTGTTGGCCGGCAGCCGTGCCAGTTCGGTTTGTCCTTCGATGGCGGTGAAGCGGCAGTCGATGAAGACGTTGCCGTGATTGGTGGCCGGATTGCGTATCCACATGAACGCGTTGCGCGACTGGATGTCGCAGCGTTCGAAGAACGCCGGCCCGCGTCCAAGTATCGTGTCGCCATGGCCGACGACCTTCACATCCGGCAGGTAGGTGCTGCCATTGACCTGTAACGCATCGCCTGAACCGATCACTGTCGTGTTGGCGACGATGTTCTCGGAGCCGGTAATCAGCAAGCCTTCGGCCTGGCCTTGCAGCGTGGTCTCCAGCGTCAGGTCGCGCAGGTGGATGCCCTTGACGTTATCCGCTGCGAACGCCGCGCGGCGCGACGGGAAGGTGCCCGGCTGCTCATTGGTGCTGATGTTGGCTGGATGCGGATTGAACGCTTCGTTGTTCGCATAGTGAATGCGCACCTTGTCGCGCGTCTCGCCCTGCACCGTGATGTTGGACTTGTTGCGGAAGTAGACGATTTCCTCGTAATCGCCATTGCGAACGAAGATGGTCACGCGCTTGGCGGGATGATCCGGCACGTAATCCAGCGCGCCTTGCACGGTGCTGAAATCCGCCTTGCCATCGGCGCTGACCACCACGCGTTCGGCGGCTGCTGCCGGACCATGCGGCCTGGTGCTGAACTGCCATGGCTTGATGGCGCGGCCGAACACCGCATCGTCAATCTGCACGCGATAGCGCTTGCCATATTCGAGCAGATTGTTGTGCGGGTAGATCGTCGCCGTCTTGTCATGCACGATCACCGGATGGAAGTGGAAGCCGTCCGTAAAGCCGCCGATGATGGTGAGCTGGTACTTGTCGCCGCCCGGCTCCGCGCCGGCCGATGGCGTACCGGCCTTGGTGTTGGCGTTGGTCGCGCGCGGACCATCGGCGTAAGCGTAGGGCGTCGACAGATACGGCGGTGCCGGCAGCTTGGTGCGCTCGGTCGGACCGGCCGGAATGCTCAGGTCCAGCGTATCGACCAGCCGCCCGTTGGCGGCGTCGTAGATGCGGATCAGGCCCGATCTGCCCAGCACCGGCGGCTGGTCAAAACGCAGCGTCAGATGCGTATCCGGATTGACCTGCCGCGCGCCATTGGCGGGCAGCAGAACGGTGGCCGCGCCGGCCGGTGCAGCAGCGGCGATCAAAACCAGGGTGCAGAGCAGGCGCGGAATCATCATCGCTCCCCTCAGGCCGACAGCGTGGTGTTGTGCACCTTGTCGCCGATGGTCACATTCTTCAGTGTCATGTTCTTGACGTTGTAGAGGAACCATGGCGATGCCGCATTCACCGGCGTGCCGAAATCGCAATCGCTGATCGACACATTCGTCACCGGGAACACCGGCGGCATCGGCTGCGGACCGTTGTAGTCCGACGCCACCGGGCCGAGAATCACGATCGCCTGGAAGCACGACGCGGTCTTGCCATCCTTGCTGACGTTGCTGGCCTTGATGTTGGAAATCTGGATGTTGTCCACAATCGGCGGGCGGATGCGCACGTTGTCGCTGATCGGCGTGTAATCGCAATCGAAGGTGACGATGGCGCCAGCCGCTGTGGCGACCGTCTTCGACTGGATCGGCGAACCTGGCAGCGAGGCATAGAACGACGGCGAAATCTGCACCCCATTCGGCACCGTGCAATCGCGGACATAGAAATTGCGCAGGTAGCCGCCGCGATTCATATTGGTCTTCATGCGGATCGCCGTGTTGAGCGGATTGGTTTTCCAGTTGGCGTTCTCGAACACCAGCTTTTGCGCGAACACGTTCTGGATGCCGCCGGCCATCTCGCTGCCCAGCGTAATGCCGCCGTGGCCGCTGTGCATGATGCAGTTCTGGACCACGATGTTCTGCGAAGGACCATACTGCGTATCCTGGTCCTTGCCGGCCTTGATGGCGATGCAGTCGTCGCCGGTGTCGAAGGTGCAGCCTTCAATCAGTACATGGTCGCAGGCTTCCGGATCAAAGCCGTCGCTGTTCGGGCCGTGGCTGTGCATGTAGACGTTGCGGATCACCAGATTGCGGCAGTGGACCGGATGGTGCTGCCAGAACGGCGTGTTCTGCACCTTGTAACCCTGCAGCAGCACATTGGTGCAACCGATAATCTGGATCATCGGCGCGCGCAGATAGTGGCCAATGCCAAAGACGCGCTTCGACAGCGGCACGCCGGCTTCCGACAGCGCCGGCAGATACTGCGCATCCGCGCGCCACTTGCCGCCTTCACCCTGAATCAGCAGGCGTTCCTCTTCGGTCAGTGCCGGCGCGACCATGGCCAGCGATTCCGCGTTCAACGGATTCTCGGTGTTTTCCGACATCTTGCCGGCCTTGAAGTTGGGCGTAGTGCCCTGGCCGATGGAGTTGATGGTTTTCTGCTTGCCCTTCCAGGTCCACCACGAATCGCCGGCATCGTTGAACGGCACGCCGCCCTGGCCGTCGAGGATGGAAGTCCAGTCCTCGCCGGTGAGGGCGATGTTGTCCTGGCCGTAGGCGTAGATCATCGACGAGTAGTTCAGGCAGTCGTTGCTCTGCCAGCGCGAGATGGTCAGCTTGCCGTTCTTGCCGCAGTCGATGTCGCCGTACTTGGCGTAGTGTTCCGGATTGTGGCTGAAGTAGAGATGCGCGCCTTTGGCCAGGTGCACGTTCACGTTCGACAGCAGCACCATCGGGCCGGCGCAGTACCAGTCGCCGGCCGGAATCAGCACGCGTCCGCCGCCGGCCGCGTTGCAGGCCTTGATGGCGGCCTTGATGGCGGCGTAGCAGTCGCTTGCGCCGGCAACCGGCGTGCCCAGTTCCTCCTGGTCCTCATGCGATACCCACGCCTTCACCTTGGTCAGCTTGCACGGTTTGGCGCCGTAGGCGGTGATGTTGAAGTCCTGCTTGCGGAAGTTGCGCGGACGGGAGACGTGATCGACGATAGCCTGCGCCTGCAGCCATGGATCGGGCGCGGTGGCGGCAATGGCCGGCAGGGTGAGCGACACGCCCGCCGCAGGCAAGGCTTTCATCAGGCTGCGGCGCTGGTTGTTGATGGTCATGCTGTGTTCCTTATTCATCTGAATTGTTGAACTCACCGAGGAAGACATCGGCCGGCGAAGGTGGTTTGGCGTAGCCGAGATCCTTGACGGGATCGATGCTGGCTTTAATCAGGTTGTTCCAGTGGTCGTCCGAGTTGTACTGCGCCGGACGAAAGGAAATCGCGCCGGGCTTGTTCCAGTCAGCCCAGGGATGCTGGCGGTTGATGTGCGCGCCGATGCGCGAATTCAGCACCACCATTTTGCCGACCGCTTCCAGCGATACGCGCGCCACGGTGCCTGCGGGCGCCTTGTAGCCGTTGGCGGGGCCGTAGGTGCAGCTGTAACCATCCAGTGCCAGCGGCGCATATGGCGTGCAGCGCGAGCTGGCGAACCATTGGCGCAGCAGGTAGAAGTCGCCGTTCTTCCTGCCTTCGTGCGTGAAGCGGCAGTTGTCGAAGACGAAGCCGTATTTGGTTTTCAGGTAGGTGTTTGGTGCGGCGGTGTAGGACACGCCGCGATCGCCGAGCGTGCGGATCTCGGTCTGGTAAAAGTAGGCGGTGCTGTCGCCGAAGATGAAATCGACATCGCCTTCGATATACGATTTGTTGAAGAAGCTGCGCACGGTGCTGCCGATCTGCGGCGACTTCAGATACAGCGTGTCCTGAAAGCCGATCAGGCGGATGTTCTCGAACTGCGCCTTGTCGGCGCTGTCCACGCTCAGCGCCAGCGCCTGGTGGTGGACGTTGTTGATGTTCGGGAGTTCCTCGGCGCGGGCGTTGCCGGTGTCCTTGTTGTAGCCGTTTTCAAAGGTCAGGTTGCGCGCCTGGAAGCCGTTGTTCTGCGTCCAGACGGTTTGCGTGCCGAAGGTGCCGATCTGCGCGCGGTCCTTGATGGTGGCGTACATGGCCTGCACCGCCGGCGCGGCTTTGGCGAACTGCGGGCCGTACAGGGCGTCGTAGGCGGCGCCGGTCATCGAGGCTTCCAGTTTGGCGGTGATGCGCGTGGCTGCCGCATCCTTGCCTTCACCGTACATCGTGATCTGTGTGGCGGAGGCTGGGATGTAGACCAGCTCCGGATAAACGCCGGGCTTCAGCAGGATATAGACGCGCCTGGCCTTGCTGTCGGCCACCGCGCGGCTGACGGCTTCCTGCACCGTGTTGAAGGTGCGCGCGCCATCAGCCTTGGCGTCCTTGTCGGCAATATAGTCCGGCGTGAAGGCGGCGCCCTTGGCCAGCGGATCGTTGAGCGGATCCCATGGATCGACCGTTTCCTTGCCGGCCACGCCGACGTACTTCAGCACTTCGCCATATGAGAACTGCCTGGCCTGGTCCAGCGTCAGCTGCGGGCGCGTGCTGGCTGCCGCCGATTCAGGGAACGGCGCGAAGCGCGTGGCGCAGTTGCTGCTGTCGCTGGCGCCGATCGCTTCGCCGGAGAGTCTGGCGAATTCGATCCTGCGGTCCGCTTTGCCGCTGATGCTGACGTCATGCAGCCTGGCCTGCACCGGCCGCTGCTCGTCGTAGCCCTGCACCACCACACGGCCCGGCGACACGCTGTGCACATCATCGAAGGCAATGTTGGTGAACACCGGCACCTGCGTGCCTTCCGCATCCTTGGTGTAGCGCGTGCTGATGTCGATCGGCGTCTTGACGTCGCGCAGGCACACATTGCGATAGCTGACCTGGTCCACCACGCCGCCGCGCGACACATCGCTCTTGATGCGCAGGCCGGAGGTGGTGCCGTCCATGCTCAGGTCTTCGACCAGCACGCGGCGCACACCGCCATTGGTCTCGCTGCCGATGGACATGCCATGGCCGCTGTAGAAGCGGTTATGCACGATGGAGACATTTTCCGTCGGGCCGTTGTTGCCGGCCTTGACGGCCACATTGTCGTCGCCGGTGCGGATATGGCTGTAGGCGATGGTGATGTTGCGCGACGAGATGGGATCGATGCCGTCGGTATTGCGCGCGGTGGCCGGCGTGTCGATGCGCACGCCCCATGCGGTGAAGCCGTCCACCCTGTTCAGGGTCACGTGGAAGTTGGGCGAATTGCGCAGCGTGATCTTGTGCAGCGTGATGTCGCTGGCGTTGGTGATCTCGATCAGACGCGGCACGTTCTGGCGCGCGTCTTCCTTTTGCGCGCGGCGCGCCAGCTGCCACCACGATTCGGCGCCGCCGTCGACTACGCGGCCGCCCTGGCCGTCGATGGCGCCTTCGCCGTAGATGCCGCTGCCCTTGGCGCCGTCGATCGTGATGAAGGGCTTGCAGCCGCGTCCCAGCTTGTCGACCGTGCCGCAAGTGCCGGCGCCGCGGTCGTACAGCTTGGGATTGCCGCTGGCTTGCAGCGTGGCGCCGGCGTCCACCAGCAGGCTGACGCCGCTGCGCAGATTCAAAGGACCGGAGACGAAGCGCTGCTTCTCGTTGTTACCCGACAGCCGCACGGCGCGGCCGGCGGGGCATTGATCGATGGCGGCCTGGATGCGTGCGGTGTCGTCAACGCCGGCGCCGGCGGTCAGCACGGTGCACGATGGCGGCGGCGTTGGTTCGGTTACCTTGCGGGTGTCTTGCGCGTGGGCCGTGGTGGCGGCAAGCAGCACCGCCAGCGCGGCGGAGAGGCGATGTTTCGTCACTGCTCGCTCTCCGGCTTGAACTGGCCTGCGATTTCAGGCAGGGTGTGTTTGATTTCTTCCATCACCATGCGCGAGAAATAGGCGGCGCCCTTGACGCCCACGTGGGTGCGGTCGAAGGCCGACTTGGCGGCGCCCGCCACTTCCACCTTGCCGGCGGCCGGCGCCACGCCGTAGTCGGCGGGACGCGGCACCATGGCCAGCGTGTCGGCTTCGTCCTGGCCCATGGCCTGCACGGCGGCGTAGCTGTCGGCGTTCAGGTCCAGCAGTGGCACTTTTTGAGCGGCGGCGGTGGCGCGAATCACATCGTTCCACGGGCCGAAGTTGTTTTCCAGGACGCCGTCCTTGAAGGTGCGGCGGGTCAGCGGCGTGACCAGCACCGGCACGCCGCCCAGTGCTTTCACTTCCTGCACGTAGCGCGTCATGTTGGCGGGGAATTCGGTTTTGATGTCGGTGGAGCGGCCCGGCTTGCCCGGCTGGTCGTTGTGGCCGAACTGGATCAGCACATAGGTGGCGCGGTAGGCGGCGGCGCCGCGCAGCAGGCCTTCCACTTCGTCCCAGCGGCCTTCGGCGCGGAAGCTGCCGGAGCTGCGGCCGCCCTTGGCGAGATTGAGACAGGTGTTGGCGCGGTTGACGCGCGCGCAGAAGGCGTCGCCATAGCCGCTGGTGTTGGCCATGGTCGAATCGCCGACCAGGATGATGCGGATTGGTTTGCTCGGCGCATCGGCTGCTTGCGCACCGCCGGCCAGCAGCGCCAGGGACAAGGTGAGGACGGAGGAAATCAATTTCATGGTGCGATCCAAAAAAAAGGGCGCCGGCCGTGATGCGGTCCGGCGCCCATTCACATGCTTAGGCAGAGTGATTCAGCTTATGCAGCCACGCTTTCATCAGAAAGTGTAGGTCATGCGCACGTTGTACGCGCGGCCGATGGCGCTGCCCGCGCTGCTCAGGTAACCATAGGTGTACAGGCTGCTGTTGGTTGCCGGCGGCGCGACGTTGAACAGATTGGTGATGCCGGCGGTAACCTGGATATTCTTGAAGCCGCTGTACGTGGTGGTTGCGTTCCACAGCTTGTAAGAATTGATGTTGCGCCAGTACTGCTTGGCCACCAGATTCTGGTCGGTGTATTTCGAGTTGTAGTTCTGGGTCAGCTGGCTGTTCCAGTTACCGGCAGCCCAGTTCAGTTTCAGCGTGTGCTTCCAGCGGTAGGTGATGATCGGGAAGCTCGACGTGGTGCCGTTGCTGGCCAGGCCGAACTGGCCGATGTTCGACACGTACGGGCTGCCGTTATACAGCTGGTTGTCGAACTGGGTCAGGTAGGTGCCGTCGATCGCCACCTTGAAATCGCCGTAGGCGGTTTTCGGGAAGTTGTACGAACCCGACACGTCCACGCCGGCCGCCTTCTGGCCACCCAGGTTCATCGTGGTGTTGACGATGTAGTTGATGGTGCCATCGGCGTTACGCACGAAGTACGATGCGTATTTGACCGGGTCCAGGAAGTAGACCTGCTCTGGCAAGTTGGCCAGCATGTCGGTCATCTTGATGTTCCAGTAGTCGAACGAGATCATCGCGTTCTTCACCGGCTCCATCACCACACCCAGCGTGAAGCCCTTGGACTTCTCCGGTTTCAGGCCGGCGTTGGAGCCGGTCTGTTTAGGCAGCGTGGTGTTGCAGACGGTCGATGCGACCAGGCCCGGCAGCGCGGTGCCGGTGCCGGCCACGCCTGGCGTGCCGCCCGGGCACAGGACCGGATCGTCCCACTTGGCGGCGGTCAGGCCGGTGGCGCCAGGCAGGCGGTAGCCGTAGGCGTCGAACAGGGTCGGCGCGCGGAAGCCGGTGTTGGCCGAACCGCGGAACATCAGCTGTTTCGACGGCTCCCAGCGGAAGCTGATTTTCGGATTGATGGTGTTACCGAAGTCGCTGAAATGGTCATCACGCACGGCGGCGTTCAGTTCCAGCGTTTTGGTGACCGGCATGTTGATCTCGGCGAACAGCGCGGCGACGTTACGCTGGCCTTCGCCGTGCGATGGCGTGGCGTTGGCGTAGGTGACTTCGGCGCCGATCGGCAGCTTGGTGTCCTCGGTGGTGTCGCGGTGCAGGTCGACACCGACTGCCAGTGCCAGCGAGCCGCCCGGCAGTTCCATCAGCGCGCGGCTGGCGGTGGCGTCGACGCCGGTGAAGGTCGATTTCGAGTAACGGTTCTTGGCGCCGTCGACGCTGATCGTGTCCAGGTAAGCCTTGCCGTCGGCGTCCTGCAGGCCGAATGGATTCAGCTTGCCGTTTTTCAGACCGTCCAGCAGGCCCTGGCCCTTGTAGTAGCCGGAGTAGTAGTAGTTGCTGCGCTCGGAGATACCGATCACCAGGCCGGCCTTGTAGTCCCAGCCCGCCAGCGTGCCTTCGTCCATCACGGCCAGGCGCTGGTTCAGCTGCACGTCCTTGGTGGTGGCCAGGCCGCCGTCGGCAACCGCCCAGGTCACGGTCAGCGGTGCGTTGTTCAGGCCCGCCACGGCAGGCACGCCGCCGCTACCGCCCGGATACCATTTGCTGGTCGACGGCAGGATGGCCGAGACGCCGTTGACCGCCAGCGCATTGGTCGGGTTCTTGGTGCCGAGGATGAACTCCTCGCCGCGCGAGTAGTCGACGGTGACGATGTGGTCTTCGCTCAGCTTTTTGGCGGCGCGGGCGTAGAAGGTCACCTGCTGGTTGGCGTACAGCGCGCTGCCGTACTCGTTGTTGTCCAGTACGCAGGTGCCTTTCTGGCCGGTGATCGAGTACGGCGCCAGGCAACCGCGGGTGCCGTAGGGATTCTGCGCGGTCTTGTTGGTCGGCGTGGTGAAGTTGGCCGGCGTGGCGTTGCCGCCGGTGCCCAGCGATGGCGCGCGGCCCAGCGCGGTCAGCATGTCGGCCGTGCTCAGGTAGGCGCGGTCGGACGAGGCCAGGCGGGTGCGCTGGTGCGCGTCCAGCGTGGCGTAGAAGCTCCATCCATCGGTTTGCAGGTTGCCCTTGCCCCAGGTGATGGTGGCGCGCTGCTCGTCGCCGCCGCCCTTGTGCTCCGGCTGCACGGCCTGGCCGGTCAGCTGCAGGCCTTCGAACTGGGTCTTGGTGATGAAGTTGACCACGCCGCCGATGGCGTCGGAGCCGTAGATCGACGAGGCGCCGTCGCGCAGGATCTCGACGCGGGCCAGGGCGCTCATCGGGATCACGTCCAGATTGGCGTAGCCGTCGGAGATCGCTTCGTTGGCCAGGCGGCGGCCGTTCAGCAGCACCAGGGTGCGGTTCACGCCCAGGCCGCGCAGGTTGATGTTGGTGCCGGAGCCGGCGTTCGACGGCGCCAGCGATGCCGATTGCGGCAGCGCCATCATGACGTCGGCCAGCGTGGTCATGCCTTGCTTGACCAGGTCTTCGGCCTTGATGGTGCTGACCGGCAGCGAGGCTTCATTGGCCACGCGCTTGATGCTCGAACCGGTCACTTCGACGCGGGTCATGGCGCCTTCGCCGCTGTCCTGGGCGTAGGCGGTGTTGGTCAGGGTGAGGACGGCCAGACTGATAGCGGTGAGCAGCAGGCGCGGTTGGGCGGAACGGTTCTGGACCGGTTTCTCGGACTTCATGGTGTTGTCTCCTTCGTCTCTTGAATAAAGTTATACGCAGCGCTGAACAGCGCCTGCGTGAGTGGAGCACCTCGCGTACTCCGTGCCGCTGTGACGAGGGCCGCTGTGCAGGGAGCAGAGGGGCGGCCGAGGTCAAGCCGGTCGATAACTTGATTGCTTTATTTTCGCGGCCGGCTTCGAGGCCGGTCCTGCGTTACTACGGGTGCTGTGTGTTCTTGCTGTGTGTTCTGTTATCCGCGCGAGAAGGTGCGGGTCACGCGTTCCAGGTGGGCGCGCATGGCTTTGCGCGCCGCCGCCGGATCGTGGGCGGCAATCGCCTCCAGGATGCGGCGGTGATCCTTCAGCGTTTCCTGGCGCAGTTCCTCGGTCTGGAAGTGTTCTTTCAGCTTGTGCCACAGGCGGCCGCGCTGGTCCCACAGATAGGTCAGCGATCCGACCAGCGCGCTGTTGCCGGTGGCGCGCGCGATGGCCAGGTGGAAGTTGCGGTCGGCCTGCTCGTTGCTGGAATAGTTGTCGTGGTTTTTTTCCATCTCGACCACCGCCTGCAGGATGGCGTCGACGGCGCTGTCGGTGGCGACGCGGGCGGCGATGGCGGCGATCTCGGATTCGATCAGGCGGCGCGCGGACAGCACTTCAAACGGGCCGGGACCGGCTTCCGGCAGGTCGGTGTCGGCCGGTTCGGGGATTTCGCTGACATAGACGCCGGAGCCGCCGCGCACTTCGATCACGCCGCCCAGCTCCAGGGCGATCAGCGCTTCGCGCAGCGAGGCGCGGCTGACGCTGAGTTTGGTCGCGAGGTCGCGTTCCGACGGCAGGCGTTCGCCGGCGCCGATGTGTTCGTTGCGGATGAGTTCCTGGATGCGGTCGGCCACCACGCGGTAGAGGCGCGGCTCGTGGGCGGAGTTCTCGGCAGGAAGAACGGTCTTTTTCAGCATTGCTTGTCTCGTCGTTATCTGTGGCTTATTTATTTGCCATCTGGTCAGGCCATTCTAAGGTGGTCAGACCAAATGCGCAATGTGGACTAGCCAAATTAATTTTAAACTGGCATACTGAATTCATCGAGCGGCCATCTGCGCCCCATGTTTACATGGTAAATTCCCCAGGAAACATGCGGTCTCCAGACTGTGGCGCTCAGGCCACAATTCCAGAGCTGGCCGGCCAATAACAGAAGTGGTCAGACCACTTTACGAGACCAAAAAACAACGTAGGAATGCCAGATGACGACACCGACGAGCGCCAACAACACGCCGCGCTATATCCTGATGCACGACAACGATAACGTCGCGATTGTCGTCAACGACGGCGGCCTGCCCGCCGGCGCCGTGTTCCCCAGCGGCTTGACGCTGCTGGAAGCGGTCCCGCAAGGCCACAAGGTGGCGCTGCGCGACCTCAAGCAGGGCGACCATGTGATCCGCTACAACGTCACCATCGGCTACGCGTCGAAAGATCTGCCGGCCGGCAGCTGGCTGGCCGAGCACAATGTCGAGATGCCGCCGGCGCGCGAGCTGACCGGCCTGCCGGTCTCGACCCGCCTGCCGGGGCCGATGGAGCCGCTGGAGGGCTACACCTTCCAGGGCTTCCGCAATCCGGACGGCAGCGTCGGCACCCGTAACATTCTGGCCATTACCACCACCGTGCAGTGCGTGTCGGGCGTGGTCGAATTCGCGGTCGAGCGCATCAAGAAAGAATTGCTGCCGAAGTACCCCAACGTCGACGACGTGGTGGGCCTGGAGCACACCTACGGCTGCGGCGTGGCGATCGAAGCGCCGGGCGCGCCGATCCCGATCCGCACCATCCGCAACATCGCGCTGAATCCGAACTTCGGCGGCCAGGCCATGGTCGTCAGCCTTGGCTGCGAAAAGCTGCAGCCGACGCGCTTGTTCCCGAAAGGCTCGATCCCGATCCAGAACGCCGGCGGCGCCGATCCCGGCCTGGTCTGCCTGCAGGACGCGCAGCACGTCGGCTTCATGTCGATGATCGATTCGATCATGAAGCAGGCCGAGAAGAATCTGGCGGAGCTGAACAAGCGCCAGCGCGAAACCGTGCCGGCCTCGGAGCTGGTGGTGGGCGTGCAATGCGGCGGCAGCGATGCCTTCTCGGGCGTCACCGCCAATCCGGCCGTGGGCTTCGCCACCGACCTGCTGGTGCGCGCCGGCGCCACCGTGATGTTCTCGGAAGTGACCGAAGTGCGCGACGGCATCGACCAGCTGACCTCGCGCGCCTCGTCGCCGGAAGTGGCCGACGCCATGATCCGCGAGATGGCCTGGTACGACGAATACCTGACGCGCGGCGGCGTTGACCGCAGCGCCAACACCACGCCGGGCAACAAGAAGGGCGGCCTGTCGAACATCGTCGAGAAGGCCATGGGCTCGATCGTCAAGTCGGGCAGCGCGCCGATTTCGGGCGTGCTGTCGCCGGGCGAAAAGCTGACGCAAAAAGGTCTGATCTACGCCGCCACGCCGGCCAGCGATTTCATTTGCGGCACGCTGCAACTGGCGGCCGGCATGAACGTCCACATCTTCACCACCGGCCGCGGCACGCCATACGGCCTGGCCGAAGTGCCGGTGATTAAAGTCGCCACCCGCAATGACCTGGCCAACCGCTGGCATGACCTGATGGACATCAACGCCGGCCGTATCGCCAGCGGCGAAGCCACCATCGCCGATGTCGGCTGGGAGATGTTCCAGATGCTGCTGGACGTCGCCAGCGGCAAGGAGACCTGGGCGGAGAAATGGAAACTGCATAACGCACTGGTGCTGTTCAACCCGGCCCCGGTGACGTAAAAAATAAAACAACGGAGACAAGCATGGCAAAACCATTCAAACGACTGCTGCTGACCGGCGCCGCCGGCGGCCTCGGCAAGATTCTGCGCGACCGCATCAAGCCGTGGGCTGATGTGGTGGTGCTGTCCGATATCGCCGACATGGGCGAGGCGCGCGAAGGCGAGGAAATCGTCCAATGCGACCTGGCCGACAAGGCAGCCGTCATGCGGATGATGGAAGGCGTGGAGGCGGTGCTGCACTTCGGCGGCATCTCGACCGAGAACACCTTCGAGAACATCATGCAGGCCAACATCCTGGGCACCGCCAATATCTACGAGGCGGCGCACAAGCATGGCGTCAAGCGCATCATCTTCGCCAGTTCCAATCACACGGTGGGCTTCTATCGCAACACCGACTACATCGACGCCACCGCGCCGACCCGCCCGGATTCGTTCTATGGCGTCAGCAAATGCTTCGGCGAGCAGCTGGCCAGCTACTACTGGGACCGCGTCGGCCTGGAGACTGTCAGCCTGCGCATCGGCTCCTCGTTCCCGGAGCCGAAGGACCGCCGCATGATGGTTACGTGGCTGAGCTACGACGATCTGGTGGAAGCGCTGCATCGCTCGCTGTTTGCCACCCGCGTCGGCTTTACCGTGTTGTTCGGCATGTCGAACAACGATGTGGCGTGGTGGGACAACAGCAAGGCGTCGCACCTGGGCTACAAGCCGAAGGACAGCTCGTCGCAGTTCGACGCCAGCTTCCCGGACAGTGGGGAGTATCCCGATACCAATGCATCGGTGACTTACCACGGCGGCGCGTTTGCGTTGGCCGAAATCCGCTACAAAGACTGAAACCCGTACGGCGCTGCGGCCAGGGTCTGTCCCCATGCGGGGACAGACCCTTTCGTTATTGGGATTTGAAATTTGTTTCGTTGATGGGCGTTTCGGTGCCCATGCTTCTACCCCTGCCAGAACTGGGACGACAGGATTGCCGCGTTGTAGGTGGCGTGGACCAGCATCGGCGCCAGCAATGTCTTGCTGCGTTCGTAGGTCCAGGCGGTGCACAGGCCCAGCATGAAGACCGGCAGCATCGACAGCGGCGGATGCACCACCGCGAAAACTGCCGCGCTCATCACCATCGCTTGCGGCGCTTTCATCGAGCGTCGCAGGCCGCCGTAGATCAGGCCACGGAAGATGAATTCCTCGCACAGCGGCGCCGCCACCACGGCCAGCGCCAGTATCCAGGTGCGGCTGCCCGTCATCACCGACGCGGGCGCCGACTTGAGCATCTCGTCCCACAGCGCCGTGTGCTGGAGCGTGGCCAGGTAGCCCAGGCCCGCCGCGCAGGCGACGGCGGCGGCGATGGCCGCGCTGCGCAGCGATAGCTGGATGTCGATGCCGCGCAGGATCGCCGGCACGCCGGCCGTCTTGCTGCGCCAGTAGACATAACGCATCAGCATGTAGATGGTCAGCCCGGCGATGCTGAAGGCGATGGTCATCGCCTTCAGGTCGGACTCGCCGATGATGAGCAGGATCACGCCCTGCAAAATGAAGAACGCGGTGGCGGCGATCAGGCCGTCGGCGGTGGAGACGCGCGGCGGCGGCGCGGCGGCCGGGTCGAGCAGGTAGGGCAGGGCGTCGCGCGCTTTCTGCCACAGCGCCAGCGCCATCGAACCGACCAGCACCATCACCACCAGTTTTTGCGACCACACATTGCTGTAGATCGACCAGGTGTAGAAGCTGGCCAGCAGCATGTAGAGATAGACGTAAGTGGGCCGCACGCGGGCGCGCGCTTCCACCGCCAGCGGATCGCAGGCAAACACGCCCAGCGAGACGGCGATCATCGAGTAGATCGGAATGCCGGCGAAGACGGTCAGCACCAGCACCAGCTGCTCCCATTCGAACGACGCGGTGTACCACGCGCTCATGCCGATCACGATGGCCGGATAGACCAGCGCCAGCGTGCCCCACAGCTGCGCCTTTTCCTTCAACATGCTTTCGATCGAGCGCGGCAGGGTGTACAGCAGCCACAGGACCTGGCCTTCGTTGTTCAGCGTCTGGAAGGCCGACAACATCAGCACGTACACGCCGATGCCGAAAGCGATGGAGGCCGCCACCAGATGATGGTCGCCCAGCTCCGCCATGCTATCGAGCTTGCCGTTGAAGACCACCTGGCTGCCGACGATGATCACCGGCAGCAGCAAGGTCTGGAACAGGAAGTTGCGGTCGCGGCTCAGCAGGCGCAGCTCGCGGCGCTTGAGCGGCGACAGCAGCGCATCCAGCCAGCGCGGCTGCGCCACGCCGGCCGGCGCCACGCGGCGCACGCTTTCGCGCGCGCCGGAATTGACCACGCCATGGCGCAGCTGATGGCGCAGCAGCGCCATCCCGGCCCACATCACCGCCGCGACTTCCGCCAGCAGCAGTGCCACGCTGGACGCCAGCTGTCCGATGTCCTGCGCCTGTATCGCCTGCAGCACCAGGCCTGGCGGCAGCCAGCCGGCCCAGGATGGAAAGGCGCGCGCCCAGTTCATGGCGAAGCCGTTCGCCTGCGGCATGCCGAGCGCCATGACGAAGTAGATCAGCGGCAGATTGAGCAATCCAGTCACCGCCTGCAGGTTGCGCAGCTGCGCGGCGGGAAGCCACATGCGCAGGCCGGTGTCGGCCAACGTGTGCAGCATGGCCGCCAGCGGCAGCAGCATGGCGGCCGCCAGCAGCGCGATCGGAATCGTGCTCCACGCATAGCCGGAGTACCAGGCGATCACGCCGTAGGCCGGCAGCAGCGCGAACCAGCCGGCGATGTTGCTGGCGCTGCGTTCCAGCACGCGGCCCCACAGCAGCGTGGCGCGCGACACCGGCATCGTCACCAGCCATTCCAGATCCCAGTCCGGCTGCGCCAGTTCCTTGTTCCCCAGCGGGAGCAGCACGGCGACCAGCAGCAGTATCGTCACCTCCATGCCCAGGCCGCGCATCAGCGCCGGCGCGAACGGCGCGCTGGCCAGTTCGTCGTCCGCGATGTGCAGGCGGCTGTGGTGCTCGCCCTGTTTGTCGACATACAGGCATTTGCTGGCCTGGTCCAGCTGGCACTGCATGTTGAGCACCACGTTGTGCGACATGACGACGAAGGAGAACGACATCACCGCCACCATCGCCAGCGTCAGCACCCACAGGCTGCTGCGCTTGCCGCCGCTGGTGTCGCGCGGTTTTTTCTTATTGAAGCGGAACAGGTTATTGAACAGCATATTGCGCTGGCGCGTCAGGCGCATGCGCGTCATCAGCCAGATGGTGCGCAGCGCCGTCATTGCGCGGTCTCTTCGGCGGCTTCGTCGGTGATCTTCAGGAACACGTCTTCCAGCGAGCCGCTGGCGGAGGCTTCGGCGCGGATTTCATCCAGCGTGCCGGTGGCCACCAACTGGCCGTGGTGGATGATGCCGACGCGGTCGCACAGCTTCTCGGCCATGTCCAGCAAATGGGTGGAGACGAAGATGGTGACGCCGCGCGCGGCCGCCGCCAGCAGGCGCTCCTGCACCTCGCGCGAGGCGCGCGGATCGAGACCGTTGATCGGTTCGTCGAGGATCAGCACCGCCGGGTCGTGGATCAGCGCGCAGGCCAGGCCGAGGCGCTTCTTCATGCCCAGCGAGTAGTTGACGGCATAGTCCTCGCCGGCTTCGGTCAGGCCGAATTCCGCCAGCAGCCGCGTGCTGCGCGCGGCCGCGTCGGCGCGCGCAAAGCCGTGCATCTCGGCGACGAATTGCAGGATCTCGCGGCCGCGCAGGTAGTCGTAGAAGATCGGTGTATCGGGCAGGTAGCCGACGCGGCGCTTCACTTCGGCCGGCTCGGCGTGGCAATCGAGGCCGTCGATCAGCACCTGGCCGCCGCTGGGCACCAGGATGCCCATCATCATGCGGATGGTGGTGGTCTTGCCGGCGCCGTTGGGACCGAGGAAGCCGAACACTTCGCCGCGCCGCACGGTCAGCGTCAGCGGTTTGACGGCATTGAAGCTGCCGTAGACTTTGGACAGGCCCTGGAATTCGATCATGTTTGCACCGGCAATGTTATGAATTTACTACATCATCATAACACCGCCGATGCGGATGTTATTGCTTTGGATAGAGGCTCATGCCGAAGCGCTCGGTGCGCGGCATCCAGTTGCCGGTGATGTCGGCCGAAGCCAGCACCCGTTCGGCGCGGCCGATCAGCAGCGCGCGCGGCACCAGGCCGATGTAGCGCGAGTCTTCGCTGTTGTCGCGGTTATCGCCCAGCATCATGTACTGGCCGGGCGGCACCACCAGCGCGGCGAAATTGCGGCGCGCCTGGATCTGCGGCAGGAACTGGATGGTGTGGCGGCTGTCGCCGACCGCTTCGTCGACGCGCACGGCGGCCAGGTCGCCGATGCCGTGGATGGTTTCGATGCCGTGGCCCAGCGCGGTGTAGCCGGCGGTCTGGCCGTTGATGATCAGCTCTTCGTTGCGCATTTCGACGCGGTCGCCGGGCAGGGCGATCACGCGCTTGATCAGGCGCGTGCCGTTGACCGGCGAGGAGAAGGTGACGATGTCGCCGCGCTGCGGCTCGCCCGTCGGGCTGATGACGATGTCGGTCAGCGGCACCTTGACGTTGTAAGCCAGGCGGTTGACGAACACCACGTCGCCTTCCAGCAGGTTGGGGTGCATGGAACCGGAGGGAATCGGATTCCAGTCGGCGACAGCGGTGCGGAAGATCCCGAACAGCGCCAGGAACAGTAAAAAGCCTTTATTGGCGCGCAACCATTTGTTCATGTCTTCCCCCAAGTGAGTGATGTTATTGGCGTGTGGCCGGTATTAATATTGTGAGCAGATTCTTAATCACGGCTTAGCCGCGGAGGCTTCATGAAACCCCATGATCTGCCATTGGCCAATGTATCGCTGGCGTCCACCCTGATCGGCAACACTGTGCTGGCGCTGATGAACGAGCCGGAAGACGCGCGCAGCGGCCCGGAGGACATGGAGGTGCTGGTGCGGACGGTCAGCCGCTGTCTCGGCTTCGGCGCCGATGAGGGGCCGCATCACGCACAGGCGTGCGCGATGGCGGCGGGGGTCATGCGTGAACTGCTTAGTGAGCGCTCTTCTGCACCAGCGCGCTGCCTATCCCGTGGCGGTGACCTTCGCTGACAGCCGTCACCGTGCCGTCCGGGTTGAACACCAGCGCGTTGGCGGCGCCGATTTCCTCCACATCCTTGCTCCAGTGCTGGCCGGTCTTCTCCAGCGCCTGCGCCTGCGCGCTGGCGACGAAGCCCGGTTCCACGTCGGTGGCCAGGCCGTTGCGCTCGGACAGGCGCGGCGCGTTCACCGCGTCCGGCATCGACATGCCAAGATCGACGTAGTTGAAGATGGTCTGCAGCACGGTGGTGATGATGGTGGCGCCGCCAGGGCTGCCGATCGAGAACGCCGGCTTGCCGTTCCTGAACGCCAGCGTCGGCGACATGCTGCTGCGCGGGCGCTTGCCGGCTTCCGGCACGTTGGGCGCCGGGCCGGAGAAGTCGAAGTCGGTCATCTCGTTATTCAGCAGGAAGCCATAGCCCGGCACCACGATGCCGCTGCCGCCCCATGATTCGATGGTGTAGGTGTAGGAGACGATGTTGCCGTCCTTGTCCGATACGGTCAGGTGGGTGGTGTGCGCGCCTTCGGCGATCAGCTTGTTGGCGTTGGGACGCAGCGGTACGCTGACGTCGTTCTGGAACGGATAGGGATCGCCGGCCGGGGCCTGGGCGCTGGCCTGTTCCGGATTGATCAGCTCGCGGCGGCGCGCGGCATAGTCCTTGTTCAGCAGGCCGGCCACCGGCGCGTCGATGAATTCCGGATCGGCCAGGTAGGCGTTGCGGTCGGCGAAGGCCAGGCGGCTCGCTTCCAGATACAGGTGCTCGGCTTTGGCGCGCGGCATGGACTTGAGGTCGTAGCCTTCGAGGATATTCAACGCTTCGGCGACAGCGATGCCGCCGCTGCTCGGCAGCGGCATGCCATATAAATCGTAGCCGCGATACGTGCTGTGCACCGGCTGGCGCAGGCGCGCTTCGTAGTTGGCCAGGTCGGCCAGCGTCATCTTGCCCGGATTGACCCGCACGCCCGGCGCGGTGGCCGGCGCGTTGACCGCATCGACGACCGCGCGCGCCATCTTGCCGCTGTAGAAAGCTTTCACGCCGCCAGCGCCCAGTTCGCGGTAGGCCTGGGCCAGGTCCGGATTGCGCAGCGTGCTGCCGGCCGGGATGGCCTTGCCGTTCTTCAGGTACAGCGCGGCGGTGGCGGGGAACATGGCGAACTTGGCTTCGTTGCCCTGCACCAGGTGCGAGAAGTTGTCGCTGACTTTGAAGCCCCTGGTGGCGACCTCGATGGCCGGCGCCAGCACCTGCTTGAACGACATCGAGCCGTAGCGGTCCAGCGCCTCGTGCCAGCCGCGCACCGTGCCCGGCACGCCGACCGACATGCCGCTGGCCACCACCGTTTCAAAGTCCAGCTCCTTGCCGTCTTTCTGGAACACGGTCGGCGTGAAGCTGGCCGGCGCCGTTTCGCGGTGGTCGATGGTGATCACGCGCTTGTCCTTGGCCAGGTAGATGACCATCAGGCCGCCGCCGCCGATGCCGCAGCTGAACGGATCGGTCACGCCCAGCGTGGCGGCCGCCGCGACAGCCGCGTCGACCGCATTGCCGCCCTTGTTGAGGATGGCGATGGCGGCTTGCGAGGCGGGTTCGCTGATGGTGGCGACAGCGCCGCCGGTGCCGGTGGCAACCGGTGTCTTGGCGAAGCTGAGGCCGGGCAGGGCCAGGGAGAGGAAGATGGAGGAAACGAGAACGGTGCGGGCGGGACGGGAGATCGGGATCATGTGGGCCGTGTTCAAGGAGAGTTTATGTTGCTCACCTTTAAGCTTACCCGATAATCCGGCGGCGCCTCATTTTTCGCCGGCACCTGTTGCGGTTCAAATCCGGCCAGCGTGAAGGTCAATCCGTGTTGCGTGACCGTGGCGGTGCCGTTCGGCATGCTCTCGGACAGCACGAAGTTGCTGGCGGTGCCGTCCGGATGCGACAGCGCGAAGCTGAAGCTGATGTAGCCGGCCCACACGCACACCGCACCGGCGCGGCAGCGGCTGTCGTTGACGCGGTCCAGTCGCAGCACCGGCGCGGTGGCGCCAATGCTGGCGTTGCTGCCGGCCACCGCCGCCGGCGTGATGGCGACGCTGGCGCCCTGGCGCAACGTGTAGGTGGTGGTGAAGTGCGCCGGCGCGGCGGCGCGGCCGTTGGCCGAGCCGCAGGCGTACAGGGTGGCCATCACGGCCACCAGCAAGGGCAGCACAATCAGCTGCCGTAGTATTGTTGTTTTCATCATAGACCTCTTGCCTCAATTGAAGGCAAGCTTAACAAAAAGACCATGGGCGTGGCGCACGAACGGCACGACCTCAGCGTTAGCTCAACGATGGCCCAAAAAAAAATTGCCGCCGGCGCGAACGCCAGCGGCAATCGGGGAACAGCAGCGCGGGGCTTAGACGTAAGCGGCCAGCGCGCCTTTCATTTTTTTCAAGGCAGCCGCCTCGATCTGGCGGATACGCTCGGCCGATACGCCGAACTCTTCCGCCAGCGTGTGCAGCGTGGCGCCGGAACCATCGTCATTGGCCAGCCAGCGCGCTTCGATGATGCGGCGCGAACGGGCGTCCAGCTTGCTCAAGGCTTCTTCCAGGCCTTCCGATTGCAGGCGGGTCACCTGTTCGGCTTCCAGCACGCGGGTCGGTTCCGACGCTTCGGAGGACAGGTAGGCGATCGGCGCGAACTTGTCATCTTCATCATCGGTAGGCGATTCCAGCGCGATGTCGCGGCCGCTCAGGCGCGTTTCCATTTCGATCACTTCCTCGCGCTTGACGTCGAGCGTCTTGGCCAGTTGATCGATCTGGGCGGGCGTCATCGCGTCCAGGCCGGTCTTGTGGCTGCGCAGGTTGAAGAACAGCTTGCGCTGGGCCTTGGTCGTTGCCACTTTGACCAGACGCCAGTTCTTCAGGATGTATTCATGCATCTCGGCCTTGATCCAGTGCATGGCGTAGGACACCAGACGCACGCCCTGGTCGGGGTCGAAGCGTTTGACCGCCTTCATCAGGCCGATATTGCCTTCCTGGATCAGGTCGCCGTGCGGCAGGCCATAGCCCAGATAGCCACGGGCGATCGAGACCACCAGACGCAGGTGGGACATCACCAGCCGTTCGGCGGCGCCCAGGTCGTTCTGGTCCTTCAGGCGTTTGCCCAGGGAGATTTCTTCGTCGTGCGTCAGCATCGGCAGGCGATTGACGGCCGAAATGTAGGCATCCAGGTTACCCAGGTTGCCACTAAACCCGAGTCCCAGAGCACTGTTTTTCGCAGGTACCACGGACATCATAGTCATTTTCGTTTCCTTCGCTTGTGATTGCTTATGAGCACTTATGTACTCTGTCGGACATATATTAGCACTCTCTGTCGTTGAGTGCCAATCATCCAAAATAAATGGGTCCGATAGTAAAAATACTATCGGGACTTCCGTTGTATTAAGAATGCGCGATGGATCTTAGGGAGGGCTTAACAATGAAAGCATGCTAGGCCGAAGGGAGGGCCGGTTCCGTGCGCGGACGCACGGAACGGTCAGGCAGGCTTAGTTGAGACGGGCGGTGTGGCGGGTGACGGACAGGCGGGCGGCGATCAGGCCGAGGCCGGCGGACAGGGCCAGCAAGGCGGCCATGGCGGCCGGCGGCAACGGCGCCAGCTGGAATTCCGAGGCGTACAGTCGTGCGAATTCGGCAATCGCGGTGTTCAGCGGCTGCAGCGCCAGGGTCACCGAACCGAGCGCCAGCGCGCCGGCGCACAGGCCCAGCAGCGCGCCGGTGTAATAGAAGGGGCGGTGGATGAAGCTGTCGGTCGCGCCGATCAGCTTGGACACCAGGATTTCCTCGCGCTGGGTCATCACCTGCAGGCGGATGGTGTTGAAGATCACCGCCACCACCACCGTGCCCAGGGTGGCCGCCAGCAGCAGCAGCGCCAGCCGCAGGATATTGATCAGCGCGGCCAGGCGCTTGACCCAGGCCGAATCGACCTGCACCGTGTCGACGCCCGGCAGGGCGCGGATCTGCTCGGCCAACTGGTCGACGTCGCCACCGGCCTGGGCGTTGCGGAAGGCGTCCAGCTTCAGCACGTAGCTGTCCGGCAGCGGATTGTCGCCCAGGGTGGCCAGCACGTCGGCCAGGCCGTTCTTGTCCTTCAGGTTTTCCAGCGCCTTTTCACGCGGCGTGAAGACGATCCTGGCCTGCTTGTCGCGCACGGTCTGGCGCAGCTGCACGGCCAGCGCCTCGGCCTGGTCGCGCGGCGTGTCCTGCTTCAGGAAGATGCTGATTTCCGGATCGACCGACAGCGACTCCGACATCGGCCGCACATTGTCGAGCAGCGTCACGCCCATGAAGGGCAGGGCCAGCGCGATGGCCACCACCAATATATTGAACAGGAAACCGCCCGGCGAGCGGCGCAGGTGCACCAGCGCGGCGGACAGGGCGTAGCGGTGTTGGCGGAACCAGTACGTCATGCCGGCACCTCCACCTGGCCCTGGTTGAGATGGATGACGCGCGCGGCGGCGTCCAGCATCACTTCGTCATGGCTGGAAATCAGGCAGGTGACGCCGACCGAGTTGAAGGCCTTCAGCGCTTCCAGCACCTTGTTGGCGCTGGCGCGGTCCAGGTTGGCGGTCGGTTCGTCGGCCAGGATCACCTGCGGACGGTTGACGATGGCGCGCGCGATCGACACGCGCTGCTGCTCGCCGCCGGACAGGGCCAGCGGCTGGGCGTTGGCGCGGTCGCCCAGGCCCACCTTGTCGAGCGCGGCGCGGGCGCGCTGCTCGGCCTGCGTCTTCGAGGCGCCGGTCACCAGCAGCGGCAGCATGACGTTGGCCAGCACGGTGCGGTCGGTCAGCAGCCGCTGTTGCTGGAAGATCAGGCCCAGGTTGCGGCGCAGGAAGGGCACGGCGGACGATTTGATGCGGGCGATGTCCTGGCCGTTGACGATCACCTGCCCGGAACTCGGGCGTTCCATGGCGGCGATCATTTTCATCAGGGTGGATTTGCCGGCGCCGGATGGGCCCGCCAGAAAGACCAGTTCGCCCTTTTCAACCGTCAGCGAGATGTCGCGCAGCGCCATCACATCGGAAGAGTATTGTTTCGAGACGTTCCGGAATTCGATCATAGAGGTCTGGTGATGTTGGTTAGCCAAGCAATGCTTCGACAAATTCGGCAGCCACGAAGGGCTGCAGGTCTTCAATCTTCTCGCCCACGCCGATGAAGTACACCGGCACCGGCCGCACGCGCGCGATGGCCGCCAGCACGCCGCCCTTGGCGGTGCCGTCCAGCTTGGTGATCACCAGGCCGGTCAGCTTGAGGGCGTCGTCGAAGGCTTTCACTTGCGCCAGCGCATTTTGCCCGGTATTGCCATCGATCACCAGGAGAGTTTCGTGCGGTGCGCCGTCCATGCCCTTGCCGAGCACGCGCTGGACTTTTTTCAGCTCTTCCATCAGGTGCAGCTGGGTTGGCAGGCGGCCGGCGGTGTCGATCATGACCACGTCCATGCCCTTGGCCTTGCCGGACTGTACGGCGTCGAACGACACGGCGGCCGGATCGCCCGAGGCTTGCGAGATCACGGTGATGTTGTTGCGCTGGCCCCAGACCATCAGCTGCTCGCGGGCGGCGGCGCGGAAGGTGTCGCCGGCGGCCAGCAGCACCGACTGGCCGTGGGTCTGCATGTGCTTGGCCAGCTTGCCGATGGTGGTGGTCTTGCCGGCGCCGTTGACGCCGGAGATCATCATCACGGTGGGCGTGTGGCGGCCCAGTTCGAACGGATGCTCCAGCGGCGTCAGCAGCTCGATCAGCAGCTGTTTCAGCGCGGCCTTGACGGCGGCGGCGTCAAGCAGCTTGTCTTCCTTGACCTTGCGCTTGAGGGCGTCGAGCAGGTAGGTGGTGGCGTCGACGCCGGCGTCGGCCATCAGCAGCGCGGCTTCCAGCTCGTCGTACAGGTCGTCGTCGATCTTGGCGCCGACGAACAGCACGGACAGGTTATTGGAGGTTTTCGACAGGCCGGCCTTCAGGCGCGCCATCCACGATTGTTTTTTCTCCGCCGGTTCTTCGATCGGCAGCAGGTCGGGGAGGTCGGGCGCGGGGGCGGCTATGGGAGCAGGGGCGACGACAGGCGCCGCAGGCGCTTCGGGAGCGACAGGTTTTTTCTTGAAGAAGCTGAACATGGATATTGAGTAGGGGTGCTGGCCAGCACAAAGTTTGCCCATTCTACCAGAGCGTCAACCCGCACTACCATAGAGGGTCCGACCCCGTACGGGGTCAGACCCCGCGGCGGACCGTCGTGCGGGGTACTTAGCCAGCCGGCAGACCCGCGTGACGCGTCCGCCACTCGCCGATCGCTTTGGCCAGATCCGCCAGCTCGAACACCCGCACATACGCCGGCTTGCGCCGTTTGAGCGCCGCATTATTACCGCCCGCCCACAGGTCGGCACAGCCGGCCAGCCGCGTATGCAGCTCCGCCAGACCATCCAGCACCTGGCGCGGATTCATCGCCACCGAGAACGACAGCGCAATGATATCCACCCGCTGCACGCGCGCCGCTTCCACGATATCCAGCAGCGGCGTCTGCACGCCCAGCGAAATGCAGTGCGCGCCTTCGGCCACGCACATGGCCTCGGCCATCAGCAGGCCCAGGCCGTGACGCTCCTGCGGCAGCGTGGTCAGCAGGATGCGCGGCGCGCCGACATTGTTGGCGTTGGCCTGCGGCATGGCGAAGATGGCGCTGCGCATCACCACCGTCAGCGACTCTGTATACAAGTGTTCTTCAAAGGTGGCCAGCTGGCCGCTGGCCCAGGCTTCGCCGATCAGCGCGGTCAACGGCGCCACCAGCTCGATCACGAAACTCTTCAAGCCCATCATCAGCAACGCCTGTGACAGCTTGCGGCGCATGGCTTCCATCTGATGGCTTTTGCACAAGTCGAGATAGGTTTGCAGCTCGGGCGCCGGCGCCACCGGACCGTTGCCGGCGGCGGCCTTGCCGGTCAGTGCCTGCAATTCGGCGGTGCTGAACTGGATCACCTTGCCGGGGCGGAAGCCGAGGTCGATCAAACGTTTCACCAGGCGCAACTTCTGCACCTGCTCGATCGGATACACGCGCTCGCCATTGGGATCGCGCAGCGGTTGCGGAAAGTCGTAACGGCGCTCCCACACGCGCAGGGTTTCCTTGGCCACGCCGGTGTCGCGTTCGACGTCGCTGATCGTGCTCGGAACTGGTTGTGAGGAAACTGTATTAGTCATCAGGCAATAAGCGGCTGCGGGTTTGGGGCAGTCACGAGGGTTGGGCACAGGGTCCGGGTGCACAGGTAGCGCCCGTCATTTTACAGCCGATTTTGACGCGAAAGTAATGCATCCAAAACAGCGTTTGATGCGTATAAGTTATGGCGAAACTGCTTGTCCACGACACACAGTTGACATCTAGAACTATTTAACTGAATATCGTTTTTGCTCTGCATTTGTCCAGGACAAAAATATTTTGTTTAGGTGAAAAATAATGAAGATAGCTGTTGTAGGCAGCGGAATTTCCGGTCTTTCCTGCGCATATCGCTTGATTCGAGCGGGCAATGACGTTCATCTGTACGAGGCGGGCAGCCATTTCGGCGGCCACAGCCATACCGTCGATGTGACGTTGGAGGGCGTCACCCATGGCGTCGACACCGGCTTTCTGGTGTTCAACCACCGCACGTATCCGCTGCTGACGGCGCTGTTTGACGAGCTTGGCGTCAGCACGGCGCCCAGCGAGATGGGCTTCTCCGTCAAAATGCCGACCGACGGGCGCATGCTGGAGTGGGCGGGCGGCGATCTGGACCAGGTGTTCTGCCAACGCGGCAATCTGCTGCGGCCCGCTTTCCTGCGCATGCTGCGCGATATCCTGCGTTTCAACCGCGCCGCCACCGCCCTGGTCCACCACGGCGCACCACAGATGAGCCTGGGATCTTACCTCGATGCGGAAGGATACAGCACCCAATTCCGCCAGTGGTATTTATTACCGATGGCGGCGTGCATCTGGTCTTGTCCGGCACAGCAGATGCTGGAATTCCCGCTATCCAGCTTTGTACAGTTTTGTCATAACCACGGTTTGCTGCAAGTAAACCAGCGCCCGCAGTGGCACACGGTGCGCGGCGGTTCGCGCGAATATGTGCGGCACCTGCTGGCGGCCTTGCCTCGGCGGCATTTGAACACGCCGGTGCAGTCGGTGGCGCGCGATGCGCTGGGGCTGACATTGACCACCGCGCACGGCGGCGCGCGCTACGACCAGGTGGTGCTGGCCTGCCACAGCGACCAGTCGCTGGCGCTGCTGCGCGACGCCACCGACGACGAACGCGATGTGCTGTCGGCGGTGCGCTATCAGCCCAATCGCGCGCTGCTGCATACCGACACCAGTTGCCTGCCGGCGCAGCGCAAGGCGTGGTCGGCGTGGAATTACCAGGGCAGCGGCGGCGCCGACCAGCGCGTGTGCGTGCACTACCTGATCAACAAGCTGCAACCGCTGCCGTTCGAGCAGCCGCTGATCGTGTCGCTCAATCCCATCGACGAGCCGCGCGCGGAGTGCGTGCTGCAGGAGTTCTCGTATGCGCATCCGGTGTTCGACGAAGCGGCGGTGGCGGCGCAGCGCCGCCTGCATACGCTGCAGGGACGCGGCGGCATCTGGTTTGCCGGCGCATGGACCGGTTACGGCTTCCATGAAGACGGCCTGAAATCCGGTCTGGCGGTGGCTGCCGCCATCGTCTCGCGCGCCGCGCAGGTGGCCCGTGCAGCCTGACGCCAAGCCGCAGCTGTGTTTCGGCCAGGTGCGGCATCTGCGCCTGCGGCCGGTGCGGCATGGCTTCCGCTACCGGACCTATTTCGTGCGGCTGCCGTTGCGGACGCTGGGCGAGCGCGATTTCGGCAGCCGCCTGTTTGCGCGCAATCGCCGCAACCTGCTGTCCTTTTACGACAGCGACTATGGCGACGGCCGTCAGCCTTTGCTGCAATGGATAGACGGCCTGCTGGCAGCCGAGGGCGTGCACGACGCCGATGGCGAAGTATGGCTGCAAACCATGCCGCGCGTGCTGGGCTATGCCTTCAATCCGGTGTCGTTCTGGTTCTGCCACCGCGCGGACGGCACGCTGCGCGTCATCGTCGCCGATGTGCACAACACCTTCGGCGAGCGCCATTGCTACCTGCTGGAGACCGGCGGCGCGATCAGCGCGGCCGATGAACTCACGGCGCGCAAGATTTTCCACGTATCGCCGTTCTGCGAAGTGCAGGGCGGCTACCGCTTCCGCTTTTATTGCGGCAGCCAGCGCAGCATGGCGCGCATCGATTACGACGACGATCTGGGGCCACTGCTGGAAACCAGCCTGTCCGGCCGTGCTGTTGTGCTCGACGACCGCAGCGTGGCGCGCGCTTTCTTCGCTTATCCGCTGATGACTTTCGGCGTGATGTTCCGCATTCACTGGCAGGCGCTCAAGCTCTGGCTGCGCCGCGTGCCGTTCTTCCGCAAACCTGAACCGCCACAACAGAAGGTGTCCCGATGAATACCAATTCCCTGCGCGCGCCCGCGTCGCTGCCCGTCAACGACAAGCTGCCGACGGCCGCGCGCCTGATCGTCAAGGCGCTGCGCAACCTGAAACACGGCGCCTTGCTGCTGCGGCGGCCGGACGGCTCGCATCAATTGTTCGGCGACGGTTCTTTTCCGGTCGTGCTGGAGCTGGCCATCTGGAAGCCGTGCAGTGCGGCCCTGCGCAGCGGCGATATCGGCTTTGCCGAGTCCTTCATCGCCGGCGAGTGGAAGACCGATAACCTGCCAGGCCTGCTGGCGCTGTTGATACGCAATCGCGGCGAGATGGAAGCGCTGGTTTATGGCAGCTGGTGGGGCAGCCTGCTGTATCGGCTGAAGCATCTGCTGAACCGCAATTCGCGCGCGGGCAGCCGCAAGAATATCCACGCGCACTACGACATCGGCAACGCTTTCTACCAGCTGTGGCTCGACCCGACGATGACCTATTCCAGCGCCATCTTCAGCGGCGGCGATGACCTGGCGGCGGGGCAGATGGCCAAGTACCGCCGCATCGTCGGCCAGTTGCAATTGCAGCCGGGGGCACGCGTGCTGGAAATCGGCTGCGGCTGGGGCGGTTTTGCGGAGACTGCGGCGCGCGAAGCGCAAGCGCATGTGACCGGACTGACCTTGTCGACCGAGCAGCTTGACTACGCGCGCCAGCGCTTGACCGACGCTGGCCTGGCGCAGCAAACGGATCTGCGCCTGTGCGACTACCGTGATTGCGCCGGCCAGTTCGACGCCATCGCATCCATCGAAATGTTCGAGGCGGTTGGCGAGCGTTACTGGCCGGACTATTTCGCCTGCGTCGCGCGCAACCTGAAGCAGAGCGGACGCGCGTGCATCCAGACCATCACGATTGATGAGGCTTTGTTTGCGCGCTACCGCCAGGGCACGGACTTTATCCAGCAGTACATCTTCCCCGGCGGGATGCTGCCGGCGCCGTCGGCGTTCCGCCGCATGGCGGAGCAGCACGGCCTGCGCGTGGTGGACGAATTCCGCTTCGGGATCGATTATGCAAACACCTTGCTGCAATGGCGCCGCAGCTTCCTGGCGCAAAGCGAAGCGGTGATGGCGCAGGGGTTCGACCAGCGCTTCATGCTGACGTGGGAGTTTTATCTGGCCTATTGCGAAGCCGCCTTCCGCGCCGGGAATACGGATGTGATGCAGTTCACGCTGGTCAAGGCCTAGCGCCATGCGCGCCTGGCTGATTGTCCTGCTGCTGGTGTGCGCGCCGCTGCACGCTGCAAGCTACATCGAGCAGGAGTTGGGGGCGGCGCGGTTGAGCGGACAAGGCGTCTACACCTGGTTTGGGCTGAAGATTTACGCGGCCGAATTGTGGGTGGGGCCGCAAGGCTATGCAGGGGATGCGGCGCCGCTGGTATTGGAGCTGCGCTATGCACGCGCACTCCATGGACGCAGGATCGCCGAAGCCAGCGCCGAACAGATGGAGAAGATAGGTGCCGGCAGCGAGACGCAGCGCGCAGCGTGGCTGGCGCAGATGAAGGCGATCTTCCCGGACGTGCAGGAAGGCTCGCGGCTGGGCGGCGCGCTGGTGCCGGGCCTGGGCATGCGCTTTTACCGCGACGGGCAGTTGCTGGCCACCGTGTCCGACATGGCGTTTGCACACGCCTTCTTCGGCATCTGGCTGGACCCGGTGACCAGCGCACCGAAGCTGCGCCAGGCTTTGTTGCGCGACGCGGCAGCCGTGCCATGACCGATACCGTTACTGCTCCGCTAAAGTGGGGAGGCATGCTGTCGTATGGCTTGTTCGGCATGCCGTTGGCGATGCTGGCGCTGCCGATCTATGTCTATGTGCCGCAGTTCTATGCGCAGCACAGCGGTCTGACGCTGGCGGTCATTGGCGCCGCGCTGCTGGCAGCGCGCACGGTGGCGGCGTTTCTTGATCCGCTGCTGGGCTGGTGGATCGCGCGCGCCGGCGCCGCCTATCCGCGCTTTGTGCTGTTGTCCTTGCCCTTGCTGTTGCTGGGCTACGGCGCCCTGTTCCATCCACCGGCGCAGGCCGGGACGCTGGCGTGGTTCCTTGCTTCGCTGATGCTGGTGTACCTGGGCTTCGGCCTGGCGACCATTGCGCACCAAAGCTGGGGCGCCGCGCTGACGCAGCGGCCCGGCGAACGCGCGCGGCTGGCTGCCGTGCGCGAAGGCTGCGGCCTGCTTGGCGTCATGACCGCCGCTGCGGTGCCGGCACTGGCCGGCTACAACGCCCTTAGTGTGATATTCGCCATGGTGCTGCTGGCCGGTGGGGCCTGCCTGCTGCTCAAGGCGCCGCGCCCGGCAACCGCTGTCGCGCAATCTGCTGCACCGCGCGGCTTGGCGGCGCTGCTTGCGCCGTTCCGGCAGCAGCGTTTCCGCTGGCTGTTTGCGGTGCTGCTGGTGAACGGCGTCGCCGCCTCGATTCCCGCCACGCTGTTCCTGTTCTTCGCGGAAGATCGGCTGCAGCTTGGCCCCAGGGCCGGCCTGTTCCTGCTGCTGTACTTCACCAGTGCCGCCATCTCGATGGCGGCGTGGCCGGCCATCGCCGCCCGCATCGGTGAAGCGCGCGCATGGATCGGTAGCATGCTGTTGACCGCTCTCGTGTTCATCTGGGCCTATGGGCTTGGTGCCGGCAACGCCTTGGCGTATGGCGTGATCTGCACCTTGTCCGGCCTTGCGCTGGGCGCCGATTTGGCATTGCCACCCGCGCTGCTGGCGGCCACCATCGCTCATGCCGGCGACAGCGGCCGGCGCGAGGCCGCGTACTTCGGCGTCTGGAACTGGGGCGTGCAAATGACGCTTGCACTTGCCGCCGGCGTCGCGCTGCCAGCGTTGGCGTGGCTGGGCTACCGTCCCGGCATGCAGCAGGGACTGGAGGCGCTGTCGTTCGCCTACGCCTTGCTGCCATGCTGTTTGAAACTACTGGCCGCCGTGCTGCTGTGGCGCGCGCCTTTGCATGAGGAATAAACCATGGGCATGAACGCAGCCATTCACGACTGGCACGGACAATATGTGTGGATCATCGGCGCTTCCAGCGGCATCGGCGCCGCGGTGGCGCGGCAGCTGCTGGAAAAAGGCGCCCGCGTGGCGATTTCGGCACGGCGCCAGGCGCTGCTGGATGAACTGGCAAGCACCGAGGCGCCGTCGGACATCTTCCCGCTGGCGCTGGACATCACCGATCACGCCAGCGTGCTGGATGCGCGCGACCGCATACTGCGGCGCTGGCCGCGCATCGACACGGTGCTGATCGTCGCCGGCGGCTACAGCGAAATGCGCGCCGACAGTTTCGACCTGGCCGCCGCCAATCAACTGATCGACCTGAATCTGCGCGGCGTCTTCAACTGCCTGGACGCCGTGCTGCCCATGCTGCTCGGGCAGGGGCGTGGCGGCATCGGCATTGTCGCGTCGGTGGCTGGTTACAGCGGCTTGCCGAAGGCGCTGGTGTACGGGCCGACCAAGGCCGCGCTGATCAATCTGTGCGAATCGCTGTATGGCGATTTGCATCCGAAGGGTATTTCGGTGTATCAGATCAATCCCGGCTTCGTCGACACGCCGCTCACCAAGGGCAATGACTTCCCGATGCCGTCGCTGATGACGGCGCCGCAAGCGGCCCGGCAACTCATCGCCGGCATGGAGCGCGGCGCATTTCATATCCATTTTCCAAGACGATTTACCAACCTGCTGCGGCTGGCGCGGTTGCTGCCTTACCGGGGCTATTTCTGGCTGATTGCCAAAGTCACGGGACTCTGAGCCCGGTAATGAATCTATTTCATGCACCAAATCAGTGCGGTGGTGCAAAAAAACGCACCGATTTGTCTCCTGAATACAACAGGTAGCAATTTCTTACAATTCGGTAACGTAATGCAACTCGTCTCTGTTTTGACAAAATTTACTACACAAATAAAGCTGTAATACTGGGAGCAAAGTTGGTTTGTTGCTGATTTTGCTTGAGAAATGGGCCGAACAAAGTCAGGGGGTGTTAGCTTATTACCATTTGGTAGAGAGGAGTGTGGGCGGTGTTCAGTATAAAATAGCGTCAGAAATAGCAATGTGGCTATTTTTACTTGGTCCGACGAAGAGGTGTTCATCACCGTGTTCATCGTGCGGGAAGCCTGGCCTGTTTCGCTTGATCGGCAGGAAATATTGCGATGCGGTAAAATGCCGCTGCTTTGAAAGACAGACAAGAATATTCGCTGTTCAGTATGAATGGTTTTACACTTGTTGAAGTTTCTTGGCATCAGTATAGTGCCGCCTCCGGCGCCCCACCGCGGGCGCTGCGATTAAAGCCGGCGTAGTTTCATCGGCCGCATTTAGTGAACGCATCCCACGTTACTGGGGTGCACAGTGGCAGCTGGGGAGTTTGCCCTCACGCACAAAACGGCACAAGCCGAGCAGCACCGAACACGCCGCACTACTGGCTTATTTTTACAGCAACACAACTGAAGGAAACATGTAATGAAAAAATCCCTTATCGCTATCGCCGTACTGGCAGCAACCAGCTCCGCAGCATTCGCTCAATCGAACGTGACCATCTACGGCATCCTGGATGCTGGCATCGTCTCCGAACGCGGTGGCGCAGCTGGCACCGTCAGCAAAGTCACCAGCGGCGCCGCATCGGCATCGCGTATCGGCTTCAAAGGCACCGAAGATCTGGGTGGCGGTCTGAGCGCAATCTTCAAACTGGAAACCGGCGCGAAAATCGACGACGGCACCCTGGACGCTACCAACACCATCTTCAATCGTGAAGCGTATGTTGGTCTGTCGTCGAAAACCGCTGGTACCCTGACCCTGGGTCGTCAGTACACTCCGTACTACGAAACCCTGCGCGACGTTGGCGATCCATTCGCAATGGGCTACGCTGGTACCGCTAAAAACCTGTTCCCAGTTGCGTCGTACATGACCCGTAACTCGAACGCTGTTGTGTACAAAACCCCGAACCTGAACGGCTTCACCGGCGCGGTATCGTACAGCCTGGGCGAAACCCCTGGCGATGCAACCGCACAGCGTCAAATCGGCGGCTCGCTGGCTTACAACAACGGTCCTCTGAACGTTGCAGTTGCTTACAACAGCAAAAACAACGACACCGCTACCGTGAAAACCACCGGCATGGGCCACAACGGTCTGATCGCTGCTAACTACGACTTCAAAGTAGTGAAAGTGTTCGGCGCCTACTCGAAAGACAAAGGCACCGGCAGCGCACCGATCAACGGCGCAGCCAGCGCAACCGCAACCACCAACGCGTTCGGTTACACCTTCGCTCAAACCGCTGACAGCGCTGACGCTCTGCTGGGTCTGACCGCACCAGTTGGCGACACCGCCGGCACCGTGATGGCTTCGTACATCCGCAAAAACGACAAAGAAGTTGCTAACCGTGATGCTGACCAATGGGCAATCGGCTACAGCTACGCTCTGTCGAAGCGCACCAGCACCTACGTTGCTTACGCAAAAATCAAAAACAAAAACGGCGCAGGCTACACCGTTGGTAACAACACCGAAGCCGGCACCGGTGACAAGGCCTTCAACTTGGGTCTGAAACACTCGTTCTAATCTGATTATTCAGGTTTAGATTCAACAACGGCTGCCTTGTGCAGCCGTTGTTCATTTCCGAAAGCGATAATGATGACACGACGTGCCCTGTTTGCCGGCGCCATCCTGCTGGCTTCCTGCGCAGTGCTGGCCGCGCCCAAGAGCGCCAAGAAACCCGGCGGCCTGCCGCGCTACGGCATGCAGGTGTTTTCCGATTTATGCATCCACGCCGACAGCGGCGAATTCGGCGGCCAGCGCATCACGCTGCAGCGCTTTGCCGAAGTGGATACGGTGTTATATGAATACACGGCCGGCGGCTTGAGCTGGCCGGTGGTGGCCAGCGACGTGAATATCGATCCGCGCGGCCAGCAGCTGTACTTCACGGTGCAGCCGCCCGACGAGGACGAGCGCACCATCAGCGGCAAGCTGGCCGACGGCGGCAGGACGCTGGTGCTCGATGGCGGCTACTGCGGCGACGAAGCGGTGCCGATGCGGCTGCCGCTGGTGACGGACTTCAGTCGCAAGGCCGGCGCCTGCCGCGCCTGCCCTGTGCCGAAACATAAAAAAGAAAAAGAAGAAGAGAAGCCGCTGCTCGACAGCGGCTCCACCACCACCGCCGGCTTATGACCTGGCGGCCTGCGCGGCTGCCGCAGTCTGGCGGATGGTGTCCAGCGTGGCGCCCGGCGTGATCAGGTTGCCGTCGTAGCGTAGCTCGATCAGCGCCGGCAGATTGCTGGCGCGCGTGTGCGCCAGGGCGCGTTCCAGCGCCGGCGCGAATTCCTCTGTCCTGGTGACCACTTCACCGCTGCCGCCATATGCCACCGACAGCGCGGCGAAATCCGGATTGTGCAGCGTGGTGCCGGACACGCGCCCCGGATACTCCCGTTCCTGGTGCATGCGGATGGTGCCGAACATCGCGTTGTTGAACACGATGATGATCACGCCAGCCTGGTACTGCACCGCCGTGGCCAGCTCCTGGCCATTCATCATGTACTCGCCGTCGCCGGCAAAGGTGATCACCGTGCGCGCTGGATCGATGATCTTGGCGGCCACGCCGGCCGGTACGCTGTAGCCCATCGCGCCGCTGGTGGGCGCCAGCTGCGTGCGCATGCCGCCATAGCTGTGGAAGCGGTGCGCCCACGTCGCGTAGTTGCCGGCGCCGTTGGTGATGATGGTGTCGTGCGGCGCCAGCTTGTCGATCTGCTGCACCACCTGCCACAGATCCAGCGGCGCCTTGCCGTCCTTGAAGATGGCCGGCTGCTGTTTCCACGCTGTGTATTCCGCGCGCGCCTCGGCCACGCTGGCCGCCCATGCCGACGAGTCGACCGGCGCCATCGCCGCCAGCATCGCCGCCACTTGCGGCATGCCGCTGTTGATCATCACTTCCGCCTGATAGACGCTGCCCAGTTCCTCGGCATCCGCATGCACGTGGATCAGGCGCTGCGCCGGCACCGGCGATTGCAGCAGGGCGTAGCCGCTGGTGGTCATCTCGCCCAGGCGCGGGCCGATGGCGAGGATCACGTCGGCTTCGCGCACGCGCGCCGCCAGTTTCGGATTGATGCCGATGCCGACGTCGCCGATGTACTGCGGGTGCTCGTTGTCGAGCAGGTCCTGGAAGCGGAAGGCGCAGCTGACCGGCAGCTGGTTGGCTTCGGCGAAGCGCTGCACGTCGGCGCAGGCCTGTTCGTTCCAGCCGCCGCCGCCCAGCAGGACCAGCGGCTTCTTCGCGCCTGCCAGCATGGCGCGCACGGTGTCGATCTGCGCGGCCGACGGCGAGGCCTGCACCGCCTGGTAGCCGCGCGTGTCGGCCACGCTGGCGCGGGTGGTCAGCATGTCCTCCGGCAGCGCCAGCACCACCGGGCCGGGACGGCCGCTGGTGGCGATCTGGAAGGCGCGCGCGATGTATTCCGGCATGCGGTCGGCGCGGTCGATCTGCGTCACCCACTTGGCCATCTGGCCGTACATGCGGCGGTAGTCGATTTCCTGGAACGCTTCGCGGTCGATGAAGTCGCTGCCGACCTGGCCGATGAACAGTATCATCGGCGTCGAATCCTGGAACGCGGTGTGCACGCCGATCGAGGCGTTGGTGGCGCCCGGTCCGCGCGTGACGAAGCAGATGCCCGGCTTGCCGGTCATCTTGCCGTAGGCGTCCGCCATGAACGCGGCGCCGCCTTCCTGGCGGTTGATGATGAAGCGGATGTCGGAATCGTGCAGCGCGTCGAGCACGTCGAGGTAGCTTTCGCCGGGTACGCCGAAAGCGGTGTCCACGCCGTGGATCTTCAGGGCGTCGACCAGGATCTGGCCGCCGGTGCGGGATGGTTGCGTCATGTTGGTGAGCCTCGTCGGTGAATTGTCCAAGCATTCTACGGCGGCGCCGGCAGGGCGGCTTTTGGAATGGCGACACCAAATTTCAGATTTGCAGGGCCGGACTGGTACAATACCGCCTGAAGCAAGCCAGACAGCCGCTGGCCAGCGCGTAATGCCTGGCGGGAGGAAGGTCCGGACTCCATAGAGCGGGGTGACGGTTAACGGCCGTCCGCCGAAAGCCAAAGCGCAAGCCGAGGTATAAGGCGAGGAATAGGGCCACAGAGACGAGCGTATTAAGTTACGGTGAAACGCGGTAACCTCCACCTGGTGCAATTCCAAATAGGCACGCGATGATGCTGCTCGCGGAGCGTGCGGGTAGGAAGCTTGAGCGCTGGAGTAATCCAGCGCCTAGAGGAATGGCTGTCATAGCGCAGGTTCGCCTGCGCCGTAACAAAATCCGGCCTATCGGCTTGCTTCAACTAACAATCATTTTTTCGCTGCGGACGCGATGAAAAAATACATACTGGCCCTGGATCAGGGCACCACAAGTTCGCGCGCCATCCTGTTCGATCACCAGGGCCAGATCTGCGGCTGCGCGGCGCAGGAATTCCCTCAGCATTTCCCGCATCCCGGCTGGGTCGAGCACGACCCGCAGGATATCTGGCACAGCCAGCTGGCCGTGGCCCGCAAGGTGCTGGCCGACCACCACATCGACGCCCATCAGATCCTGGCCATCGGCATCGCCAACCAGCGCGAGACCACCGTGGTGTGGGACCGCAAGACCGGCGAGGCGATCGCGCCCGCCATCGTCTGGCAGGACCGCCGCACCGCCGACATCTGCGACGGCCTGCGCGCCGATGGCAAGGCCAAAAAAATCACCGATATCTCCGGGCTGGAACTGGACGCGTATTTTTCCGCCACCAAGTTGAAGTGGCTGCTCGACCATGTGCCCGGTGCGCGCGACAAGGCCGTGCGCGGCGAGCTGGCGTTCGGCACCGTCGACAGCTGGCTGGTGTACAAGCTGACCGGGCAGCATGTGACGGACGTCAGCAATGCGGCGCGCACCATGCTGTTCAATATCCACCTGATGCGTTGGGATGTCGACCTGCTGCACCTGTTCGATATTCCGGAAGCGGTGCTGCCGCAGATCGTCTCGTCCAGCGAAGAGGTGGGCGTGACGCATCACAGCCTGTTTGGCGCGGCGATACCGGTGGCCGGCATCGCCGGCGACCAGCAGGCGGCGACCTTCGGCCAGGCCTGTCACAAGCCGGGCATGGTGAAGAATACCTATGGCACCGGATGCTTCATGCTGATGCATCTGGGGCGGCATCCGGTGGCCTCGCATAACCGCCTGCTGACCACCGTGGGCTGGCGCGTCGATGGCGAAACGGATTATCTGCTGGAGGGCAGCGTGTTCATGGGGGGCGCCACGGTGCAGTGGCTGCGCGATGGCCTGGGCATCATCCAGTCTTCGGCTGAAGTCGAAGCGCTGGCGGCCAGCGTGCCGGACGGCGATGGCGTGTTCATGGTGCCGGCCTTTGTCGGCCTCGGTGCGCCGCACTGGGATTCGTATGCGCGTGGCGCCTTGTTTGGCCTGAGCCGGGGCAGCAACCGCGCCCACATCGCCCGCGCCGCGCTGGAGGCGATCGCCTACCAGAGCGCCGAATTGATGGCTGCGATGCAGAAGGACGCCGCGATGCCGCTGATCGAAGTGCGCGCCGACGGCGGCGCCGCCCGCAACGACCTGCTGATGCAATTCCAGGCCGACCTGCTGGGCGTGCCGGTGGTGCGTCCCAAGGTGACGGAAACGACGGCGCTCGGCGCCGCCTACCTGGCCGGCCTCGCGGTCGGCTTCTGGGAAACGCAGGAAGAAATCGCCGCCCAGTGGACCTGCGAACGCCGCTTCGAACCGGCGATGGCAAGTGACCGCCGCGCCGAACTGCTCGCCAGGTGGTCGCGCGCCGTCGAGCGCTCCAAGGCCTGGGAAAGCGCCGCCTAAGCCAGCGAGGCGACGAAGTCTGCGATCAATCCGGCCAGCTCCGGCGCGGATTCCAGCGGCGACAGGTGGCCGGTGCCCGGCAGTACGCGCAGCGTTGCTTGCGGAATGCGGGACAGCACTTCCGCCTGCAGCACCGCCACCGGATCGACCTTGTCCAGTTCCCCCGCGATGACGATGGTCGGCACGATGATCTTCGTCACGTCCTCGCTGATGTCCTTGCGGCTGGTGTAGCTGGGCCAGGCGACGCGCGCCTGCGGGGCGCCGCGCAGGCTGTCGGTGATGACCTGGTCGCGTTGCGCGGCGCTCAACGGCTTGGCGGTCAGCATGTGGTCGATGCTCATGCCGACCGACTCCGGCGAGTTATAGGCGCTTTCCATCGCGGCGCGCGCTTCCGGCGGCAGCGCCAGCGGCGTCGGCGGCGCGGTCGCCACCAGTACCAGTCCCTGCAAACCCTGCGGCCGGCGCGACGCCAGCAACTGCGCGATCTTGCCGCCCATCGAGTGGCCGACCAGCACGTACTGCTTCAGATCCAGCGCGGCGACCAGGTGCTCCACGTCGGCGGCGAAATCGGTCAGGGCGTAGGCATTGTTGGCCGGCGCATCCGAGTCGCCCCAGCCGCGCAAGTCCGGCGCCAGGCTGCGGTAGCCGGCGGGCAGGGCGTCGATCACCGCGCGCCAGGTGCGGGACGAGCCGCCCCAGTAATGCAGAAAGACCAGCGCCGGGCCGTTGCCGTCCTGCTGGCTGACGTGGAGACGGATGTTGTTCACGGTGATATGCATGGCGATACTCCTTATTGATTAGTGTCTCAATTGTAGATTCGCTCAAACCGCGTGATAATCCATTCATTATTATCATGAATCGATCATAAAACGATCGAATTGGATTGCCATGGACCGTTTCGCCTGTATTTCAGTGTTTGTCGCTGCCGTCGAGGAGGGCAGCCTGGTGGCCGCCGGCCGGAAGTTCAGCCTGTCGGCATCGATGGCGGGGAAGTACCTGGGCAGCCTGGAGGCCGAACTGGGTGTGCGCCTGATCCAGCGCAGCACGCGCAGCCTGAGCATCACCGACGCCGGACGCGCCTATTATTCACGTTGCAAACGCATCCTTGAGGAATTCGAGGAGGCCAACCAGGAGGCCAGCGAAAGCGCCGCGACCCTGCGCGGCCTGCTGCGCATCGCCGCCCCGGTCAGCTTCGGCGCCCTGCACATGGGCGACGTGGTGGCGCGCTTCCTTGGTGATCATCCGCAGGTGACGGCCGACGTCATCCTCGACGACCACTACGCCGACCTGCACACGGCCGGCATCGACGTCGCCATCCGCATCGGCCGGCTGGCGGACTCCGAACTGGTGGCGCGGCGGCTGGCGCCATGCCGCATGGTGTTCTGCGCCGCGCCTTCCTATATCAAGCAGCATGGCGCCCCGCGCACACCGGCCGACCTGCAGGCCGCGCCGCGCCTGGCCTTCCGTGGCGCCGTTACGGCCGGCGACTGGAACGTCACCGACGCCGCACAGCGCGTGCACACCATCGCCGGGCCGCTGCGCGCACAGGCCAACAATATGCAACTGCTGCTGTCGATGGCGGTGGCGGGGCTGGGCGTCGCCTACGGCCCCACCTTCGCCTTCGGCCCGGCGATCGCGCAGGGCAGGTTGGTGCAGCTCCTGCCGGATTGCGAGGTCGAAGAACTGACGGTGCAGGCGATTTATCCGAGCGCGCGCTACCTGCCGTCCAAGGTGCGCAGCTTTGTCGATTATGTCGCCCAAGCCTTCGCCGGCGATCCGCAATGGGACGATTTTCCGTCCCGTGCGGGCGCCGCGCGCGGCGTATAATGGCGGTTTACGGCGCATGTTGCACTGCAAAAGTTGTCTATACAAGTTTGCCTGTGCTCGTTGCCTTGAAGTAAAAGTTACCGAGTTTTTGTGAAGGTTCCCAATCCGCGTAAGGGCGCTTCTGCTGCGCCATGCTGGCTTTTCCCTCCTGCTTACCCATATTCCCTGTGAGTTGTTTATTTGATACTGCAATGTTGGCGGTTTGCAACTTTATGCATTTAGATCACTATTTTTATTCGCATAATTTTCGGCTAAAACACATGGGTACAGATGAGGTGAAACCTTCACAATCTTTCATAAGTACTTAATTTATTGAACTATTTTGTTTCTAGCTGGCTTCAAGGAATCGCGCTAAGTCCTTAATTTCATTACTAAAATCCCCGTTTCGATTGGCTGAAAGCGCTTGACCACTATTCTTGCATCCTCTAAAGTGGGCATCTGTGTGAAAAAGTGTCTTTTTGTGGGAAATTTTGCCTGACTTAGCGGACAGGGAAGATGAAAAACGAATGGTCATGGTTTCATGCTCCGCTAACCAACTGAGGTAAAAGGTAATCACGTGTTTCAAGGCGCGTCCGCAATCAATCTCGATGCCAAAGGCAGGATGTCCATCCCTGCCAAGCACCGTGACGCGCTGTCGATCCAGTGTGAAGGCCGCCTCACCCTGACGCGCCATCCCGACGGCTGCGTCATGCTGTTCCCCCGTCCTGTGTGGGAACAACACCGTCAACAGATCTCCGCCTGGCCCATGCAAGCGCGCGCCTGGCAACGCATTTTCCTCGGTTACGCCACCGACGTGGAAATGGACACCGCCGGCCGCATCCTCATTTCGCCCGAACTCCGCGCCGCCGTCGGCCTGGACAAAGAGGTGATGATGATGGGCATGGGTTCCCACTTCGAGATCTGGGACGCCGCCAAGATGGCGGAAAAAGAGCAGCAGGCCATGGATGCCGGCACCCCCGATGTACTCGCTAATTTCTCCTTCTAAGGCCCCGTCATATGACCACGACAACGGTGCCTGAATTCCAGCATCGCACGGTGCTGCTAGACGAAGCGGTCGACGCGCTGGCGCTGGATGGCGCGCGCGCCGACGGCATCTTCGTCGACGGCACCTTCGGCCGCGGCGGCCATTCGCGCTTGATCCTGTCCAAACTGGGCCCGAAGGCCCGTTTGGTCGCCTTCGACAAGGATCCGCAGGCCATCGCCACCGCCGAACAAATCAACGACCCGCGCTTCACCATCGTCCACGACAGCTTTGCCACCATGCGCGAATCGCTGGCGGCCAACGGCGTGGACAAGGTGGACGGCATCCTGCTCGACCTGGGCATCTCGTCGCCGCAGGTGGACGACGCCGCGCGCGGCTTCAGTTTCCGTAACGATGGCCCGCTCGACATGCGCATGGATACCACGCGCGGCATGTCGGCGGCGGAGTGGCTCGCCACTGAAACCGAACAGACACTGGAAAAGGTGATCAAGGAATATGGGGAAGAACGGTTTGCTTTTCAGATTGCAAAGGCGATTGTTGCTCGCAGGGCAGTCGAGCCAATTTCAACCACACGACAGCTTGCCGGCATCGTGGCAGGCGCGGTCAAGACTCGGGAAAAGGGCAAGGATCCGGCAACCCGCACATTTCAGGCTATCCGGATTTTCATCAATAAAGAGCTTGAAGACCTTGAAGTCGGTTTGAACCACGCCTACGACAGCCTGGCGCCGGGCGGCATCATCGCCATCATCAGCTTCCACTCGCTGGAAGACCGCATGGTGAAGCGCTTCTTCGCGTCCAAGGCCAACGTCGAGCAGCCGGACCGCCGCCTGCCGATCCGCGCCGTGGACCTGCCGCAGCCGGAGCTCAAGCTGCTGTCGAAGATGAAGCCTTCCGACCAGGAGATCGATGACAATCCGCGTTCCCGCTCGGCGGTGATGCGCGTCGCGCGTCGTCTTCCCATTCCGGAGGGTGCATGAGCGGTAAGCTCAACCTGGTGTTGACGGCACTGCTGGTCGCTTGCGGCCTGTCGCTGGTTAACGCGCAATACCAGGCGCGCCACCTGTTCATCGAACTGGAACGCACGCAGTCGCAGGCGCGCCAGCTGGACATCGAATGGGCGCAGCTGCAACTGGACCAGTCCACGCTGGGCAAGCACGCGCGGATCGAGGAAATCGCCCGCCGCGACCTGAACATGACGCCGCTGACCGCCGCGCGCACGCAGTACCTGACGCCGGAGAACTCGAAATGAGCCGCGGCAGCAATTTGAACAATTCGCGCGTGGCCGCCTCCAAGGGCGTGGCCTTCTCGAAGAGCCCAGTGCTGGCGGTGCGTCTGCCGGTATGGCGTTCGCGCGTGGTGTTGTTCGTATTGTTTGCCGCATTTGCCGCACTGGCCGGCCGCGCCTTGTGGCTGCAGGGCGTGTCGACGCAGTTCCTGCAAAAGCAGGGCGAGATCCGCTACGCGCGCACGCTGGACCTGCCGGCCACGCGCGGCAAGATCACCGACCGCGACGGCCAGGTGCTGGCCTCGTCGATTCCGGTCAAGGCCATCTGGGCGATCCCTGATGACGTGCAGGAAGCGCCGCCGGCCAAGCTGAAACAGCTGGCCAGGCTGCTCGATATGAGCGACGCCGAGCTGCAGAAAAAACTCGACTCCGACCGTGGCTTCGTCTACCTGAAGCGCCAGGTGGAGCAGGACGTGGCGACCAAGATCACCGAACTGGGTATCGAAGGCATCCAGACCCGCAAGGAATACAAGCGCTTCTACCCGCAGGGCGAAGTGACGACCCACGTGGTCGGCTTCACCAACGTGGAAGACATGGGCCAGGAGTCGATGGAACTGGCGCAGCAGAAAACGCTGCAGGGCGTGCCGGGCAGCCGCCGCGTCATCAAGGACCGCCTGGGCCACATCGTCGAAGACATCGAGTCGGTGCGCGAGCCGCACGACGGCAAGGACCTGACGCTGTCGATCGACAGCAAGATCCAGTACATCGCCTTCACGCAGGTGAAGGATGCGGTGGAGAAGTTCCACGCCAAGGCCGGCGCCGCCGTGGTGCTGGACGTGCACACCGGCGAAGTGCTGGCGCTGGCCAACTGGCCGACCTACAACCCGAACGACCGCTCCAAGCTGACCGGTGAACAGCTGCGCAACCGCGTGATGACCGACACCTTCGAGCCGGGTTCGTCGCTCAAGCCGTTCACCGTGGGCCTGGCGCTGGATGAAAAGCGCATCACGCCGCATACCATGTTCGACACCGGCCCCGGTTCGATGGTCATCGCCGACCGCGTGATCCACGATACGCACCCGCACTACATGATCGACGTGCAGACCATCATCCAGAAGTCGTCCAACATCGGCACCTCGAAGATCGCGCTGGGCATGCCGGCCGAAGACATGTGGGAGATGTTCACCAAGGTCGGCTTCGGCCAGCAGCCGAAGTGGGGCTTCCCCGGCGCCGTGGCCGGCCGCGTGCGTCCTTATAAATCGTGGCGTCCGATCGAGCAAGCCAACATGAGCTTTGGCCAGGGTATTTCGGTATCGCTGATCCAGCTGGCGCGCGCCTACATGATCTACGCCCGCGACGGCGACATCATTCCGCTGTCGTTCCAGAAGGTGCACGAAGCGCCGCACGGCACGCAGGTGGTGAGCGCCAAGACCGCCGCCGAAATGCGCGAGATGCTGGAAATGGTCACGCAGCCGGGCGGCTCCGCCGTCAAGGCGCAGGTGCCGGGCTACCGCGTTGGCGGCAAGACCGGTACGGCGCAGAAGTTCCTGAACGGTCACTACTCGCAAACCAAATACATTGGTAACTTCGTCGGCATGGCGCCGATGTCGGACCCGCGCTTCATCATCGCCGTCATGATCGACGAACCGGGTGGTCCGGTGCACGTCGGCGGCGACGTTGCCGGTCCGATCTTCTCGACGCTGGCGGCGCAGGCGCTGCGCGCCAAGAACGTGGCGCCGGACTCGGACCTGACCCATATCATCATTCCTGAATCAGCAGCACAGGGGAACATGTGACGACTTCTACTTTCGACCCGATCGCGATTGCAGCCGCAATCCGCAAGCTGGCGCCAACGGCGAACCTGGCTTCGGACTCGCGTCGCATCAAGCTGGGCGATGTGTTTTTTGCTTATCCCGGCGATGCCGGCGATGGGCGCAGCTTTATTGAAGGCGCCATCGAGCAGGGCGCGGCATTGATCGTGCTCGATCCGGCCGGCTTTACCTGGAACGACAAGTGGGCCGTGCCTTTCCTGACGGTCGAACAGTTGAAGCAGAACGCCGGCGCCATCGCGCACGCGTTCTACGCGCAGCCGGATGCCGGCATGTTTACCGTCGGTGTCACCGGCACCAACGGCAAGACTTCCAGCGCCGTGTGGCTGGGCCACGCGCTGTCGCGCGCCGGCGAACCGGCGGCCGTCATCGGTACGCTGGGCATCGGCGTGTTCCGTCCGCGCGGCGAAGTGGAATACGACGTCACCGGCTACACCACGCCGGATGCGGTGCTGCTGGCGCGCTCGCTGGCCGAACTGCGCGACAAAGGCGCGGCGTCGCTGGCGATCGAAGTGTCGTCCATCGGCCTGGAACAGGGCCGCGTATCGGGCATGCATTTCGACGTCGCGCTGTTCACCAACCTGACCCGCGATCACCTGGACTATCACGGCACCATGGAAGCCTACGAGGCTGCCAAGGTCAAGCTGTTCGACTGGCCTGGTTTGAAAACCGCCGTCATCAATCTGGACGATCCGGCAGGCGTGCGCCTGATCGATCACCTAAAAGCCAAGCCTGCGCCGCTGGCCGGCGAGATTCCGCTGATCGGCTACACGCTGCACGACAGCACCGCGCGTCCCGACATCGACGGCGTGATGATCCTGCGCGCCAGCCAGCTGCGCGCCGGCCGCAGCGGCGGCACCGAATTCCACCTGGAGTGCCCGCTGGGCGTGGCGCAAGTGCGCACGCATCTGGTGGGCGGCTTCAATATCAGCAATGCGCTGGGCGTCATGGGCGCCGTCATCGCCAGGGACCTGGGCCTGCGCGCCGCCATCGAGGCGGTCGAAGGACTGGAGCCGGCGCCGGGCCGTATGCAGCAGGTCGGTGGCCACGACGCGCCGCTGATCGTCATCGACTACGCACACACGCCGGACGCGCTGGAAAAAACCCTGGCTGCGCTGCGCCCTGTGGCCACCGACCGTGGCGGCCAGCTGTGGTGCGTGTTCGGCTGCGGCGGCGACCGCGATCCGGGCAAGCGTCCGCAGATGGGCAAGATCGCGCAGGCGGCCGACCATGTACTGGTCACCAGCGACAATCCGCGCAGCGAAGAGCCGCACGCGATCATCGAACAGATCCTGGCCGGCATGGACCAGAACAATCCGGCATCCACGGTACAGGCGCTGGACGACCGCGCCGGCGCCATCCTGTCGGCCATCAAGCATGCGGCCAAGCCGGATGTGATCCTGCTGGCCGGTAAAGGTCATGAGCCGTACCAGGAAATCAAAGGCAAGAAGCTGCCGTTCTCCGATGCCGATCACGCGCAACTGGCGCTGTCGGCCCGCCTGACCATGATGAGGACGAATTAATGCGCGCAGCACTCGCACAAATTCTGTCTGCCCTGACCGGCGCCCGTTTGGTGGGCGACGGTGCGGTTGTATTCAACGGCGTCTCCACCGACAGCCGTAGCGTTGCCGCCGGCGCGCTGTTCGTCGCCCTGCGTGGCGAAGTGTTCGACGCCCACAAGTTCCTGCCGCAAGCGGCGGAAAAGGGTGTTGTCGCGGTTATTGTTGAAGAACTGCCGGACGGCTTCCCGCTGCCGGCCATCGTCGTACCGGACACGCTGGTGGCATTGGGCCAGATCGCCAACTGGTGGCGCAGGCAGTTCACCATGCCGGTGATCGGCGTCACTGGCAGCAACGGCAAGACTACGGTCAAGGAAATGATCTCCGCGATCCTGGCGGCGGCCCATGGCGAAGAAGGCCGCCTGGCCACGCGCGGCAACCTGAATAATGAAATCGGCGTGCCATTGACGCTGTTCCGCATGGCGGCAGGCCAGCAGTCGGCCGTGATCGAGATGGGCATGAACCATCCGGGCGAGATCGGCCGCCTGGCCGTGATCGCCGGCGCGAACATCGCCATGGTCAACAACGCCCAACGCGAACACCAGGAATTCATGCATACCGTGGAAGCGGTGGCGCGCGAGAACGGCTCCGTGCTGGCCGCGCTGCCGAAAGACGGCGTGGCCGTGTTCCCGCATGGCGACGAATTCACGCCGGTGTGGGAAGAACTGTCGGCTGGCCGCCGCATGCTGCGTTTCGGCTTGAGCAAGGAAGCGGAAGTCAGCTGCACCTTCCGCGCCAGCGATTTTGAAAGCGAGATGTTCATCACCATCTGCGAAAGCGAAGCGGACACGCAGCAGTTCTTCGTGCGCCTGCAAGCGGCGGGTGAGCACAACGTGCGCAATGCGCTGGCTGCCGTGGCCTGCACTTACGCCGCCGGCATCGCATTGGAAAAGATCAAGCTGGGACTCGACACGTTCGAACCGGTCAGTGGCCGATTGCAGAAGAAGCAGGCGGCCAACGGCGCCGTCGTCATCGACGACAGTTACAACGCCAATCCGGATTCGGTGCGCGCCGCCATCGACGTGCTGTCGAAAGCCGCCGCGCCGCGTGTGCTGGTGCTGGGCGACATGGGCGAAGTCGGCACGCAGGGCCGAGAATTCCACGAAGAGATAGGCGCTTACGCGCAAAGCAAGGGCATCGAAACGGTGCTGGTTACCGGCGAACTGGCTGCGCATGTGCAAGGCGCGAACGTTCGTCATTTTGAAAACTTTGGCGATTTGCTGTCTGCTGTCGAAGCAGCGGTATCGCCTGATGCAACTGTATTAATCAAGGGCTCCCGTTTCATGAAGATGGAGCGGGTCGTGCAGCATTTGATTGGGTCGCAACAAGCTAACAAGGAAAGTCACTAATCATGCTGCTCTGGCTCGCACAATTTTTCCAGCAGGACGTCGGGATACTCCGGGTGTTCGGCTTCATCACCTTCCGCGCGGTGTTCGCCACCGCGACGGCACTGTTCATCGGTCTGGCCGCCGGCCCGTTCGTGATCCGCAAGCTGACCGCGATGAAGTATGGCCAGGCCGTGCGTACCGATGGTCCGCAGACCCACCTGAAAAAACACGGCACGCCGACCATGGGCGGTGTGCTGATTCTGCTGTCGATCGCGATTTCGACGCTGCTGTGGTGCGATCTGTCGAACCGTCTGATCTGGCCGGTGCTGATCGTGACGCTGGGCTTCGGCGCGGTGGGCTGGGTGGATGACTATCGCAAGGTGGTGTACCAGGACCCGGAAGGCATGCGCTCGCGCGAGAAGTATTTCTGGCAGTCGCTGGTCGGCATCGCCGCCGCGCTGTACCTGGCCTTCTCGGTGTCGGCGCCGAACACCGGCAAGGTGTTCGAGCTGTTCTTTGCCTGGGTGCAGTCGGGCTTTTCGATGGACCTGCCGCCGAAGGCCGACCTGATTGTGCCGTTCTTTAAAACGATCAGCTATCCGCTGGGCGTGTGGGGCTTCATCGCCTTGACCTACTGTGTCATCGTCGGCTCGTCCAACGCCGTTAACTTCACCGACGGCCTGGATGGCCTGGCCATCATGCCGACGATTATGGTGGGTTCGGCCCTGGGCCTGTTCGCTTACCTGACCGGCAGCGTGACGTATTCGAAGTATCTGTTCATTCCGCACATTCCCGGCGCGGGCGAGCTGATTATCTTCTGCGGCGCGCTGGCTGGCGCCGGCCTGGCTTTCCTGTGGTTTAACACCCATCCGGCGCAGGTGTTCATGGGCGACGTTGGCGCACTGGCGCTGGGCGGCGCGCTGGGCACCATCGCCGTGATCGTGCGTCAGGAGATCGTGTTGTTCATCATGGGCGGCATCTTCGTTGCGGAGACGGTGTCGGTGATGATTCAGGTGATGTGGTTCAAGTACACCAAGAAGCGCTATGGCACCGGCCGTCGCGTGTTTTTGATGGCGCCGCTGCACCACCACTTTGAACAAAAAGGCTGGAAAGAGACCCAGGTTGTCGTGCGTTTCTGGATTATCACGATGATACTGGTACTGGTTGGACTCTCGACGTTGAAACTGCGCTGATGATTTACGAAGGCAAAAACGCACTGGTATTGGGACTGGGTGAATCCGGTCTGGCGATGGCGCTGTGGCTCGCCCGCAGCGGCGCGCGCGTGCGCGTTGCCGATACGCGTGAGTCGCCGGAGCGCTTGCCGGCGTTGCGCGCCGCCGTGCCGGATGCGGAATTCGTCGCCGGCCCGTTTGGCGCGTCGTTGCTGGAAGGCGTGGACTTCGTCACCGTCAGCCCTGGCCTGGCGCCAAACCGCGAGCTGGCCGAGATTGCGCCGGCCGCCGCTGCCGCCGGCATCGAGGTGTGGGGCGAGATCGAGCTGTTCGCGCAGGCGCTGGAAGCGCTGAAGACGGAACGCGGCTATCAGCCGAAGATCATCGCCATCACCGGCACCAACGGCAAGACCACCGTGACCACGCTGGTTGGCCAGTTGTGCGAGCGCGCCGGCAAGACCGTGCGCGTGGCCGGCAATATCAGCCCGGCAGCGCTGGACGTGCTGCGCGAGGTGCTCGACGCGTCGCCTGCGCCAATCGCGCCAGCCGTCGCCGAGGCGCCTGCGGATGCCGCTGCGCCAGCCGCGACCGACGGCCCGGCCGCCGCGCCGCAGCTGCCGGAAGTCTGGGTGCTGGAGCTGTCGAGCTTCCAGCTGCAGACCACCTTCACACTGGAAGCCGACGCCGCCACCGTATTGAACGTGACGCAGGACCACCTGGACTGGCACGGCGACATGCCATCCTACGCCGCCGCCAAGCACCGCATCTTCGCCGCCAACACCGTGCGCGTATTGAACCGCGACGACGCGACGACGATGCGCATGGCCAGCGCCACCGGCCACAACGTCACCTTCGGCACCGACGCGCCAACCCTGCGCGATGACCTGGGCCTGAACAACGAGCGCGGCGTGCTGTGGCTGGCCACCGCCGTCCCGGTCGAAGAAGAGGGCGAGCCGAAGAAACGCAAAAAGAACGATCCGCCGCCACCGCCGTTGGAGTGTATCGTCAAGAACCTGATGCCGGCCGACGCGCTGCAAATCCGCGGCGTGCACAACGCCGCCAACGCGCTGGCTGCGCTGGCCCTGTGTCGCGCCATCGACCTGCCGCTGGCGCCACTGCTGCACGGCCTGCGCGAATATCGCGGCCAGCCGCATCGTGTGGAACTGGTCAGCGCCATCAACGACGTTGAATACTACGACGACAGCAAAGGCACCAATGTCGGCGCCACCGTGGCCGCATTGAATGGCCTGGGCAAAGCCTTCACCGGCGCCAGCCAGCGCCTGGTCGTCATCATGGGCGGCGACGGCAAGGGCCAGGACTTCGCACCATTGGCCGAGCCAACCTCGCACTACGTCCGTGCCGTGCTGCTGATCGGCCGCGACGCGCCGCTGATCCGCGCCGCATTGCAGAACACCGGCGTCGAGCTGGAAGACTGCGGCACCGACCTGCCGCAAGCCGTGAAGCGCGCGAGCGAACTGGCGCAAGCCGGCGACGCCGTGCTGCTGTCCCCGGCCTGCGCCAGCATGGACATGTTCAAGAACTACGCGCATCGCGCCCAGGTGTTCATCGACGCCGTGCGCGACATCGCCCTCGACGCAGGACAGGAGATCTGATGCCCTTCCAGCTGCCATTCCGCTTTGGTTCTTCGTCGGCGTCCACGCCGATGGATAGCCGCGCGCGGCAGTCGAAGATGATGGAGTACGACCAGCCGCTGGTCTGGGTCACGCTGTTGCTGATGCTGCTCGGGATGGTGATGGTGTACTCGGCGTCGATCTCGCTGCCCGATTCGCCCAAGTTCGCCAACTACGTCCGCTGGCAGAACACCTACTTCCTGCAACGCCAGGCCATGTTCATCGCCGTCTCGCTGGTCGCCGGCCTGTTCGTGTTCCGCGTCCGCATCGCGGATCTGCAGAAGGCCGCGCCGTATCTGTTCATCTGCACGCTGGTGCTGCTGGTGGCGGTGCTGATTCCCGGCCTGGGCGTGGTGGTCAACGGCGGCCGCCGCTGGCTGTCGCTGAAGGTATTCAACGTGCAGCCGTCCGAATTGATGAAGGTGGTGGCGGTGCTGTACGCCGCCGACTACACGGTGCGCAAGCAGCAGTACATGCACAAGCTGACCAAGGGCTTCATGCCGATGGCGGCGGCGGTCGGCTTCGTCGGCCTGCTGCTGCTGCTGGAGCCGGACCTGGGCGCCTTCGGTGTGATCGTCTGCATCGCCATGGGCATCCTGTTCCTGGGCGGGATCAACGCCATCTGGTTCGGCGGCATCGGCGCCGTGCTGGTGGTGATCTTCGGCTCCATCATCGCGCTGTCGAAATTCCGCCGCGAGCGCTACTTCGCCTACCTGAATCCGTGGGAAGAAGACAACGCGATGAACAAGTCCTACCAGCTGACCCACTCGCTGATCGCCTTCGGGCGCGGCGAGATTTTTGGCGTCGGTCTGGGCGGCAGCGTCGAGAAGCTGCACTACCTGCCGGAAGCGCATACCGACTTCCTGCTGGCGGTGATCGGCGAGGAACTGGGCCTGGCCGGCGTGCTGGTGGTGATCGCGCTGTTCTACTGGATCATCAAGCGCGCCTTCGACATCGGCCGCCAGGCCATCGCCATCGACCAGACCTTTGCCGGCCTGACGGCCAAGGGCATCGGCATCTGGATCGGCGTGCAGACGTTTATCAACATGGGCGTGAATCTGGGCTTACTGCCAACCAAGGGCTTGACCCTGCCGCTGATGAGCTATGGCGGCACGGGCGTTGTAATTAACTGCATCGGACTCGCGATCCTGCTCCGGATCGACTACGAGAACCGGGTTCTGATGCGTGGTGGCAGACTATGAAACGATTAATGATTATGGCGGCCGGTACGGGCGGTCATATTTTCCCGGGCCTGGCGATCGCGCAGACGATGCGCGCGCGCGGCTGGGAAGTGAGCTGGCTCGGCACCTCGACCGGCATGGAGCAGGATCTGGTGCCGAAGCACGGCATCGCCATGGACAGCATCCATTTCACCGGCATGCGCGGCAAGGGCATCAAGCACTCGCTGGGCGGCGCGTTGAAGATGGTGAAGGCGTTTGCCGACTGCTTCGGTTTCATCGGCAGCCGCAAGCCGGACGTGGTGATGGGCATGGGCGGTTACGTCACCGTGCCGGGCGGTTTGATGTCGCGCATGCGCGGCACGCCGCTGGTGCTGGTGAATGCCGATGCGGCGCTGCTGTTGTCGAACAAGACGCTGGTGCCGTTCGCGGACCGCGTGTGCTTCGGCTTCCCGGCAAATTTTGGCGCGGCGGCCAGCAAGGCGGTCGTCACCGGCAATCCGGTGCGCAAGGAGATCCTGGACATGGCGCCGCCGGCCGGGCGTTTCGCCGGCCGCGAAGGTCCGCTGCGCATCCTGGTGGTGGGCGGCAGCCTTGGCGCCAAGGCGCTGAACGATGCGCTGCCGGCCGCGCTGGCGCTGATTCCGGAAGCACAGCGTCCGCTGGTGACGCACCAGTCGGGCAAGAAGAATATCGATGCGCTGCGTGCGGCGTATCAGCAGGCCGGCGTGACGGCCAATGTGGTCGATTTCATCGACGACATGGCGGCCGCCTACAGCGTTGCGGACGTGGTGATCTGCCGCGCCGGCGCCATCACCGTGTCGGAGTTGACGGCGGCGGGCGTGGCCAGCGTGCTGGTGCCGTTCATGGCGTCGACCACCAGCCACCAGCGCGACAACGCGCAGTGGATGGCGAAACAGAAGGCGGCGATACACATGCCGCAAACGGAATTGAGCGCGCAATCCGTTGCGACGCTGTTGGAAACGCTGACCCGCGCATCCTGCCTGGCCATGGCCACGGCGGCGCGCGACGTCGGCAAACGCGATTCAAATGAAGCAATCGCACAGGTATTGGAAGAATTAGCATTGGATAAGCTGTGAAACATAAAGTACAGAACATACACTTCGTCGGCATCGGCGGCAGCGGCATGAGCGGCATCGCGGAAGTGCTGCTCACGCTGGGCTACAACGTGTCCGGCTCGGACCTGGGCAGCAATGCTGTCACCCAGCGCCTGGCCGACATGGGCGCGACCGTGTATCTGGGCCATGCGGCGGAAAACATCGGCAAGGCCGACGCCGTCGTGACCTCGACCGCTGTACAGCAGGACAATCCTGAAGTGGTGGCGGCGCGCAGCCGCAAGGTGCCTATCGTCCCGCGCGCGGTGATGCTGGGCGAGTTGATGCGCCTGAAGCGCGGCATCGCCATCGCCGGCACGCACGGCAAGACCACCACCACCAGCCTGGTGGCGTCGGTGCTGGCGCAGGGCGGACTCGATCCGACCTTCGTCATCGGCGGCCGCCTGACCAGCGCCGGCGCCAACGCCAAGCTGGGCACCGGCGAATACCTGGTGGCGGAAGCCGACGAATCGGATGCATCGTTCCTGAACCTGACGCCGATGATCGAAGTCATCACGAACATCGACGCCGACCACATGGAAACCTACGAGCACGATTTCGAGAAGCTCAAGCAGGCTTTCGTGCATTTCACCCACCGCCTGCCGTTCTACGGCCGCGCCATGCTGTGCATCGATGATCCGCATGTGCGCTCGATCCTGCCGCATGTGACCAAGCCGGTGACCACCTACGGCTTCGCCGAAGACGCCGAAGTACGCGCCGTGAACGCGCGCGCCGTGGGCGTGGAAATGCACTTCACCGTCAAGCAGGAAGGCTATCCGGACCTGGACGTGGTGCTAAACCAGCCGGGCCTGCACAATGTGCAGAATGCCTGCTCGGCCGTCGCCATCGCACGCGAGATCAATATCCCGGACAGCGCCACGCAGGCCGGTCTGGCCGGTTTCGCAGGCGTTGGCCGCCGCTTCACCAAGTATGGCGATGTCGCCATTCCGGGCGGCGGAACGTTCACGCTGGTGGACGACTTCGGCCACCACCCGCTGGAAATGGAAGTGACCATGGCCGCCGCGCGCGCCGCCTATCCAGGCCGCCGCCTGGTGCTGGCGTTCCAGCCGCACCGTTTCAGCCGCACGCGCGACCTGTTCGAAGACTTCGTCAAGGTGCTGGGCACGCCGGACGTGCTGGTGCTGGGCGAAGTGTACGCCGCCGGCGAAGCGCCGATCGTGGCGGCCGACGGCCGCGCGCTGTCGCACGCGCTGCGCGCGCGCGGCAAGACGGAACCAATTTTTGTTGAGGCGATCGGCGATATGCCGGAAACCATCATGGGCGTGGTGCGCGACGGCGACGTCGTGATGACCATGGGCGCAGGCTCGATCAGCGGCGTCCCGGCCAAACTGACTAATTATCCAAAGGTCTGAATCGTGAGTACCCTGAATCCACAAGACGCAAAAGCATTCGGCAAGGTCGGCGTGCTGTTTGGCGGCCGCTCCGCGGAACGTGAAGTATCCAATATGTCCGGCAGCGGCGTGCTGGCCGCGTTACAAAGCAAGGGCATCGACGCCCATCCGTTCGATCCGGGCCAACGCTCGCTGGCCGAACTGGCGGCGGAAAAATTCGACCGCGTGTTCATCGCGCTGCACGGCCGCTACGGCGAAGACGGCAGCCTGCAGGGCGCGCTGGAACTGCTGGGCATTCCCTACACCGGCAGCGGCGTGATGGCCAGCTCGGTGGGCATGGACAAGATCACCACCAAGATCGTCTGGCTGCACAAGGGCCTGCCGACGCCGCGTTACGCGGTGCTGAACGCGCAATCGGACCTGGCGGCCACCGCCGCCGATCTGGGCCTGCCGCTGATCGTCAAGCCGCCGCATGAAGGGTCGACCATCGGCATCACCAAGGTGAGCGAGGCCGGCGCCTTCAAGGCCGCCTACGACACCGCCGCCGCGCTGGACGACTCGGTGCTGGCGGAGGAATTTGTCACCGGCCGCGAATTCACGGTCGCCATCCTGGGCGGCGGCGCCACGGCGCGCGCGCTGCCGGTGGTGGAAATTGTCGCGCCGGAAGGCAATTACGACTACCAGAACAAGTACTTCACCGACGACACCAAGTATTTCTGCCCTGCCGCGCTGCCGGAAGCGCTGAGCGAGGAAATGCGCCGTATCGCCGTGGAAGCCTACCGCGCGCTGGGTTGCGAGGGCTGGGGACGCGTCGACGTGCTGCTGCGCGAACGCGACCAGAAGCCCTTCCTGCTGGAGGTGAATACCTCGCCGGGCATGACCACGCACTCGCTGGTGCCGATGGCGGCGCGCGCGGAAGGCATCACCTATGAAGACCTGTGCGTGGAAATCCTGCGCACCGCGCGTTTGAAAATGAAGGGCTAGGCAGTAGATGTGGCAAGACGCGAAGGCTTTGAATGCAACCGCCAGCGGCATCTTTGCGCTGACGCTGTTGGCATGCATCGCGGCCGGCGTGTGGTGGGTGTCGCAGCGACCGATGTTCAACCTGCGCACCATCCGTATCGAGAGTATCGGCAGTGACGATTTAAGGCATGTGAATCACCTGACGCTGCGTAACAACGCGCTGGGCAAGATCAAAGGCAATTTCTTCACCACCAACCTGGATGCGGTACGCCAGGCGTTTGAGACGGTGCCCTGGGTACGCCGCGCAACGGTACGCCGCGAATGGCCGGACCAGTTGATCGTGGCGCTGGAGGAGCATGAGGTGCTGGGCACCTGGGGCGAGGATGGCAGGCTGCTGTCGACCAAGGGCGAGTCGTTCACCGCCAACCTGGCCGAGGCGGAAGAGGATCACGCGCTGCCGGAGTTTGAAGGGCCGGAGGGCAGCGAGCGGGAAGTGCTGTCGCGGTATGACGAGCTGCGTGCGTGGTTTGCGCCGCTCAAGCTGTTGCCGCAGGCGCTGTCGCTGTCGAGCCGCTATGCGTGGACGGTGAGGCTGGATAACGGAATGAGCGTGGCGCTGGGACGGGAACAGACCAGCACCACGTTGAAGGAAAGGGTGGACCGGCTGGTGGGGATTTATCCGCAGTTGGTGGGGCATCTGCCCAATATAGACACGATCGACATGCGGTATCAGAACGGTTTGGCGTTGAGCGCGCAGGGATTGAAGATTCCAGCGGAAGGCGCGAAACCCAAACCGATAGTAAAAAAACCGGCACCGAAGCATACCTAAGCATAACTAGCAGGCAGAGAAGAAATGACTAAAGACGCGAAAAACCTGATCGTCGGCCTCGATATCGGCACCTCCAAGGTGGTTGCCGTGGTGGCCGAGGTGATGGGCGATGGACGCCACGAAGTGATTGGCCTGGGCCAGCACGAATCGCGAGGCCTGAAGAAGGGCGTGGTGGTCAACATCGAAGCGACCGTGGAATCGATCCAGCGCGCGCTGGAAGAAGCGGAGCTGATGGCCGACTGCAAGATCCGCAATGTCTACGCCGGCATCGCGGGCAGCCATATCCGCAGCTTCAATTCGAGCGGCATGGTGGCCATCAAGGACAAGGAAGTGACGGCGACCGACGTAGCGCGCGTCATTGAAACGGCAAAGGCGGTTAACATTCCGACCGACCAGCAATTGCTGCATACGGTGCCGCAGGAATTCATCGTCGACAGCCAGGAAGATGTGCGCGAACCGATCGGCATGAGCGGCATCCGGCTGGAAGTGAAAGTGCACATCGTCACCGGCGCGGTGTCGGCGGTGCAGAACATCGTCAAGTGCGTGCGCCGCTGCGGCCTGGAAGTGTCGGACCTGATCCTGCAACCAATGGCCTCGGCCGACGCGGTGCTGACCGGCGACGAGAAGGAACTGGGCGTGGTGCTGATCGACATCGGCGGCGGCACCACCGACGTGGCGGTGTTCTCCGACGGCGCGATCCGCCACACCGCCGTGATCCCGATCGCCGGCGACCAGATCACCAACGACATCGCCATGGCCCTGCGCACGCCCACCACCGAAGCGGAAGAGATCAAGATCCGCTACGGCGTGGCCAAGCAGGTGCTGGCCGATCCGGGCGAATCGCTGGAAGTGCCGGGCCTGGGCGACCGCGGTCCGCGCAACCTGTCGCGCCAGGCGCTGGCCGCCGTCATCGAGCCGCGCGTGGAAGAACTGTTCGCGATGGTGCACCAGGTGGTGCGCGAGTCGGGTTATGAAGGCGTGCTGTCGTCGGGCATCGTGCTGACCGGCGGCACCGCGATCATGCCGGGCATGGTCGAGATGGCGGAAGACATTTTCTTGAAACCGGCGCGCCTTGGCACGCCGGACTACCGTGGCCAGCTGGCCGACGTGGTGCGCAGCCCGCGCTACGCGACCGTGCTTGGCCTGTTACAGGAAGCGAAAAAGCAGTACCTGCGCGGTCACATCGTCACGCGGCAGGATGGTTCGGTGAAGGCAGTGTGGCAGCGCATGAAGGAATGGTTCCTCGGGAATTTCTGAGGCAGGGCAGGTACAAATTTTTTTATATTAAACCGCAGTTTTCAATCCCCAGTTCTCCTACAATTATGAGGACTGGCGCTTGAAAACCGCATTCTGATAGGGAGTCACATCATGGAGTTCGATATGGTCGATAACGCAGCTTTGGGTACCGTCATCAAGGTCGTCGGTGTCGGCGGTGCGGGTGGCAACGCAGTGCAGCACATGATCAACAAGGGCATGTCGGGCGTCGAGTTCATCGCCGCCAACACCGACGCGCAAGCACTGTCGACTTCCAAAGCCGACAACGTCATCCAGATCGGCGATACCGGCCTGGGCGCCGGCATGAAGCCGGACGTCGGCCGCAAGCTGGCCGAGGAATCGCGCCAGCGCATCGAAGACTCGCTGCGCGGCGCGCACATGGTCTTCATCGCTGCCGGCATGGGCGGCGGCACCGGCACCGGCGCCGCGCCGATCGTCGCGGAAATCGCCAAGTCGCTGGGCGCGTTGACCGTGGCCGTGGTGTCGAAGCCGTTCTCGCACGAAGGCCAGAAGTGCATGGACATCGCCGACGAAGGCCTGGAGCAGCTGTCGGCCAACGTCGACTCGCTGATCGTGATCCTGAACGAAAAGCTGGAAGAGATCTACGAAGACGAATCGCTGATCGAATGGCTGCAACACGCCGATGATGTGCTGAACAACGCCGTCGCCGGTATCGCCGAGATCATCAACGTGCCAGGCCACATCAACGTCGACTTCAACGACGTGAAAACCATCATGGGCGAGCAGGGCAAGGCCATGATGGGCACCGCCACCGCTTCCGGCGTCGACCGCGCACGCATCGCCGCCGAACAAGCCGTGGCTTCGCCGCTGCTGGACGGCGTCGACCTGTCGGGCGCGCGCGGCGTGCTGGTGAACGTCACCGCATCGCGCGGCCTGAAAGGCAAGGAGATCAAGGAAGTCATGGCGGCGGTGCGCGCGTTCGCGGCGCCGGACGCGTCGATCGCGCAAGGCATCGCCTACGACGACGACATGGGCGACAGCATCCGCGTGACCGTGGTGGCGACCGGCCTGGGCAAAGCCAAGAAGCACGTGCAGCTGGTTCCTCAGCAGATGCTGCGCACCGGCACCCACAACAGCCCGATGATGCCATCGGCTGCCATGGGCGGCGCGGCGGCAGCGCAGGGCCTGTCGATGGGCGCGGCCGGCGGCATGGGCGGCGGCGCTTCGCCAGCCTTCGACGGCATGAAGGCGCCAGCGGTATGGCGTCGCGAATCGGCCTCCGAGCAGGTGCGCGCGATGGAGAAGAACGGCATGGAAACCTACGACATTCCAGCGTTCCTGCGCAAACAGGCCGATTAAGGCATACTGCCGGTTCTATTCCGGGAAAAGCCGCACCTCGGTGCGGCTTTTTTACATTCAAAGTCATACAAGGAGTCATCCATGACCATCAAGATTGGCGACAAATTGCCAGAAGGCACCCTGGCCGAATTCATCGAAACCGAAACCGAAGGCTGCTCGCTGGGCCCGAACACGTTCAACGTGCAGGATCTGGTCAAGGGCAAGAAGATCGCCATCTTCGGCCTGCCAGGCGCCTACACCCCGACCTGCTCGGCGCAGCACGTGCCAGGCTACGTCAAGCACGCGGAAGAACTGAAAGCCAAGGGCGTCGATGAAATCTGGTGCATCTCGGTCAACGACGCGTTCGTGATGGGCGCCTGGGGCCGCGACCAGAAAGCCACCGGCATCGTGCGCTTCATGGCCGACGGCAATGCCGCTTACTCGAAAGCACTGGGCCTGGACGCCGACTTCAGCAAGTTCGGCATGGGCACCCGCTCGCAGCGCTACTCGCTGCTGGCGGAAGACGGCGTGGTCACCCAGCTCAACATCGAGCAGGGCGGCAAATTCGAAGTCTCGAACGCCGAGACGCTGCTGGGTCAGCTGTAATCAGAAAGACGGCGCCGATGGCGCCGTTTTGGTTTTTGAGAGTATATTTATCGTATGACGCAAGCTCTGATCAATCCGGCATTGATGTCCTGGTCCCGCCATCGCGCAGGTCTGAGTGCTGCTGAGCTTGCAGAGAGCATTACCGTCAAAGAGGACAAGGTTCTGGCGTGGGAAGCGGGCGAGGCCAGACCGACCTTCCGTCAGGCGCAGCAGTGGGCAGATCGTCTGCATATTCCTTTTGGCTTTCTGTTCCTGAAGGAGCCGCCGCACGAGACGTTGCCATTACCGGATCTGCGCACGGTCGGCAGCGTCGCCCCGCTCAAGCCGAGCTTGGATTTGCTGGATACGGTGCGCGACGTATTGCGCAAGCAGGAATGGTATCTGGACTATCTGGCTGATCAGGAACCCCAACCATTACCGTTTGTCGGCAGGTTTTCGCTCAGCACGCCGGCGGGCCAAGTGGCGGCGGACATCCGGTCTGTACTTGGTGTTCTTGATGTGGCAGCGGGACAGGATCAGTACTTGCAAGCGCTGATCGCTGCGGCCGATGCTGCCGGCATCTTGGTGATGCGTAGCGGCATAGTTGGTTCGAATACGCATCGCAAACTGGATGTTGGCGAGTTTCGCGGTTTTGCGATCAGCGATAAATTCGCTCCGGTTGTCTTTATTAATATTGCGGATGCGCCAGCGGCACGGTTGTTTACTTTGCTGCATGAGCTGGCGCATATCTGGATAGGCAGCAGCGGTATTTCCAGCGTCGCGCCGTCCAGTCATCGTCAGGAAGAAGCGTATTGCAATGCGGTTGCCGGTGAGTTTCTGGTGCCGGAGGCACGCTTCAAGGCGCTGTGGCGCGATACTGATGACTGGCAAGCGTTGCTGCCGGTGCTGGCTGCCGCATTTCATGTCAGTCGTCTGGTTATTGCTCGTCGGGCGTGTGATCTGGGATATATCTCCAAGGAAGCATATACGGAGTTCTATCTGATTGAACTCAGTGCCTATCGCAATAAGAAAACGGATGGCGGCAATTTTTATCGGACCGTAGATGGAAAGAACAGCAAGCGCTTCAGCCGCGCTGTCTTGTCAGAAGCGCTGAGCGGGCGCTTGTTGTTGAGGGAGGCGGGCAAGCTATTGGGCATTCAACCTGCCAAGGTTCGCACCTACGCTGAAAAGACAGATGAGTGAACTACCTCCTTGATGCCAATACGTTTGTTGAAGCGAAGAACCGTTACTACAATATGACGGTTTGTCCGGCCTATTGGAGCTGGATACTGCAACAGCGCGCATCGGAAACTGTAGCGAGTATCGCGATGGTTGGGGAGGAACTGAAAAAAGGCGATGATGAACTTGCCAGGTGGGCGAAGGATCATCCGGAGTTATTCCTGGACGTACATGACCAGGCTACGCAAGAGTGCTTCGCAGTCGTAGCCGAATATGTCGTCAGCCATGCTGTCAGGATGAAAACTGGAGCGGCGGAAGATTTTCTCTCTGGCGCGGATCCGTGGCTGATCGCCAAGGCAATGACCACCGGATGCACAGTAGTGACACATGAACGCCATCATGCCGAGGTAGTCAAAAAATTTCTGATTCCAAATGTCTGCGATGTATTCGGCGTGAGCTGGATGAATACCTTCGATCTTTTATATAAGCTGGAAGCACGCTTTGTCCTGCCGGCACAATTATGAGTGTCTTTAACGTTGCGAGATGTAGAGCGCGAGGTCGTTCGATAGTTGCTGGCGTTGCGATGGTGGAAGGAACTCGGCCAGCGTGATGATGATGTCGCCGTCCGCCAGTTGCAGGCGGGAATCGCTTGGCGCAAGCACGCGCGCGGTTTGCGGATTCAGCTCGATGCGGCGCTCGACCAGTGCGCGGCGCTGGGCGATGTGGATGGCGGCCGGTGTGATGTCGATGCGGTCGTAATCGGCCGCGTGGCGGGCGTGGTGGCGCAGGCATAGCGCCACCACACTCAGTTCCAGCACGCTGTAAGCCAGGATGTACCAGTAGCCGAACCACAGAAAACCGCCCGCCACCGTCAGCGACGGCACGCACAGCGCCGCGAACAGCAGCGTGAGCTGCCGTCGACTCAGCCGGTAGCGGCGTTGCAGCAACCAGCTGCGGTGTCCGGATGGACCTTCGCGCGGCATGGCATTCTCCGTGTGGTATCAGCCTTCCGCCTTGATGACGTTGCGGATGATGCCGATGCCGGTCACTTCCGTTTCCATCACGTCGCCCGGCTTCATGAACTCCGGCGGCTTGCGGCTGAAGCCGACGCCGGACGGCGTGCCGGTGGTGATGATGTCGCCCGCTTCGAGCGTCATGCCGCGCGACAGTTCGGCGATCACGCGCGGGATCTTGAAGTACATTTGCTTGTAGCTGGCGTTCTGTTTTTCCACGCCGTTGACGCGGCTGATGACGCGCGCGTCGTCCAGGTTCAGGCCGGCCGCGGTGACGATCCACGGGCCCATCGGGCCGTAGCCGTCCAGGCTCTTGCCCTTGAACCACTGGCCGCCGTGGCGCTTCTGCTGCACGTCGCGCGCGGTGGTGTCGTTGTAGACGGCGTAGCCGAACACGTGGTGCATGGCCTGTTCTTCCTTGATGTTGCGCCCGCCGCGTCCGATGACCACCGCCAGTTCGGCTTCCCAGTCCACCTGCGTCGAGTTGCTGGCGTCGAAGGGGATGGTGTCGAACGGGCCGTTCATGGTGTTGACGCCCTTGGTGAAGAACACCGGATTGGCCGGGTATTCGGTCACCACGCGGTCGACGCGCGCCGCCTTGCCTTCCTCAAAGTGATCGAGGTAGTTCCAGCCCACCGCGTAGATATTGGCGCGCGGGCGCGGAATCGGCGACAGCAGGCGCACCTGGTTGACGGTGGGCCGCATGATGCGCAGCAGCGCCGCGCGCTCGGCCAGCGCATGCACCTGGGCCAGGCCCTGGTCGCCGCTGTCGATCAGCGACAGCATGGAATCGGCATCGAACGCCAGCCTCACTTTTTGCCGCTTCGCTTCGGCGCCGACGTCGAGCACCTGGCCGTCATCGAACACCACGCCGACACGCGGCTTGTCCTGCGGCCCCGGCGAGAAGTTGGCCAGGCGCAGGCCCAGCTTGGCCGCCAGCGGCGCGATGGCGCCGACCTGCGGTGTTTCAGCGGCCGCCGCGGCTGCCTGACCCAACACGCCTACCGCTGCACTGGTGGCGCCCAGCTTGAGAAAATTACGACGATTTTCCTGCATGCCTGTCTCCTGTTGTGAGTGCTGGAATCATTGTATGCCATGTCAAGTCACGCCGCTGCGGGATAGTCGGTATAGCCCAGCGCCTCCTGCGTGAACCAGGTGTCGCGGTCATCCGGCGCCAGCGGCAGGCCTTGCGCGATGCGGCGCGGCAGGTCGGGGTTGGCGATGAACGGCCGGCCGAACGCGATGGCGTCGCCGACGCCGGCGCGCAGGTCATGCTCGGCGCGGGCCACGTCAAAGTCCGAATTGAGCAGCAGCGGTCCCTTGAACGCGGGGCGCAGCAGCGGCGCCAGCGGCAAGGTTTCGCCGACGCCGAAGCTGCCGTCCGGCGGCGGCTCGCGCAGCTCCAGGTGGGCGATGCCCAGCGACGACAGCGTTTCCAGCGCGGCCGTGAACAGCGGCAGCGGCGCGCTGTCGCGCACGCCCTGCGTCTCGCCGTTCGGCGACAGGCGCACGCCGACGCGGTCGGCGCCGATCGCATCGGACAGCACCTGTGTCACTTCCTTCAGCAGGCGGATGCGGTTGCTGATGGTGCCGCCGTAACGGTCGTCGCGCAAGTTGCCGCTGTCGCGCAGGAACTGGTCGACCAGGTAGCCGTTCGACGCATGCAGCTGCACGCCGTCGAAGCCGGCCAGCATGGCGTTGCGCGCCGCGATGGCAAAGTCGTTCAGGATGGCGGGGATTTCATCCGGCCGCAGCGGCCTGGCGGCTGCGTAGGGCTGCGTGCCGGCATAGGTGTGCGCATGGCCGGGCGCGGTGGTGGCGGACGACGACACCGGCGGCTGGCCGCCCAGGAAGTCCGGATGCACGGTGCGGCCCATGTGCCACAGCTGGGCGATGATGCGGCCGCCGGCCTCATGCACCTTGTCGGTCACCGCGCGCCAGCCGGCAACCTGCTCGCCGGACCACAGGCCGGTGGCATATGGCCAGCCCAGTCCCTGCTGGCTGATGCCGATGGCTTCGCTGATGATCAGGCCGGCCGAGGCGCGTTGCGCGTAGTAGTCGGCCATCATCGGCGTCGGCACGTGCTGCCGCGTGCCGCGCGCACGCGTCATCGGCGCCATCAGGATGCGGTTGGGGAGGCGGATGGCGCCCAGTTGCAGCGGTTCGAGTAACAGGCTCATGATGGTTCTCCTCAGACCAGGCCGGCGCCGCCGTCGATATGCAGCGTCGCGCCGTTCATGTTGCGGTTGGCCATCAGGAACACCACGGCGGCGCCGGCTTCGTCGGCGCTGCCGAGACGGCGCAGCGGCAGCGTCGATTCCAGGTGGGCGACGTAGGCGTCGCGGCCGGCGCCGAGGGCCTTGCCCAGCAGCGGCGTGTCGATCGGGCCGGGCGACAGCGTGTTGACGCGGCGCGGCGCCAGTTCCAGCGCCAGTCCGCGGGCGAGGGCTTCCATCGCCGCGCTGGCGGCGGCCAGGATGGCGGTGCCATAGGCGTTCGGGCGGTCGGCCAGCACGCCGGAGATGAAGGTGATCGAGGCATCGGCAGCCAGGCGGTCGCCCAGCGCGCGCAGGATGTGCACGGCGGCCCAGACGCGTTCATCGAAGGCGCGCTGCAGGTAGGACACCTCGGCTTCCAGCACCTTGCCGGCGACGAAGCTGCCGGCCATCAGGACCAGGTGGTCGACGCCGGGCATATCGGCCAGCGCCGGGGCCACCGTGTCGGTGCGCGTCACATCGAAGACGCGATGGCCGGCGAAGCCGTGTTCAGCGGCGACAGCGGCCGCGCGCCCGGCGTCGAAGCCGGTGATGATGACGGCGGCGCCGGCCGCCTTGGCCTGGATGGCGGCCGACAGGCCGATGCCGGACGTGCCGCCGACGATCAGCACGGTTTTGCCTTGCAGTTGATTGAAGAGGTTGTTCATGGTGTTTGCTCCTGGAATTTAGCGCACCCGGCGCTGACAGGAACAAGATTAGGTTGATGCCATGGATTTGACAATGCGGCTGGAATTCGTTTTAATCATGCCATGACGGCACAAATTGGATTGGAACGGTTGACGGGCTTGATCGCCTTTGCGCGCGCGGCGTCGCTGGGCAGCTATACGGCTGCGGCGCGCTCGCTGGCGATCTCGCCGTCGGCGGTCAGCAAGAGCGTGCAGCGGCTGGAGCAGCAGCTGGGCCTGTCGCTGTTCACGCGCACCACGCGCTCGCTGACCTTGACCGCCGAGGGCCGCGATCTGCACGAGCGCGCGCTGCGCCTGCTGCACGAGGCGGAGGAAATCGAACAGGCGGTGCTCAGCGCGAAGGCGGAGCCGGCCGGCACGCTGCGGGTCGCCGCGCCGCTGCCGATCGGCACGCAGATCCTGGCGCCGCAGCTGGCGCTGCTGAAGCAGCGCTTTCCCAGGTTATCGATCGACCTGCGCCTGGGCGACGAGTTTGTCGACCTGATCAAGGAAGGCATCGACGTGGCGATCCGCGTGGGCGACCTGGCGGATTCACGGCTGATCTCGCGCCGGCTGGCGCCGCACCGGCTGTGCGCGTTCGCCTCGCCGGCCTATCTGGCGGCGCGCGGCGCGCCGCAGCATCCGGATGACCTGGTGCGGCATGATTGCGTCAACTTCCGCTTCCAAAGTTCGGGCCAGTTGCTGAAGTGGCCGTTCATGGTGTCCGGCCGCGTGGTGGAGGTGACGCCGCCAAGCTGGGCGGTTGCCAATGCCAGCGACGCCATCGCCGAAATCCTGGTGGGGCAGGGCGGCATCGGCATCTCGCCGACCTATGTCGCCGCCCGCTACGTGGCACGCGGCGAGCTGGTGCCGGTGCTGGCCGACTACGCGGTCGACCGCTCGACCATCACCGCGCTGTGGCCGCAAAGCCGGCGCGGCAATCCCAACGTCAAGGCCTTCCTCGGTTTCCTCGACACCGTGTTCCCCGAGCAGACGCCGTGGGACGCGGTCATCGCGGCCGCGGCGCGGCCCTGAACAGCGTGGCATCGATGCTGAAGGAATCGTCGGGCTGCACGGCGAAGTAGCCGCGCGTTTCTTCCGGCGCGGTGCGGAACAGGCTGCGGATGGCGGCGACGCGCTCGGCCGGCGTGCGCATGCGCGCGGTCCAGTCGTCGAACTTCATTTCCAGCTTCCAGTCGTTGCCGCGCTCGCTCGTGAAGCCGGCGTCGTCCAGCATCCGCGTCCATTCCGAAGGGCGATAGTCGCGCACGTGCGAGCCGTCGCGCAGCAGTTCCACCCCTTGCAGCGTGGTGTCGTGCAGCGGCGTTTCCGGCGCGGTAATGTCGATGACGACGAACACGCCGCGCGGCTTCAGCACGCGTTTGACTTCGCGCAGCGCGGCCGGCACGTCCAGCCAGTGGTGGGCCGAGAAGCGCGTCACCACCATGCAGAAGGAGGCGTCGGCAAACGGCAGGCTGCTCACGTTGCCTTGCCGCGTGCCGATGTTGTCCAGGCCGCGATCACGCGCCGCATGCGCCACCACCGTCAGCATTTGCGGCGACAGGTCGAACGCCGTCACCGATTCCGCCACCGGCGCCACCGCAAAGCTGGCGTGGCCGGCGCCGCAGCCCAGGTCCAGCACCAGCGGACGCTTGGGCAGGGCGGCGGCGATCTCGCGCAACCGCACCAGGTCCGCGCCTTGCGCGTGGACCGTGCTGGTCAGGTAGGCGCTGGCGGTATTGCCGAACTGCTGGGCGACAACGGCTTGCTGTTGCATGATGTTTTCTCCAAAAGTGGGATGGTTCAGGGCAGAATAGGCGGGTTTTTATCCTGTAACAAGACAAGGATTTATCCTGGTATAAGGAACTACCATGCAAGACAATCTGGGCGATTTCATCCGCGCGCACCGCGAGCGCACCACGCCGGCCAGCGTCGGCCTGCCTGCCGGCGGCCGTCGCCGCACGCCGGGCTTGCGGCGCGAGGAGTTGGCGCAATTGTGCGATGTCAGTCCGACCTGGCTGACGTGGCTGGAGCAGGGCCGGGACGTGTCGGCGTCCGGCAAGCTGCTGGCGCGCATGGCCGAGGTGCTGCACCTGAGCGCGGCCGAGCGCAGTTATCTGTTCAGCCTGGCCGAGCGGCTGGACCCGCAGCACGATGCGGACGCCGAGGACGCCGGCGACTCGCTGGACGACATCGTGGCCGCCATCGACGCGCCGGCCTACATGCTGGACCGGCAGTGGGATGCGGTGGCGTGGAACACGCACGCGGCGGCGCTGTTCGGCGGCTGGCTGGATGTGGCGTCGTCGCCGGCGCGGCCCAACCTGCTGCGCTTCATGTTCCGCGCTGCCGCCGCACGCGGCCTGATCGTCGACTGGGAAGACCGCGCGCGCCGCCTGGTCGCCGAATTCCGCGCCGACATCGGCAAGCACGCCGGCCAGCCAGCGCTGGCGTCGCTGATCGCCGAACTGTCGCAGGACAGCCCTGAATTCCACGCGCTGTGGACGCTGCAGGATGTGGTCAGCCGCGAAGGCGGCCTGCGCCGCTTCCACCATCCGAGCATGGGTGAACTCGGCTTCAACCAGGTCACGCTGCACCTGGCCAAGCGCCACGACCTCAAGCTGGTGATGCTGCTGCCGTAGATGAGGCGTTTGCTATAATCGCCAGGACAGCGCAATGCTGTGCTGGCTCCGGACGTCGCCATAATGACGTTCCCAGTGGTCCGCCCCGGACCGGTCGTCAAGGAGCTTCTTCTGTCCTCCCGTCAAGAAAATCTGCACAGCATCTACGCGATGCTGACTGCGGTTGCCATGTTCTCGTTCATGGACACCAGCATGAAGCTGCTGTCCGCCCATTATCCCGCCACGCAGGTGACGGCGCTGCGCTCGCTCAGTTCGTTGCCGCTGCTGTGCGGCTATATGCTGTATCGCGGCGCCTTCAAGACCATCTTGCGCGTGCGCTGGCCGATGCATGTGTTCCGCGCCGTGCTGGGCATCGCCATGCTGACCACGTTTGCTTTCGGCCTGCAGTCGCTGTCGCTGGCCGAGGCGTATTCGATTTTCTTCATCGCGCCGGCGCTGATCACGGCGCTGTCGGTGTGGGTGCTGAAGGAGCATGTGGGCGCCGGCCAGTGGGTGGCCATCGCTGTCGGGCTGCTGGGCGTGCTGGTGGTGCTGCGTCCCGAAGGCACGGGCTTTCTGTCGCTGGGCGGCGTGGCGATCCTGGCGGCGGCGGCCTGCTACGCCGTGTCGGCCATCAGCGCGCGCGTGCTGGCGCGCACCGACAGCACCGAATCGATGATGTTCTGGCTGCTGACCATGATGGCCATCGGCGCCGTCGCGCTGTCGTACCGCCACTGGGTGCCGGTGCGCGCCGAGCATGGCTGGATTCTGCTGGCGCTGGCCCTGTCCGGCTTCTTCGGCCAGCTGGCCATCACCAAGGCCTTCAGCACCGGCAAGGCCTCGATCGTGGCGCCGTTCGAGTACACGGCGCTGGCCTGGGGCGTGGCGATCGACTGGCTGCTGTGGCACGCGCTGCCGGACGGCTACACGCTGCTCGGCGCCGGCATCATCATCGCCAGCGGCGTCTACCTGGTGCGGCGCGAGGCGGTCCATGTTGAAGCCGAGCATCCTTGACCACAGTTCGTTATAATCTTCCGATGTTAAAACAACGCACTATCAAAGAACTGGTCCGCACCACGGGTGTCGGCCTGCACTCCGGCACCAAGGTCGAGCTGACCTTGCGCCCGGCCGCGCCGGATACCGGCATCGTGTTCCGCCGCGTCGACCTGGAGCCCATGGTGGAATTCCCGTCCAGCGCGATGGCGGTGGGGGATACCCGCATGGCCTCGGTGCTGGTCAAGGAAGGCGCGCGCGTCTCCACCGTGGAGCACCTGATGTCGGCCTGCGCCGGTCTCGGTATTGACAACCTGTACATCGAAGTCAGCGCCGAAGAAATCCCGATCATGGACGGTTCGGCTTCGTCGTTCGTATTCTTGTTGCAACAGGCGGGCGTGCTGGAGCAGCCGGCGGCCAAGAAATTCATCCGCGTGCTGAAGCCGGTGGAAATCCGCGAAGGCACGGGCGACAAGGAAAAATGGGCGCGCCTGCTGCCGCACGACGGCTTCAAGCTGGACTTCTTCATCGAGTTCAACCACCCGGCGGTGGACGGCACCCAGCAGCGCGCCCATGTGGATTTCGGCGACGTCTCCTATGTGCACGACGTCGCGCGCGCCCGTACTTTCGGTTTCATGCAGGATGTCGAGATGTTGCGCGGCATCGGCCTGGCGCGCGGCGGTTCGCTGGAAAACGCGATTGTGATGGACGAGTACCGCATCCTGAATTCGGACGGCCTGCGCTATGAAGACGAGTTCGTGCGCCACAAGATCCTCGACGCCATCGGCGACCTGTACCTGGTCGGCCATCCGCTGCTGGCGTCGTATGAAGCGCACAAGTCCGGTCACGCGCTGAACAACCAGCTGCTGCTGGAACTGCTCAAGCATCCGGACGCCTATGAAGTGGTGACGTTTGACAGCAATGACGTCGCGCCGCAGTCCTATGTGCGCCAGATGGCGCGTGAGTGGGCGCTAACTTAATCAGCCGCCGCCGGCGCGGCGCCGCGCCACCATCGCCTTGACCGCCTCGATCAGCGCCGCGTTCTGCGGCGTCTGCTCCAGGCTGCCGCTGAGCTGGTCGAAGGCGTCCACCGCGGCGCCCGGCAATTCCAGCGCCCGCATCTTTTCCTTGATCTCGGCCTGCTTGGTCATCTGCACCTTGAGCTTGACGCCGTGCACCTGCCAGCCGCGCCGCGCCAGCGTTTCTTGCAATTTCGGCAATTGCTGCTTGAGCTTGGCCGCCAGCGCCGTGGTCGGCAGCGACAGCAGCAGCTGGCCATCCTCGAACGCCAGGATCTCGCAGTGCACGAACATGGCCGGCAGGCACTCGGCGCAGTCCTTTTGCAGCCGCGCCATGCGCTGGACGGCCGGCAGCAGCGCCGCCATCTTGTCGTTGCGGCGCAGGAAATCGGTCGCTCCCACCGCAGTGGGGCGCTTGAGCGCGAGGTTGGAGGAGTTGAATCGCATGCGGCGAAACATATCACAGATATTGCGCCGCCCCAAAATCGTCACCAGCGGTTAAAATCGATTGATTTTGTGACATTGTTCACACTTGGGCTATTGTTATATAGGCCAATAACCCAATGTAGGCCCGAGCGCGTGATAAAATCACCGTCTTTTGCCATAGTCCAACTCCGTGCGGTAAGCGTTCTTAACCTACAGAGCTTTTTTCAACGGCGTTTTTTCAAGAATTCAAGCATGTCTTTTCTGACCAAGATTTTCGGCAGCCGCAACCAGCGCCTGCTCAAGCAATACCAAAAAACGGTACGCGAGATCAATGCGCTCGAACCGGCGATGGAAAAACTGTCGGACGCCGAGCTGCAAGCCAAGACGCCCGCTTTCAAGGAGCGCATCGCCAACGGCGAGACGCTGGACGCGCTGTTGCCTGAAGCGTTCGCGGTCTGCCGCGAAGCCTCCAAGCGCGTGATGAAGATGCGCCATTTCGACGTGCAGATGATCGGCGGCATGGTTCTGCACTACGGCAAAATCGCTGAAATGGGCACCGGCGAGGGCAAGACCCTGACCGCGACCCTGCCGGCCTACCTGAACGCACTGTCCGGCAAGGGCGTGCACATCGTCACCGTCAATGATTACCTGGCGCAGCGCGACGCCGAGACCATGGCCAAGCTGTACAGCTGGCTGGGTCTGACCACCGGCATCAACCTGTCGCAGATGGAGCACGCCACCAAGCAGGCGGCCTACAACTCCGACATCACCTACGGCACCAACAACGAATTCGGCTTCGACTACCTGCGCGACAACATGGTGTTCGACGCCAAGGACCGCGTGCAGCGCGTGCTGAACTTCGGCATCGTCGATGAAGTCGACTCGATCCTGATCGACGAAGCCCGTACCCCGCTGATCATCTCCGGCCAGGCCGAGAACCACACCGATCTGTACTACAAGATCAACGAACTGCCGCGCCTGCTGACCCTGCAGATCGGCGAAGAAACCGCCGACGGCAAAGGCAAGGTCGAGGTCCCTGGCGATTACACCAAGGACGAAAAAGCCCACCAGGTGCTGCTGACCGAAGCCGGCCACGAGAAGGCCGAAGGCATCCTGACCCAGATGGGCCTGCTGCCGGAAGGCGCCTCGCTATACGATTCCGCCAACATCACGCTGGTGCACCACCTGTACGCGGCGCTGCGCGCGCACGCGCTGTACTTCAAGGATCAGCACTACGTGGTGCAGAACAATGAAGTGGTGATCGTCGACGAATTCACCGGCCGTCTGATGACCGGCCGCCGCTGGTCCGACGGCCTGCACCAGGCGGTCGAGGCGAAAGAGGGCGTGAAGATCCAGAACGAGAACCAGACGCTGGCCTCGATCACCTTCCAGAACTATTTCCGCATGTACGCCAAGCTGGCCGGCATGACCGGTACGGCCGATACCGAAGCCTACGAATTCCAGGAAATTTACGGTCTGGAAACCGTGGTGATTCCACCGAACCGTCCGTCGGCGCGCAAAGACCGCCAGGACCAGGTGTACAAGTCGTCGCAGGAAAAATACAACGCCATGATGCTGGAAATCCGCGAGTGCTACGAGCGCGGCCAACCGGTGCTGGTGGGCACCACCTCGATCGAGAACTCGGAACTGCTGTCGGGCATCCTGACCAAGGGCGGCCTGCCGCACAACGTGCTGAACGCGAAACAGCACGCCCGTGAAGCGGAAATCATCGCCCAGGCCGGTTCGCCGAAAGCCATCACCATCGCCACCAACATGGCCGGTCGTGGTACTGACATCGTGCTGGGTGGTAACGTTGAAAAACAAATCCAGTTCATCGAAGCCAACGCCGAACTGAGCGACGCCGACAAGGCCGCCCAGTCGCAGGCGCTGCGCGACGGCTGGCAGGCGCTGCACGAACAAGTGGTGGCCGCTGGCGGCCTGCACATCGTCGGCACCGAGCGTCACGAATCGCGCCGCGTCGACAACCAGCTGCGTGGCCGTGCCGCGCGCCAGGGTGACCCGGGCATGTCGCGCTTCTTCCTGTCGCTGGACGATCCGCTGCTGCGCATCTTCGCCGGCGACCGCGTGCGCGCCGTCATGGACCGCCTGAAAATGCCGGAAGGCGAACCGATTGAAGCGGGCATCGTCAGCCGCTCGATCGAGTCGGCCCAGCGCAAGGTCGAGGCGCGCAACTTCGATATCCGTAAGCAACTGCTGGAATACGACGACGTCGCCAACGACCAGCGTAAAGTGATCTACCAGCAACGTAACGAGCTGCTGGAAGCGGCCGATATTTCGGAACTGATCATGTCGCTGCGCCACGGCGCCTTCACCGACCTGGTGCGTGAATACGTGCCGGAAGAATCGGTGGAAGAACAGTGGAACCTGAAAGGCCTGGAAGCGGCGCTGGCCGCCGAGTGGCAGATCGATCTGCCGCTGACCGCCATGGTCGCCGCCGAGCCCAACCTGACCGACGACGAAATCCTGGAACGCGTGATCGGCGCGGCCGATGCGCTGTACCAGTCGAAGATCGATATCGTCGGCAAGGAATCGTTCGGCGGCTTCGAGCGCAACGTCATGCTGCAATCGGTGGACTCGCACTGGCGCGAGCACCTGGCGGCGCTGGACCACCTGCGCCAGGGTATCCACCTGCGCGGTTATGCGCAGAAGAATCCGAAGCAGGAATACAAGCGCGAAGCGTTCGAACTGTTCGGCCAGATGCTGGACATGATCAAGAACGAAGTCGTCAAGCTGATCATGACCGTGCGCATCCAGTCGCGTGAAGAGATCGACGCGGCCGAGGCGGCAATGCAACAGTCGCACGTGGAAAACGTCAGCTACCAGCACGCCGATTTCGATCCGAGCGCCGCGCCGGAAGAACTGCTGGCGCCGCCACAGTTCACCGGCCTGCCGCCAGAGCTGCAAAACCTGAGCGGCGAGCAGCTGATGGAAATGGGCCTGAAGGTCGGTCGCAACGATCCATGCCCATGCGGCAGTGGCAAGAAATACAAGGCCTGCCACGGCAAGCTTGCGTAAGCAGCACAGCGGCAGCACAATGAACCCGTAGGGCGCAAGCCTTGCGGGTTTTTTTATGGTTGAAGCGGAGGTGCGGGATGACACAGGGCTTGGACGAGGATATCGCGGCGATTGCCAGGATCGGCGCGGTGCCGACGATACTGGAGGCTGTTTCCGAATTGACCGGGCTGGGCTTTGTTGCCATCGCGCGCGTGACGGCCAATTCCTGGCATTGCTGCTCGGTGCTGGACAAGCTGAACTTCGGCCTGCAAATCGGCGGCGAGCTGGACGTCACCACCACGCTGTGCGAAGAGGTACGCGACAACAATGCCGCCATCATTATCGATTCGGTGCGCGACAGCGAGCGCTATTGCAACCATCACACGCCGCGCATCTACGGTTTCCAGAGCTATTTTTCGATTCCGCTGTACCGGCCGAGCGGCGAATACTTCGGCACGCTGTGCGGGCTTGATCCACACAAGGCCGAGCTGACCAACAAGACCATGCGCAACACGCTGATGCTGTTTGCCGAGCTCATCAGCCGTCAGCTGGAAAGCGAAGTGGTGCTGGGCGAGGCGCAGGCGGCGCTCAGCGATGAAGTGAAAACCGCGAAGATGCGCGAACAGTTCATCGCCATGCTGGGCCACGATATCCGCACGCCGCTGAGCACCATCATGAACGGCACCGAAATCCTGCGCATGCAGGCGCCGCCGTCGCTGCGGCCGCTGCTGGACATCATGCAGCGCAGCAGCCAGCGTATCGGCGCGCTGATCGACGACGTCACCGATTTCACGCGCGGGCGCATGGGCGGCGGCATCTCGCTCAATCTGCGCCACGAAAGCCAGCTGGAGAAACCGCTGCAACAGGCGATTGCCGAGTTGCGCAGCGTTTATCCGCAGCGGGAAATCATCGAGGAGTTGCCGGGCGGCGTGGCGTTGCTGTGCGATGCGGCGCGCCTGGTGCAACTGCTGTCCAACCTGCTGAAGAACGCCCTCGTGCATGGCAGCGCGGCGGCGCCGGTGTACGTCAAGGTCAGGCAGTCGAACGGCATCTTTGAAATGTCGGTGACCAATAGCGGGCCGCCGATTCCTGCCGAGATTCAGGCGCAGCTGTTCACGCCGTTCTGGCAATCGAGTTCCGGCGGCGGTTCCGGCGGCCTGGGGCTGGGGCTGTTCATCGCCTCGGAAATCGCCGTCTCGCACGGCGGCGTGCTGGAAGTGGCATCCAGCGACACGGCCACCACCTTCACCTACCGCAGCCGCACCGCCGAGTTTGTCGAACGCCGCGCGCTTACACGCTGATCACGGTGACGCGCGCGGGATTGCGGCGCACGACGCAGTCGAACAGGCCGACCGAGGTGGCGCAATCGGTCCTCCATGTTATTCCTTGTCATCGCTGTGGATGCCGTAGCCGGATACGCGCCACACGCCATCCTTCTCCTTCACGGCGGTGACGGATTCGCGCACGGCGTGGTTTCTCTGGTAGTCAGAGATGTACTCGAAGGTGATCGACGCCGGCTTGACGCTGGCCGACTGGTAGCTGCGCGACTTGAACGTTCCCAGCGGAATATGGATGGCGCTGGCGAGCATGTTCCACGCCAGCTTCGACATATCCTTGCGCACGCCTTCGGCGCCCTTGTTCCAGGCGGCCGAATAGTCTTCCGCATCCATCAGTTTCATCCAGCTCTCCGACGCCGCGCGCGCGTCCGCGACATCCTTGGCACCTTGGGCAAACGCGGAAGAACCAATCAGCAACGACAACGCCAAGGCAAATGCAGACAGCAGCTTCATAGGAAAATCTCCGGAAAAGGTGAGTTGAGCCTATGCTAAGCCATCCCTTCGCGCCAGTCCGGATTTTGCGATGGACTGCAGAATCGGAGGGTTAAACCGGCATGCTATCCTTGAGCGCGACATCGATATATCGGGAGGAATGGATTGTTTCGGATATTGCCAGCATTGCTGTGTGCAGTGTTAGCCGCGCCAGCTTTTGGCGAGGAGGCTGTGGATGCGATGCCGTGTCCCGGCGCCATTGCCTGGAACCAGGCCCACCCAGAGGAGTCGGACGCGGCGATGAATCAGCGTGATGCAGCGCGGTCGTTCAGCGATCCGGCGTTGCGTGAAGAGCTGGCGATACGTTCCCAGCGTGACCAGGAAGCGCGCATTGCATACCTGGCTCACCCTGCCAACACACTGGTCCGGCAGCGTGCGGTTCAGGTGGATGCGAACAACGTCAAATGGCTGTCCATGCTGGTGCGCAGCCAGGGCTTCCCGACCGCCGCGCAGGTGGGTGAACGCGGTGTGCGTCAGGCGTGGCTGCTGGCGCAGCACGCGGACCTGCAACCGGCGTTCCAGGCGTCGCTCCTGCCCGAACTGGAACAGCGCCATGCCGCCGGCGAGTTGGACGGCATGACCTTGTCGCGCTTCATCGACCGGGTGCTGGTGGCGCAACACAGGGCGCAGCGCTACGGCACGCAGTTCACGCCCGAGGCCTGGGCTACCGCCCATTTCGGCCTGCCCGACGACCAAAGCGTGCAAGAGGTGGAGCAGAACCGGCGTGCGCTCGGCATCATGCCGCTGGCCGATTATGTGTGCATGATGAGCTACGTCCGCAGGAAGCGCCCGTCGGATTAGGACTTCGCCTCGCGTTGCGGGGCCACGCGCGGCAGCAGCATGCGCACGGTGGTGCCGGCGTCCGGCGCCGAGTCGATGCTGATGCGTCCACCCAGCACGCCGGTGACGATGTTGTAGACGATGTTCATGCCGAGGCCGGTGCCGCCCTGGCCCATGCGGGTGGTGAAGAAGGGATCGAACACGCGCTTGAGCACGTCCTCGGTCATGCCGCAGCCGTTGTCGCTGAACTCCAGCGACAGGACGTCATCGTCCACCATCGCCGCGCGCACGACGATGACGCCGTCGCGGCGCTGTTCGAAGGCGTGGGCGAGGGCGTTGTTGATCAGGTTGTTCAGGATCTGGTACAGGCCGCCCGGATAGGAATCCAGCATCAGCCCCACGGGGATCCGCAGGTCCACCTCGCACGGCACCCGGCGCAGGCGCGGCATGTAGGTGGCGATGGTGTCCTGCACCGCCGCCAGCAGGTCGAAGGCGCGGCGCTGGTCGTTGGTCTGGTCGACGGCGATCTGCTTGAACGACGAGATCAGCTCGGCCGCCTTGTGCAGCGAGCCGGAAATCAGCTCGCTGGCCATGCGCACTTCCTCCAGGTGCGAAGTCAGCTGCGAGCGCCGCAGCGCGCCGGCCTCCACCTGGCGTTCGAATTCCTGCACGCGGTCGCGCAGCGCGGTCGAGGCCAGCAGGCTGTTGCCGATCGGCGTGTTCAGCTCATGCGCGATGCCGGCCACCAGCGACCCCAGCGACGCCATCTTCTCCGACGCCAGCAGCTCGTGCTGCGTATGGCGCAGCGTCTGCAGCGCCGTGCTCAGTTCGGCGTTGGCGCGTTCCAGCGCGGCCGAGCGTTCGCTGACGCGGCTTTCCAGCGACACGTTCAGATCCTTCAGTTCGCGCTTGGCGTTGAGTTCCTCGGTCAGGTCCAGCAGCGCCCAGATGATGATGTCGTTGCCGTCCTGGGTCAGCGAGGACGACCAGATCGCCACGCTGCCGACGCTGCCGTCGGGCAGCTGCACGCCGGCGATGGCGCCATGCACCGCGCCGTGCTCGCGGTACATGTTCCAGATCCGCTCGCGCTCGATGCTGCTGGCCCAGAACGGCACTTCGTCGCTGCGCTTGCCGATCAGGTTGGTGGCGGCCTTGCCGAAGGTATGCAGCAGCGCGCGGTTGGCGGCGATGATGCGGCCTTCGCGGTCCGACACGGTCAGCGGCAGCGGCGCCATGTCGAACAGGGTCTTGAAGCGCGCCTCCGATTCCGACAGCCGCCGCTGCGACTGCTCCAGCTGCGCGATGCGTTCGCGCAGCGCCGCGCTCATGGTGTTGAGGGCGCGCGTGAAGACCGCGATTTCATCGGCGCCATGCACCGCCAGCGCCTTGCTGTAGTCGCCGGACGCCAACTGTTCCGAGTCGCCGGTCAGCGCCTGCAGGCGGCGGCCGATGCCGTGCGTGAAGATGTAGACCATCAGCACGCCCAGCCCGAAGCCGAACAGGGCGATGACGCCGCTCTGCACCAGCACCTCGTCGCGCGCCTGTTTCAGGTCCTTGGTGCTGAGGCCGAAGTTGATGCTGCCGATGCGGTTGTCGGCCAGCAGCAGCGGCGCGCGCGCGTGCAGCGTGGCGTCGCTGATCAAGGTGCGCACGCCCTTGAAGCTGGTGCCGCCGCCTTGCCGCAGCAGCGCCGGCAGCGGCATATCGCGCTTGCCCACGGCGATGATGGGGCTTTCGTTGTCGTCGAGGATGGTCAGGTAGCGCAGGAAGCTGTCGTCCGGATCGGACAGCATTTCGGCCAGGTAGGTATTCAGTTCGGGCAGCCGTCCGCGCATGGCGTAGGGACTGAGGGAGAGGTTGAGCGTGACCGCATATTCCTGGGCGACGCGTTCGGCGTTGGTGCTGACCGCGTGGTTCATCAGGCGCAGGCTGTTCCAGATCAGCAGGCTCACCACCAGCGCCTGCACCACGGCACTGAGCATCAGAAACTTCGCGCGTAGCGATACACTCAAAACGGTCACTCCTTGTTGGAAGGCGCCAGGAGCACACGCGCCTGCCGCGCGGATGGCACGGCAGGCTGGCAGGACGACCTGGAGTTAAGGCAGGGTCAGAATCACTTTGACGGTATCGTCAACTGCCGACTTGTCAATATACCCGATTGCTTTCGGATCGGCAGCAACTGCTTTTTTCACGTCGGCGCTGTTCGGATATTCCTTCGGCGGCGTGGCTTTGCCGGTGAACACCAGCTTGGACCACAAGGCCTTGACCTGGGCCGCGTCCTTGTCCGCCACTTTCTTGTAGAACTCGTTGCGGATGGCCGAGCCGTCGGCCTGGTCGACCGGCGTGAACAGGTTGGATTTGCCCAGGAAGAATTGCGACGCCTGTTCCGAGAACATGCGCGTGGCCGGATTCTGCTTGCTGACGATGACGACGATTTCGGCCGAAGCCGGCAGGGCTGCCGCCGCAAGTGCGGACAGCATGAGAGCGCTGATAAGCTTTTTCATTCTAGTTTTCCCGATCAGAATACGAAGTCCAGGCCGGCGGCGACCACGGTGACGTCTTTGCTATAGCCGGCGGCCGGCACGTTGATCAGCAGGCCCGACTTGGCGCCCGGCTTGACGCGGTCCACTTGCACTTTCAGGGCCAGCTGCTTGGCGAAGTCCCAGCGCACGCCGATGATGTCCGAGGTCTGCTCGGCCGACGTCAGCAGGCCGGTGACGGCGGTGTTCAGCGCCGGAATGCGCGCCAGCGCGGCCGGCGTGGTGACCGAGCTGCCGGCGCCCTTCGACGAGGCGTGCGCGTAATACGGCAGCACTTTGCCGACGCGGTAGCCGACCATGGCGTACCAGGCGTTGGTGTCCGGCAGGTAGACCGCTTCCTTGGCGCGGCGCTGGGCGTATTCGGCCTGGGCCACGATGTTGTTCCAGTCCATGGTGCCGCCCACCGAAGTGAAGGCGATTTTCTTGCCGGTGCTGAAGGTGATGTCCGACGCCAGCTGGGTCAAGCCGACGGCGTTCAGCGTGGTGGTCAGGCCGTTGATCGGTTGCAGGTCGTTGATCTTCATGTCGGCGCGCGCGTGGGCGAAGCGCAGCAGGAAGGGGCCGTATTCGCCGGCCACGCTGAAGCCGGCGGCCGGTGCGCGGTAGGTCGCGGTCGAACCGGCGCCGGTGGCCACGAACAGCTTGCCGCGGCTGACGCCGGCAAAGGCTTGCGCCGTGAAGTTCAGTTCGCCGAAAGCGTGCTGGTAGTTGATGTCGGCGCCGTCCGAGTTTTCAATCGGCGCCTGGCTGTACATCTCGATCGGCGGACGCATCATGGTGTTGGCGTAGCCGACGTTCTGGTAGTCGGAAATCAGGAAGGTCGGCACCACCACGCGGCCCACGCGCACCGACACTTCGTCGTTGATGCGGGCTTTGAGGAAGGCCCAGGTCAGGTCGGTGGTGAAATTGTGTTCGGTGGCCTTGCGGGTCAGCACCTGCGCGGTGCCGGACAGCCAGTCGTTGATCTTGTAGGTGGCTTGCAGGCCGAGGTTGGTGTCGAGGCCGAGGCGGGCGCTGTCGCCGACGCCGTCGGCCTGGTTGTAGCGCGCGTAGGTCACGTCGTCGGTATTGCTCTTGGCGGCGGCCAGCGTGCCGAAACCACTGATGCTCAGGTTGCCGTCATCCAGGGCGCCGGCGTGCGCCTGCATTGCGGCGGTGGCAGCCAAGACGGCAGCTACTAAAAGTTGCTTTTTCATGAGTTCAATCCTAGGGGGTTGTTGTCGGTATGACGGTTGTGCCGTCTTTTATTTATGGAGCAATGCGGGGATGGGGCATTCAGTTATTACCTTAGACCAATTTCCTGGGAGCATGAAAGAGGAAAACGATAAACTGAACGATCGTACTAATTTTTTGTGGTTTTTGTGCTAAAAGCGCTGTAAAAACAGCAGCTTGTACGATATCGCTCCAGTGATTTTTGAGCAAATTTGATGTTCTGTTATCGGTCACTCGTGGTTACAGGCCACGCGGCTGGCGGATCAGGTATTACAATAGCGGCTCCCTCTTTCCACCCACGAGATCAAGAATATGGCCGTCAATTCCCCCCTGCCCATCGCCTCCGAACTGAAGCCCGTCGCGGGTGTTGAAATCGGCTTTGCCGAAGCCGGCATCAAGAAGCCGAACCGCAAGGACGTGCTGGTGATGAAGCTGGCGCCGACCGCCACCGTGGCCGGCGTGTTCACGCTGAACCGCTTCTGCGCGGCGCCGGTGCAGATCGCCAAGGCGCATCTGGCGGCGGCCAAGGACAGCGGCAAGCCGATCGCCGCGCTGCTGGTCAACACCGGCAACGCCAACGCCGGCACCGGCGAGCTGGGTCTGTCGCTGGCCAACGAAACCTGCGTCGCGCTGGCCGCGCAGCTGGGCGTGGACGCGGCGCAGATCCTGCCATTCTCCACCGGCGTGATCCTGGAGCCGCTGCCGGCCGCCAAAGTCATCGCCGGCCTGCCGCAAGCCATCGCCGGCCTGAAGGCAGACAACTGGTACAACGCGGCCGAAGCCATCATGACCACCGACACGCAGCCGAAAGCCGGCTCGCGCACCGTCACCATCGGCGGCCACAGCGTGACCATGACCGGCATTTCCAAAGGCGCCGGCATGATCAAGCCGAATATGGCGACCATGTTGGGCTACCTGGCGCTGGACGCCAAGGTGGCGCAGCCGGTGCTGGAACAACTGGTCAAGCATGCGGCCAATCACTCGTTCAACTGCATCACCATCGACGGCGACACCTCGACCAACGATTCCTTCATGCTGATCGCCACCGGCGCCGGTTCGCTGGAAGTGAACTCGGTGGACGCACCGGAATATGCCGCCTTGCGCGACGCCGTCACCGAACTGTCGCTGTTCCTGGCGCAAGCCATCGTGCGCGACGGCGAAGGCGCGACCAAGTTCATGAGCATCATCGTGGAAGAGGGCGCCAGCGTCGAAGAGTGCCGCAAGATCGCCTACTCGATCGGCCATTCGCCGCTGGTGAAGACCGCCTTCTTCGCCTCCGACCCCAACCTGGGCCGTATCCTGGCCGCCATCGGCTACGCCGGCGTGGACGACCTCGACGTCAGCAAGCTGAACCTGTACCTGGACGATGTGTGGGTGGCCAAGAACGGCGGCCGCAATCCTGACTACAAGGAAGAAGACGGCCAGCGCGTAATGAAGCAGGCCGAGATCACCGTGCGCGTCAAGCTGGCGCGCGGCGCCGCTGTGGCCACCGTCTACACCTGCGACCTGTCGCACGATTACGTGTCGATCAACGCCGACTACCGCTCGTAAGATGTCGACGGCCCTCGAACAATTCCTGGTGCGCGCCGAGGCCCTGCTGGCGCGCGTGGAGGCGGTGCTGCCGCAGGCGCCGCGCGAGCCGGACTGGCGGCTGGGGTACGCCTTCCGCTGGCGCAAGCGCGCCAACAGCCCGAGCTATCTGCAGGCGGTGGCGCACGTGTCGGATATCGCGCTGGACGACTTGCAGCACATCGGTCCGCAGAAGGAACAGATCGAGCAGAACACGCGTCAGTTCGTCAGCGGCAAGCCGGCCAACAACGTGCTGCTGACCGGCGCGCGCGGCACCGGCAAGTCGTCGCTGATCAAGGCCTGCCTGAACCAGTTCGGCAAGGACGGCCTGCGTCTGATCGAGGTGGACAAGGCCGACCTGGCCGAGCTGCCGGACATCGTCGACCTGGTGGCCGGGCGGCCGGAGCGCTTCATCATCTTCTGCGACGACCTGTCGTTTGAAGAGGGCGAGAGCGGCTACAAGGCGCTGAAGGTGGCGCTGGACGGCAGCATCTCGGCGCAGTCGGACAATGTGCTGATCTACGCGACGTCGAACCGCCGCCACCTGCTGCCGGAACGCATGTCCGACAACATGAGCTACAAGCACGACGAAAACGGCGACCTGCATCCGGGCGAAACGGTGGAGGAAAAGATTTCGCTGTCCGAGCGTTTCGGCCTGTGGCTGACCTTCTATCCGTTCAAGCAGGATGACTACCTGACCATCGTCGGCCACTGGCTGTCGACCTTGGGCTGCACCGAAGCGCAGATCGAAGGCGCGCGCGCCGACGCCTTGCGCTGGGCCTTGCAGCGCGGCTCGCGTTCGGGCCGCGTGGCGTGGCAGTTCGCCAAGGACTACGCGGGGAAGCTCGCATGAAGCCGGTCGATGTGGCGGTAGGGATTCTGGTCAAGCCGAATGGCGATGTGCTGCTGGGCCAGCGTCCGGCCGGCAAGCCGTATGACGGCTACTGGGAATTCCCCGGCGGCAAAGTCGATCCCGGTGAGACGATCCTGGAAGCGTTGAAACGCGAGTTTGTCGAAGAGCTGGGCCTGCAGATCCACAGCGCCGAAGAATGGTGCGGCGTGGAGTACGTCTACCCGCACGCGCACGTGCGGCTGCACTTCTACATCAGCCGCGACTGGTCCGGCGAACCGCAAAGCCTCGAAGGCCAGGCATTCGCATGGCAGGGAACAGTCGGGGTAGAGCCGTTGCTGCCCGCGACGATACCGCTGTTGGAGTGGCTGGAACAGGTGCGCTATAGCTGAACCCCGAACCGTGGCGGGGTCTGACCCCGAACGGGGTCAGACCCCCGGCTCCGGTGTGCGGGTGTAATTACTCTTCGTCCAGAGGATCTTTCGGCGGCGCGGCCGGAATGGCGTACTTTTCCTCGGCCCACGCCCCGAGATCAATCTTCTTGCAGCGCTCCGAGCAGAACGGGCGGAATTTATTCTCCGGTTTCCACTCCACTTTGGCGGAGCAGGTCGGGCATTCAACTACAGTGGTCATGAGGTTCGTCAGAAGTTACAAAGGGTAAGCTCGAATGGTACATCATCTTCCAGCGGCTTGGGTTTCAGGTCGCCGCCCTGCGAGGTAAAGCGCACCCACAGCATGTACTTGTTGGCCGAAATCTCCGGAATCGCGCCCTGCGCCTCATCCAGGGTCAGGCGCAGCATCTGATACACCTTCCCCTGCAACATCTGCTGATAGCTGCCGGCGACGGCAATCATCTTCACCGGCCCGCCCGAGTCGCGCAGCAGGCGCAGCACCAGGCCCAGCGCATCGAACAGCGGCGCCAGCGGCGCAAACCAGTTGGCGATGTCGTTGAAGCGCTGTTCCGCCGGCCGCTTCTGCCAGGCGTAGTAGGAAGGCAAATCAAACTCGCAGGCGCCGCCCGGAATGATGGTGCGGCCGCGTATGCTCATCAGCCACTCGTTGTCGCGCACGTTCTGCCCGGTCTTGCCCTGCGCGGCGACCAGCGCGCTGGCGACGCCATCGACTTCGGCCAGGATCGCGTCCAGCGTTTCAGCCTGCACATTGGGATTCATGCGGTAGCCCAGCAGCGTTTGGCGCTGGCGCTCCAGTTCTTGCAGCAGGTCGGATTTCAGATCGGCGCGGCCGGCCACTTCCAGCATGTCGAAGATGGTGGCCAGCGCAACGTGGTGCTGCATCGGATGTTCTTGATGCACAAAGAACTTGAATTTCTCGTACAAATCCTCCAGGCGCAGCAACGTGCGGATGCGCTCGTTGAAAGGATATTCGTAGACGATCAAAATAACATCCCTCTATAGATGGACTTGCAAAGAATTCTCGTGATTTTGAAGCAAGCCAAGCAAAATTACAAACGTTGCGAAGGCATTATTGCCCTATTCTGCGAAATTACCAGCGAATTTGCAGCGAAGTTGCTGATAAAAGGCGTGCAAGCGGTCGACTTGGGCTTCCAGATCCTCGATTCCTGCATTATTGACAATCACATCGTCCGCCGCCGCCAACCTTTGCGCCCGGCTCACTTGCGCCGCCATGATGGCGCGGACTTGCGCCTCCGGCAAATTGTTACGCGCCATCACGCGGGCAATTTGCACTTGTTCGTCACAGTCTACCGCCAGCACGCGGGTGACCCGCGCACGCCACGTGCCGGATTCGATCAGCAGCGGCACCGCGTAGATGACGTAGCTGCCCGGGTTGGCCACCATGGCCGAAGCCGCGGCGGCCAGCGCGGCGTCGCGGATGCGCGGATGCAAAATCGCTTCCAGCCGCGCCTTGGCGCCGGCGTCGCGGAACACCAGTTCGCGCATGCGCGCGCGGTCCATGGCGCCAGTGGCATCAACGAACGCCGCGCCGAATTCGGCGGCGATGGCCGGCATGGCGGGGCCATCGGGCGCGGTCATGCCGTGGGCGATGACGTCGGTGTCGACAATGCTGGCGCCGCGCGCCGCGAACATGTCGGCCACCGTGCTCTTGCCGCTGCCGATGCCGCCGGTCAGGCCGACAGCGAAAGGCGCGCTGCTCATGGATGGACGACGCCCAGCGTGAAGGCGGTCAGCGGCGCGCCGTACAGCAGCGCGATCAGGCCGGCCGCCGCCAGATAGGGGCCGAACGGAATCGGATTGTTGCGGCCGCGCTTGGCAAACACGATCAGGCAGATGCCGACCACCGCGCCGACAATCGACGACAGCAGGATGATCGCCGGCAGCATGGTCCAGCCCATCCACGCGCCCAGCGCCGCCAGCAGCTTGAAGTCGCCGTAGCCCATGCCTTCCTTGCCGGTGACCAGCTTGAACAGCCAGTACACCGACCACAGCGCCAGGTAGCCGGCGGCCGCGCCGATCACCGCGTCCTGCAGCGGCACAAAGGCGCCGTTGACGTTCATCAGCAGGCCGGCCCACAGCAGCGGGTAGGTCAGGTCGTCCGGCAGCAGCTGCGTGTCGAAGTCGATGAAGGTCATGGCCACCAGCGAGTACAGGAAGAACAGCGACGCCAGGCCGGTCCAGCCGCTGCCGAGGCGCCAGATCACCAGCGCCGACAGCGCGCCGGTCAGCAGCTCCACCAGCGGATAGCGCGGCGAGATCGGCGCCTTGCAGTTGCTGCACTTGCCGCGCAGCGCGAGCCAGCTGATCACCGGGATGTTTTCCATGGCGGTGATCTGGTGCTGGCAATGCGGACACGCCGAACGCGGCGTCATCAGGTTGTAGCGGGTGGTGTGGGGCAGCGGCTTGTTGCTTTCTTCGGCCACATAGTTGTCCGACTCGCGCTGCATCATGATAGGCAGGCGGTGGATGACGACATTCAGGAAGCTGCCGAACAGCAGGCCGAACAAGCCGGCGATGAGACTGATGGCGAGGTCGCCAGCAGGAGCGAACAGCAGGGTCGATTGCAGCATGGGCGTCAAAGAGCGGTAATGATCACGCGCCCATATTAAAGCATTGCCGCAACGTTGCGAACGCTTTTTCGGAATACACTCCCCCGTCAGGGAGATAGTAAAAACATTGAGACAATGGCAAGGTGACAGCTCAGTTTATCCGCCCGGAGCGCACCTTGTCGTCGTATTACCAGACATTCCTGTTATTGCTGCTCGGGCTGGTGTTGCTGTGCCTGGCCTCCGGCGCCGCATGGCTGCTGGGCCGGCGCCACACGCAGCGTGTGTATGAAGCCCGCCTGCGCCTGCTGGCCGAACGTGAACGGGTGGCGGCCAGCCTGCACGACACGCTGGTGCAAAGCATGCAGGGCATGATCCTGCGCTTCCAGGGCGTGGGCCACCGGCTGGCGGTCGACAACCCGGAACGCGCCACCATCGACCACATCCTGGACCAGGCCGACGAGGTGCTGGCCGAGGGCCGCCACCAGATCCTGGCGCTGCGCATGCCGGTGGTCTACGGCGACAAGCTGAACCAGGCGCTGGCCGCCATCGGTCAGTCGCTGCAGGACAATTTCAATATTCCGTTCCGCATGATCGTCAGCGGCCGGCCGTCGCCGCTGAACGGCGACCGCAGCGAGGACATCTATGCCATCGTGCGCGAGGCGTTGTATCACGCCTACCAGCACACGCAGGCCAGCAGCGTCGAGCTGGAACTGGTGTACGGCTGCGAGTTCTTCACGCTCTACGTGCGCGACAATGGCAGGGAAACGGCGGGGCCGCTGCGCGGCCTGCCAGCCATGCGCGACCGTGCCGCGCGCATGGCCGGCACGGTCGATGTGCTGACCTTGCCGGAGCAGGGCACCGAGATGGCGCTCAAGGTGCCCGGCGAGGTGTGCTACCAGACACCGCGCAAGCTCGGCTGGCGCCGCCTGGCGGCGTGGCTGCATCAGCTGCATCACTGACGCCGCCGCGGATTACACCACCGCGCCGAGTTTGAAGATCGGCAGGTACATCGCCACCACCAGGCCGCCGATCAGCACGCCCAGGATGACCATGATGGCCGGCTCCATCAGCGCCGACAGCGAGGCCACGGCCTCGTCGACCTCATCCTCGTAGAAGTCGGCCACCTTGCCCAGCATGGCGTCCAGCGAGCCGGACTCCTCGCCGATGGAGACCATCTGCGTGACCATGTTGGGGAACACGTCGGCGTTCTGCATCGCCACCGTCAGGCTGGTGCCGGTGCTCACCTCGGTCTGGATGCGGCGCGTGGCGTCCAGGTAGACGGCGTTGCCGGCGGCGCCGCCCACCGAGTCCAGCGATTCGACCAGCGGCACGCCGGCGGCGAACATGGTCGACAGCGTGCGGGTCCAGCGGGCGATGGTGGCCTTGCGGATCACCTCGCCGAATACGGGCAGGCGCAACAGCAGCTTGTCCATGAAGCGCTGCATCTTCAGCGAGCGCTGCCAGGCGCGGAAGAAGAAGTAGAGGGCGGCGAACAGGCCGCCGAAGATGACGTACCACCACTTGACGAAGAATTCCGACAGCGCCATCACGAACAGCGTCGGCGCCGGCAGGTTGGCGCCGAAGCTGGCAAACACTTCCTTGAAGGCCGGCACCACCCAGATCATGATCACCGCCGTGACCAGGAAGGCCACCGCCAGGATCGACACCGGATAGGTCAGCGCCGACTTGATCTTGCTCTTGATGGCCTGGGTCTTTTCCTTGTAGATCGCCAGCCGCGTCAGCAGGTCTTCCAGGATGCCGGCCTGTTCGCCAGCGCCCACCAGGTTGCAGAACAGCGGATCGAAGTACAGCGGGAACTTGCGGAATGCCTGGTTCAGGCTGGTGCCGGTCTCGATGTCGGCGCGCAGGTCCATCACCAGCTTGGAGACCGAGGGGTTGGAGTGGCCCTTGCCGACGATGTCGAACGATTGCAGCAGCGGCACGCCGGCCTTCATCATGGTGGCCAGCTGGCGCGTGAACAACGTGATGTCCTTGTCGGTGACTTTCTTGCCGGAGCGGTAGGCCTTCTTCTTGACCTTGGTGACCATGATGCCCTGGCGGCGCAAGGTCACGTTGACCACCGCCTCGCCGCCGGCGCGCAGTTCGCCGCGCACGGTCTTGCCGGTTTTGTCCTTGCCTTCCCAGGCGAAGACGGATTCCTTGACCTGGTTGCCCGATGTTGCCATGATCGTTTCCCGTTATTCGTTGGTGCAGCCGAGCACTTCTTCAAGGCTGGTCAAGCCGCCCTTGACCTTGACCAGGCCGGACTGGCGCAGCGACTTGACGCCCTCCGCTTCGGACTGGGCGGCGATCTGCATGGCGTTGCCGCTGGCCAGGATCAGCGATTCGATCGCCGGCGTGATCGGCATGATCTGGTAGATGCCGACGCGGCCCTTGTAGCCGCCGCCGTTGCAGCGCTCGCAGCCGACCGGGCCGTAGGGTTTCCAGCTGCCGTCCAGTTCCTCCGGTTTGAAGCCGGCCTTGAGCAGCAGTTCCGGCGCGATGTCGACCGGCTGCTTGCAGCTGCACAGGCGGCGCGCCAGGCGCTGGGCGGTAATCAGGATCACCGACGAGGCGATGTTGAACGGCGCCACGCCCATGTTCATCAGCCGCGTCAGCGTCGACGGCGCGTCGTTGGTGTGCAGCGTGGAGAACACCATGTGACCGGTCTGCGCGGCCTTGATGGCGATGTCGGCGGTTTCCAGGTCGCGGATCTCGCCGACCATGATGATGTCCGGGTCCTGGCGCAGGAAGGACTTCAGCGCCACCGGGAAGGTCAGGCCGGCCTTGTCGTTGACGTTGACCTGGTTGACGCCGGGCAGGTTGATCTCGGCCGGATCTTCGGCGGTGGAGATGTTGATGCCGGGCTTGTTCAGGATGTTCAGGCAGGTGTACAGCGACACCGTCTTGCCGGAGCCGGTCGGGCCGGTGACCAGCACCATGCCGTAGGGCCGCTGGATGGCGTCCAGCAGCAGCTCCTTCTGGTCCGGATCGTAGCCGAGCGAGTCGATGCCCATCTGCGCCTGCGTCGCGTCCAGGATACGCATCACGGTCTTTTCGCCGAACAGCGTCGGCAGCGTCGAGATGCGCAGGTCGATGGTCTTGGTCGGCGAGACGATCAGGCGCATGCGGCCGTCCTGCGGCACGCGCTTTTCCGAGATGTCCAGCTTGGCCAGCACCTTGATGCGCGAGACCAGTTTTTCCTTGATCGAGATCGGCGGCTGCGCGTGTTCCAGCAGCACGCCGTCGACGCGGAAACGCACGCGGTAGAATTTTTCGAACGGTTCGAAATGCAAGTCGGAGGCGCCGAGGTTGACGGCGTCCATCAGCATCTTGTTGAGGAAGCGCACCACCGGCGCGTCTTCCACCTCGTTGGCGGCGTCGGCGGCGGCCGCGGCGCTGGCGGCGGACGGCTGCTCTTCCTCGGCGAACTGGATGTCGGCGTCGTCGCCGGCCAGGTCGCTGATGCTTTGCTCGCTGCTCTTGTTGATGCGCGCCAGCAGTTGCAGCAGCGCGTCGTGGGGCACGATCACCGGTTCGACGGTGGACTCGGTCTGGAACTTGATCTGATCCAGCGCCTGGGTGTTGGTCGGATCGGAAATCGCCACCGACATCTTGTTGCCGCGCTTGGCCAGCGCGACCACGCGCTGCGTCTGCATCAGCTTGTTGTCGATGATCTTGGCCGGCAGCGCGTCGATGTTGAGCGCGTTGACGTCCATCAGCGGATAGGCAAAGGTTTCGGCGCAGAAGGCGGCCAGCGCCTTCGATTCAATCGCGCCGCTCGACAGCAGCACGTCGATGAAGGCCAGTTTCTCCGCGACGGATTTTTTTTGCAGGGTCTCGGCCTGCAAGGCGGACAGGCGTCCGGCTTGCATCAATGCCCTCGCCAGCCCCGGCATCGGGGCGCCTGGCACTGCGTTCGGTAGGACTGCAGCCATAGAAGCGTCTGTCAGGTTGAGAGGGCGGATTGAGGTGAGTGAACCTCAGAATAATGCTCCTAGGCACTATTTTTGTAAAGCGTGCGCTTCGATTTTACTCCGCTCTGTTGCGCCCGCCCACGCGTTTGCGTGGTTTTACCCTGGCTAGCGGGCCTGCGGGCGTCGCAATTTGACGACTTTGATGGCCTGGTCGTGCACCTGCACCACTTCGACGATGCACTGGTCGACCTTGAGGCTGATCGGCGCGTCTGGAATTTCTTGCAACAGTTCCAGCAGCATGCCGTTCAGCGTCTTCGGACCGTCGAGCGGGAAGGACAGGCCGAGGCGCTTGTTGACGTCGCGCAGCGGCGTGGCGCCGTCGAGCAGGCACTCGCCGTTTTTGTCCCAGCCGAAGGTTTCGGCCTTGGCCGCGCTCGGCGTGGAGGTGGTGAACTCGCCGATCATCTCTTCGATGATGTCGTCCAGCGTGACCAGGCCCTGCACCTCGCCGTACTCGTCGACGATGATGCCGAGGCGTTCCTTGTTCTCCTGGAAGTACTGCAGCTGGGTGAACAGGCGCGTGTCCTGCGGGATGAAGTAGGGCGGCGTCAGCAGTTCGCGGAAGTGCTCGGTGGTCAGTTCCTCTTCCTGGTTCAGCAGCGCCACCGCCTTGCGCACGTGCAGGATGCCGACGATGCGGTTGATCTCGCCTTCGTAGACGGGCAGCTTGTTGTGATAGCAGGTGGTCAGCTCGCGCTTGATTTCCTCGACCGGCAGTTCCAGGTTCAGCGCCTCGACCTGGGCGCGCGGCGTCATGATGTCTTCGACCGAGATGGTTTCCAGGTCGAACAGGTTGAGCAGGATGCTCTTGTGTTTTTGTGGGATGAAGTTGCCGCCTTCGAGCACGATCGAGCGCAGCTCTTCCGGCGACAGGCGCGGGTCGTGCGCGTGCGAGCCGGCCTTGATGCCGAACACTTTCAGCAGCTGCGACACGAACAGGTTGACGAACCAGATCATCGGCTTGGACACCGCCATCAGCGGTTTCAGCACCATGCTGGTCGGCAGGGCGATTTTTTCCGGGAAGGTGGCGCCGATGACTTTCGGCGAAATCTCGGCGAACACGATCAGCAGAAAGGCTACCACGCCGGTGGAGATGGTGATGACGTTGTCGTCATGGCCGAAGGTCTGGATCGCCAGCGAGGTGACCAGCGCGGTGGCGGCGGCGTTGAACAGCGTGTTGGCGATCAGCACGAGCGACAGCAGCTTGTCGGTGCGGTCCAGCAGCCACAGCGTGGTGATGGCGCGGCGGCTGCCGCGTTTGGCTTCATGGCGCAGGCGATATTTGTTGGCCGCCATCAGGGCGGTTTCCGCCATGGCGAAGAAGGCCGAACACAATATCAGGAAAAAAAGTGCAAGAAATTGCACCCAAAGTGGCACGGTATCCAAGGGTCACCGTAAAGAATCTTGCATGGGGAAAGTGGGCAACCGATCAGGCGCCAGCGCAAAGCAACAGTTTTAGATTCTAAGGCAATGATGAGTTGCATGCAAGTTTGATGATGTTGTTGTACTTTGGAGGGAGGTTAGAACAACTCATCAAGCTGTTCGAAAAACAGGCGTTTTGCAGCGGCGTCCTGGACACCGAGCATGGTCAGGAATTGCGCTGCCGCGTTGTCGGACACATCCTCGCGCAGGTTGCGGTGGACAAAGGCGATGTCGAGCCAGCGGTCGGCCTTGCCGCCCCGGCCGAGGTCGATGAAATACAGTGTGTCGTTGTCGGTGACGAAGATATTGCTGTTGCCGAGGTCGCCGTGGGAAAAGACCCGGTCTTCGTCAGGCAGCGTGGCGTGCAGTCGTGCCAGCAGGTCTTGCGGCGTCGCCAGGCCGGGCCATGCGTTGAAGTTGTAGTCCTCGTCGATCAGGCCGCTGTCGACCAGGTAGGCCAGCTCGCGCAGGCGAACGGCGGCGCCGGCGTCGAACGGGCAATTGACGATAGGGATGGATTGCAGCTGGTGCAGCGCCTGGTGGAACAGCGCCGTCACCGGCCGCCCGGCCGCGATCAGCGACGACAGCGGTACGCCGGGCACGGTGCGGGTGATCATGTATTCCTGTTCGTCATCCTGCGCGGTCAGGACGACTTCCGGCACGTTCAGCTTGCCGGTCAGCCATTGCATGACGCTGGCTTCGCGTTACACGCTGTAAGTGGTGTCGGCGTAGACCGATGGCGAAGTCTTCAGAAAATAAAGTTCGTCGCCGCGCTGGAAGCGGTGCACCTGGCATGGCGATTCGCCGATCGGGTCGCGTTGCAGAACGGCGTCGCCAACAAAGCGTCGGATGGTGTGCGGCATTGTCTGGTTGCGCGCCATGTGTCGCCTCAATACTTGAAGATGAGCGGCAGGGCTGGGCGGAAGTCGTGTTGCAGGCCGCGTGTTTCGTGGTCGAAGCTGATTTCCAGCAGGTGCGGGCCTTCGGCGAAGGCGATGCCGCTGGCGTGGGCGGCGGACGACAGTGCCGCGACCGATGGCAGCGTGCAGCGCAGGGCGGTGATGCTGCCAAGGCCGGCGGCGTGGTGCAGCGGCTGCCGGCGGTCGCCTTCGAAGGCTGCGGGCGCTTTGCCGGCGGAGGTGTGGAACCACATCGGCTCCGTCAGTGGCGCGTCGGTGGCAATGCCGATCTGCATGCCCGGCGGCAGGTAGGCTGGCGCGTAGTTCCAGGTTGCGAACGGCACGGCGGGACGGAAGCAGATGCCGAACGGCGAGGCGTCGCCATCGGACAGCCGTTCGCGCAGCATGGTTGGGCGCGTGGTCTGGTTGGCGATTTCCGTTTCATCGGCAATCCACAGCAGTTCGATGAAGGCGTTGGCGAAGAAGAAGCGGCGGTTGGCCGTGCCCTGGCCCGGATGAACGTTGCCGGAACCTTCGCTCAGGCCGAACGCGCGCAGCGCTTCGGCTTCCGCGCCGCCCGGCGATACACGGATGAACAGATGGTCTATCTGCATAACAGGAAAGCGTGAGCGGCGATCGGCGCACCGTTTTCCTGGCGCGCGTCCAGCGCCTGCGTAGCCAGCACCGTGAAGCCGGTCGCCGCCGCCAGCCGGCGCAGATAGTCCGGCGTGTGCGCGTAGCGGTTGGAGGGACGCAGCACATAGTCGGCGTCATCGCCCGCTTCGACCGAGAAGCAGAAGCGGCCGCCCGGACGCAGCGCCGCGTGCACCGCCTTGAATACCGGCGCCAGATCGCCGATGTAGACGAACACGTCGGCCGCCACCGCCAGATCCCATGTCGCCTCGCGGCCGTTCAGATAGGTCAGCAGGTCGGCGCACGCCAGTTCGTCGTACAGGCCGCGTTCAGCCGCCTTGTCCAGCATCTGCTGCGACAGGTCGACGCCGTCCAGCCGGCGCGAGTAGGCGCGCAGATACGGGCCGCACAGACCGGTGCCGCAGCCCAGGTCCACGGTGGCCAGCTCCGAAGCCGGCGCCACGTGGCGCAGCAGCGCATCCAGCACGGCCGGCGTCTGGTAACCCAGCACTTCGGTCAGATGCTGGTCGAAGTGGTTGGCGTACTGGTCGAACAGCGAACGCACGTAGTCGTTCGGCAGCGCGGCCGGCGTTTCACCCGCGCCCACCGATGCCAGCGCGAAGGCGATGGTTTCCGGATTGTCGCCATGCGCCAGCGCGGCATGATAGGCGGCGATGGCTTCCTCGCGCCGCCCCATCGCGCGCAGCGTGTTGCCGCGATAGTAGTGGGCCAGCGCGTAGTCCGGCTTGTGTTTCAGCGCCTGGTCGTAGCTGTCCAGGGCGGCGGCGAATTCGCCCAGCCGTTGCAGGGAGGAGCCTTGCGCGCTGTAGGCTTCCGCCCAGTCTGGACGCAGATGGATGGCGCGATCAAAGCTCTCCACCGCCTCCGGCAGGATGCGCAGGCAGTGCAGGGCATTGCCGCGCGCCAGCCACGCATCGGCGTAACGGTCCTTGATGTCGAGCGCATGCTCGGCCGCGCCCAGCGCATCGAGATAACGGCCCTGATCCTGCAGGATGATGGCGCGGTTGCAGTGCGCTTCCGCGTAATTCGGCTGGATCTGCACGGCGCGCTGATAACTGTCCAGCGCCTCGTCCAGCCGGCCCAGGCGGCGCAGCGCGTTGCCGCGATTGCTCCATGCCATGGCATACGAAGGAAGCAGCGCCAGCGCGCGCTCGTGGCTGGCCAGCGCCTCATCGGTACGGCCGGCATCCAGCAGCGCGACACCGAGATTACAATGGGCGCTGGCCTGCGCGCCGTCCACGGCGATCGCTTGCGAGATCAGATCGATGGCGGCCGCCGCATCGCCCTGCTGGCGCGCGATCACGCCCAGCAAATGCAGCGCGTCAAAGCGGCGCGGATCGAGTTCGAGGACTTGCCGGTACAGCGCTTGCGCCGGCTGCAGCCGTCCCTGCTGGTGCAGTTCGACGGCTTGTTGAAGGAGGGATGCGGCCAGTGATTCAGTCATAGTGCCCGCATCTTAACATTTCAGCTTCCCCGGTAAGTCGAATAAGCCCACGGCGACACCACCAGCGGCACATGGTAGTTCTGGCTGGCGTCGGCGACACCGAAGGCCAGCGTCACCTCGTCGATAAACTTCGGTTCCGGCAGCGTCACGCCCTGGGCGTCGAAATACGCACCAGCACTGAACACCAGCTCATATTTGCCCTGTTTCAGTGCGTCGCCCTCCAGCAGCGGTGCGGCGCAGCGGCCGTCGGCGTTGGTGACGTCGGTCTTCAGCAGCTCCCGCCCCTGCGGTCCCACCGCGTACAAGGTCACTTTGACGCCGGCGCCAGGCTTGCCCTGGGTGATGTCGAGAACGTGCGTGCTGAGTTTGCCCATGTTCGGTCCTATATCCGTAGGTTATGAGTGTCTATTGTACAAATCATATACCGCCATGCGCGCAGGCATATATGATTAGAGTTATATTCCCCATAGACTTGCCTGCGCCATGACCACTTACGACAACTACCCGCGCGACATGATCGGCTACGGCCCGAAACCGCCGCACGCCCAGTGGCCGGACCAGGCCCGTGTGGCGCTGCAATTCGTGCTGAACTACGAAGAGGGCGGCGAGAACAGCGTGCTGCACGGCGACGCCGGTTCCGAGACTTTCCTGTCCGAGATCATCGGCGCGGCCTCCTTCAGCAACCGCCACATGAGCATGGAGTCGCTGTACGAGTACGGTTCGCGCGCCGGTTTGTGGCGTTTGCTGCGCATGTTCGAGGAACGCAAGTTGCCGCTGACGGTGTTCGGCGTGTCGATGGCGCTGAAGCGCAATCCGGAGGCGGTGGCGGCGTTCAAACAACTCGGCCACGAAATCGCCTGCCATGGCCTGCGCTGGATCACCTATCAGAACATGGACGAAGCCACCGAGCGTGCGCACATGAAGGAAGCCGTGGACATCATCCGCGAGCTGACCGGCAGCGCGCCGCAAGGCTGGTACACCGGCCGCGATTCGCCGCAGACGCGCAGGCTGGTGATGGAACACGGCGGCTTCCGCTACGACGCCGACCACTATGGCGACGACCTGCCGTTCTGGCAGAAGGTCGACTACACCGACGCGCAGGGTAAAGCAGCCAACGCGCCGCAGTTGATCGTGCCGTACACGCTGGACACCAACGACATGCGCTTCGCCGCCGCGCAGGGCTTCAACTCCGGCACGCAGTTCTTCGATTACCTGAAGGACGCCTTCGACGTGCTGTACGCCGAGGGCGATCCGAACGGCCTGAATCAGCCGAAGATGCTGTCCATCGGCCTGCACTGCCGCATCGTCGGCCGTCCGGCGCGCGCTGCTGCGCTGGCGCGCTTCCTCGACTACGTGCAGCAGCATGACAAGGTCTGGATCACGCGCCGCATCGATATCGCCGAACACTGGCGCAAGGTTCACCCATTTGTAGATTGAGATCGTGATGTCCGAACCCATACGCTTTTACTTCCGTGGCGCTGTCCAGGAAATCCATGACGCCGCGCCAACCCGCACCGTGCTCCAGCACCTGCGCGAGGATCTGCATTGCACCGGCACCAAGGAAGGTTGCGCCGAGGGCGATTGCGGCGCCTGCACGGTGGTGGTGGGCAGCCTGAACGCCGCCGGCCAGCTGGAGATGAAGGCGGTGAACTCCTGCATCCAGTTCGCACCGACGCTGGACGGCAAGGCGCTGTTCACGGTGGAGGACATGCAGCAGCCGGACGGCGCGCTGCATCCGGTGCAGCAGGCGATGGTGGAATGTCACGGCTCGCAATGCGGTTTCTGTACGCCGGGCTTCGTCATGTCCCTCTGGGGCATGTATCTCGACAAGGATGGCAAGCCGGCGCAGCGCAAGGAGATCGACGACTGCCTGTCCGGTAACCTGTGCCGCTGCACCGGCTACCGCCCGATCATCGATGCGGCGCACCGCATGACAGAACTGCCGAAGGTGGCGTTCGACCGTGCGGCGCTGACGCAACAGCTGCAAGCCTTGCAGCGCGAGGCTGGTTCCACCTACACCGCGCGCGGCCAGTCGTTCCATGCGCCGCGCACGCTGGAAGAACTGGTGGCGCTGCGCGCCGCGCATCCGAAAGCCACGCTGCTGGCCGGCTCCACCGACATCGGCCTGTGGGTCACCAAGCAGATGCGCGAGCTGGGCGACATCATCTACCTCGGCCACGTCACCGCGCTGCAAAGCGTGCAGCAGCAGGACGGCATGCTGGAAATCGGCGCCGGCGTGTCGCTCAACGCCGCCTACGAGGCGCTGTGCAAGCTGTATCCGGCGCAGCTGGGCGAGTTGTGGCAGCGCTTTGCCTCGCTGCCGATCCGTAACGCCGGCACGCTGGGCGGCAACGTCGCCAACGGCTCGCCGATCGGCGATTCGATGCCGTGGCTGATCGCGCTGGGCAGCGAAGTGGTGCTGCAAGGCCCGTCCGGCCGCCGCGTGCTGGCGCTGGAAGCCTTCTATCTCGATTATCAGAAAAAGGATTTGCAGGCCGACGAATTTGTCGCCGCCGTGCGTGTCCCGCTGCCGCGCGCCGGCGTGCAGTTCCGCACCTACAAGCTGGCCAAGCGCTTCGACCAGGATATCTCCGCCGTATGCGCGGCGTTTGCGTTCACGCTCGATGGCGACAAGGTGATTGACGCGCGCATCGCGTTCGGCGGCATGGCGGCCACGCCGCGCCGCGCGCCACGTGCCGAAGCGGCGTTGACCGGGCTATCCTGGAGCGAAACCAATCTGCGCGTGGCGATGGACCAACTGGCGCAGGACTTCGCACCGCTGTCGGATATGCGCGCGTCGAATACCTATCGCATGCAGACGGCGCAGAATCTGCTGCGCCGCTTCTGGCTGGAGACGCGTACCGATGCACCGCTTGCGGCCGATGCCGTCAACGCTTTCGCCTGCCGCGCCTGAAAGGAGCCATCATGAATCAACCCGTTGCTCCCGCCGCGATTGCGGAATCCGCATGGAAGGCCGTGGGCGTCTCGCGTCCGCACGAATCGGCCGAGCTGCATGTGCTGGGCCAGGCCACGTACACCGACGATATCCCCGAGCTGCAAGGCACGCTGCATGCGGCGCTGGGCCTGTCGTCCAAGGCGCACGCGCGCATTACGGCGATGGATCTGGCGCCGGTGCGCAGCGCGCCGGGCGTGGTGGCTGTGTACACCGCCGAGGACATCGTCGGCACCAATGACTGCGGACCGATCATCCATGACGATCCGATCCTGTCGGCCGGCGAGGTGCTGTATGTCGGCCAGCCGATCTTTGTCGTCGTGGCGGATACGCACGACAATGCGCGCCGCGCCGCCCGCCGCGCGGTGATCGCTTATGACGAGCTGCCGGCGATTTTCACGCCGCAGGAGGCCAAGGCCGCCAACTCGTATGTGCTGCCGCCGATGCAGCTGACGCGCGGCGATTACCAGACCGCCTTCGACATGGCGCCGCGCGTCGTGAAAGGCCAGCTGTTCGTCGGCGGCCAGGAGCAGTTTTACCTCGAAGGCCAGATCGCCTACGCGATTCCGAAGGAAGACAACGGCCTGCTGGTGCAATGCTCGACGCAGCACCCGAGCGAGATGCAGCACGTGGTGGCGCATGCCATTGGCGTGCATTCGCACAAGGTGCAGGTCGAGTGCCGCCGCATGGGGGGTGGTTTCGGCGGCAAGGAGTCGCAATCGGCCTTGTGGGCGGCGTCGGCCGGCATCGCGGCGTCCAAGCTGCGCCGCCCGGTCAAGCTGCGCGCGGACCGCGACGACGATATGCTGGTCACCGGCAAGCGCCATTGCTTCTTTTACGAGTACGAAGTCGGCTACGACGACAATGGCAAGATCCTGGCGGCCAAGGTCGATATGACCTTGCGCGCGGGCTTCTCGGCTGACCTGTCGGGGCCTGTGGCGACGCGGGCGGTCTGCCACTTCGATAACACTTATTATCTGTCGGACGTGGATATCCGTGCCGGCTGCGGCAAGACCAATACGCAGTCGAATACGGCGTTCCGCGGTTTCGGCGGCCCGCAGGGCGCGATAGCGATCGAATACATCGTCGACGAAATCGCGCGCAACCTGGGACGCGATGCGCTGGATATCCGCCGCCTGAATTTCTACGGCACGACGGAGCGCAATGTCACGCCGTATGGGCAGGAGATTGTCGATAACGTGATCGAGGCGCTGACGGCGGAGCTGGAGCAGACCAGCGAATATCGCGCGCGCCGCAAGGCGATCGAGGCTTACAACGCTTCCAGCCCGGTGCTGAAGAAAGGGCTGGCGCTGACGCCGCTGAAGTTCGGCATCGCCTTCAATGTCACGCACCTGAACCAGGCCGGCGCGCTGGTGCATGTGTACGTGGACGGTTCGGTGCTGGTGAATCACGGCGGCACGGAGATGGGGCAGGGCATCAACACCAAGGTGTTGCAGGTGGTGGCGCATGAACTGGGCCTGGACCTGTCGCACGTGCGCATCACGGCGACCGATACCAGCAAGGTGGCGAATACCTCGGCCACGGCCGCATCCACCGGCGCGGACCTGAACGGCAAGGCTGCGCAGGATGCGGCACGGCAGATCCGCGAGCGCCTGGCTGCGTATGCGGTCAAGCTGTATGGCGATGACGATGGCCAGCCGGTGCGCTTCTTCGACAACCATGTGCACGTCAACGGCCACAAGGTGCTGTTCGCGGAGCTGGTGCAGAAGGCCTACCTGGCGCGCGTGCAGCTGTGGTCCGACGGTTTCTATGCGACGCCGAACCTGCACTGGAATCCGAAGACGATGAACGGCCATCCGTTCTCCTACTACGCTTACGGCGCTGCGGTGTCGGAGGTGGTGGTGGATACGCTGACCGGCGAATGGAAGCTGTTGCGTGCTGATGCCTTGTACGATGCGGGCCGTTCGCTGAATCCTGCCATCGATATCGGCCAGGTGGAAGGGGCGTTCATTCAAGGCATGGGCTGGCTGACCACCGAGCAGCTATGGTGGAACGCGGCCGGCAAGCTGATGACGCATGCGCCGTCCACTTACAAGATTCCGGGCATCTCCGATTGTCCGGAGGATTTCCGCGTGAAGCTGTTCGATAACGGCAATGTGGAGGACAGCATTCACCGTTCGAAAGCGGTGGGCGAGCCGCCGCTGCTGCTGCCGTTCTCGGTGTTCTTTGCGATTCGTGACGCGATTTCCGCTGTTGGCGGACATCGCGTGAATCCGCCGTTGAATGCACCGGCGACCAGCGAAGAAATTCTGCGGGCCGTGTCCGCGGTGGAAATGGCGGCCTGATATGAACGAGTGGCTGACAGCGCAGGTGTCTGAACCGGCAGTGCTGGTGACCGTGGCGATCGTGGAGGGCTCGGGCCCGCGCGAACCCGGCGCCAAGATGCTGGTGACGGCGCGCGGCCAGCATGACACCATCGGCGGCGGGCATCTGGAGATGTGCGCGGCCGAGCTGGCGCGCGAGATGCTGAAGAGCGCGGCCAACCGGCGCGCGGCGGCGGGCGATGCGGCCGCGATCGGCGCGCGCCTCGAACGCTACGCCCTCGGTCCGACGCTGGGGCAGTGCTGCGGCGGCGTGGTGCATCTGGCGTTTGAGCCGGTCGATGCATCGTTGGCGGCCGTATTGGCTGGCCTGCGCATGCGCCGCCGTGAAGACAACTGGCGGCTCAGCGCCATCGATGGCGCGCCGGTTGCGCTGTTGCTTGGCGCGGATGGCGCAGTCGTCGCCGGTGCTGGCCGGGACAAGGCAGGCGAGGCGGGCGCCTTCGGCCCCGCCTTCCCGGCGGTGGACCGCGAACGCGGCACGCACGTGCTGCGCGACACGGCCGGCCGCCGCTGGCTTGCCGATCCGTGCTTCGCGCCGCGCGCCCACCTGGTGCTGTTCGGCGCCGGTCACGTCGGCGCGGCCATTGTCCGCATGCTGGGCGAACTGCCGTGCACCGTCACCTGGGTGGACGAGCGCGAAGACATGTTCCCCGCCAGCGTGCCGCCCAACGTCACCGTGGAAGCCAGCGATACGCCGGAAGCCGCAGTGGCGGATGCGCCGGCCGGCGCCAGCTATCTCGTCATGACCCACAGCCACGCGCTGGACCAGCGCCTGTGCGAAACCATCCTGGCCCGCGAAGACGCCGGCTGGTTCGGCCTCATCGGTTCCAACACCAAGCGCGTGCAGTTCGAACGGCGCATGGCCGCGCGCGGTCTGCCGCAAGACCGCATCGACAACATGGTCTGCCCCATCGGCCTGCCGGGCATCACCAGCAAGCTGCCGGCCGCCATCGCCGCCTCCGTGTGCGCGCAGCTGCTGATGGTGTGGGAGGCGCAGCAAATCGCTGCCCTCAACGCGCCGGCGCGGCTGGCCGTCGCAAGCTAAACTACGCATTCAGATTCAAGAAAGATCACCATGAACACCAACCTGCAAGCCTACCGTGGCAGCTTGCTGCACTTTCTCGCCGATCCGGCCTTCAGCGAACATTCGCACGCGTGGCACGAGGACGGCCTGCTGATCGTCGCCGACGGCAAGGTCCAGGCGGCGGGCGACTACGCCACCTTGCACGCCACGCTGCCTCCCGGCGCCGTGGTGCACGACTACAGCGGCAAGCTGCTGATGCCGGGCTTTATCGACACCCACATCCACTACCCGCAGAGCGACATGATCGCTTCGCCGTCGGAAGGCCTGCTGCCATGGCTGGAGACCTACACCTTCCCGACCGAGCGCCAGTTTGAAGACACCGCGCACGCCGCCGACGTGGCCGATTTCTTCCTCGACGAGCTGCTGCGCTGCGGCACCACCACCGCCATGGTCTACTGCACCGTGCATCCGCAATCGGTGGACGCCTTCTTCACCGCCAGCGAGCAGCGTGGCCTGCGCATGGTGGCCGGCAAGGTGATGATGGACCGGAACTGCCCCGAATTCCTGCGCGACACCGCCGAATCCGGCGCGCGCGACACCGAAGCGCTGATCCAGCGCTGGCACAAGCGCGGCCGCGCGCTGTATGCGATCACGCCGCGCTTCGCGCCGACCTCCACCGAACGCCAGCTGCAACTGGCCGGCGAACTGGCGGCCGCTTATCCGGACACCTTCATCCAGACCCACGTGTCGGAAAACGAAGCCGAATGCGCATGGGTGCGCGAGCTGTTCCCCAACTCCCGCAGCTACATCGATGTTTACGACAGCTACGGCATGCTGCGCCCGCGCGCCATGTACGGCCACTGCATCTGGCTCAATGAGTGCGACCGCCAGCGCATGGCCGAAACGCAGTCCGCCGCCGCCATTTGCCCGACCTCCAACCTGTTCCTCGGCAGCGGCCTGTTCGACTTCGAACGCGCCGACGACGCCGGCGTGCTACTCTCGCTGGCCACCGATGTCGGCGGCGGTACTTCGTTCTCGATGTTGCAAACGATGAATGAAGCCTATAAAGTAGCGCGCTTGAAGGGCAGTTACCTGCCGGCCTTGCGGATGTTTTACCTGGCCACGCTGGGCGCGGCGCGCAGCATGCAGCTCGAAGGCACGATCGGCAATTTCACCGCCGGTGCGGAAGCGGACTTCATCGTCGTCGATCCGCAAGCCACGCCGCTGCTGCAACGCCGCACCGCGCGCAGGGAGAGCCTGGAAGAGCTGCTGTTCGCGTTGGCGCTGCTGGGCGACGACCGCGCGATCGCCGCGACCTATTCGGCGGGCCGCCAGGTACATGTCCGCGAAACGACTTAATTAAGGATACACATGAAGAACAACATCAAAGCCCTGGCGCTTGCCGCCGCCGTGTTCAGCGCCATGCCGCACGCGCAGGCGGCCAACGCCAACGAGGAGGCCACCAAGCGCCACTTCGCCGCGCTGATCGCGCCGGGCAAGGAGCCGAAACTGGCCGAGCTGACGATGTTCTTCACCATGATGCCGAAGGGCGGCGACCTGCACCACCACTACTCGGGCGCGATCTACGCCGAGCAGTACCTGGAGTGGGTGGACAAGGAAGGCTTCTGCGTCAACAAAACCAGCTACACCATCGAGAAGGCCAAGCCTTCGGCCGGCTGCCTGTCGGGCCAGGACGTAATGCTCGATAACACCGTGCTGGCCAACCTGCTGCAACGCTGGTCGGACAAGGACTTCTACAACCACAGCGCGATCCAGTCGCCGCCGGACCGCCAGTTCTTCGACACCTTCGCCTACTTCAATCCGGTGGCGTCGACCAATGCGGTGGACGGCCTGCAGCGCCTGAAGCAGCGCGCCGTGCAGGAAAACCTGAGCTACATCGAAACCATCTACGAGATCGCGCCGATCGCGCAGGATGCGGACTTCGACAAGAAGGCGCAGGCCGGCAGCCTGACCGACGCCGACTTCGCCGCGCTGATCGCCAAGCTGGACCAGGACCAGGCCTTCCAGGGCTGGATCGGCGCGTATCTGAAAAACGTGGACACGGTCAGCGCCGGCATCGACGACGCCAACTTCACGCTGCGCTACCAGCCGTTCGCGCTGCGCTTCCTGTCGCCGTCGCAGGTGTTTTCGCAAATCGTTTCCAGCTTCAAGCTGGCGACCTCGAATCCGAAGATCGTCGGCGTCAATATTGTCGGTCAGGAAAGCGTGCACGTCGCCATGCGCGACTACGAACTGCACATGCAGATGTTCAAATTCCTGAAATCCAAGTACCCAAGCGTGAAACTGGCGCTGCATGCCGGCGAGCTGTCGCTGGGCATGGTGGAGCCGGAAGGCCTGACCTTCCACATCAAGGATGCGATCGACGTCGCCGGCGCCAGCCGCATCGGCCACGGCATGGACATTGCCCACGAGACCAATCCGCTGGCCATCATGAAAAAGATGCATGATCAGAAGATCGCGGTCGAGGTCAACCTGAGCAGCAACGACTTCATCCTCGGCATCAAGGGCCAGGCGCATCCCGTCACGCTGTACCGCAAGTATGGCGTGCCGTTCGTGCTGTCGACCGACGATGCCGGCGTTTCCCGTAATAATTTGTCGGGCGAGTACGTGCAGTATGCGGCCCGCTACCAGCCGGACTACGCCGAAGTCAAAAAACTGTCATACGACAGCATCCGTTATTCCTTCCTGAATGATGCGGACAAACAACGTCTTTTGAAGGCATTGGACGGGAAGTTCGCCAAATTCGAAGCGGAAATTGCTGCATCGCAACCTAAGGCCGGCCGCTAAGCGGGCTGCTTTCACCGGCGTTTGTGGCGGGTAACCCACAAACGCCGCGTTTGTTACAAACTCAACACCCTCCTGGCGACGATTCTCACGTTGTCACAAATCACTATCGCTATCATTGGAAAATATTCTTCTGATAACTGTGTGGTCAGCTAGCGACACAAATCCTGTTCTATCCCAAAGCTTTTTGTTTTTCAGGCAATGAAAAGAATTCATGCTGCCTTGGCTGACATATAATTTCGCCGTTTGTTTTCAGGTGGCAAGACCATTAGCGATTTGTGACGAAAATATGACTTATTTATATATTTATCGTCTGAATTTCTAAATTAAATCGTATTTGTCAGGCAATTTTGGGTAATGCATAGTTCAAGGGAAATGATCCAAAAAAGCAAGTTTATTGCTTACTCCACAGTCCAGAATTCGTAGTACAGCGGGCCGGTGACGCACCTTGTTTATGTCACAAGCTTGTCATAAATGCGTCATCGGCCTGACATATTTGGCCGTTACACTCACCCGCTGCCCACTGGCACGCCGGGGTTGGGACGGCAAGACCAGTTGCAGCAAACGTAAAGAGGAACACCTGCTATCCGTAAGGGTTCCATATAACTATTAGTCTTTTTTGGGGTTATACAATGATCAATCATAAACGGCTCAAGCTGACGCAGATGGCGTTCAGCCTGTCTCTCGCGCTAGCGACGGTACCGGCCTTGGCACAGAACACCACGTCGGCGATCGGCGGCCACATCGTTACCGGCGACGGCAAGCCAGCCGCCGGCGCAGTGGTTTCCATCGTGCACACCGAATCGGGTTCGGTGACCAATGTCGTGACCGACGCCGAGGGCCGTTATGTCCAGCGTGGTCTGCGTACCGGCGGTCCGTACACCATCACCATCACCAAGGATGGCGTCAGCGAAAAACGCGAAGGCGTGTACATCCAGCTGGCGGAAACGGCCAACGTGGACGCCACCCTGGGCGCGCAGATGCAGACCGTGACCGTCGCCGGCGCCGGCGGCCGTTCGGACAAGTTCTCGAAGACCGCGATGGGTGCTGGCACCAGCATCAGCGCCACCGAGCTGGCCGTTCAAGGTTCGATCAACCGTAACCTGCAAGACTACGCCCGTGCCGACCCACGCGTGTCGCAGACCGACAAAGAGCGCGGCGAAATGTCCGTCGCCGGCCAGAACTCGCGCTACAACTCGCTGACCATCGACGGCGTGTCGGTCAACGACACCTTCGGCCTGGAAGCTTCGGGTTCGCCAACCGCCAAGCAGCCGATCTCGATCGACGCGATCCAGTCGGTGCAGGTCAACGTCGCCAACTATGACGTGACCCAGAAGGGCTACACCGGCGGCAACATCAACGCCGTGACCAAGTCCGGCACCAACACCGTCAAGGGCAGCGTTTACTACGTCTTCCGTAACGACAGCATGGCCGGCGACCGCTACAACGCGTCGACCGACACCTACGCCGCACCAGCGCCGTTCAAGGAAACCACCAAGGGCGGCACCATCGGCATGCCGCTGATCAAGGACAAACTGTTCCTGTTCGCCGCCTGGGAAAAACTGGAATCGACCCGTACCGCGCCAGCCTTCGGCCCACTGGGCAGCTCGGTGACCAACGTTGGCGTGACGCCGTCGGCCATCGCCTCGGCACAAGCCATCGCCAAGAGCACCTACGGCGTCGACATCGGCACCTCGGCCGTCTCGGCCGGCACCGCGCTGGACGTGACCGACAAACTGGTCAAGTTCGACTGGAACATCAACGAGAACCACCGCGCCATGTTCCGCTACTCGAAAACCGACCAGAGCGAGCCGCAATTCTCGGGCCTGTCGGCAACCGGTATTTCGCTGAACTCCGAGTGGTACCAGCAGAACAAGACCATCGAGACCAAAGTCGGCCAGATCCTGTCGGACTGGACGCCTAACTTCTCGACCGAAATCAAGTTCTCGACCCGTGACTACGATTCGCTGCCAAAGCTGAATGCGACGCTGCCGCTGGTCGGCCTGCAATTCTCGGGCGCGCTGCCAGCCGGCACGCCATCGACCGTGTCGTCGGCCAACCGCTTCCTGAACTTCGGTACCGACAACAGCCGTCAACGTAACATCCTGGGCACCAAGACCACCGACGCCTACGTCGGCGCCAACTGGTCGCTGGGCGACCACGAAGTCAAATTCGGCGGCGACTACAGCAAGAACAAGATCTACAACGCGTTCCTGCAAAACGTCTGGGGTAACTACACCTTCGGCTGTATCAACAACATCAACTACCAGTTCCTGGGCAGCAGCACCTTCAACTGCGCCACCGCGACCAACGCGCAGGTGGAAGCAGCCGTGCTGGAGAACTTCCGCCGCGGCCGTCCAACCAGCTACAGCGTGCAGGTGCCAAACGCCGGCCTGACGCTGGATGACGCCGTATCGCAGTTCAGCATGAAGAACTACGGTGCCTTCGTGCAGGATACCTGGACCATCAACTCGCGCCTGACCATCAGCGCCGGTCTGCGTATGGACAGCACCGCCGTGAGCGAGCGTCCGCTGAAGAACAACACCGTGGCCCTGGCCGCAGTGCAAGGCAACCCAGCCACCGGCGCCCGCGCCACCGGCGGTTTCGGCCTGGACAACACCAACACCTTCGACGGTCAGGACCTGGTCCAGCCGCGCGTCGGCTTCAACTACACCTTCGATACCCCGCGTCAGCTGCAAGTCCGCGGCGGCGCCGGCCTGTTCCAGGGTTCGGCTCTGAGCGTGTGGCTGTCGAATCCGTTCTCGAACACCGGTGTACAAACCAAGACCGTCGGTTGCGGCATCTCGGGCTACGCAGCTTGCCCAACCACCGATGGCCTGTTCAGCGCGGACATCAACAAGCAGGTCACCAGCTTCACCGGCTCGGTCCCGGCCGCTAACGTCGACATCCTGGCCCCTGGCCTGCGTCAACCATCGGTCTGGAAATCGAACCTGGCGCTGGATGCGGAACTGCCATGGTACAACCTGGTGCTGGGTCTGGAATACCTGAACACCAAGGCCAAAGACGCGATCTACTACCAGAACGCCAACTTGGGCGTGGCCACCAAAACCGGTACCGACGGTCGTCCGCTGTACTACAACGCGCAGGGTTTCAACCCGGCGTGCTGGTCGGCCACCGGTGGTTCGATCACCAACGGCGCTTGCGCAGGCTTCACCGCCAAGGCGCTGAGCAACTCGGCCTTCAACAACGTGCTGGTCGCCACCAAGACCGACAAGGGCGGCAGCAACGTCGCTACCGTGTCGCTGTCGCGTCCGATGATCAACGGCTGGAGCTGGTCGCTGGCGTACACCTACACCGACGCGAAAGAAGTTTCGCCGCTGACCTCGTCGACCTCGTCGTCGAACTACGCCAGCCGTTCGATCTTCAATCCTAACGAAGAAGTCAACGCCAACTCGAACTACCTGGTGAAAGACCGTATCAGCGCGCTGGTGAACTTCCGCAAGCGTCTGTTCGGCGCCTACAACACCACCTTCGGCGTGTTCTACGAAGGTCGTGCAGGCAAGCCTTACAGCTGGACCGTCAACAACGACTTGAACGGTGACGGCCTGGCCGGTAATGACCTGATGTTCATCCCTTCGGCTCCAGGTTCGGGTCAAGTGGTGTTCTACGGCGATACCGCCACCAGCCACGCCAACGAAGACAAGTTCTGGAGCATCGTCAACGCCAACCCGGCGCTGCGTAAATCGGCCGGTGGTGTGATCAGCCGTAACAACGACTTCGCTCCATGGACCAACAGCTTCGACCTGCGTATCGCTCAGGAAGTCCCAGGCTTCTTCAACGGTAACAAGGGCACCCTGTCGTTCGACATCTTCAACGTCGGCAATCTGCTGAACAAGAAGTGGGGCCGTATCAATGAAGTGGGCTTCCAGACCAACGGCGGCCTGGCACGTAGCTTCGTCGATTACCAAGGTCTGGATTCGAGCGGTCGTTACATCTACCGCGTGCGTGACGTGGAAACCGTCGACATCCGCCAGGTTAAAGGCGAATCGCAATGGGCGATCCAGGCGACCGTCAAGTACGAGTTCTAAGCTTGAGCAGAACCGTCTGACCTTCGCATGACAGAGAGCGGCTGGTGGCAACACCGGCCGTTTTTTTATTTGTAACGTAGTTTGCGCGACTATTTTGACGATGGGGTTGCGCTGTACAATATTTGATTCCGACTGAACTAGCACGCAATGAAAAAATATCTGAGCCCCGTGGCCGGCACCCTGCTGGCTGCTTTGCTGGCAGGCTGCGCGGCGTGGCAAACGCAGCCCGGCGCCACCGACATTCATCTGGTGGCGCTGAACGATTTCCATGGCAATCTCGAAGCCAGCAAGTACGTGTGGGACAGCGCGTCCGGCGGCGGCGAGCGCACCATCCAGGCCGGCGGCATCGACACGCTGGGCGCGGCGCTGCAGGCGTGGCGCAAGCAGGATCCGGAACTGCTGCTGGTCGGCGCCGGTGACCTGGTCGGCGCCAGTCCCGCCATCTCGTCGATGTGGGCGGACGAACCGACCATCGGCGCCATGAACCTGCTCGGCCTGCGCGCGACCTCGGTCGGCAATCACGAATTCGACCAGGGCCGCATCGAGCTGCTGCGCCAGCAGGGCGGCGGCTGCACCTCGCCGCGCGCCGACAAGGCCTGCAAGTTCGACGGCCCGTACAAGGGCGCGCAATTCCAGTACCTGGCCGCCAACGTGATCGACATGCGCACCCGCAAGCCGGTGCTGCCGGCCTATAAGATCGAAACCGCGCATGGCGTGAAGATCGCCTTCATCGGCACCGTGCTGCGCGAGACCGCCGAATCGGCGCTGGCTTCCGGCATCGCCGGCCTGGAGTTCGTCGACGAGGCCGACGCCATCAACCGCCAGCTGCCGGAACTGCGCAAGCAGGGCGTGGGCGTGTTCGTGGTGCTGATCCACCAGGGCGGCCGCACCACCGACAAATTCGACCAGCAGGATTGCGGCAATCTGAAAGGGCCGATCGTGGACGTGGTCAAGCGCCTGGACCCTTCGATCCGCCTGGTGATCAGCGGCCACTCGCACCAGGGCTATCTGTGCAAGGTCGATGGCCGGCTGGTGACGCAGTCCGACATGGGCGGCCACGTGCTGGGCCGCATCAAGCTGACGGTCGACACCCATACCAACACCGTGCGCGACGTCAGCGCCACGCAGGAAGTCATGGTGCCGGGTGAATGGCCGGCCGACCCGGCGTTGAGCGCCTATCTGGTTAAGGCGCGCGCGCAAAGCGCGGCGGCGCTGGCGCGTCCGGTGGCGACGATCGCCGTGCCGAGCGTGAAGCGGGAAAAAGAACACACCAGCGAATCGGCGCTGGGCGACCTGATCGCCGACTCGATGCTGGCCGCCGGCCGGCCGTTCGGCGCGCAGATCGCGCTGCAAAATCCGGGCGGCATCCGCCAGGATCTGGAAAGCGCCGCCGGCAACCGCGTCACGCTGGGCCAGGCGATGGCGGTTCTGCCGTTCGGGAACACGCTGGTGGCGATGAACCTGCGCGGATCGCAGATCGTCGAGCTGCTGGAAGAACAGTGGCTGGAAGACCGCGACAGCAAGCGCGGCCTGCTGCAACTGTCGGACGGCTTCAGTTACGAGTGGGATGCGTCCAAGCCGGAAGGCGGCAAGATCGTGCCGGGCAGCGTGAAGCTGAACGGTGTGCGCCTGGAGATGGACACCGCGTACCGCGTGGTGACCAACAACTTCCTGGCCGAAGGCGGCGACGGTTTCCCGACCTTCAAGAAAGGCGCCAACCGCGCGCCGACCAGCATCCGCGACATCGATGCGCTGACCCAGTACCTGGCCAGGCGCGAACAGGATGGCAAACCGGCCGGCGCCGCCGCGCCGCTCAAGCGTTACGTACAAAAGGAACAATGATGCGTCGAATTTTACTTTCCGCCCTGATCTCGGCCGCCGTCTTTGCGGCGCCGGCGCGCGCGGAGTTTTCCATTCCCGGCTTTGAACTGGTGCAGACCGCGCCGGTGGAAACGCCGCTGCACAGCGACGACCTGCGCAACCCTGCGCAGGTGTGGAGCGAGCTGTTTGACAACGCCCAAAGCGAAATCGTCATCGGCCAGTTCTATGCGGTGATCAAGCCGGGCAGCGTGTTCGAAAAAGTGGTGGAGCATCTGGAGGCCGCCGGCAAGCGCGGCGTGAAGATCCGCTTCCTGCTGGATCAGAAGGGCGTGGGCCTGTCGGAGAAGCCGACCATCGAGCGCCTGAAGGCGATTCCCAACCTGGAATTCCGCGTCCTCGATTTCAACAAGCTGACCGGCAACGGCATCATCCACGCCAAGTACCTGGTGGTGGATGCGAAGACGGCTTACATCGGCAGCCAGAACTTCGACTGGCGCTCGTTTGAACACATCCACGAAACCGGCTTGCGCATCACCGATCCGAAGATCGTCGTCCAGGTGCAGGCCATCTTCAACCAGGACTGGAAGGCGCAGGAACTGACCTCGCAAGGCCAGATCGCACCGGTGCTGAACGTGAAGACGGCGATGGCCGATATCCATCAGGGCACCTTCCTGCTGGCCAGTCCCAACCAGTACAACCCGGCCGGCGTTGGCGATTCCGAGACCGGCCTGCCGGCGCTGCTGGCGGAGGCGAAAAGCGAAGTGCGCATCCAGCTGCTGGACTACGCGCCGCTGAGCTACGGCCCGAAAGGCACGCGTCCTTACTACGCCGTGATCGACAACGCGGTGCGCGCCGCCGCCGGCCGTGGCGTCAAGATCAAGCTGATGGTCTCCAACTGGAACCTGGAAAATCCGGCGCAGGCGTATCTGAAAAGCCTGGCGGTGCTGCCGAACGTGGAGATCCGCGTGGTGACGTTGCCGGTGGCGTCGACCGGCTTCATTCCGTTCGCGCGCGTCATCCACAGCAAGACCATGGTGATCGATAACCAGGTCGCGTGGGTCGGCACCAGCAACTGGAGCGGCGGCTATATGGACCTGTCGCGCAATCTGGAGGTGGTGATGCGCAATGAGAAAATGGCGCAGCGCCTGGCGTCCCTGCACGAACAGACCTGGTCTTCGTCGTATGCGCAAGTCCTCGACTTCAACAAACAATATCCCAAGCCAGCGAAAGGCAGTCCTGAATGAAAAAGCTCGCATGCATCGTGGCGCTGAGCAGCGCCTTCGTCTCCATCAACGCCCACGCGTGGGGCAATGACGGCCACCGCGCGGTCGGCGCGATTGCCGATCGGCTGATCAAGGGCAGCAACGCCGAGAAGCAGGTGCAAGCCTTGCTGCTGCCGGGCGAGAGCCTGGCCAAGGTCGCCTCGTGGGCGGACTGCGTGAAGGGCACCTACTGCGGCCCGCAAACGGAGGAGATGGTGGCTTACACCACCGCCAATCCGAAGCACAGCGAGTACCACTACACGGACGTGCCGTTCCAGCTGTCGCATTACGAAGATCACGGCGTCGGCACCACCGACCACGATATCGTGCAGACGCTGAAGCAGTGCATCGCGGTGCTGCAGGGGAAGGGCAACGCCACCACCAATCCGCACAACTTCACGCCGCGCCAGGCGCTGCTGATGCTGACCCACCTGACCGGCGACATCGCGCAGCCGCTGCACGTGGGCGAGGGCTATGTCGGCAAGAGCGGCGGCTTCGTGGTGCCGACCCAGAAGCAGCTGGACGACAAGGAAGCTTTTGCCACGCAGGGCGGCAATAACCTGCAACTGGACGACATCAAGCTGACGGCGAAAAGCTCGGAGTTGATTCCTGCCGCGCCGGCGGAGGACAAGCCTGCACCGGCGACGCCTGCGCGTCCGCCGCAGACCACGCGCGCATTCCACTCGTACTGGGACAGCACGGTGGTCAACTACGCGTTCCGCCGCATCGGCGCACGCACGCCCGAGCAGTTTGCGGACATGGTCATTGCCGGCAATCCGGTGGTGTCGCCGAACAGCGGCGATCCTGCGGGCTGGCCGTATGAGTGGGCCGATCAGACGCTGGTGGTGGCCAAGCTGGCGTATGCGGATGTGGTGCCGGGACCGATGGCGCAGCAGACCGCCAAGAACGGCGACGTCTACAACGTGTGGCCGCTGGCGATTCCGGACAACTACCCGGTGCCATCGTCGGCTGCCGCCAAAGGCCAGCTGATTCAGGGCGGCTACCATCTGGCCGCGGTGCTGAAAGCCATCTGGCCTTAACCCCGGTGGTGGGGTCTGACCCCGTACGGGGTCAGACCCCTGTCACGCTGTGCGGGTCGTGGCGTGCGTCCCGTCGGTGCGCCGAAATTGGCGTTGCCTCTGTCGCATGCATTACCCCGCTACTTCCCGGTGTTGGGGTTAAACCAGAGCTCACTGCGCGCCAGCGGCGTCTCCGGCGTCAGGTGCGGATTGTTCAGGTGCAGAATACGACGCTTCTGCAATCCGCCTGACTTGATGCTCTCCCCCTTGTATTGCTGGAACAGGGCGTTGAGCGATCCATCCTTGATCATCATCTCCATGCCATCGGTGATGCGCTGCGCCAGCAGCTTGCCTTCGGCATCGCGCCGCGTGAAGAAGTACAGCGGCAGCGGATACTGCAGCAGCAATGTCGGCTCGATCGCCATGTTCGGATAGGTGGGGTGGCGCTCCGCGTATTCGCGTTGTGCTTCGTCGATGCCGCGCGAGAACCAGTCGAAGCGGCCGGCGGCCAGCATGGCGAACAGGCCGCGATAACTGGTGCCTTCCACGACATTGAAACCGGCGTCGCGCAGCAGCGGCACATCCACCCAGTCCTTGCCTTGTCCCACGCTCAGCTTGCGCAGATTGTCCAGCGTGTGCACGGCCGCAAAGCGCGGCAGATCGGCATAGCGCACCAGGAAAATGCGATAGCCCAGCAGGCCCTTGTCGATGGGCAGGCGTACCGGTATGTATTGCCGTTCCAGTTCCGGTGACGTCGCGCGCGCCAGAACGTTGATGCGACCTTGTGGCGCCAGCAGCTCCTGCGCCACGCGCTGCGGCGACATCGACTGCGTCGACTGCCTCATCTCAAACGGCCCGTAACGCGGTACGGTCTTTTGCAGCGCCACGCGCAGCACCGCCCAATCGTATTCGTAGCGGCTGTCCGCATCGTCAAGGCTGGTCAACGGATACACCACCTCCGTCGCCGCACCGCACGCGCCGGCCGCCAGCCATAAAGCCGCCAGCCACAAGCGCCGCGCATTGTATTTTCTGTGACGTGGAAGCTGGTTCATTCCTGCAGTGTGCCATCGTGAGGCATTACCGGCAAGAGCCGCCGCCGCGGTGCATAATAATGGCATGAGCCGATTTATTTTTATTGCATTGTTATTCGCGCTGCCCCTTGCCAGCGCCGCGCCGGTGGGCAATCCGAAGAATGGCGCGCTGCTGTTCCAGCGGTGTGCGTCCTGCCATGCGGTGGGGCCGTTCGCGAGCGGCGGCTATGGGCCGCAGCTGAATGGCATCGTGGGCCGGCGCGCGGCGTCGACCAGGGATTACAAGTACTCCGAAGCGATGAAGAAGTCCGGATTGGTGTGGGATGAGAAAACGCTGACCGCCTATCTGCGCGCGCCGCACGATGTGGTGCCGGGGACCAGCATGCGCTTTTGGGGCATCAAGGATGAACAGCAGATCGCTGATCTGCTCTCTTATCTGAAGACGTTGTAGACGATGAAGAATCTGATCGCCTTGCCGACCGCTCCGCGTATCACGTTGAGCGGCATCACGCGCTCGTTCCATTTCTAAGCCTTGACGACGTCGATGCCCATGGTGCGATAGCGCGCCAGCAGCGCTTCCGGCGCATCGCGTGTAACGACGATGGCGCTGACCTGCGACAGCGGCGCGATCTGGTAGGGCGAGGCGGTGTCCAGCTTTTCCGGCGACGCCAGCACCACGGTGCGTTGCGCCATGTTGCTGATGGCGCGCTTGACGCCCGCCTCGTCGAAATCGCCGGTGCTGATGCCGCTGTCCGGATGCAGGCTGCACACGCCCATGAAATAGATGTCGGTGCGGATCTGCGCAATCGCCTCCAGCGCCGACGGTCCCATCGTCACGATGGAGTGCTTGAACAGCCGGCCGCCGATCAGGATCACCTCCATCAGCGGATGTCCCGCCAGCTCCACCGCCACCGATGGACTATGCGTCACCACCGTGCATTGCAGATCCTGCGGCAGCGCGCGGGCCAGCTGCACGGCGGTGGTGCCGCCATCGATAAACACCACCTGGCCCGGCGCGATCATGGCCGCCGCGGCGCGCGCGATGGCCGGCTTGGCGTCGCCGGAAATCTGCTGGCGCTCGGCGAAGTTGCCCAGCGCCGGCGATGCGGGCAGCGCGCCGCCATGCACCCGTTGCAGCAGACCTTCGCTGGCCAGGTCGCGCAGGTCGCGGCGGATGGTGTCTTCCGACAGGCCCAGCTCCTCGCTCAACGATTTGGCGACGATCTGCCCATCCTGGCGCAGGCGGGCGAGCAGCAGTTCTTTGCGGTGGCGTGTCAGCATATGCATGAATTTTCTTGATATTGCACGATATTGCATGATATTGCATGATATCGTAAAAATACGCAACCAGGAGATCGCCATGCCCGAAGACCGTATCCGCATTCATCAGGTAGAAACCCTGTCCGACGACTGGTTCCTCCTGAAAAAGACCACCTTCGACTACCGCCGCCGCGACGGCAGCTGGCAGCGCCAGACGCGCGAGACCTACGATCGCGGCAACGGCGCCACCATCCTGCTGTACAACCGCGCGCAGCGCACGGTGCTGCTGGTGCGCCAGTTCCGCTTTCCCACCTACGGCAATGGCCATGACGGCTTCCTGATCGAGACGGCGGCCGGCCTGCTGGACCAGGCCAGCCCGGAGGCGCGCATCAAGGTGGAGGTGGAGGAGGAAACCGGCTACCGCGTCGGCGAGGTGCGCAAGGTGTTCGAGGCCTTCATGAGTCCCGGTTCGGTGACCGAGCGGCTGTACTTCTTCGTCGGGGAATACGACGCGGCGTCGCGCACCGGGGATGGCGGCGGCATTGCGGAGGAGGGGGAGGATATCGAGGTGCTGGAACTGCCGATGGCGGAAGCCATGGCGATGGTTGCCGACGGCAGGATCGCCGACGGCAAAACCATCATGCTGCTGCAATACGCAGCCTTACATTTGCTGGCGGCTTAGCGCGATTTCACGAACGGTGAACCCAGCGCTTTCGGCGCCACCGACTTGGCCATCAGGCCGGCCAGCACGATCACGGTCAGCACGTAAGGCACCATCTGGATCATGGCGCCCGGCAGGCGGCCGATGACCGGCAGCTCCACGCCTTCGATCTGGATCTGCACCGCGCCGAAGAAGCCGAACATCAGGCAACCCAGGAAGGTGTACAGCGGACGCCAGTTACCGAACACCATGGCGGTCAGCGCCAGGTAGCCGGCGCCGGCCGACATGTCGCGCAGGAAGAAGCCGCTCTGCACGATCGACAGGTAGGCGCCCGAGAACGAGCACAGGAAACCGGCGATCAGCATCGCCATGTAGCGCTGGCGTTCGACGCTGACGCCGGCCGCATCGGCCGCATGCGGATTCTCGCCGCAGGCGCGCAGGCGCAGGCCGAAGCGGCTGTGATAGACGATCCAGTGCACCAGCGGCACCAGCGCAAACGCCAGGTACACCAGCACCGAATGGCCGCCGATCAGATGCGCATAGACCCAGCCGATGAAGGGAATATGCTCCACCGCCGCGGAACCGGGCAGCACCACGTCGAACAGACGCGCCGAGCCCAGGTCCGGCGTGCGGCCGCCCTGCTGGAAGAAGTACTGCGCAACCACGAAGGTCAAGCCGCTCATGGCGATGTTGATGGCGATGCCGGCCACCAGCTGGTTGCCCTTCTGGGTGATGGCGATGTAAGCCTGCAGGCTGGCCAGCAGCATCGACACCACGATGCCGGCCATCACGCCGTACCATGGATTCTGCGTGGTGAAGGCGACGGCGGCCGAGACGAAGGCCGACGCCAGGATCTTGCCTTCCAGGCCGATGTCGATCACGCCCGAACGTTCGGCGAACAGGCCGGCCATGCCGGCGAAAATCAGCACCGGCGCGTTGCGCACGGTCGAAACCAGGATGCTGCCGATATGGAGGTCGTCAAAAGTCATAGTGTCCTCACTTCTTCAGTTTGAGCATTTTGGCGATGGCCGGCGCGTACAGGTTTTCCATCGCGCCGCAGAACAGGATGATCAGGCCCTGGACCAGGATCACCATCTCGGGCGGGATGTTCTGCTTTTCCAGCGACAGGTCGAAACCGCCCTGGGTCAGCGCGCCGAACAGCACCGCCGACAGGAAGATGCCCACCGGATGCTGGCGGCCCATCAGCGCGATCGCGATGCCGATGAAGCCCGCGCCGCCGACAAAGTTCAGCGACAGGTAGTGGGTCGAGCCCATGATGGAGTTGACCGAGCCGAGGCCGGCCAAGGCGCCCGAGATCAGCATGACGATGATGATCATCTTGCTGATGCGGATGCCGGCGTAGTGCGCGGCGTGCTTGTTCAGGCCCGTGGCGCGCAGCTTGAAGCCCCACGACGAACGCGACACCACCACGCCGTAAATCACCAGCGCGATGATCGCCAGGAAGAAGCTGATGTTGAGCGGCGTCTCGCCGAGGATAGGGAACCACTGGTTCAGGCGCGGCATCTCGGCGGCGGCGGCAAACGCGCGGCTGGCCGGATTCTGCTCGCCCGGCGGCACCAGCTTGACGATCACGGTGTTCATCAAGGCGCCGGCGATGTAGTTGAACATGATGGTGGTGACCACCACGTGGCTGCCGCGCTTCGCCTGCAGGTAGCCGGGCACGAAGGCCCACAGCGCGCCGAACAGGGCCGCGCCGAGCATGCCGACCGGGATCAGCAGGATGGCCGGCAGCGAGCTGTCGAAGGTCAGCATGGCCAAGGTCAGGCCCAGGCCGGCGAAGTACATCTGGCCTTCGGCGCCGATGTTGAACAGGCCCGCTTCCATGGCGATCGATACCGCCAGGCCGGTGAAGATGAAGGTCGAGGCGTAGAACAGCGTGTAGCTCAGGCCTTCCGGATTGACCACGGCGCTGTTGACCAGGATCGCCAGCGATTCGGTCGGGCTTTCGCCCAGCAGGTGAATCACCAGCGCGGTCACCAGCAGCGCCGACAGCAGGTTCAGGAGGGGCAGGACAAACGCGGTTGCCCAGCGTGGCAGGTCTTTATTCATGATTTGTGCATCCCGCCCATCAGCAAGCCGATACGGGTTGTGTCGAATTCTTCAATTTTCAGTTCGCCGGTGATGCGGCCGCCGCACATGACCAGGATACGGTCCGCCAGCGCGCGCACTTCTTCCAGCTCCACGGAGACCAGCAGGATCGCCACGCCTTCGTCGCGCAGCTTGAGCAGCTGCGCGTGGATGCTTTCGATGGTGCCGATGTCGACGCCGCGCGTCGGCTGGCCGACCAGCATCAGCTTCGGCTGCGCCAGCACTTCGCGCGCGATCACCACCTTCTGCTGGTTGCCGCCGGAGAGCAGGCCGATACGCAGCTCGTGGTTGTTCGGACGCACGTCGAAGCTCTTCATCAGCGCGTCGCAACGGGCCGCGATGGCCTTGAAGTTCAGCAGGCCCCACTTGTTTTTCAGCTTGTCCTGGTAGCCGAGGATGGTGTTGTGCATGACCGAGAAGGCCTTCACCACGCCGTCGCGCAGGCGGTCTTCCGGCACGTGGGCGATGCCCAGTTCGCGGAAGGTGCGGGGCAGGCCGTCCGGATCGGTGCGGCCGTTGAACGGCAGGTTCTTGCCGAGGAATTCCAGCTTGCCGGAGGTCGGCAGGCGCATGCCCGACAGGATCTCCATCAACTCGCTCTGGCCATTGCCGGACACGCCGGCCACGGCGACGATCTCGCCGGCGCGCAGCGTGAAGCCGATATCGGCCAGCAGCTTGACGCCCTGGTCGTCCAGCAGTTGCAGGCCGTCGACGTGCAGCACCGGCGCGCCAGGATTGTACGGCGCGCGCGGCAGGTTGTTCTCGATCGGACGGCCCACCATCATGTTGGCCAGGTCTTCCTTGGTGGTGCCGGCGGTCGGCACGGCGCCGATCACGCGGCCGCCGCGCATCACGGTGACGGTGTCGGTGATGTCGAGGATCTCCTGCAGCTTGTGGGTGATCAGGATGATGGTCTTGCCCTGTTCCTTGAACAGGCGCAGGATCTCGAACAGCGACTCGGTCTCCTGCGCGGTCAGCACGGCGGTCGGCTCGTCCAGGATCAGGATGTTGGCGCTGCGGTAGATCTGCTTGAGGATCTCGACGCGCTGCTGCGCCCCCACCGACAGGTCGTGGATGGTGGCCAGCGGATCGACGTCCAGGCGGTAGCGCGTGCAGATCTCGCGCAGCTCCGCTTCCACGCTGGCGCGCTTGGCCTTGAGGCGGATGCCGCCTTCGCTGCCCAGCATCACGTTGTCGAGCACGGTCATGTTCTCGACCAGCATGAAGTGCTGGTGCACCATGCCGATGCCGAGGGCAATCGCCTCCTGGCTGTTATGGATGCGACGCGCCTGGCCATCGAGCAGGATCTCCCCGCCGTCGGCGCGGTAGTATCCGTACAGGATGCTCATCAGGGTCGATTTGCCGGCGCCGTTCTCGCCCACCAGGCCATGGATGGAACCCTTGGCGATGGCGAAGCTGACGTCCGTGTTCGCTTTGACGGCTCCGAAATGCTTGGAGATGCCGCGAAATTCTACTGCTGGCTGCATAGGATCGTTTTTTATTTAAGTAAAACGCGCCGCGCGGGGCATTCCCCGGCGGCGCGCTCAATGTTCAAACAGATTTTAAACCGGGCAGGCCGCGCCCGAACGGATGTCGATGACCTTGACCTTGCCATCGATGATGTCCTTGCGCGCACCCAGCACGCGCTTCTCGATTTCCGGCGTGATCAGCTTGCGGTTGTTCTCGTCCAGCGCCCAATCGACGCCGCCTTCCTTGATGCCCTTGGCGGTGACGCCGGCCTTCCAGGTGCCGTTCTTCATCTGCATGAAGGAGTCGTACACGGCGTTGTCGACGCGCTTGACCATCGAGGTCAGAATCGAGCCAGGGTACAGGCTGTTCTGGTTGGAATCGACGCCGATCGCCAGCTTGCCTTTTTCCTTGGCGGTTTGCAGCGTGCCCAGACCCGAACCGCCGGCCACGGCAAATACCACGTCGACGCCGCGGTCGAATTGCGAGCGGGCCAGTTCGCCGCCCTTGGCCGGGTTGTTCCACGAGTCCGAGCTGGTGCCGACCATGTTCGAGGTCACGTCCACTTTCGGGTTCACGGCCTTGGCGCCCTGCGTGTAGCCGCAGGCGAAGGTGCGGATCAGCGGGATGTCCACGCCGCCGATGAAGCCCAGCTTCTTGGATTTCGAGGCCATGGCCGCCGCCACGCCGACCAGGTAGGAACCTTCTTCTTCCTTGAACGTGATGGAGTTGACGTTGGCGCCCGGCGCCACACCGTCGATCAGCACGAAATGCACTTTCGGGAATTCCTTGGCGACCTTCTGCACGGCTGCCTGCTGGGCGAAGCCGATCGAAGCGATCAGGTCCAGGTTTTTGCGGGCGAGGCCGCGCAGCACCTGTTCAGCCTGGGTGTCGCTGGAGGCTTGCACCTCGATGAAATTGATGTTGGTTTCTTTTTTGAAGCGGGTGGCGCCTTCAAAAGCGGACTGGTTGAACGACTTGTCGAACTTGCCGCCTGCGTCATACACGATGCCCAGCTTAGGGTCAGCCGCGGACGCGCTGGCAGCGACAAAGAGTGCTGCAACCGTCAAACTAAGTTGTGAAAGTTTCATGTATAGGCTCCTGGAAGAACGGTATTGTATATTTTTATTGGCCGAAACATGTAAACCACGGCCGTAAAATCCTTCTAAATCCCTGATTTCACTCGGTAAGCGCTAGCAACTTGCTAAAAGCTTGCTCGAATTGCAGCAGGCCGGCGGCCAGCAATTGCTGGCCGATTGTTTCCAAATCGATACCTTGATGGGCCAGCTGCGCCAGCACGGCGCGTTCGGCCTGCACCTCGGTTCCCAGCGCCGCCGCGGCGACGCCGTGGTCGCGGAAAGCGGCCAGCGTGGCGTCCGGCACCGTGTTGATGGTGTCGGCGCCGATCAGTCCCTCGACATAGCGCACATCGCGTTCGGCGGTGGTCTTGGTCGCGGTGCTGGCCCACAGCAGCCACTGCGGCGTGGCGCCGAAGGCGGCAAACACGGCGAAACCGCTGTCCTGCTTCCAATCGGCGTAGGCGATGCGGGCCGCCGCCATGGCGGCCTGGCCGCGCAGCGGATCGGCGGCCGGCAGCAGGGCGTCGACCGCGACGTCGATGCGGCTGATGAAAACACTTGCAACGCTGGCAATGCGCTGGACCGATAACTTGTCTTGCAAGCGGCGTGCCAGGCCACGGCGGTGGGCGGCGCGCACGGCCTGGATCTGGCTGGCGCTGAAAATCAGCGTCATGTTGACGTTGATGCCGGCGTAAATCACTTCCTCCAGCGCGGCGATGCCGGCCGGCGTGGCCGGAATCTTGATCATGGCGTTGGGACGGGCGATCAGCGCCCACAGCCGTTTGGCGTCGGCCACGGTGGCGGCGGCGTCGTGCGCCAGGCGCGGCGACACTTCGAAGCTGACAAAGCCGGCCTTGCCGTCGGCGTCGCGGTACAGCGGCGCGAACAGGTCGCAGGCGCGCTGCACGTCGGGAATCACCAACGCTTCGAAGCGGGCTTCCGGCGAGGCGTGCGCGGTGCGCAGCAGCGGCAGGGCGGCCTGGTAGGCCGGGTCGTGCTGGATCGCCTGGTAGAAGATGGCGGGATTGGAGGTCAGGCCCTGTACGCCGTCGCGGGCGATCAGGTCGGCCAGCTGGCCGGACACCAGCAGTTCGCGGCTCAGGTTGTCGAGCCAGAGTTGTTGTCCCAGTTGGGCCACCGCGCGGAGGCGGCTGGCACCATGTTCAAGCGTGTTGTTCATCTATCGTCCAAGAATGTATGTCGCACTGCAACAACAGCGGCCGCCGAATTAAATTTTTTTATATCGTTGCTTTTTTGTCCGTTTGGAAAAAACAGTGCGCGCCTGCGATCCGCTGCCGCCGCCTCTCTTTCATAGAGAAAGCGGCCATCTGCCCGTGTTTGAGGGTAGCTCTCTACTATGCACCACCCAGAATAAGTAGGACAAATTCGTTTTTACTTAGCTATTTATTCAAAATAGATATGAATCAAATGCCACAAAAGTTCAGTTTCTTGTATTTTTTTCCGTGCTAGCATGATTATTAATCTGTATATCGATATAACTAAAAACCATCTAATCAAAGGGAGCAGGACTTATGAGCAAGCAAGGTTTCGCAGTGCGATCGCTGATCGCCCTGGCCGTCGCCAGCGCTTTTCCGCTGCAATCGGCCATGGCCACCGAAGTTGAGGCCGTAGCCGCCCAGCCGGCAGCCGCTGAGGAACAGGCCGGCCAGGCCGTCGCCGCAACGCCGGTCATCAAGGGCGATCAGCTGGAAACGGTGATCGTGACAGCGCAGCGCCGCGCCGAAAACATCAAGGACGTGCCGATGTCGATCGCCTCGATCAAGGGCGACAAGCTGGACGTGCTGACCTCCGGCGCCGCCGACATCCGTTTCCTGTCCAGCCGCTCGCCGTCGGTCAGCGTGGAATCGGACTACGGCCGCACCTTCCCGCGCTTCTACATTCGCGGCCTGGGCAATACCGACTTCGACCTGAACGCGTCGCAGCCGGTCGGCCTGGTGGTCGACGATGTGGTGCAGGAAAACGCCATGCTGAAAGGCTTCCCGGTGTTCGACGTCGACCAGGTCGAAGTGCTGCGTGGCCCGCAGGGCACGCTGTTCGGCCGTAACTCGCCGGCCGGCGTGATCAAGTTCGATTCGGCCAAGCCGGTGTTCAAGACCGAAGGCTACCTGACCCTGGGCGTGGGCAATTACTCGGCCAAGACCGCCGAAGGCATGTTCAACATCCCGGTCAGCGACACGGTGGCGCTGCGCTTCTCCGGCACCAGCCAGCACCGCGACGACCGCGTGCACAACACCAATCCGACCGCCAACAAGGGCACCCAGGACTTCGAAGGCTACGGCGACAACGCCTTCCGCCTGCAAGCCCTGGTGCAGCCGACCAAGGACTTCAGCGCGCTGTTCAACTACCATGAGCGCGACTACCACGGCACCGCCACCCTGTTCCGCGCCAACATCATCAAGAAGGGCACGAACGACCTGGTCGACGGCTTCGACTACGATTCCTATCCTAGCGACGGCATCAACTACCAGAAGCTGACGACCAAGGGCGGCAGCATCCGTCTGAAGTACAACATGGACGACATCACACTGCACTCGATCACCGGCTACGAAACGCTAAAGTTCAACAGCCGCGCCGACGTCGATGGCGGTTACGGCGCCGTCTACGCGCCGCCGTATGGTCCTGGCTACATCCCGTTCGCGGTGGAAACCGCCGACCTGCTGCCGAACCACAAGCAGTTCACGCAGGAGTTCCGCGCCGAGTCCAACTACAAAGGTCCGCTGCAATGGATCGGCGGCCTGTTCTTCTTCGACGAGAACATCCAGATCGACTCGATCGCCTTCGACACCTTCTCGCCTGGCAATCCGCAGGTGGCGCCGTACTCGGTGCAGTACCAGAAGGCCAAGTCGTGGGCGGCGTTCGGCACGCTGAACTACACCGTCAACGACCAGTTCAAGGTCCGCGGCGGCCTGCGCTACACCAACGACAAGAAGGACTTCTCGGCGTCGCGCATCGACTACCCGGCCGGTTCGACCTCGCTGACCACCGCCACCACCGACCTGCATGACACCTCGCACAACCTGAGCTGGGATCTGAGCGGCACCTACGAGCTGACCAAGGACACCAACCTGTTTGCCCGCGTGGCGACCGGCTACCGTGCACCGTCGATGCAGGGCCGTCTGAGCGCGCTGACCGACAAGCCATCCAAGGCCGGCGCCGAGCGGGCGCTGTCGTATGAGGCCGGTATCAAGCAGGATCTGTTCGACAAACGCGCACGTCTGAGCGCCTCGGTGTTCCAGTACCGCGTCAAGGACAAGCAGCTGACCGCCGGCAGCGGCTCGGTCAACATGAATCAGTTGATCAATGCCGAGAAAGTCACCGGCCAGGGCGTCGAGCTGGATCTGCAGGCCAACCTGGGCTATGGCTTCAGCAGCACCCTGGGCTACAGCTACAACGATACCGAGATCAAGGATCCGAGCCTGTTCGTGCAGTACTGCGGCAACTACGGCAACAATCCGACCCACCTGAGCGGTTGCACGCCAACCAATGCGGCTGGTCCGTTTGCCGGCACGTCCCTGATCAACGGCAATCCGCTGCCGCGCGCGCCGAAGAACCAGCTGAACTTCACGCTGAAGTACAGCACCGAAATCGGCAACGGCGAGTTCTATGCGTACACCGACTGGACCTACCGCAGCAGCTACAACTTCTTCCTGTACGAAGCGCCGGAGTACAAGGCCAAGCCGCTGACCGAAGGTGGTCTGCGCGCCGGCTACAAATGGGGCGACGGCAAGTATGAAGTGGCAGCCTTCGGCCGCAACATCACCGACAAGCGCGTGATCCTCGGCGCGATCGACTTCGACAACCTGACCGGCATGCTGAACGAGCCGCGTACCTACGGCGCGACCTTCAAGGTCAACTTCTAAGGGTAACAAGCTAAAATCCCCGCGTGTGCGATCAGCCACGCGGGGATTTTTCTTTGGGGAGCCTGATTTGAACACTGTTGTCAACCTGTGGCCGCTGCTGGGCGTGGCCGTCATCATCGCCGGCTTCGCGCTGCGCGCCCATCCGGTGCTGGTGGTGATCGCCGCCTGCTTCGTCACCGGCGTCGCCGCCGCCATGCCGGTCGAGCAGCTGCTTGCCACGCTGGGCGCTGCCTTCATCAAGACCCGCAACCTGCCCCTGATCGTGCTGCTGCCGCTGGCCGCCATCGGCCTGCTGGAACGGCATGGCTTGAAGGAGCATGCGCAGGCGTCGATCGCGCGCATCAAGTCCGCCACCACCGGACGGCTGCTGATTGTTTACCTGGCCATCCGCGAACTGACCGCCGCCTTCGGCCTGACCAGCATCGGCGGCCACCCGAACATGGTGCGGCCGCTGGTCGCGCCGATGGCGGAAGGCGCGGCCGAGGTGCGCTATCCGAATGTGACGATGGAGATGCGCTACCGCATCCGCGCGATGGCGGCCGCCACCGACAACGTCGGCCTGTTCTTCGGCGAGGATATCTTCGTCGCCTTCGGCGCCATCGTGCTGATGCAAACCATTCTGCGAGGCGAAGGGCTGGAGGTCGATCCGCTGCACATGGCGCTGTGGGGCATCCCGACCGCCATCTGCGCCTTCGTCATTCACTCATGGCGGCTGTACCGTCTCGACCGGCACCTGGCGCGGAGCGCCGCATGATTCTGGCGCTGGACTACTTCTTCTACGTGCTGGGCGCGATGCTGCTGATGGTGGCGTGGATGGCGCTGCGCGACCGCCACAATCCCAAACGCTACAGCAGCGCCACGTTCTGGGCGCTGTACGCGCTGATCTACCTGGCCGGCGAACAGCTGCCGCCGGTGGCCGCCGGCCTGGTGATGGTGGCGATGGCGCTGATCGCCGGCTTCGGCGGCGTCACGCTCGGACGTTACGGCGAGCGCACGGCGCAAGAGCGCCGGGGCAGCGCGCAGCGGCTCGGCCACAAGCTGCTGACCCCCGCGCTGCTGATCCCCATCACCACCGTGATCGGCTCCACGCTGTTCAAGGACGTCAGGTTCGACGGCCTGTTCCTGCTCGATCCGAAAAACCTGACACTGGTCAGCCTCGGTTGCGGCTCGCTGTTTGCGGTCGTTACCGCCTGCTGGCTGACGCGCTCCACGCCGCTGCAGGCGATGCGCGAGTCGCGCCGCCTGATCGACCATCTCGGCTGGGCGGTGGTGCTGCCGCACATGCTGGCGGTACTGGGACTGCTGTTCACCGAAGCCGGCATGGGCAAGGCGGTGGCGCATGTGGTCACCTCGTACATCAATATGGACGTGCGGCTGGTGGCAGTGGCGGTGTACTGCATCGGCATGGCGCTGTTCACCGTCATCATGGGCAACGGCTTCGCCGCCTTCCCGGTGATGGCCGGCGGCGTCGGCATTCCGGTGCTGGTCGGCGTCTACCACGCCAACCCGGCGGTGATGGCGGCCCTCGGCATGTTCAGCGCTTACTGCGGCACCTTGATGACGCCGATGGCGGCCAATTTCAATATTGTTCCTGCTGCATTGTTGGAACTGCCGGACAAGAATGCGGTGGTCAAAATGCAGGTGCCGACAGCGTTGCCATTATTGTTAGCAAATATTGCGCTGCTTTATTTTTTGATGAATCTGTGAGACTCTTCCGCGTTAACGCATCAAAGCGCAGGAGCAGTCGAGATGAAAAAGATAATATTATTAACGGGCTTTGAGCCCTTCAACAAGGAGACCATCAACCCTTCGTGGGAAGCCGTGCAGCTGCTGGACGGCTGGCACGAGGGCGAGTTCGTGGTCCATGCACGGCAGTTGCCGTGCGCCTTCGGCAAGGCGCTCAAGACCATTCATCGCGCGGTCGAGGAACTGCAGCCGAGTATCGTGATTTCGGTCGGCCAGGCCGGCGGCCGCGTCGATCTGTCGGTGGAGCGGGTGGCGATCAATGTCGACGACGCGCCGTATGCGGACAACCAGCAGCGGCAGCCGGTCGACCAGCCCATCGTCAACGGCGGGCCGGCGGCTTACTTCTCCACCTTGCCGATCAAGGCCATCGTGCACGAGCTGCGCGAAGCGGGCCTGCCGGCATCAGTGTCGCAATCGGCCGGCACCTTTGTCTGCAACCATGTGTTCTATGGACTGATGCACCAGGCGCACGAGTGGGGCACCACCATGCGCGCCGGTTTCATCCACATTCCCTACCTGCCGCAGCAGGCCGCGCGCCATCCCGGCACGGCCAGCATGAAACTGGAAGATGTGGTCGAAGGCCTGCGCATCGCGGTCCGCACCACGCTCGCCCATACCGTCGATGTGCGCGAGGCCGGCGGTCTGACGCACTAATGCGCCGCTTTACGCCATGCGTCCCTGGTCACCACGTAGACCGTGGTATCGGTGTTGTACCAGCGCTCGACGCCGCGATAGGTCATGCCCAGGCGCTGCATCATTTTTTCTGAACCGGTATTTTGCACGTGGCAAACCGCCACCAGTTGCGGGCTCTCCAGGACCTCGAAAGCAAAATTGGCCATCGCTAGCGCGGCCTCCTTCGCATAGCCCTTGCCCTGTGCATCGGGACGCAGGCGCCAGCCGATTTCCAGCGGATTGTCAGGATTGCGTTCGATATTCTGGATGCACCCGGCACCAATCAACTGCCCGGAGTCGTTGTCGATGAACGCCCACCACGAATAGCCCAGCGTGGCCCATGCCGCTTTGACCCTGGCGATGAACGCGGTGGTTTCTTCCGCCGTCTCCGGCCTGCCGGTGATGTAGCGCATCACTTCCGGATCGCTGTTCAGCGCGCGCAAGCCATCGTAATGTTGATCGTCGAAGGGCTGCAATTGCAGGCGCGCGGTGGCGAGAACGGCCATGTTCAATTCTCCCGTGCCGGCGGATTCAAGATATTCAGGAAGGCCCGCACCACCGGCGCATCGTCGGTCGTGGTGTAGGTGATGTACAAATTGGCCGACGGCGGATTGCTGCGGATCGGCACAAACACCACGCCCGGCCAGCCGATGCGGCTGGTGGTCTCCGGCATCAGCGCCACGCCCAGTCCCGCACCCACCATCGCCAGCAGCGTCTGCGGTTCGGACGCTTCCTGGAAAATCGTCGGCTGGAAGCCGGCCTTCACACAGCACTGCATCAGGTAGCGCGGGAACGACGACTTGTCGAGCGCCAGCGTCAGCATCGGCTCCTCGGCGATGTCCATCAGTTCCAGCGCATCCTGCTTGGCCAGCGGATGGTGTTCGTTGATGGCCACGCACACGTCTTCGCGGAAGCACAGTTCCTGGCGCAGGTTGTCCGCTTTCAGATAATCTTCGTCGAGCTTCGGTTCGCGCCAGAAGCCGACGTCGATCTGCTTGGCGCGCAGGGCGTCGTATTGCAGCGTCGGACCCAGTTCGTGCAAGGTCCAGGTCACGCGCGGGAACTTGGTCTGGAATTCCTCCAGCAGGCTGGGAATCGGTCCCCACATCGCCGAGCCGACGATACCCACCCGCAGCCGTCCCACTTCGCCGCGGTCGATCTGACGGATGGTGTCGATGGTCATGCGCATCTTGGCCAGCATGTCCGACGCTTCACTCATCAGCGCCTTGCCTGCCACCGTCAGCTCGAAAGTGCGGGTGGTGCGGGCGAACAGCTTCACGCCCAGTTCACTTTCCAGTTTCATGATCTGCTGGCTCAGCGGCGGCTGCGAAATGTGCAGGCGCTCGGCGGCACGGCTGAAACTTTTTTCTTCAGCCACGGCGAGGAAGTACTTCAGTTGTTTCAGATCGATGGACATGGCGGCGGCTCGATGTCGGTTAATGTGTGGATTGCATGGCCACCGCCAGCGCGGCGCCGCAACGGGCATTGTTCTTCACCAGCGCGATATTGGTCGCCAGGCTGCGGCCCTCGGTCAGCTGCTTGATGCGGCTGAGCAGGAACGGCGTGACGTTCTTGCCGGTGATGCCCTGGGCATCGGCTTCCTGCAAGGCCTGCGCGGTGATGCGGTCGATTTCCTCCTTCGGCATGGCCTCGGCGGCCGGCACCGGATTGCTGACCACCACGCCGCCCTTCAGGCCCAGCGACCATTTGGCCTGGATGAAGGTGGCCTGTTCGGCCGGCGTGTCGAGCTGGAAGTCGGCGTTGAAGCCGCTCTCGGTGGTGAAGAAGGCCGGGAAGCCGCGCTGGCCGACGCTGATCACCGGCACGCCGAAGGTCTCCAGGTATTCCAGCGTCAGGCCGATGTCGAGGATGGATTTGACGCCGGCGCACACCACCGCCACCGAGGTCTGCGCCAGTTCCTGCAGGTCGGCCGAGATATCGAAGCTGGTCTCGGCGCCGCGGTGCACGCCGCCGATGCCGCCGGTGACGAACACCTGGATGCCGGCCAGTTCGGCGCAGATCATGGTGGCGGCCACGGTGGTCGCGCCGAGCTTCGCCTGCGACAGCACGTAAGGCAGGTCGCGGCGGCTGACCTTCATCGCATCCGGCGAGGTGCCCAGCAGCTCCAACTGCTGTTCCGACAGGCCGACGCAGATCTTGCCGTCGATGATGGCGATGGTGGCCGGCACGGCGCCGCCGTCGCGGATGATCTGTTCAACTTCACGCGCCATCTGCACGTTTTGCGGATACGGCATGCCGTGCGAGATGATGGTCGATTCCAGCGCGACGATCGGTTTGCCGGCGGCGCGGGCGGCGGCCACTTCCGGCGAGAACAGCAGGTATTGGTGCATGGTTTTATCCTTTACTAGGGAAGAGCGGAGCGCTCATATCAAAATCGTGAATTTCGTCGAGGACATCGGCGGCCAGCACCGGCGAGACGGTTTCCTGGCTTTCCAGCGTCATCGCCGCGACCTTCAGGCCACGGCGGCAGGCCAGCGTCAGGTCGTCGCTGCCCTGGTACAGGGACCAGCAGATGGCGGCCGAGAAGGCGTCGCCGGCGCCGGTGACGTCCACCACATCCACCTGGTGCGCGGCCAGCCATACCAGTTCGGCCCCGCGCGTGTGGTACACGCCCTGGCTGCCGCAGGTGACGATGACGTCCTGCGCGCCTTGCAGGCGCACCTCGTTGCAGGCGGCGCGCACGTCGGCTTCGGTGGGCAGCGCGCGGCCGGCGCGGGTTTCCAGTTCGCCGCGATTGAGGATCAGCAGGCGCAGGCCCTGCAGGCTGGCCGGCAGGCGTGCCATTTTCGGCTGCGACACGGCGACGATCACCAGCGGCACATTGTCGCCGCGCGCACTGTCCAGCAGCGCGGTGATGCTGTCGGCGGGCAGATTCAGGTCGGCCACGGTCATGGCGGCGGCGGAGCGCTGCGGCTGGCGGCTGGCCAGGAACGCCGGCGTGATGTGGTCGTACAGCGCCATGTCGGCCAGCGCCACCACCAGCTCGCCCTTGTCGTCGAGGATGGCGGTGTAGGTGCCGGTGGCGTTGTCCGGCAGCTTGAGGCTGCCGCGCGTGTCGATGCCGGCGGCTTCCGCGTGGTCCTGCAGGTTGCGGCCGGCGCCGTCGTCGCCGAGGGCGGTCAGCAGCGCCACCGGCAGGTTCAGGCGGGCCAGGTTTTCGGCGATGTTGCGCGCCACGCCGCCGTAGACTTCCTCGGCGGTGGCGGGATTGGAGGTGCCCAACTGCATCGCCTCGATGGTGCGCAGCTTGCGGTCCAGATTGGCGGCGCCGATGCACATCACCGGACGCTTGTCCGGCAGCACATAGGCGCGGCCCAGCAGGCGACGTTCGCGGATCAGGCCGGCGATGTGGCCGGCCACGGCGGAGCGCGACAGGCGCAGCTCGACCGCCAGGTCTTGCTGGGAGATGAAGGGGTTGGCGCGGATCAGCTGGTAGAGCTGTTCCTTTTTGGAGGAGTCGGTCACGGTAGTGGCCCTTTTAAACAATTGTCTTCAATAGTAAACATTTGTTTGAATCGAGTCAATCGCACGTCTGCGGCTAAGTTTGCCTTGGTTTATAATACCGCCGATTTATATCACTTTTATATAAATGGCTAAGAAAAATGGTATTTGCCATACATATGCACGATGATGCATCATGTCAGCTTCCCCAGCCATATCAAAAAAACAGAGGATCTTCATGTCTAATAACTTCCCATTCCAGGCAGCCGACATCATTCGCGCCCGTCTTCCACAAGGCTTTAAACCGCGCGTGGCGATGATCCTTGGTTCCGGCCTGGGCGTGCTGGCGGAACAGATGACCGATGCGATCACCATCGGCTACGACGAACTGCCAGGTTTCCCGATTTCCACCGTGCACGGCCACGCCGGCGAACTGGTGATCGGTACGCTGTCGGGCGTGCAGGTGGTGTGCATGAAGGGCCGCGGCCACGTCTACGAAGGCTACGGCCTGGGCGTGATGACCAGCGCCGTGCGCACCATGAAGCTGCTGGGCTGCGAAATGCTGTTCGTGACCAATGCGGCCGGTTCGCTGCGCACCGAAGTCGATGCCGGCGCGCTGGTGGCGCTGACCGACCATATCAACTTCCTGCCGGGCACCCCGATGATGGGCCCGAACGACGAGCGTTTCGGTCCGCGCTTCTTCAGCATGGCCAACGCCTACGATGCGGAACTGCGCGCGCTGCTGCAAACCTCGGCCAAAGAGAAAAACGTGACGCTGCATGAAGGCGTGTACATCGCCTACGCCGGCCCTAACTTTGAAACGCCTGCGGAAATCCGCGCGTTCAAGACGCTGGGCGCCGATGTGGTCGGCATGTCGGTGGTGCCGGAAGTGGTGTCGGCCCGTCACTGCGGCCTGAAAGTGGTCGGCGTGTCGGCGATTACCAATCTGGCCGAAGGCCTGTCGCCGTTCCCGCTGTCGCATGACCAGACCTTGAAGTACGCAGCGATCGCAGCGACGTCGCTGATTGAAGTGATCCTGGGCTTCCTGGGCAACGTGGCGAAAACGCCGCAAGCTTAAGGAACCAAACAGGGGCGGCTAGTCCGCCCTTTTGCTTTTTAGGAGTTCATTATGAAACGCGCATTTATCCTGCTGCTCGATTCGTTTGGTCTGGGCGCCACGCCCGACGCGGCGAAGTACAACGACGCCGGCGCCAACACCTTCGGCCACATCGCCGAACAAGTCGCCAAGAGTGGCACGCCGATGTCGCTGCCGACCATGGAAAACCTGGGCCTGACCGCCGCCGCGCATCTGGCCAGCGGCGAGTGGGCCACCGGCTTCAATCAACGCGACGGCTTCACCGCGGCCTACGGCGCGGCGCGCGAGCGTTCGACCGGCAAGGACACCCAGTCCGGCCACTGGGAAATCGCCGGCGTGCCGGTGGAATTCGACTGGGGCTACTTCCCGAAAACCGTGCCGTCGTTCCCGGCCGAGCTGACCGCCAAACTGCAGGAGCTGACCGGCGTGCCGGGCTTCCTCGGCGACTGCCACGCGTCGGGCACGGAGATCATCAACAAGCACGGTGACGAGCATGTCGCCACCGGCAAGCCGATCATCTACACCTCGGCCGACTCGGTGCTGCAGATCGCCGCGCACGAGGAGTCGTTCGGCCTGGAGCGCCTGTATGAAGTGTGCGAGATCGCCTTCAAGCTGGTCGAGCCGTACAACATCGGCCGCGTGATCGCCCGTCCATTCCTGGGCGCGAACGGCAACTACACCCGTACCACCAACCGTCACGACTACGCTGTCGCGCCGCCGGCGCCGACGCTGCTGGACCACGTGAAGAACGACGGCGGCGAAGTCATCGCGCTGGGCAAGATCAGCGACATCTTCGCCACCCAGGGCGTGTCGCGCGTGGTCAAGGGCAAGGACAATATGGCGCTGTTCGACGCGCTGCTGAAAGTGGCCGACGAAGCGGGCGACAAGTCGCTGACCTTCGTGAACTTCGTCGACTTTGACCAGGCCTTCGGCCATCGCCGCGACGTCAAGGGCTATTCGAACGCGCTGCACGAGATGGATGCGCGCCTGCCGGAGTTCATCGCCAAGCTGCAACCGGACGACCTGGTGGTGATCACCGCCGACCATGGCTGCGATCCAACCTGGCCGGGCTCCGACCACACGCGCGAACACATCCCGATGATCTTCTTCGGTCCGAATGTGAAAGCGCAGTCGCTGGGCATTTCCGAATCCTTCTCCGACATCGGCCAGACCCTGGCCCATCACCTCGGCGTCAAACCACTCGAAAACGGAACCAATCTGTTATGAGCATCATTACCGATTTCAAACGCAATGAAGCTGTCCCGCTGGACCTGGGCTGGATCAATCACATCCACGTGAACAAGAGCGCCGCCGACCGCCGCGCCGCCAGCCTGGCCAACCGCCGCACGGTGAAGAAGGAATACCAGGCCGCCTGGCTGGTCAAGGCCATCGGCCTGATCGACCTGACCACGCTGTCGGGCGACGATACGCCGGGCCGCGTCGAGCGCCTGTGCCGCAAGGCGCTGCGTCCGCTGCGCGCCGATCTGGTGGAGGCACTTGGCCTGCAAGACGTCAACCTGGCCACCGGCGCCGTCTGCGTGTACCACGAGATGATCAAGCCCGCGGTCGACGTGCTGCAAGGCCGCCTGCCGATCGCCGCCGTGTCGACCGGCTTCCCGGCCGGCCTGACCAGCATGGAAACCAAGGTGCGCGAGATCGAACTGTCGGTCGCCGCCGGCGCCTCCGAGATCGATATCGTCATCACCCGCCAGCACGTTTTGACCGGCAACTGGCAGGCGCTGTACGACGAGATGCTGGCTTACCGCAAGGCTTGCGGCGAAGCGCACGTGAAAGCGATTCTGGCGACCGGTGAACTGGTCACGCTGGAAAACGTGGCCAAGGCATCGTGGGTGTGCATGATGGCCGGCGCGGACTTCATCAAGACTTCGACCGGTAAAGAACCGGTCAACGCAACGATCCCCGTGTCGCTGACGATGGTGCGCGCGATCCGCGAATACCACGAGCAGACCGGCTTCAAGATCGGCTACAAGCCTGCGGGCGGCGTCGGCACGGCCAAGGCCGCGCTGCAGTACCTGACGCTGATGAAGGAAGAACTGGGCAACGAGTGGCTGGAGCCGCACCTGTTCCGCATCGGCGCATCGAGCCTGCTGACCGACATCGAACGCCAGCTGGAACACTACGTGACCGGACACTACTCGGCCGCTCACCGCCACGCGCAACCATAAAGAACACGGACACTGTCATGCCAACCATCAAAGAGATCCTGAACACCATGGAATACGGCCCAGCACCGGAGAGCACCAAAGAAGCGCAAGCGTGGCTGGAGCAGCACGGCCGCCAATTCGGCCTGTTCATCGACAACGCGTGGACCGCGCCGGGCGAACTGTTCGCCTCCATCAATCCAGCCGATGCCGCCAAGCTGGCCGACCTGACGCAAGCCACCAGCGCCGACGTTGACCGCGCTGTCGCCGCCGCGCGCGCCGCGCAGCCGGGCTGGCAGGCGCTGGGCGGCCATGGCCGCGCCAAAGTGATGTACGCGCTGGCGCGCCTGCTGCAAAAGCATTCCCGCCTGTTCGCCGTGCTGGAAACGCTGGACAACGGCAAGACCATCCGCGAAACCCGCGACGTCGATCTGCCGCTGGCCGCGCGCCATTTCTACTACCATGCCGGCTGGGCGCAACTGCAAGCCGAAGAATTCGCCGACTACCGCGCCGTGGGCGTGGTGGGCCAGATCGTGCCGTGGAATTTCCCGCTGCTGATGCTGTCGTGGAAAATCGCGCCGGCGCTGGCCGCCGGTAACACCGTGGTCTTCAAGCCGGCCGAATTCACCTCGCTGACCGCGCTGCTGTTCGCGGAAATCTGCGTGCAGGCCGGCGTGCCAGCGGGCGTCGTCAACATCGTCACCGGCGACGGCAGCGTGGGCGAAGCCATCGTCAAGCACGAAGGCATCGACAAGCTGGCCTTCACCGGTTCGACCGAGGTGGGCCGCCTGATTCGCCAGGCCACCGCAGGCAGCGGCAAGAAGCTGTCGCTGGAACTGGGCGGCAAATCGCCGTTCATCGTGTTTGAAGATGCGGACCTGGACGCCGCTGTCGAAGGCCTGGTCGATTCGATCTGGTTCAACCAGGGCCAGGTGTGCTGCGCGGGTTCGCGCCTGCTGGTGCAGGAATCGGTGCAGGACAAGTTCCTGGCCAAGCTGCGCGCCCGCATGGACAAGCTGACCCTTGGTTCGCCGCTGGACAAGTCGATGGACATCGGCGCGCTGGTCGATCCGGTGCAGAAGCAGCGCATCGAAGGCCTGGTGCAATCGGCGCGCGACGAAGGCTGCACCGTGTACCAGCCGGCCTGCGAACTGCCGGCGGACGGCTCGTGGTTCCCGCCTACGCTGATCACCGGCGCATCGACGTCGGCCGCCGTGGCGCAGGCCGAGATCTTCGGACCGGTGCTGGTGGCGATGAGCTTCCGCACGCCGCCTGAAGTGGTGCAGCTGGCGAACAACACCGTGTACGGCCTGGCCGCCTGCGTGTGGACCGAGAACATCTCGCTGGCGCTGGACGTCGCGCCGCAGATCAAGGCCGGCGTGGTGTGGATTAACACCGCCAACCAGTTCGACGCCGCTTGCGGCTTCGGCGGCTACCGCGAATCCGGCTTTGGCCGTGAAGGCGGCCGCGAAGGCATGTACGAGTACCTGACAGCGCTGTCGGAAGACGCGCGTCCCGCCGCGCCGGTGGTGGAAGCCAAGGCCAAGGCGAAAGCCGCCGTGCCGGCCGGCAGTCCGTTCGGCATCGACCGCACCGCCAAGATGTACATCGGCGGCAAGCAGGCGCGCCCTGATGGCGCCTACAGCCGCGCGATTCACGGCGCCGACGGTTCCTTCATCGCCGAAGTGGGCGAGGGCAGCCGCAAGGACATCCGCAACGCCGTGGAAGCCGCGCACAAGGCTGGCGGCTGGACCAAGGCGACGTCGCACAACCGCGCGCAAGTGCTGTACTACATCGCTGAAAACCTGGCGGCGCGCGGCGAGGAATTCGCCGCCCGCATCGCCGCCATGACCGGCACGAAAAACGCCGAGAAGGAAGTGCAGGCGTCGATCGAGCGTCTGTTCTACTACGCTGCCTGGGCCGACAAGTACGACGGCCTGGCGCATCAGCCGCCGATGCATGGCATCACCGTGGCGCTGAACGAGCCGCTGGGCGTAATCGGCATTGTGTGCCCGAACGAGTCGCCGCTGCTGGGCTTCATCTCGCTGGTGGCGCCGGCGATCGCGCTGGGCAACCGCGTGGTGGTGGTGCCGTCGGAAGCGCATCCGTTGTCGGCCACCGATCTGTATCAGGTGTTCGATACCTCGGACCTGCCGGGCGGTGTGGTCAACATCGTCACCGGTTCGGCTGATGAACTGGCGCGCACGCTGGCGACGCATAGCGATATCGATGCCGTATGGCGTCACGACGGCTCGGCCGAAGGCTGCGCCGAAGTCGAGCGCCTGTCGGCCGCATCGCTGAAGCGCACCTGGGTTGGCGGGGCGAAGGGGCGCGACTGGTACAGCACGGCGCAAGCCGGCGGCCGCGCAGTCCTCGCGCACGCATCGCAAGTCAAAAACATCTGGATCCCCTACGGCGTCTGATCGGAGCATTACATGTTTTTACCTCAAGAGATCATCCGCAAGAAGCGTGACGGTGGCGTATTGTCGGCCGAAGAGATCCAGTTCTTCGTTGGCGGCATCACGTCCGGCCGGGTGACCGAAAGCCAGATCGCCGCGTTGGCAATGGCTGTCTATTTCAACGACATGAATATGGACGAACGCGTCGCCTTCACGCTGGCCATGCGCGATTCCGGCGAAGTGCTGGACTGGCGCTCGCTGGACCTGAACGGTCCGGTGGTCGACAAGCACTCCACCGGCGGCGTCGGCGACGTCGTCTCGCTGCTGCTCGGCCCGATGGTCGCAGCCTGCGGTGGCTACGTGCCGATGATCTCCGGCCGTGGTCTGGGCCACACCGGCGGCACGCTGGACAAGTTCGACTCCATCCCCGGCTACACCACGGTGCCGGACAATGCCTTGTTCCGCAAGGTGGTGAAGGAAGTCGGCGTCGCCATCATCGGCCAGACGTCCTCGCTGGCGCCGTCGGACAAGATCTTCTATGGCGTGCGCGACGTCACCGCGACCGTGGAATCGGTGGCCATGATCACCGGCTCCATCCTGTCGAAGAAACTGTCGGCCGGCCTGGACGCGCTGGTCATGGACGTGAAAGTCGGCAGCGGCGCCTTCATGCCGACCTATGACAAATCGGTGGAGCTGGCCGAGAGCATCGTCAAGGTCGGCAACGGCGCGGGCATGATGACTTCGGCCATCCTGACCGACATGAACGAATCGCTGGCGCCCTACGCCGGCAACGCCGTCGAAGTACGCGGCGCGATCGACTACCTGAGCGGCAAGTCGCGTCCCGCGCGCCTGCACGAGGTGACGATGGCGCTGTGCGCCGAGATGCTGGTGCTGGGCAAACTGGCGGCGACCGAAGAAGAAGCGCGCGCCAAGCTGCAAGCGTCGCTGGACAGCGGCGAAGCGGCCGAGCGCTTTGCGCGCATGGTGGTGGCGCTGGGCGGTCCTGCGGACCTGATGGACAATCCGGACAAGTACCTGGAACGTTCGCCGATCATCGTGCCGGCGCCTGCGCTGACCTCGGGCTACGCCGCAGCCGCCAACTGCCGCGACATCGGCCTGGCCGTGGTGTCGCTGGGCGGTGGCCGTCGTCGTGCTGCCGATCCGATCGATTTCGCCGTCGGCCTGACCGGTTTGGTGGGCCTGGGCGACAAGATCGAAGCCGGCCAGCCGCTGGCGATGGTGCACGCCCGCACCCAGGAAGCGGCCGAACAGGCCATCCGCGAAATCCAGGCGGCGTACCGCATCACCGACGCCGCGCCTGCCGCCAATCCCGTCATCTACCGCACGATCAAACCATGAACAAACAAGAACTGATCGCCGAAGCCGCCGCCGCGCGCCTGAAGGCATACGCACCATACTCCAACTTCAAGGTCGGCGCCGCGCTGCGGACCAATGACGGCAAGGTCTTCCACGGCTGTAACGTGGAAAACGCCGCCTATGGCCTGTGCAACTGCGCCGAACGCACCGCCTTCTTCAGCGCCTTCGCCCACGGCTACAAACAGGGCGATTTCGACCAACTGGTGGTCATCGGCGAAACCGACGGCCCGATCGCGCCATGCGGCGCCTGCCGCCAGGTGATCCTGGAATTGGGCGGCAACGACCTGCCGGTCCTGCTGACCAACCTGAAAGGCGACATCTTCGAAACCACCGCCGCCGAACAGCTGCCGAACGCCTTTGGCGGCGCGGACCTCAAGAAGAAGTAATGGCCTTCAAGAAGACGATTGATGTGCAAGCGGCTGTCGCCATCGCGGCGGCCGAGGCCATCGCCGCAAAGACGCAGGGTACTTTCGGCGTCGGCGGCGTGATGCTGGATCAGCATGGCAACGTGCTGCAATCCCTGCACAACAACGTCGTCAAGGACGGCCTGATTTTTGACCCGACCGCGCACGGCGAACGCCAGTTGATCGACTGGTACTATGCCGAACGCGCCAAGGGCCGCGAACTGCCGGCGCCGCAGGACGTCACCATCGTCACCTCGCTCGATCCCTGCTGCATGTGCAGCGGCGCGATCCTGGCCGGCGGCTTCAATGTGGTGGTGGCCGCGCCGGACAGGAACGCCGGCATCAACTACGACAACAGCGCCGGCTTCCACGCGCTGCCGGAAGCGCTGCGCGCGCAGGCCGGCGACAGCTTCGGCTATCCGGCCATCCTCGGCGCCTCGTCGTATGCGCGCGCCGCATCGGGCGCCACGCCGAAGTCCTTCTTCATCGGCAAAACCATCGCCGAACCGACGCAGGCCTTGTGCTCGCTGGTGTTCGAGGCCACGTCGGCCGATGTGATGGAAATGGTGAACAGCGACCTGCCGCAGGAATCGCTGAAAGACCCGGCCACGCTGCCGGCCGATCACGCCATCGTGCGGGCGCTGAAGCAGCAGTATCCGGATGCGCTGGCTTACCGCTGCGCGCCGCACCAGCCGGATGCCGGCCTGGCGCCGTTCCTGCTGCAGGCCATGGCGCGCGACCGCGAACACGGCGGGGTAGGGGACACGGTGGCCTTGCTGGATTCGTTCGGCAATCTGCTGCTGTGCATGCCGGGCCGGCTGACGCAGTCGGGCATCCGCAGCGCCTTCATGGAAACCACGCGCGCCTACGCGCAGCTGCGCTACAAGCTGCTGCACGGCGCCACGCGCGCACAGCAGGACGACATCCGCCACTACCTCGGCCATCCGAAGGACGGCACCTTCGTGTTTGCGCAGGGACCGGACGCCAGCGCCGTCAGCTTCATGAACCTTGGCGCCTACGGCTCGACCATGGAAGGACCGCTGCCGATGAAAAATCCCACCCAATTCCAATACGTGCTGCCGGCGCTGCCGGAAGCCGAACTGGCCGCCATCTGCGCCGCCATGCCGCCGCTGTACCGCAACATCATCCGCATCCGCCCGACGCAGGTGGCCGACAACGCACTGATCGCCGCGCTGTCCTAGGACGCGTAGGGATCGTAGGTGCCGATGCTCCAGACGTGGCCTTCGAGGTCGCTGCAGGTGAAGCCGCGCCCGCCGTAGTCTTCGTCCTTGATGTCGAGCAGGATCTTGCCGCCGCCTTCCAGCACGCGGCCGTACACCAGATCCGCATTGTTGACGATCAGGTAGGCGGCCTGCGTAACCTGGCCGCCGGTTTCCGATGGCTGCTTGAGCAGGCGGCCGTATTCGCTGTCCACCGCCGAACCCAGCATGATCATGCTGTTGCCGAAGGTGAGCTGGGCGTGGGCGATGCTGCCGTCCTCATTGGGCACCACGAACTGGACTTCAAAGCCGAGGGTGTCGCGCAGCCATTCGATGGCGGCCGGGGCGTCGCGGTAGCGCAGGCATGGTATGACGCCACACAGGGTTTGCTTGGGTATGCTGGACATCGTTCCCTCCCTTGAGTGAAGAGATCCAGTATACGCCGATGCCCAACAGACGCTGTTACATTTGCTGGAATAAATGAGTGTGGCCGCGGCTCACTTCCAGCAAGGTTGGATGGTTGCGGATGCGCACCATCTGCCGTCCGCGCAGGTCGCGCGTGACTTCTTCGATGGCGTCCACGCGCACCAGCGTCGAGCGGTGGATGCGCCAGAATTCGTCCGGGTCCAGCTCGTCCGCCAGCTCCTTGAGCGTCTTGCGGATCAACACTTCCGACTGCTCGGTCTGCACCCGCGTGTATTTTTCATCGGCCTGGAAAAACAACACTTCACGGGTGGAGATCATGCGCAGGTTGGCGCCGACCACGGCCTGTATCCAGCGCAGGTAATCCGGCTTGGCGGCCGGCTTGCTGTGGTTCGACAGCAACTGGCTGAGCTGGCGTTCGATGTTGGATGGCTGCTGGCCGATCAGCGATTGCAGCCGCGCGCAGGTGGTCTTCAGGCGCTCGCCGCCGACCGGCTTCAGCAAGTAATCCAGCGCGCCCTGTTCGAACGCCTCGATGGCGTATTGATCGTAGGCGGTGACGAACACCAGGTGGCAGCGGTTGAACAGCATGCGCGCCGCCTCGATGCCCGACAGGCCCGGCATGCGGATGTCGAGGAAGACGATGTCCGGCTGGTGCTTGCCGGCCAGCGCCACGGCCTCGATGCCGTTCTCGGCTTCGGCAACGATGTTCAGCGCCGGCCAGGCTTCCTGCAGGCGGCTGCGCAGCTGCTGGCGCATGCCTTCTTCATCGTCGGCGATCAGTGCGGTGGGAGCATTCATTTGGAACTCGCGGCAAAAATATCGGGAGCGTAGGGCACGCGGATGCTGGCGCGCGTGCCGCCGGTCAGCGGCGCTTCGATCACCAGCTGGGCGCGGTTGCCGTACTGGATGCGCAGGCGTTCGCGCACATTGGCCAGGCCGAGGCCGTCGCCGGCGAAGGCGTTGAAGCCGACGCCGTCGTCGCATACGTCCACTTGCAGCATCTGGCCGTCGACCGTGGCGCGGATGTCGATGCGGCCGCCTTCGATCTTCGGCTCCAGTCCGTGCTTGATGGAATTCTCGATCAGGATCTGCAACATCATCACCGGGAAGGTGGCGCTCAGCATCTCGTCCGGCACGTCGACCGAGACCGCCAGCCGCGAGCGCATGCGCGCCTGCATGATGGCCAGGTAGGCGCGCGACATCTCGATCTGCCGGCCCAGCGTGCCGGAACCCTTGGCGCGCATCTGCGGCAGCGTGGCGCGCAGGTAGTCGATCAGGTTCTGGTGGATGCGCGCGGCCTGCGGCGGATCGGTCTCGATCAGCTGGCCGATCAGCGCCAGGGTGTTGAACAGGAAGTGCGGCTCCACCTGCGCCTGCAGGGCGGCCATGCGCGCCTCGACCACGCGCCGTTCGATGCTTTCCTCGTCGGCGTGGGTCTCGGCGTCGCGCGCCTCCAGCTCGGCCTTGCGCTTGCCGCCGGCCAGCACCTTCAGGCCGAAAGAGATCAGGATGAAGCCCCAGGCCTGTTCGTTCACATGGAACAGCGAGGCCGACAGGATCAGCAACAGCAGCCAGATGATGACCAGCTTGCGCCACTCCACCTGCGCCAGCCAGTCGAAGAAATGCCACCACACGCTGACGGCGGTTTCGCCAATTTCGCGGACGATGTCCAGCAGGCTCTTGGCATTTTTATAGCCGGCCTGGGCCAGCCGGTGCTTCTTCATTCCACGTGCTCCTGCGGACGGTTGGCGCGGCGGCGGCCGATGACGCAGGCGCCGACCGCGATCTTGATCAGCATGAAGAATGCGAACAGCACGATGGCCAGCGGCAGGATGGAGCAGATGAAGGCCAGTACCAGCGCCGCGCCGAGCAGCGCCGGCGGCGACATGCGGCCGATCAGGCGCAGGGCGTAGCGCAGCATCTGCGTCAGGGCCTGGAAAATTTCATCTATGAGGGCGGCGGCTTGGTTCATCGTGGGTCTCCCGAAAGGTGGTGCGATGAGAGCACTGTAACAAAGCCTTGGACCGCCATGGTGTGGATTCCGATCAACTGCGCTTTCACGGGCATGGCCGGCTATTGCGCCGGATGAATGGCGGCTTGCCAGTCCTGCCGCAACAGGCCGTAGATGATGCTGTCGGAAACCTCGTCGCCCACGTACCAGCGCTGGCGCAGGTGGCCTTCGCGCTGGAAGTGCAGGCTTTGCAACAGCCGCTCGGAGGCAATGTTGTCGGGATGGATATCCGCTTCCAGGCGCCGCAGTTGCAGGGTTTCGAAGGCATAGTCGATCACCGCGCGCAGGGCTTCCTGGGTGTAGCGCCGGCCCCAGTGCGGCTGGCCGAGGATGTAGCCGATTTCGCAACGCTTGTTGCGCAGGTCGAAGGCGTACAGGGTGACAGTGCCGATCACTTCGCCCGCGTGTTCGCCGTCGCGCGGCACCATGGCCAGGCGCAGCGCGGTACGGTCCCGGTAGCCCTTGAGCGTTTGCTCGATGTTGTCGACCGCCTGCGACAGCGCCTGCCATGGCGTGCTGCTGAAGTAACGCATGGTTGCTTCGACCGACATGATACGGAACAGCGCCTCGGCGTCGCCCGGTTCGACAAAGCGCAAGGTCAGGCGCGCGGTCTGCAGCGTGAAAGGTGTGAACATTTCCATAATTAAAGTTGTCTCTTCGAATTTATTTTTGAGCCCCGGCTTCGATGCATGATATACTAATCGCAATTATTTTTGAATTATGGCAATTCTCCCCCGGCGGCCGCCGGTTGTTACCTTTTTAAGGAAAATTTGTGATGGCACGAGTACTTCCGATGACCGCCCTGGCCTTGGCCGCCCTGTACGTTGCTAATGCGCAAGCCGCAGCGCCTGCGCCGCTGACCGCAGCCCAGATGCTGCAACAGTTTAACCTTGTGGTCAGCCAGGATCTGACCTCGACCTCGCACGTGCAAGGCCGTACCTTCGTCGGCGGCAATGCCGTGGCGCAGGACTTCGTGCAGAAGCCGGCGCACGTGGCCGCGTCCAACTATGCCGGCGTGACCGTGCTGGGCAACATGAGCGGCAACAACAACGATGCGCACGTCGACGCGCTTGGCCTGTACGTTGGCGGCAGCACCAACAAGGTGATCGTCAATAAAGGCGACGCCTATGTTGGCGGCTCGGCCACCGGCGGCGGCTTCAGTGACAATACCTGGGTCAACGGCGCGGCTACCGACGTGAATCAGAATGGCGCCTTCCACGCCGCCACCAGCAACCGCCACATCAACAATCCGCTGGCGGCAGAAACCAGCACCATGCTCACCAACAAGGCGGCCGCCACCTCGACCGATTTCGGCCAGGTCATGACCGGCCTGTCGACCCAGTTGTCGACCTTGAAAGGCACCAAAGACGCCACCGTGTCGATCGATACGGCAACGCACAGCAAAGTCACCTTCAGCGGCACGGCCAATTCCTCCGGCCTGCTGGTGTTCGACCTGACCGGGGATACTGACAGCAGCATTTTCTCGTCCAAAATCACCGACTTCTACTTCAATCTGACCGGCGCCACCACCGTCATCTTTAATACCGATGACAAGAACCTGACGCTGAACGCCAACTTCCAGAACGCGGAAAGCAACGGCAGCAAGTTCATCTGGAACTTCGCCGGCGCCGAAAGCGTGACGGTGGGCCGCACCTTCGGTGGCCAGGTGCTGGTGGCTGGCGGCACCTTCAGCAACATCAACGGCGCCAACGTTGAAGGCGGCGTGTACGCCCAGAACGTCAACGAGTACGGCCAGATCCACATCCAGGCCTTCACCGGCACGATTCCAGCGGCGGTGCCGGAAGCGGACACCTATGCGATGCTGCTGGCGGGCCTGGGCATCGTCGGCTTCATCGGCCGTCGTCGCCAGAAAGCGGCTGCGGCACGCTGATCGCCGCCAGCACCATGTCGACGATGACCTTCTCGGCATCGTCGAAATCCTTCTTCGTCAGCTGTTTGCGGTTCAGCACCAGTGCCATCTGGGCGGAAAAGTCCGCGTAGGACTGGGTCATCGCCCAGATCGCAAACAGCAGGTGCGTCGCGTTCACCGGCGCCATCTTCCCCTCGCTGATCCACTGTTCGAACACCTCGATGTCCTTGCGCACCAGGGGCACGACGCGGTTCTGTATCTGCCCGCCGTACAGCGGCGCGCCGCTGATCACTTCCATCGCATACACGCGCGAGGCCCACGGATTCTCGCGCGAGAATTTCAGCTTGGCTTGCACATAGGTGCGCAGCACTTCGCGCGGATCTTCGTGGGCCGCAGCCAGGCTTTCCATGCGCGCCAGCCAGTCGTCCAGCACTTCGTCCAGCACGCGCTGGTACAGCGACTGCTTGGTGGGGAAGTAGTACATCAGGTTCTGCTTCGACAGGCCGGCGTTTTCCGCCACCGTGGCGATCGAGGTGCCTTCGTAGCCGCATTCAGCGAACACGCGCACGGCTTCGGCGGTGATCTCGGCTTCCAGCTTGTCGCGGTTGAGCAGGCGGCGATTGATTTTTACTGTCGGCATATGCGTCTCAGGAAGTTGGTGAGTTGCGGATGGTCGGCGTAGGCGACGTTGAAGCGGAACCAGATCGCTTCCGGCGCGCGCAGCATGAAGAAGTCGCACGGCGACAGCAGGATGCCGTGCTTGAGCGCCTGGTCGGCGATGATCTTGCCGTTCCAGTCGGGCGTGGGCGCGTCGTGCCAGCCGGCGCTGACGAACATGCCGCCGCGCGGCCGCGCCAGCAGCGTCATGCCAACGTCGCGCAGGCTGGCCATGGCGCGTTCGCGGCCGGCGTCCAGCTGCGTTACCAGCTTGTCCACCATGCGCTTGTAGGGGCGCGCGGTGATGGCGTGATAGACGGCGCGTTCGTTGATTTCGGAGGTGGTGAGGCCGGCCAGCATCTTCACCCGCAGCAGTTCGGGAATCAGCGAGGCCGAGGCGCTGATCGAACCGACCCGCAGCACCGGCGACAGCGTCTTGGAAAAGCTGCCGACGCGGATCACGCGCCGCAGGCCGTCCATCGCCGCCAGCGAGGCTTCGCCGCGCGGCGCCAGCTCGCGGTAAATATCATCCTCCACCAGCCAGAAATCGAACTGCTCGGCCAGGGCCAGCAGGCGGTGCGCCTGCGCCGCGCTTAAAGAAGTCCCCAGCGGGTTTTGCAGCACCGTGTTGACGAACATGAGCTTGGGCTGCATCTGCGCCGCCTGCTGCGCCAATACGTCCAGATCCAGCCCGTTCTCGCCGCGCGGGATGCCGACCGCGATGCAGCCGTGGTGGCGTATCAGCGACAGCAGGTTGCTGTAGCCGGGATCTTCGACGAACACCGTGTCGCCCGGCTTGGTCAGCGTGCGCAGCACCAGGTCGAAGGCGTGGGTGGCGCCGTGGGTCAGCAGGATTTGTTCGGCTTCGACCGGAAACAGCTCGTCGCTCAACGTGGCGGCCATCTGCTGGCGCAGCGTGGGGAAGCCGAGCGGATGGCCGTAGCCGCGCAGGCGGGCGGCCGGGATGCGCATCGCCTGGCGCACGGCGTCGAGGATGGTGTCTTCGCCATACCACTCCGGCGGCAGCCAGCCGGCGCCCACCGGCAGCGCTTCCGAGGTGCCGGAATACAGGTCGGCGGTCAGTGCGTCGATGGCGTTGGGCGTGGCTTGCAGGGTAGCCGGCAGCAGCACGGCCGGCAAATCCTGGCGCGCCACGAAGTAGCCGGAACCGCGCCGCGACGACAATAATCCCAGCGTCACCAGACGGTCGTAGGCCTCCACAACTGTAAAGGTGGAGATGCCATTACACTTGGCGAACTGGCGCACCGAGGGCATCTTAGTTCCTACGCGCAACTCCCGGCGGCCCACCATGGCGCTGATGGCGGCGACGATCTGCTCGACCAGGCTGCCCTTTTGTCTGCGCTCGATCGCCACGCAGGGCCAGCCTCCCGGCCCGCCGGCTTGATCGATCACAGGACTTGTTTCTTCCATCCTTGACTCCACGCAGCGAAAGTGAAACTGTAGTGTTTTTGTTGCCAGTACGGTTGGACAGTTTTGATGAATTGTGTATCTGTGCCATAGTTGTTGCGCTGTCTATTATTGCATCATCATTTTGCCAACTGGTAAATTTTTTTACGGTCTGTCAAAAAAATCCGAAAGCAGTTGTTTCATAGGAGATGTGATGAACGAGTCTCGACCAGAATCGATGGAATCCTTCTGGATGCCATTCACGAACAACCGCGACTTCAAGGCGCACCCGCGCCTGCTGGTGTCGGCGGAAGGCATGTACTACAAGGACGTCGACGGCCGCAGCATCCTGGACGGCACCGCCGGCCTGTGGTGCGTGCCATGCGGTCACGCGCAACCGAAGATCGTCGCCGCCGTGCGCGAGATGGTCGGCCAACTGGATTTCGCGCCGACCTTCCAGATGGGCCACCCGGCCGCTTTCGACCTCGCCGAAAAGCTGATGGAGTACACCAACCATCGCTATGGCCACGTGTTCTATACCAACTCGGGTTCCGAAGCGGTGGACACCGCGCTGAAGATCGCGCTGGCGTACCACAAGGCGCGCGGTGACGCGAGCCGCACCCGATTGATCGGCCGCGAACGCGGCTACCATGGCGTCGGCTTCGGCGGTATTTCGGTGGGCGGCATCGCCGGCAACCGCAAGCCGTATGGCGTGATGCTGCCGGGCGTCGATCATCTGCCGCACACCCACAACCTGGAGAAGAACGCCTACACGCGCGGCGAGCCGGAACATGGCGCCAACCTGGCCGATGAACTGGAACGCATCGTCGCGCTGCACGACGCCTCGACCATCGCGGCGGTGATCGTCGAACCGGTGGCCGGTTCCACCGGCGTGCTGATTCCGCCCAAGGGCTACCTGAAACGCCTGCGCGAGCTGTGCACCAAGCACGGCATCCTGCTGATCTTCGATGAAGTGATTACGGGCTTCGGCCGCCTGACCACGCCGTTCGCCGGCGACTACTTCGACGTCGAGCCGGACATGATGACCACCGCCAAAGGCCTCACCAACGGCACCATTCCGATGGGCGCGGTGTTCAGCAAAAAGCATATCCACGATGCCTTCATGGACGCGCCGGCCGGCATCGAGCTGTTCCATGGCTATACCTACTCGGGCCACCCGGTGGCTTGCGCCGCATCGCTGGCGACGCTGGAAGTGTTCAAGGAGCAGAAGATCCTCGAACACGCGGCCGGCATGGCCGAGTACTGGGCCGACGCCGTGCATTCGCTGAAAGGCCTGCCGCACGTGATCGACATCCGCACCATCGGCCTGATCGCCGGCATTGAGCTGGCGCCGATCACCGGCAAACCGGGCGCGCGCGCTTTCACCGCGTTCAAGAAAGCGTTTGAAGACGGCGTGCTGATACGCACCACCGGCGACATCATCGCCTTGTCGCCGCCGCTGGTGCTGGAGAAAAAACACATCGATGAATTGTTTGGAAAGCTGAGGGAAGTACTGAAAAACCTGGACTAACGAGGAGAACTCACCATGCTGGTAGGCGTCCCAAAAGAGATCAAAAACCAGGAGTCCCGCGTCGGCCTTACCCCGGCCAGCGTCAAGGAACTCATTTTGCGTGGTCATCAAGTACTGGTACAACAAAACGCCGGCGCGGCCATCGGCCTGACGGATGCGATGTATGAAGCATCCGGCGCCACCATCATCGAAGACGCGGCCGAGATCTTCGCCCGCGCCGAGATGATCGTGAAGGTGAAGGAACCGCAGCCGCAGGAATGCGCGATGCTGCGTCCGGGGCAGATCCTGTACACCTATCTGCACCTGGCGCCGGACCCGGAACAGACCAAGGCGCTGCTGAAATCCGGCGCGGTGTGCATCGCGTATGAAACCATCACTGGACCCAACGGCGGCTTGCCGCTGCTGGCGCCGATGAGCGAAGTGGCGGGGCGCATGTCGATCCAGGCCGGCGCCGCGCACCTGGAAAAATCCAAGGGCGGCATGGGCCTGCTGCTGGGCGGCGTGCCAGGTGTGGCGCCGGGACATATCGCCATCATTGGCGCAGGCGTGGTCGGCACCAATGCCTTGCAGATGGCGGTGGGCATCGGCGCGCGCGTGACGATTTTGGACAAGAACATCGACCGCCTGCGCCAGCTGGACCTCGTGTATGGCAACCGCATCGCCACCATGTATTCCAACGCGCACTCGATCGAGGAAGCGGTGGTCGATGCGGACCTGGTAATCGGCGGCGTGCTGGTGCCCGGCGCGGCGGCGCCCAAGCTGGTGACCAAGGCGATGATCGCGCGCATGAAGCAGGGTGCGGTGGTGGTGGATGTGGCGATCGACCAGGGCGGATGCTTTGAAACCTCGCACGCCACCACGCACGAAAAGCCGACGTATGTGGTCGACGGCGTGGTGCACTACTGCGTGGCGAACATGCCGGGCGCGGTGGCGCGCACCTCGACCTTCGCGCTGAATAACGCAACGATAGGCCATGCGGTGGCGCTGGCCGACAAGGGTTGGCAGAAAGCGCTGAAAGCCAATCCGCATCTGAAGAACGGTTTGAATGTCTGCCAGGGCAAGGTCACCTACGAAGCGGTGGCGCACGCCCTTGGCTATACCTATGTAGACGCGGACAGCCTGCTGGGCTAAGCCGCGCTTTAATTGAAAGAGCATCATGGATACCATCACCCATTTCATCAACGGCGTTACCGTCGATACGCAAAGCGGCCGCCATGCAGACGTGTTCAATCCCGCCTTGGGCGAACCGGTAGCCAAAGTCGCGCTGGGCACGGCGGAGGAGGTCGACGCCGCCGTGCGCGCGGCGGAGAAGGCGTTTCCATCGTGGTCGGCCACGCCGCCGCTGACGCGCGCGCGGGTGCTGTTCAAGTATCTGCAACTGTGCCAGCAGCATGTGGACGAATTCGCAGCGATGATCACGCGCGAACATGGCAAGACCTTCGCCGATGCGCAGGGCGAAGTGGCGCGCGGCATCGAGATGGTGGAATTCGCGGTGGGGATTCCGCAAATGCTGAAAGGCGAATTCACCGACCAGATCTCGCGCGGCATCGATGCATGGTCGATGCGCCAGGCGCTGGGGGTGGTGGCAGGCATTACGCCATTTAACTTCCCGGTGATGGTGCCGATGTGGATGTTCCCGGTCGCGCTGGCATGCGGTAACACCTTCGTGCTCAAGCCTTCCGAGCGCGATCCGTCGGCGTCGCTGCTGCATGCGCGCCTGCTGAAGGAAGCCGGCTTGCCGGATGGCGTCTTCAATGTGGTGCAGGGCGATAAGGTCACGGTCGATGCGCTGCTTGATCATCCGGTGGTGCAGGCGATCAGCTTCGTCGGCTCGACGCCGATTGCGGAATACATCTACTCGCGCGGCTGCGCTGCGGGCAAGCGTGTACAGGCCTTGGGCGGCGCGAAGAATCACATGGTGGTGATGCCGGATGCGGACATGGAGATGACGGTGGATGCGCTGATGGGCGCCGCCTTCGGTTCCGCCGGCGAGCGCTGCATGGCGATTTCCGTCGTCGTTGCGGTGGGCGATGCGGGCGACAAGATTGTCGACGCACTGGCACAGCGCACCGCTGCACTGAAAGTGCGCGATGGTATGGCGTCGGACGCCGAAATGGGGCCGGTCGTCACCAGTGCGGCCAAGCAGCGTATAGAGCGCTTGATTGGAGAGGGTGTCGAGCAGGGCGCGAAACTGGTGGTGGATGGACGCAATCACCAGGTGGTCGGACGCGAGAACGGCTTCTTCATCGGCGGTACGTTGTTCGATCACGTCACGCCGGATATGACGATTTATAAGGAAGAGATTTTCGGCCCGGTGCTGTGCATGCTGCGCGCGCCGGATGTGGGTACGGCTGTGGAGCTGATCAACCGCAATGAGTACGGCAACGGCGTGGCGATCTACACGCGCGACGGCGGCGTGGCGCGCGAGTTCGTGCGGCAGATCCAGGTCGGCATGGTGGGCGTCAATGTGCCGCTGCCGGTGCCGATGGCGTTCAACAGTTTCGGCGGCTGGAAGCGTAGTCTGTTTGGCGATCATCATGCCTATGGACCTGAAGGCGTGCGCTTCTATACGCGCCATAAAGCGGTGATGCAGCGCTGGCCAAATACCGCGAGCGCTGGCGCGGAATTTGCATTCCCTCAGATGAAATAATCAACCAGGAACGAACATGATTCTCGAATCGATTAGCTACCTGCCGACATCGAAAGAAGCCAATGAATCATTGGCGAAACACTTCACCGATCTGGCGCCCGCGCTCACCGCGCGCCAGGCCGCGATTGAAAGTTCGCGCTGCCTGTATTGCTACGATGCGCCGTGCACGCGCATCTGCCCATCGGACATCGACGTCGCCAGTTTTATCCGTAATATCCACGACGAGAATATCAACGGCGCCGCCGTCGGCATCCTCAAACAGAACATCCTCGGCGGCAGCTGCTCGCGTGTGTGTCCGACCGAAATCCTGTGTGAAGACGCCTGCGTGCGCAATCACGATGCGGAAGGCCAGCCGGTGAAAATCGGTCTGCTGCAGCGCTACGCCATCGATAACATGAAGCTGGAAGAGCATCCGTTCAAGCGCATGGCTTCCACCGGCAAGAAGATCGCCGTGGTCGGCGCCGGACCTGCGGGTCTGTCGTGCGCGCATCGCCTGGCAATGCTGGGCAACGAAGTGGTGATCTATGAAGCCAAGGAAAAATCCGGCGGCCTGAATGAATACGGCATCGCCAAGTACAAGCTGACCGATAACTTCGCGCAAAAGGAAGTGGACTTCCTGCTGCAAATCGGCGGCATCACCATCAAGCACGGCCAGACGCTGGGTGGCAATGTACAACTGAAGGATCTGCATACGAATTACGACGCGGTGTTCCTGGGCCTGGGCCTCGGCGCCAGCAAGCAGATGGGCCTGACCGGCGAGGACGCGCCTGGCCTGATGGCTGCCGTCGACTACATCGCCGAGCTGCGCCAGTCGGATGACCTGAGCAAGCTGCCGGTGCCATCGCGCGCCATCGTCATCGGCGCCGGCAATACGGCGATCGACATGGCGGTGCAGATCCAGCGCCTTGGCGCGGATGAAGTCACGCTGGTTTACCGTCGCGGCTTTGAAGCGATGAGCGCCACCGAACATGAACAGCATATCGCCAAAGAGAATCAAGTCCGCATGCGCACCTGGGCGCAGCCGCAGCAGGTGCTGCTCGACGACGCCGGCCGCGTGCGCGGCATGCGCTTCGAGAAGACGGCGCTGGTCAACGGCCGCCTGTCGGGCACCGGCGAAACCTTCGAGATCGCGGCTGACGCCATCTTCAAGGCCATCGGCCAGAGCATGGACGAAACGAGTATCAGCGATCCGCTGGCGACAACACTGAAACGCGACGGTGACAAAATCCACGTCGACGATCAGTTCCGCACAGTCCTGCCGCGCATCTACGCCGGTGGTGACTGTGTGGCGCCTGGGCAGGATCTGACCGTGCAGGCGGTCCAACACGGCAAGCTGGCGGCGCACGCCATTCATCAAGACATCACCGGACTGAAGGAGGCTGCATAATGGCTGACCTGAGCATTGAATTCTGCGGCATCAAATCCATCAATCCGTTCTGGCTGGCCTCCGCGCCGCCAACGGACAAGGCCTACAACGTGGTGCGCGCATTTGAAGCGGGATGGGGCGGCGTGGTGTGGAAGACGCTGGGTGAAGATCCGGCGGCGGTCAACGTGTCGTCGCGCTATTCGGCGCACTATGGCAAGAATCGGGAAGTCCTCGGCTTCAATAATATCGAGCTGATTACGGACCGTTCGCTGGCGATCAACTTGCAAGAGATTACGCAGGTGAAGAAGGATTGGCCGGATCGCGTGATTATTGTGTCGCTGATGCTGCCGTGCGAGGAGCGCCTGTGGGCTGACATCCTGCCGCTGGTGGAGGCAACTGGCGCCGATGGCATCGAGTTGAATTTCGGCTGCCCGCATGGCATGCCGGAGCGCGGCATGGGGGCGGCGGTGGGGCAGGTGCCGGAGTATGTGGAGATGGTCACGCGCTGGTGCAAGCAGAACACCAGGCTGCCGGTGATCGTCAAGCTGACGCCGAACATCACCGATGTGCGGGCGCCTGCGCGCGCGGCCAAGGCTGGTGGCGCTGATGCGGTTTCGCTGATAAACACCATCAACTCGATTACGCATCTGGATCTGGATCAGATGGTGGCGTTTCCGATTGTGGGCGGCGCCAGCACGCACGGTGGTTATTGCGGTTCGGCGGTGAAGCCGATTGCGCTGAACATGGTGGCGGAGATTGCGCGCGATCCGCAGACGGCGGGCCTGCCGATTTCCGGTATCGGAGGGATTGGTAACTGGCGCGATGCGGCGGAGTTTATTGCGCTGGGTTCGGGCTGCGTGCAGGTGTGCACGGCGGCGATGCTGCATGGCTTCCGCATCGTTGAAGAGATGAAGGATGGTTTGTCGCGCTGGATGGATCAGAAGGGCTACAAGAGCATCAGCGATTTCTCGGGCAAGGCGGTGCCGAATACCACCGACTGGAAATACCTGAACATGAATTACCAGGTGATCGCGCAGATTAACCAGGATGACTGCATCAAGTGCGGCCGCTGTTATGTGGCGTGCGAGGATACGTCGCACCAGTCGATTGCGCAGCTCATCGATGAGGCGTCGGGCGTGCGCACGTATGAGGTGATCAAGGAGGAGTGCGTTGGGTGTAATCTGTGCGAGATCACCTGTCCGGTGCAGGGGTGCATCACGATGGTGCCGCAGGATACGGGCAAGCCGTATATGAACTGGACGCAGGATCCGCGCAATCCGCGAGCCGAAAAGGCAGTGGAAGCGGCCTGACGGCGGCGCATGCTTACCCCCAAGTCCGTAAGGGGTCTGACCCCGCATGGGGTCAGACCCCGGCGACTCGCAGTGCGGGGTGAAAGCAAGCATCAAGGTACGAAACTTGCAGTGGTGGATGGATACATCAACCCTTTGGAGAACGCCTCGTGAGCATTGAATCTTCTGGCAGCACGCAACTCTGGAACGAAGACCTCGCGCCGACTACGGCGGCGCAGCGCACCTGGCGCTGGTATCACTTCTCCGCGCTGTGGGTTGGCATGGTGATGTGCATTCCGGCGTACACGCTGTCCGCCAGTTTGATCGAGGGCGGCATGTCGGGTTACCAGGCGGTGCTGACGGTGTTCCTTGCCAACGCCATCGTGCTGCTGCCGATGCTCTTGATCGGCCACGCCGGCACCAAGTACGGCATTCCTTACGCTGTGCTGGCGCGCGCTTCGTTCGGCACTTCCGGCGCACGCTTGCCGGCGCTGATGCGCGCCATCGTCGCCTGCGGATGGTATGGCATTCAAACCTGGTTCGGCGGTTCGATGATCTACACGCTGCTCGGCGTGATGATGGGCGGCGATGTCGGCGGCGACAAGATCGCGGGCCTGGGCATCAACGGCGGTCAGCTGCTTTGCTTCCTGGCTTTCTGGGCCATCCAGTTCTACTACATCGTGCACGGCATGGAGTCGATCCGCAAGCTGGAGACCTACACGGCGCCGCTGAAGATCCTGATCTGCTTCGTGCTGCTCGGTTGGGTGCACAGCAAGGCCGGCGGCTTCGGTGAGTTGCTGTCGGCACCTTCGCAGTTCGTTGAAGGCGGCAAGAAGGCTGGCCAGTTCTGGTCCGTGTTCTGGCCTTCGCTGACGGCGATGGTCGGCTTCTGGGCCACGCTGGCGCTGAATATTCCCGACTTTACGCGTTTCGCCAAAACGCAGCGCGACCAGGTGATCGGCCAGACCGTCGGCCTGCCGGTGCCTATGGGCCTGCTGGCGGCGATGGCGGTGATCGTCACGTCGGCCACCGTGGTCCTATACGGCAAGGCGATCTGGGACCCGGTCGACCTGTCGAGCCGCATGACCGGCGCGGCGGTGCTGGTGGCGCTGGTGATTCTGCTGATCGACACGGTGTCGGTCAATCTCGCGGCCAATCTGGTCGGACCGGCGTATGATTTCTCGTCGCTGGCGCCGCAGCAGATTTCGTATAAAACCGGCGGCTATATCACCGCCGCCATCGCCATCCTGATGATGCCTTGGAAGATACTGGAATCGACGCAGGGCTATATCTTCACCTGGCTGATCGGCTATTCGGCGCTGCTGGGGCCTATCGCCGGCATCCTGATCGTCGACTACTACATGGTGCGCAAGACGGAGCTGAATGTGAGCGAACTGTATCGCGAAGATGGCCAGTACTCGTATGGCAAGGGCTGGAACATGGCGGCGCTGGTGGCGTTCGTGATCGGCGTGCTGCCGAATATTCCCGGCTTCCTGAATGCCGCATTCCCAACGTCCTTCCCTGGCGTGTCGGAAGGATTCAAGACAATTTATACCTACGCATGGTTTGTTGGCATCGCCATCTCTGCCGTGGTGTATGGGGTTATGATGAAAGGGAAGACCGTCCCCGCTGTGAGGGCGACGGCTCACCCGTAAGGAGACCTTATGAAGACTATCATCCGTGGCGGCACTGTTGTCAACGCCGACCGCGCTTTCCGCGCTGATGTGCTGTGCGACGGCGACAAGATCGTCGCTGTCGGCGATAACCTTGAGGTGCCTGCCGGCGCCAAGGTGATCGACGCCGGCGGCCAGTATGTGATGCCGGGCGGGATCGATCCGCATACGCACATGAACCTGCCGTTCATGGGCACGGTGACGCAGGATGATTTCTACACCGGCACCGCCGCCGGTCTGGCAGGCGGCACCACCACCATCATCGACTTTGTGATTCCGGCGCCGAAACAGAACCTTATCGAGGCTTACAATCAGTGGCGCGACTGGGCGAAGAAATCGGCCGGCGACTATACCTTCCACGTGGCGATCACGTGGTGGGACGAGACGGTGCACCGGGATATGGGCACGCTGGTGAAGGACCATGGCGTCAACAGCTTCAAACACTTCATGGCGTACAAGAACGCCATCATGGCCGACGATGAAACGCTGGTGAAGAGCTTCCGCCGTTGCCTGGAACTGGGCGCCATGCCGACCGTGCATGCGGAGAACGGTGAACTGGTTTATCAGTTGCAGCAGGATCTGCTGAAGCGCGGCCTGACCGGCCCAAGTTCGCATCCCTTGTCGCGTCCTCCGGAAGTGGAGGCGGAAGCGGCCAACCGCGCGATTGCGATCGCCAATGTGCTTAACACGCCGTTGTACATCGTGCACGTGTCGTGCGCTGAATCGCTGGAGGCCATCACCCGCGCCCGCGCGCATGGGCAGCGCGTGTATGGCGAAGCGCTGGCCGGCCATCTGGTGATTGACGACAGCGTCTATCAGAGCGACGACCTGGAGTACGCGGCGGGCCACGTGATGAGTCCTCCGTTCCGCAGCAAGCATCACCAGGCCGCGTTGTGGCAAGGGCTGCGCGGCGGGAACCTGCACACCACGGCCACCGATCACTGCACCTTCTGCGCCGAGCAGAAGGCGATGGGCAAGGACGACTTCACGCGCATTCCTAACGGCTGCGGCGGCGTCGAAGACCGCATGTCGGTGATCTGGGACGCCGGCGTGAATACCGGATTGCTGACGCCATCCGAATTCGTCAAGGTCACCTCGACCAACACGGCGCAGATTTTCAATATCTATCCGCGCAAGGGTGTGATCGCGCCGGGCGCGGATGCGGACGTGGTGGTGTGGGATCCGGAGGGCACGCGCACCATCTCGGCTTTGACGCAGTTCGCCAAGGGCGGATTCAATGTATTCGAAGGCCGCACCGTGCGCGGAATTCCAAGCACCACGCTGTCCGCCGGTAACGTCGTGTTCCATCGCGGCGTGCTGATGGCCGTGGAGGGCGCTGGCCGCTATATCAATCGTCCGGCGTTCAAAGCGACGTCGGCGCGCTAAGGAGCAGCAAATGAAGATTAATGGTGACCGCCTGTGGGCATCGCTGATGGAATTGGCAAAGATCGGCGCAACGGAAAAAGGCGGCGTCAAGCGCCTGGCGCTGACGGATCTTGACAAGCAGGGCCGCGACCTGGTGGTCGGCTGGGCGAAGGACGCCGGCATGTCGATCACCATCGACCAGATAGGCAATGTCTTCATGCGCCGCGACGGCACCAACAACACGCTGCCGCCGGTGATGACCGGCAGCCATATCGACACGCAGCCGACCGGCGGCAAGTTCGATGGCAATTACGGCGTGCTGGCCGGCCTGGAAGTCGTGCGCACGCTGAACGACTTGAAGATCAAGACCGAGGCGCCGATCGAAGTCGCCTTCTGGACTAACGAAGAAGGCTCGCGCTTCGTGCCGGTGATGATGGGCTCCGGCGTGTTCTGCGGCGCGTTCTCGCTGGAGACGGCATATGCGGCGAAGGACGTCGATGGCAAGACTGTCGGCGACGAGCTGGAACGCATCGGCTACAAAGGTCCGCAAGTGCCGGGCGACCATCCTATCGGCGCCTACTTCGAAACGCATATCGAGCAAGGTCCGGTGCTGGAAGACGCCGACAAGGTGATCGGCGTGGTGCCGGCCGTGATGGGCCTGTCGTGGTACGACTGCGTGGTCACCGGTATGGAGGCTCACGCCGGGCCAACGCCGATGGGACTGCGCAAGGATGCGCTGCAAGTCTCCACCAGGATCATGCAGGAAGTCGTGGCCATCGCCAACCGCTATCCGCCGTATGGCCGTGGCACGGTCGGCATGGTGCAGGTGTTCCCGAACAGCCGCAACGTGATTCCCGGTGAAGTCAAATTCAGCATCGACCTGCGCAACGTGAACGACGAGCTGCTGAACACCATGCACGAGGAGATGCTGGCCTTTATCGACAAGACGCGCAGCGAGAGTGGCTTGAAGATTTCGATCGAGCGCGTGTCCTACTATCCGCCATGCCCGTTCCATCCGGAGTGCGTGGATGCGGTGCGCAGCGCCACCGCCAAATTGGGCTACTCGACCATGGACGTGGTCTCCGGCGCCGGCCACGACGCCATCTACGCCGCGCGCCTGGCGCCGGCCGGCATGATCTTCGTGCCGTGCAAGGACGGCATCAGCCACAACGAAATCGAAGACGCCAAGGCGGAACACCTGGAAGCCGGTTGCAACGTCCTGCTGCACGCCATGCTGGAACGCGCACGCGTGGTTTGACCGGCAACCGGTCGGCGTGCATACTTCTGCGATGCACACCGACCCTCAACAAGCCTATCTCGATGCTAACCATCTCCTGGCCGCCGGCGATTATGCCGGCGCCGAGGATCGCTATCAGCAGGCGCTGGCCTTGCAGCCGTGGCATGTGGCGGCGCGCGCGAATCTCGGGTATCTGAAGGAGCAGCAGGGGGCTGTGGCGGAGGCGGAGTTCCACTATCGGCAGGCGATTGCGCTGATGCCTGATCACCCGCAGCTGCATCAAAATCTTGGCGCGTTACTGTTCAAGGAGAAGCGCCTGGCGGAGTCGGAAGCGACGATGCGGACGGCGGTGGAGCTGGCGCCGGATTCGCCGACCGCGTGGAGCCAGCTTGGCGCGCTGCTGGTGTGTACGCATCGCGAGCCGGAGGGGGAGGCTTGCTATCGGCAGGCGCTGGCCTTGGACCCGGGGCATGCGCGGGCCCAGTTCAATCTCAGTTATCTGCTGCTGCGGCAGGCGCGCTTCGAGGAGGGCTGGCGCATGCTGGATGCGCGCTGGCAGTTCGATCGTTTTCCGCTGTCCTTCGATTGTTCGTTCTGGCAGGGCGAACCACTGGAAGGAAAGTCCATCGCGCTTGGGCTGGAAGCAGGGCACGGCGATATGATTCACTTCTGCCGCTATGCACCGATGCTCAAGGCGCGCGGTGCGCGGCGTGTGGACGTGGTTTGTCATCCGGCGTTGCGGCGCTTGTTCGCCGCGCTGCCGGGCGTGGACCATGTTTATGCATTGGGCGAGGCGTTGCCGGGCGGTTGGGATTACTGGACGCGGCCGATGCGCTTGCCGGGATTGTTCGGCACGGAGATGGCGACCATTCCGGCGGATGTACCGTATCTGCGCGCCGACGCGGCGCTGGTGCAGCAGTGGCGCTGCGAACTGCCGCAGCAAGGGCTGCGCGTTGGCCTGGCGTGGCGCGGTAATGCGAATTTCGAGAACGATGCGGATCGCTCGCTGCCGTCGCTGATGTCCCTGGCGCCGCTCGCTGCTGTCGATGCGCATTTCGTCAGTTTGCAGAAGGGCGCTGGCGAAGCGGAGGCGTTGACGCCGCCGGCGGGAATGTTTGTGCATCCGATTGCGGCGCGGCTGGGCGATTTTGCCGATACCGCCGCCGTCATCGCCAATCTGGATCTGGTGATCAGCGTGGATACGGCGGTGGCGCATCTGGCCGGCGCGCTGGGCAAGCCTTGCTGGCTGCTGCTGCCGGACTATCGCTGCGACTGGCGCTGGATGGCGGATCGCGGCGATACGCCGTGGTATCCGTCCATGCGCCTGTTCCGCCAGCCACGCGATGGCGGCTGGGCGCCGGTGGTCGCCGAGGTGGTGGCAGCGCTGGCTGCCCTTGCGGTCAGACCTTGAAGGCGCGCAGGAAGTCCAGCAGTACGCGGGCGGCGATGTCGGCGTCGTCGGCGGTCATGGTCTCCAGCGGATTGTGACTGATGCCGCCATTGCCGCAGCGTGTGAACAGCATGGCGACGTCGGTGATGGCGGCCATCGCCATGGCGTCGTGGCCGGCGCCGGACAGCAGGTCGAAGCGCGGGACGTCGGCGCGTTCGATGGCGTCGCCGAACTGCTCCATCAGGCGCGGTGCGCATGGCGCTGCGGAGGCGTCGACAATCTGCTGAAGATTGAATTCGATCTGACGGCGCGAGCAGATGGCGGCGATGCCGTCCAATACATCCTTGACGGCTGCCTGGCGCACGGCGTCATCGGCGGCGCGGATGTCCAGCGACAGCTTGCAGGCGCCGGGAATCACGTTGACCGAGCCACCGGGCACTTGCAATTGGCCGACCGTACCGACCAGCGACGCCGTATGCGCGCAGCGCTGCTCGACCAGCAGCACGATTTCGGCGGCGGCGGCGGCGGCATCCTTACGCATGTGCATCGGCGTGGTGCCGGCGTGGCTGGCCAGGCCGGTAAGCTCGACCAGATAGCGTGAGCTGCCGGCGATCGCGGTGACCACCCCCAGCGGCAGGTCGCGTTCCAGCAGCACCGGGCCTTGTTCGATATGGACTTCCACAAAGCCCAACAGGTCGGCAGGATTGCGGGCGATTGCGGGGATGCGGGCGACATCATGGCCGGCCGCCAGCAGCGCGTCGCGCATGCTGATACCGTCGGCGTCGGTCTGGTCCAGCAGCGACAGGTCGAAGTGGCCGGTGATGGCGGTGCTGCCGAGGAAAGTGCTCTTGAAACGCACGCCTTCTTCTTCCGCGAAGCCGACCACCTCCAGATTGAACGGCAGCTGTTCGCCGCGCTGGTGCAGGTGGCGGACGATGGCGATCGGCAGCAGGATGCCGAGGCGGCCGTCGTACTTGCCGCCGTTGCGGACGGTGTCGTAGTGCGAACCGGTCATCAGCGTTTTGGCGTCCGGCGCGGCGGAGCGGTAGACGCCGACCACATTGCCGACGGCGTCGATGTGGGCATCCATGCCGGCTTCGCGCATCCAGTCCAGCAGTTGGGCGGCGGTCTGGCGGTGGGCGGGCGTCATGTAGGCGCAGGTCAGGCCGTCCTCGTCGTCGCTCCATGCGGCCAGCGTTTCAGACCATTGCATGATGGCGGGACCGAATTCCAGCTGTACGGCCAGCAGGTCGTTGAGGCGGATCTCGGCGATGCGCTTGATCTGGCGGATGCATTCGGCGATTTCGTCGGCGCGGCGGTTTTTCAGGCGGCGCGAGAAGGCGGCGATGACGGCCTGGCGCGTCAGTCCCTGGCCGGTCGGGCCTTTGACGGCGAGGATGAAGGGAAAGCCGAATTTGGCGTTGTAGTCGGCATTCAGCTGGTGCAGCGCGGCGAATTCCTCGGCGCTGCACAGGTGCAAGCCGGACTTGGCCTGCTCGCTGGTCGATTCCGCCGTCAGCTGGCCGGCCACGGCGGCCTTGCCGGCCAGTTCCGGGTGGGCGCGGATCAGGCCCAGTTGTTCATCCAGCGTGGCGGCGCTGACCACGGCCTGCAAGGCCAGCTTCAGCGCGGTGACGCTGGCGAACGGGCGCTGGGCGGCGGCGCGTTCCGGTATCCATGGCGAGTGTTCGTAGATGCCGCGCAGGCGTTCGACGAAGGTGGCGCTGTCGCAGCTGTTCAGTTCAGGGAGTGTGGTCATCATGGCTCAATCATAACGCGTCAGCACCGCCGCAATATATGCGGTATGCGGTACGGTTTATATGGCTGCGCTTACTTCTGCGTCAGCGCCTTGGCCGCCGCCGACACCTGTTCGCGCAGCCACTTGTGTTCCGGCGCCTGGTGCACGCGCTCGTGCCACAGCTGGTAGAAGCGCATCGGCGGAAACTTCACCGGCACCGTGTAGCGCTTCAGCGACATCTGCTTTTCGTAGTAGTGCACGAACTGGCTGCCGGTGGTCAGCACCAGGTCGGTCTGCGCCAGCATACTGGGGATCAGGCCGAAGTAGGCCGACTCCACCACCACGTTGCGCTGCAGGCCCTGGCGTTCAAGATAATCGTCGATGACGCCCATGTAGCCGGGCAGGATCTGCGTCGGCGCCACATGCGGCAGCGTGAGGTAGTCGTCCATCGTCATCTGGTCGCTGTCGGTGCGCAGCGCATATGGGCAGTCGGCGCGCATGACGCAGATGATCGGGTCTTCGAACAGCTTGGACATGTGCAGATGCTCGGGCGGCTCGTCCCAGTTGGCGATGACCAGGTCCATGTCGCCGTCCGACAGCAGACGCACGTAGTCGACGCCCGCCCCCAGGCTGTGAATCTTGATGCGGCTGTTGGGTGAACCGCGCCGCAGCAGCGCCACCAGGTTGGGCAGGAACTGGCTGTCCAGATAATCCGGCGCGGCGACGTGGAAGGTGCGCGCTTCTTCCTGTGGCACGAAAGGTGCCTTCTTCAGGAACAGGTTCTCGGTTTCGTCCAGAATGCGCTTTGCTGGTGCAAGCAGGCTCTCGCCGTGCTGGGTCGGCACCATGCCGCGCGCGCCGCGCACCAAAAGCGGATCGCCGGTCAGCTCGCGCAGCTTGCGCAGCGAAGCGGAGATGGAGGGCTGCGGCTGATTCAGTTTCAGGGCGACGCGGGAGACGTTCTTCTCGACCAGCAGCAGGTACAGGATGCGGATCAGGTGAAGGTCCAGGTGTTGCGGCAAGGCGGACATGGGCAGGGTGTTTATGAAGCGGTTTATACGGGATTGGATATGTCTAATATACTCTAATGTTCATGTAGCAGGAATCAAATCCGTTTATCTTCTGTAAATTAGCCACATCTATAACCTGACAAAATACATGGAATATCTGATCCCGTACGGCCTTGAGTGGCTCAATCTCATTGTTCGCTGGCTGCATATCATTACGGGCATCGCCTGGATCGGCGCGTCGTTCTATTTTGTGTGGCTGGACAATTCGATTCGTCCGCCGGCGCCGGGATCGGACCTGGCGAAGAAGGGCGTGTCGGGCGAGCTGTGGGCGGTGCACGGTGGTGGCTTCTACAATCCGCAAAAATACCTGGTGGCGCCGGCCGAGCTGCCGAAGGATTTGCACTGGTTTAAATGGGAAGCGTATTCCACCTGGCTGTCCGGTATCGCGCTGCTGACCATCGCCTACTACTTCAATGCGCAGGCGATGATGATTGATAAGTCGGTGGCGGACATCAGCAGCCTGCAGGCGGTCGGCATCGGCATCGGCACGCTGGTGGTGGGCTGGACGGTGTACGACCTGCTGTGCCGTTCGCCGCTGGGCAAGCATGATTTGTGGTTTGGCGTGGTGGTGTTTGCGCTGATCGTCGGCGCGGCGTATGGGCTGACACATGTGCTGAGCGGCCGCGCGGCCTACATCCACGTCGGTGCGCTGATCGGCACCATCATGGTCGGCAATGTGCTGATGCTGATTATTCCCGGCCAGCGCAAGATGGTCGATGCGATGTCGCAGGGCCGCCTGCCAGATCCGATCCACGGCCAGAAGGCCAAGCAGCGCAGCGTCCACAATAACTACTTCACGCTGCCGGTGCTGTTCATCATGATCAGCAACCACTATGCGATGACCTACCGGAACGACCGCGCGTGGCTGGTGCTGGCGTTTATCATGGCGGCCGGCGTGTTCATTCGCCACTTCTTCAACCTGCGTCACAAGGGCCGCGTGGAGTGGCGCTATCCGGCCATCGGCGTGGCGCTGCTGGCCGGCGTGGCGGTGGCGATTGCGCCGCCCAAGCCGGTGGCGTCGGCGCCGGCGGCCGATCCGGCGGCGGCATTCGCCAAGGTGCAGGGCGTGATCGCGCAACGCTGCGTGTCGTGCCACTCGGCGCATCCGACGCAGCCCGGCTTTGCGACGGCGCCGCTGGGCGTGACGTTCGACAGCGTGGACCAGATCCACCAGAACGCGGAAAAAATCTACAAGCAGGTGGTGCAGACCAAGGCGATGCCGCTGGCTAACCTGACCAATATGACCGACGCGGAACGGACGCAGATCGCGGCCTGGTACGAGTCCGGTGCAAAATGAAGGAACAAGTAATGACCAAGCAAAAACTGGCTGAATGGATCGACGCGCACTTTGACGAGGAAGTCGGCGTGCTGCAACAGCTGCTGCGCGTGCCGACCGATACGCCGCCCGGCAACAACGCGCCGCACGCGGACATGGTGGCCGATCTGGTCAAGGCCTATGGCTGGACCGCCGAGAAGCATGCCGTGCCGCAGCAGGAAGTGCGCGACTACGGCATGGAGAGCATCACCAACCTGATCGTGCGTCGCCCGTATGCGGACGGCGGCCCGACCATTGCGCTGAATGCGCATGGCGACGTGGTGCCGCCGGGTGACAACTGGACCTATCCGCCGTATGGCGGCGTGGTCGACAACGGCTATATCTACGGCCGCGCGGCGGCGGTGTCCAAGTGCGACTTTGCCACCTACATCTTTGCCACGCGCGCGCTGGAGGCGCTGGGCGTGCCGCTGAAGGGCGGACTGGAACTGCACTTTACCTACGACGAGGAATTTGGCGGCCTGCTGGGGCCAGGCTGGTTGCTGGAGCAGAAGCTGACCAAGCCGGATTACGTGATCGCGGCGGGCTTCAGCTACAACATCGTCACCGCGCACAACGCCTGTTTGCAACTGGAGGTGACGGTGCACGGCAAGTCCGGCCACGGCGCGATGCCGGAGACGGGCCACGACGCCTTGCAGGCCGCCACGCGCATCCTGAATGCGATCTACGGCGAGCTGCCGGAACTGAAGAAGATCAAGTCGAAGATCGCCGGCATCGATTCGCCGACCATGCTGGTGGGCCGCATCGATGGCGGCACCAACACCAATGTGGTGCCGGGCAAGGTGACGCTGAAGATGGACCGCCGCATGATTCCGGAAGAAGATCCGGTGGCGGTGGAGGCGCACGTGCGCGCATTGATCGAAGAGGCGGTGCAGGGCGTTCCCGGCATCACGCTGGAGATCAAGCGCCTGCTGCTGTCGCATGCGCTGCGCGAGCGGCCGGGCACGGAGAAGCTGGTGGCCAGCATCCAGCAGAACGCCGAAACCTTCATCGGCGAGAAGATCCCGGCTCAAGGCACGCCGCTGTATGCGGATGCACGCCTGTACGGCGAACACGGCATTCCGGCGGTGCTGTACGGCGCCGGCCCACGTACCGTGCCGGAGTCGAACGCCAAGAAGGCCGACGAACGCCTCAACCTCGAAGACCTGCGCAAGGCGACCAAGGTGGTAGCATCCACCTTATTCGATTTCCTTGGAGCGTAAGATGTTTTCGAAAAAACTGATGGCCGGCTGGGGCGATATGGATTTCAACAGCCATATGCGCAACACGGCCTTCCTCGACAAGTCCGGCGATGTGCGCATGCTGTTCCTGTCGGAGCATGGCTTTCCGATGCGCGAGTTCATGCGGCTGAAGATAGGCCCGGTGGTGATGAAGGACGAAATCGCGTACTTCAAGGAAGTGCTGCTGCTGGAAGAGATCACCGTGACGCTGGAACTGGCGGGACTGGCCGAAGACGGCAGCCGCTGGATACTGCGCTCGGACATCATCCGTCCGGACGGCAAGCTGGCGGCGCGCGTCAACAGCACCGGCGGCTGGCTGGATCTGTCGGCGCGCAAGCTGATCGCGCCGCCGCCGGACTTGATGGCGACCTGGCAGGCGCTGGTCAAGACCGACGACTATCAGGATCTGGCGTCCAGCATCAAGGACAAATAAGCTTATTTGACGCCGAAGTATTTGCGGTGCAGTTCCGCGTTCAGGCCCTGCGCTTGCAGGCGCCTGGCGGCGGGGTTGAGGGCGCCCGCGAGCGCGCTGTGGTCGCGGCCCAGGTAGATGTAGAGGTTCAGGTCTTCCACCGGCTTGCCGGTGCGGCCCTGCGACAGCATGGCCGTGGAGACGGCACTCAAGCTGCCGTCGTCGTAGACGCAGGCGTGATCGCGCCGGTTGATCACCATGTTCAGGCAGGCCGGCACGGTTTGCACGTCGTGCGGCTGCACGCGCGGCTTGAGCGCATCGAGCTTGAGCTGGTAGGTCAGGATGCCGCGCTTGTAGCTGACAGTGCGCGCGCCGGCGGCCAGCGCTTCCCAGCTGTCGAGCACCGGCTGCCCGGCCGGCGTGAAGATATATGTGCGTGTCTGCACAAACGGCTCGTCGAGCCGCAGGTACTGTGGGTGCTTGCGGCCATATTCCTTGACCCGACCTATTTCACCAGCGAGGCTGCCGTCGGCCAGCATCGCTTCGCTGCGCCTGCCCGGCAGGCTTTGCAACTGGCAGCGCTGGCGGATTTCTCCGCACAGGCGTTGCAGATAGTCGCGCGCGTACTGGTAGACGATGGAGTCGGGTTCGTGGGTGGTGCCGAAGATAAGCGTGTCGGGGCCTTGCGCCACGGCGGGCGCGGATGCGATGACGGAAAGGGCGGCGGCCAGCGGCGCGGGCCAACGGCGGGACATGGACGATTTCTCGGTATTGTTATTGGATTGGTACGCTATGATAGCTGATACTGCTTTGTCGTATGATATGGTCATTATTGACCGAACGGCCACCCTGTGCATCGATACGATTTAATCAGTTGCCATGACTGCGGCGTGCTGCACCAGCGCCGCCCGGTACGCCCGCGCGAGAAGGCGCGCTGTGTGCGTTGCCGCTCGGTCCTGTATCGCGGCATCCATTCCAATGCCAACCGCATGGCGGCGATCACCATGGGTGCCGTGTTCACTTTTCTGATCGCGCAGTTTTTCCCGATCGTGCAGCTGGAAGTCGGCGGCTACAGCACCAGCGCCACGCTGCTGGGCGCCATCCACGTGTTGTGGACGGAGCAGATGCAGGCGGTGGCGGTGGTGGTGTTCCTGTTCACGATCCTGCTGCCGGCGGTGGAACTGGCTTCCCTGTTGTACGTGACGCTGTCGCTGCGCGCCGGCCGCCGGCCGCCGGGCTTCGACCACCTGCTGCGCGCGGTGGGCCTGGCGCGGCGCTGGGGCATGACGGAGGTGCTGATGATCGGCATCCTGATCACCATCGTCAAGATGACCAGTCTGGCCGAGGTGATCGTGCAGCCGGGCGTGTTCGCGTTCGGCGTGCTGACCATGATGCTGGCGATCGTGGTGTCGTTCGACCCTAAGATTTTGTGGAATATCGGCGAGCACCTGCCGGGACCGGGCCGCGTGGCGCAGAAGACGTTTTCGTACACGGCGCTGGCCAAGGCGCCGCTGCTGGCGTGCCATAGCTGCGGCCTGGTGGAGTCGGTCAAATACACGCTGCGGCACCAGTACTGCGCGCGCTGCGGCGCGCGGCTGCACCGGCGGCATCCGGACAGCGTGGGCCGCACCTGGGCTTTCCTGCTGGCGGCGGCCATCCTGTACATTCCCGCCAACCTGCTGCCGGTGATGTACACGCATTCGCTGTTCGGCCAGGAGGACGACACCATCATCAGCGGCGTGGTGTATTTCTGGACCAGCGGTTCGCCGGCGCTCGCGGTCATCATTTTCATTGCCAGCATCGTGGTGCCGGTGTTGAAGCTGGTGGCGCTGGCACTGCTGGCGTGGACCGCGCAGCGGCGCTCGCGCTGGCAGCCCTTGCAGCGAACGAAGTTGTACCGCATCGTGGAGTTTGTCGGCCGCTGGTCGATGCTCGATATTTTTGTCATTACGCTGACGGTGGCGCTGGTGCGTTTCCAGTCGCTGGCGGTGATTACGGCCGGTCCCGGCGCGCTGGCGTTTTGCGCGGTGGTGGTGCTGACCATGATCGCGTCCATGCAGTTCGATCCCCGCCTGATCTGGGATCCTATCGATACACACGGAGAGAAGCATGTCTGAAAACGAGAACGGCAATCCGCCGTTGCCAGAGCCGGAAGTGGAGAAGCCCAGCCGCATGCCGTCGCTGGTGTGGCTGATCCCCTTGCTGGCGGCGTTGATCGGCCTGACGCTGGTGGTCAAGATGGTGCTGGACCAGGGGCCGACGGTAACGGTGAGCTTCCGCAGCGCCGATGGCCTGGAGCCGGGCAAGACCAAGGTCAAATACAAGGACGTGGATATCGGCCTGGTGAAGACGATCACGCTGGGCAGCGATCTGTCCAAGGTGCTGGTGACCATCGACATGACCAAGGAGGCCAAGCGCTTCACGGCTACCGACACGCGCTTCTGGGTGGTGCGTCCGCGCATCGGCGCCAGCGGCGTGACGGGCCTGAACACCTTGCTGTCCGGCTCCTACATCGGCGTCGATGCAGGCAAGTCGGAGGAGACCACGCACGAATTCGTCGGGCTGGAGAAGCCGCCGCAGGTCACGCGCGACGAGAAGGGCACGTCCTACATGCTGCATGGCGAGTCGTTAGGCTCCGTTGATGTCGGCTCGCCGATTTTCTACCGCCGCATCCAGGTGGGGCAGGTGACCGGTTTTGATCTGGAGGAGAAGGGACGCGGCGTGAAGATGTCGGTGTTTATCAGTGCGCCTTACGATCAGTATGTCGGCAAGAATTCGCGCTGGTGGCATGCCAGCGGCGTCGATGTGAGGCTCGATTCTTCCGGCTTCAAGGTCAACACGCAGTCGCTGGCGGCGCTGCTGGTGGGCGGTATCGCGTTCGAGTCGGTCAGCGGACAGAAACCTTCGACGGCGGCGCCGGCCGGCAGCGACTTTGCGCTGGCGGCGGATCAGGCCAGCGCGTTGCGCGAACCGGACGGCGTGGCGGTGACCACGGTGCTGTACTTCGACCAGTCGCTGCGCGGCCTGTCGGCCGGCGCGCCGGTGGACTTCCGTGGCATCGTCATGGGCGAGGTGCGTTCGGTGGGCGTGGAGTTCGATCCGGTGAAGAAAACCTTCCGCATGCCGGTGACGGTGGATATGTATCCGGCGCGCCTGGGCCGCAACTTTGCGCAAACGGTGGCGGAGGATCAGCAGCGCAATGCCGGCACGCAGGTGCTGGAACGGCTGGTGGCGCGCGGCTTGCGCGGCCAGCTGCGCACCGGGAATCTGCTGACCGGCCAGCTGTATGTGGCGCTGGACTTCTTCCCGAATGCGCCGGCGGCCAGGATCGACACCACGCAGGAGCTGGTGGAAGTGCCGACCGTGCCTAACAGCCTGGATGAACTGCAGACGCAGATTTCCAGCATCGCGCGCAAGCTCGACAAGGTGCCGTTCGAGGACATCGGCAAGAACCTGCGCGATACGCTGAAGAGCGCCGATGTGCTGATGAAGCGCCTCGATGGCCAGGTGGTGCCGGAGATGAAGGATACGCTGGCGGCGGCACGCAAGACCTTTGCCGAAGCCGACCAGCTGCTGCAAAAGGATTCGCCGGTGCAGTCCGACCTGCGCGAGGCCTTGCAGCAGGTGACGCAGACGCTGCAATCGCTGAATGCGCTGACGGATTATCTGGAGCGGCATCCGGAGTCGCTGATACGCGGTAAGGACAAAAAAGGAGATCCGAAATGATGCGTGCATTTGCCATGGCCGCTGTGATGGTGCTGGCCGGTTGCGCCACGCCGCCACCCGAGCACTTCTACAGTCTGAGTAACGGCATGGGCGTGCCGGCTGCGCCGGCGGTGCGCGCCGCTTATTACATCGAGCTGCCGGCGGTGACGGTGCCGCAGCAGTTGACGCGCGCGCAGATGCTGGTGACCACCGGCGAAGGCCGTATGGATCTGCTGGAGCTGGAACGCTGGTCGTCGCTGCCGGCGGCGGAGATCGGCCAGGCGTTGTCGCTGGCGATTTCCGGCGAGCTGGGAACCATCGACGCGTTCCGCACGCCGGTGCCGGACAAGGCGCCGGTGTACCGCATCAGCACCAGCGTGCAGCGCTTTGAATCGGCGCCCGGCAAGTATGCGCTGATCGATGCGGTGTGGAGCGTGCGGCTGGTTGGCAGCACGCAGGTGCTGACCTGCCGCAGCGTGGCGCAGGAGACGGTGGGCGCCGGTTACGATGAACTGGTGGCCGGCCATCGCCGCGCGGTGGCGCGTGTTGGCGCCGACATTTCAAAAGCGGTGCGCGCGCTGGCTGCCGGCGGCACGCCGACCTGCTAGGGATTGATGCAGAGCGCCGCTTCAAAGTGCGCCAGCAGCGCCTGAACCTTTGGCGCGTGCTGTCGGCTGCGTTGCCACAGCAGGTGCAGCGGCAGTCCCTGCGTCGTCAGCTGCGGCAGGATGTTGACGAGTTTTCCTTCGCGGATTTTCTGGTCCACCAGCCAGGTGGGAAACTGCGCCAGGCCCAGTCCCGCTTCCACGGCGGCCACCTGCGATTCGGCCTGGCCGAACACCATGCGGCCGTTGATGTGCTGGCGCGCCAGGGGCGCCGTGCCGTCCTGGATGCGCCACGGCTGCGTGCTGCCGTCGGCGCGGCCGTACAGGATGGCGTCGTAGTTTGGCAGGTCGGACGCGCGCTCCGGCGCGCCATGCGTGGCGATGAAGGCCGGTGCGGCGCAAAAGATCAGTTCTTCATTTCCCAGATGGCGATAGCCCACGGCGGCCGGCCAGGCTTCGTCGCCGCCGATGCGCACCACCACGTCCATGCCGTCTTCGACCACGTCGACAAACCTGTCGGTGTAGGAGATGTGCGGCGTCACCTGCGGATGCTGTGCGGCGAAGGCCAGTAGTGGCGCCAGCACCTTCATGCGACCGAAGGTGGCCGGCAGGTTGATGCGCAGGCGGCCGGAGGGCGTGGCTTCTTCTGCCGACAGCGCGCGTTCCGCCACTTCCAGTTCGTCGAGGATGCGCGTGCAGACCTGGTAGAACGCCGCGCCGGCATCGGTCATTTCCAGCTTGCGCGTGCTGCGTTCGAACAGCTGTTTTTGCAGGCGTTCTTCCAGGCGCGCGATGGCCTTGCCGACGGCGGAGTTGGTCAGGTTCAGGCGCGCGGCGGCGGCGGTGAAGCTGCCGGCGTCGGCGACAGCGACGAAGGTTTCCAGGCCTTTCAGGCGTTCATTGGCACTCATGGAATTTAATTCTATAAAGAGGTGGAATTTATATCCAACACGGGAATTTAAGTCCTGACTATCATGCGGGCTGTTTTTTACCAGGTCAAGCTGCATGTTTACTTCTATTTTGTTGGCCGTCGCGGCATTTGTGATCGTGACGACCGAGTTTTTGATTGTCGGCCTGCTTCCGGCATTGGCGCGTGACCTGGGCATTGCGGTGGCCACGGCGGGCCAGTTGGTCACGCTGTTCGCGGTGGTGGTGATGGTGTGTGGACCATTCCTGACGGCGTGGCTGGCCAATGTGGAGCGCAAGCGCTTGTTCATCGCGATCCTGCTGCTCTTCGCGGCGGCGAATGCGCTGGCGGCGGTGGCGTCGACTATCTGGGTACTGGCGGTGGCGCGCCTGCTGCCGGCGCTGGCGCTGCCGGTGTTCTGGGGCACGGCCAGCGAAACGGCCGCGCAGATTGCCGGACCGGGGCAGGGCGGCCGCGCGGTATCGCGCGTGTATCTTGGGATTTCGGGCGCGATGCTGTTCGGTATTCCGCTTGGTACGCTGGCGTCGGATGCTGTCGGCTGGCGCGGCGCCTTTGCGCTGCTGGCGGCGCTGTCGCTGCTGATCGCGGTGCTGATCTGGGCGCGCATGCCGACCGTGCGCGCCAGCCATCCGGTGCCGATGAGGGCGCAGGCGCAAATCCTGAAGAGCCGGTTCTTCCTGGCGAACGTGGCTTTGTCGGTGCTGGTGTTTACCGCCATGTTCACCGGCTACACCTATCTGGCGGAGATGCTGGAGAAGTCGGCGCACATCGCCCCGGCGCTGGTGGGCTGGTGGCTGATGGGCTTTGGCGCGGTGGGCCTGGTCGGCAACTGGCTTGGCGGGCGCTGGGTCGACCGCAAACCGCTGGCCACCACGGCGGCGTTCTGTGTGATGCTGGCGCTGGGCATGGCGGCGACCATGGCGTTTGCCGGCGCATCGCTGCCGTTCGTGATCGCGCTGGCGGTGTGGGGCGTGGCGAATACCGCGCTGTATCCGGTGTGCCAGATCCGCGTGATGAAAGCGGCGTCGCAGGCGCAGGCGCTGGCCGGCACCATCAACGTCTCGGCGGCCAATGGTGGCATCGCGCTGGGCGCGGTGATCGGCGGCGTCAGCATCTCGGCCTGGGGCGCCGGTACGATCGGTTACGTGTCGGCCGCCATCGCGCTGCTGGCTGCGCTGGCCGCCGCACTTATCCGGCCGCCTGCATCGCCGCAGTAATCTGCGCGCGCAACTTCTGGCATTTCCCGCCGATTTGGTCCGGATCAGCAAATGCATTGACGATGATTCGTCCACCGACAATACGGCGTATATTAGACGTTCATATTTTCGCTGGAGGCATGATGATGAAGGCCCAACTGTACTTTGATGGCTCATCACAGGTGATCAGACTGCCTGAGGGCATGCGCTTGGAGCAACGCGAATTTTACGTTCGACATGACCAACGTAGCGGGGATTTGATATTGTCGAACCGCCTCATGTCGTGGGAAGAGTTTTTTCAGGAAGATGCGCGGGCGTATGTCCCGGCCGATTTCATGTCGGCTGATGATCGCGCACAAGGTATGCAGGCTCGCGATCCCTTTGCAGATGACGATATATGATCACGTATCTGCTCGATACCAGTACGGCAAGCCATATCATTCGCGGTAATCGACCACGGATTATGCAGCGCGTGCTTGGCGCGCCAGCCAGTAGTCTTGCCGTCTCCGTGCTGACTGAGGCGGAGCTTCGGTACGGCGTCGCCAAGCGAGGTCATCCTGTCAGGTTAATAGTCAAGTAGAGAAGTTTCTGTTACAAGTTGCTGTTCTTCCTTGGGAACGCAACTCTGCCTATGCTTATGCAGCTTTGCGTGTCATGCGCGAGGCGGCGGGTGCCCCGCTGGCGGCCATGGATTTATTGATCGCTGCACATGCAAAATCCATTGGCGCCACGCTGGTTACTTGCGATGGCGCGTTCGGTTTTCATCCTGCAGGCCTGAGCCTGGAAGATTGGAGCCTGTAATCAGCCTGCCGCCTGCATCGCTGCGGTGATCTGCGCGCGCAGCCAGGTGTTGGCGGGATCGTTGTCGACGTTGGCGTGCCAGTAGAGGTAGACGTCGAGCGACGGCATGGCCAGCGGCAGCGGCAGGATCTGGTTGTTGAACTGCTGGTTGACGATGCGCGCCAGGCGGTCCGGCATGGTCAGCGCCAGGTCGGTCTGGCTGACCACGCGGCAGGCGGCAAAGTAGTGCTGGCAGCGCAGGCGGATGCGGCGTTGCAGGCCTTGCCGGCTCAGTTCCACATCTTCCAGGCCGGGGCCGCGCCGGCGTGAGCTGGTCTGGATGTGTTCCAGCGCCAGGTAGGTCTCCAGGCTTAGCGCCTTTTTCTTCACCAGCGGATGGCCGCGCCGCACCAGCACCACAGTCTTGTCGCCGGCCAGTTGCGCGCGGCGGATGTCGTTTGGCAGCGGCAGCAGCACGTCGATGGCGGCGTCCAGGGTGCCGGCCGCCAGTTCGCTTTCCAGTTCGCGCCGGCTCACCTGCAAGGTGTTCAGCGTGGCCGATGGCGCTTCCCGCGCGATGCCGGCCATCAGCGGCGGCAGCACGCTCGCTTCCAGTACGTCGCGCACGGCCAGCGAGAAACTGCGTTCGCTGCTGGCGGCGTCGAAACGCGCGGCGCCGGTCAGCGTCACTTCAAAGCCGCGCAGCGCGCGCCGTACCGGGTCGATGATGGAGCGGGCCAGCGGCGTCGGCGTCATCACGTGGCCCTGGCGTTCGAACAGCGGGTCGTCGAACAGCTGGCGCAGGCGGTTCAGCGCATGGCTGATGGCCGGCTGCGTCAGGTTCATCTTCAGGCTGGCGCGCGTGATGCTGCCTTCCGTATAGATCGCTTCCAGCACGATGAACAGGTTCAGATCGACTTTTGATATATGCATGAGATTAATCCGATTCAATTAATTCTATTCATTTGATGAATTATAGGCCGCCCGGTAAGCTACAGGTCTCGGAGGAGGCGATATGGGACAAATTTTTCTGGTGCGGCACGGGCAGGCATCGTTCGGCAAGGCCAATTACGATCAGCTGTCGGAGCTGGGCTACGAGCAGGCGCGCCTGCTGGGGCAGTGGTACGCCAACACGCATCAGTCCTTCAACAAGGTGATCACCGGCGGCATGGCGCGCCACCGGCAGACGGCCGACACCTGCCTGGCGGAGCTGCCGAAAAAGCAGCTGCTCGATGCCGAGTGGATCACCGACGAGGATTTCGCCGAGTTCAATCATCACGAGGTGTTGCTGCGCCATTGCCCGGAGGTGGCCGACGCCGTCGCCTTCAAGGCGCTGCTGGCCAGCCACGTCGATCCGCCGCGCGCGCTGGAGCATCTGTTCCGCGCCGCCATGCAGCGCTGGATGAGTGGCTGGCATGACGGCGACTACGGAGAAACCTGGCCGGACTTCCGCCGCCGCTGCGTGCGCGCGCTGGAACGGCTGGATACCGACAGCAGCAAGCAGACCACCATCGTGTTCACTTCCGGCGGCGTGATCTCGGCGCTGATGCAGCACCTGCTGGGCTTGCAGGATTTCCAGGTGATGGAGCTGAACTGGACGCTGGCGAATGGCGCCGTCACCAAGCTGCTGCAGCGGCCCGGCCAGTTCACCTTGAGCTACCTGAATAACTACGCGCATCTGGAATGGCTCGGCCAGCCAGGCGCGATCACCTACCGCTAGGAGACAAACATGGATTTCGATTACAGCCCGAAAGTAAAGCAACTCCAGGCCAAACTGACGGCCTTCATGGACGAGCATATCTACCCGAACGAAGCGGCCTTCCACGCCGAGATCGACGCCAACCGCGCCGCCGGCAACGCCTGGGTACCGACGCAGCTCATGGAGCAGCTGAAGCTGAAAGCGCGCGCCGCCGGGCTGTGGAATCTGTTCCTGCCGGACTCGGACCAGGGCGCCGGCCTGACCAACCTGGAATACGCGCCGCTGTGCGAAATCATGGGGCGCGTGCACTGGGCACCGGAAGTGTTCAACTGCTCGGCGCCGGACACCGGCAACATGGAAGTGCTGGCGCGCTACGGCACGCCGGAGCAGCAGAAGCAGTGGCTGGAGCCGCTGCTCGACGGCCGTATCCGCTCGTGCTTCGGCATGACCGAGCCGGCGGTGGCGTCGTCGGACGCGACCAATATCGAAAGCTCCATCGTGCGCGACGGCGACGAGTATGTGATCAACGGCCGCAAGTGGTGGTCGTCCGGCGCCAACGATCCGCGCTGCGCGGTGTTCATCTTCATGGGCAAGAGCGATCCGGACAACGCCAGCCGCCACAAGCAGCAGTCCATGATACTGGTGCCGCGCGATACGCCGGGCGTCAACATCCTGCGCCACCTGCCGGTGTTCGGCTTTGACGACGCGCCGCACGGTCACGCCGAAATCGTGTTCGACAATGTGCGTGTGCCGGCCACCAACTTGCTGCTGGGCGAGGGACGCGGTTTCGAAATCGCCCAGGGCCGGCTGGGACCGGGCCGCATCCACCACTGCATGCGCCTGATCGGCCTGGCCGAACGGGCGTTGGCGCAGATGTGCAAGCGCAGCCTGTCGCGCGTGGCATTTGGCAAGCCGGTGGCGGAGCAGGGCGTGACGCTGGAACGCATCGCCGAGTCGCGCATTCTGATCGACCAGGCGCGCCTGCTGGTGCTCAACGCCGCGCACATGATGGACACGGTGGGCAACAAGGTGGCGGCCAAGGAAATCGCCATGATCAAGGTGGCGGCGCCGAACATGGCCTGCCAGGTGATCGACTGGGCGATCCAGATCCAGGGCGGCGGCGGCATGGCCGATCCCTTCCTGGCCCATGCCTACGCCAGCGCCCGCTCGCTGCGGCTGGCCGACGGGCCGGACGAGGTACACCGTTCGCAGATCGGCAAGATGGAACTGGGGCGCTATAAATAGTTATCTCCAAAGCAAGGTAATCGTTTTCCGTTGAACTGTTGCGTAGCAGGCTCATAGGTGTCGACTTGTCGTTGACATCTTGAGAAGCCTGCTTTAATCTTTGACACCACGCAAGTTAAACGATTAACTAAAACAAAAAGCTGGAGACGACGATGAAAAAACCTATCCTTCTGACGCCAATGGCGTCGGCCCTGGCGCTGGCCTTGCTGTCCATGAACGCCCACGCGCAACAAGAAGAATCGAGCAGCAAACCTGGCACGCTGGAGACTGTAGTGGTGACCGCAAATAAACGCGTCGAAAAATTGGAAAGCGTTCCAATGGCGATTTCGGTGATGAGCGAACAGGAAATCCAGCGCACCAATATCCGCGAAATCGAGGACGTGGTGGCGATGATGCCATCGCTGACGCTGAACTCGGGCACCACCGCCGCCAACAACGCCATCTTCATGCGCGGCATCGGCACCGTTTCGGTCGGCATCGGCGTCGAGTCGGACGTGGCGGTGATCATCGATGACATCCCGATCGCCACCCAGTTCCAGGCCTTCAAGGATCTGGCCGACGTGTCGCGCATCGAGGTGCTGAAAGGCCCGCAGAGCACGCTGTTCGGTAAATCCGCCGTGGCCGGCGCCGTCAACATCGTCACCAAGCCGATCTCCGGCCCGATGGTGTACCGCGCCAGCACCTACCTGACCAACGACCACGAATGGCGCGTCAACGCCTCGGCCGGCGGCCAGCTGGACGAACACTTCGGCCTGCGCATCTACGCCGGCAAGAGCCGCCTGCCGGGCACCTTCCACAACCTGACCGACGGCAAGGACGTCAACGGTTCGGGCGGCAAGACCTTCATGGCCAAGCTGCAATGGAATCCGATCGACACGGTGCAGGTGGACCTGACGCCACGCTATAACTTCCAGGACAACTCGCGCGGCGTCACCGCCGTCAACGGCTTCAACCTGCGCACCGGTTCGGCTGCGGCCGGCAATGTGGTGTCGACGCCGATCGGCCTGAACGGCGTGTACCTGAACGGCAATCCGCTGCTGCCGGCCACCTCGGTGCTGGCCGGCATCAACGTCAACGACCCGAACAACCGCAATGTGCGCCGCGATTTCCCGACCGGGCTGATTTCCAGCGACCGTGGCGTCGGCCTGAAGGTGTCGTGGACGCTGCCGAATGATGCGCAGCTGATGTCGATCACCTCGTGGAGCAAATACCTGGCCAACGATTTCCGCGACCAGGACTTCACCGACGTGCCGACCATCGCCGTCGCCGGCTCGACCATCCCGACCGTGGGCAACAACCAGTTCGGCACCTACGACATCCGCTCGAAGACACAGGAGTTCCGCTATGTGTCGCCGGACACCGGCAACTTCAAGTACGTGGCAGGCCTGTGGCTGGCGCACAACGAGATCTACCGCCACTTCATCCGCGGCTACTGCGTGGCGCCGACGGTGTGCAACGCCAATTCGCCGTCGAGCCCGACCAACTACTACACCGACATCTACAACACCAACAAGGCGGTGTTCGGCCAGGCGTCGTGGGAATTCATGCCGACCTGGACGCTGACCGGCGGCCTGCGCGTCAACGAAGAGATTTCGGGCTACCACTACAAGCGCAACTACTTCACCAACCAGCTGGATGAGGCGTCGTTCACGCCGGGCCCGGTGGGCGTCGACCAGTTCCAGAGCACCGGCAACACCGACCACGCCACCACCGGCAAGATCAGCCTGCAGAAGCAGATCACGCCGGAGTGGATGGTGTATTCGCAGGTGTCGACCGGCTACAAGGGCGAGGCGTATGACGTGACCTCGGGCCTGAAGGCGTCGGCGGCGTTCCCGGTACGTCCGGAAACCAGCCAGAGCTTCGAGCTGGGCACCAAGGCCAACCTGTTCAACAGCCGCCTGTCGATCGCGGCCACGTACTTCAAGTCGGACTTCTTCAATTACCAGCAGAACGTGACCTACGTGCTGCCGAACGATCCGACCATCTACAGCCAGCTCAATTCGATTCCGAACATCGCCACCCACGGCTTTGAACTGGATGTGAACGCGCTGGCGGCCAAGGATCTGACGATCAATGGGGCGCTGGCCTTCACGCTGCCGACCATCGAGAAGTGGGCCAACGGTCCGTGCTTCGCCGATTCGACCAACGTGGCGGTGGGCGGCACCAAGCTGGCGGCCAACGGTTCGATCGCCGGCCAGAACACCGCCTGCTTCCCGATTTCGCCGGGGTCGACCACCGGTGTGCAGAATCTGAACAACACCGTCTTCCCGGGTACGTCGAAGATCAGGCTGAACATCGGCGCCAACTACGAGTTCGGTATTCCAAAGATGCCGCTCAAGGGCTTTGTGAACGTGAACGTGCGTTATCAGAGCAAATACAACACCAACATCAACAACGATCCGAACTCGGTCAACGATCCGTACAGCATTACCGACCTGGGCTTCGGCGTGCGCGATCCGCAGGACAAGTACAAGGTGAGCTTCCGCGTCAACAATCTGTTCGATCGCTTCTATATTCCGAATGCGAACGCCAGTGGTCCGTCGTCGTTCCGCGCCGGTCCGACCGCGACGTCGCCGCAGGTTTCGGCCAGCAGCTGGGTGCCGCCGCGTGATGTGTTCCGCTACTTCAGCGTGAAGCTGGATGTGAAATTCTAAGCATTATGCGTCTGGTGAATCTCTGGCATCAGAAAGATAAATTGGATAAACAGGCCGCCGACCGGCATGATTGCACCTGTCTCCTCTATTCTCCTCCAAGGAAATAGATTTAGCCCGCTCTCGTAGCGGGCTTTTTTTTTGCCTGGTCAAACGCGACGTCTTCAAGGCGGAAGCGGTACCTGCGCCGGGCCTGGCGTCGCGCGGCCGGGGCCACGGGGAGCTGGAGCGGCTACCTGTGTCTATGCGTGACAAATGTCACGGCAGAAAGTGACGTTTGTCTGCTGTGCGGCGGCGGCGAGGTGCGTAGAATGACTTACATCAGCAGAACACATGCAACAAGCAACAACGCAGTACCTAAAACCTGAACCCCGTTTTAGTTGACGTAGTTTTTACTTTCCAATCAACTTTAACGAGGATTCAATCATGAACGCAATCACCAACTTCATCCGCAACGAAGACGGCATCACCGCTATCGAATACGCTCTGATGGCTGCCGCCATCGCCGCCGCGATCACCGCCGGCCTGACCATCCTGGGCCCGAAAATCACCGCTTCGCTGACCTACATCTCCGGCCTGATCAAATCGTCGTAATCTGATTCAGCCGAAAAAAACCGGACCTCGCGTCCGGTTTTTTTATGCCTTGCGCTCCAGCGGCAGCCACAGCGTGAACAGCGTGCCGGCCGGATTGGACTGCCAGTTGACCGTCCCTTCCACCGACGCCGCCCGCCGCCGCTGGTTCTGCAGCCCGCGTCCGCCAGCCTGATACAGGGTCTGGGCGACATCGAAGCCGCCGCCGTTGTCGGCGATGTGCACCTGCACGCCATCGGCGCCGGAGGTGGTGCCGACGCGGATCTCGGTGGCCCGCGTGTGGCGCAGGATGTTGGCAATGCTTTCCTGCACGATGCGCAGAATGTGCAGCGCGCTGGACGGGTTCAGCCACGGCAGGGCCGGCAGCTCGCGCACTTCCCACAGCAGCTTGACGCCGGTGCCCTCCAGGCGCGGCTCCAGGCGGAAGCGCAGCGTGGCCAGCAACAGCAGCAGGTCAGCTTCAACCGGCTCCATCGAATCGATGGTCAGCTTGAGGTCATCCAGACAATCTTTCAGGATCTGCGACACGCGCTCGTCGCTGATATTGCCGCGCTCCACCGAGCGGATCGCGCTGATCAGCGAAGAACCGAGGCCGTCGTGCATGTCCTGCATCAGCCGCTGGCGCTCGTCGCTGATGGTCTGGCGCAGTTCGATTTCGCGCAGGCGCTGGTGGCTGGCCTCCAGCTCCGCCTCGCGTTTTTTCAGCCGCTCGGCCAGGCTGGCGTTGACCAGCTCCACTTCGGCAATCGCATCGACATAGCGGCGGTACATCAGCGCGCCGAAGGTGATGAAGCACACGGCCGGCGCATAGGCGCCCAGATACCAGCCTTCCGCGCTGATGACGTTATTCTGCAACAGCCAGTCCGACATACCCATCAAGGTACAGGCCAGCAGGCCGTACACCACCATCCTGCCCTCCAGCGAATGGCGCCAGGCGCAGTAGCCGCCGACCACGCAGGCGACCAGGCTCATCACCGGCGCCACCAGGTAGATGATCGGCGTCACGGTCGGCATGTTCGGCAGCACCGCCAGCAGCGGCCATGTCAGCACGCCGATCAGCAGCGTGACGGCGACCAGGCCGCGCGTCAGCCACGCCAGCGGACGCTGATGCAACTGGCACAGGAAGAAATGCACCGCCAGCACCAGCCAGAACAGCGAATTGACCGTCAGCCAGGCAAACCAGTCGTTGGCGACCGGCAGGTCGACATAGAAGTGCAGGCCGCGCAGGAACGCCGTGGCCGCCAGGTTGAAGAACAGCAGATAGGCGATTTCACGCGGCCGGCGCAGCCAGACGAACACGGCGAACACACCCACCGCCATGAAGGCCGCGCTGAGCATGGCCGGCAACTGCTGTTGCAGCCACAGCCGCACCTGATACGACGGCCGCAGCACATCGGCCGGTCCCAGCCGCAGCGACGACAGCGCCGTCTGCGAGGCCGGGCTGTGTTCCAGCCGCAGCAGGATCTCGCGCACCGGCGGGCTGCCGGGCCCGTTGTCCAGCGTGAACCACAGCGGCGTGCGGGTGCTGTTCCACGACGGCCCGTTCTGCTGCGCCTGGTGCGCCAGCTTGCCGTTGATGTAGACGGCGATGGTGCCGTCGGTCTTGACGCGCACGCCGTACAGGGCCAGCCGCGACGTCACCGGCAGGCCGTCCACCGCCACCTTCAGCCAGCTGACGTGCACCGCGTGCGGCGGCGTGCCGCTGGCGCCGGACTCGGCCTGGCGCAGCAGCGCGATCGACGGGCTGAACGGCAGCGCCACCAGTTGCCAGGACGGCGGCAGGGTGGCGCTGTCGATCGTGGCGGGCGGCGCCGAGTAGCCGGGCGCGACGGTTTCCTGCCAGCTGGCCTGGGTCAGGCGCAGGGTGGCGGCCGGGCCGTGGTGGCCGTCGTTGTCGAGGTAGAGCGAGGCGGCCGCGATCAATACCGCCACCGAGAACAGCAGCAGGAGCGGCGCCATCAGGCGCGATGCCCGCACCATCAGGATAGCAATCCCTGGGTGCGCGCCTCGTAGATGGCCTCGGCCTTGGAAGAGACCTTGAGCTTGCTGTAGATGCGCCGCACAAAGGTGCGCACGGTGAAGTGCGACAGCTGCATCAGCCCGGCGATCTCGTGCACGGTGAAGCCCTTGGTGATGTAGTCCAGCACTTCCTTCTCGCGCTGCGACAGCAGCGACGTCTCGTCGGCGGCTTGGCTGGGGCTGGCCGGGGCGGTGGGCGTGTTGCGGAAGCGCGCCAGCACCTGGCGCGCGATGATCGGGCTGATTGGACTGCCGCCGTTGGCCAGGCTGCGGATTTCGTCGCACATCTTGGACGGCGAGCTGTCCTTCAGCAGGTAGCCGGCGGCGCCGGCCTCGATCGAGCGCATGACATGGGTCTCGTCGCCGAAATTGGTGCTGACCATGATGCTGCAGCTGGGCCATTGCAAGGCCGCCGCGCGGATCACGGCGATGCCCGAGCCGTCCGGCAGGCCGAGATCGACCAGCAGCACGTCGGCCGGCGGCCCGGACAGCAGGGCCAGGCCCTCGGCCTGGGTGGCGGCGCGGCCAACCAGTTGCATGTCGGCGCACTCCTGCACCACCACGCTGAGCGCGTTGCTGAAATCGGGATCGTCCTCGACGATGGCGACGTGGATCAGGCGGGTATCGTGTGGGTCAGCTTGGTTCATGCGGTCATTTTACGCTGGAAGAGGCCGGTCGAAAGGGCTGGCGCAGCCCTTGTAGCACTTTCGTGCTACATACAGGCCGCAGGTGGCAACCTACAATGAAGCTGGTTTTATCAGCACCGCACATTCATGCATGTTCAAGACAATTTGCCGCCGTCCGGCGTCCGTCCTCTACGCCGCCCGCTACTGGAACTCTCCTTGACCGGCCAGCCGCGCTCGTGGCAGGTGCGCGAGCACCGCTACCGCTGCACCGGCTACGGCCGCGCGCGCTGGGGCATGGAGCTGGCCGACGTGATGGCCGCCATCGCCGCCGAGCATCCGAAGGCGCAAGCCTCGCTGCAACACAATATCGACCGCCTCAGCGGCGAGCAGTGGCTGGAGCTGACGGTGCCGTCGCTGCGGCCCGGTCCGCCCGGCCCGGCGCGGCTGCGCTACCTGTTCGACGCCGACACCGTGCGCCTGTGCGAAGTGCACCTGCACTGGATCAGCAGCGGCGACCCGTCGCAGGAACAGCGGCTGCCGCTGGTGCAGGCGGCCAGCCGCCTGGCCGGCGAGCTGATGAGTTATCGCTGGTCGGGCCTGAGCACCCTGCGCGGCGCCGTGCGCGGTCCCGGCGCCTTGCTGCTGTTCTCCGGCCGCGACGAGCAGGGCGCCACCGTCGAAATCAGCCTCGACGGCGTCGCCTTCGACGTCGAACGCCCCGGCGCGCCGGGCCAGCCCGAACACCGCCCGGCCCCCCGCGGCCCGGCGGCCCTGCGCGTCTCCTATATCGCCGGCTAACTCCGGGGTCAGGTCCCCCATTTCTACACGAGCTGTGCCGTAGCGCTGCTACGGCACAGCTCGTGTAGAAATGGGGGACCTGACCCCGGATCTGTATGCGCATACAGTATAATTCCGGCATGACGCACTCCGCACAAACCGGCTTCATCCTGACCCGCCACTGGCGCGACACGCCCAGCGGCACGGAGATCGATTTCTGGCTGGCGACCGACGCCGGCCCCAGGAAAGTCCGCCTCACCGCCCAGACCTCGGTGGCTTTCGCCGAGGCGTCGCTGCGCGAGGCGATCGCGGCGCAGATCGCGCCCGACGCCGGCATCGAATTGCGCGACCTGCAACTGAAGACTTTCCAGCAGCAGCCGGTGATCGGCATCTACGCCTCGCGCTACAAGCAGCTGACGGCGCTGGAACGCGCGCTGCGCGACCACGGCATCAAACTGTTCGAGGCCGACATCCGCCCGCCCGAACGCTATCTGATGGAGCGCTTCATCACCGCCACCGTGCACACCGAGGGCGGTCACGCCACCGGCCACGTCCTCCACAACTGCAAGCTCAAGCCCGCGCCGGATTACCGGCCGACACTGAAGATGGTGTCGCTCGACATCGAAACCAGCGCCTTCGGCGACCTGTACTCGATCGCGCTGGAAGGCTGCGGCCAGCGCCAGGTCTATATGCTGGGCGAGACGCCGGCCGAGGCGCCCGCCGTCGACTTCGACCTCGAATACTGCGCCACGCCGCGCCAGCTGATCGAGCGCCTGAACGCCTGGATGGCGCGACACGATCCCGACGTGCTGATCGGCTGGAACGTGGTGCAGTTCGACCTGCACGTGCTGCAAAAGAACGCCGACAAGCACAAGGTGCCGCTGGCGCTGGGCCGCGAAGGCAAGGGCATCGAATGGCGCGAGCATCCGGGCAAGCAGGGCTATCTGTTCGCGCCGCTGCCGGGCCGCATCATCCTCGACGGCATCGACGCGCTGAAAGCCGCCTCCTGGATGTTCCCCTCGTTCAGCCTGGAAAACGTGGCCCAGTCCATGCTTGGCGAAGGCAAGGAAATCGGCACCGACTACGACAAGATGGCCGAAATCGAACGCCGCTTCCACCACGACAAGCCGGCGCTGGCCACCTACAACCTGAAGGACTGCGAACTGGTCACGCGCATCTTCGACAAGGCCAATCTGCTGGCCTTCATGATCGAACGCGCCACCGTGACCGGCCTGCAGGCCGACCACCTGGGCGGTTCCATCGCCGCCTTCTCGCATCACTACCTGCCGCGCATGCACCGCGAAGGCTATGTGGCGCCGAACGTGGGCGACGTCAGCGGCGGCGCCTCGCCGGGCGGCTTCGTCATGGATTCCAAGCCGGGCCTGTACGATTCGGTGGTGGTGCTCGACTACAAGAGCCTGTACCCGTCGATCATCCGCACCTTCCTGGTCGATCCGGTCGGGCTGGTCGAAGGCGAGGCGGCCACCGATCCGGCCACGGTGGTGGAGGGCGTCAACGGCACCGTGTTCTCGCGCGACAAGCACTGCCTGCCGGCCATCACCACCGACATCTGGAAGCAGCGCGACGCCGCCAAGCGCGCCAGGAACGAGCCGCTGTCGCAGGCGCTCAAGCTGCTGATGAATTCCTTCTGCGGCGTGCTGGGCGCGACCGAATGCCGCTTCTTCAATCCGCGCCTGGTGTCGTCGGTCACGCTGCGCGGCCACCAGATGATGAAGCAGACGCGTTCGCTGGTGGAGGCAGAGGGCTACGACGTCATCTACGGCGACACCGACTCCATCTTCATCTGGCTGAAAAAGGAATACCCGAACGCCGAAGCGCTGGCCATCGGCCAGGGCCTGGCCGACCAGATCAACCAGTGGTGGCGCACCATGCTGAAGACCAGGCACGGCCTCGACTGCCACCTCGAAATCGAATTCGACACGCACTACCGCAAGTTCTTCATGCCGACCATCCGCGGCACCGACATGGGCAGCAAGAAGCGCTACGCCGGCCTGACCTTCAACAGCAAGGGCGAGGACGAAGTCATCTATCGCGGCCTGGAAGTGGCGCGCAGCGACTGGACGCCGCTGGCGCAGCAGTTCCAGCAAGGCCTGTTCCTGCGCATCTTCAAGGACCAGCCCTACCAGGACTTCGTGCGCGAGTACGCCGAGAAAACCCTGTCCGGCGACTACGACGACCTGCTGGTCTACCGCAAGCGCCTGCGCCAGCCGCTGGACGAATACAAGGTCAACGTGCCGCCGCAAGTGCGCGCCGCGCGCATCGCGGATGAGTACAATCAGGCGCAACGCCGTCCGCTGCGCTACCAGAACGGAGGCTGGATCAGCTACGTGATGACCACCGGCGGCCCGGAGCCGCTCGAAGCGCTGCGCTCGAATATCGATTACGAGCACTACCTGACCAAGCAGCTGCAGCCGATCGCCGATTCGATCCTGCTGCCGATGCACGACAGTTTCACCAGCCTGACGACGGCGCAAGCCAGCCTTTTCTAACGGAGACTTTATGCACGAGTTCAAGAAGCTGCACGATGGCAGCCAGTTGCTGCACCTGCCCAACGCCTGGGACGCCGGCAGCGCGCGCCTGTTCGAAAGCCTGGGCGCCACCGCCATCGCCACCACCAGCGCCGGCGTGGCCTGGGCCCAGGGCTATGCCGACAACGACCACCTGCCGGTCGACAGCGCGGTGGCGGTGGCCGCCAACATCGCCCGCGTGCTGAAGGTGCCGCTGTCGGTGGATTTTGAAAACGGTTACTCGGCCGATCCCGACCAGGTTGCGCGCAACGTGCTGCGCCTGATCCAGGTCGGCGTGGCCGGCATCAACCTGGAAGACGGCAACGACGCGCCGTCGCTGCTGGCCGCCAAGATCGGCGCCATCAAGCAACTGGCCGCGCAGTCGGGCCGCGACATCTTCATCAACACCCGCACCGACGTCTACCTGCGCGGCCTGGCGCCGGAAGGCGAGCACGTGGCCGAGGTACTGAAGCGCGCCGTCATCTACAAGGCGGCCGGCGCCGATGGTCTGTTCGTGCCCGGCCTGTGCAAGGTCGACGAGATCAAGGCCGTGGTGGCCGGCGCCGGTCTGCCGGTGAACGTGATGGACTGGCCCGACCTGCCGCCGGCCGACCAGTTGCACCAGCTGGGCGTGGCGCGCCTGAGCGCCGGCAGCGGCATTCCGCAGGCCTTGTGGTCGGTCGCCGCCGGCATGGCCAAAAGCTTCCTCGACACCGGCAACGCCGGCCCGCTGATCGCCAGGGCCATGCCCTACGGCGACCTGCAGGCGCTGTTCCCGTAAGGCGCCGTGGTTTACGCCTTGGCTTTCGCGGTGCTGAACGCCACCAGTTGCAGCAGGCCGCCGGCCATGGCGAAGTTCTTCAGCAGGTTGATCAGCTGATTCTGGTCGGCGATGTTGTTGTGGAAGGCCAGCGCGGTCACGATCGAGAACGCGGCCAGGACGGCGGCCACGATGCGGGTCTTGAAGCCGAACGCCAGCGCCAGGCCGCCGCCCAGTTCCACCGCCAGCGCGATGGCAAAGCCCAGCGGCGCCAACGGCAGGCCGGACGAGGCGATGTAGCCGATGGTGGCGGCCGGCGCCATGATCTTGCCGATGCCGCTGAAGACGAAGATGGTGGCCATCAGCACGCGGCCGATGGTGGAAATGAGGTTGCTGTTCATGATGGTTTTCCCTGTTAAGTTTTAGATTAAATTTGCCGCGCGCAGCTGTTTGCCGATACGCTGGATTTCGTTTTCGCCCTGTGTCAGCGCCGCTGCGCTGGTGTGCACGGAGTAGTAGCCGGTGACCAGCTCGTGTGGATGCTTGACGGCCGAGCCGAGCACGAACTCGGTGTCGCCTTCCGCCACGAACTCGATCGCCGCATTGCCTTCCTCGAACACCGCCACTTCACGGCCGATGGTGGTGCGGCCGCTGCGCAGCGCGCCATGGGCCGGCGCGACCCAGGCCACGTCGTGGCCGGCGGGCGGCGTGTAGGTCCAGTGTTCGCCATCGGCCAGCTTCACGTGCAGATAGCTGATCGACGCGCGCGGTTGCACCGGGCTGGCGACATCGCCATAGCGGCCAAGGATTATGCGTGCTGGGCCGACATTCGGCACCTGATCCGAAGACAGGTAGCGGCTTTCGCAGGGACCGTTTTCATCTTCGGGCGGCAATGCCAGCCACAGCTGGAAACCGAGCGCGCTTTCGCCGTCGACCGGTCCGCCGTCATGCCAGACGCCGTTGCCGGCGCTCATCCACTCGACGCCGCCGGTGCGCAGCACGCCTTCGCTGCCGGTGGTTTCGCTGTAGGCGATGGCGCCGTCCAGCAGCACCGTCACGGTGGCGATGCCGGAATGCGGGTGCATGCCCATCTTGCCGCCGCCACCGGCGAGCAGGTGGAAACGGTCGAGGAAGACGAAAGGCTTGATCAGTTCGCCCGCATCGCCGGGGCTGACCAGGCGGGTGATGGCGCCGCGCGTATGGCCGGCGGTGCGGAAAGCGACTTTGCGTTGATTCATGACTTGCTCCTTGATTGCGTTGATGCGCCATCTTATGGCCGGGCAATCCATCTGAATAGCCTATATAATTGGATGGTTACCATTCAAGGAGTAGATGGATGCTGGATGCCATGTCGCTGGACCAGTTGCGCACCTTCATTGCCGCCGCCGATGAAGGCAGCTTTTCCGCCGCCGGCCGCAAGTTGCGGCGCGCGCAGTCGGTGGTCAGCACCACGCTGGCCAATCTGGAGCAGCAGGTCGGCTTTGCGCTGTTCGAGCGCACCGGCCGCTATCCGCGCCTGACCGAGGCCGGCGCGGCGCTGCTGGAACAGGCGCGCGCCGCGGTCGACGGCATGAACGCCTTCAAGGCCAAGGCGCGCACGCTGGCTGAAGGGCTGGAACCGGAACTGGCGGTGGCGGTGGACGTGATGTTCCCGATCGCCAAGTTGACGGCGGCGGTGCAGGCGTTCCAGCAGCAGTTTCCGGCCACGCCGATCCGGCTGTACGTGGAAGCGCTGGGCGCCGTGGTGCAGCCGCTGTTGGATGGCAACTGCCGGGTGGCCATCATCGGCTCGCTGCCGGAGATTCCGGCCGGCTGCGCCTCAGAATTCCTGCTCAGCGTGGCGGCTGTCGCGGTGGTGGCGCCATGCCATCCGCTGGCCGCGCTGACCGGACCGATTCCGCACCAGCAGGCGGGCCAGCACGTGCAACTGGTGCTGAGCGACCGTTCGACGCTGACGGCGGGCCGCAACTTCGGCGTGATGTCGACGCAGACCTGGCGCCTGGCCGACCTCGGCGCCAAGCACGCCTTCCTCAAGGCCGGCCTTGGCTGGGGCTACATGCCGCTGCACATGGTGGAGGACGACCTGGGCAGCGGCAAGCTGGTGCGCATCGACGTGGAGCTGCACGCGCGCCTCGGCCCCGGCTTCTCGATGCACGCAATCCACATGAAAGACCATCCGCCCGGCCCGGCGGGCCGCTGGTTCGTCAACCACCTGAAACAAGACTAAAGCCGCCCACGTTTGATATAGCTCTACCGTCCTGCCGCCCAAGCCGCTACGCTTCCAGCTTGCTTGACATCCGATTGGATCAGCCGGAGGATCACATGATGGCGACGAACAGCGACAACACGGCACTCGAAGACCTCACGCTGACGGTGAAGATCATCGAATCCAACTACGCGACGAAGGAAGATCTTGCCGTGCTGAACGGCAAGATCGATGCGTTGACAACGCGCATCGACGGAATGCCAGCACAGTTCGAGCTGGCCATGAGACTGGCGATGGACGAGGCGTTCCAGCGCCACACGGAAATGTTGTACAAAGTCTTTACCACCAAGGAAGAATTGGCCAACGCCATCTATCAGCAGACCTGGCGCATGGCGGCGTTTGGCGGCCTGCTGCTCAGTGCCGGATTCGCCTTCGCACGCTATCTCTGAAGCGCGTCAGCGATGGAATACCGCTACAAGGGCAGCCTGGCGGCGCTGGAGAATGCTGATCCGGTTGGGGACGGTGGCAGTGTCGCGCTGGTCTGTCACTATGCCGGCGCGCCGGCGACCGCTGTCTGGCGGCCCGGTCCGCGTGTGCTGGATGCCTTGCGCGTCTGGCCGGGTACGGCGATCGCCACCTTCGCCGCGCCCAGCGCCGGCTATACCTCCATGCAGGGGCAGTGCGCAGCGCTGTTCCTGGCCGCCGGCCCGCCGGACGCCGAAGGCCGGCCCAGCTATATCGTGATCCTGGAACAGGCGCCGCAACAGCGCATCCTGCCGCGCATCGTGCGCCGCTATACGCCGCAGCAGGCGAAGGGCTTGCGGCTGGCCGACTGCGACAACGCCGAAGCCTACTACCTCATTCGTTGAGCATGGCCGCGAACGCCGCCATATGCGGCTGCGCAGCCTGCAACGCGGCCGCTTCCATCAGGCGGAATTGCGCCAGCACGGCGGCGCCGGTATCGGTCAGCTGGGCGCCGCCGCCATGCGAGCCGCCCGCGGCGCTGTGCACCAGCGGTTCGCGGAAGCAGCGGTTCATCACATCGACCAGCAGCCACGCGCGCCGGTACGACATGCCCATGTTGCGCGCCGCCGCGCTGATCGAGCCGGCAGCGGCAATCGCCTCCAGCAGGTCGGCCTTGCCGGGACCAAAGGCGACATCATCATCGTGCAACAGGCGAAGTTTGAGATTGAGTTCCATGCAGTCGGAAGCACAACGGAAAGGCGCCAGTATGCCTTAAAAGTGACGCAGACAGTGAGGCGCGGTCTGCACCGGCGGTGGCGCGCTGCTGCGCTTGCATCGGCATGACGACAGCGTCGCCAGCCAGCTGTCGAAGAAGCGCGCGCCGGCCGCCTGGGCCTGCGGCGCATGCAGCGCCGTGGCGGTGCGCAGGCCGGCCAGCGTAACGCCCGGCGCGGCGGCGATTTCCAGGCAATGGCCGATCAGCCACTGCTCCAGCCGCTGCGCTTCAAACTCCGGATGGAACTGCAACGCCAGGCAGTGCGCGCCCCAGGCAAAGGCCTGGTTCTGGTACACCGCGCTGGACGCCAGGTGGCGCGCGCCGGACGGCAAGTCGAACGTATCGCCATGCCAGTGCAGCACCGCGCCAGCCTCGGCCAGATAATCGAGCAATCCCGGAAAATCATCGCCCTCGCGCCCGAGCGCCAGCGGCGCCCAGCCGATTTCCTTGACGCCGCCCGGATACACCTTGGCGTTCAACGCCGCCGCCATCAGTTGCGCGCCGAGGCAGATGCCCAGGGTAGGGCGGTCCGCCTGCAGACGCGGCCGCAGCCAGTTGATTTCCTCCGCCAGCCACGGATAGTCGGCGCTGTCATACACCGACACCGGCCCGCCCAGCACCACCAGCAGATCCGCCTCCAGCGGCGGATAATCGCCCAGCGCATCGACACCCGCCTCGATGTAGCGGATGCGATAGCCGGCCTGTTCCAGCAGCGGCCGCAGCAGGCCGAGATCTTCAAACGCCAGGTGGCGCAGCACCAGTGCCTGTTTCATCGCCTAGTCCACAATCTGTCGCACATCGACCGATTGCAGCCACTTGACGTGGCGCGGCCCGGTGCGCAAGTCCTTGCCGGAAATCAGCGCCAGTGGCCCCTCGGCCGGCGCCAGCGGCTTGCCATCGCGCTCGAACAGCACCAGCACCGAGTCGCCCAGTTCAGCGTTGAACAGCTCGCTCCACGAGAAAATCACCTTGTAGCCGTCGCTGGCGCTGGCGATCACCGCCAGTTTCTTCACCGTGTTGTGGTCGGCCGTCTTGATCTGCGCCCGCTCCAGCAGCGCGCGCAGGCGCACGCCTTTCAGCACGCTGGGCGGCGCCCCGGCATCGCGCCCCGGCAATTGCAGGGTGACGATCTGCTCCGCCGGGAAACGCCGCAACTCGTCGGCGCTGAACGATAAGGGCTGCTGCACCGCGCCGCTGACGGTCAATTGCGCAGCCGGCGCGGCCGGCGGCGCCGTCTCATGCGCCGCGGCGGACAAGCCCCAGGCCAGCGTGGCAATCAGCGCGGAGCGCAGCAACGTAGAAATCATGCGGAATTCCATTCAGGTGAGCGTTATATACTAAATTATACTGCGCTTGTGGCGTGCGCAGCCTTGATGCGCTATATTTCAGGGAATATAGCGAATTCCACGGTCCCGCCATGCCCTATCTTTCCAATGAACCTGCCGCGCCGGCCTTCCTGCACCGCATGCTGAACGCCCATCCCGACGGTTGCTGCACCCCGGCGCCCGCCATCAAGCCGGCCCCGGCCCCGGCGCCGCGCCGCGCCCGGCTGGCCGACCTGGACGCCTACCTGCACTGCTCCATCATCGGCACCTGCCTGACCACCGGCGAACTGCGCAAGCTGGTGCCGCGCTACGCCCCGCAACTGGACCGCAAGTCGGCCACCGACCTGGAAATCCATCACACGGCGGTGGAACTGTCGACCCAGGGCGAGGGCCCCGCCAAGGATTTGCACAAGGCGCTCGACACGCGCCATGCGCTGACCATCAAGCGCTTCAAGCCGGCCGCCGACGAGGCCGCGCTGGAAACCCTGTGGCGCGAGGCGCTGGCGCACGGCGACGTCCCCGGCGCCTACTGGGCGCTGCTGACCCATCCGCTGTGCAGCCATGACCTGATCCGGCTGGCCTTTGGCGACGTGCACATGCTGTCGCACCTGGTGGGCGCCTCCAACCGCGCCGATCTGCGCCGGTTGAGCGGCCTGGAAGACGAGTGCGCGCGGCTGCGCACGCAGAACGCCGCGCAACAGGCGCGCCTGCAACAGCTCGGCGCGCAGCACCATCAGGACATGGCAACGGCCGAACAGCAGGCCACGCAGCTGGCATTGCTGCGCGACCAGCATGCGGACCTGGCGTCGTCGGCGCTGGTGGACGAACTGGCGCAACTGCGCGCCGAACTGGACGCGCGCAACACCCAGCTGGCGCTGCAAAGCGGCCGCCGCGCCGAAGCCGAAGCGCTGCTGGAATCCAGCCAGCAACGCGTCGTCGCCCAGGAGCGTGAACTGCACCACCTGCGCACCGAAGCCGATTGCAGCCGCAACGAAGCGCAGGCGCTGGAACAGGCCCTGGAGCAGGCGCTGGCGCCGCAGACGGAAGCGCCGCTGCTGCCGCAACTGCATGGCCGCAGCGTGCTGTACGTCGGCGGCCGGCCGCAATCGACCACCGCGCTGACGCAACTGGTGGCCGCCGCCGGCGGCGAGCTGCTGTCGCACGACGGCGGCATCGAAGACCGCAAGGGCATGCTGTCGACGCTGCTGCCGCGCGCGCAACTGGTGGTGTTCCCGGTCGATTGCATCAGCCACAACGCCATGCATGTGACGCGCCAGCTGGCCGAGCGCGCCGGCATTCCGTGCCATCCGCTGCGCACCGCCAGCGTCGGCAGCTTCGTCGAACTGATGCGGCGCCTGGAGCGCGACCAGCGCTGGCAGCCTGCGGCGTAATCGGAGATTGCGTTAGGACGCTAACTTACCAAAGCGCGGCGCCGGCGCATCATTTTTCCATGCCCCTTATCTGCACGGAGGAATCATGCCACGCGGTGCCAGTCCCAAGCGGGAGCGCGAATACAAGAAGCTCGAACGCGAATTCAAACAGCAAGGCCGGTATGCGGGCCGGGAAGAAGAAGTAGCCGCCCGCATCGTCAACAAGCAGCGCGCCGAGAGCGGCGAGGCTGAACACACCCATCGTCCGACGCACCGCACGGCGTCGCGCCGCAAGAGCAGCAAGCGCCACAGCACGCGGCGCAGCCGCTGACCCCTACGCGCACCGATTACCGCCCCGGCCCCCATGGGCCGGCTGGCGGCGTGCGCGCATTCGTCCTGCTCAAAAACCGGCGCCGACTGCGTCCAGGTTCCCTTTTTTGATTCTGACGTGTCAAAGGACATATCGACGCACGCGGGAGCAACGCACAAATTCCAAACATGATATTACGTCAACTATTTAATGCAAATCATTCTAATTCTCATGAAACCATTCAAATTCCTCGTTTCTCTGCTGCTCATTCCCCTGTTACTGCTGACCAGTGCGTTTGCCGCTGACAGCCAGGCCGTCCCCAAGAAAGTGTTGCTGGTGGTGCGCATGGAAGGCAAGAGCCTGCCGATCGATCAGAAGATCCAGCAGCACCTCGCATCACGTGGCTATGTCGTCACCTTGCACAGCCAGTACGCCCCGGTCGATGCCGCACAGGACACCGACCTGGTCATCCTCTCGTCCACGGTGCGGTCGCGCGATCTGCTGGGCGCGTACCGCAACGTGACTGCGCCCATGCTCACCTGGGAGAGCGACCTGCTCGACGACATGGGGATGACCGCCAAGCGTGCCGATACCGATTTCGGCAAGGTGGAAAAAGAACGCTATGTATGGCTGGTCAATGCGCCGCATCCGCTGGCCGCCGGGCTGCCAGCCGGCGCGCTGAACGTCTACGAAAAGCCTGCCGCCATGAACTGGGGCAAGCCTGGCCTGGGCGCCGCCACCATCGCCACGGTGTATGGCCAGCCGGATAAAGCCGTCATTTTCGGCTACGAGAAAGGCGCCACGATGGACTACGAGTCGCTGGCGCCCGCGCGCCGTGTCATGTTCTTCCTCGATAACGAAACCTTCACCAATCTTTCCCCATCCGGACTCAAGCTGTTTGACGCCGCCGTCGACTGGGCGATGGGATCGCACTAACTCCACCACTTCAGATGAACTTCGCAATGACTACTAAATTATTCCAACGCAAGCAGCGAGTGCTGCTTGGCATCTCCTTGATTTCGACTGCGTTCCCGATGGCGGCCCGGGCGCAAGCCAGCGATCCGGCGGAACCGGTACTGCCGCGCATCCAGGTGGTGGGAGAGAAGCAACAGGACAACGAGCACAACTACACGGCGCGCAACGCCCCGAGCGTGCTGCGCTCGGCGGCATCCTTGTTCGAGACCGCGCAGTCGGTCACCGTGGTTACCGGACAGCAGATCGAGGAGCGACAGGCCAAGTCGGTCGCCGAGGCGCTGGATGGCGTGGCCGGCGTCACCAGCGGCGCCTATGGCCGGCGCGGCTGGGATGACTTCATGATCCGCGGACAGATTTCCTCGGCCCAGACCTATGTCGACGGGCTGCGCACGCAAAACTCCACCAACGTCCTGCGCGCCGAGGACATCTTTGGCGTCAGCTCCATCGAGGTCGTCAAGGGCCCGACCTCGGTCGGCTTCGGCATGGCGCTGCCGGGCGGCCTGGTCAACCTGACCACCAAACGTCCTCAGGCGGAGACGTCCTTCAACGCCGGCCTGAGCTACGGCAGCTATGCGCAGAAAGACGCCACCGTCGATCTGAACGTTGCGCCCAAGGGCAGCAGCCAGGGCGCGTTCCGCCTTGTGGCGCATGTGTCCGACCAGGACGACCCGACCGACCACGTGTACTTCAAGAGCCAGTACGTGGCCGGCTCCTACAACTTCGATCTGAACGCCCGCAATGAGCTGTCGGTCATCGCCAGCTACCAGCACCGCGAGTACATTCGCAACCAGGGCGTGCCCCTGAACTGGTCGGAGAAATACGGGCGCAGCATCTTTGTCGGCGAGCCGGACCGTCCTTACAAGGTCGACGTCTACCGCCTGGGCAGCAATTACACCCACTACTTCGGCGATGGCTGGACCTTCAAGCAGAACCTGACCGTCACCAGCGGCAGCAGCTGGACCAACTCGGTGTTTGCTGCCGGCGCGGCCAAGTTCCCCCTGGTCGCGCGTCAGATCAACAACCAGGACAAGCAGGATCTGAATGTCGCGATGGACAACTACTTCCAGCGCAGCTTCGATTTCGGCCGGATCAAGTACGACATCGTCACCGGTCTCGACACGATGCGCGAACGCAGCGACTACTACCAGCGCGTCGACAATGTGAATGCGCTCAACGCCGACACGCTGGTCTACGGCATCACCTCGACCAAGCTGGGAACGCCATCGCGCGACGTCACCTACACGCAGGATATCGGCCTGTACCTGCGCAATACGATCAAGATCGACGACCGCTGGATCGTCGGCTTGTCCGGCCGTCAGGACTGGGCGCGGGTGAAGGTGCAGCATCTGCTGGGCGGCGCCGATGCGACCAACTCGAATACGGCCTTCACCGGCAATGCCTCGCTGATGTACCGCATCAACGACGCGTTCGCGCCGTATGCCAGCTATGCGACGTCGTTCATGCCGGGAACCGACCTGGGCGCCAACGGCAGCTTGTTGAAACCTGAAACCGGCAAACAGACCGAAGCCGGCGTGAAGTTCCAGGGATATGACCAGCGCCTGCAGGGCTATGTCGCCGTCTATGACCTGGTGCGCCAGAACGTGACGGAAGCCGACGCCACGCTCGGCTACTCGGTCCAGACCGGCGAACAGGAGACCAAGGGTTTCGAGGCGGAAGTTGCGGCCGCGCTGACGCGGCAGTGGAATGTGTCCGCATCCTATAGCTACATTCCGTTCGCCAAGACCACCGAGAGCTTGACCACTACCGATATCGGCAAGCGTATCAATCTTGTTCCCAAGAGCGCGGTGGGACTGTTCACCCGCTATTATTTCAGCCCCAACAAAATGGGCTGGAACGCGGGCGCGAATGCGCGCTTCCAGAGTGCCCGCACGGCGCAACGCGGTGTCAACTATGTCGCGCTGGCGGAACACACGGTGTTTGACGTGAATGCCGGCTACGAGGCAGCTTCCTGGAGTGTGAACCTGAGCGTCAAGAACCTATTCGACAAGGAGTACATCCAGGGCACGACGCCGGCCGCGACCCTGATCACCTTCGGCAGCCCACGGACGGCGCTGCTGACGGCGAAGTTCAAGTTTTAATCTGGCCGGTGGCCCGCGTTGCGCAGTCGCGGGCCACCAACGAATCGATTGCTCTTCCGCACAAACTGCGCCATGATTGTGAAAACGATTTCAAAATAATTCACAGGGGACAATGTGCGGACAATTTCCACGATGGCGCTGCTGCTCGCCTGCGGCGGCGCGTCGGCCGCGCCTGCGGCTGATATCAAACTCAACCAGCTTGGCTTTCTGCCCGGCGCGGCCAAGGTGGCCGTTGTGCCCGATGGCGGCGCGCGCGCGTTCACGGTGGTCAAGGCCGGCAGCGATGCGGTGGTGCGGAGCGGCACGCTGGGCGCGGCCGCCGCTGCGCAGGATTCGGGCGAGACGGTGCGGCTGGCCGACTTCTCCGCGCTGACGGTGCCGGGGCGCTACCAGTTGCGCGTGGCCGGCCTGCCGGATTCGCTGCCGTTCGAGATTGGCGCTGCGGCCTATCAGGCGGTCAACGCCGCCGCCATCAAGGCTTACTACTTCAACCGCGCCGGCATCGCCCTCGATGCCAGGCAGGCCGGCGTCTACGCCCGCGCCGCCGGGCATCCGGACACGCAGGTGCTGATCCATGAATCGGCGGCCTCGCCATCGCGTCCGGCCGGCGCCGTCATCTCCAGCCCGAAAGGTTGGTACGACGCCGGCGACTACAACAAATACATCGTCAATTCCGGCATTGCCACCTACACCTTGCTGGCCGCCTACGAAGACTTCCCGGCCTTCTTCCGCGCGCAGAACCTGAACATTCCGGAAAGCGGCAACGGCGTGCCGGACCTCCTCAACGAAGCGCGCTGGAACCTGGACTGGATGCTGACCATGCAGGACCCGGCCGACGGCGGCGTCTACCACAAGCTGACCAACAAGAGCTTCGACGGCATGGTGATGCCGGCACAGGCCACGCAGCCGCGCTACGTGGTGCAGAAGTCGACCGCCGCCGCGCTCGACTTCGCCGCCGTCATGGCGACCGCCAGCCGCGTCTACGCGCCGCACGACAAGGCGCTGGCCGCGCGCATGCTGACGGCGGCGCAGGCGGCCTGGCGCTGGGCCCAGGCCCATCCGCGCGCGTATTACCGCCAGCCGCAGGACGTCAGCACCGGCGATTACGGCGACCACGACGTATCCGACGAATTCGCCTGGGCCGCCGCCGAACTGTTCATCACCACCGGCGACGCCGCCTATTACCGCGCCATGAACGCGCCGGCGTTGCAAGCTACCGTGCCGACCTGGAGCGACGTGCGCACGCTGGCCTGGCTGTCGCTGGCGCGTCATCGCAAAACGTTGAACGCCGCGGCCGACCAGGCGCTGATCGCCGCCAGGGTGGATGGGCTGGCGCAGCGCCTGGCCGCCGCCTGGCAGCAGTCGCCCTACGGCATCACGCTGCAAACCCGCGACTACGTCTGGGGCAGCAACGCGGTGGTGCTGAACCAGGCCATGGTGCTGCTGCACGCCTACCGCCTGAACGGTCGGCGCGCCTACCTCGACGCGGCGCAATCGGGCCTCGACTATGTGCTGGGCCGCAATGCCGTCGATATCTCCTTCGTTACCGGCTACGGCGCCCGTTCCACCATGCATCCGCACCACCGGCCGTCGGAAGCCGACGGCATCGCCGCGCCGGTGCCGGGCTTCCTGGCCGGCGGGCCGCAGCCGGGGCAGCAGGACAGGCAGGGCTGCGCCGCGCCATATCCGTCCGCGCTGCCGGCCACGTCCTACCTGGACAACGTCTGTTCCTACGCCAGCAACGAGATCGCCATCAACTGGAACGCGCCGCTGGTCTACGTTTCCGCCGCACTGGAGGCATTGACGCCGGCCGCCGCCAATTAATTGGTTATCATATACGCAGTCATTCTATGAGTAGTTTAACTATCGAAAGGATGCTGCATGGATTGGACCGCTGGCTATGTCTCCGACATTGAATACACCTCGGGCTTTTACCGCGAACAAAGTCCGGCCTGGCTGAACTTCGTGTGCCTGCTCAACGGCGTCGAGCCGGTGGCGCTGGATCAACCGTTCACGTATTTCGAGCTGGGCTTCGGGCGCGGCCTGACCGCGCAGCTGCTGGCCGGCGCCAATCCCATGGGGCAGTTCTATGCGGCCGACTTCAATCCCGCCCACGTGGCCGGCGCCCGCGCGCTGGCCAGGGAAGCGCAGCTGCCGAATCTGACGCTGCTGGAAAACAGTTTCGCGGAACTGGCCGAAGGGCAGGTGACGCTGCCGCAGTTCGATTACATCACCTTGCACGGCATCTACAGCTGGGTCACCGCCGAGAACCGCCGGCACATCGTCAACTTCATCGGCCGCTACCTGAAGCCGGGCGGCGTGGTCTACATCAGCTACAACGCCATGCCGGGCTGGGCGCCGGCCTTGCCGTTGCAGCGCCTGCTGGTCGAATATGCCGATGCCTTCCCCAACCGCAGCGATGTGCAGCTCAAGGGTGCGACCGAATTCATCGGCCAGCTGGAAGCGGCGCAGGCCGCCTACATGGCCGGCAATCCATCGCTGAAAATACGGCTCGACAGCTTGCGCACCGCCAATCCGCACTACCTGGTGCACGAGTATCTGCACAAGCACTGGCAACCCTTGTTCCACGCCGACGTGGCGCGCGACCTGGCGGCGGCGAAAATGAGCTTTGCCGGCTCGGCCGACCTGCCGTTCGCCTTTCCGACCCTGTACCTGAGCGAGGAGCGTCGCCAGCTGGTGGACAAGCTGCCGCATCCCGAGATGCGCGAAACGCTCAAGGATTACCTGCTCAATACCGCCTTCCGCAAGGACGTGTTTGTGCGCGGCGCGCAGCGCATCGGCACCCAGCGCCAGTCCGACCTGCTGGGGCAGGTGGGCCTGACGCTCACCGTGCCGCGCGCCGACGTGTCGCTCAAGCTGAAACTGCCGATGGGCGAGGCCGACGCCCGTCCCGACATCTACAACGTCGTACTCGACGCGCTGGCGCAGCGTCCGCATACGCTGGCCGAACTGGCCAGGCTGCCGGGGCAGGGCGTGTCCTCGGTCATCCAGATCGCCGCGCTGATGAGCGCATCGAGCCAGACCGCGTTCTACTTCCCGGCCAACGCGCGCGCGGCGGGCGACGCGGCGGCGCGGCTCAACGCCACGCTGTCGGCGCAGACGCGCTACAGCGACGAGCATCAGGCGCTGTGTTCGCCGCTGCTGGGCTGCGGCGTCTCTGCCAATTATGTGGAACGGCTGTTCTTCGCGGCGATGCGGCAGCAGCCGGCCGATCTGACGCCAGGACAACTGGCCCGCGTCGCCTGGGACATCATGGCGCCCAGTGGCCGGCGCCTGCAACGCGAGGGCGTCACGCTGGAAGCGGCGGAAGACAACCTGGCGCTGCTGACGCAGAACGCGCAGACCTTCCTGACCATCACGCTGCCGCTGTGGCAATCGTTGCGCGTGGCGTGACGCGCCATGCCAGGGTTCATGTTATTTCCTCATACAGCTCTGCCATAGCCTATATACTGCCTGCTTGTGTCCTGTACAAATGAGGAAAGTATGCGGTGGAGCCGGTTTGTGTGGGCGCTGGTATGGGGACTGTTCAGCCTGGCCGCACTGGCGGCCGCCCCGGCCGACGACCTGTCCTTCGAGCGCCGGCGCTGGACGCTGGTGGATGGCGCGCCGGGCCAGGCGTTCGGCATCCAGCAGACCATCGACGGCCTGATCTGGTTTGCGTCGCCGTCCGGCCTGTATAGTTTTGACGGCGTCAAGTTCAAAAAGGAAAACCAGGTCTACGGCCACAAGCTGCTGTCGATCAATACCACGACCATGAACGTCCACCGCAACGGCGAGGTCGCGGTGGGCTACAATTTTGGCGGCATCAGCATCATCTCGCCGCGCGGCGCGCGGCACTATGTCGCCGGCGTCGATTTTCCGCTCGGTTCGACCCGGACCCTCAGTGTCGATGCCGACGGCACCTGGTATGCCGGCACCACCAACAGCCTGGTGCGTCTGAAAGACGACAAGTGGATCGCCGTGGCGCACACCCCGCTGCCGGGGATGCTGGAAAGCATCTGGTTCGATCTGGATGGCGCCTTGTGGGCCCTCAACGGCGATGAGATTTATGTCTTGCCCAAAGGCGCCGAGGAGTTCAGGTTCGTCATGAAATACGGCGGCCGCGGCACCGCCAATCTGTTCAGGCGGCGGCTGCAAGTCAAGCTGGCCGACGGCAGTTTTGCCAGCCTGAGCGCCGACGGCAAGTCCACGCCGTTCAAGCTCGACAATGCGAAGGTGTACCAGACCATTGTGGCCGGCCCCAACGGCACGGTGGTGGCGACACGCGGCGAAGGCTTCTCCCGGCTGGTCCAGCGCGCCGACGGCACCTGGTACGAATCGGAATTCTATCCGCCGGTGTCCGGTTACGGCGCCGGCGCCGGCAGCGGCAGCGTCGGCGTCAGCATGTACCGTGACCGGGAGGATAATTTCTGGCAGACCACGCTGGAGGGCGTGGAGAAGTTCCGCCTGCAGCGCTTTCATCGCATCAAGAAAAACGACATCATCTGGCTGGTGCAGCCTGGCCTGGGCGATGAAATGTGGATGGGCGGTTACAACGATCCGATGCTGCGCGTGAGTCCTGACGGCAGCAGCCGGCCCACCAGCATGAAGGCGGCGACCGCCATGCTGCGCGCGGCGGCCGACCACATGTGGGTCGCTGTCCAGGGCGGCGTCTGGGAATTCCATGCCGGTGACGAGCACTTCTGGGAATTCCCCGCGCAGGTGGACAAGGCGTTCGATGTCCAGGCGCTGGCGCTGGACACGGACGGCAAGCTGCTGGTGTCGATCGCGCGCCACGGCCTGTGGACATTTGAACAGGGCGTGTGGCGCCAGGACCAGCGGCTGCAGGGCCTGAAGGACCCGACGCCGATCAGCATGCTGCGCGACAGCCGTGGCCAGGTATGGCTGGGCTTGACCAACAACCGCCTTGGCGCCTTGACGCCGCAGGCGCTGACGCTGCTGCCGGCCGGTCAGCTCCAGGTGGGCAATGTGCTGGCGATGGCCGACATCGGCGGCCATCTGCTGGTCGGCGGCGAGAATGGCGTGGCGTGGATCGACGGCGGCCGCGCGCTGGCCATGCGCTTTGAGCGGGACGGCCTGGTACAGCAGGTCAGCGGGATGGTGCGCGACCATCTCGGCCAGTTATGGATGCACAGTAACAGTGGCCTGGTGGTGGTCGCGTCCAAGGCGTTGCAGGCATTCTGGCGTTCGCCGGATGTGCCACTGGCCACCGAGTTATTTAACTTTGAGGATGGCGTCAGCGGCACCGCCGCCGCTGTGCGGCCGCTGCCGACGCTGAGCGTGGATAGCCGGGGTCGGGTCTATTACGCCACGACATCGCAGGCTGGCTGGATCGATCCGGCCGACATCCGCCGCAATCCGCGTCCGCCTGACGTCCTGATTCGGAACCTGCGCGCGGGGCAGGACGACTTCCATCCGGCCAACGGCATGCAGTTGCCGGAACATACCACCGCCATCGACCTGAGCTTCACCGCGACAGCGCTGTCGGTGCCGGAGCGGGTGCGCCTGAAGTACCGGCTGCAAGGCGTGGACGCCGACTGGCAGGAGGCCACGCGCGAGCGCAGCGCGCACTACACCAATCTGCGCCCCGGCCCGTACCATTTCCAGGTCGTCGCCGCCAATGAGGACGGCGTGTGGAATATGCAGGGCGCCGAGCTGCGCTTCGTCATCCAGCCGGCGTTCTGGCAGACCACCTGGTTCCAGCTGTTGTGCACGCTGCTGGTGATGCTCGGCGTGGCCTTGCTTTATCGCTGGCGGATCGCCGTCGTCAAGCAGCGCACCTTGGCACTGGCGGAAGCGCGCGCCGGCGCCAGGCTGGAAGCCACGCTGCAGGAGCGCGGCCGCATCGCCCGTTCCTTGCACGACAACCTGCTGCAGGCGGCGCAGACGCTGATTCTGCGCTTCCATACGCTGAACGACCGCATGCCGCAGGAACCGGACCTGCGAGCCAAGCTCGACAAAGTGCTGGACTATGCCGAACAGCTGGTCGAGAGCACCCGCGACGAAGTGGTGGCCTTGCGCCGCATGCCCACCTGCGACGAACTGTATGCCGAGCTGAAAGCGTCGGTGGCCGCCACCGCGGCCGGCGCCGAGGTGGCGATGAGCTTTGCCACCACGGGAGAAGTGCAGCAGCTGCAGGACGATACCGCCAGCGAAATCGCCTATGTGCTGCGCGAAGCCGTCTGCAACAGCGCCAGGCATGCGCACGCCAGCCGCATCGAGGTCACGCTGCACTTCGGCGCGCTGGCGCTGGAAGGCGCGGTCATCGATGACGGCGTCGGCCTGGGCAGGCAGCCGGCTGCCGCTGGCCACTGGGGCATCATCGGCATGCGCGAGCGCATCCAGCGGCTTGGCGGCGCCATCGACATCGGACCCGGCGTCCGGGGCGGCGTCAGCGTGCGCTTTTCGATTCCGGCCGTGCTGGCCTATCGGCCGGCCGCCAGCCTCGCCACCAGCTGAACGCATACAGCGCCAGCGTGGCCATCGCCATGCCCAGGCCCAGCCGGTTCATCCAGTCTTCCTCCGGCGCGCAGCTGGCGCACAGTTTCGATGTCAGCAGCTGCACGCCGCTGACGGCGCACAGGATAATGATCGGCCAGCCGATGCGGCGGCGGAAGCGCTGGATCGCCTGCGCCCCGGCGCTGGCGGCGATGCGCGCCGTGGCGTAGCCGTCCAGCGTGTCGGTCAGCGCCATGCCCAGCACGAACACACCGGCCGCCTGCAAGGCGCTCCCGGCGCCGCCCGCCAGACTGGTGGCGGCATAGCCCCAGGCGAAGGCCTGCAACATGCTTTCCACGCCCAGCGCGAACAGCATGCCGACACCCAGCGCGGCCAGCGGCCCCACCGCCGCCAGCGGCGCCAGCAGGCGAGCGGCAAGCGCGCTGCGGCCGCGACCCTGCTGCGGCCACATCAGGCTGCGCGCATTCAGCACGGCCAGCGTCAACAGCAGGATGCCGGGCAGCCACTCCAGCGCATCCAGCGCGCCGAGCAGGGCCGGGGCTGGTTGCAGCCAGGTTGACGCCATGCTGGTCAGCGCCACCATCAGCAGCACGACCACGCCGTGGCCCAGCGCGAACAGGGCGCCCATCCACGGCGCCACCGCCGGCCGCGCGCGCATGGTGAGGCCGTCGATGGCGGCCAGGTGATCGGGCGCCAGCCCATGCCGCAGCCCCAGCAGCAGGGCCAGTTCGAGAGTCGGAAGCGCTTCGCTCATAAAACATCCTTAATGCAAGTCAATTGCGTTATTATAGCGATAAACCGGCGGCGTGCACGCGCTGGCAGTGACAAGTTCGCTTTCTTGCCTGTAGAATTCGGCTTCATACGTGAATGGTGCCCCGCATGCTTGTCAGCTGCGGGGTGAAACGGGAAGCCGGTGACGCGCGCGATTTTCATTGCGCGCCAGTCCGGCGCAGCCCCCGCTGCTGTAAGCCTGACGACGTTGACCGAACGCCACTGTGCATCGCACGGGAAGGCAAGGTCAGCCAAGGATGAAGGCGAGCCAGAAGACCGGCCAGTCACGATTAATGCGCCAAGCCCGGGGTGTGGTTTGGCCTGTTAATTGTTCGTTGTCGTTTTCCGATCAGTCACTGTCATCGCGCGCTTTGCCGTGCGTGTGTCCGTTCGTCTGCGCGCCGAATTTCCCAACCCTTCACTGAAGAGAAGTCGTCATGAGCCATTCCCCGACCAGCAGTTCCACGTCCCTGCGTCCCATCGTTGCCGCCATCGCCCTGCTGGGCGCCGCCGGCGCCTGGGCCGAACAACCCGATGTCATGCCCACCGTGACCGTGCAGGGCGCCGCCGGCAACGATGGCCTGGGTCTGACGCGCCAGAACGCCACCGCCAGCCGCCTGAATCTGACCGCGCAGGAACTGCCGGCCAGCGTGGAATCGCTCAGTGCCGACACCATGCAGGCGCGCGGCGACCTGCTGGTGAAGGATGCGGTCACCCGCACCACCGGCCTGACCGACATCAGCTCGCCCGGCAACGGCGTGGCCTATTCGGCGCGCGGCTTCACCGGCAACGGCTCGATCGCCATGCTGGAAAACGGCCAGCGCCCGCAGGTGGGGTCGGGCACGGCGACCTATCCGTCCGATCCGTGGGGCTATGAATATATCGAAGTGCTGCGCGGCCCCGGTTCCGTGGTGTATGGCAGCGGCACCACCGGCGCCACCATCAACGCGGTGCGCAAGGCGCCAAGCCGCATCAGTTCGATGGAGGCAATGGCCGGCATCGGCGGCGGCGAAGCCTTGCGCGCCGGCGTCGGCGCCACCGGCGCGTTGGGCGAGCACGGCGCGTTCCGTGTCGACGCCTATGCCGACCACAGCGACGGCTTCATCGACCGCGGCGACGCGCGCCACGGTAAAGTGCTCACCAGCATGACCTACGCGCTGACGCCGGACCTGGACCTGGATCTGCAACTCGACCATCTGGAGCAGAAACCGCAGCGCTACTTCGGCACGCCGCTGGTCAACGGCGGCCTGTCGCGCGCGCTGCGCGACCAGAACTACGACGTCGGCGACGCCGACATCTCCTTCGCCGACGACAAGGCGGTGGCGCGCCTGACCTGGCGCTGGTCGCCGTCGCTCACCATCAGCAACGAGCTGGCCTACATGAAGGCGCGCCGCAACTGGCGCAACGCCGAGTACTACCACTACGACGCCGCCACCAATCTGGTCGAGCGCAGCGACTACATCGCCATCCACCACGACCAGGAGCAGACCGGCAACCGCCTGGAAGCGCGCTGGAACGCCGGCGCCAACCGTGTGGCGGCAGGCTGGGAAGCGTCCACGATCAACTTCCTGCACACCAATAACTCGCCATACGGCGGTTCGTCCACCGTGACGCCGACCGGCTTCGATCCGGGCGTGTTCGACAGCCCGGACCCGCTGCTGCCGAACTTCAAAACGCACACCATCACCAATGCCTTCTACGTTGAAGACGCCTACAGCCTCAACGAACAGCTGCTGTTGCTGGGCGGCCTGCGCCACGACCGCTACAAGGTCGACCGCGTCAGCCTGCTGGGCGCGGCCGGTTTCAACGCCACGCTGCAATCGAACACCGCGCGCCTTGGCCTGACGTGGAAGCTGGACCGCAACACTGCGCTGTACGGCCAGTTGAGCAGCGGCAGCGATCCGGTCACCAGCCTGCTGTCGCTGAACCTGGCCAACAGCAACTTCAAGCTGACCTCGTCGCGCCAGGAGGAGGTGGGCGTCAAGCAGTCGCTGGCCAACGGCAAGGTTGAGTGGACGGCGGCGCTGTACCGCATCACCAAGGACGACATTGTCATGCGCGATCCGGCCAATCCGGCGCTGTCGATCCAGGGCGGTTCGCAATCGTCGCGCGGCGCCGAGCTGACCGGCAGCGTGGCGCTGGCGCAGGCCTGGCGCCTGGAAGCGAACGCGGCCTACACCGACGCCAGGTTCGACCAGCTGATCGAAAGCGGCAGTCTGTCGCGCGCCGGCAACCGTCCGTCCGACGTGCCGAAGGTGTCGGCCAACCTGTGGCTCAACTACCGCGACAACGGCTGGCGCGCCGCCGCCGGCGCCCGTTATGTCGGCGAACGCTTCATCGACAACGCCAACAGCCAGTCGGTGCCGGCCTACACCACCTTCGACGCATCGCTGGGCTGGAATATCAGCCGCAACGTGCAGGTGCAGCTCAACCTGCGCAACCTGACCGACAAGCTGTACGCCGTCACCTCCTACAGCGACAGCCAGTACCTGCTGGGCGATCGCCGCCACGCCGAGCTGACCGTGCAGTGGCGTTACTGATCATGAGTTCCTGGAAGCGTCAGGCGCATTTGTGGCACCGCTGGCTGGGCATCGTGCTTGGCTTGCTGGTGCTGCTGTGGTTCGGCTCCGGCATCGTCATGATGTATGTGCCGTATCCGGCGCTGACCGAGCAGGAACGCATGGTCTGGCTGACGCCGCTGGAAGCGCGGCAGGTCCGCTTCAGCGCCTGGGATGCCTGGCAGGCCGCAGCCAGGCCCGGCGTGCCGGACGAGGTGCGGCTGACAGCGGTGGCCGGCCGCGCGGCCTACCACTTCAAGGCGGATGGCCATTGGCTGTCCGTGTGGGCCGACGACGGCGAAGCGGTGCAGGTGACGCCGGCGCTGGCCTCCGCCAGTGCCGTGAGCGCGGCGTCCGGCGCGACGGCGCTTGCCGCCGAGTTGATCGACATCGACCAGTGGAGTTTCGGCAGCCTGCAAGACCACCGGCCGCTGTACCGCGTCAGCGCCAACGATGCGGCCGGCAGCGTGCTGTATGTGTCGAGCCGCACCGGCGAACTGGTGCGCGACACCACGTGCAGCGAGCGCGCCTGGAACTGGGCCGGCTCGGTGATCCACTGGATCTACTTCACGCCGCTGCGCACGCATGGCCAGCCGTGGCGGCAGGTGGTGATGTGGATCTCCGGCGCGGCGCTGTTGCTGGTGATGCTGGGCATGGTGCTGGGCATCCAGCGGCTGCGGCTGCGGCGCCGCTATGCCGGCGGCCGGCGTTCGCCGTATCGCGACTGGCAGGCGTGGCATCACTGGCTGGGACTGGGCATGGGCACGCTGATGCTCACCTGGCTGTTCAGCGGCTGGCTGTCGGTGACGCCGTTCGACTGGCTGGCGTCGCCGGGCGTGACCGCGCGGGACCGGCTGGCGTTCGCCGGCGGCCCGCTGGACCACGCCGACCTGTCGCTGCCGGCCGCGCAGATCATCCGGCATCATCCCGGCACGCTGGAACTGACATGGCGGCGCGTGGACGGCCAGCTGTACCTGAGCGCCCTTGACCGCGCGCAGCGCCGGTTGCTGAACGCATCAGGCAATGTTGTGCCGTCGATCCCGGCCGCGCGCCTGCTGCACGCCATCCAGGCCACGCGGCCCGGCACGCCGTTGCAGACGGCGGACCTGCTCACCAGCGAAGACAATTATTACTACAGCCACCACCGCCAGGCGAGCTTGCCGGTGCTGCGCGTGCAATTCCGGCTGGCCGATGAAACCACCTTCTACATCGACGCCGCGCAAGGCTGCATCGCCGACTACGCCGACCGCAACAGCAAGTGGAACCGCTGGCTGTTCAACGGCCTGCACCAGCTGGACTTCGCCGCCGTGGTGCGCGCGCGGCCGCTGTGGGATGTGCTGGTGATCGTGCTGTGCGTGACCGGCACGCTGTCGGCGCTGACCGGCGCGGTGCTGGGCTGGCGCCGTCTGCGGAGGTAAACCAGAGGGCAGCAGTATTTCTTATCGATACGCGCGTGTGGAACTAATTGGCCGATATTGCCGTAAGTCCACATACTGGTCTGGTCGCTCATTCGCCAACCAAGGATAGATATGAAAACCCTCTCGTTCTCCCAAAAATTATGGATACCCTCGGTGCTTGCGCTGCTGTGCATGGCCGGCTTGTCGGCGTATGGCGCCTGGGAGCAACGCGCGCTGCGCATCGATGAACGGCGCGCCGACTTGAGCAATATTGTCGATGCGGCCATGAGCATCGTGGAAGACTATAGCGACATGGCCAGCAAGGGCCAGCTGACGCCGGAGCAGGCGCGCACCCAGGCCCTGCAGCGGCTGAAGAATTTCCGCTACGGCAAGGACGGCTACATGACCGTCACCGATTCCCGCGCCGTGGTGGTCATGCATCCCTTCCTGCAGCAGATGACCGGCAAGAACCTGAGCGACTACAAGGATGGCAACGGCGTGCACGTGTTCCAGGAAGTGGCCGACATCGGCCAGCACGGCGGCGCCGGTTACGTGCGCTATTCCTATCCGCGTCCGGGCAGCACCGCCGAGGAACCGAAGCTGATGCGCGTGCGCCATTTCGGTCCGTGGGACTGGAATTTGAGTTCGGGCGTGTACGTCGACGATATCGAGCATGCCTTTACCGGCGCACTGCTGCGCGCCCTGGTGCTGCTCGGCGCCTTGAGCGCGGCCCTGGCCACGCTGGTCATCATCATCAACCGCAATCTGCTCAAGGAACTGGGCGGCGAACCGGCCTACGCCGCGCAGATCGCCAACCGCATCGCCGCCGGCGACCTCAGCGCCGCCGTGACGACGCGTGACGGTGATAGCACCAGCATGCTGTTCGCCATGAAGCGCATGCAGACCATGCTGGCCCGCACCGTCGGCGCGATCCGTGGCGGTTCCGACACCATTGCCAGCGCCACCGGCGAGATCGCCAGCGGCAACCTGGACCTGTCGGCGCGCACCGAGGAACAAGCCAGTTCGCTGGAACAGACCGCCGCGTCGATGGAACAGCTGACCGCCACCGTGCGCCAGACCAGCGACAACGCGAGCCAGGCCAACCAGTACGCGGCGGCTGCGGCCGAAGTGGCGCGCAAGGGCGGCGACGTGGTGGCCAAGGTGATCGACACCATGGCCGCCATCGACGTTTCGGCCGGCAAGATCGCCGAGATCATCGGCGTCATCGACGGCATCGCGTTCCAGACCAACATCCTGGCCTTGAACGCGGCGGTCGAGGCGGCGCGGGCCGGCGAACAGGGGCGTGGCTTTGCCGTGGTGGCCACCGAGGTGCGCACGCTGGCGCATCGTTCCGCAGCGGCGGCCAAGCAGGTCAAGGAATTGATCGGCAATTCCAGCGCGCAGGTGCAGGCCGGCTCGGTGCTGGTGCGCGACGCCGGCAGCACCATGGGCGAAATCGTGGAGAGCATCGCCAGCGTGCGGCGCAAGATGCAGGAAATCGCCGACGCCAGCGCCGAGCAGACCGTCGGCATCGAACAGGTCAACCAGGCGGTCGGGCAGATGGACCAGGTGACCCAGCAGAATGCCGCGCTGGTGGAGGAGGCGGCAGCGGCGGCGGCGTCGTTGCAGGAGCAGGCGGCGCAGCTGACCGCCGCCGTGGCCGTGTTCCAGGTGGCGCCTGCCGCCGGCGGCGCGGCGCCGGTGCGCAACAGGCGCCCTGCCTTAAGTATGAGTCTTGTCTCTGCACATTGATTTCATATGCAACATGTGCAACGATCGCTTCCAATGGCCGCCGCTCCGGCGGTCATCCTGGACGAGGAAACGATGCGAGGTATCGAACTGCGCCAATTGCGGTATTTCGCCATCCTGGCGCAGGAGCTGCATTTCCGTAAGGCCGCCGAGCTGGCCTTCATCACGCAGCCCGCGCTCAGCCAGCAGATCAGCAAGCTGGAGGAAATCGTCGGCGTCACCCTGTTCCAGCGTGACGGCCGCACCGTGGCGCTGACGCCGGCCGGCGTCATGCTGCAACAGGAAACCGCCAAGATGTTCGACCAGCTGCAGCGCGCGCTGCGGCTGACGCGCGAGGCCGCCAGCGAGCGCGAGTTCCGGCTCTCGCTCGGCATGGTCGAATACACCAATCTGCCGTTCATCCCGCCGGCGCTGGTGCGCATGCAGGCGGCCTATCCCGGCCTGAAGGTACAGCGCCACGAAATGCATGCGGGACTGCAGTTCGACGCGCTGGCCAGGGATGTGATCGACGTCGGCATCGGCGTCCCCGTCAGCATGCCGGCCGGCGACAGCGGCATCGAAGCGCGGCCGGTGTTGAGCGGACCGTGGGTGGCGGTGATGCGCAGCGATCATCCGCTGGCGTCGCGGCAGAGCATCAAGGTGGCCGACCTGATGGACGAGCGCCTGATCTTCTTCGATCGTCCGCTGGTGCCGCACCTGTACGACATCCTGGTCAACGCCTGCAAGCGCGCCGGCTTCACGCCGCATTTCGTGTACGAGACGCAGCAGGCGCAGGTGGGCGTGTCGATGGCCAGCGAAGGCGCCGGCCTGATGCTGGGCGCCGCCTATATCTTCATGGCCTTGCCGGCCGGGATGACCATGCGGCCGATCGCCGATATCGAGCCGTTCAGGCTGCACCTGTTCACGCGCACCGGTGAACAGGACGCCTTGCTGCACGAGTTCGTCGAGATGGTGGCCGAGGAAGCCTACCGCACCCAGGTGCTGCTGGATGCCAAGTACTGAGTGAACGGCAGCAGAAGCGGATGCGCCGCATCGGGCGGGTGGGCAATGCCGATGATGGCGGCGTCGAGCCGCCCCTGCTGAAGCTCGCGCACGGATTGCACCGAAGTTTGCCGCTTGAAGTCGATGTCCCACTGCGGCAGCCGGGTGAATTTTTCCGTCTCCACCACGGTGGTGAGGCCGATGCGCAGGCGCTGCATGGGCTGGTCCGCAAATTGAGGGATGCAGTCAGTGTAGGTTCGCTTGCGGCGGCAGAGCCAATACCATTTCGGCGATACCTTTTTGGTATGACCTATACCTTGGTATGACAGATTTCCCGATTTCTCCGTCATATACTCGGGAATATAACGAACCCAAGGAGTCCGCATGAACCTGCATTTGAAACGCCGCGCCGTAGCTTGCGCGCTGCTGGCCATGGCCGCCGCCCAGTCTTACGCCGAAACGCCGGTGCGCATCACCTACGCCGGATCGATGGGCGTGGTGATGGACAAGTTCATCGGCCCGGCCTTCGCCGAACGCGAACATGTCGAGTATCAAGGGCAAGGGCAGGGCGCCTATGGCATGGCGCGGCTGCTGGCGTCGAAGAAAATCGTTGCCGACGTGTTTGTCTCCGTCAATCCGGGGCCGATGGATATTCTCAAGCAGGCCGGCCTGGTGGACGAGGCGGTGCCGGTGGCCAGCACGCGCATGGTGATTGCCTACAATCCCAAAAGTCCCTACGCCGCGCAGCTGAAGGCCGGCGAGGCCGATTGGTGGAAAATATTGCAGACGCCCGGCTTGCGCTTCGGACGCACCGATCCGGCGGTCGATCCGCAGGGCCAGAACATCATCTTCACCTTGCTGCTGGCCGAAAAATACTACAAGCAGCCGGGCATGGCCGCCGCCGTGCTGGGACCGATCGAGAACCCGCAACAGGTGTTTGGCGAAGGCAGCCTGCTGACCCGGCTCCAGGCCGGCCAGTTGGACGCCGCTTCCGGCTACGAGAGCGCCACCATCTCCGCCAGGCTGCCGTATGTGGCGCTGCCGGACCAGATCAACCTGAGCAATCCACAATATGCGAAGGATTGGTACGACACCGTCAGCTTCCCGATCCAGCACCGCGACGGCAAGAGCGAGACGGTGCGGCCGCAGGCGCTGGTGTTCTACGCCGCCGTGCTGAAGAACGCGACCTCGCCGGAAGCGGCAAAGCATTTCATCACCTTCCTGCAAAGCCCGGACGGCCAGGCGCTGTTCCATCAGAACGGCTACGGCCAGCCCAAGGGCGACGCCTTGTACCGCTGATGAAGCACCACGCCCGCTGGCTCGGCGCGCCTGCCTGCCTGCTGCTGGCGCTGCCTTTCGTCACGCTGGTACAGGAGACGCCGTGGCGCAGCTTCGCCATCGCGCCTGCCGACCTGGCGTCGGCCCGCGTCTCGCTCGGCCTCGGCCTGGTGGCGCTGGGCCTGATCGCCGTGCTGGGAACGCCGCTGGCGTTCTGGCTGGCGCGCACCAAAAGCCGGACGCGCGGCGTGGTGGACGTGCTGGTGCTGGCGTCGCTGCTGACACCGCCGCTGGCGATGGGCATTCTGCTGGTGTCCGCCTATGGACCCTATAGCGCGCTCGGCAAGCCGCTGGCCGCCGCCGGCTACCTCATCTCGAACAACATCGGCGCCTTCATCCTGGCGCAGCTTTACGGCGGCCTGGCCTATTACGTGATGTCGGCCCGCACCGCGTTTGAAGCGGTTTCGCGCAGCGTTGAAGAAGCGGCCGAAACGCTGGGCGCGACGCCGTGGCATGTGTTCTGGCTGGTGACGCTGCCCTTGTCCGCGCGCGGCTTGCTGGCCGGGCTGGCGCTGGCCTGGGTGCGGGTGATCGGCGAATTCGGCATCGTGATGATCTTCGCCTACTTCCCGCAGGGCATGCCGGTGCAGCTCTACATCAACCTGCAGAACGATGGCCTGGACAGCGTGTATGCGCTGGTATGGGTGTTGCTGCTGGCCGCGCTGCCGTTCCCGCTATGGATGCTGTCCCGGCGCACCATCACCTTCCGAGGAAGTTGCACGTAGGATATTTTTACGTTAAATTGTTCTAATATTTTTATCAATATGCAATTTAGAACAATTGAGTGAGAAATGAAATTCAATCCGCTGATGATGTGCGCCCTGTTTGCTGTCGCCCTGGCCGGTTGCGGCGGTGATTCCCGGAATCTGGATACCAGCACGGCGCCGCCGGTGGTGCAACGCATGGTTGCCGGCGGTGCGCCGCATACTGCGCAGGGCGATTCACCAGCTGCCACGGTATTCAGCATCGCGGGATATCGGGACAACTACACCGTCGTCAAGAACCAGGAGACGAACGTGGTGACCGTTACCAGCAGCATCGATCATTCGGTGACGACGTACCGGAACCCGGGCTTGATCAAATTCGCCGACAAGTGGACCTCCTTTGATATTGATGGCGCGACCGGGCAGGTGTACCGGCTGTATCAGGCCGCCTTCAACCGTCAGCCCGACTTGGCGGGCCTTGGCTTCTGGATTGCGGTCAATCAGGCGGGGCGCGACCTCAACGGCATCGCGACCGACTTTGTGGCGTCGGCGGAATTCAAGACCTTATATGGCGACAACCCCGCCAACGCAAAGCTGGTCAATGCGTTTTACAACAACGTGCTGCACCGCGACGGCGAGAAGGCCGGCGTGGATTGGTGGGTAGACCAGATGAACCATGGCGCGGCCGCCTTTGCCGTGCTGTACAGCTTCTCGGATTCGGGGGAAAACAAAACCAACCTGGCAGCCGCTGTGCAAAACGGCCTGGACTTTGTGCCGTATAACCAGGGTGGACCGATTGTGCCCAAGCGTAGCTCTTACGAGAACAAGGTTGCGGCAGCCAGCGTGTTGGGCGCCCAGCCGTTGCCGCCCGAGGTAGCGGCGGGCAATGCGGTGGCGTTTGCCGATTTCTTCCAGGACGGCTCGTACTCCATGGTCACCCATACGCTTGAATATATTCCTGACTGGTCGATGACCGAGTTTGGCCACATCCGCTTTTATCAGCGCGATAAAAGCGGACTCTGGATCGACCGTACCGCCGTGCTGCTCAAGGATACCCAGGGTTGCCTCCATCCGCGCAAGGCGGTGGTGGCGGATTTCAATGGCGACGGCAAGCCGGACGTGTTCTTTGCATGCCATGGTTTCGATCGCTCGCCGTTCCCCGGCGAGCAGCCGCATATTTTGTTGAGCCAGGCGGATGGCACGTATCAGAACAAGACGCTGCCAGTGACCTGCTTCTGCCATGCGGCGACTGCCATGGATGCCAGGGGAGACGGTTTCGCCGACATCGTGGTGACCGATAATATGGTGCACGCCACCCCGTTTTTCCTTGTGAATAACCGCGATGGCAGCTTTAGTGTTGATACGGCGCGGCTGCCGCCGGAGCTCAAGTACAAAGCCATTTTCTCCATTGAAGCGATCGATTTCGATCAGCGCGGCGCTTACGACATCTGGATCGGCGGCAATGAGCCGGGAGCAACGGCCGGCGAGACCACCACGGATTACGATACCGTGCCTCGCATCCTGAAGAATGACGGGAAAGGGAACTATCCAGTTGAACTGGCGCGCGACCTGACCCCCATCCCGGATTACGGACTGCCGCTGGATATCGTTTTTGCGTCTGGAAAAATCTATCTGCTCCGCACCAATATCGGCGGCGGCCCGAACAACTACGGCCTGTCGTTTTACACGACCACCGCGGTGCAGGTCATCGACTATCAGACGGGCGCTTCCACCATGCCTTACACGCACAAGGGTGCTTATGGCAACGGCATGTTCTGGGTGAACTGGCTGGTCCCGACCAACGGGAAAGTGGTGAGCATGGAGTCTGCCTACGGCATCACCTTGCCGTAATCGTCAGCCGCACGCAGTGCGGCTGAACGCCAACCATCGCATGTAGCCGTCGCGCATCAGAGTTGTTGACGCCGCATGGGTATCATCTATATACTAAGTTAAACGTTTTACTAAAAAAAGCAAAAATACTAAGAAATACCTGTAAATTGATGACATAAGAAGTGTTAAACGATTTCACGGTGAGACATGCTTCAAAAAATGCTTTGCACGCTGTTATTGCTGTTCTGTCTGCCGGTGGCCGGACAGCCGCTCGACGTCGCCAGCGTCGACCGCCAGCGCATTCTGCGCGAGGCCGCATCCAGCCTGGCGCAGGCGCCGCTGACCATCACCGCTTTCCCCAGCCCGCGCAGCAGCGGCGGCGTGCACGATTTTTACTCGGAAGGCGACTACTGGTGGCCCGATCCGGCGCAGCCGGGCGGTCCCTACATCCAGCGTGACGGCCTGACCAATCCCGACAACTTCGTCGCCCACCGCCGCGTGCTGGTGCGGTTTTCGGTGCAGGTGCCGGCGCTGGTCGCGGCCTGGAAGGTTTCCGGCGAGCGCCGCTATGCCGAGCATGCCGCCGCCCACTTGCGCGCCTGGTTCATCGATCCCGCCACGCGGCTCAATCCCAACCTGCAATATGCGCAGGCGATCTTCGGCCGCTGCAGCGGACGCGGCATCGGCATCATCGACACCGTGCATCTGGTCGAAGTGGCGCGCGCCATCGAAGTGCTGGAGGAGGGCGACGTGCTGTCCGCCGATGAGCGCCGCCAGATCCACCAATGGTTCACCGATTACCTGCAATGGCTGACCACCAGCAGGAACGGCCAGGACGAGCGCGACGCCAAAAACAACCACGGTTCCTGCTGGCTGTTGCAGGTTGCCGCCTTCGCCCACCTGACCGGCGACCAGCAGCTGCTGGCCTACGCCCGCGACCGCTTCAAGACCGTCCTGCTGCCGACCCAGCTCGCCGCCGATGGCAGCCTGCCGCTGGAACTGAAACGCACCAAGCCCTACGGCTACGCGCTGTTCGACCTGGAAGCGCTGGCCGCGCTGTGCCGGATTCTGTCGACGCCGTCGGATAATCTGTGGACCTACGCCACACCCGACGGCCGCGGCATGGCCCGGGCCATGGCCTGGATGGCGCCCTACATCCGCGACAAGCGCACATGGCCCTTGCCGCCGGACGTGATGTACGACAAGGAATGGCCGATGCGCCAGACCAGCTTGTTGTTTGCCGGGCGCGCGCTCGGCAAACCGGACTACCTGGCCCTGTGGGCCAGCCTGCCCGCAGACTCATCGGTTGAAGAAGTCATCCGCAATTTCTTCATCCGGCAACCCGCGCTTTGGTAACACCACACAATACGATAAACAAGGAGACACACTTGAAGCACAACAAACCTTCCCGCCTGTCGGCGGCGGTCACGCTGGCCTTGCTGGGCATGGGCAGCGCGGCACAGGCGCAGCAGGATAGCAGCATGCAAAAGGTCGAGATCACCGGTTCCAGCATCAAGCGCGCGGTCGCCGACCAGGCGCTTCCGGTCACCGTGGTCAAGGCGGAAGACTGGCTGGCGCAGGGCATGCAGACCATCGACGATATCCTGATGTCGATGTCGACCGCCTCCGACTTCGTGCCGAACACCACCTCCGGCAACGGCAACAGCGCCAATATGCGCGGCATCGGCACCTCGCGCACGCTGGTGCTGTTGGACGGCAAACGCCTGAACGATGTGGCGATCAATCCGAACAGCATCCCGGTCAGCGCGCTGGACCGCACCGAAGTGCTGCGCGACGGCGCCTCCTCCATCTACGGCAGTGACGCCATCGGCGGCGTGATCAACTTCGTCACCAAGAAATCGTACACCGGCGCCTCGCTGACGCTGAAAGGCAACGCGCCGAGCAAGAGCGGTGGCGGCGAATCGCGGGGCTTGAGCTTCACCGCCGGCAAGGGCAACCTGGGCAGCGACGGCTGGAACGTCTACATCACCGGCGACATCAACCAGCAGGACGCGCTGCCGCAATCGGCGCGCCCGAACATCACCTCGGACGAACGCCTGGCCAGCGCCGGCTTCCCGCCGCCCAAGCTGACCAAGGGCAGCAATTCCATCCCGGCCAACGTCACGCTGGCGAACGGCTCGACCAAGGTCGGCAACATCACCATCGGCGGCAACCCGTACTACGCCAGCGGCTGCCTGGCGCCGTACTCGACGCCGGGCCTGAACAACACCTGTACCGCCAGCTACACCGCCAACAGCCTGACGCTGACCAAGGAAAGCCAGGAAGCGTCGCTGTTTACCAAGGGCACGCTGATGCTGGGCGAGGACCACAAGCTGTCGGCCTCGCTGCTGTACTCGTCGATCTACAACCGTCCGGTGAAGAACCCGACCTTCGGCATCAACGCCTCGATCGCCAACTTCCCGGCGCTGACCATCGGCCCGAACAGCAAATACTATCCAGGCAAGGGCATCGTGCCGGCCATGCCGGGCATCACCAACCAGACGCTGACACTGGCCTGGTCGTTGTACGGCGACCTCGGCCCGACCGTGCTCGACTACAAGACCGACACCACCCGCCTGACGCTGGACGACGAAGGCCACCTGGGCGCCTGGGATTACAAGGCCAGCTTCTGGTCCGCGCTGTACAGCACCCGCACCAGCTTCCGCTCCGGCTTCGTCAACAGCTATGACCTGCTGGCCGGCGTCGCCAATGGTCAGCTGAATCCGTTCGGCCTGCAGGACCAGGTGGGCAAGGATTACCTGAGCAGCATCTCGACCAACGGCCAGACCGCCAACGCCGGCCTGACGCGCATGAATGGCGTCGACCTGAACGCCAGCCGCGAGCTGATGACGCTGCCGGGCGGCGCGGTCACGCTGGCGGTCGGCGCCAGCGCTTACCACGACTTCTCCTACAACTCGATTCCCGCCACGGTGGCGCTGTCCGGCGGCCAGACCGGCGCCACGGCCGCGACCAACCAGAGCGCTTCGCGCAACGTGACGGCCGCCTACGCCGAGATCGACTTCCCGATCACCAAGGCGCTGGACGTCGACCTCGCCGTGCGTACCGACCACTACAGCGACTTCGGTTCGACCACCAACCCGAAGGCCAGCTTCCGCTTCAAGCCGGCCGAATGGGTCATGCTGCGCGGTTCGGCCGGCACCGGCTTCCGCGCGCCGACGCTGGCCGAGCGCTACTTTGGCGCCACCAACGGCCCGACCGGCATCACCAGCACCAGCTACAACGACCCGGTACTGTGCCCTGGCGGCCTGCCTGGCGCGACCACCGGCGGCACCGCCTTGCCCGGCTATAACCCGAGCACCGTGTGTAACGCGCGTCAGCCGATCAACACCGGCGCCAATCCGCAGGTGGGACCGGAACGTTCCAAGACCTTCAACCTGGGCGTGGTGTTCACGCCGACCCGTTCGCTGCTGGTATCGGTCGACTACTTCAAGGTCCAGCTGCGTGACTCGATCGGCCAGCTGGCGCAGCCGTCGCTGTTCCAGAACCCGGCCTACGCCAACCTGTTCGTGCGCGACGCGAAGGGCAACCTGCTGTACATCGACGACCGCCTGACCAATATGGGCGGCGTGCGCACCGACGGCATCGACCTGACCACCACCTACAACTTCCCGAAAACCAAATGGGGCCAGGTGGGCGTGCAGCTGGACGGCACCTATATCCATGAGTTTGAAACGCAGGTCGACCGCAACGGCGCGTGGATTTCCAGCGTCAACAAATTCGGCCCGCTGGATGCCAACGTGATGAACTTCCGCTGGAAGTACGGCGCCTCGGCCAAGTGGATCAGTGCCAATGGCGACTGGACCTCGACCGTCAACCAGCAGTACAAGCAGAGCTTCGAGGACCGCAACAGCGGCACCGCCTACCACGTGATCGACCAGTACACGGTGTACAACTGGTCGATGCAGTACAACGGCTTCAAGCAATGGAGCCTGATGGTCGGCGTGAACAACGTGTTCGACCGCGATCCACCTGCGGCCAACTATCGCGGTGAAGGTTATTCGAGCGGCGAGGCCAGCCCGCTGGGCCGCGTCTACCGCGCGCGCGCCACCTACACCTTCTGATGCGAAGCATGATGATCAAACGCACTTTACTTTGCGCGGCCTTGCTGGCGGCGGGCCTGTCCGGGCCCGCCCAGGCGGCATCGCCGTCGCAGTTCTACACCTACGACCCGGCGGAGCTGGCGCTGGCCAAACAGAAGCTGGCGGCGCGCGACCCGCTCTACCAGCCATCCTACGACAAGCTGATCAAGGAAGCCGATACGGCGCTGACCCACAAGCGCTACAGCGTGGTCGACAAGACGCTGGCGCCGGCCAGCGGCAACAAGCACGACTTCTTCAGCTTCGGGCCGTACTGGTGGCCGGACCCGGCGAAGAAGGACGGCTTGCCCTACATCCGCAAGGATGGCCTGCACAACCCGGCGTCCTCCACCGACGCCACCGACAGCGTGCGCATGGGGAAGTTTTCGCATGACGTGACCGTGCTGGCGCTGGCCTGGTACTTCACCGGCGAGACGAAATATGCGGCCAAGGCCGGCGAACTGGCGCGCGCCTGGTTCCTCGCGCCCGAGACCCGCATGAATCCCAACCTGGACTACGGCCAGGCGCTTCCCGGCCGCGTGAACGGGCGCGGCATCGGCATCATCAGCAGCCGTTCGCTGATCGACGTGATGGACAGCCTGGCGCTGATCCAGCCGACCGACGCCCTGAGCGACGCCGAGAACGACGGCGTGCGCGCCTGGTATCGCGACTACCTGAACTGGCTGCTCACCAGCCGCAACGGCTTCGAGGAAAGCAACGCGCACAACAACCACGGCACCTTCTACTCGGCGCAGGTGACCGCGTATGCGTTGTACACGGGACAGCAGGACATCGCCAGGCGCGAGCTGGAAATCACGCAGATCCGCCGCATCGCCGGGCAGATCGACCGCGAGGGCAAGCTGATCGCGGAACTGGAGCGCACGCGGCCGTCCGGCTACGTCAACTTCGCGCTGGAGGCGTTCGGCTATCTCGGGCGCTATGGCGAGCTGACCGGGCAGAAAGTATGGGAGCACGGGGAGGATGCGCACAGCATCGCCCAGGGCTACCGTTTCGTCGCGCGCTATGTGAACGGCGAGAAGTGGCCGTATCCGGAAATCGATCCGAAGGAAGGCTCGCCGGATGGCGTCAACAAGCATGCGATGCACAACATGCTGGCGGCGGCGCGGGCGTATCCGAACGAACCGGTGTTTGCGGAAAAGGCGCGCTGGCTGCTCGAACATTATCCGGGGCAGGTGGATGCGCTGTTACTGCCGTTGAAGTAGCGGCAGCCTGCGCGACGCAAGGTCGCGCAGGCCGGTGCCGAACGCTGCGGTTTCAATCGATTCAGTGGGCGCTGGCACCCTCTGAATGAATGTCGTTGTGAATCGCAACAACCCTATCAACGAAAGGAAGGCATTTTTCAGTGAAGAACTCGCGCGACTTGTTGATGCGGTACGGGTCAAGCAGCTTGTGCAAGGACTGCTCCAGCTCGTAGTAGTTCTTGGTCTCTATATCCTTCATGACGCGGAAACGGAACGGTACGCCAGTCGTGTAAAGCTGACCAATACGGTTTTCCACAGTACCAGTCGTGATCCCTATCTTCACGATTTCCTCACCGGCTTTGGTGTAGAGCGAGGTGCCCAGGACGTACAGCCGTCCAATACCGGCTTCCAGCTTTTCCAGGCTTTCCGCTTCAATCTCTTCATCGGGAAGATTGACGTCCTGGGCCACGCCGGGAGCGAGCGACATGACAAACGGCCTGAATGACCTGTCCACATGGAACTGACCGCCACTGCGTGCGGTCACATAGATTTGAGCCAGCAAGGCATAGTCCAGGTCCTTGTAGTACCCTCTTTCTACATTGCGTTGGTGCGATTCGGTCCCGTAGTAGGTCGGGTGGTCCTGCTTGATGATGTCGCGGATCTGCTGAGGAGTCAGTCCTTGAGGATGCTTTTGTAAGATACCTTTGATCAGTTCGGAAAATGTCATGTCGGTCCTATAAGGAAAAATGCCTTACAGATACTTTAACCGATCCGGATGTTGATTGCGAAGTTTTCCTGGTCGGGGCGAGAGGATTCGAACCTCCGGTCTCTACGTCCCGAACGTAGCGCTTTACCGGACTAAGCTACACCCCGACAGTGATGTGAATTACATCATATTTTCGCGGCGTTTTCAATTCTCGCTCCGGTGGAATATCGCGACACGAACGGTCAAGTCCTGGCGACCAGCCGCTGGCGTTGCTCGCCCAGCCCGTCGATGCCCAGTGTCATCACGTCGCCGGTCTTCAGGTAACGCGGCGGCTTCATGCCCATGCCGACGCCGGGTGGCGTGCCGGTGATGATCAGGTCGCCCGGTTCGAGCGTCATCATCCTGCTGCAATAGCTGACCAGATGCGCGCAGCTGAAGATCATGTTCGCGGTGTCGCCGGTTTGCATGCGCTCGCCGTTGACGTCCAGCCACAAGGACAGCGCTTGCGGATCGGCGACTTCATCGCTGGTCACCAGATACGGGCCCACCGGGCCGAAGGTGTCGAACCCCTTGCCCTTGCTCCATTGGCCGCCGCTGCGCTCCATCTGGAACGCGCGGTCGGTGACGTCGTTGGCCAGGCAATAGCCGGCCACATACTCCAGCGCCTGCTGCTCGGTGACGTTGACGGCCCTGGCGCCGATCACAATCCCGAGTTCGACCTCCCAGTCCAGCTTGGAAGCTTCCAGCGGCGCGATCACATCGTCATGCGGTCCGTTCAGGCAACTGAGCCATTTGGTGAACATGACGGGTTCCTCGGGAATCGGCAGGTTCGCTTCCAGCGCATGGTCATGATAGTTCAGGCCGATGGCGACAATCTTGCTGATGCCGTTCCACGGCACGCCGAAGCGGGGATTGCCTTCCACCAGCGGCAGGCGGGAGACGTCTATCGCCTGCAGCACCTGGCGCGCGGCGGCGCCGAGCGTGCGGCCGGTGATGTCGTCGAGCAGGCCGGACAGGTCGCGCAGCTTGCCCTCGGCGTCCAGCATGCCTGGTTTTTCCTGGCCTTTGGGGCCGTAGCGAAGTAATTTCATGGGATGGCGGGAAGAGAAGGTAGGAACTTGAGACTAGCAGTTCATGGGCCGCGCTCGCCATGGGCTATTGGATGGAGGACGGGCGCAAAAAAACAGGGAGTTTTGCTTAACCCTAAAGGGTAATGACGAGCAGTCTCTCAAGACGCGTAGGCGGCGCATCCGGGCGCGGCTACTATCTTGCGATATACGTGCTGATAGCCTGAGAGGAAAACCGTACCATGTCTTACACCATCAACGTGAACGGCCGCCAGCAAGTGGCGGACGTGGAGGGCGACACGCCGCTGCTGTGGGTGCTGCGCGAAACCCTCGGCATGACGGGGACCAAGTTCGGCTGCGGCATCGCGCAGTGCGGCGCGTGCACCGTGCATCTCGACGGCAATCCGGTGCGCTCCTGCGTGCTGCCCATCGCCGCGGTCGGCGCGCGGCAGGTGACGACGATCGAAGCGGTCAACGCCACCGACAGCGGCAGGCGCATCCAGGCCGCCTGGCTGGGGGTGGACGTGGTGCAGTGCGGCTACTGCCAGTCCGGCCAGATCATGTCGGCGGCGGCACTGCTGGCGCGCAATCCGGCGCCGAGCGATGCCGACATCGATGCCGCGATGTCGGGCAATCTGTGCCGCTGTGCGACCTATATCCGCATCCGCGCCGCGATCAAGCAGGCCGCCACCGGCAAGATCGAGGTGACGCAGGCGCTACCGCATGACGCCGCCGGAGGTGGCCAATGATGCCCGCGCGCCGCCAGGTGCTGAAGGCCGGCGGGCTGGCGGTGGGCTTTGTCTGGCTGGGCCTGCCAAAGATGGCGCAGGCGCTGGTCAATCCGCATCGCCAGCCGGGCGACGCGGCGGCCGCCGCCGCCGATGGCGCGCCGCCGTTCGCCCCCAACGCCTTTGTCCGCATCGACGCCGATGGCGCGATCCGCCTGGTGATGCCGATGGTGGAGATGGGGCAGGCGATTTACACCGGCTCGTGCATGCTGCTGGCCGAAGAGCTGGATGTGGACCTGGACCAGATCCAGGTCGAGCACGCGCCGGTCAACGAGGCGCTGTACGGCATGCGGCTGCTGGCCGGCCAGATCACCGGCGGCTCCACCAGCACGCGCAGCACCTTCACGGAATTGCGCCAGGCCGGCGCGGTGGCGCGGACGCTGCTGGTGAGCGTCGCAGCGGCGCGCTGGAAAGTCGCGCCTGACGCCTGCACGGTCGAACGCGGCGTGATTCGCCACCGCGCCTCCGGCCGCAGCCTGAAGTATGCGGAGGTGGCGGCGGCGGCCGGCAAGCTGCCCGATCCCGGCGCCGTCAAGCTCAAGGACGCCAAAGATTTCCGCCTGATCGGCAAGCCGATGGCGCGCCTGGACGCCCGCGACAAGGTGTTCGGCCTGACCAAATTCGGCATCGATGTGAGCGTGCCCGGCATGCGCGTGGCGACGGTCAGGGCCTGCCCGACCTTTGGCGGCACGCTGGCGCGGTTCAACGACGCGGCGACGCGCAAGGTGCCCGGCGTGATCGAGGTCCTGCGCATCGGCAACGCGGTGGCCGTGGTGGCGACGCATTTCTGGGCCGCCAAGCGCGGCATGGAGCGGCTGGAGGTGGCGTGGAACCGCGGCGCGAACGCCACGCTGACGTCGAAACAGCTGCGCGACGAGCTGGCCGCCAGCCAGGCGCAGGGCAAGGCGGTTGTCGGCCGCGAGGTGGGACAGCGTCCCGCCGGCGAGCTGATACAGGCCACCTACAAGATGCCGATGCTGGCGCACGCCACCATGGAGCCGCTGAACGCCACCGTGCACGTCACGCCGGAGCGCTGCGAAATCTGGGCCGGCACCCAGGTGCCGATGCACGTGGTGGAAAACGCGGCAAAAATCACCGGCCTGCCGCAGGAAAAAATCCTGCTGCACACGCAGTACATCGGCGGCGGCTTCGGCCGTCGCCTGGAAACCGACTATGTCGACCAGGCGGTGGCGTTCGCCAGGCAGGTGTCCTATCCGCTCAAGATCATCTGGACGCGCGAGGAGGACATCGGCCACGACATCGTGCGGCCGATGTACCACGACGTCATTTCCGCCGTGATGGACAGCCAGGGCTATCCGGCGTGGTTTGGCGACCGCATCTGCAGCGGCACGGTGCTGGGGCGCTGGCGTCCCGGCGCCATGCGCGCCGACGGCATGGACAAGGATGCGATCGAATCGGCGGCGGACCTGCCGTATGCGGTGCCCAACCTGAAGGTGGAGTGGGTGCGCCACGACATGCCGCCGGGCTTGCTGGTCGGCTGGTGGCGCGGCGTCGGCGCGCTGCACAATCTGTTCGTGGTGGAGAGTTTCTTCGACGAGCTGGCGCACAAGGCCAAGGCCGATCCGGTCGCCTGGCGCAAGCCGATGCTGAAGCACCATCCGCGCCTGCTGGGCGTGCTGGAACTGGCCGCCAGCAAGATCGGCTGGGGCACGGCGCTGCCGCCGCGCGTGGGCCGCGGCGTGGCGCTGGGCGATCCGTTTGGCAGCAATGTGTGCGCCATCATCGAGGTCGAGGTGTCGCCGCAGGGCGACGTGCGCCTGCGGCGCGCCGTGGTGGCGGTCGATGTCGGCATCCCGGTCAACACCGGGTCGATCGAATCGCAGATCCAGGGCGGGCTGCTGTTCGGCATCAGCGCCGCGATGTTCAACGAGATCACCATCGAGCAGGGCGCCATCCAGCAAAGCAACTTCAACGACTACCGCATGATACGCATGAATGAAACCGCACCCATCGATGTGCAGATTGTGCACAGCATGGAAGGCCCGGGCGGCGTCGGCGAGCTCGGCACCGCGATTGCGGCGCCGGCCCTGTGCAACGCGATCTTCGCCGCCACCGGCGTGCGCATACGGGAATTGCCGATACGCCGCGAGCTGCTGGCGCAGGGAGCACGCGCATGAAGCCGCTCCGTATCCTGATGCCGGTGCTGCTGTGCGCCGTGGCCGGCGTGGCCGCCTATGCTTATCTGACGCGTTCCGATCCCGCCACCGGGACCGCGCCCGCCATCGCCGGCGCGCCGGCGACGGCGTCGCGGGTGGTGCGCGGCGAATACCTGGCGCGCGCGGCGGACTGCGTGGCTTGCCACACCACGCCGGGCGGCAAGCCGTTTGCCGGCGGCCTGGCGTTCAAGCTGCCGTTCGGCACGCTGTACTCGTCCAACATCACGGCGGACAAGACCACCGGCCTTGGCGACTGGAGCGACGACGACTTCGTGCGCGCGCTGCACGACGGCGTGCGCCACGACGGCCAGCGCCTGTATCCGGCGTTCCCCTACACCTCGTACTCGCTGTTGAGCCGTGAGGATGTGCTGGCGATCAAGGCTTATCTGTTCAGCCTGCCGCCGGTGGCGCAGGCCACGCCGCGGCCGGACCTGTCGTTCCCGTTCAACCAGCGCTGGGCGATGGGCTTCTGGAACGCGGCGTTCTTCCAGAGCGGCCGCTTTGCGCCGGACGCCGGCAAGTCGGCCGAATGGAACAGCGGCGCCTACCTGGCGATTGCGCTGGCCCACTGCGCCGCATGCCACACGCCGCGCAATATCGGCTTTGCGCTCGACCATCGCAACGAACTGGCCGGCACGGTGGTCAATGGCTGGCGCGCGCCGAACCTCACCGCCGACACGCGCGATGGCATCGGCGCATGGAGCGACGCCGACCTGTACCAGTATCTGCGCTTCGGTCACGCGGCGCAGCACGGCGCCGCCGGCGGGCCGATGGGCGAGGCGGTGGAAAACAGCCTGCAATACCTGGACCCGCAGGACACCCGCGCCCTGATCGCCTGGCTACGCAGCATGCCGGCGCGCACCGGCGATCATCCGGTCGCGGTGAACGCCAGGCCGGAGACGGTGCAGGCCTCGACCGCCTACACACCGTCGCCCGCCACGCCGGCCGATCTGCAGGGCGGCCTGCGCCTGTTCGCGGGCAGCTGCGCCAGCTGTCACCAGTGGAGCGGGCAGGGCGCGCAGTCGGACTACGCGGCGCTGATCGGCGCGCGCTCGGTGAACGACCCGTCCGGCCAGAATGTCACGCAGGTGATCCTGCATGGCGCCAGGATGCGCATCGGCGCCGAGGAGGTGTTGATGCCCGCCTTCCACGCCGCCTTCACCGATGCGGAAATCGCGCAACTGAGCAATTATGTACTATTCCAGTTCGGCGGCAAGCGCGGCAATGTCACGGCGCAGATGGTCGCCGACCAACGCAAGAATTGACGATATGATTGGAAATGACCGATGACGCATCAACCTAAGCTGTTCACGCCGATACAAGTCCGCAATTTATCCCTCGCCAACCGGATTGTGATTGCGCCGATGTGCCAGTATTCGGCCGTCGATGGCTGCATGAACGACTGGCACCAGATGCACCTGGGGCAGCTGGCGCAATCCGGCGCCGCGCTGCTGACCATCGAGTCGACCGCCGTCGTCGCCGACGGGCGCATCAGCTTTGCCGATGTCGGCCTGTACGACGACGCCAGCGCCGCCGCGATGGGCAAGACGCTGGAGTCGGTGCGCCGCTGGTCCGCCACGCCCATCGCGGTGCAGCTGAATCACGCCGGCCGCAAGGCCTCGGTGCAGCGGCCATGGCAGGGCGGGCGGCAGATCGCGCCGGACGCAGCCCATGGCTGGCAAACCGTCGGGCCGTCGGCCATCGCGGTGCGTGACGACTACGTGGCGCCGTCGGCGCTCGATAAGGCCGGGCTGCGGCAGATACGCGACGGCTTCGCCGCCGCTGCGCGCCGCGCCGCCAGCATCGGCATCGACGCGGTCCAGATCCATGCCGCCCACGGCTATCTGCTGCATCAGTTCCTCTCGCCGCTGTCGAATCAGCGCGGCGACGAGTACGGCGGTTCGATGGCGAACCGCGCGCGCTTTCCGCTGGAGATTTTCGACGTGGTGCGCGAGGCGTTCCCATCCGAGCGCGCCGTCAGCGTGCGCATCTCCGGCACGGACTGGCTTGAGGGCGGCTTCACCATCGACCAGGCGCAGGCTTTCTCGCAGATGCTGGAAGCGCGCGGCGTCGATGTGATCCACGTCTCCAGCGGCGGCCTGCGTCCCGATCAGAAGATCCCGGTCGGCCCCGGTTACCAGGTGCCGCTGGCGCGCGCCGTCAAGGACGTGGTCAAGGTGCCGGTGGTGGCCGTGGGCCTGATCACCGAGCCGGCCCATGCCGAGGCGATCATCGCCAATGGCGACGCCGACCTCATCGCGCTGGCGCGCACGGTGCTGTATGACCCGCGCTGGCCGTGGCACGCGGCGGCCGCCCTCGGCGGACAGGTGCACGCGGCCAGCCAGTATCTCCGTTGCCAGCCGGCGCAGTATCCGGAGCTGTTCCGCTAGCGGAATTCCTCGGCCAGGAAATCGATGAAGGCGCGCACCTTGGCCGGCAGGTTGCTGCGGGTCAGGTAGTACAGGTAGAGGTCGGCGTCCGGCAGCGTGTAGTCCTGCATGATTTCCTTGAGCCGGCCGCTGGCCAGGTATTTGGCCACGTCCCACTCGGAGCGCTGGACGATGCCTTGTCCGTCCAGCGCCCAGTTCATGACGATGTCGCCGTCGTTGCTGGAGACGGCGCCGCGCACTTTCACCAGCTCCTCGGTCTTGCCCTTCTTCAGGCGCCAGGTGCCGTAGACGTCGTCGTTCTGGCGGTGCAGGATGCAGCGGTGGTGGTGCAGGTCGGCCGGCGTCCGCGGTTCGCCGTGCTTCTTCAGGTACGCCGGCGAGGCGCACAGGAAACGCTTGTTGGCCATCAGGCGGCGCGCGGTCAGGCGCGTGTCCGGCAGCTCGCCGAAGCGGATCGCCAGGTCGTAGGCTTCCTCCACCAGGCTGATCGGCCGGTCGGTCAGGTGCAGTTCCACCTCCACTTCCGGATACGCATGGGCGAAGCGCGAGACGATGGGCGCGATGCGCGTGCGGCCGAAGCCCGGCGTGCCATTGATGCGCAGCAAGCCTTTCGGCGCGGCGCGGCTGCTCGACACCGATTCCTCCATCTCGCGGATCTGGTGCAGGATCTGCGTCGCCTGCGCCAGGTAGGCTTCCCCTTCGTTGGTCAGGCTGATGCGGCGCGTGGTGCGGTTGACCAGGCGCACGCCCAGCCGCTGCTCCATCAGGCTGAGGCGCTTGGTGACGGCCGGCGGCGTGATGCCCAGTTCGCGGGCGGTTGCCGTCATGCTGCTCAACTTGGCCAGCAGCACGAAAAACGTCAGGTCGGGCGCGGTATCATTTTTCATTTAAAGTGAATAAAGGTTTCAATCTAAGTTAATTTTAACAGTTAAATTCAAGAGTAAGCTAACGGCTTCACAACTGGAGACTGCAATGAGAATCGTTGAAATCCGCGAAAAAACCGTACCGATCAGCTCACCTATCCGTAACGCCTACATCGACTTCAGCAAAATGACGCTGAGCCTGGTGGCGGTGGTGACCGACGTGATTCGCGACGGCAAACCGGTGATCGGCTACGGCTTCAACTCGAACGGCCGCTACGGCCAGGGCACGCTGATGCGCGAGCGTTTCATCCCGCGCATCCTGGAAGCCGATCCGGCCTCGCTGGTCGACGACGCCGGCACCAACCTCGATCCGCACAAGATCTGGAACTGCATGTTCACCAACGAAAAACCGGGCGGCCACGGCGAGCGCTCGGTGGCCATCGGCACCATCGACATGGCGATCTGGGACGCGGTCGCCAAGATCGAAGGCAAGCCGCTGTTCCAGCTGCTGGCCGACCGCTACGGCAACGGCCAGGCCGACAAGAAAATCTTCGTCTACGCCGCCGGCGGCTACTACTATCCAGGCCAGGACCACGGCAAGCTGAAGGACGAGATGCGCAGCTACATCGACCGCGGCTACACGGTGGTGAAAAAGAAAATCGGCGGCGCCTCGCTGGATGAAGACCTGCGCCGCATCGACTCGATCCTGAGCGTGCTGGGCGACGGCCAGAAACTGGCGGTGGACGCCAACGGCCGCTTCGACCTCGACACCGCGATCCAGTACGCCAAGGCGCTGTCGCAGTACGACCTGTTCTGGTACGAGGAACCGGGCGATCCGCTGGACTTCGAGCTGCAGGCCACGCTGCGCAACTACTACAAGAACCCGATGGCCACCGGCGAGGACTTGTTCTCGATGCAGGACGCGCGCAACCTGATCCGCTACGGCGGCATGCGTTCCGACCGCGACTGGCTGCAATTCGACTGCGCGCTGAGCTACGGCCTGGTCGAATACCTGCGCACGCTGGACATGCTGCGCGAACACGGCTGGTCGCCGAAGCGCTGCATCCCGCACGGCGGCCACCAGATGTCGCTCAACATCGCGGCCGGCCTGGGCCTGGGCGGCAACGAATCGTACCCGGACCTGTTCCAGCCCTACGGCGGTTTCCCGGACGGCGTCAAGGTCGACAACGGCTACATCACCATGCCGGACCTGCCGGGCATCGGCTTCGAAGGCAAGGCCGACCTGTATCGGGAGATGGTGAAACTGGCTGAATAACACGCCATACCGCCATCAAGCCGGCCGTCGAAGCCGGCGCATGGCCACATTCGGTGAAAGACTCAGAGCACAGCGTAGGGCGCGAGCGGATTGTCCGCTTGCCGGCTCTACGCTGGCGTTCGTCCATCATTTTTGTTTTCGCGGGAGGAGACCCCATGAATGCGCAACGTTTCAAAAAGCTGGCTTCCACACTCTACATACAAGTCATTGTCGGCCTGACCGCCGGCGTCCTGGTCGGACATTTCTATCCCAATATCGGCGTCGAGCTCAAGCCGCTCGGCGACCTGTTCATCAAACTCATCAAGATGCTGCTGGCGCCGATCATCTTCGCCTCGGTGGTGGTCGGCATTTCGCGCATGGGCAGCGTCAAGGAGACCGGGCGGGTCGGCGCCAAGGCCATGCTGTATTTTGAAATCTGCTCGACGCTGGCACTGGTGTTCGGCCTGATCGTGGTCAACGTCATGAAGCCGGGCGTCGGCATGAATATCGATGCGGCGCAGATCGACACCGCCTCCATCAAGAGCTATGCGGCGGCGGCGCAGCACCACACCACGCTGGAATTCCTGATGAATATCGTGCCGGACAGCGTGGTCGGCTCTTTCGCGCAGGGCAATATGCTGCAGATCATTCTGTTCTCGCTGCTGTTCTCGTTTGCCTTGAACCGCCTCGGCAGCAAGGTCGCGCCGCTGGTCGATGGCCTGGATATGTTCTTGCACGGCATGTTCGGCGTGGTGCGCATCGTCATGCACCTGGCGCCGATCGGCGCCTTCGGCGGCATCGCCTTCACCATCGCCAAGTACGGCATCGGCACGCTGAACTCGTTTGCCGAGCTGATGATCGCGGTCTACCTGACCTGCTTCCTGTTCGTGGTGCTGGTGCTGGGCACGGTGATGCGCTACTGCGGCGTGCCGCTGTGGGGCTTCCTGAAATACATCAAGGATGAAATCCTGATCGTGATGGGCACCGCGTCCACCGAGGCGGTGCTGCCGCAGATGATGCTGAAGATGGAAGCCATGGGCTGCCAGAAGAAAGTGGTGGGTCTGGTGCTGCCGACCGGCTACACCTTCAATGCCGACGGCACCGCCATCTACCTGACCATGGCGGCCATCTTCATCGCGCAGGCGACCAATGTCGACATCACCATCTGGGACCAGCTCGGCATTCTGGGCGTGATGCTGCTGACCTCGAAAGGCTCGGCCGGCGTGGCCGGCGCGGGCTTCGTGGCGCTGGCCGCGAGCCTGGCGTCGATGCACAAGATTCCGCTGTCCGGCCTGGTGCTGCTGGTCGGTATCGACCGCTTCCTGAACGAGGCGCGCGCCGTGACCAATCTGATCGGCAATGGCATTGCCACCATCGCGGTGTCAAAATGGGAAGGCGCGCTGGACATCGAACAGATGAAGCGCGCGTTTGCCGGCGAGGCCGTCATCGCGCCTGTCGCCGCGCCAACCGTGGTTGCCGCCAGGAGACAGAACGTATGACCGCACGCCTGCTGTGCGCCACCCCGTTGATTCAGCCGCTGATCGACCGCGCGCAGGCCGAGTTCGGCGTGATCGCGTCGCAGGATGGCCAGCTCACGGTGGCGCAAACCATCGACACGCTGAAGAACACGCCGTCGCTGAAGGCGGTGCTGATTTCCAGCCGCATCCGCTTCGACGCTGCCGCCATCGAGCAGTTGCCGGCAAACGTCAGGCTGATCGCGACGTGCAGCGTGGGTTACGAGCACATCGACCTGGCCGCAGCCGCGGCGCGCGGAATTTTCGTCACCAACACGCCGGACGTGGTGACTGAGGCCACGGCCGACCTCGCGCTGTTCCTGATGCTGGGCGCGTTGCGGCGCGGCCGCGAGTACGCCGCCATCATGGAGCGCGGCTGGCGCGAACGTTTCGGCCTCAGCGACATGCTGGGCCTGGACTTTCATGGCAAGACGCTGGGCATCATCGGCATGGGCCGCATCGGCCGGGCGGTGGCGAAGCGGGCGGCCGCGTTCGGCGTCAAGGTGCTGTACCACAACCGGCGCCGCCTGGCGCCGGCGCTGGAGCAGGGCGCCGTTTATTACAGCGACGTGCGCGCCATGCTGCCGCAGTGCCAGATCCTGTCGCTGCACGCGCCGGGCGATGCCGCTTCCAACGGTTCCATCGACGCCGGCGTGCTGGCGCTGCTGCCGCGCGGCGCGGTGCTGGTCAACACCTCGCGCGGTTCGCTGGTCAACGAGGACGACCTGGTCGCGGCGCTGGAGAGCGGTCAGCTGGCCGCCGCCGGGCTGGACGTGTTCCGCGCCGAGCCGGAATACGACCTGCGCTTCCAGCAGCTGCCGAATGTCTTCATGACGCCGCACATGGGCACGGCCACCGTCGAAACGCGCGCGGCCATGGGCCACCGCGCGCTGGACAATGTGGCCGATGTCCTCGCCGGCCAAACGCCGCGCGATGCGCTGGTGTAATCAGGCATAGACGTCGATCAAATTGCCCGAAGCCGGGGCCGGCGTCGATGCGGCCTGCGGCGCATCCGGCGCCGCCCTGGCGCCGGACCCGTCGGCCTGCGCAATCCGCTGCTCGATCTGGCTGATGCGCGCCGAAATGGCCTGAATATCCTGCTTGCCCTTCGGCGTCTTGGCCGACGCGCAATTCACGCAATCCGACAACTGCTGCTGATAACGCTGCAATTGCGCCTGCAGGCTGGCAGCGGACGGTCCGCCGCCATACGCGGCGGAGGCTGCCGACGATGCACCAGTGGTAATGGCGAGCGACATGGCGGTGCGCTTATTTTTTCATCGCATCCTTGGCCATTTCGTCCTTTTTCATCTCGTCTTTTTTCATTTCCTCCTTGGCCATCTTGTCCTTCTTCATCTCGTCCTTCGCCATTTTTTCCTTGTGCATGGGCTTTTTCATGGCATCCTTGGGCATGTCTTCCTTCTTCATGGCATCCTGGGCGTAGACCGCGCCGGACAGGGTCAGGCAGGCGGCGATCAAGGCGGCGGTGATTTTTTTCATGATGGTTCCTCAGTGAAGTTAAACAGCAGAAGTCGTGCGACGGCGCCGCAGTAACAGTGAGTTCGCAGCAGACAGGAAATTGGTTACACGGCGCCCGGATAAAATTTATTTTGCAACCGCTGTAACCATGGGCCGCGATGCAACGAATACCTGAGGTGGATCCTTTACGCAGCACCGAACTACGCCTGCATGCCTTGTTCCTGCAAGGCCTGGAGGGCGACGCCCTGGCCTATCGCCGCTTCCTGCAGGCGACGGCGACGCATTTGCGCGCCTTCCTGCGGCGCCGCCTGAACCGCTGGCCGGACGAGGTGGAAGACCTGGTGCAGGAATCGCTGCTGGCGATTCACAACCAGCGCCTCAGCTATGACACCGGCGTGCCGCTGACGGCCTGGGTCTACGCCATCGCCCGCTACAAGCTGATCGACTGGCTGCGCCGCCACGCCCGGCGCGACAGCCTGCACGATCCATTGGACGAGGTAAGCGAGGGCGAGAGCGCGCTGTTTTCCAGCGCCGACGAGGCGGCCGGCGATGCGCGCCGCGACCTGGCCACCTTGCTGGCCAAACTGCCGGACAAGCAGCGCGACGCCATCATTCACACCAAACTGGACGGACTGTCGGTACGCGAGGCGGCGGGCCTGTTGCGCATGTCGGAGGCCGACATCAAAGTATCGGTACATCGCGGCTTGAAAGCCCTGGCCGCGATCTTGAGAGATGCACTATGAAGACAGATGACTTGATCACAATGTTGTCCAGCGGGCCAGACGTCGGCGTCGCCGCGCGGCCGACGCGCGCCACCCTATTGCCGCTGCTGGCCGGCCTGCTGGCGTGCGTCGTATTGATGCTGGCGTTGCTCGGCGTGCGGCCCGACCTGGCGCAGGCGGCGGCATTGCCGGCCTTCTGGCTGAAGGTTGTGTTTGCGGCCGCGCTGGCCGCTGCCGGCTGGACGGCGGTCAAACGCCTGGCCGTGCCCGGCGTGAGGACGGCCAGGCTGCCGCTGTATCTGGCCGCGCCGGTGCTGGCGGTCTGGCTGGCGGCGGCGGCCCTGCTGTGGCAGACGTCGCCGGAATTCCGCGCGGCGCTGTTCTGGGGCCGTACCTGGCGCTACTGCCCGTTCCTTATCGCGCTGTTGTCGCTGCCGATGCTGGCCGCCGCGCTGCACATCATGCGCGGACTCGCCCCGACACGCCTGCGCCTGGCCGGCGCGGCGGCGGGATTCGCCGCCGGTGCCTCGGCCGCACTGGTGTACTGCCTGCATTGTCCCGAGATGAGCGCCGTGTTCGTCGGATCGTGGTATTTGCTGGGTATTCTGATTGCCAGCGCCATCGGCGCGCTGGCGGGGCCGCGCGCGCTGGCCTGGTAAGGCATTACAGGTCGGACAACGGTGTATCGGCGCCGGCGTTGCCGGCTGCGAGCGCCAGGATCAGCGTGTTCAGATCCTGCTCCATGCGCGCCAGGGTGGCCGCATCCATCGACGCCAGCGCGTCCGGCAGGACGCCGGCAAACGGCATCGGCGCCTTGCGCAGGCTGGCTTCGCCGGCCGGCGAGAGCGTCATGGCGACCGCGCGCCGGTCAGCGCCGTCCTTGGACTGTTCGATCAATCCTTGCGCCACCAGCGCCTTGACCAGATTGCTGGCGGTGGTCTGGTGAATATCCAGCGCGCGCGCCAGGCCGTTGACGCCGATGCCGGGCTGCTGCTGGATCACGCTAAGTGCCCACAGCTGCGAACCGCCGATGCCGGCCGTTTTTTCAACGTTGCGGAAATGGGTCTTGACCGCGTTGAAGACCACGCGGAACTGGCGCAGCACCCGGGTGGCCGGCGCTGCCTCGGGTGAGGGAGGTTGATTCGCTTGCATGGGCGGGATGATAGCGCAATTGTCAGCCCGGAATAGCGTAAAATATATTTGTACAAATATATTTGACGCGCACATGAAAACCCGGCACGACATCACCTCGTCCTTTAACCGCGAGTTCCGCGATTGGCGCATCTGGGCCACGCGCGGCATCGTTGTGGCCGCCGCCTGTGTCGCCGGCCTGACCATCGTCGCCTTCACCTGGCTGGGCGAGCAGGCGCTGGAACTGTTCATGCAGGCGTTCCGCTCCCATCCGTGGATCGCGCTGCTGTGGACGCCGCTGTGCACGGCGGCCATCGTCTGGGTCACGCCGCGCTACTTTGCGGCGGCGGCCGGCTCGGGCATTCCGCAGGTGATGGCGGCGCTCGACCCGCTGGCGTCGGCGCCGGTGCAAAACCGGCTGGTGTCGCTGAAACTCAGCCTGGCCAAGGTCGGCTTGACGACCTGGGGCCTGCTGGCCGGCCTGTCGCTGGGCCGCGAAGGGCCGTCGGTGCAGGTGGCGGCCGGCATCATGCTGACCGCGCGCCGCTGGCTGCCGGAGCGCTCGGCCGTCAGCACGCACGGCCTGCTGGTGGCCGGCGGCGCGGCCGGTATCGCCGCCGCCTTCAACACGCCGCTGGCCGGCATCATGTTCGCCATCGAAGAATTGTCGCGCACGCCGGAACAGCGCAGCAGCGGGCTGCTGATGTCGGCCATCGTGCTGGCCGGGCTGATGGCGGTGTCGGTCTACGGCAACGCCACCTATTTCGGCATCATCCACGCCAGCGGCATCGACCTGTCGCTGCTGCTGCCGGGGCTGCTGGTCGCCGTGGCCAGCGGGGTGCTGGGCGGCGTGTTTTCGCGGCTGCTGCAAGCTTCGCTGGGCGGCAAGGGACGCGACCTGATGTCGCGCCTGCGCGGCGCCCGGCCGGTGCTGTTCGCCGCCGTGTGTGGCCTGCTGGTGGCGCTGATCGGCTACGTGTCGGCCGGCGCCACCTTCGGCAGCGGCTACGGCCACACGCGCCACATGGTGGCGGGGCAGGAGACCTTGCCGGCGCTGTTCCTGCTGCTGAAGTTTGTCGCCACCTGGCTGACCACCTGGTCCGGCGTGCCGGCCGGGATCTTCGCGCCGTCGCTGGCCATCGGCGCGGCGATCGGCAACGACATCGCGCTGCTGTTGCATGCGCCGAACGCGACCGCGCTGATCGCCCTGGGCATGGTCGGCTTCCTGGCCGCCGCCACCCAGGCGCCGCTGACTTCGTTTATCATCGTGATGGAGATGGTGGATGGCCATTCGATGGTGTTGAGCCTGATGGCCTGCGCGATGGTGGCGCGCACCGTCTCGCGCGTCATCAGCGCGCCGCTGTACAGCGTGCTGGCGCAGCAACAATTGACGAATGCGACCGCCGCCGAAAAATAGGGGAACCATGTCTGCCAGCCGTCTGACGTTTTCCATTGTAACGCTGAGTTTTGCACTGACCACCTGCGCTGCGCGTGCCGCCGTGCCTTGTCCGGCCGCCCCGGTGCGGGTGGCGTTTTATGAAACCGGCTATCTGTCTTTTGGCGACAGGGGCGTCGACCGCGAGCTGGTGGCGGAGCTGGCCCGGCGTTCGGGGTGCCGCGTCGAAGCCCTCACGCCGCCCCGCGCGCGCGCCTATGCCATGTTGCAGGCCGGGCAGGTCGATATCGTCACCGCCGCCCTGGTCAACCATCAGCGCGACAGCTACGCGTTTTTCGTCCCCTACATGCAGCAGCGCTTCGCCATCGTGCTGCGGCGCGACACGGCCGCCGGCGTCAAGACCAGCGATGCCTTCGCGGCGCGCCCGGCGCTGCGCTTCGGCGCCGTGCGCGGCGTGAACTATGGCGGTGAACGGGACCAGTGGTTGGCGCGCATGGAGCGCGAGCGCCGGCTGGAGCAGGGCGCTTCGCCGACCACCGCCTTCCGCATGCTGGGTTCCGGCCGCTTCGATGCGATGTTCGCGATTCCGCTTCAGTATGAAAAAGAACTGGCCGACCTGGGCATGCAGAATCGCGTCGAGATCGTCGACTGGTTCCCCGACGAGACCACGCCGCTGCGCACGCTGGCGTTCTCGCGCAAGAACTTCTCCGCCGAGCAGTTGCAGGCGTGGGAGGGCGTGTTGAAGTCGATGCAGAAAGACGGCTTCGTCAAGCGCGTGCTGGAAAAATACCTGACGCCGAAAGAGGTCGCCAAAGCCGTCATTAAATGATCTGACGCGCCAGCGCGCCGCCGTCGCCTTGCCAGAACTCGCGGTCGGCCTGGCGCACGCGGTTGGCGGCTTGCTGCATGTGTTCGATCGCCGCCGCGCGCGCCTGTTCCGGTGAGCCGGCGCTGATGGCGGCCAGGATCTGGCGGTGCTCGTTCAATACCTGTTCCGCCAGTTCCGCGCGGCGCGCCTCGTTGGCGCGCGTCACCTGCACCGCCGAGCGGATCGGCGCGGCGAACATTTCCACCAGCGTGGACCAGGCGCTGTTGCCGGTCGCCTGCGCGATCAGCAGGTGGAAGCGGAAATCCTCCTCCACGCCATCCTGGCCATTCGCCACCGCTACCTCGATGCTTTGCAGGGCGCGTTCCAGTTCCAGCAATTGACCGGGCGTGCGGCGCAATGCCGCCAGCGCCGCCGTTTCGCCTTCCAGCCCGCGCCGTACTTCAATCAGGTTCAGCAGCGATTCGATGGAGCGCGCCGTCAGTGCATCCGATTCCGCTTCCGGCAAGCGGTGCACGAACGCGCCGCTGCCCTTGCGGGTATCGAGGATGCCTTCCTTCTTTAGCAATGCGATGGCCTCGCGCACGATGTTGCGGCTGACCTGGAAATGGCTCGCCATCGCCTGTTCCGACGGCAAACGGGTGCCGACGGCCAGCGCGTCGTCGCGGATTTTCCTGCGCAGTGCGGCGGCGACCCGCTCGCCCAGCGTGCCGGCGGCGAAGGAACCCTGGGTGGTGTGCGATGTATCCATGATGTAAATGTTGGCTCCTGGTTGCGGCGCTATTGTAGCCACCGCACAGTGGTTAAGCACGCCTTTCGGCAGAATCTGCTCGGTACACATTATTTCATCAATGTACAAAAATACTGAATTACGAGTATCATTGCACGAATTAAGAACAACTAAGAACAGATTTAATACAATTCGAAAGGCTAATCATGAAAGTTATTGGCATCTCTCCGCATCGGCGGAACTTCCTGCGCAAGGCTGTGACCGCAGCGCCGGCGGTGGCGTTGATCGCCGGCGCGGGCGTCGGCGTGGCGGCCAGCGTGTCGCCGGCGGAGGCGTATCGTCCCGCCTATTTCACCGAGGCGGAATGGCAAACGCTGATGGCGCTGGTGCAGCGCCTGATCCCGCCCAACAGCGACGGCCCCAGCGCGCTGGAGGCGGGCGTGCATGAATTCATCGACCTGCAAATGAACACGCCGTATGCCTACGGCAAGCTGTGGTTCATGCAGGCGCCGTTTGTGGCCTCGCCGCCGGAGTTCGGCTACCAGTTCCACATGGCGCCGCGCGACCTGTACCGCAGCGCGCTGGCCGGCCTGAACACGGTCACCCAGCAAAAGCTGGGCAAGGGCTTCGCCGCGCTGGATGCTGCGCAGCAGGACGCCGTCATCGGCGAACTGGAGAAGGGCACGCTGGCCATCGGCGAAGTACCGCCAGCGGTCTTTTTCGGCCAGCTGTTGCAAAACACCCGCGAAGGCTATTTCAGCGACCCTGTCCACGGCGGTAACAAGGACATGGCGGCGTGGCGCATGATCAATTTCCCCGGCGCGCGCGGCGACTATATGGACTGGGTCGAGCAATACGGCAAGCACTATCCGCTGCCGCCTGCCTCGATCGCTTAAGGAATCACATGGCAGATATCACACTGAAAAAAGTCGAGGTTGTCATTGTCGGCTTCGGCTGGACCGGCGCCATCATGGCCAAGGAACTGACCGAGGCCGGCATGGAAGTGCTGGCGCTGGAGCGCGGCGAGTACCGCGACACCTATCCGGACGGCGCCTATCCGAAAACGCTGGACGAGCTGACCTACATCCAGCGCTCCAAGCTGTTCCAGGACATGTCCAAGAGTTCCTTCACCTTCCGTCACGACGTGGGCGGCTTGGCCGTGCCGTATCGTCAGATCGGCGCGTTTAAGCCGGGCACCGGCGTTGGCGGCGCCGGCCTGCACTGGTCGGGCCAGCACTGGCGCGTGCTGCCGGAAGAGCTGCAACTGAAGACGCACTACGAAAAACGCTACGGCAAGAAATTCATCCCGGAAGGCATGACCATCCAGGACTTTGGCGTTACGTATGAAGAGCTGGAGCCGCATTTCGATTTCGTCGAGAAAGTGTTCGGCACCTCGGGCGTGGCTTACCGCGTCAATGGCAAGGTGGTCGGCGAAGGCAATTTCTTCGAGCCGAACCGCTCGGACCATTACGCGCTGCCGCCGCAGAAAGTGCCGTACACCGCGCACCTGTTTCAGAAGGCGGCTGCCGAGGTGGGCCTGCATCCCTTCGTGGCGCCGTCGTCGAACGCGTCCGGCCCGTACACCAATCCGTATGGCTGCCAGATGGGGCCGTGTAATTTCTGCGGCTACTGCTCGGGCTTCGCGTGCTACAACTATTCCAAGGCGTCGCCGCAGGTGAACATCATGCCGGCGCTGCGCCAGGTGAGCAATTTTGAGTTGCGCGCCAACTGCAATGTACTGCGCATCAATCTGGACGCCAGCAAGAAGAAGGCCACCGGCGTTACCTACGTCAACGCCGACGGCAAGACCGTCGAGCAGCCGGCCGACCTGGTGATCGCCAGCACCTTCGCCTACAACAACGCGCATCTGTTCCTGGTGTCCGGCGTCGGCAAGCCGTATGACCCGGTCAGCGGCGAGGGCGTGGTTGGCCGCAATATCGCCTACCAGACCATGTCGACCGTGCAGATGTTCTTCGATCCGGACAAGAACACCAATCCTTTCATCGGCTCCGGCGGCAACGGCGTGGCGGTGGACGACTACAACGGCGACAACTTCGATCACGGCCCGCTGGGCTTCGTCGGCGGTTCGCCGGCGTGGTGTAATCCGGCCGGCGTCAAGCCGATCGCCGGCATTCCGGTGCCGAACGGCACGCCGGCCTGGGGCGCGGCGTGGAAACGCGCGGTGAAGGACAACTATGCCAACACGGTGTCGTTCGACGTCCATGGCGCCAACATGGTGTACCGCGACTGCTATGTCGATCTCGATCCGACTTACACCGACCAGTTTGGCCAGAAGCTGCTGCGCTTCACCTTCGACTGGAAGGACAACGATATCAAGATGAGCCGCTACGTTACCGACAAGATGCTGGCGGTAGCCAAGGCGATGAATCCGAAATCGATCCACGTCGCGGTCAAGAACTTCGGCGATCACCTGGACCTGCGCAGCTACCAGACCACCCACTGGGCCGGCGGCACGGCGATGGGCACCGATCCGAAGACCAGTGTGCTCAATCGCTATCTGCAAAGCTGGGACGTGTCCAACGTCTTCGCTGTCGGTTCGAGCGTGTTCCCGGTCGGTATCGGCTACAACCCGACCGGCCTGGCCGCCGCGCTGACCTACTGGTGCGCCAAGGCGATCCGCGAGCAGTACCTGAAAGATCCCCGTCCACTAGTTGCCGCGTGAGTCGTCCATGAACAAAAAATTTAACGTAACGAACCTCATTGCCGGCCTGGCGCTGGCGCTGGCCGGCTCCGGCAGTTGGGCCGCAGGCGTGGACCAGCAACTGATCAAGCAGGGCGAGTATCTGGCGCGCGCGGGTGACTGCTTTGCGTGTCACAGCGTGGCGGGCGGCAAGCCGTTTGCCGGTGGACTGGGCATGGCTACGCCGATCGGCAAGGTCTATTCGTCCAACATCACGCCGGACAGGAAGGAGGGCATCGGCGACTGGAGCTTTGCCGACTTCGACAAGTTGATGCGCACCGGCGTCACCAAGGCCGGCTACACGGTCTATCCGGCGATGCCGTATCCCTCGTATTCACGGTTGAGCACCGCCGACATGCAGGCGCTGTATGCCTACTTCATGAACGGCGTGCAGCCGGCGGCGACGCCGAACCGCAAGTCGGACATCGTCTGGCCGCTGTCGATGCGTTTTCCGCTGACGATCTGGCGCTGGGTGTTTGCGCCGAAGCCGCAGCCGTATGAGGCGCCGGCTGCCTCGGACGCCAATGCCCAATTGCTGCGTGGCGCGTATCTGGTGGAAGGCCTGGGCCATTGCGGCGCATGCCACACCGCGCGCGGCGTCGGCATGCAGGAGAAGGCGCTGAACGGCCTGGATAACACGGTGTATCTGGCCGGCGGCCAGGTCATCGACGGCTGGGGCGTGCCATCGCTGCGTAACGAACATGGCGGTGGGCTGGCGCGCTGGACCAATGCGGACATCGTGGCGTTCCTGAAGTCCGGCCGCAACGACCACACCGCGTCGTTCGGCGCGATGAACGATGTGGTGGCGCATTCGACGCAGTACCTGAACGAGGGCGATCTGGCCGCCATCGCCGGCTATCTGAAGTCGCTTCCTGCTGCGAATAACGCCAAGCCGTTTGTCAGCGATCAGACGACGGCGCAGGCGCTTTACAACGGCAAGCCTGCTACCGCCGGCGCACTGACTTACCTGAACAAGTGCGCGGGCTGTCACCGTTCCGACGGCATGGGCTACGGCAAGGCCTTCCCGGCGCTGGCCGGCAATGCGGTGTTGCAGACGGCGGACGCCACGTCGGCCATCAACATCATCCTGTCCGGCGGCGCGGTGCCGGGTACGCATACCGCGCCGTCCACGCTGACCATGGCGCCGTATGCCAAGGAGCTGAATGACCAGCAGGTGGCCGAGGTGGTCAACTTCATCCAGACCAGCTGGGGCAACCAGGGCGGCACCACGACCGCCAAGGATGTGGCCAAGGTGCGCAAGGTGTCGATACCGGTGCAGCCGGTGACGGAGGCCGCCTATGCCGCCGGTCGCGCGGGTACGCTGCCGAAGGCGATTGTGCGTCCAAGCCGCGTCGGTGAGCTGGATACGAAGTAAGCGGCGAAGTAAGCAAATGATATCGCTGTAGAATATGGCCTTCTTCGGAAGGCCATTTCTTTTATCGGACACCATCATGCATACAGGCGTTATCTACGCATTGGCTGCCGCCATCCTGTTCGGCGCCAGCACTCCGTTTGCCAAGGTGCTGGTGGGGCAGATGCCCCCGGTGGCGCTGGCGGGCTTGCTGTATCTCGGCAGCGGGATCGGCCTGGCGATCTGGTATGCGGTGCGCGCGGTGTCGCGTCGCGATGCACAGGACAAGCCATCGACGCTGACGGCGCGCGATCTGCCATGGTTCGCCGCGGCCGTCGCCGCAGGCGGCGTGGCGGGGCCGGTGCTGCTGATGCTGGGATTGCACAGCGTCTCCGCTTCCAGCGCTTCGCTGCTGCTGAACATCGAGGGCGTGCTGACCGCGCTGCTGGCGTGGTTCGTCTTCAAGGAAAATTTCGACCGCCGCATCTTCGTCGGCATGCTGCTGATTATCGCGGCGGGCGTGCTGCTGTCGTGGGATCACACGGCGACTGACGGCGGACCTTGGGGCGTGGTCGCCATCATCGGCGCCTGCCTGTGCTGGGGCATCGACAACAACCTGACGCGCAAGGTGTCGGCCAGCGATCCCTTGCAGATCGCCTGCATCAAAGGTCTGGCCGCAGGTTCCGTCAATCTGGCGATCGGACTGGCGCTGGGCGGCGAGCTGCCGGAAGCGCGCACCGTGCTGCTGGCCGGCGTGGTGGGCTTTTGCGGCTATGGTTTGAGCCTGGTGCTGTTCGTGCTGGCGCTGCGCCATCTGGGCACGGCGCGCACCGGCGCCTACTTTTCGATGGCGCCTTTCGCCGGCGCCGCGTTGTCGCTGCTGATGCTGGGCGAGGCGCCGGACCTGGTGTTCTGGATCGCCGCCGCACTGATGGCGGGAGGCATCTGGCTGCACCTGACCGAGTCGCACGCCCACGAGCATGAACACGAGCCGATGGCGCACGCGCACATGCATGCCCATGACGCGCACCACCAGCACACGCATGATTTCGACTGGGACGGCACCGAGCCGCATGCGCATCCGCACCAGCATGCGCGGCTGCGGCACAGCCACGCGCACTATCCGGACATTCATCACCGCCACGAACACTAGGCGATCTGCATAATCCGCAGCAGGTTGGTGGTGCCCGGCGTGCCGAAAGGGATGCCAGCCGAGATGACGATGGTGTCGCCCACGCGCGCCACGGCCTCGCGCTGCACGGTGCTACAGGCCCATTCGCTCATCTCCATCACGTCCACCACTTCGTTGCACAGCACCGGATACACGCCCCAGCACAGCGCCAGCCTGCGCGCGATGGCTGCATGCGGCGTCATGCCAACGATGGACGCGCCGGGCCGTTCGCGCGCCATGCGCAGCGCGGAGTAGCCGGAGCTGGTGTAGGCCACCACGGCGGCCACCGGCATTGCCGCCGCCACGCTGCGCACAGCCACTCCGATGCCGTCCGACGCCAGCGCCGCACCTTCGTTGCTGACGCCCGCCGCCACCGTTTCGCGATAGTGCGGATCGGCTTCCGTTTGCACGATGATGGAATCCATGATGCGCACCGCATCCAGCGGATACTGGCCGGAGGCCGATTCGGCCGACAGCATCACCGCATCGGCGCCGTCATAGATGGCGGTGGCGACGTCGGACGCCTCGGCGCGCGTGGGCACCGGCGCGCCGACCATCGATTCCAGCATCTGCGTGGCGACGATGACCGGCTTGCCGGCCTTGCGGCAGGCGCGCACGATGCGCTTCTGGATCGCCGGCACCTGCTCCGGCGGCATTTCGACACCCAGGTCGCCGCGCGCCACCATCACCGCGTCGCTGGCGGCGACGATGGCTTCCAGGCTGTGGATGGCGGCCGGCTTTTCCAGCTTGGCGACGATGCCCGCGCGGCCGTTGACGATGCGCTTGATTTCCTCGATATCCTCGGCGCGCTGCACGAAGGACAGCGCGATCCAGTCCACGCCCAGGTTCAAGCCGTAGTCCAGATCGGCGTGGTCCTTCTGGGTCATGGCGGACATGGGCAGCACCACGCCCGGCACGTTGACGCCTTTGCGGTCCGAGACACGGCCGCCGATGATGACGCGCGTTTCGGCATGTTCCGGGCCGAAGGACTCCACCCGCAGGCGCACGCGCCCGTCATCGATCAGCAGGTCGGTGCCGACCTCCAGCGCGGCGTAGATTTCCGGATGCGGCAGCGGCGCGCGGCGCTGGTCGCCCAGCAGTTCGTGGTCCATGTCGACGCGGAAGGCGTCGCCGGCTTGCAGCGTGACCGGGCCGTCGGCAAACGCGCCGAGGCGCAGCTTGGGACCTTGCAGGTCGAGCAGCACGCCGATGGGGCGGCCGCTGTCACGCTCGATAGATCGGATGATGTCGAGCCGCTGTTTGTGGTCGGCGTGGCTGCCGTGGCTGAAGTTGAGGCGGAAGACGTCGGCGCCGGCCTTGAACAGGGCTTCGATGGTGGCGCGGTCGCTGCTGGCCGGGCCGAGCGTGGCGACGATTTTGGCGTGGCGGTTGCGGTGCATGGTTAATCCTCGCTGCGCGCGATTAGCAGCGCGCGGAAGTCGTTGACATTGGTGAGCGTGGGGCCGGTGACGATGCTGTCGCCCAGCGCCTGGAAGAAGCCGTGGCCGTCGTTGTTATCCAGGCTGTCGGCTGGACGCAGGCCGGCGGCGAAGGCGCGCGCCAGCGTGTCCGGCGTGATGCAGGCGCCGGCGATTTCTTCCAGGCCGTCCACGCCGTCGGTGTCGCCGGCCAGCCCGTAGACGTTGGCTTCGCCGCGCAGGGCGATGGCGCAAGACAGCAGGAATTCGACATTGCGTCCGCCGCGTCCCGTGCCGCGCACGGTGACGGTGGTTTCGCCGCCGGAAAGCAGCACGCACGGCGCGCGGAACGGCTGGCCGCGCCGCGCCGCTTGCAGCGCGATGCCGGCCATGACTTTGCCGACGTCGCGCGCTTCGCCTTCGATGCTGTCGCCGAGGATGTGGGCGGTGAGGCCGTGTTCCGCAGCGACGCGGGCGGCGGCTTCCAGCGCCATCTGCGGCGTAGCGATGATGCGGATTTCATTGCCGGCCAGTTGCGGATCACCGGGCTTGATCGACTCGCCACGGCCGCTGCGCAGGACTTCGAGCACGCGCTCCGGCAGGTCGATGGCGTAGCGCCGGATGATGGCGAGGGCGTCTTCGCAGGTGCTGGCGTCGGCTACCGTCGGGCCGGAGGCGATGTCGCGCGGGTCGTCGCCGGGGACGTCGGAGATCAGCAGCGTGACGACTTTGGCCGGATGGCAGGCCGCTGCCAACCGGCCGCCCTTGATGGCTGACAGGTGGCGGCGCACGCAGTTCATTTCGCTGATGCTGGCGCCGGACTGCAGCAGCGCGTGGTTGACCTGTTGCTTGTCTTCCAGCGTGATGCCTTCCAGCGGCAATGGCAGCAGCGAGGAGCCGCCGCCCGAGATCAGGCACAGCACCGTGTCGTCGGCAGTGAGGCCTTGGACGCGGTCGAGGATGCGGCGGGCGGCCTGCAGGCCTGCCGCGTCGGGGACCGGATGCGCTGCTTCGACGATTTCGATGCGCTCGCACGGGACCGCGTAGCCGTAGCGCGTGACCACCAGGCCAGTGAGCGGGCCTTGCCAGCTGCGCTCCACGGCGCGCGCCATTTCAGCGGACGCCTTGCCGGCGCCGATGACGACCAGGCGGCCTTTCGGTGCGGCCGGCAGGGCGGGCGGTACGCACAACGCCGGCTGCGCGGCGGCGATGGCGGCGTCGAACATCCGGCGCAGCAGCAGGCGCGCCGCGTTGTCGTTCAGCGTGTTCATGCTGTGACCTTGTGAACTTCAGCGGGGCCGGCGGCAATCGAGGCGATGACCGGCGCGTTGGCCGCAGGCGCTGCGACTGGCCGCTCCGGCGCATCCTCAACCTCGTACAGCGAACGCAATTCCTCTTCCGTCGATTCGCCATTCAGCACGCGGTGCATGCGCTCCTGATCCACTGCGCCGACCCACTTGGCAATCGCCATGGTGGCCACCGCGTTGCCGATGGTGTTGGTGATGGCGCGCGCCTCCGACATGAAGCGGTCCACGCCAAGCAGCAGCACCATGCCCGCCACCGGGATCTTGCCCATCGACGCCAGCGTGGCCGCCAGCGTGATGAAGCCGGAGCCGGTGACGCCGGCCGAACCCTTGGACGTCACCATCAGCACACCCAGCACCACGAATTGATCCATCATCGTCAGCGGTGTGTTGGTGGCCTGCGCGATGAAGATCGCCGCCATGGTGTAGTAGATGCACTGCCCATCCGGATTGAAGGTCACGCCGGCCGGAATCACCAGGCCGACGACCGGCTTGGACACGCCCAGGTGTTCCAGCTTGCGCATCATCTGCGGCACCACGGATTCCGATGAACTGGTGCCCAGTACCGTGAAGATCTCGTCCTTGATATAGCGAAGGAACTTCCACAGGCTGAAGCCCGATACCTTGGCCACGACGCCCAGCACGCCGAACACAAAGGCGATGCAGGTGATGTACATGCTGCCCATCAGCTGGCCCAGCGACAGCAGCGAGCCGAGGCCGTATTTTCCGACCGTGAAAGCGATCGCGCCAAACGCCGCCAACGGTGCCACGCGCATGATCATGCCGACCACCATGAACATGCTGTTGCTGAACGCTTCCAGAAAATCCACCACCGGCTTGGCGCGCCGGCCCATGTGCGACAGGGCGATGCCGAACAAGGTGGCGAACACCAGGATCTGCAGGATGTCATTCTTGGCTAGCGCGTCGATCACGCTGGTGGGTATCATGTGCAGCAGGAAGTCGATGAAGCCGTCCGTGTGTGCAGCGGCTGCGGTGTAGCTGGCGATGCTGTGCGTATCGAGCGTGGCGGCATCGACGTTCATGCCGGCGCCGGGCTTGACCACGTTCACCACCAGCAGGCCAAGCGCCAGGGCAAAGGTGGACATCACTTCAAAGTAGATCAGTGCGCGCACGCCGACGCGGCCCAGTTCCTTCATGCTTTCCATCTTGGCGATGCCCAGCACCACCATGGCGAAGATCACCGGTGCGAACACCATCTTGATCAGTTTAATGAACGCGTCGCCCAACGGCTTGAAGTCCGCGCCGAGCGAGGGATAGAAATAGCCGAGCAGGCCGCCGGCGATGACGCCGACCAGCACCTGCACGTATAGCTTGCCAAAGAATCGCTTATACATGATGTCTCCTTTATGTGTTCCCCAAGGCGTGCCTCCCCGGCTCTTGATGGCCGGTGGAGGCGGGCGTTTGATCAAGCGGCTTTACGCTCCTTGTCGGCGGCCAGGTAGGCGCAGACGGCGTTGGTGACTTCGACGGTGGTGGCCTTGCCGCCCAGATCACCGGTGTGCAGCGACGGCGTGGCGGTGACGGATTCGATGGCCTGCATCACGCGCTGCGCCGCTTCGTGCTCGCCCAGGTGCTCCAGCAGCATCACCACGGACCAGAAGGTGCCGACCGGATTGGCCAGACCCTTGCCCATGATGTCGAAGGCGGAACCGTGGATCGGTTCGAACATCGACGGATAGCGGCGCTCCGGATCGATGTTGCCGGTCGGCGCGATGCCCAGGCTGCCCGCCAACGCGGCGGCGAGGTCGCTCAGGATGTCGGCGTGCAGGTTGGTGGCGACGATGGTGTCCAGCGTGGCCGGCTTGTTGACCATGCGCGCGGTGGCGGCGTCCACCAGTTCCTTGTCCCACTTCACGTCCGGGAAATCGCGCGAGACTTCCAGCGCGATCTCGTCCCACATCACCATCGCGTGGCGCTGGGCGTTGGACTTGGTGATCACGGTCAGCAGCTTGCGTGGACGCGATTGCGCCAGCTTGAAGGCGTAGCGCAGGATACGCTCGACGCCGACGCGGGTCATCATCGAGACATCGGTGGCGGCTTCGATCGGGTGGCCCTGGTGCACGCGGCCGCCGACGCCGGAGTATTCGCCTTCCGAGTTTTCGCGGACGATGACCCAGTTCAGGTCTTCCGGCTTGCAGCGTTTCAGCGGGCCGTCGATGCCGGGCAGGATGCGGGTCGGGCGCACGTTGGCGTACTGGTCGAAGCCCTGGCAGATCTTCAGGCGCAGGCCCCACAGCGTGATGTGGTCCGCGATATCCGGATCGCCGGCGGAGCCGAACAGGATGGCGTCCTTGTTGCGCAGCGCGTCCAGGCCGTTCTTCGGCATCATTTCGCCGTGCTTGCGGTAGTAGTCGCCGCCCCAGTCGAAGTCTTCGAAGGTGAACTGGAAGGTGCTGCTGGCGGCGGCCAGGGCGGCCAGCACCTGCTGGCCGGCGGGCACGACTTCCTTGCCGATGCCGTCGCCTGGAATGGTTGCGATGTGGTAGGTCTTCATTGCTGTCTCCTTAAAAGTGAATGGATGCACTTTAAGGAATGGACGGCGCGCGTTAAGGTGGCTAAACTCAATCCATTATCAACCCTGGACTCCACAATCGATGAGCAGCGGTTTTCAACCAGCGGAGCTGAGTTTTATCGTCGCGCTGTCCAATGCGGGCAGCTTGAGCGGGGCGGCGCGCGAATTGGGCATCACCACGTCGGCGGTCAGCAAGCGGCTGGCGTTCATCGAGTCGCGTGTCGGCGTGCCGCTGGTGAACCGCACCACGCGCCGCATGAGCCTCACGCCGGAGGGCGAGGTGCTGCTGGAGCACGCACGCCGCATCCTCGGCGAGATCGCCGATCTCGATCAACTGCTGACCACTTCCAAGGGCGTGCCGAAAGGACAGTTGCGCGTGAACGCCACGCTGGGTTTCGGCCGGCTGCACATCGCGCCGGCGATCTCGCAGTACGTGCTGCAGTATCCGCAGGTGGATGTGCAGTTGCAGCTCTCGGTCGATCCGCCGCCGCTGACGGACGACCAGTTCGACGTCTGCATCCGCTTCGGCGCGCCGGCCGACACGCGCGTGATTGCGCGGCGGCTGGCGGCCAACCGGCGCTTGCTGTGCGCCTCGCCCAAGTATCTGGAAAAGCATGGCGAGCCGAAATCGCCGTCCGAGCTGGCGCGGCACAACTGCATCTGCATCCGCCAGGGCGACGAGGCGTATGGTGTGTGGCGGTTGTTTACGGGACGCGAAGGGGACCGCACCGGCGATGCGGTGCGCGTGCGCGGCAACCTGACCACCAACGATGGCGAGATCGCCGTCAACTGGGCGCTGGATGGCCACGGCATCCTGATGCGGGCCGAGTGGGATATCGAGCGTTATCTGCAAAGCGGGCGGCTGGCGCCGGTGCTGGCCAACTACCGGACGCCGGACGCGGATATCTATGCGGTGTATCCGCAGCGGCACCAGCTTTCCGCGCGCATCCGTACTTTTGTCGATTTTCTGTCCGAAAGCTTCAAACGCTTCAAATAAGCGTTTCAAATAAAACACACCTTGGCAAGTTTTTTGCTTTGTAAAAATACCAATGTGGTAAATATAAGCATATGCCCAATTTTGGGGCGCCAAGGAGAAGATCGGACATGGATATTCGACGCAAACTCATCGCATCCGCCGTACTGGCGGCTTTCAGTGCCCCGGTTTGGGCGCAGCAGCAGTCGGACGAAATCGAAGTCGTGAAAGTGACCGCGCAAAAGCGCAAGGAAGATCCGGCCAAGGTGGCGATGAGTATCACCGCCGTCACCGGTGCCCAGCTGCAGGCGGAGCATGTGCGCGACATCACCGACCTGACGCGCGTGGTGCCGAATATCTCCTTCACCGCCGCCAGCGGCAATGGCGGCGCTGGGCCGGGCACCTCCAACGTCGAAATCCGCGGCATCAGCTCGACGGCGGGGGCGGCCACGGTGGGCATCTACCTTGGCGACACGCCGGTCACCGTGGGCAACGTCTACACCATGGGGAATATCGAGCCGCGCTTCTTCGACATCGACCGGGTGGAAGTGCTGCGCGGTCCGCAGGCCACCTTGTACGGCGCCAGTTCGATGGGCGGCACCATCAAGTTCGTGCCGAACGAGCCGGATCTGAAGGAGCGCGAATTCACCACCTACACCGAGGCGTCCAACACCAAGGGCGGCAGCGCGAACTATGCGGCCAACGTGGTCGCCAACCTGCCGCTGATTCCCGACGAACTGGCGCTGCGCATCGGCGTGCAGGCGCAGCACACGGGCGGCTTTATCAATCAGGTGGATGGTGACGGCGGCGTCATCGCCAACAACATCAACAAGATCAACGACCAGGAAGTGCGCGCCTCGCTCAAGTGGCGGCCAACGCGCGCGCTGACGGTGACGCCGTCGGTCTACTACCAGCGTATCGACGCCAAGGATATCGCGGCATTCAATCTGGATCTGCCCTTGTACCAGGCGCAGAAGCAGGTGCGCGAACCGTCAATCGACAAGCTGCTGGCGCCCAGCGTGACCGTCAACTGGGACCTGGGCGCGTTTGATCTGACCTCGGCCACCAGCTACTTCGAGCGCAAGTTCGACCGCACGCAGAACGGTTCGGCCTACAACAGCTATTCGCTGTCGACCTTCCTGACGTCGACGGCGGATGGCGGCAAGGCGCCGCCGGAGCTGATCGAGGCGATCGCCGGCTTGCCGTCGGCGGTGTACCTGAATAACCAGGTGCGGCAGGTATCGCAGGAGTTCCGCCTGGCTTCGCGTCCGTATGACGAGAAGGTGTCGCCGTGGACCTGGCTGGCGGGGACGTACTTCTCGCGCCAGCACACCAACATCATCGAGAACGATCCCATCTTCGGCGTCACCGACACCTTCAAGCAGTTCGGCTTCGATATCGCCGATCCGGATCTGCTGCCGGATGCGCGTCCCGGCCAGTTCCCGAACGATAACTCGTTTGCCGGCGCCTTCCACTACCGCGAGAAACAGGCGTCGATCTTCGGCGAGCTGAATTACTACTTCACGCCGACCGTGCACGCCACTGTCGGCGCGCGCTACCTGAAGGCAAATACCACGCTGGAACAGCGCAACGGCAACTACCTGGCCGGCGCCGGCAACAACAGCGGCGCCGAGACGGATTCGAAAGCCTTCACGCCGAAGTATGCGCTGACGTGGGAAGTCAATCCGACCAACACCGTCTACACCAGCGTGGCCAAGGGCTTCCGCCTGGGCGGCGCCAACATCTACGTGCCGCCGACCACCTGCGGTCCGGACCTGGAAGCGAACGGCATCACGGCGGGGCCGCCGTCGTATTCGCCGGACAGCTTGTGGAGCTATGAGGTGGGCAGCAAATCGCGCTTCCTCAACAACCGCGTGACGTTGAACGCGGACGTGTTCTACGTGAAGTGGAAGAACATCCAGCAGGGCGTGTATCTGCCGACCTGCGCCTACACCTACAACGCCAACGCGGGCGACGCTACCACCAAGGGCTTCGAGTTCGACATCAAGGCCAAGCCGCTGCCTGGTTTGACGCTGAGCGCATCGGGCGGTTACGTGAAGGCGGAACTGTCGAACGATGTGGGCAGCCAGAATGGCGTGGTGGGCGCGGTGGCCGGCGCGCAGATTCAGGGTGTGCCGAAATATAACGCGGCGATCAACGCCACCTACAACTTCTCGGCGTGGGAGCGGCCGGCGTTTGTGATGGCGGGCATGCAGTGGGTCGGCTCTAGCACCGGATCGCTGGACCCGGAACAGACCGACCATGAGCGTCCGGCGTATCACAGCACGGACTTCAGTGGCGGCATGACCTTCGGCAGCTATGCGTTCACCGTGTTTGTGAAGAACGCGTTCGACACCGACACCATCATCCAGCACCCGCAGGTGGCGTCGATTGTGCAGGGCTACCGGCTGGCGCCGCGCAGCATCGGCGTGAGTCTGGCGACGAAGTTTTAAGCGATAATGCTGCCTTTGATATTCAGCACAAAGGCAGCATCATGAGCGTCACCATCTACCACAACAACGCCTGCGGGACGTCGCGCAAAACGCTGGAAGCGATCCGCGCGAGCGGCGTGGAGCCGGAGATCATCGACTACATCAAGAACCCGCCAACCCGCGCGGCGCTGCAGAAGATGATCGCCAAGGCCGGCCTGACCGTGCGTCAGGCCATGCGTAACAAGGGTGACCTGTACGTGGAACTGGGCCTGGCCGACACCGCGCTGTCGGACGACGCCTTGCTGGACGCGATGATGGCCCATCCCATCCTGATCGAACGCCCGTTCGTGGTGACGGCCAAAGGCGTGCGCCTGTGCCGTCCGTCCGAGCTGGTGCAGGAAATTCTGTAATCCGGGGGGGGGGGGGCAGTTCTGCCATTGGTACATGAGCTCGTGTGCGATTGGCAGAACTGACTCTGGTTTCTACAGGATGTAGGCGGCGATTTCTTCGATTGTCTCGGCCAGCGGGCGCTGGTTGCGGCGCAGGTGGAGGCCGATGTGGTCGACACCGGCTGCCTGCATCGCTTGCAGTTCGGCGATCAGGCCGTTGCGGCCGGTCGAGGCGCCGAAGCGGTGGCGGCGCAGCGGGGCGTCGGGATCGGCCAGCAGGTCGAGGTGGATGAAGCTGACGTAGGGCTTGTCGCCGGCCACTTCGCGCCACAGGGCCACGCGGCGCGCGTGGTCTTCCGGCGTGCCGGGATAGGCCAGCCAGCCGTCCATATTGGCGCCGGCCCATTGCGGCGTCTGCTGCGCCAGGCCGGCGACCAGCAGCGGGATAGGCTGCTGCACGCGTGGCAGCAGCTGGATGCCGGGCGGCCAGGCGGGATCGTGGCCGGCGCGCAGTTTGGCGACCTGGTCGCGGAATGCGGCGCCGCGCGTGTCGAAGTCGCGGCCGAAGATCGGGTATTCGACGGGACGGTCGCCGCTGGCGGTGCCGAGCAGCAGGCGGCCGTTGCTCAGTTGCTGGACGGTGGCGGCGGACTTCATGGTCAGCACCGGTTCGCGCAACGGCAGCACCACGGCGGCGGTGCCGAGCAGGATGTTTTTGGTGACGCCGGCCAGGTAGCCGAGGTAGCTGAAGGTTTCGAAGACCTGGGCGGCGTCGCCGAACGATGGATCGTACAGCGGCACATCGCGCACCCACAGCGCGCGGAAGCCGAGCTGGTCGGCCAGCACCGCCAGTTCGGCGTGGTGCTGCAGGTCCGGTTCGCCGGGCAGGCGGCCGGCTTCGCGGCGGGCGCGGTCGCCGGCAGGGGACCAGTCGTTATCCAGCGGCAGTTCGAGGCCGATCGAGAAGCCGCCTTGCGTCAGTTTGTCCAGCATGATTGTTCCTTGCGATATCAGAAGGCCTCAGTCTAGGCTTCTGATGGGCAAAGAAAAATCGGTGCGGGAACAAATGATTGTTGCGGTGGCCGCAATGACAAATCCGGGGTCAGGTCCCCCATTTCTACACGAGCTCAACCCTATGCGCGCATAGGGTTGAGCTCGTGTAGAAATGGGGGACCTGACCCCGGATTTACGGTTAGTGGTTGCGGTGGACCGAGAAGTGCGCCAGTTGCAGCAGCGATTCCTTGTAGACGCTGTCCGGCAGGCCGGCGATCGCTTCGGAGGCGCGCTTGGCGGCGATGACCGCCTGCTCGCGCGTGAAGTCCAGCGCGCCGCTGGTGGTGATGGCGGCCAGGATGGTGTCGAAGTGCTGCTCGTCGCCCTGTTCGATGCACGAACGTACCAGCTCGCGCTGCTCCGGCGTGCCGTTTTCCATCAGGTAGATCAGCGGCAGCGTCGGCTTGCCTTCGCGCAGGTCGTCGCCGACGTTCTTGCCGATTTCGGCGGCGTCGCCGGCGTAATCCAGCACGTCGTCGATCAGCTGGAAGGCGGTGCCCAGCGAGCGGCCGTATTCGCCGGCGGCGGCGATCTGCTCGTCATTGGCGCCAGCCACCAGCGCGCCCAGCTCGGCGGCCGCTTCAAACAGCTTGGCGGTCTTGGAGCGGATCACTTGCAGGTAGCGTTCCTGGGTCACGTCCGGATCGTGCATGTTCAGCAGTTGCTGTACTTCGCCTTCGGCGATGACGTTGGTGGCATCCGACAGGATCTGCATCACGCGCATATTGTTCAGGCCGACCATCATCTGGAACGAGCGCGAATACAGGAAGTCGCCCACCAGCACCGAGGCGGCGTTGCCGAACAGGGCGTTGGCGGTGGCGCGGCCGCGGCGCAGCGACGATTCGTCGACCACGTCGTCGTGCAGCAGCGTGGCGGTGTGGATGAACTCCACCACCGCCGCCAGCTCGTGGTGCGCCGTGCCCTGGTAGGACCAGGCGTTGGCCACCAGCAGCACCAGGACCGGGCGGATGCGTTTCCCACCGGCGCTGATGATGTATTCAGCAATCTGATTGACGAGGGAGACCTCGGAATGCAGGCTTTTACGGATCACCAGGTTGACCGCGTCCATATCGGCGGCAATGGTTTGGGTGATGGTGTTTTGGGTGGCGTTTTGGGTAGCGGCAGACAAGGCGAACCTGTGCAGTTAGACTAATGGTGGCGAGATTATACGTCATGCCCCCGTCCACAGGGGCGTCAGCCCTGCGTTTGGCGCAATTACATTGCTGTAATGTTAAGCGGCGCCCCGGTAAAATTGTTTGACATACCACGCCATCCACCATTTGTGAATAGTTTTTGACGCAAATTTGGTTCCTGTGTATAATCTGCGGTTCTCCGGTTTCCCCGGGGATTTTTCTAAACATTTGAGAGGTTTCAAATCATGTACGCGGTCATAAAAACCGGTGGCAAACAGTATAAAGTTGTCGCTGGCGAAAAACTTAAAGTAGAACAGATACCGGCAGACATTGGTTCCGAAATCACCATTGACCAAGTCCTCGCCGTTGGCGCGGGCGACAGCATCAAGTTCGGTGCTCCGCTGGTTGAAGGTGCGAAGGTTCTGGTTACTGTTGTTTCCCACGGCCGTCACGAAAAAGTGACGATCTTCAAGATGCGTCGTCGTAAGCACTACCAGAAGCATCAGGGTCACCGTCAGAACTACACCGAAATCCAAGTTGTTTCGATCAACGCCTAATCGCGTATCGACACTTTTTAGTATCCAAGGAGCTTTAGCATGGCACACAAAAAAGGCGGCGGCACAACGCGAAATGGTCGTGACTCAGAATCAAAACGTCTGGGCGTTAAAGTCTACGGCGGCCAAACCATCAATGCAGGCGGCATCATCATTCGTCAACGCGGCACCCCAGTGCGCGCCGGCGAAGGTGTAGGCACCGGCAAAGATCACACCCTGTTCGCCCTGGTGGACGGCGTGGTGAAGTTTGTTGTTAAGGGCGCAGGCTCGAAACAGTACGTCACCGTAGTAGCAGCAGCGTAAATTACGCTCACGGCCCGCGCGCATGTCGTGACGGGCTGTTTTGTAAGGCGCAAGCCTTCAATCGAAAGGCTCTGCCCCCCGGTAGAGCCTTTTAGTTTTATGGCGGTACATCATGAAGTTTATCGACGAAGCAAAAATTGAAGTAATCGGTGGTGACGGCGGCAATGGCTGCTCGTCGTTTTGCCGTGAAAAATTCCGCCCGTTTGGCGGCCCTGACGGCGGCGACGGCGGCAAGGGTGGCTCGATCTGGGCCGTAGCGGACCGTAACATCAATACCTTGGTCGATTTCCGCTTCTCCAAAGTGCACCGCGCCGGCAACGGCGAACCGGGCCGTGGCGCCGACTGCTATGGCCGTGGCGCCGATGACATGTTCCTGCGCATGCCGCTGGGCACCCTGATCATCGATGACGTCAGTGGCGAGATCCTGGCCGACCTGAGCGAGCACGGTCAGCAGGAGCTGCTGGCCAAAGGCGGCGAGGGCGGCTGGGGCAACATCCACTTCAAGACCTCGACCAACCGCGCGCCGCGTCAAAAGACGCCGGGCAAGGAAGGCGAAATCCGCACGCTGCGCCTGGAACTGAAGGTGCTGGCGGACGTCGGTCTGCTGGGCATGCCGAACGCCGGCAAGTCGACCTTCATCACCGCCGTGTCGAACGCGCGGCCGAAGATCGCCGACTATCCGTTCACCACCTTGCACCCGAACCTGGGCGTGGTCCGCGTGTCGCACGAGAAGAGCTTTGTGATCGCCGACATTCCCGGCCTGATCGAAGGCGCCGCCGAAGGTGCGGGCCTGGGTCACCAGTTCCTGCGTCACCTGTCGCGTACCGGCCTGCTGCTGCACATCGTCGACCTGGCGCCGTTCGAGGCGAGCGTCGATCCGGTCAAGGAAGCCAAGGCGCTGGTCAACGAGCTGAAGAAGTACGACGAAGAACTGGTCGACAAGCCGCGCTGGCTGGTGCTGAACAAGCTGGACATGGTGCCGGAAGAAGAGCGCGCCAAGAAGGTCAAGGACTTCATCAAGAAGTTCGGCTTCAAGGGGCCGGTGTTCGAGATCTCCGCGCTGAGCCACGACGGCACGCAGGAGCTGGTCAACGCCATCCAGAAGCACCTGGAAGAAACGCGCCACACCGAGCAGCGCTCGGAGGAAACGCAGATGACCGAAGAGGCGCGCGGCATTTCGTCGATCGATCCGGACGATCCGCGCTTCAAAATCCTCGACTAATCGCCCGCATCACCGGCATAATCAGTTATCAGCTGGTTATGCCTTTCCCATTCGGCGCCGCCTCCGCATCCCGGAGCCGGCGACTGTCGCGGCAAAGCAGGGCAATCCGCCCGCCAAAATACAGCATATTTTCTTCCGCTTGTTTTGAGATTGTCGCCTTATGAATTCCGTCATACAAAAAGCTACCCGCATCATCATCAAGGTTGGATCGTCGCTGGTCACCAATGATGGGCGTGGACTCGATCATGCCGCCATCGCGCGCTGGGCCTCGCAAATCGCCGGCCTGCGCGCCTTGGGTAAGCAGGTGGTGCTGGTGTCGTCCGGCGCCATCGCCGAAGGCATGCTGCGCCTGGGCTTCGAGCAGCGCCCCACCGACATCCACGAACTGCAGGCCTGCGCCGCCGTCGGCCAGATGGGCCTGGCGCAGATCTACGAAACCAGCTTCCGCGCGCACCAGCTGGGCACCGCGCAGGTGCTGCTGACGCACGCCGACCTGGCCGACCGCGAACGCTACCTGAATGCGCGCTCGACGCTGACCACCTTGCTGCGCCTGGGCGTGGTCCCCATCATCAACGAGAACGACACGGTGGTCACCGACGAAATCAAGTTCGGCGACAACGATACGCTCGGTGCGCTGGTGGCCAACCTGATCGAAGCCGACGCGCTGATCATCCTCACCGACCAGCAAGGCCTGTACAGCGCCGATCCGCGCAAGGACCCGTCGGCAACGCTGATCCAGCACGGCCGCGCGGGCGATCCGACGCTGGAGGCGATGGCCGGCGGCGCCGGCAGCAGCCTGGGGCGCGGCGGCATGCTGACCAAGATCCTGGCCGCCAAGCGCGCCGCCAAATCGGGCGCACACACCGTCATCGCCTATGGCCGCGAGAACGAAGTGCTGGCGCGCCTGGCCAACGGTGAAGTCATCGGCACCGAACTGGCGGCGCAGACCGGCCACCTGACGGCGCGCAAGCAGTGGATGGCCGATCACCTGCACACCGCGGGCCAGGTGGTGCTGGACGCCGGCGCGGTGCAGAAGCTGACCGGCGAAGGCAAGTCGCTGCTGCCGATCGGCGTGGTGGAAGTGAAGGGCGAGTTCGGGCGCGGCGCGGTCATCACCTGCGTCAGCGCAGACGGCGTGCCGGTGGCGCGTGGGCTGTCGAACTACACCAGCGCCGAAACGCGCCGCATCATGCGCAAGCCGTCGAGCGAAATCGAAGCGATCCTTGGCTTCGTCGAAGGCCAGGAACTGATCCACCGCGACAATCTGGTGCTGGTCTAGAACCCCGCAGGGCCACACAGGGGTCTGACCCCGTACGGGGTCAGACCCCGCGTCTGTGCACGCTTTGGGGTGCACGCTGACGTGTTTGTCGGGGCGCTAGGCGGTGGTTGGGGCGGGGGTTTTGGCGCGGTAGTCGCACAGGTCGATCTGCATGCAGTTCCAGCATTCGGGCTTGCGCGCCTTGCAGGTGTAGCGGCCGTGCAGGATCAGCCAGTGGTGGGCGTCGTGCAGGAACTCCTTCGGCACGAATTTCAGCAGCTTCTGTTCGACGATGTCGACGTTCTTGCCCGGCGCCAGGCCGGTGCGGTTGGAGACGCGGAAGATGTGCGTGTCCACCGCCATCGTCGGCTGGCCGAAGGCGGTGTTCAGCACCACGTTGGCGGTCTTGCGGCCCACGCCCGGCAGTTCTTCCAGCGATTCACGGTCCTGCGGCACCACGCCGCCGTGCTTCTCCACCAAAATCCTGCAAGTGGCGATGACGTTCTTGGCCTTGGTCTTGTACAGGCCGATGGTGCGGATGTAGGTCGTCAGTTCTTCCTCGCCCATGTCGAGGATGGCCTGCGGCGTGTTGGCCACCGGGTATAGCAGCCGCGTGGCCTTGTTGACGCCGACGTCGGTCGCCTGCGCCGACAGCAGCACAGCGATCAGCAGTTCGAAGGGTGTCGTGTATTCCAGTTCGGTGACGGGCTTGGGATTGGCGGCGCGGAAGCGCACAAACATTTCGTAGCGTTTGGCTGCGTTCATTTGTTCTCGGATTCTTTTTTCAGGCGGGCACGCTCCATCGCGGCGGCGATGATGGCGCGTTTGCGTTCCAGCGCGGCGGCCGATTCGGCGTCGGCGGGATCGATGGCGTTCACTTTCTCCATCTTGGCTTCGGCCTTGGCGGCCAGGCGGGCGTCGTTTTCTTCCTTGTCGCGCTTGAGGCGGAAGGCGCGGAAGTCGTGGCGTTCGCGCGCGGCGTTGGCGTCGGCCGGCGTCCACGCGGCCCAGCCGGTGGTTTCCGTCACCGGGTACATGACGATGCAATCGACCGGGCAGGGCGCCACGCACAGGTCGCAGCCGGTGCACAGGTCCGGCACCACGGTGTGCATCAATTTGCCGGCGCCGACGATGGCGTCCACCGGGCAGGCCTGAATGCACAGCGTGCAGCCGATGCACAGCACTTCATCGATGTAGGCGACCGCGCGCGGCCGTTCCAGGCCATTCACGGGATTCAGTGGAATGACCTTGCGGCCGGTGACCGACGACAGCCGTGCGATACCCTCGGCGCCGCCGGGCGGGCACTGGTTGATGTCGGCCGTGCCGGACGCGATCGCTTCCGCGTACGGACGGCAGCCGTCATAGCCGCACTTGGTGCATTGCGTCTGCGGCAGGACGTCTTCGATGCGGTCGGCGAGTGAGGGAGGGCTGGACACGGAGGGTAGCTGGGCGATAAAACGCCATTATAGTAAAACGCCCCGTCAGACGGGGCGTTTTACCATGCGATCAACCGTGTTTCTTGATGAACTCGGTAATTTTCGGGCACACCATTTCGCGCCAGCGGCGGCCGGAGAAGATGCCGTAGTGGCCGGCGCCCGGCGCCACGAAGTCCTGCTGCATGGCGGCCGGGATACCGGTGCACAGGTCGTGCGCGGCCTGGGTCTGGCCGGCGCCGGAGATGTCGTCCAGCTCGCCTTCAACGGTGAACAGGGCGACGGTCTTGATGTCGGCCGGGCGCACCAGCTTGCCGCCAACCAGCCAGTCGCCTTTCGGCAGCGCGAAGTCCTGGAACACGGTCTTGATGGTGTCCAGGTAGTATTCGGCCGGCATGTCCAGCACGGCGTTGTATTCGTCGTAGAACTTGCGGTGCGACTCGGCGGTTTCCTCGTCGCCCTTGACCAGGTGGTTGTAGAAGTCGCGGTGGCTTTCGGCGTGGCGGCCCGGATTCATGGCGATGAAGCCGGCGTGCTGCAGGAAGCCCGGATAGACCTTGCGGCCAAAGCCCGGATAGTTCGGCGGCACCGGGTAGATCACGGTGTTTTCGAACCACGAGAATTTCTTCTCGGTGGCCAGGTTGTTGACGGCGGTCGGCGATTTGCGCGGGTCGATCGGGCCGCCCATCATGGTCATGGTTTTCGGCAGCTTCGGATCGTTTTCCGAGGCCATCAGCGAGATCGCGGCCAGCACCGGCACGGTCGGCTGGCACACGGAGATCACGTGCACGTTCGGGCCCAGCAGGCGGATGAAGTCCTGCACGTAGTAGATGTAGTCGTCCAGGTGGAACGGGCCTTCCGACAGCGGCACCATGCGGGCGTCGGTCCAGTCGGTGATGTAGACGTCGTGGTCGACGATCAGGCCGCGCACGGTGTCGCGCAGCAGCGTCGAGTGGTGGCCGGACAGCGGCGCCACCAGCAGCACGGTCGGCTGCTTCAGGGCCTTGAATTTCTTGTCGTCCAGGTCCTTCTTGAAGTGGATCAGGCGGCAGAACGGCTTGTTGACCGCCACGTGCTCGATGATGCCGACGGTGGCGCCCTGGATCACGGTGCTGTCGATTTCGAATGCCGGCTTTTCGTAGTCCTTGCCCAATCGGTACATCAGTTCGTAACCGGCGGCGATGCGCTGGGAGAACGGCGTATGCGCCAGTGGCGACACCGGATTGGTAAACAGCTTGGCCGACGCGTCCGCCCATTGCATCAGGGGCGTCAGGAAGGAGCGCTGCATTTCATGGAGTTGGTAGAGCATAGGACATCCCGGTTTTTATAGGTTTGGTGCGGTGCACCAATGCCGACATCATAAGCCATATTATAGGCGCTGTGTTTTTGACGTAAAGCACTCTCATGTGCTGCCCAGCAAGGGCTACGTACTATCCACAGGCAATCTTGCTATTAAGAATAATACTGCTGCGGCCATAAAAAAAGCAGCGTTTCCGCTGCTTTTGTGTAGGACATTTGCCCGTCGTCAGTGCTTAATCGAACACAGGCGTTTCCACGCCCAGCACCTTGTGCAGCTTCGGCGAGGTGGTGGTGTACTGCATGTGGATCTTCTTGTCCGGGAAGATGTACGGCGCGGCGCCGAAGGCGGCCAGCGCGGCTTCGTGGAAGCCCGACAGGATCAGCTTTTTCTTGCCCGGGTAGGTGTTGATGTCGCCCACGGCGAAGATGCCCGGCACGTTGGTTTCGAACTTCTCGGTGTTCTGCACCTTCAGCTGGCGGCGCTCGATGTCCAGGCCCCATTCGGCGATCGGACCCAGCTTCGGCGACAGGCCGAAGAACACCAGCAGCATGTCCAGCGGCACGCGGCGGGTGACGCCGTCGGCGCCGGTCACCTTCAGGTGGTTCAGCTTGCCGTCTTCCGAGGCTTCGTAGCCGGTGGCCTGGCCGATGATCAGCTGCATTTCGTAGTCGTCGCACAGCGCTTTCATCTTGGCCACCGAAGCCGGCGCGGCGCGGAAGTCCTCGCGACGGTGCAGCAGCACCACCGATTCGGCCTTGCCGACGAAGTTCAGGGCCCAGTCCAGCGCGGAGTCGCCGCCGCCGCAGATGACCAGGTTCTTGCCTTCGAACTGCGCCGGATCCTTGACCTTGTAGTGCAGCTGCGAGCCTTCGAACACTTCGATGCCGTCCACTTTCAGCGTGCGGGCCTGGAACGAACCGACGCCGGCGGCGATGAAGATGGTCTTGGTGATGAACTGGGTGCCGAGCGTGGTTTCAACGTCGAAACGGCCGTCGTCGCGGCGCTCGACCTTGGTCACTTCCTGACCCAGGTGGAAGGTCGGCTCGAACGGTTCGATCTGCTTGAGCAGGTTGTCGGTCAGTTCCTGGCCGGTGCACGACGGCACGGCCGGGATGTCGTAGATCGGCTTGTCCGGATACAGTTCCACGCACTGGCCACCCACGGCGCCCAGCGAATCGATGACGTGGGCCTTGATTTCCAGCAGGCCGAGCTCGAAGACCTGGAACAAGCCGACCGGGCCGGCGCCAATGATGACGGCATCGGCTTCGATGACGCCAGGTGGTGTAACGGTGCTATTCATACGTGGTTTTCCTGTGATTTCAATGATGGCCGCTGCTTAGCGTACCAACAGCTGCAATTTTTCTTTGACGTCCTTGAACTGTTCCGCATCCGGCAGCGCAGGAATAGTCTTGGTGATCGAAGGCCAGTTACGCGCCAGATCGACGTTGATCTTGATGAATTGCTGCTGGTCGCCTGGGACATCTTCCTCGGCGTAGATGGCGTTGACCGGGCATTCGGCCACGCAGACGGCGCAGTCGATGCACTCGTCCGGGTCGATGGCGAGGAAGTTCGGGCCTTGGCGGAAACAATCTACCGGGCAAACATCGACGCAGTCCGTATAACGGCAAGCGATGCAAGATTCGGTGACAACGTGGGTCATAACAGTCCTATCAATGTTGGTGTGCAGTAGCGTCGGCGGCGGGGCAGTTGCCTGGCTAACCTTGGCAAAGCACTGTATTTTAAGGTAATTCGCTATTTCTCACAAATTGGGCTTATATACAATACATATAAGCAAATACATTGGAGAGCGGCGAAACACTTCGCCCCTGCCGTTGTGGACTGGCGCGGGCGGGGCGCAACTGGCATCATGGCGGCTTTGTCATTCAGAGCAGGAGAGCCGCATGGCGGACATCAACATCGTCCAGGAACACCACCTGGCGCCGGAGCAGGCACGCGCGGCCGCCCAACAAGTGGCCGACAAACTGGCCGAACAATTTGAACTGGCCTGCCGCTGGGAGGGGGATGTGCTGCGCTTCGAACGCAGCGGCGTCAGCGGTTCGCTGAGTCTGCTGCCGCATCAGGCGCAGCTGCAACTGGAGCTGGGCTTCCCGATCAGCATGATGGCGGCGCAGATCGAGGCCAAGGTGGCCGAGAAGATGCGGAAAGTGTTTGTTGTCTAAAAAATAAAAAGGCCCGTCCGGGCCTTTTTTATTATTTCAGTTCTTCGATCAGGTCGATGTACAGCTGTTTGGCTTCGTCCTGGGTTTTGCCTTTCAACTCGGCCCATGCGTCGAACTTGGCGCGGCCGACGAAGTCGGTCATGCCGGGACGCTCGCCGGTGGCGTCGCCGCTCGATGCCTGCTTGAACAGCGCATAGATTTTCAGCAGCGTGATATTGTCCGGACGCTCGGACAGATTCTTCGAGTCCGCCTGCGCTTGTTCAAACTGTTCTTGCAAACTCATACCTAACTCCTGGCTGTGAATGGGATGCACCATCATAACCGCAGCCATGGCAAAAGCCGCTAGAGTGCGCGCTCCAAAACAGAACGGCGGCCATGCCCGGCATCTGCCGGCATGAACCGCCGTCTCCGGTGCCCTTCCGGGCACGCGTAAAACTCCGGAAGAATTACTTCTTCTTCGTCGGGTTGACAGCCGATTTCAGCGTGGCGCCAGCCGAGAATTTCGGGGTTTTCGACGCAGCGATCTTGATCGCTTCGCCGGTTGCGGGATTGCGGCCTTTGCGTGCAGCGCGTTTGGCTACGGAGAAGGTGCCGAAGCCGGTGATGCCTACCGTGTCGCCTTTTTTCAGACGCTCGGTGATGATGGCGATCAGGGTGTTCACTGCGCCGTTGGCGGCAGCAGCGGACAGCTCGGTGCGTTTCGCAAATTCTGCAATCAGTTCGCCTTTTTTCATTACTACCTCCTTGGTTATTGGAGCGCGCAGATTAGCATAAATATTGTTAAAAGTAATGGTTTCTGTACGAACTGCGCACGAAGTAAGCCTTGTGTCCGTTGCCTCGCTGCGCTGCAACGCGAACAAGGCCTTGTATTTAAAGGGTTTCTCAGTTTCGACAAAACCGCATGACCGGCAAAAAAGGTTTATGATGGAATGCGTAAAAGGACGGGAATATGAGCTTTTCAGACGAGACACTGATCGCGTATGCCGACGGCGAACTGGACGAGGAAACCCGCCAGCAGGTCGAGGCCGCCATGCGCCATGACAGCAGCCTGGTGCGCCGGGTGGCGCGGTTGCGCGCGGCGCGCGACGATGTCTACGCCGATCAGCACCGTCCATCCGCCGCGCGTGCGCGCCACGGCGCCAACGTGGTGCAGCTGGCGGCGGTGCGGGCGCAGCGCCTGGCCACGCAGCAGGCCGCGCGCAAGGCCACGCGCCGGCACTGGGGCTGGCTGGAATGGAGCGCGCTGGCGCTGGTGATGGTGGTGGGGCTGGCGGCCGGCAAGTTCGGCCTGGCGAAATGGCAGCCCGACTGGTTCAGCGGCGAACGCGCGCAGCCGCAGACCGAGGTCAGCAGCCGCAGTGGTTTGCTGGTGGCGCAGGGTAAGCTGGCGGCGGCCTTGAGCCAGCAGCTGGGCGGCGCGGCGCAGACCGAAGGCGATGTGCGCGTCGGCCTGAGTTTTCTGTCGAACGAGGGGACGTACTGCCGCAGCTTTACGCTGGTGGGCGTGTCGCAGGATCTGGTGGGGATTGCCTGTCGCGCCAACGAGGAGTGGCGGATACCGGTGGTGGTGCAGAACACGCGGCCGGTGGCGGCGGCGGGCGGCTACCGCATGGGCGCCGAGATGCCGACGGCGCTGCTGGAAGCGATTGACCAGCGCATCGTCGGCGGCATGCTGGATACGCGGGCCGAACTGGAAGCGCTGCGCAGGAACTGGCAGCGCTAACGGAGGCTTAAACGCCCAGCAGTTCGACGTCGAAAATCAGCGTGGCGTTGGGCGGGATGACGCCGCCGGCGCCGCGCGAGCCGTAGCCCAGATCGGCTGGAATGATCAGCTGGCGGGTGCCGCCAATCTTCATGCCTTGCACGCCTTCGTCCCAACCGCGGATGACCATGCCGGCGCCCAGGGCGAATTCGAATGGATCGTTGCGGTCTTTGCTCGAATCAAATTTCGGGCCCTTGGTGCCGTCGTCGTTGCGCAGCCAGCCGGTGTAGTGCACGGTGACGTTCTGGCCGGCTTTGGCTTCGTCGCCTTCGCCCACGGTCAGTTCGATGTATTGCAGGCCGGAGTCGGTAGTGATAGTGGACATGATCTTCCTTTCATTAGAAACAGGCCCGAATTGTAGCAGGGCTGTCGCCGGGCGGCTGCGGGCATGAAGTTTTGTCCGTTTTCGTCTCGCCTGTGTCCGGTTTGCACGTAAAATAAGGCTTTGTTCCTCATAGTGAAGTCCTTCATGTTTCGTCGTCTGCGCCGTGTCCTCCTTTCCTGCCTTCTCGCCGCCGTCGGCAGCGCCCAGGCCAACGTTGTCGTGGTGCTCAACTCGCGCGACGCCACCGTGCAGCTGCTGGACCAGGCCAGCTACAAGGATCTGTCGACCTTCCCGGTCGGCAAAGAGCCGCACCATTTGATGGCCACGCCGGACAACAAGTCGCTGATCGTCGCCAGCTCGGTCGGCAATGAGCTGATTTTCCTGGACCCGAAATCCGGCCAGGTCCAGCGCACCATCAAGGACATTCTCGACCCATACCAGATCGGTTTTTCGCCGGACCAGAAATGGTTCGTCTCGAACTCGCTGCGGCTGGACCGCGTGGACCTGTACAAATACGACGGCGCCGGCATGACGCTGGCCAAGCGCATCCCGCTGGCCAAGCTGCCGAGCCATATGGCCTTCAACGCCGCCAGCAATATGGTGTTCATCACGCAGCAGGGCAGCGACCAGGTCAGCGCCATCGACCTGGCCACGCAGACCGTCAAGTGGACGCTCCCGGTCGGCAAGCTGCCGGCCGGTATCGCCATGACGCCCGACGACAAGTATCTGCTGGTCGGCATCATGGGCAGCGACTACGTCGAGGTGATCGACTGGAAGGCGCAGAAAACCGTCAAGCGCATCAAGACCGGCATGGGCGCGCACAACTTCCGTTCGGCCGGCGACGGCCGCTACACCTACGTGTCGAACCGTGTTTCCAATTCGATCAACATCATTGATCAGAAGACATTGGAAAACGTCGGCCAGATCAACGTGCCCGGCGGCCCGGACTGCATGGAAGTGACCGACGACGGCAAGACCATGTGGGTCACGCTGCGCTGGATTAAGAAGGTGGCGGTGATCGACCTGGCCAGCCGCAAGGTCATCAAGGTCATCCCGGTCGGCCGTTCGCCGCACGGCGTGTTCTTCTTCAACTCCGCGCAACGCTGATGATGCGCGCCGCCGCCCTGACCATGCTGGCGCTGGCGGTCGCGCCGGCCGTGCGCGCGGATGACAGCGCCAGGTCGGTCAACAACAGCGCGCGCGACGTCAACGCCGCGGCCCGCGCCGCCAACGCCGAGGCGCGCCAGCTGAAAACGCTGGCCGGCCATGCCGCCGCGCCGCGCGCCGCCTGCAAGGGCACGATTTATCTGACCTTCGACACCGGCAGCCAGTCGCAGGCCGAGCTGATCGCCGATACCTTGAACCGCCACCAGATCAAGGCCACCTTCTTCCTCGCCAACGAGAAAACCGTGCGCGGCGATTATTCGCTTGATCCGTCCTGGTCGGCGTACTGGAAGGCGCGCGTGGCGGAAGGCCATGCGGTCGGCACGCACACCTGGGACCACGCGGTGTTCCTGCGCGATGGCGCCGACGGCAAGGTGGTGCTCAAGCCCGGCTTCGGTCCGCAGGCCGGCAAGCAGGTCAACTGGACGCCACAGCAGTATTGCGAACAGATGCAGCGCGTCGACCAGCGCTTTGTCGAACTGACCGGCAAGCATCTCGATCCGTTCTGGCGCGCGCCGGCCGGCCATACCTCGCCGCGCCTGCTGGAGATCGGCAAAAGCTGCGGCTATGCGCACGTGGGCTGGTCGCCGGCCGGCTTCTCGGGCGACGAACTGCCGAGCGAAAAGTATCCGAATACGGTACTTCTGCAAAAGTCGTTGCGCGACCTGCGCGGCGGCGATATCGTGCTGATCCACATGGGCATCTGGTCGCGCAAGGATGCCTGGGCGCCGGCCAATCTGGAACCGCTGATCAGCGGGCTGGAACAGAAGGGCATGTGCTTTGCCACGCTGCGCGCGCATCCGGACTACAAGAAATGACAGAAACCCTCTCCGACTGGCTGGGCGTGGCCCAGGGCTGGTTGTTCGAAACCGTGATCCAGCCGCTGGTGTTCCAGCTCGGCTTCGGCGCCTTTGTCGAGGACGCGTTCGAAGGCACGGAATGGCTGCTGATCGGCATGCTGGAACTGGCGCTGCTGTTCCTGGTGCTGCGGCCGCTGGAAGCGCTGATCCCGGCGCAGCAGATCACCGATCCGCGCGCGCGCTGGAACGACTTCCTCTACACGGTGCTGCACCGCATCGGCGTGTTCTCGCTGCTGATCTTCTTCACGCTCGATCCGCTGATGGACAGCATCGCCGGCTGGCTGCGCTTTGACGGTTTCCATCCGTTCAACCTGGAAACGCTGTGGCCCGGCATCGGCCCGCTGGGCGCGTTCGCGGTGTATTTCGTGGTGCTGGATTTCTGCGATTACTGGTATCACCGCGCCTCGCACAAGTTCAACTGGTGGTGGGCGCTGCACGGCCTGCACCACAGCCAGCAGAACATGAATCTGTGGAGCGACGACCGCAACCACGTCCTCGACGACCTGCTGCGCGATGTCTACATGGGCGTGATCGCGCTGTGCATCGGCGTCGAGCCGGCGCAGTACGTGCTGCTGGTGTCGGTGTCGCGCATCCTGCAAAGCCTGCAACATGCGAATGTGCGGATTCATTTCGGCTGGCTCGGCGAGCGGCTGCTGGTGTCGCCGCGCTACCACCGCATGCACCACGCGATCGGCGCCGGCCAGGGCGGCTGCAATTTTGCGGTGCTGCTGCCGGTGTGGGATATCCTGTTCCGCACCGCCGACTTTACGCCGCGGTTCGTCGCCACCGGCATCCGCGACCAGCTGAGCGGGCGCGAGTACGGACGCGGGTTCTGGTCGCAGCAATGGCTGGGCCTCAAACGCATGATTGAATACGCAAGAAAGGATGTGGTCTGATGGGGGCAGTGTTCCGCACATGGGGACGGGCGTTTTTGTCCCAGTGGCATGGCAAGATGCTGTTGATGAGTATCGCGCCGTTTCTGCTGGCGCTGGCGGTGTGGGCGGCCGCGCTGTATTTCGGCCTGCAACCGCTGATCGATTATCTGCATGCGCTGTTCACCGAGCATAATCTGTTCTCGACCAGCACCAGCTGGCTGCGCAGCCTGGGCCTGGGCACGCTGACGGCGGTGGTGGTGCCGCTGATCGCCATGCTGGCGCTGCTGCCGCTGATGATACTGACCGCGCTGGTCTTCATCGGCGTGGTGGCGATGCCGCTGATCGGCCGCCACGTCGGCCTGCGCCATTATCCGCAGCTGGAGCAGCGCCATGGCGGCTCGATCATCGGCAGCATCGGCGTGGCGCTGGGCGGCATGGCGATCTTCATCGGCCTGTGGATACTGACGCTGCCGCTGTACGCCTTCCCGCCGCTGGCGGTGGTGGTGCAGGCGCTGCTGTGGGGCTGGCTGACCTGCCGCGTGATGGTCTACGACACGCTGGCCGACTACGCCAGCGCCGAAGAGCGGCGCCAGATCTTGAGCGAGCACCGCTGGCGGCTGCTGATCATCGGCGTGGTGTCGGGCGCCGCCGGCGCGCTGCCGGGCGCGATCTGGTTGAGCGGCGTGATGGCGGTGGTCATGTTCCCGTTCCTGGCGGCGGTGTCGATCTGGCTGTATGTGCTGATTTTTATCTTCACCGGCCTGTGGTTTGCGTATTATTGCCTGGATGCGCTGGCGCGTTTGCGGGCTCAGGAAGTCATCGAAAAGGAGTAGGCAATGGCAATCGGACTCATCATCATTGGCGACGAAATCCTGTCCGGCAGGCGCGTCGACCAGCATTTCCCCAAAGTTGTGCAGATGCTGGCGGCACGCGGCCTGCAGCTGACGTGGGCCGAGGTGCTGCCGGACGATCCGGCGCGCATCACCGCCACGCTCAAGCGCACCTTCGCCACCGACGACATCGTGCTGTGCTGCGGCGGCATCGGCGCCACGCCGGACGACCACACGCGCCAGGCCGCCGCCGATGCGCTGGGCCTGCCGCTGGTGCTGCACGAGCAGGGCAAGCTCAACATCCAGCAGCGCATCGTGCAGATGGCGCAGGAAGCCGGCCAGGTCGCCGACCTGAATTCGGCCGAGAACCTGCACCGCCTCAAAATGGCCGAGTTCGCCGAGGGCGCGGCGCTGATCCCCAATCCGTACAACAACATCGCCGGCTTCGCGCTGCACAAGCATTATTTTGTGCCGGGCTTCCCGGTGATGGCGTGGCCGATGCTGGAGTGGGTGCTGGACAACCACTACGCCGACCTGTTCAACCGCGAGCCGCGCCTGGAACAGTCGGTGCTGGTGTACGAGGCGGCCGAATCGGCATTGACGCCGCTGATGGTGGCGCTGGAGAACCAGTATCCGCGCGTCAAAGTGTTCAGCCTGCCGAGCGTGGGCGACGCCAACACGCGGCGCCATATCGAGCTTGGCGTCAAAGGCGAGCCGGTGCAGACGGCCACGGCCTTCATTCAATTGTGCGACGAGTTGCGCAAGCTCGACGTAGAGTTCAAACCGACCTGATCCGCATTGTGACGGCAGGATGACGCGGCGCTCTCCCACACAGGAGAGCGCCGTTGTTTTTTTGCGAAAATAAACGGCGCTTTTGATTTATTGTGCGTTCGCTCCCGTCAGCGGCGCTCTGATGTGGTGCAATGGTAACTAGTAAGTTTTACTGAAACATCGCGATGCTGCCTCCTAATACACCTGAATCAACCGAAGCCCATCTGGCGCAAGCACAAATGGACCCGCCGCCACCGCCGGAGTCCGGTGCGCCAAAGAAGAGCAAGCGTCCGCGCAATGCCTTCCTGCTGGTGCTGCTGGTTGGCGTGTCGTTTGCCGTCTACTGGGGTTATCGCGAAACGCTGACCTCGTCGATGCAGGCGCGCGTGTTCACCGACCTCGCCAGCAAGATGACCTACAAGGTCGAGAAGGGAGCGAGCAAGTCGATCCGCTTCCCGCACGACAGCCCGTATGACGAACGCCTGGGCTATGCCGGCCTGCCGGACTACATCGGCAAGCTGAGCCAGCGCGACTACCAGGTCGCGGCGCAGGCGCGCATCTCGCCGAAAATGGCCGAGCTGGCCGACATGGGCGTGTTCGCCACCTACCGCGAAAAGACCAAGACCGGCCTGCGCATCGTCGACTGCCGCGCGCAGGAGCTGTTTGCCGCCAGTTATCCGGAACGCATCTACAACAAGTTCGAGCAGGCGCCGCCGGTGCTGATCAGCAGCCTGCTGTTCATCGAAAACCGCGAGCTGCTCGACAACACCTATCCGAAGCGCAATCCGGCGGTGGAGTGGGACCGGCTGGGCAAGGCGGTGCTGGAGAAGAGCGTCAGCGCCGTGGCCGGCGGTCACCGCGCGGCCGGCGGCAGCACGCTGGCGACGCAGATCGAAAAGTATCGCCACTCGCCGGAAGGCCGCACCGGTTCGATGAAGGACAAGCTGCAGCAGATGGTGTCGGCCAGCCTGCGCTCGTATCAGGACGGCCCGGAAACGCTGAAGGCGCGCCGCCGCATCGTCATCGAATACCTGAACACCGTGCCGCTGTCGGCCAAGCCGGGCTATGGCGAGGTGAACGGTATCGGCGACGGCATGTGGGTGTGGTACGGCCGTTCGTTTGACGACGTCAACAAGCGCCTCAGCGGCAAGCTGGACAAGCCGGATGCGGAAACCGCGCTGGTGTTCAAGGAAGCGCTGAGCCTGATGATCGCGCAGCGCCGTCCAAGCTATTACCTGGGCGACGGCGCGGCCGATCTGGAAGTGCTGGCCAACAGCCACCTGCGCATCCTGGCCAACGACGGCGCCATCACGCCGGCCATGCGCGACGTGGCTTTGCAGCAGCACCTGCATCCGGCCACGGGCAACGGCCTGCAATCGGCGCCGGCGCAGACCTTCGTCAGCCGCAAGGCCTCGAACGCGATCCGCAACCACCTGGCCAATCTGCTGGGCGACAACCGCATGTACAACCTGGACCGCCTCGACCTGAGCGTGGTCAGCACGCTGGACGCGCAGGCGCAGACCGCCGTCACGCAGGTGCTGCGCGATCTGCGCGATCCGGAAAAAGCCAAGGCCGCCGGCCTGACCGGCAAAGGCATGCTGGGCAACGGCGATCCGGCCAACGTGGTGTACAGCTTCACCTTGCTGGAAAAGGGCAAGGACAACAACCTGCTGCGCCTGCAAACGGATAACTTCGACCAGCCGCTGGACATCAACGAGGGCGCCAAGCTGGACCTTGGTTCGACCGCCAAGCTGCGCACGCTGATCACTTATCTGGACATCGTCGACCAGCTGCACAAGAAGTACGGCGGCATGGATGCGGCGGCGCTGGGCCAGGTCAAGGTCGATCCGCAGGACAAGATTTCGCAGTGGGCGCTGGACTACCTGAAGCCGCTGGCGATCGACAAGCGCGAGTTGACGCCGATGCTGAACGCGGCCATGGAACGCAAGTATTCGGGCAATCCGGGCGAAGGCTTCTTCACCGGCGGCGGGCTGCACCACTTCGGCAACTTCTCGAAAGAGGACAACTCGAAGATCCTGACCGTGACCGAGGCACTGCGCCATTCGACCAACCTGGTGTTCGTGCGCCTGATGCGCGACGTGGCCAAGTTCTACATGTTCTCCAATCCGGGTTCGTCGGCGTCGCTGCTGGCGGATGCGGATGATCCGCGCCGCGCCGGCTACCTGGCGCGCTTTGCCGACAAGGAGGGCAAGGAATTCCTGGGCCGCTTCTACGCCAAGTACAAGGGCAAGCCGCCGGAGGAAATCGACAAGATCCTGCTGGCGAACATCCGCAGCACGCCGGTGCGGCTGGCGGTGATCCACCGCACCGTGTATCCGTTGGCGACGCAGGAGCAGTTTGCGGCCTTCCTGAAAGAGAACCTGCCGTCGCAGAATGAGGTGCCGGACGAGCGCGTGGCCAAGCTGTACGACCAGTACGCGATCGGCAACTGGTCGCTGGCGGACCGCGGCTACCTGGCCAGCGTGCATCCGCTGGAACTGTGGATGGCGGCGTATCTGCGCCTGCATCCGGGCGCGACCTTGAGCGAGATGACCAAGGCCAGCGAGCAGGAACGTCAGGACGTGTACCAGTGGCTGTTCAAGACGCACCGCAAGCACGCCCAGGACAAGCGCATCGCCGGGCTGATCGAGGTGGAAGGCTTCATGGAAATCCACAAGCAGTGGAAGAAGATGGGCTATCCGTTCGAATCGCTGGTGCCGTCGTATGCGACCACGCTGGGTGCGTCGGCCGACCGGCCGGCCGCGCTGGCGGAGCTGATGGGGATTGTGGTGAATGGCGGCGTGCGCAAGAGTTCGCAGCGCATCACGTCGCTGCATTTCGCGCAGGGCACGCCGTATGAAACGCTGATCACCAAGGCGCCGCCGACCACCAACGAGCAGGTACTGGCGCCGGAAGTGGCGCGCGTGGTGGCCGATGCGATCCGTGGCGTGGTGTCGGATGGTACGGCCAAGCGCGCCAAGGCAGCGTTTGTGGCGGCGGATGGTTCGATTATTCCGGTGGGCGGCAAGACGGGGACTGGCGACCAGCGCTTTGATGTGTATGCGGCGGGCGGGCGCTTGATCGAGTCGCGGTATGTGAACCGGTCGGCGACGTTTGTGTTCAATATCGGCGAGCGCTTCTTTGGTTCGATGACGGCGTATGTGCATGGGCCGGAGTCGAAGAATTATGACTTTACCAGTGCGCTGCCGGTGCAGTTGCTGGTGGTGCTGGCGCCTAATCTGATGCCGCTGATTGAGCCGCATGCCGCGCCGAAACCCGGCACGGCGGCTGTGGTTAAAGTCGGGGGAGTTGCACCCGAAGTCACTAAGCTGCCATTGCAGGCCTGCGGCGGCTGACTTTTACCCCGCACGGCGCTCCGCCAGGGGCCGGCCCATGGGCCGGCGGGGCGAAGCCCCTCTCCGGACCCTCGGTCAGACCCTTTGCCTCAAAGGGTTGCTGTGCGACTCACTCTTCGGTCGCGTGTTTCTCTTGCATAGTTGCCTATTTCTTGGCAATGTGTGAGCCCATGAAACCTATGCGCCACCACATGTCCAAAATCCTGAAGTTCACCCAGTTCTCGCTCCGGGATCTGTTTGTCGCCGCTGCGCCGACGGTGTTGTTGATCGTCGGCGTCTGCCTGCTGGCGTACTGGCTGGTGGACCCGGCGCCGCCGCGCTCGGTGCGGCTCGGCACCGGCCAGGAGAACTCGGCTTACGAGGAATTCGGCAAGAAGTATGCCGCCGCGCTGGCCAAGCATGGCGTGAAGGTGACCATGGTGCCGTCCGCCGGTTCCAGCGAGAACCTGCGCAACCTGCGCGACGGCAAGGTGGATATCGCCTTCGTGCAAAGCGGTTCGACCAACGAGGAAGCCGCCGAGCGCGAGGGCCTGTCCTCGCTGGGCAGCCTGTTTGTTGAGCCGCTGTGGTTGTTCATTCGCGAGGACAAGAGCAAGCCGCCGATCACCAAGCTGACTGATTTGCGTGGCAAGAAGATCAATTACGGTCCCAAGGGCGCCGGTTCGCCACGGCTGTTCCGCCAGATCCTGGAGCTGAATGGCGTCGAGAAGGACGAAGTAGAGCGCTTTTCGCTGGCGAATACGCCGGCCACGGTGGAGTTGCTGGAAGGCCGCATCGACGGCCTGGTGTTCACCTCGGCGCCGGAAGCGCCGCTGATCCAGATGCTGCTACAAACGCCGGGTATCAAGCTGTTCGACTTCAACCAGGCCGAGGCCTACGCGCGCAAGATGCCGTTCCTGACGCATGTGATGCTGCCACAGGGCATTGTCGATCTGGGGCGCAATATTCCGTCCGAAGACTACAACCTGATCGCGCCGACCGCCACGCTGGTGGCGCGGGAGGATCTGCATTCGGCGCTGGTGGATTTGTTCGTGCAGGCGGCATCGACCATTCATAGCGGCGCGGGCTGGTTCCAGCAGCAGGGGCAATTCCCGTCGGCCAAGTACACCGAGATTCCGGTCGATGCCGAAGCGGCCAAGTTCTACAAGAGCGGGCCGCCATTCCTGCAGCGCTACATGACCTTCTGGCTGGCCAACTTCTTCGACCGCATGTGGGTGCTGGTGGTGGCGCTGGGTGCGCTGATCCTGCCGCTGTCGAAGGTGATTCCGCCGCTGTACGTGTGGCGCATCCGTTCGCGCGTGTACAAATGGTACGGCCAGTTGCGGGCGGTGGAACAGCGTGTCGAGGAAGCGCCGCAGGCGACGCGCATGCAGGTGTATGAGGAGCAGCTCAAGCGTCTCGACGAGATCGAGGAGCTGGTCAACCAGGTATCGATACCGCTGTCGTTTGCCGACGGCTTGTACGGCTTGCGCAGCCACATCCAGTTCGTGCGCAAGCGCATCCTGTTCCTGATGGGCGAGGCCAGCCCCGCCGCACCGGAAGCCGTGCCCGTCTAAATCAGGCGCCGATCCAGGGCAGGCCGGCCTTGCACCAGCCGCTGACATTCTTGCGGTGGCCCAGCTCGTCCTTGTCGCCTTCGAAGCCTTCCAGGATGTCGTAGCAGTGCTGGTAGCCGTGCTCGGTCGCCAGCTTGGCTGCACCACGCGAGCGCACGCCCGATCGGCACAAGAACAAAATGACCTGATCCTTGCGCGCCACCGAATTTAATTGCTCGATGAATTCATGGTTGGCGTTGCCGCCTGGATAAGTCGCCCATTGCACCGCACCATGTTGGGCTTCCGGAATGGCCACGCGGCCCACCCAGTCGCGCTCGGCGTTGGTGCGCACATCGACCAGCTTGACCGCGTTTTCCGCACTCAGCAATTCAAACGCTTCCTGCGGCGTGACCGCGCCGGCATAGGGCCAGTCCTTGCTCCGGCTGCGCGCCAAAGCCAGAATCTCATCTATTTTGCTCATAAGGTTTTCCGGTAATAAGTTTAAGTTTATTATAGGCGTCCGTGCGCGGCCCGCGATTGCGATGCACCAAAACCATGCGCTTTTCAGAAAAAATCCTAAAATGCACTTACAAGGTGCAAAATACTGGAAACGCACTAAAGAAGTGCGAGACTGATCTGCTGACAATTTGGGCAATTGGACACGCTCGTGAATTTTAGATTCATTTTGCACCCAAGTTCAAAGACGCTACCAACATATCGATATGAGTTTCGGGCTGGCACAGATACTGCTTACTTACGCCTCACGAGTTCCACACATTCCCTTTAGGAGATACGCATGGCAATGACAGCCGCAGAAGTTCTGAAAATGGTCCAGGAAAACGAAGTCAAATTCGTTGATTTCCGTTTCGCTGATACCCGTGGTAAAGAACAGCACGTCACCGTGCCTGTGTCGGCTTTCGACATCGACAAGTTCGAATCGGGTCACGCGTTTGACGGTTCCTCGATCGCCGGCTGGAAGGGTATTGAAGCATCCGACATGATTCTGATGCCTGATCCAAACACCGCGAACATCGACCCGTTCATGGAAGAGACCACGCTGTTCATGCAATGCGACGTGATCGAGCCAGCCGACGGCAAGGGCTACGACCGTGATCCACGCTCCATCGCCAAGCGCGCGGAAGCCTACCTGAAATCGTCGGGCATCGGCGATACCGCCTACTTCGGCCCGGAACCAGAATTCTTCATCTTCGACAGCGTGCGCTGGAAGATCGACATGTCCGGCTGCTTCGTCAAAGTGGATTCCGACGAAGCGTCGTGGTCGACCGACAAGGAAATCGAAGGCGGCAACAGCGGCCACCGTCCAACCGTCAAGGGCGGCTACTTCCCAGTGCCACCAGTGGACAGCTTCCAGGACATGCGTTCGGAAATGTGCCTGATCCTGGAATCGCTGGGCATCCCGGTTGAAGTGCACCACCACGAAGTGGCCGGCGCTGGCCAGAACGAAATCGGCACCAAGTTCTCGACCCTGGTCGAGCGCGCCGACTGGACCCAGAACCTGAAATACGTGGTCTGGAACGTGGCCCACAGCTACGGCAAAACCGCGACCTTCATGCCGAAACCTATCGTTGGCGACAACGGTTCGGGCATGCACGTGCACCAGTCGATCTGGAAAGGCGGCGTCAACCTGTTCGCAGGCGACGGCTATGCCGGCCTGTCGGAAACCGCGCTGTACTACATCGGCGGCATCATCAAGCACGCCAAGGCACTGAACGCGATCACCAACCCAGGCACCAACTCGTACAAGCGTCTGGTGCCAGGCTTCGAAGCGCCAGTGAAACTGGCTTACTCGGCGAAAAACCGTTCGGCGTCGATCCGTATTCCACACGTGGCCAATCCAAAAGGCCGTCGTATCGAAACCCGCTTCCCTGATCCACTGGCCAACGTCTACCTGTGCTTCTCGGCGCTGCTGATGGCCGGTCTGGACGGTATCCAGAACAAGATCCACCCAGGCGAAGCAGCATCGAAAGATCTGTACCACCTGCCGCCGGAAGAAGACGCACTGATCCCAACCGTGTGCGCTTCGCTGGAAGAAGCCCTGGACAACCTGAACAAAGACCGCGAGTTCCTGACCCGTGGCGGCGTGTTCAGCGATTCCATGATCGATGCCTACATCGAGCTGAAAATGCAAGACGTACAACGTATGCGCATGACCACTCACCCTGCTGAGTTCGACATGTACTACTCGCTGTAATCACTGGCGTCAGCCGGTCATACAGAACGCGGGGCGAGCAGAGCTTTCCCCGCGTTTTTATTTGGATGCTGTATATTCGGAGGGACAGGTTCCACCCACGGATTTACGAATGACAACGAGTTTGAAACTGAGTGCGCTGCTGGCGCTGTTGGCTTCCGCCGCCGCACATGGACAGATCTACAAATGCCAACCGCCCGGTGGCAGTGTCGAGTTCACCGACATCAACCGCGGCAGCTACTGCAAGCTGATGGACCTGCCCGGCATGACGGTGCCGGCGCCCACGCGGCGCGCGGCGCCAGCGGCACGGAACGCCGCGCCGGTGACCACGCCGGGCGAGTTCCCGCGCGTCGACAACGCCGAGCAGCGCGCGCGCGACGCCGACCGCCGCGGCATTCTGGAAGACGAGCTCAAGACCGAACAGCAAAAGCTGACGGACATGCGCCGCGAATTCAACAACGGCGAGCCGGAACGGCGCGGCGACGAACGCAACTATGCGAAGTACCAGGAACGGGTGGCCACGCTGCGTGACAGCATCAGCCGCTCGGAAAAGAATGTCGATGCCTTGAAACGTGAGATTGCGAATATCCGATGAGCCTAGTAAGTAATATTGCGGCCCGCGCGGCCGCCGCCATCAACCGGCCTCCGGCGCTGGCCGGCCTGGAGCTGCTGGCTTCGGCCGTGGTCATGCTGGACGCCGGCGGCCACATCGCCTACGCCAACGCCGCCGCCGAGAACCTGCTGGAGAACTCGCTGAAGGCGCTGTCGCGCCAGAAGCTCGGCGCGCAGTTCGTCAATCCAGACGAGCTGGACAATATTGTCGCACAGGCGCGCGAACACAAATTTTCCGACCTGCGCCAGGACCTGACGCTGGAACGCGCCGGCCGCGAGCCGCTGCATGTGCACAGCATCGTCTCGGTGCTGGACGAGCCGGCCGGCCACGTGCTGATCGAACTGCGGGAAAACCAGCAGCACCTGAAGCTGGACCGCGAGGAGCGCATCCTCGACCAGAGCCAGGTCAACAAGGAGCTGATCCGCAACCTGGCGCACGAGATCAAGAATCCGCTGGGCGGCATCCGTGGCGCCGCGCAGCTGCTGGAGATGGAACTGCCGGCGCTGCACGCGGTGCAGCTGCGCGAATACACCCAGGTCATCATCAAGGAGGCCGACCGCCTGCAGACCCTGGTCGACCGCCTGCTGGCGCCGCACCGCCGGCCGCACATCGTCGGCGACGTCAACATCCACGAAGTGCTGGAGCGCGTGCGCAGCCTGATGCTGGCCGAGTTCCCGTCCGGCCTGACCATCCTGCGCGACTATGACGCCTCGATTCCCGAGTTCCGGGGCGACAAGGAGCAGCTGATCCAGACCGTGCTCAACATCGCGCACAACGCCGCCCAGGCGCTGGCGGCGCAGATCGAGGCGGGCGATGCGCAGATCGTTTTCAAGACGCGGGTGGCGCGCCAGGTCACGCTGGCCAAGGTCCGTTACGGGCTGGCATTAGACTTGCATATCATTGACAATGGACCGGGTATCGCACCCCAGATCCGCGACCGCATCTTCTACCCATTGGTGTCAGGCAGGGAGGGCGGCAGCGGCCTGGGGCTGACCTTGGCACAGACCTTCGTGCAACAGCACATGGGCGTGATCGAGTGCGAGAGCCGGCCTGGATTTACGGATTTCCGTATTTTGCTGCCGTTGCCATAAGCCGCGGCGGGCAATGCGGACCGTGTCCCTTGATTGACGATCCATCGCGGAATACACACAACACATGAAGCCAATCTGGATAGTAGACGACGACGAATCGATCCGCTGGGTACTGGAAAAAGCATTAGCCAGGGAAAACCTGGCCACCAAGAGTTTTGCCAATGCACGCGACGCCATCGCCGCGCTGGAATATGAAACGCCGCAGGTGCTGGTGTCCGACATCCGCATGCCGGGCGACTCAGGGCTGGACTTGCTGCAACTGGTGAAGTCACGCCTGCCGGGCCTGCCGGTCATCATCATCACCGCTTTCTCCGACCTCGATTCCGCCGTGGCGGCCTTCCAGGGCGGCGCCTTCGAATACCTGGCCAAGCCGTTCGATATCGACAAGGCCGTCGAGCTGATCCGGCGCGCGCTGGATGAAAGCCTGCGCGAGACCAGCGTGGAATCGGGACCGACGGAAACGCCGGAAATCCTCGGCCAGGCGCCAGCCATGCAGGAAGTGTTTCGCGCCATCGGCCGCCTGTCGCAGTCGAATGTGACGGTGCTGATCACCGGCGAATCCGGTTCCGGCAAGGAGCTGGTGGCGCGTGCGCTGCACAAGCACAGCCCGCGTGCGGCGCAGCCTTTCATCGCGCTGAATACGGCGGCGATTCCCAAGGATTTGCTGGAGTCCGAACTGTTCGGCCACGAGCGCGGCGCCTTCACCGGCGCGCAGACCACGCGCCGCGGCCGCTTTGAGCAGGCCGAGAACGGCACGCTGTTCCTCGATGAAATCGGCGACATGCCGTTCGATTTGCAGACGCGCCTGTTGCGCGTGCTGTCGGACGGTCACTTCTATCGCGTCGGCGGCCATCAGCCGCTGAAGGCCAACGTGCGCGTGATCACGGCAACGCACCAGAATCTGGAGCAGCGTGTGCGCGAAGGCTTGTTCCGCGAAGACTTGTATCACCGCCTGAACGTGATCCGCTTGCGTCTGCCCAGTTTGAGGGAGCGTCGCGAGGACATCCCTATTTTGGTGCGTCACTTCCTGGTGCAGAGCGCGAAACAGCTGGGCGTTGAAGCCAAGCGCATGAGCGACGCGGCCTTGCAGTTCCTGGCCAGCCTGGAGTTGCCGGGCAATGTGCGCCAGCTGGAAAATCTGTGCAACTGGATCACCGTGATGGCGCCGGGGCAGACGGTGGAGATCAAGGATCTGCCGCTGGAGCTGTCGCAGGAGCAAAGCGGTGCGTCGTCGGCGGCGCCGCTGTCGGCTGGCGCGGCCACCGGCGACAGCTACAGCGCGCCGCAGCACCACGGTACGGTGACGGCGGTGGCGACGGATGCCTCCGCCAGCGCGGCCGGTTCGCCGGATGCGTGGCTGGGACTGCTGGAAATGCAGGCTGCCAGCATGCTCAGTGGCGGTCAGCAGGAAGTGATGGCGGTGCTGGGACGGCAGTTCGAGTCGGCGCTGATCAAGACTGCGCTCAAGCATACGCATGGCCGCAAGAACGATGCGGCGGTGCGGCTGGGGATAGGCCGCAATACCATCACCCGCAAGATTGCCGAACTCGGCATCGACGGCGCGAAGGACGACTAAACCGCTTCGCGCGTGAACGAAACGGCGCCTTGCTGCACAAGGCGCCGTTTTTTTACATCAGCGCCACTGCATCGGCGCCGGCGGCGATGCGCATGGGCGCGGCTGGATCGGTGGCGGCCTGCCACACCGCCTGCGCCACATCGACCGCCTGCGTCACTTCCTCCGTCGACTGCTGCCAGCCCGCAAACACATGCTGCGCCATGGCCGCATAAGCTTCCGGAATCGCTCCCTGCATGCGCGGCTGCGCGTTGGCGCCAAAGCTGGTGGTCGGCGCGCGGCCCGGCAGCACCAGGTTGACGCGCACGTTGAACTGCGCCAGTTCCAGCGCCAGCGATTCGGTGAAGGCATTCACCGCCGCCTTGCTGGCCGTGTACACCGACAACAGCGGCAAGGATTTCAAGGTCACGCTCGACGTCACGTTGATGACCACGCCCGCCTTGCGCTCGCGCATCTGCGGCAGCACCGCCTGCGTCATGGCCATGACGCCAAAGGTATTGGTCTCGAACACCTCGCGCACCTTGTCCAGACTGGTGCCTTCCAGCGCACCCAGCATGCCGATGCCGGCGTTGTTGACCAATACGTCGACCGGGCCGGCCGCTTCGATCACGTTGCGGATGCTGGCGGCGTCGGCCACATCCAGCGGCAGCACGCGCAGGTTTGCCGAGGGCGGCAGCAGGTCCGTGCGCGGCGTGCGCATGGTGGCGATCACGCGCCAGTCGCGTTCAAGAAAATAGCGGGCGGTTTCCAGGCCGAAGCCGGACGAGCAGCCGGTGATGAGGATGGTTTTCATGGGAACTCCTGTGGAATGGTGTGACGACACTGTAGTCGTCCACTGGTGGACTTGCTACAATTGTTCGTCCACATTCCATTCGCAAGCGTCCAGACATGATCGATCCCCTCGCCGAAGTGGTGACCCTGCTGCAGCCACGCATCCGGTTCTCGAAAGTCGTCAGCAGCGCCGGTCCGTGGCGCGTGCGGCGCTCGCATGAAGGGCAGCCCTTTTACTGCGTGGTGCTGGAAGGCGCCAGCCTGCTGACCACCGAAGGCCGGGAGCCGCTGTCGCTGCGGCAGGGCGATTTCGTGCTGATACCGGAGTCGCATGCATTCTCGATGAGCAGCCTGAAGCCGCCGCCGGCCGCCGCGCTCGATGCCGCGCCGCAGGCGCTGCCGAACGGCGAATTCCGCTTCGGCCCGCCGGACAGTCCAACCGAGGCCGTGCTGCTGATCGGCCATTGCGCCTTCGATTCGCCGGATGCGGCGCTGCTGGTCTCGCTGTTGCCGCGCCTGATCCACGTGCGCGGCGAACAGCGGCTGTCGACGCTGGTGCAACTGGTGGGCGAGGAATCGCGCGCACGGCGTCCGGGACGCGAGGTGGTGCTGGCGCATTTGCTGGAAGTGCTGCTGATCGAAGCCTTGCGTTCCAGCGCCGTCACTGCCGCGACGCCGGGCCTGCTGCGCGGGCTGGCCGATGAGCGCCTGGCGCTGGCGCTGCGGCGCATGCACGAGCAGATGACCGCGCCGTGGACGGTGGCACAGTTGGCCAAGGAGGCAGCGCTGTCGCGCTCGGCATTCTTCGAGCGCTTCAGCCGCGCGGTGGGCGTGGCGCCGATGGAGTATCTGCTGCGCTGGCGCATGGCCAAGGCCAAGAACCTGCTGCGCCGGCGGGAGGGCAACGTGGCCGCCGTGGCCGAGCGCGTCGGCTATGGTTCGGCCAGCGCCTTCAGCGTGGCGTTCACACGGCACGTGGGCATGTCGCCGACCCGCTACGCGCTTACGCCGCCGCCCGCGCCGCCCGCTTGACCGCCTGCGGCGGCACACCGTAGGCGCGCAGGAAGGCGCGGCGCATGCGCTCGGGATCGTCGAAGCCGACTTCGCGCGCGACCACGTCGATGGCGTGATTGCCTTCCTCGATCATGTTGCGCGCCGCCTCCACGCGCAGTGTTTCCACCGCCTTGGCCGGCGACTGGCCGGTCTCCAGCCGGAACGCGCGGCTGAACTGGCGCCGGCTCAGGCTGGCCGCGTCGGCCAGCTCGTCGACCGACAGCGCCTTGCGCAGATTGCGCTTGGCGTAGGTGAGGGCGGTCTGGATGCGGTCCGATTTCGGCTCCAGTTCCAGCAGCGCGGAAAACTGCGACTGGCCGCCGGTGCGGCGGTGATACACCACCATCTTGCGCGCCACCTCGCGCGCCAGCTCGACGCCGTAATCGGCTTCCACCAATGCCAGCGACAGGTCGATGCAGGCCGTCATGCCGGCCGAACTCCACACGTGGTCGTGCTCGATGAAGATGCGGTCTTCCTCCACCCGGGTTTTCGGATAGCGGCGTTGCAGCTCGCGCGCCAGCGCCCAGTGCGTCGTCACGCGCCGGCCTTCCAGCAGGCCCGCTTCCGCCAGCAGAAAGGCGCCGGTGCAGATGCTGGCGGTGCGGCGCGAGGCGCGGCTGGCGTCGCGCAAAAAGTCCACGAACGGGGCCGACGCCTGGATCAGCTCCATGCTGCCGGCCACCATGATGGTGTCGAAGCCCGGCGCGCTGAACGGCTGCGTCATGACCGCCACGCCGGATGAGCTGGCCACCGGCCCGCCGTGCTCGGACAGCATGTGCATCTCGTAATACGGTCCGCCCGGCATGGCGTTGGCGACCTCGAACACGGTCACCGCCGCCAGGTCGACAATCTGGAAGCCGGGAAACAGCAGCAAGCCGATGGTTTTTTTCATGATGGCCTAAAAAGAGGTATCTATGTCACACGGGCCTTAGTCTGCGCCCCTACACTGAGCCTGTCAACTTAACCAACAGGAGCACACATCATGACAACCGCACTCATTACCGGCGCATCCTCGGGCATCGGCGCAGTCTACGCAGAACGTCTGGCCCGCCGTGGCTATGATCTGGTCCTGGTGGCGCGCGACGCCGCCAAGCTGACCGCGCTGGCGTCCCGCCTGCAAGCCGCCACCGGCCGCCAGGTCGACACCATCGCCGCCGACCTGGGCGTGACCGCCGAGCTGCGCCGCGTCGAGCAGCGCCTGAGCAGCGACAGCAGCATCGGCATGCTGGTGAATAACGCCGGCCTCGGCGCCGTCAAGTCGCTGGTCGATTCGACGCCGGAAGAACTCGATACGCTGATCAACGTGAACATCACCGCGCTGACCCGCCTGACCCGCGCCGCCGCGCCGGGCATGGTGGCACGCGGCCAGGGCGCCATCATCAACATTTCGTCGATCGCCGCGCTCAAGCCCGAGCTGCTGAACGGCACCTACGGCGGCAGCAAGGCCTTCGTGCTGGCGTTGAGCCAGTCGCTGCATCACGAGCTGGGCGGCAAGGGCGTGCAGGTGCAGGCGGTGTTGCCGGGGGCGATCGCCACGCCGTTCTGGGACCGCGCCGGCCACGCCGTCGAGAACCTGCCGCAGGAATGGGTGATGACGCCGGAAGACCTGGTGGACGCGGCGCTGTCCGGCTTCGACCAGCGCGAACTGGTGACCGTGCCGTCGCTGCCGGACCTGGGCGACTTCACCCGCATGGAAGAGGCGCGCAACGCGCTGGCCGGCAACCTGTCGCGCAACAAGCCGGGCGTGCGCTATTTAACCGCTGCGTAATCTGGCGCAACATCAGTTTGAGGTAAGCTCTTGGCTGACGAAGCCAAGGGCTTTTCTTTTTTATGGAATGCGTATGCTGATTAATTGTGTGGCCTATCAGGATGGTAAAAAACTGGCCGACATTCCGGTGGAAGACATCAGCGATTATGTCGAGAAACCGGAGACCTTTGTCTGGGTGGCGCTGCGCGACGCCCAGCCCGACGAGCTGGCGGTGATGCAGCACGAGTTCGGCCTGCACGAGCTGGCCGTCGAGGACGCCAGCCGCGGACACCAGCGGCCGAAGATCGAGGAATACGGCGATTCGCTGTTCGTGGTGGTGAAGACCATCGAGTGCCACGAGCACGAGGTGACGGTGGGCGAAGTCGACATCTTCGTCGGCCAGAACTATGTGCTGTCCTCGCGCGACGGCGACAGCCAGCAGGGCTTCCAGAACGTGCGCGCGCGCGCCGAGAAGGAGCCGCACATGCTGCGCCTGGGGCCGGCCTTCGTGCTGTACGCGCTGATGGACACGGTGGTGGACCGCTACTTCCCGGTGCTCGACATGCTGGAAACCGAGCTGGAAAAAATCGAGGAGATGATCTTCACCCAGGGCCGCCAGCGCGACAACATCCAGCGCCTGTACCAGCTGAAGAGCAAGGTCACCGTGGTGCGCCACGTGGTGGTGCCGCTGATGGAGGCGGTGGGGCGGCTGCACGGCGGCCGCGTGCCGGCGATGTGCCAGGACACCCAGGAATACTTCCGCGACGTGCACGATCACCTGCACCGCATCAGCGCCTCGCTGGACGGCATCCGCGACACCATCGCCACCGCGATCCAGGTCAACCTGTCGATGACGGCCATCGAGGAAAGCGAAGTAAACAAGCGGCTGGCGGCGTGGGCGGCGATCTTTGCCATCGTCACCGCGTTTGCCGGGCTGTGGGGCATGAACTTCAAGTTCATGCCGGAGCTGGAGTGGAAGTTCGGTTATCCGATGGCGATCGCCATCATGGTCGGCGTGTGCCTGTACCTGCACCGGCGCTTCAAGAAGGCCGGCTGGCTGTAGGCAAAAAAAAATCCCCCGGCCGCGCTGACGCCGCCGGGGGATGTTCAGGTCAACTTCGGATTAGAAGTCGTAGGTGGCGCGCACGTACAGGGTGCGGCCGGTTGGGTCGGCATAACGCGGGTCATAGCCAGCCTGGAAGTGACCAGTCTGGTACGACAGCGGTGGATCGCGGTCGAAGATGTTGCGCACGCCGGCGGTCAGGGTCAGGCCCTTCATTGCCGTCCACGAGCCGTAGCCGTCGAAGGTGGTGTACGACGCGACGTTGTGGTTTGGATCATTCGAGTTGTCCTGATCCTGGTAGCCCGACTTGTAGTGCGCGGCAACGCCGGCGCCGAACTTGCCCTGGTTCCAGTTCACGTTGACGGTGTTCTGCCAGCGGAAGATCGGACCGTCACCCGAGAAGACGCCAACTTTGTTGTGCATCTCGTCGCCGGCAAAGTTCTGGTACTCATACTTGTGTACCCAGGTGCCGTTGTAGGCCATGGTGAAGCTGCCGTAGTCGGCGGTACGCAGACGGTAGCTGGCCGACAGGTCGACACCGTTGGTGTTCATGTCGCCCAGATTCTGGGTACGCAGGTCCAGGTAGCCGCAGGTGATCGGGTTAGGACATTGCGAACCGTCCACTGCCAGGTCGCCGGAGGCGTTGCGGATGATGTGCGACGAGAACAGGGTTGGATTGTCCAGCACGTCGTAGTCCGCCAGGCTGCCGATTTGCTGGGTCAGGCGGATCGACCACCAGTCCGCGCTCAGCGACAGGTTGTTGATCGGTTCCCACACGACACCGATGGTGCCGTTTTTCGAACGCTCTGGGCTCAGACCTTTCTGACCACCGTTCAGCACCTGGAACTGCTGATCGCAGTTGTCGGACGCTGGCTTGCCAGGCTGGGCAACGCCGCCTGGGCAGTTCTTCGGATCGTTCAGGGTGTCGGCCGCATTGGTGTAGGCGTTGCCGGCATTGATGTCATACAGCGACGGTGCGCGGAAGCCTTTCGAGAACGAACCGCGGAACAGCACTTCCTTGGTCGGCTGGAAACGGAAGCCGAACTTCGGATTGAAGGTGTGGCCGAAGTCGCTGTACTTGTCGTAGCGGAAGGCCGCGGTCAGGTCCAGGGATTTCAGCACAGGAACGTTCAGTTCGCCGAAGAAGGCCGACACGTTACGCGAACCTTCGTTCAGGGTGTTCGGATCGATACCGGTCGAGGCGATCACTTTTGCCGCAAACTCGGTATTGGCCGCGCTGATGAAGTCCTGGTGCTCATACTGCGCGCCCAGGGCCAGGCCTGCCTGGTGGCCGGTCTGGAACCAGTCGCCTACTTCGCGGCTGATTTTCAGGTCGGCGCCCTTGCTGGTGCCCTTGGCGTTCTGGATGTTGCCGTTCAGGGCGGCGCTGTTCAGCAGCGCGGTGCCGGCGGCGCTCTGGTCGCCGAACGGGTTGATCACACCGTTCAGCACGCCAGCGGTGATGATGCCGCCGTCGCTGTAGCCGTACAGGTTTTCCTTGACCTTGTTTTCATTGTAGGTCACGGCGCCGTTGTAGTCCCAGCCGGCGATCGTGCCGTTCATCGAGACCACCAGACGCTGCTGCTTGTTGATGTTTTCATCCGCCCGCGCGCCATTCGGCAGATCGCGCCAGCGCGCGGTGACGAAGCCCGGCATCACGCCAGGGGTGGCGTTGCCGCCTGCCGAGGTGAAGTTCGGGTCCAGGCCGGCAGCGGTTGGGTAGTACGGGTTAGGCGTGCCGTCCGGGCGCAGGCGGTTGATGTACAGGCCGCCGTATGGCACCGGTGCGATCGCGCTCTGGACCTTGCTCTCGGTCGACAGCAGCTCGATGCCCAGCTCGTGGTTTTCGTTGATCTTGAACGTGCCCTTGATCATGCCGGTGGTGCGCTCGCTCTTCGGAATGTAGTCGACGAAGGACGAGGTGGTCATCTGGCACTGGCCGTTCGAGCCCGCGATCAGGTGGCTGCCGGTGGTGCAGTCAGGACCGGCCGGGTTGCCGGCCAGGTTGCCCTGCGCCCAGTTGGCCGGGAAGGTCGACGACGACAGGCCGCCAGCGTAGCGGGTGTTGAAGTCGCGCTGGGTGCCGCCGATGCGGTGCTGTTCCTGGTGGTCCACCATCGCGAAGATGTTGAAGCCGTTCTTGTCCAGGTCGCCCCAGCCGTAGCCGACGTTGAAGTTGTTGGCGAAGCCACCGTCATGCTGTGGATTGTCCGCGCCCAGGGTGATGGTGCCGCCCTGGTAGTCTTTTTTGGTGATGAAGTTGATCACGCCGCCGACCGCGTCGGAGCCGTACAGTGCCGACGCGCCGTCGCGCAGCACTTCCACGCGTTCCAGTGCCGCGAACGGGATCATGTTCAGGTCGGGCGCCGAGCTGTCGTAGGCATTGTTGGCCAGGCGACGGCCGTTCAGCAGCACCAGCGTCTTGTTGGCGCCGATGCCGCGCAGGTCGGCGAACGAGGCGCCGCCGGTGCCCGAGCCGACCACCTGGCTGGTGCCTTGCGAGGCTTGCGACACGCTCAGATTGGCCATCACTTGCTCGATGGTGGTGATGCCTTCCTTCTTCAGGTCGGCCATCTTCACGATCGTCACCGGCACGGCGGTCTCAGCGTCGATGCGCTTGATGGCCGAACCGGTAATTTCAACGCGCTGGATCGGCGCGGTATCTTGGGCGAATGCCGGTTGTGCCAGCATCAGGGCGGCGCTGCTGGCGAACATCACGCGCAGCGAACGCGACAAAACGGTTTCCATCATCATTGATCAAACTCCTTGGGTGTTTCACGAGGTCTAGTTATTCAAAGCTACCTGGCAAAAAATCTGAAAGCGATTCTTTAGCGGCGTTATCAGACCATTTGCACCATATTGGGTCAATTGGCAATCTGTAACAACTTTGAAATAAACAACACTTTGTGCGGTATTTATCGGAAACCCGCCGTTTTTTTACACAAAAATACAAATTTTTGGCCGCATTAATGCGGCCATGTGCTAGGGAGAGGGGAGGTGTTCAACCAGGTTCATACTGTGTTGCCATCGACAGCGCCAGCGCTTCGGCCACCTTGATGCCGTCGACGCCGGCCGACAGGATGCCGCCGGCGTAACCGGCGCCTTCACCGGCCGGGAACAGGCCGCGCGTGTTCAGGCTTTGCAGCGTGTCGTCGCGGCGCTTGATGCGGATCGGCGACGAGGTGCGCGTCTCCAGGCCGGTCAGCACGGCGTCGTGCTTGAAATAGCCTTTGAGCTGCTTGTCGAACGCCGGGAAGGCTTCGCGCAGCGCCGTCACGGCGAATTCCGGCAGGATCTGCGCCAGGTCGGTCAGCGTGATGCCGGGCTTGTACGACGGCACCACCGCGCCGAAGTCGGTCGAGGCGCGGCCGGCGACGAAATCGCCCATCAGCTGGCCCGGCGCGTTGTAGGTGCCGCCGCCGAGGTGGAAGGCTTTTTCTTCGAGGTCGCGCTGGAAGGCGACGCCGGCCAGCGGGTGGCCCGGATAGTCGACTTCCGGCGAAATGCTGACCACGATGGCGCTGTTGGCGTTGCGTTCGTTGCGCGAGTACTGGCTCATGCCGTTGGTGACCACGCGGCCCGGCTCCGACGCCGCCGCCACCACCGTGCCGCCCGGGCACATGCAGAAGCTGTAGACGGCGCGGCCGTTCGACGCGTGGTGCACCAGCTTGTAGTCGGCGGCGCCGAGGATCGGGTTGCCGGCGTTGGGGCCGAAGCGGCAGGTGTCGATCAGCGATTGCGGGTGCTCGACGCGGAAGCCGATCGAGAACGGTTTCGCTTCGATGTAGACGCCGCGCTGGTACAGCATCTCGAAGGTGTCGCGCGCGCTGTGGCCGATGGCCAGCACCACGTGGCTGGTGACGATCTTCTCGCCGCTCTCGAGCGTCAGGCCGCGCACCTGGCGGCCGTCGGCGGTGTCCTCGATGTCGATGTCGGTGACCTTGCTCTCGAAGCGGTATTCGCCGCCCAGCGCCTCGATGTTCTCGCGCATCGACTCGACCATCTTGACCAGGCGGAAGGTGCCGATGTGCGGCTTGCTGACGTAGATGATCTCTTCCGGCGCGCCAGCCTTGACGAACTCGTTGAGCACCTTGCGGCCGTAGTGTTTCGGGTCCTTGATCTGGCTGTACAGCTTGCCGTCGGAGAAGGTGCCGGCGCCGCCTTCGCCGAACTGCACGTTGGACTCGGGATTGAGCTTGCGCTGGCGCCAGAAGCCGAAGGTGTCGACGGTGCGCTCGCGCACGATCTTGCCGCGCTCCAGGATGATCGGGCGCAGGCCCATCTGCGCCAGGATCAGCGCCGCCAGCAGCCCGCACGGGCCGATGCCGATCACCACCGGACGCTGGAAGTCCGGATGGGCGGCCAGCGCGGCGCCATCGGCGACGAACTTATAAGAGGTGTCCGGCGACGGCATCAGGTGCACGTCGTGCTGCAGGCGCTTCAGTACCGCCGCTTCGTTGGCGATGTCCACATCCAGCGAATAGATCAGGACGATGGCGCTTTTCTTGCGCGCGTCGTAGCTGCGCTTGTAGATGGTGAAGCCGCGCAGGTCGGCGGCCGGGATGCCCAGGCGCGCCAGGATGGCGGCCGGCAGTTGCTCCGCGCTATGGTCGAGCGGGAGTTTGACTTCGTTTAAACGCAGCATGATGAGGGTTCCAAAAATTGCGGGCTCCGTAGCTAGCGGAGAGTGGTGCGGCCGCCCCATCGGAAGCGGCCGCAGGCGCTATTTTACCTCGGCCGCGATCTTATGCGAAGCCGCCCCAGGCCGCGCTCAGCGCCGAGACCGCCGCCAGCGCCGCTGTTTCTGTGCGCAGAATGCGCGGTCCCATGGACAGCGGCAGGGCGCCGTGGCGCAGCGCCAGGTCTTCCTCCTGCTCGCTGAGGCCGCCTTCGGGACCGACCACCAGCGTCACCGCCTGCGGCGCCTGGTGGCGCGCCCAGTCGGCCAGCGAATGCTCGGCGCGCGGCGTCAGGATGATGCGGCGGTGCAGATCCTGCTGGGTGATCCATTGCTTGTAGTCCTGCGGCGGCGCCAGCTGCGCCAGGCGGTTGCGGCCGCTCTGCTCGGAGGCCGAGACGATGATGCCGCGCCAGTGCTCCAGCTTTTTCTCGGCCCGTTCGGCCGACAGCTTGACCACGCAGCGCTGCGCCGCCAGCGGCTGGAAGCCCGACACGCCCAGTTCGATGGCCTTCTCGATGATCCAGTCCATTTTGCTGCCCTCGGGCAGGGCTTGCGCCAGCGTGACGGCGAATGGCAGTTCGGCCTCGCGCGCGGCGTGGGCCTTGATTTCGACGGTGACGCTGCGGCGGCCAAGCTCGACCACGGCGGCGGCGTACTCGCCGCCATCGCCGTTGAAGACGGTGATCAGCGCGCCCGGCGCGAGACGCAGCACGTGGATGTGGTGGGCCACGCTGTCAGGCAGTGCGAGCTGCTGCCCGATGGTCAAGGATTGTGGACAAAAAAAGCGCGGCATGGATGTCGGGAAATTGCGGAATTGGGCCAATTTTAATACAGCTTGTTGTTTTTTTGCCAGATTTTTAGCTGCTGATGCAGGCAATTTGACGTATTTTCGGCTCATCAGGGCCCATCATGGCAATGACTATTTGCACAATGTTTTTTTACACACTAGTATGGATTGTATAAAACCTAAAGTAGAAATTCAGGGAGAGCCATGAGCAAGAACGTGATTGCGGCCGTCGCGCTGACGGCCTTGTGCGGGCTATTGCATGCGGACGAGCTGGGCGACGCCCAGCGTCTGTGGGAGAAACGCGAGTTCAAACAAGCTTTCCAGCAGTTCAGCGTGCTGGCGGAGCGGGGCGTCCCGGCGGCCCAGTTGCAGCTCGGCGAAATGTATGGTTTTGGCGAAGGCACGGCGCAGGATGTCGACAAGGCCGCCTATTGGCTGAACCGCGCCAAGGCGGCCGGCCAGCCGGAAGCGGCCGAGTCGCTGCTGCTGGTGCAGGAACGCCAGCGCCGCAAGGCCGAGATCGAGTACTACACGACGCACTATGACGGCGCCGCGCTGCGCTATGACCATTACGGCTGCGTGCAACCCACCATCCCTGCTGTTTCGAAGAGCAATGCCGACATCAAGGCGGTCAATGCGGCCGTCACGGCGTGGACCAGCTGTTACGGCCGCTTTGTGCAGGGGATCGGCAACAGCCAGCCCGCCACCGGGGTCATTCCACCCGATCTATTCAAGCTGATGAGTAATGAAGAGTATCAGCGCGCCTCCGTCCAGATCGAAAACAAGGTCCAGCAATTAATCGTCGAGCCGCAGCGCCTGGCGGAAACCGTGATGGCGGAAAATAAGGCGTGGAAAAGCGCCACCGAGAAATATGTGCTGGACAATAATGCCAGCATTGACGAGCGCAATAAGAAGAACAAAATCGAATATGACGTGCTCAACAAGGAAATCGAATCCGATTACGCCATGCGTCAGGATATTCTAAGGGCCAGAAGCAAGCAGCGTTAATATATTTGCGCATATTCTTATGCGCTATCCCTGATTCCATTGTGTTTGCCTGAACATAATGGTGCCTTTTATTCCAAAATGGGGCGCGAGGCCGCATTCGTGCACATGTGCGGTGCAGGTGGTATGAAACTGGTTTTATAAGAAAAATAAAGGTGTTGTTTGTTCACACTAACAATATTGCGCTTATTGACAGTTAGTTGCCCCACATGGTCTCATAAATGGCCTGTTGAAATGGAAAAGCACGGAAGTTTATAAACGACCATGCTTCATTTCCGTCGAAATGGAATAGCGATGACTCGAGCTGAATAGGTACGGGGGTTGTCGTGTAAAAAAATGGCGCACCCTATCCGGGTTGTCTAATTTAATAATCAGGGAAAATCAATGTTAAAGAAAACTGTCTTGGTCCGTGCCCTGCAGGTGGCATTCAGTGCCGCTGCGCTGAGTGCCGCGATCGTTCCGGCAGCAATGGCACAGTCGAATGCCGCCGGTACTATTTTCGGTAACGTGGAGTCGCCAGCCGGCGCCACCGTCGTGCTGTCCAACACCGATACCGGCGCCCGCCGTGTGGTGACGCCGGATGCGTCCGGCCGCTACACCGCCACCGCCATGGCCGCTGGCCACTACCGTGTCGAACTGATGCGCAACGGCGCCGTCGCCAACACCCAGGAAATCGACGTGCTCGTCGGCCAGGGCGTGGACGCGTCCTTCGCCTCCGTACAAGCTGTGCAAGTGACCGGCCGCCGCAGCCGCATCGACGTGTCGAGCTCGAACAACGGCGCGACCTTTACTGCCAAAGAACTGGCGAAGCTGCCGATTGCCCAGAGCGTCGACGCGATCATCCAGCTGGCTCCAAACACCACCCGTGCAGACTCCCGTTATGCAGCTGGCGCCTCGTTCGGCGGCGGCGGCGCTTCCGAAAATGCGTTTTACATCAATGGTTTCCCTGTCACCAACCCGCTGACCCAGCTGGGCGCCTCGGAACTGCCATTCGGCTCGATCGCCCAGGCACAGATCCTGACCGGCGGCTTCGGCGCCGAGTTCGGCCGTTCGGTCGGCGGCGTGGTCAACATCACCACCAAGAGCGGCACCAACAACTGGGAAACCGGCGCCAGCTTCAGCATCGAGCCGAATTCGACCCGTGCCAAGTACAAGGACACCTACTATCCTGTGACCGGCAAGCCGGAAAACGCCACCACCGACGGTACGCTGTTCCGTCGCAACCAGGACAACAGCCGCACCGAGAAAATCTACGGCGCGTATGTCGGCGGCCCGATCGTTCAGGACAAGCTGTTCATGTTCCTGTCGGTGGAGGAGCGTAAATCGGAAGAGGCTGGCACCAACGCCACCGCTGCCGGCCTGGGTACCCGTACCTCGACCTCGAACGCGGTCAGCGGCTGGGAAGCCAAGCAGGACAAGATCGATCGCTACTTGGCCAAGTTCAACTGGAACATCACCGACAATCACCAACTGGAAGCGACCTTCCTGGGCGATACGCCGAAGACCGACCGCCAGCTGTACAGCTACGACTACGCCACCAACACCCATGGCAACACGGCGACCGCGTCGCAGCACTACAAGAACGACTCGACCTACAATCCGTCGGTCGGCGCGGAAACCCAGATCCTGCGCTATACCGGTAACCTGACCGATAACCTGACCGTGACCGCGTTGTACGGCCAGAGCAAAACCGAGAACAAGAACAGCTACGACGTGATTGGCGCGCCAACCACCGGCGATCTGTATCAGGTGAGCGCACCGGTATCGGCCCGTTATCCTGGTCTGAACTACTCGAGCACCCAGGTGCTGTCGGGCCTGGTTTCGCCGAATGAGGCATCGAGCAAGATCAAGTCCAAGCGTCTGGACGTGGAATACAAATGGAACGAGCATAAATTCCGTGCTGGTCTGGATGACAACAAGCTGACGTCGGAAGGCGCCGGCCAGGTGTACGGCGGCGGCGGTTTGTGGACCTATGGCAAATCGGCCTCCGCGCCTAACGTGCCGATCAGCCTGGGCGGCGGCTACACCGTGGCGCCAGCCAGCGGCGGCGGCCTGGGTACCCAGGGTTACTACGTCAGCAAACGTATCTTCGACGATACCACCTCGGCTGCTTCCGATCAGTCGGCGCAGTACATCGAAGACCAATACCAGGTCACCAAGGATGTGCTGCTGACCTTCGGTGTGCGTAACGAAAACTTCAAAAACAAGAACGGTGACGGTGAGACCTTCCTGGAAGTGAAGAATTTCGTCACCCCACGTTTCGCTGCAGCATGGGATGTCAACAGCGACGCGTCGCTGAAAGTGTACGGTAGCGCCGGTCGTTACGCGCTGCAGATCCCGACCCACCTGGCAGTGCGCGGCGCCAGCCGTTCGCTGAACGTGCGTCAGTTCTTCACCTACACCGGTACCGATGCACAAGGCCAGCCACTGGGCCTGGTGCCGCTGACCGGCGTGTTCTCGACCAACAACGAACTGGGCCAGTCGAAGGACGCCGCCACGCTGACCGCGCAAGGCATCGACCCGACCTACCAGGACGAGATCACCCTGGGCTTCGAGAAGGCCTGGTCGCCATCGCTGAACTTCGGCGCCAAAGTCACCTACCGTGAACTGAAGGCCACCATTGACGATTACTGCGACGACTCGGCCATTCTGGCATGGGCTGCACGCAACAAAGTCGATACCTCGAACTACGGCGGTTTCAACTGCGCATCGTTCAACCCGGGCCAGGACAACACCTTCCTGGTGGACTTCGCCGGCACCGGCAAGAACTACTCGGTGGTGCACCTGACCAAGGATGAACTGAAGTTCGACAAGGCCAAGCGTACCTACACCGCACTGGACTTCTTCGTCGAGCACCCGATGCGTGAAGGCTGGTATGGCCGTGTGAACTACACCTGGTCGCGCAGCAAAGGCAACACCGAAGGTCAGACCCGTTCGGACAATGCACAGACCGACGTGGCTGCAACCTCGACCTGGGATAACTGGCCGCTGATGGTTGGCGCCGATGGCCTGCTGCCAAATGACCGTGAGCACCAGGTCAAGGCGTTCGGCTTCTACGAGCTGACCCCAGAGTTCACCGTGGGCGGCAACTTCCTGGCAGCATCGGGTCGTCCACGCAGCTGCTTCGGTAACAGCCCGAATATTCCTTCGAATATCCAGGATTACGGTTCGGTGTACTTCTACTGCGACAAGCCGGTTCCACGTGGCTCCCTGGGCCGTCTGCCATGGGATATCCGTCTGGACGCCAACGTCGCCTACCGTCCTAACTTCCTGAAAGGCCTGGCGCTGAAGATCGACGTGTTCAACGTCTTCAACAAGCAAACCGCTCAGACCATCGACGAAACCTACAACCTGGACGGCACCACTGTCAGCTCGACCTACGGTCGCGTGATCAGCTACACCGCTCCACGTTCGGCGAAATTCACCGTCGAGTACAACCACCGCTTCTAAGCGCCGCCGCGCACCGGCTGCGGCCGGTGTCCGACGTCAAAAACCGCCGTGTTCGCACGGCGGTTTTTTTTTGCCGGGGCGGCGGTCTGGTAAAATAAGAGGTTCAGCAAGTTCGCAGCCCCCTGGTTCGCCGCCCTTGCTCCCAGTTTCCATACTTCCGTGATATCTACGATGACTTCTACGCTCCCGCACACCCAAATGGCCAACGCGATCCGCGCGCTGGCAATGGACGCCGTCCAGAAGGCCAATTCCGGCCACCCAGGCATGCCGATGGGCATGGCCGAGATCGCCGTTGCGCTGTGGAGTGGCCATTACAGCCACAACCCGGCCAACCCGAAATGGGTGAACCGCGACCGGTTCCTGCTGTCGAACGGCCATGGTTCGATGCTGCACTACGCGCTGCTGCACCTGAGCGGCTATGCCGTCACCATGGACGACATCAAGAATTTCCGTCAGTTGCACTCGAAAACCCCGGGCCACCCGGAAGTCGGCTACACCCCGGGCGTGGAAACCACCACCGGCCCGCTGGGCCAGGGCATCGCCAACGCGGTCGGCATGGCGCTGGCTGAATGGCTGCTGGCAAGCGAATTCAACAAGCCGGGCCTGGACGTGGTCGACCACTACACCTACGCCTTCGTCGGCGACGGCTGCCTGATGGAAGGCATCTCGCACGAGGCGTGCGCGCTGGCCGGCACCCTGGGCCTGAAAAAACTGATCGCCCTGTACGACGACAACGGCATCTCGATCGACGGCAAGGTCGAAGGCTGGTTCACCGATGACACCCCGGCGCGTTTCGAAGCCTACGGCTGGAACGTGATCCGCGCGGTCGACGGCCATGACGTGGCTGCCGTGTCGGCCGCCATCGCCGCCGCCAAAACCTCGGCCAAGCCGACCCTGATCTGCTGCAAGACCATCATCGGCAAAGGTTCGCCGAACCTGCAAGGTGGCGACAAGGTGCACGGCGCCGCGCTGGGCGACAAGGAAATCGCCGCGGTCCGCGAGTACATCGGCTGGACCCCGGCCCCGTTCGAGATCCCTGCCGACCTGTACACCGCGTGGGACGCGAAACCGGCCGGCGCCAAGCTGGAAGGCGAGTGGAACGCGAAGTTCGCCGAATATACCGCCAAGTTCCCGGCGGAAGCCGCTGAATTGACGCGCCGCATGGCTGGCGAACTGCCCGGCTCGTTCGACGCCGCGCTGGCCGCCGGCATCGCCGCCACGGTCGAGAAGAAAGAAAACATCGCCACCCGCAAGGCCAGCCAGAACGCCATCCAGGCGCTGGCGCCGGTGCTGCCGGAATTCCTGGGCGGCTCGGCCGACCTGACCGGCTCGAACCTGACCAACTGGAAGGAAATCACCCCGGTGCGTTCCGGCCAGCCAGGCAACCACATCAACTACGGTGTGCGCGAGTTCGGCATGTCGGCGATCATGAACGGCGTCACCCTGCACGGCGGCTACATCCCGTTCGGCGCCACCTTCCTGACCTTCGCCGACTACAGCCGCAACGCGCTGCGCATGGCCGCGCTGATGAAACAGCGTTCGATCTTCGTGTTCACCCACGATTCGATCGGCCTGGGCGAAGACGGCCCGACCCACCAGTCGGTCGAGCACGTTTCGTCGCTGCGCCTGATCCCGAACCTGGACAACTGGCGTCCATGCGACACCACCGAATCGATGGTGGCGTGGGGCGCGGCGGTCCAGCGCAAGGACGGTCCGTCGACGCTGATCTTCTCGCGTCAGAACCTGCCGTACCAGGAGCGTTCGGCCGAGCAGATCGCCGACATCGCCCGCGGCGGCTACGTGCTGCGCGAAGCGGCCGACGCCAAAGTGACGCTGATCGCCACCGGTTCGGAAATCGAACTGGCGCAGGCCGCCGCCTCGGCGCTGGCCGCCGAAGGCATCACCGCGCGCGTGGTGTCGATGCCGTCGACCGATGTATTTGACCGTCAGGACGCCGCCTACAAGGCCGGCGTATTGACCAAAGGCGTGCCACGTGTGGCAATCGAAGCTGGCGTGACCGATTTCTGGTACAAGTACGTCGGCCTCGAAGGCGCTGTGGTCGGCATCGATACCTTCGGTGAGTCGGCTCCGGCAGGCGTGCTGTTCAAGCATTTCGGCTTCACGGTGGAAAACGTCGTGGCGAAAGTCAAAACTGTCATTGCTTAATCTATAATTGCTTGTTGCCTTAACTATATTTCTAATCAGGAGCAAAGTATGACGATCAAAGTTGCAATCAATGGCTATGGCCGTATCGGCCGTAATGTACTGCGCGCTTTCTACGAAGGCGGCAAAAAACAGGACATCCAGATCGTTGCGATTAACGACCTGGGCGACGCCAAGTCGAACGCCCACCTGACCCGTTACGACACCGCCCACGGCAAGTTCCCGGGCACCGTGACCGTCGACGGCGACAACATGATCGTGAACGGCGACGTGATCCGCGTGTTCGCGCAGCGCAACCCGGCCGAAATCCCATGGGGCGACCTGGGCGTGGATGTGGTGCTGGAGTGCACCGGCTTCTTCACCACCAAGGAAAAGGCTTCGGCCCACCTGAAGGGCGGCGCCAAGAAAGTCATCATTTCGGCCCCGGGCGGCAAGGATGTCGACGCCACCATCGTGTACGGCGTCAACCAGCACGTGCTGAAGGCGTCGGACACCGTGATCTCGAACGCATCGTGCACCACCAACTGCCTGGCGCCGCTGGTCAAGCCGCTGAACGACGCCATCGGCGTTGAAACCGGCCTGATGACCACCGTGCACGCTTATACCAATGACCAGGTATTGTCGGATGTTATGCACGAAGACCTGCGCCGCGCCCGTTCGGCCACCATGAGCATGATTCCAACTAAAACCGGCGCCGCCGCCGCGGTTGGTCTGGTATTGCCGGAACTGAATGGCAAGCTGGATGGTTTCGCGATTCGCGTACCGACCATTAATGTTTCGCTGGTTGATCTGTCGTTTATCGCCAAACGCGATACCACCGTGGACGAAGTGAATGCGCTGATGAAAGCCGCTGCTGAAGGCGCGCTGAAAGAAGTGCTGACTTATCAAACCGAGCCATTGGTGTCGGTGGACTTCAACCATAATCCGGCATCGTCGAATTTTGATTCGACCCTGACCAAAGTTTCGGGCCGTCTGGTGAAAGTATCGTCGTGGTACGATAATGAATGGGGTTTCTCGAACCGCATGCTGGATACCACCGTCGCACTGATGAACGCGAAGTAATCCGGAGTATCTCCGGTAAAGCCTCCCGGTTTTCCGGGAGGCTTTTTTTTTATGCATTCCAAGCCAAAAACTGGTGTTTTCATGCCAATTTCTGGCTTGTTTGCGGGGCATAGACGTAAAAAAGCCGGGACGCAGCCCGGCTTTTACTAGGGAGAAGAGCGGCTTACTTGTAGGCGCCGGAACCGATCAGGAAGTCGTCGACTTTCTCGACATAGCCGGCCTTGGTTTCCACCGTCTTGGTGACGGGATTCGGCCATTTAAAATCGACCCAGCCGCTGCCTTTGGTTTTGGCGACATCGATCATTTCTTTAATCATCAGCTTGCCTTCATTATCTTTCAGCGTGATGAGAGATTTACCCACCATTTTAGGATTATTGCCGTGGGCTAATGCGATGCCATTAAAGTCATAGACGTAGATATATAAATCGCGGTCGTGGAAGGTGGTATTGGTGGGATCGGAAATGGCGGCAAAGGCTTTTTCCTTGCCATCGGATTTTACTAATGCCACGGCTTTTTTCACCATCGCCACGGCTTCTTCCCGGCTGCCTTTTTCCGCCGCCGATGAAATCCCACACAGCGCAAGACTGATAGCGGCTGCTGCAAATAATGCCTTCATGCGAGTTCTCCTGTTTTAAATGACAGCGCGCCTGCTGCGCTTTTATGGTTATGGCTATCCATATTAGCGCAGCTAAAGGAGGGAGGAATACTCAACGTTGCTAAATGGCAACGCCCTCATTAAACAAACTGTCCCACAAGGCCCGCACCTGAATCGCCTGCTCGGCCACCAGCGCCGGATCGATGCGCGCCAGATCCTGTCCCTGCAACCGCAGCTGGTGTTGCAGCTTGCGGTATCGGCGGTAGGCGTCGGCCACGCTGGCCGCCAGGCCGGCGTCGATCAGCCCCAGTTCCGCACACATTTTCAATAATGCAATGTTGCCGAAATTGGCGGTCAGCTGCGGGTAGGTGTGGGCGTGCTGCAGCACCAGGTATTGCACGATGAACTCGATATCGATCATGCCGCCTGGATCCTGTTTCAGGTCGAACAGGGCGCTCAGGTTGGGCTTGGCGTCGACCATGCGCTTGCGCATCGCCAGCACCTCCTGCTTGAGCGGGCCGTCGGCCGCGCGTTCCTTGCGCAGCATCGCCTCGCGGATCTGCTCGAACCGCTGGCCGATGGCGACGTCGCCGGCGCAGTAGCGGGCGCGGGTCAGCGCCTGGTGCTCCCAGACCCAGGCCGAGTTGCTCTGGTATTTTTCAAACGACGCCACCGACGACACCAGCATGCCGCTGGCGCCGTCCGGGCGCAGCGCGGTGTCGATGTCGAACAGGATGCCGGCCGAGGTATGCGAGGTCATCCAGGTAATAAAGCGCTGCGCCAGCTTGGCGTACTGGGCCGGCGCGTCCTGGTCCGCATCGTCGTAGAGGAAGATCACGTCGAGGTCGGACACATAGCCGAGCTCCTTGCCGCCCAGCTTGCCGTAGGCGATGACGGTAAACAGCGGCACCTCGCGGTGGCGCGTGGCCACCGTCTGCCATACCGCCTTGATGGTGGCGGCAACAATGGTGTCGGCCAGCGCCGACAGGTAATCGGCCAGCTTTTCGACCGTCAGGTCGCCGGCCAGGTCCTGCGCCAGCAGGTGGAACAGTTGGGCGTGGTGGATTTCGCGCAGGATGTCCATCTGGCGCTCGGTGTCGCCGGGGCAGGCCGCCAGTTGCTTGTCGATGTCGGCGGCCAGCGCCACCGGATCGAACACGGCATTGCGCACGCGGTCGTCCAGCAGCTCGTCCAGCAGGATCGGGTGCTGGCTGAGGAATTGCGCGGCCCAGCCGCTGGCGTGCACCATGCGGATCACCCGCGCCAAGGTGTGCGGATACTCGGTCAGCAGCGACAGATAGGCCGAACGGCGCGCGATGGCTTCCAGGAAATCGAGCAGCCGGCCCAGCGTGGCCAGCTGGTTGCCGCCGCTCGATTCGCTGGCCGCCTGGATGATCAGCGGCAGCGCGGTGTTGATCAGTCCCTGCAGGCGGTTGCGGCTGGCTTCCGGCAGCGATTGCAGGCGCGGCGCCTGCCAGGTGGCGATCAGGCGCTTGGTGGCGTCTTCCGGCGCTGCGAAGCCGAGGGCGGTGAAGCGCGCCACCATGGCTTCGCGGTTGTCGGGATCGGCGCATTCGTTGCTCGATTGCAGTTCGATGTCGTTTTCGCTGGTTTCGGTCTTGTCCGAGAACATTTCGTCGAACTGGCCGGCGACGAACTGGCGATGCGCTTCCAGTTGCAGCAGCAGCGTCGCCACGTCCGGCAGTCCCATCATCTCGGCAACGGTCTGGCGGTCGGCGTCGTTGGCCGGCAGCGTGTGGGTCTGGGCGTCGTCGAGGTATTGCAGGCGGTGTTCCAGGTTGCGCAGAAAGGTGTAGGAAGCCAGCAGTTGGTAGACGATGGCGTGACTTAACAGGCCCTTTTCGGCAATGATGCGCAGCGTGGTGCGGGTCGAGCGGTCGCGCAGGGCGGCGTCGCGGCCGCCGCGGATCAGCTGGAACACCTGCGCCAGGAACTCGATTTCGCGGATGCCGCCACGGCCCAGCTTGACGTTGTTGCTGCGGTCCGGATGCAGCCGCTCCTGGCGATTCACTTCGGCGCGGATCTGCGCGTGCATATTGCGGATGGCGTCAATCACGCCAAAGTCCAGGTAGCGGCGGAACACGAAGGGCCGCACAATCGCATCCAGCGCGGCGATATCCTCGGCGCGCCCGGTGACGGCGCGCGCCTTGACCCAGGCGTAGCGCTCCCACTCGCGGCCCTGGACGATCAGGTATTGCTCCACCATGCCCAGGCTGGCGGCCAGCGGGCCCGAGCCGCCGTTGGGACGCAATGCCATATCGACGCGGAACGTGTAGCCATCTTCGGTGATCTCCGCCAGGGCGGCGATCAGTTTCTTGCCGAGGCGGATAAAGAATTCATGGTTGGACAGACTGCGCTGTGCCGGACCGGCGGCGGTGTCGCCGTCCTCCGGGTAGACGAAGATCAGGTCGATGTCGGAGGAAACGTTGAGTTCGCCGCCGCCTTGCTTGCCCATGGCCAGCACCATCATTTCCTGCGGCAGGCCGGAATCGCGGCCGATCGGCTGGCCGTGCGCCGCCACCATTTCCGTATGCAGCTCGGCCATGTGCTGCTGGATGGCGAAGTCGGCAAAGCGGGTCATGGTTTCCACCACTTCGGCCAGGTTGGCCTTGCCTTCGAGGTCGAGGCGGATCAGCGTACAGACCAGCAGGTGGCGCAGGCGGCGCATGGCGCGCACCAGCGGCAGTCCGCCAATTGCTTCTTTCTGTAAATAATCCGCCAGATCGATCTGGGCAAGCGATAATTGCGCCAGTTCATCAACCTTGGCGGCGCGCTCGGGCGCGGCTGCCAGCCAGCGTTGATAAAAGCGGGAAACTAACGGCGAAACAGGGGAGACGGACGGTAGAGTCATAGAGGGATAAGGTAGAATTGCTACGAAAACCGAGTTTAGCGATTTATTTCACGCATGGCCTGATTTATTAGCGTATTAATGCAAAAACCAGAAGAGGAGACCGTGACAGGCGAAGGCCCATTGGCAGCGCGCTGGCATCGGCTTCGTACCGCCTACCGGATCTGCAATCTGGCCACCCATCACGTGCTGGGCTTCACCTTGAAGCTGGCGCTGCTGTTGTATTTTGCCTTCACCATCCTGTTCCTGACGCTGCGCTATGTGGTGCTGCCGAATATCGACCACTACAAGGGCGATATCGAGCGTGCGGCCAGCCGCGCGGTCGGCAACCAGGTCACCATTTCGCGCGTGTACGCGTCGTGGAACGGCTTCCGTCCCAATCTGTTCCTGGGCGACGTGGTGCTGCACGACCAGCAGGGCCGCGCGGCGCTGACGCTGCCGAGCGTGTCGGCCACCTTGTCGTGGTGGTCGATGGTGGCGCTGGACGTGCGTTTCCATGCGCTGGAACTGACCCGGCCGGACCTGTCCGTGCTGCGCGACACCGATGGCAAGCTGTACGTGGCCGGCATTTTCATCGATCCGGGCAAGCCGAGCGACGGCAAGGGCCTGGACTGGCTGCTGATCCAGCGCGAAATCGTCATCCGCGAAGGCCGGGTGCAGTGGACCGACCGCCAGCGCGCGGCGCCGCCGCTGGCGCTGGACAACTTCCAGTTTGTGCTGCGCAACCAGTGGCTGCACCACCAGGTGTCGCTGCGGGCGACGCCGCCGGCGGCGCTGGCGCAGCCGCTCGACCTGCGCGCCGACTTCACCCATCCGGCGTTCGGCGCGCGCGTCTCCAACTTCTCCATGTGGAAGGGCGAGCTCTACGCCGACATCCGCAACACCGACCTGCTGGCCTGGAAGACCTGGGTCGATTATCCGTTTGAACTGAGCAAGGGCCACGGCTCGCTGCGCGCCTGGGTCGGCGTCGACCAGTCGCGCCTGACCGGCGTCACGGCCGATGTCGGCCTGAGCGACGTCACCGCCGTGCTCGGCAAGGATCTGCCGCTGCTGGACCTGCAGCAGCTGGGCGGCCGCATCGCCGTCCACGAAGACATCCGTCCTCCGCTGGCGCGCAAGGGCGCGGTGACGCCGCGCTTCGGCGCGCTGGGCCACAGCCTGGAACTGAGCCAGCTGACCCTGACCACGCGCGACGGCCTGGTGATGGCGCCGACCTCGCTGTCGGAAAAATTCATCGCCGCCGCCGGCGCCAAGCCCGACAAGGTTGAAGTGCACGCGCCGCAGCTGGACCTGCAAACCCTGGCCGGTCTGGCCGAACGCCTGCCGCTGACCGAACACCAGCACAAAGTGGTGGCGGGCTTCGCGCCGCGCGGCCTGCTGCAAAACTTCTCCGCCGAATGGCAGGGCGTCTTCCCGGCCTTGCAGACCTACCGCATCAAGGGTGACCTGGTCGGACTGGGCCTGAAGCCGCAGCCGCCGCGCCTGGCCCAGCCCAAGACCGCCAAAACGCCGGCCATCGCCGGCATGCCGGCGCTGCCGGGTTTCGACAACCTCAGCGGTTCGATCGACGCCACCGAACAGGGCGGCAAGTTCAGCCTGAATTCGCAGCAACTGGTGCTGCAGATGCCGGACTATTTCGCCGAAGCGTCGATGCCTTTCGATCACTTGAACCTGAAGGCGCGCTGGTCGTTTGAAGCGGACAACCAGTTGCTGTTCCAGATCGACGCCATGGATTTCGAACAGGAGGGCATGAGCGGCACGCTGCAAGGCTCGCACCTGATCCCGCTGGCCGGCAAGGGCCCCGGCAAGGCCGACCTCAGCGGCACGCTGACCGGCTTCCAGCTGAACCGCATCGGCCGCTACCTGCCGATGCAGACGCCGAACGAAATCACCCATTGGCTGACCGGCGCGCTGGAAGGCGGCGTCGCCACCGATGTGACGATCCGCCTGCGCGGCGACCTGGCGCATTTCCCATTCAAGGGCGACGGCGCGGCCGACAAGGCGCGCGGCGAATTCCGCGTCGGCGGCAAGCTGACCGAAGCCAGGCTGAATTACGAGCCGGGCTACTATCTGCACGACGGCAAGGAGCTGGGCAGGGACGGCAAGCCGCTGCCGCTGTGGCCGCAGGCCGAGCACATCAAGGGCAGCTTCCTGTTCGAGGGCGCGCGCATGGAAATCCGTGGCGACACCGCCACCACCGCCGGCGCCGCGCTGAGCAACGTCAAGGCGGTGATCCCGGACTTGAGCGTGCATGATTCGATGCTGGAAATCGACGGCAACGCCGCCGCGCCGATGCAGGAATTCCTGCGCTACGTGTCGATCAGCCCGGTGCTGGACTGGATCTCGCGCTTTACCGAAGAAACCCAGGCCAGCGGCAACGCCAAGCTGGCCTTGAGCCTGCGCATTCCGCTGGCGCACGCGATCGATACCAAGGTGCAGGGCACGGTGCAGCTGGCCAACAACGACATCGTGCTGATGAACGATTTGCCGGTGGTGCAATCGTCGCAGGGCAAGATCGAATTCAACGAGCGCGGCGTCAACCTGAATCAGCTGTCCGGCGTGTTCCTCGGCGGCCCGGTGTCGATCACCGGCGGCACGCAGAAGGACAACGCCATCGTCGTCAAGCTCGGCGGGCTGATGACGGCCGACGGCTTCCGCCAGGCCTTCCCGATGCCGGCCATGCAGCGCCTGGCCGACCGCTTCGCCGGCGGCACGCGCTACAGCGGCACCGTCACGGCGCGCGACCACCAGGTGATCGTGGCGGTCGATTCCAGCCTGACCGGGCTGGCGCTGGACCTGCCGGCGCCGGTCAACAAAACCGCCACCGACAGCATGCCGGTGCGCTTTCTGCTGACCAGCGGCCTGAACCCGGACGCGGGCGGCCTGCTGCATGACGACATCCGCATCAACCTGGGCAGCGGTATCGCGGCGCGCTACCAGCGCCAGAAGCAGAACAAGCAGCACTGGAAGCTGGTGCGCGGCGGCATTGGCGTCAACACGCCGGCGCCCGAGCCGGACAGCGGCATGGCCTTCAACATCAATATGCGCGAGCTGAATGTCGACAACTGGCTGGACTTCGCCGACGCCGTGGCCGGCAAGGGCGATGCCGCTACACCAGCAGCAGCGGCAGCAGCCGACAGCACCGACTTCACGCAATACGTGGTGCCGGACGCCATCGCCGCGCGCACCAGCGAACTGGTGATCGGCGGCCGCAAGCTGGAAAACGTCGTGGTCGGCGTCACCCACCAGAAAGGCAGCTGGCAGACCAGCATCGATTCGACACAGGCCAACGGCTACCTGACCTGGGCCGAGCCGTCGACCGGCGCCGGCCTCGGCAAGGTGACCGCGCGCCTGTCGTCGCTGGTGATCCCGGAGTCGGCGTCGAGCGACGTGCAGGCGCTGCTGGACGACAAGAGCGCGGCCGCCACCATTCCGGCGCTGGACGTGGTGGTCGAGCGCTTCGAACTGTTCAACAAACCGCTGGGCCGGCTGGAACTGCAGGCCAACAACGCCGCGCTGGCCAACGCCCGCGAGTGGCGCGTCAACAAGCTGTCGCTGGTCAACGCCGACGGCGAGCTGAACGGCACCGGCAAGTGGGTCACCAAGGGCGGCGTGCATGACACCACGCTCAACTTCAACCTCGGCATCATCGACGCCGGCAAGCTGCTGGAGCGCTTCGGCTATGCCGACACGCTGAAGGGCGGCAAGGGTTCGCTGAAGGGCGACATCGCCTGGAAAGGCCTGCCGTACTCGATGGACCTGCCGAGCCTGTCCGGCCAGATCGCGCTGAATGTCGAGAAGGGCCAGTTCCTCAAGCAGGACCCGGGCGCCGCCAAGCTGCTCGGCGTGCTGAGCCTGCAAGCCCTGCCACGCCTGCTCAAGCTCGATTTCCACGACGTCTTCTCGGAAGGGCTGGCGTTCGACGGCATCACCGCCAACGCCAGCATCAACCATGGCATCGTCAAGACCGACAACTTGAAAATGCACGGCGTGGCCGCAACTGTGTTGATGGACGGCGTGGCCGATATCGCCAACGAAACCACCAATCTGCACGTGGTGGTGATTCCCGAGGTCAACCTCGGCACGGCGCCGCTGGTGTATGCGCTGGCCGTCAATCCGGTGATCGGCCTCGGCAGCTTCCTGGCCCAATTATTCCTCAGCGCGCCGGTGATGAAGGCGCTGACCTACCATATGCAGGTGAGCGGCCCGTGGAAGGCGCCGGTTGTCACCAAGCTGGATGCCGCTAAACTAGAACAGACCGCCCCGCCGAAAGGATAGCCATGAACAATACCGTTGCCGCCATACAAATGATTTCCTCGCCATCGGTGGCGGAAAACATCGTCACCGCGCGCCGGCTGGTGACCCAGGCCGCCAGGGGCGGCGCGCAGCTGGTGCTGCTGCCGGAATACTGGGCCATCATGGGCTTGCAGGACAGCGACAAGGTCAAGGTGGCCGAGCCGCTCGGCAGCGGTCCGATCCAGGACTTCATGGCCGGCCTGGCGCGCGAACTCGGCATCTGGCTGATCGGCGGCACCTTGCCGCTGGCGTCCGACGACGCAGACAAAGTCATCAACACCACGCTGGTGTACAACCCGCAGGGCGAGCACGTCAGCCGCTATGACAAGATCCACCTGTTCGGTTTCACCAAAGGCACCGAGTCGTACAATGAATCGAAGACCATCGTGCCGGGCACCAATGTCGGCGTGTTCGAATCGCCGTTCGGCAAGGTCGGCATGTCGGTGTGCTACGACCTGCGCTTCCCGGAACTGTTCCGCGCCATGGGACCGGTGTCGCTGATCGTGGTGCCGGCCGCCTTTACCTACACCACCGGCATGGCGCACTGGGAAATCCTGCTGCGCGCGCGCGCCATCGAAAACCAGTGCTATGTGCTGGCGGCGGCGCAAGGCGGCATCCATCCGAACGGCCGCCGCACCTGGGGCCACAGCATGCTGATCGACCCATGGGGCACGGTCAAGTCAGTGCTGGCCGAAGGCGAGGGCGTGGTGCAGGGCGAAGTCGACCTGACCTATATGGAAGGCGTGCGCGACAGCCTGCCGGCGCTGAAACACCGGACCATGTGATATCCACTACAATGCCGGTAACACCTCACAGAAAGCATCACCATGAAGCCATTTGAACCCAACCTGTCCACCCTGGCCGTGGCGCGCGATATCCTGCTGACGCCGTTCGGGCTGGATGAAGGCAAGCTGCTCAAGACCCTGGGCGCGATGTTCACCCACAAAGTCGACTACGCCGACTTGTATTTCCAATTTACCAAAAACGAAGGCTGGAGCCTGGAAGAAGGCATCGTCAAGACCGGCAGTTTCTCGATCGACCAGGGCGTCGGCGTGCGCGCCGTGTCGGGCGACAAGACCGCGTTTTCGTATTCGGATGAAATCTCCGAGGCAGCGCTGCTGGATGCCGCCGCCGCCACCCGCACCATCGCCCGCGCCGGTTCCGGCAAGATCAAGGTGGCCGGTGCGATGAACCATGTGGGCGGCCGCGCGCTGTACCTGCCGCATGATCCGCTGGTGTCGCTGGACGCGACCGCCAAGGTCAAGCTGCTGGAGCGCATCGAGAAAATGGCGCGCGCCAAAGACCCGCGCGTGGTGCAGGTGATGGCCAGCCTGGCCGGCGAATACGACGTGGTGCTGGTGGTGCGCAGCGATGGCGTGCTGGCGGCCGATATCCGTCCGCTGGTGCGCGTGTCGCTGACGGTGATCGTCGAACAGAACGGCCGCCGCGAAGTCGGCTCGTCGGGCGGCGGCGGTCGTTATGACTACGGCTACTTCAGCGATGCATTGCTGGAGCAGTATGCGGACGACGCGGTCAAGTCGGCGCTGGTGAACCTGGACGCGCGTCCGGCGCCGGCCGGTCCGATGACCGTGGTGCTGGGCCCAGGCTGGCCGGGCATCCTGCTGCACGAAGCGATCGGTCACGGTCTGGAGGGCGACTTCAACCGCAAGGGTTCGTCGACCTTCTCGGGCCGCATCGGCGAGCGCGTGGCGGCCAAGGGTGTCACCGTGGTGGATGACGGCACGTTGGCGGATCGCCGCGGTTCGCTGAACATCGACGACGAAGGCAACCCGACCCAGTGCACCACGCTGATCGAAGACGGTATCCTGAAAGGCTATATCCAGGACACCATGAACGCGCGCCTGATGAAGATGCCGGTGACCGGCAACGCACGCCGCGAATCGTTCGCGCACCTGCCGATGCCGCGCATGACCAACACCTATATGCTGGGTGGTGACAAGGATCCGGGCGAGATTCTGGCGTCGGTGAAAAACGGGCTGTATGCGGTGAACTTCGGCGGCGGCCAGGTTGATATCACCAACGGCAAGTTCGTGTTCTCGGCCAGTGAAGCGTACATGATTGAGAACGGCAAGATCACCTATCCGGTAAAAGGCGCGACCCTGATCGGCAATGGTCCGGAAGTGCTGAACCGTGTGTCGATGATCGGCAATGACATGAAGCTGGATCCGGGCGTGGGCGTGTGCGGCAAGGAAGGTCAGAGCGTGCCGGTGGGGGTAGGTCAGCCGACACTGCGCATTGACGGGGTGACGGTCGGCGGCACCGCTTAAATTTTTCACCCCGGACGAAAGGGTCTGACCCACGGTCAGGGATAGGGGCTACGCCCCGCCGGCCCATGGGCCGGCCCCTGGCCGCAGCGATGTGCGGGTTGCGCGGGTGCCGCGCGCAGTCAAAGCCACGTCAGCCCCGCTTCCCCCATCAGAACTTGTACGACGCTTTCACGTAGAAGGTCCGGCCCAGCGGGTCGGTAAAGCGTGGGTCGTAACCGCTCTGGAACGTCGTGCCCTGGTTGGTGTACGGCGGCGCGCTGTCGAACAGGTTCTTGATACCGACCGTCAGATCGGTATTCTTGAAGCCCGTGTAGCTGGTCGACAGCGAATACGTCGAGTACGCGCGCACCTTGTGGTAGTACGCATCCGCCACATCATTCTCATCCACATACCCGCTCAGATACTTGTTCGAGAAGCTGGCGCCCCACGGACCCTTCTTCCAGCTGATGGTCGCATTGTGCTTCCAGCGGAACACCGGCGCGTTGTCGCCATACACGCCGACATTCTCCACGAACTCGCCACCGGTCTCGTTCTGGTACTTGTAGCTGTGCACCCAGGTGCCGTCGAACTGGAAGCCGAAGTCGCCATACGACGTGCGCGGCAGTTTCCAGCGCAGGCTGGTGTCGATGCCCGACGTTTTCACCTCGCCCAGATTGTCCAGCACCGCATTCACGTACTGCAGCGTCTTGCCATCGGCCGAGTACACGAAGTAGCTCTTGTACTTCTCATAGTTGTCGAAGATGGTCGATTCGGACACGGTGCCGATCGAATCCTTGATCTTGATGTTGAAGTAGTCGAACGACACGCTGACCGCGCTGAACGGCTCGAACACCACGCCCAGCGCGAAGGTCTTGGATTTCTCCGGTTTCAGGTTGGCGTTGCCGCCGCTGCGGATGTACTGCTGCTGGTTACACGCCACGTTCGGGTTGGCGCCGGTGGCCGCCACGCCGCCAGGGCACAGCACCGGATCGTCATACGAATTGCTGGTGAAGGTCGAGGTGGCCGGGCCGTGCAGGTCGTACAGCGTCGGCGCGCGGAAGCCGGTGTTGTACGAGGTGCGGAACAGCACTTCCTTGCTGGCTTCCCAGCGCAGGCCGACCTTCGGATTGAAGCTGCCGCCGACGTCGTTGTAGTGGTCGTAACGGGCGGCGCCCGACAGTTCCAGGGTCTTGGTCAGCGGCACGCTGATTTCCGAATACAGCGCGGCGATGTTGCGCTGGCCGGCCTGGTCCTGCGCGTCGGCATAGCCGGAGCTCGATGCCTGCGAGGCCAGCGCGGTGTTGACGTCGTAGCTCGCCTTGTCGTGGCGGAACTCGCTGCCGATCGCGAAGCCCACGCCGCCGGCCGGCAGCTGGTAGATCTCGCGGCTGATCTTGCCATCGACGCCGATGCTGGTCATCTTGGCCGCCAGGTATTCGCCGCGCAACTGCGCCGCGTCGATGTAGGCGGTGCCGGCCGCCGACTGTTCGCCGAACGGATTCAGCGTGCCGTCCAGCACGCCGGCTTTCATCAGCGAGTCGTTGGTGTAGCCGCCGATGAAGGCGCTGGCCGCCTTGTTGACGCCGTAGGTCAGGCCGACGTTGTAGTCCCAGCCGCCCACCAGGCCTTCGGACGCCAGCACCAGGCGGTCGGAGATCGAGGTGTCGTAGCCCATGCGGTTGCCGGCGGCCACGGTACGCCAGTTGATGGTCAGGTCTTCACCGGTCAGGCCGGCCACGGCCGGTACGCCGGCGCTACCGCCCGGATAGTACGGGCTGGCCGAGGTCATGGTGATGCCGGTCAGCGGCGACGGTGCGATGCTGCTCTGGTTGGTCGAGCGGCTGTGCAGGTATTCAATCGTCGCGACGTTGTCTTCGCTGAGTTTGAAGGTGGCCTTGCCGAGGAAGGATTCCTGCTGCGTCTTTGGAATGTCCTGGATGTAGGCGATGGTGTCGGTACGGCAGGTGCCGTTGGCGTTCTTGATCAGGCCCTTGCCGACGCAGCCGCTGGCGTAGTACGGGTTGCCGGTGATGCCGTTGGCCGAATAGAAGTTGCCCGGCTGCGAAGTGCCGCTGCTGTTGTTGATGCCCTTGTCGGCGCGCACGCTGGTGCTGGAGAAGTCGCGGTCCACCGCGTCCAGTGCGGTCTGCTTGTGGAAGTCGACCACGCCGAAGACGTTCCAGCCGTCCTTGTCGAGGTCGCCGTAGCCGCCCGACAGGTTGAGGCGCGATTCGGCGCCGGCGCCGCTGGCCTGCGGCTGGTAGCGCTCGACGCTGACGTTGGCGCCGGTCACCGAGCGCTTGGTGATGAAGTTGATCACGCCGCCGATGGCGTCGGTGCCGTAGATGGCCGAGGCGCCGTCGCGCAGCACTTCGACGCGTTCCAGCGCCGACAGCGGAATGATGTTCAGGTCGACCGAGGAGCCGTTGAACGGGTGGTTGGCCAGGCGGCGGCCGTTCAGCAGCACCAGCGTCTTGTTGCTGCCCAGGCCGCGCAGGTCGGCGGTGGCGATGCCGCCGGTGCCCGAGCCGACCGACTGGCTGCTGCCGGTCACGCTCTGGTTCATCGACAGGGTGTTCATCACCTCGGCGGCGGTGGTCAGGCCTTGCTTCTCGAAGTCGGAGGCCTTGATGGTGGTGATCGGCAGCGCCGTTTCCGTGGCCAGGCGCTTGATGCTGGAACCGGTCACTTCCACGCGCTGGATCGGGGCGTCGTCGGTTTGCGCCACGGCGGCATGCATGCCGACCGCCAGGCCGCCGGCAAACAGCGCGCGCAAAGTCCGGGACATCGCTCTTTCAATCATCATTGTTTTAACTCCTGCATTGATATGGGAATGGGTGGTTTGCTTTGTGAGCAAAGGCCATCAAACCATCGGCAGGGGGGCGGAACAATGACGCTTGAACAATTTTGCTGCGATGCGACACAGCGCAAAGCGTCACACCTGTTAAGAGGCTTTTTTGCCTGTGGCGACCAACCGGGCGCCGCGGCGCGGATTGGTGCCACAGCGTCCGGTTACATCTGCTTACATGCACTAGGAACTTAACGTTGACTGACGGGGTGTAAAGTTTTGTTCAGAACTTGTAGGTGAGGCGCGCGTACCACGTGCGGCCCAGCGGATCGGTGTAGCGCGGATCGTAACCCTGCTGGAAGGTGGTGCTCTGGTTGGTGAAGGGCGGATCTTCATCGAACAGGTTGCGCACGCCCAGCGTCAGGTCGACATGGCGGATGCCGCTGTAGTTGCCGGACAGCGACCAGGTCGAGTACGACTTGACCTGGTTGAAGAACTCCGGGTCCACCGCGTTCTGGTCGGTGTAGCCGGACATGTAGCGGTTGGTCAGCGACGCGCCCCATGCTCCCTGCTGCCACGTCAGCGTGGCGTTGTGACGCCAGCGGAATACCGGCGAGGCGTCGGCGTAGCGGCCGACGTTTTCCGTGAAGGCGCCGCCGCGCTCGTTCTGGTAATCGTAGTTGCGCACCCAGGTGCCGTCGATCTGCAGGGCCAGCGTGCCGTAGCGGCCTTTCGGCAGGCGCCACAGCAGGCTGGTGTCGATGCCGCTGGTCTTGACCTCGCCGAGGTTGTCGGTGATCAGCGAGACGTCGTCAAGGCGGGTGCCGGCGGCGTTGTAGTGGAACAGGCTCTGGTACTTGGCGTAGTCGTTGAACACGGTCTGTTCGGCCAGCGCGTTGATCTGGTCGCGCAGGCGGATGTTCCAGTAGTCGAGCGACAGCGACAGGTCGCGCACCGGTTCGAACACCACGCCGGCGCTGTAGGTCTTGGAGCGTTCCGGCCGCACATTCGGATTGCCGCCCTGGCGGATGTTCTGCTGCTGGTCGCAGGCCAGGTTGGGATTGGCGCCGGCCACCGGCACGCCGCCGGGGCACAGCACCGGATCGTTCCACGGATCGGACGAGTTGGTCACCGTCTGCGGACCGTGCAGGTCGAACAGCGTCGGCGCGCGGAAGCCGCGGTTCCACGAGGCGCGCAGCAGCAGCGGCGTGACCGGCTGGTAGCGCGCGCTGATCTTCGGCGTGAAGCTGCGGCCGACGTCGCTGTAATGGTCGAAGCGGGCGGCGCCGTTCAGTTCCAGGTTCTTGATCAGCGGCGCGTTGAGTTCGGCGAACAGCGCGTAGATGCGGCGGTCGCCGGACTGGTCCTGGGCGTCGGCATAGCCCGAGCTGGAGGCCTGCGAGGCCAGCGCGCGGTTGATGCTGTACAGCGCGCGCTCCTTGCGCGCCTCGGCGCCGAGCGCGAAGCCGAGCGCGCCGCCGGACAGCTGGTACACGTCGCGGCTGGCGCGCACGTCAAGCGCGGTGGCGCGCATGCGCGCGCGCAGGTATTCGCCGATCAGCAGCGAGTCCTGCAGGTAGGCCAGGCCGGCCGCGCTCTGGTCGCCGAAGGGATTCAGCAGGCCGCTGCCGACGCCGTCGATCATGCGCTGGTCGATCACATAGCCGCCGGCAAAGGCGCTGGCGGCCTGGCTGATCGAGTGGTTCAGGCCGGCGCTGTAGTCCCAGCCGGCCAGCGTGCCTTCGGCGCTGAGCACCAGCCGGTCGGCGGTGCTGGTGGAGTAGTCGGTGCGGCGGCCGGTGACCAGCGGCCGCCAGCTGACGTCGAGATCCTCGCCGGTCAGGCCGTCGACCGCCGGCACGCCGGCGCTGCCGCCCGGATAGTAGGGGCTGTCGCCGTGCATGATCAGGCCGATGCCGGCCAGCGGCGGCGGCGCCACCCGCGCCGTGTTGGTGCTGCGCGCGTGCAGCAGTTCCAGCGCCAGCGTGTGGTCCTGGCCCAGCTTGTACGAGGCGCGGCCCAGATACGATTCCTGCTTGGTGTAGGGAATGTCGTCGACCTCGCGCGTGTAGTCGTAGCGGCAGGTGGGGGAGCCGCTGGTGTTGGGAATCGAGGCCGGCGGCAGGCAGCCGCTGGCGAAGGCGGGATTGCCGCTGATGCCGTTGTCGGAAAAGAAGTTGGCGGGGAAGGGCGTGCCGCTGGTCTGGCTGACACCGCGGCTGGGAATCACGCCGGTGGCCGAGAACGGCCGCGCGGTGGCCGGCAGCGCCAGCTGGCGGTGCACGTCGATCACGCCGAACACGTTGAAGCGGTCGGTGGCGAGGTCGCCGAAGCCGCCGCTGAGGTTGAGCCGGCGCTCGCTGCCGCCGCCTTCCTCCTGCGGCTGGTAGGCTTCCACCGTCACCTCGCCACCTGTCACCTGGCGCTTGGTGATGAAGTTGATGACGCCGCCGATGGCGTCGCTGCCGTACACGGCCGAGGCGCCGTCGCGCAGCACTTCGACCCGGTCCAGCGCCGACAGCGGAATCACGTTGAGGTCGACGCTGTCGCCGAGGATGGGATGCGAGGCGATGCGGCGGCCGTTGAGCAGCACCAGCGTGCGCTGGCCGCCCAGGCCGCGCAGGTCGGCCTGCGACTGGCCGCCGGTGCCCAGCCCGACCGACTGCGCGCTGGACACCGAGGTCTGGTTCATCGGTATGCTGTTGAGCACCTGCTGGGCGGTGGTCAGTCCCTGGCGGGCGAAGTCTTCGGCGCGGATCGAGGTCAATGGCAGCGAGGTTTCGCTGGCGATCCGGCGGATCAGGCTGCCGGTAATCTCCACCCGCTGGATAGGCTCGGTGGTGTCCTGATCGGGCGTTTGCGCGGCCGCGTTGGCCGCCAGCAACGCCGTGGCGACGTGCGTGATAAAGCGTTTGGTCATCGTGTTTCTCCCTTGAATGGCCGCAGTGCGATGTGCATGCGCAGCAAGCCCAGTCTTGCGGCGTTCAAGGAAGGGAAATCTGATCTGCATCAGGTGTGCGCGATAAACTGCTTGCCAAGCGCCCGAAGTTGTTGTTATAGTCGTCCAACACATACGGACTGACATGACCCACTTCTACTTTAACGGCTGGTTTTACTTTAGCTTCCCAACCCCTCAGGCGGTGGAGTAGCGGCCGGTGCACGTAGAAGCAAAAACGAGTCCCAGCGAATTCCCGAAAAAACCGCCTCCTCCCGAGGCGGTTTTTTTTTACCCGTGTTTTTATCGATGTTTTTAGATCACTTGGAGAACAGCAATGCCCCGTACCGATGACTTACGCATCCGCGAGATGAAGGAATTGACGCCACCGTCCCACCTGATCCGCGAGTTTGCGTGCACGGAAGCAGCTGAACAGACCGCCGCCAATTCGCGCGTGGCGCTGCACCGCATCCTGCACGGCCAGGACGACCGTCTGATGGTGGTGATCGGCCCGTGTTCGATCCACGATCCGAAGGCGGCGATGGAATATGCGCGCCTGCTGGCGCCGCTGCGCCAGGAGCTGGCGGGCGACCTGGAAATCGTCATGCGCGTGTACTTCGAAAAGCCGCGCACCACGGTGGGCTGGAAGGGCCTGATCAACGACCCCTACATGGACAACAGCTTCCGCATCAACGACGGCCTGCGCATGGCGCGCGAGCTGCTGCGCGATATCAACGAGCTGGGCCTGCCGGCCGGCACCGAGTTCCTCGACGTCATCAGCCCGCAGTACATCGCCGACCTGATCAGCTGGGGCGCGATCGGCGCCCGCACCACCGAATCGCAGGTGCACCGCGAGCTGGCCTCCGGCCTGTCGTGCCCGGTGGGCTTCAAGAACGGCACCGACGGCAATGTGCGCATCGCGGTGGACGCCATCAAGGCCGCCTCGCAGCCGCACCATTTCCTGTCGGTGACCAAGGGCGGCCACTCGGCCATCGTGTCGACCAACGGCAACGAGGACTGCCACATCATCCTGCGCGGCGGCAAGACGCCGAACTACGACGCCGCCAGCGTCGACGAAGCCTGCAAGGCGATCGCCGGCCAGGGCCTGGCGCCGCGCCTGATGATCGACGCCTCGCACGCCAACAGTTCGAAGAAACCGGAAAACCAGGTGCCGGTGTGCGCCGACATCGCCGGCCAGGTGGCGGCGGGCGACACGCGCATCGTCGGCGTGATGGTGGAGTCGCACCTGGTGGCCGGCCGCCAGGATCTGGTGCCGGGCAAGGAACTGACCTACGGCCAGTCGATCACCGACGGCTGCATCGACTGGGACAGCAGCGTGCAGGTGCTGCAGGGACTGGCCGCCGCCGTGCGCCAGCGCCGCCTGGCGACCATCGCCGCCGAAGCGGCGGCAAAATGAAAAAAGCCGGGCTAGCCCCGGCTTTTTTGATGACTGCGGTCTGCGCTTACAGCGTGTAAGGACCGTAGGCGTAGTGCTTGCCCAGGGTTTCCAGGGCGCGGCGGATGATGCGCTTCCACGATGGCGTGGCGGCAGTTTTGGCGACGGTTTGGGTGGCCAGGGTAGCGGTAGCAGTAGTCATGGTGGGTTCCTGTGGACAGCAATAATTATCGATGGACACAGCTTACCGCAAGCGCAGATATAAATATAATTTTAAATTTCGATATGCGCCATACATAAAATGGATAACATCGGCATATGAGACATAAGCTGCCTGAATAATAAAAAAGGGCCGGCATGGCCGGCCCTTCGTCAGCTCAAGCGCGGAGGCTTAGAACTTGTACTGCGCGGTGATGTAGAACGTACGGCCCAGCGGATCGGCGTAACGGCCGTCGTAGCCGACCTGGTTGCCGCCGCCCGAGTTACGCACCGAGAACGGTGGGTCCTGGTCCAGCAGGTTGCGGATGCCGGCGGTCAGGGTCAGGTTCTTGATGTAGTTCAGCTTGGCCTGGTAGTCGACCGTGGTGTACGACTTGACGTTGCGGTCCATGTCGGCGGTGGCGCCGATGCTGCCGTCGGCGTTAACCACACGCACTTGCGCGTCGTCGGCGGTCAGCACCTTGTCGTGGTAGCCCGAGCGGTAGTTCACGGTCAGCGAGTTGCTCAGCTTGGTCGAGGTCTTCAGCGTGAAGATCATGCGGCTGACCACGCGGAACACCACGTCATCGTAGGAGTCGAAGCGGCCGATCGATTTCTCGGTGCCGACGCCCGGCGTATCCTGTTCAGCCTTGAGCATGAAAGTACCGGTCCAGTTGATGCTGGCCTTGCCGATCGGCGTGGCCGCGCGGAAGGTGGTGTCCCAGTCCACGCCCTGGAAGTGCGACGACGCCAGGTTCATCGGCGCGCGCACCGCCACCAGCACATTGCTCTTCTGGATAGGGTCGGCGTACACGGCGATCCACTGGTTGGCCAGGGTCGGGTTGGTGAACAGCTGGTCCTGCGAGAAGGTGCGGATCTGGTTCTTCAGTTTGACGTCCCACCAGTCCAGGCCCACCGAGAAGGCGGTGGTCGGTTCCAGGCGGAAGCCGACGGTGGCCTGTTTCGAGGTTTCGGCTTTCAGCGAGCCGGCGCCGGTGGCCGGGTTGCCGCTGTCGAGCAGGCCGTATTCCGACGAGCCAGGGCGGCAGTACACGGCGCGCGGATCAGGCGACTTGACCGGGCAAGGGAAGGCGTTCGACGAACCGGCGTTTTTCAGCGGGTCGGCGATGTTGTTCATGGTCGGCGCCTTGAAGCCGGTGCCGTAGGAACCGCGCAGCAGCAGCGACTGGGTCGGCGTGTAGCGCAACGCCAGCTTGTAGGTGGCCTTGGCGACATCCTCGCCCAGCTTGCCGCTTGGCGCGACCTTGCCGGTCGAGTCGTAGCTGACGTTGTGTTTCTGTACCGCGTCATAGCTGTCGTAACGGACGGCGGTGGTGGCTTCCAAGTCTTTGGCGACCGGCATCAGCAACTCGGCAAACGCGCCCCAGTTGTTGCGGCTGGCGTCGAGTGCCTGCGAACCGGTGCCGCCGCCGATTTCCACGTCGGTCCAGCCCGGATTGCCTGGGCCTGGGCCGATGGCGATCTGCGCTGGCGTGTCTTCGTACTTCTGCTTGGTGAAGTCGGCGCCGACGCCCAGCGCGGCCGCGCCGCCCGGCAGGTCGAACACTTCACGCGAGGCGTGCGCGCTGACCACGTCGATCTTCGACTTGGTCTTGTCCAGGTCCTGGTGCAGCACGGCGGCCGCCAGCACCGACGCGGCGCCGGTGGTGGAGACGAACGGGTTGTACTTGCCGGTGCGGATCAGCTCCTCGAACTTGTCGCCGCTCATGTAGCCGGCCAGCGCCTTGTCGGTCTGCTTGTTCTGCGAGTGGGTGTAGGACGCGCCCACGTCCCAGCCGGCGTAGTTGCTGTCGATGCCAAACACGATGTGGGCGGCGTCGGTGCGGTACTCGTCGGTACGGCCACCGGCGTCGGCGCCGCGGTAGTACAGCAAGGCGTCGGTGACATCAGCGGCGTTGATGCCCTGGCTGGCCAGCAGCGGCGCGACCGAGCTGTTGTAGGCGCCGATGTAGTTGTTGTTGACGGTTTTGACGCCGGTCACCGGATCGGTGCTGAACACGGTCAGCGGCTGCGCGGCGGCCGCGTAGCGCGCGGTGTTGGTGAACTTGGACAGCACCACTTCGCTGTAGGCGGTGGTGTCCTTGCCCAGCTTCAGGGTGCCGTTGGCAAAGATGCTGTCGCGCTTGAGTTCCGGCAGCAGCTGCACGGTGGCGGCGTAGTCGAAGCGGCAGGCGCCGCTGCGCGAGAAGGTGTTGGCCTGGGTACAGTTGTTCTTGTTCAGCAGGTCGGTGTTGAGGACGACGTCGTCGTTGGCGGTGACCACCTCGACGTTGGCCGGGGTCGAGTTGATACTGGTCTGCCAGGTGGCGTACTGCTTGCCGTTGTGGGTGAACTTCTGCACGCCGGACTTGGCGAAGTCGCGGTCGGCCGCGTTCAGCTCCTTCTGCTCGTCGTGGCTGTACGACACCTGCACGTTGAAGCCGTCGGATTCGACATTGCCCCAGCCTTTGCTGATGGAGAAGTTGCTGCTCTTGCCGCCGGAGTGCTGCGGCGAGTTGTAGGTGCCTTCGACGATCAGGTCGGTCTGGTTTTTCTTCAGGATGAAGTTGATGACGCCGGCGATCGCGTCCGAGCCGTACAGGGTCGAGGCGCCGTCGGTCAGGATTTCGACACGCTCGACGGCGGCCAGCGGAATGCTGGCCAGGTTGACCGCGCTGCCGGTGCCGTATGGCGCCATGCGGCGGCCGTTCAGCAGGACCAGCGTGTATTGGGTGCCGATGGCGTGGATGGAGGCGGTCTGGACACCGCCGCCGCCGCCGTTGACCGAGGCGGACGAAGTAATGAAGCCCTGCATCGACGGCAGCTGGGCGACCAGGTCGGCGACGTTCTGCACGCCGCTTTGCTCGATGTCGGCGCGGGTCAGCGTCTGCACCGGCAGCGAACCTTCCTTGGCGATCCGCTTGATCGAGGAACCGGTGATTTCCACACGGGTGATCGTGTCGGGGTCGGCGGCCTGCTGGGCCATGGCGGCGCTGTGCATGCCGAGCATCAGGCCGCCGGCGCAGATCACGCGGACGGATCGGGCCATTACTGTTTCAACCATCATTGTTGTCGCTCCCATTTAGTACAGTGAACACGCTGGGTGTATGTTTTTCTCTCTACCCGGTTGACCGGGGAAGGAACTCTTTGTTTCCTTCATTCATTCATGAAATCACCCGCTGACAACGGCTGTCAATGTGCAAACCTGGGTAAAACGCGGTAAAACGGACGCCTGCTCGGCGCGCCAAATTCGCCCGAAACACGCTCTAATTTGGTGCGGAGGTCACTAATGCGAGATGAAACATTGTTGAGCGATCAAAAAAAAAGCGAATCTCCGGTGGCGGTGTGGGGTCTTTGCATCATGTTGGTGCAAAAGCAAGTGCATGAAACTTGATTCACGACGAAACATAACGTTACATTTATGCGACAAGTGACGGACGTGAAAAAGCCGGACGCGCCTTGCGGCGGGTCCGGCTCCGGTATGACCTGTTCCTGCTAGAAGAACTTAGTCAAACTTGTATTGCAGGCCGACTTTGACGTAGCGGCCGGTGGCGCCCGAGGCGTCCATCGGGTTGAAGCTCATGCCGCCGTAGGTCAGCGCGTCCAGCGGGGCGATGCGGTCCAGCACGTTGTTCATCGAAGCGTACAGTTGCAGCGCTTTGCTCCAGTTGTAGCGGGTCGACAGGTCCAGCGTGGTGAACGATGGCAGGCGGCAGGCGCCGTTCGGCGAAGGCGTACCGTTGGCGAACAGCACCGCGCAAGGCGCGCCTTCGTAACGGATGTTCTTCATGTCCGAGCGGTAGTTGACCGTACCGGCCACGTTCCAGTTGCCCTTGTCCCAGGAGGTGATCAGGTTGATCTTGTCCTTCGGCGTGCCGGCGCAGTCCGACGTATCGCAGTTGCCGTGGGTGCCGGCGAACTGGAAGGTCTGGCTCTTGTCGGCGCGTACCCACGAGGCCACGTGCGACCACACCAGGTTGATGGTGCCCTTGCCGTAGTCACCCAGGCGCAGACGCTGTTTGACGTCCAGGTCGATACCCTTGACTTCGGTGTAGCTGGAGTTCTGGTATGGCGCCTTGGAGATCAGCAGGGTGCCGGTGTTAGGCTGTACAACGCCGTTCACCACCAGATTGTTGTCGGCGCGCACTGCGGTTGGCAGGGCGGCGGCTTCAACATACGACAGCGGGTTGATTTCGTTGGTGCGGCGGATTTTCCACGCGTCCAGCGACATATTGGTGTCGTTCAGCGGATCCCAGACCATGCCCAGGGTGTAGCCTTTCGACTTTTCCGGCGCCAGGTTCGGGTTGCCGATCTTGACGGCGCCGATCTGGATGTTGCAATCCAGGGTGGTGGCGCCGCCGGCTGCCGGCTTGCCGCCAGGGCAACGGACCGGATCAACCACCGACGAGGTGCCGGTCGACTGGCTGGCCAGGTTGGATTCCGCCACGCCAGGCGCGCGGAAGCCTTCGGTGTAGGTGCCGCGCAGGGCGAAGCTCTTGATCGGGGTCCATTTCGCGCCCAGTTTCGGCGTGGTCGAATTGAAGTTCGAGTAGTGGTCGTAACGCAGCGCGCCCGACAGTTCCACGGTCTTCAGGACCGGCGCCAGCAGTTCGGCGTAGATCGCCGACACCTTGGTGTCGCCCTTGGCGGCCACGTAGGAGATGTTGGTCGAGCCGTCGTCGGAACCGGTCAGCGACGGGTTGTCCAGCTGCTCGTGGCGGTGTTCGCCGCCGATCGCCAGGCCCAGGTTGCCGCCTGGCAGAGCGAACAGTTCACGCGAGGCCTTGAAGTCGACGATGTCCAGCTTGGTGGTCGAGTTGGACGAGGCGTTGACGCGCAGCGCGGCGTACAGCGAGGCCGGGTTCTTGTAGGCTTGCGAACCGATGTAGTACGGGAAGTACTGGCTGGTTGGATCGCCCAGTGCCGATTTCAGCACTTTCATGTTGAGCTGGTTGGTCCATTCCAGGTACAGCTTCGATTCCGAGTGGGTGAAGCCGGCATCCCAGTCCCAACCGAAGTTGGTGCCCTTGGCGCCCAGCACGATGCGGCTGAAGTCGTTGTTGGCGATGTGGTTGCTTGGGCCCAGGTCGAACATCGAGTAGCGCAGACGGGTGTCGGTGCCGAAGATGTTTTGCGGGTGGGAACCGGACATCAGCAGGTCGTTGCTGTACAGGATGATGCCGTTCGGGTTGGCGGCGGTGGCCGGGAAGGTCACGTTCGGGGTGGCCGAGACCGGCGCCAGCATGAACGAGCTGTTGCGGGTCGAGTAGCCCAGTTCGGTGTACACCTGCAGGTCGGAGTTCACCTGCAGGGTGCCGCGGGTGTACAGGTTCAGCGATTCAACGTTCGGTTGCAGGTCGCGGAACTGGTCTTGCGACCACAGGCAGCCGCCGGCGGCGTCCTGCTTGACGGTCTGCGAGAACTGCGAGCAGCCGCCCAGCGAGACGTAGTTCTTGGTTTTCGGGTCCATCAACGCGCCGGTCGGCGTGGCTGCCGAGGCGCCAGGGGTGATGTAGCCGCCCATGTACTGGGTGTTCTGCAGGTAGCCCCATGGACGGATGTCGCCATGGCCGATCCAGCCGCGGTCCTTGCGGGCGGACGCCGCCAGTTCGTCGGACTTCTTGTACTCGATGTTGAACACCAGGTTGTACTTGTCGTCGTCCAGGTTGCCCTTGCCGATGGTCACGGCCAGGTTGTTCTGGTTGTTGTCGCTGTAGCGCGAGGTGCCGGTGTCGGCCTTGACGGTCACGCCTTCGAAGTCTTTGCGCAGGATGATGTTGACCACGCCGGCGATGGCGTCGGCGCCGTAGGTCGACGAGGCGCCGTCCTTCAGCACTTCAATGCGTTCCACCAGCTGCATCGGGATGGTCGACAGGTCGGTGAAGCTCTTCTGGCCGTCATCGGCGCGGGCGAACGGCGCCATGCGGCGGCCGTTCAGCAGCACCAGGGTCGAGGTCGCGCCCAGGCCGCGCAGCGAAATGGCGGTCGAACCGGCGGCGAAGCCGCTGCCGAAGCCGCTCGGCAGCGAACCGGCGCCGTCCACGGTCAGGCTTTGCAGGAATTCTGCGACGGTGCCCTTGCCGGACTTCATCAGCTCGTCACGGGTGATCATTTGCACCGGCGAGGCGGTCTCGGCGGACGCGCGCTTGATGCTCGAACCCGTGATTTCCACGCGCTGGATCGGGCCGGTCGGCTCGGCGTTTTGGGCGAAGGCTGGCATGGCCAGGACTGCTGCTACGGAACCCGAGAACATCAGGCGCACGGAGCGGGATAAAACCGTTTCCATCATCATCAACAAACACTCCAAAGAAATTCGCATACAGTCCAACCATGCGGAAATTGCAGATCAGACTCGTCTTTTCATAAATAAAGTAATTACGAAAGGGGCGCATGAAACCATCTGTAGAAGTTGCTTGTCAAACACAATTGAGATTTTTGACGTATCAAAACAACAGTTTGTGTAAAAAACATACGTCTTTTTGTAAAGCCATTCAGGCCGCAACGCCAGATTTCATGCGGGTTTACGTGCGGCAATACTGCGCCGCAGCACAAAATTTGCTTGACTTGGGCGCCGGCGCCCCGGGATGGCATTCCTGATAAGTGCAATCTGCTGTATTGTGAATCCCATTTGGCGGCGTGAGGATGGGTATGCAGTGTTTGAAGATTGCCGCGGCAGCCAGCCTGGTCCTGCTGACGGCAAGCTGCGCGATGGCGGCGCCGGTGAAGACCTTGCGCTACATCCTGCCCGCCGCCGAAGCCAGTTTCGATCCGGCGCTGGGGCGGGATTACTATACCGGCCACGTCACCGAAGCGATCTTCGAAACGCTGTACACCTATGACTACCTGGCGCGGCCGGTGAAGCTGGCGCCGGAGACGGCCGCCGCGCTGCCGGAAGTGTCGGGCGACGGCAAGACCTATCTGATCCGCCTGAAGCAGGGCAGCTACTTCACGCCCGATCCGGCCTTCGGCGGCAAGCGGCGCGAACTGACGGTGGCCGATTACGTCTATTCCTGGAAGCGCCTGTTCGATCCGCGCCTGGCCTCGCCCAACGCCTGGCTGCTGGAAGGCAAGGTCGTCGGCCTGGACGCGCTGGCCGCCCAGGCCCGGCAGACCGGCCGCTTCAATTACGACGCGCCGGTGGCGGGACTGGAGATCATCGATCCCTACACGCTGCGCATCCACCTGACCCACACCGATTTCAACCTCGGCATGATCCTGGCCTACGAACCGCTGGCGGCGGTGGCGCGCGAGGTCATCGACAAGTACGGCGACGCCAGGGGCGAGGTGGCCGGCCACCCGGTCGGCACCGGCGCCTACAAGCTCGGCGAATGGATACGCGGCAGCCGCATCGTGCTGGAGGAGAACACCGGCCATCGCCCGGAAACCTGGGACTTCCAGCCCAGCGTCGACGGCGACGAGCGCATCGTGGCGCGCATGCAGGGCAAGAAGATGCCGCAGATCGGCCGCATCGAGATCAGCGTGCAGCTGGAGGACCAGTCGCGCTGGCTGTCCTTCATCAGCGGCGGCGCCGACATCTTCTGGCTGGAAGGCGCGCTGTCGCCCAAGGCGCTGGTGGACGGCAGGCTGCGGCCGGAGCTGGCGGCGCGCGGCATCCAGCTGTCGCGCATCGTCGATCCGGAGCTGAGCTATTACTACTGGAATATGCGCGACCCGGTGGTGGGCGGCTTCAGCAAGGAAAAGGTCGCGCTGCGGCGCGCCATCGCCATGGCCCACGATGTGGACGAGGAAATCCGGCTGGTGCTCAACGGCGAGGCGCAGCGCCTGTACTTCCCGATCCCGCCCGGCGTGGCCGGCCACGATGCCCAGTACCAGCCGCTGCTGCGCTACGATCCGGTGCTGGCCAACCAGCTGCTGGACCGCTATGGCTACAGGAAGGGCGCGGACGGCTGGCGCACGCTGCCCGACGGCAAGCCGCTGGTGATCACCTACACCTCGCGCAACGAAGCCAACGGCGTGCTGATGGCCGAGCTGTGGCGCAAGACCTACCACCGGCTCGGCATCCGCATGGCGAACCAGCGCATGATCTTCAGCGACATCCAGAAGGCGGAAACGCTGTGCAAGATCCAGACGCGCACCTATCAGTGGCTGGCCGATTATCCGGACGGCGACAATTTCATGCAGCTGTTCTACGGCGGCAATATCGGCCAGAACAACAACGGCTGCTATCAGGACGCCCAGTTCGACGCCTGGTTCGAAGCCAGCCACAGCATGCCGCCGGGACCGCAGCGCGATGCGCTGTACCGCAAGATGGCGCGCCGGATCGAGGCGCAGGCGGTGGTGATGCCGGCGTTCTCGCGCTACCGCAACATGCTGGCGCAGCCGGCGGTCATCGGTTATAAAAAGCATCCGATCCTGCATCAGGAATGGAAGTACATCGATATCGAAAGCAAGGACTGAGATGCTGGCTTACATCGTTCGACGCCTGTGGCAGATGCTGCCGACCCTGCTGGGGGTGGTGCTGCTGGTGTTCGTGCTGTTCAACTGGGTGGGCGGCGATCCGGCCTACATTCTGGCCGGCAAGATGGCCAACGCGGAGAGCATCGCCAACATCCGCCGCCAGCTCGGCGTCGACCAGCCTTACTACGTGCAGCTGGGGATTTTCATCAGGCAGATCGTCACCTTCGACTTCGGCCTGAGCTGGGCCACCAGCGAGCCGGTGTCGCACATCATCGCGACGCGGCTGGGACCGTCGCTGACGGTGCTGATACCGCTGACCGTGCTGGAAACGCTGATCGGCATCGCGCTGGCGCTGGTGATCGCCTTCGTGCGCGGCTCGCTGACGGACCGCGCGGTGATGATCGCCTGCACGGTCGGCATGTCGGTCAGCATCCTGGTCTACATCATCGTGTTCCAGTACGGGCTGGCGTATCAGCTGGGGCTGTTTCCGGTGCAGGGCTGGGGCGAGCGTTTCGGCGAGAACCTGCTGCGCTATGCGGCGCTGCCGATCCTGATCGGGCTGGCGGTGTCGGTGGCGCCGACCTTGCGCCTGTTCCGCAGCTTCGTGCTGGACGAGGTGGGGCAGGACTATGTGCGCACCGCGCGCGCCAAGGGCCTGAGCGAACGGCGCGTGATGTGGGTGCACGTGCTGCGCAATGCGGCGATTCCGATTCTGACCTACGTGATGGCCAACCTGCCGGCGCTGCTGATCGGCGCGTTTCTGCTGGAGCGCTTCTTCGGCATACCGGGCATCGGCCGCGAGGTGATCCTCGCGGTGGAGCGCAGCGATTTCCCGGTGATCAAAGCGATCACCGTCTACGTGGCGGCCGCCACCATGGTGTTCAACCTGCTGACGGACCTGCTGTATCAGGCGGTCGATCCACGGGTGAAGCTCGCATGAGGGCGCAGGGACTGTGGGGACTGGCATGGCGCCGCCTGCGCGCGGACCGGGTGGCGATGGCGGCGCTGGCCGTGGTGCTGGCCTTCCTGCTGATGGTGGTGCTGTCCGCCAGCGGCCTGATCGTCGCCGACTGGGAAGAGGAAGTTGGCGTCAATTACGCGCCGCCAGGCTTTGCCGGCGCGGCGGCGCCTGCCGTGGCCCCGGCCGCGCCGCAGCAGGCCCTGCCCGACAATCCTTTCGATCCCCTGGCCGACGACATGCGCGCACTGCGCGCGCAACTGGCCGGCGGCGCGGTGGAGATGTATGGCGTGGTCGATCCGCTGGCCGCCGATCTGGCGGCATTGCGCGCGGCGCAGCCGGCGGCGAGCGGGGGCGGGGCGGCGGCTGGCGCCGCTCGCCGCGCGACCTTGCCGTTCGGCGGCGACAAATGGGGCCATGACATCATCAAGAAAACCATCAAGGGCGGCGAGACCTCGATCGTGGTGGGCCTGGTGGCGGCGCTGCTGGCGGTGGCGCTGGGCACGGTGTTCGGCGCGCTGTCGGGCTACTGCGGCGGCGTGGTCGACGACTTCTTCAACTGGTTCTACAGCATCTTCACCGCCATTCCATCGGTGTTGATGATCCTCACCGTGGCGGCCGTGCTGCAGCAGAAGGGCGTGCTGACCATCGTGCTGATCCTCGGCCTGACCGGCTGGACCGGCCCGTACCGGCTGATCCGCGCCGAATACATCAAGCACAAGGCGCGCGAATACGTGATGGCCGCCGACGCCATCGGCGCCTCGCACTGGCGCCGCATGTTCGGCCACATCTTCCCGAACATCAGCCACGTGGCGCTGGTGCAGATGTCGATCCTGGTGGTGGGCTTCATCAAGGCCGAAGTCATCCTCAGCTTCCTCGGCTTCGGCGTGCCGGTCGGCGTGGTGTCGTGGGGCAGCATGCTGAACGAGGCGCAGAACGAACTGATCCTCGGCCGCTGGTGGCAGCTGACCGCCGCCGCCATCGCCATGGCGCTGCTGGTCACCGCCTTCTCGCTGTTTACCGACGCATTGCGCGACGCCCTCGATCCCAAGGTGAAACCATGACGCTGCTCGATGTCCGCAACCTGCGCGTCGCCTTCCGCGTCGACCGCACCACCACGACCGAGGCCGTGAAGGGCGTCAGCTTCAGCGTGCCGCGCAACGCCACGGTGGCGCTGGTGGGCGAGTCCGGCAGCGGCAAGTCGGTCAGTTCGCTGGCGGTGATGGGCCTGCTCGACCCGGCCTCGGCGCGCATCGACCCGGCCAGCAGCATCCGCTTCGACGGCACCGAGCTGCTGGCGCTGGATGGCCGGCAGCGCCGCGCGTTGTGCGGCAAGGACATCGCCATGATCTTCCAGGAGCCGATGTCGTCGCTGAATCCGGTGTTCACGGTGGGCGCGCAAATCGGCGAGGTGCTCCGGCTGCACCTGGGCATGCGTCGCGCCGAGGCGCGACGGCGCACGCTGGAATTGCTGGAGGAGGTCGGCCTTCCCGATCCCGCCGTCAAAATCGACGCCTATCCAAGCCAGCTGTCCGGCGGCCAGCAGCAGCGCGTGATGATCGCCATGGCCATCGCCTGTGAACCACGGCTGCTGATCGCCGACGAGCCGACCACCGCGCTGGACGTCACCATCCAGAAGCAGATCATGGAACTGATCGCGCGCCTGCAACAGCGGCGCGCCATGTCGGTGCTGTTCATCACCCACGACCTGGGACTGGTGGCCGAGATCGCCGACCACGTGGTCGTCATGCGCCACGGCGAGGTGCGCGAGGCCGGCCCGGCGCGGCAGGTGCTGACCCAGCCGGCCGACGCCTACACCCAGGCGCTGCTGCATTGCCGGCCGTCGCTGGACAAGCGGCCGTGGCGCCTGCCGGTCATCGCGGATTATCTGGATGGCGCCGCACCGCCGCCGCAGCCCGAGCGCCGGCGCGGCACGTCGCCCGGCGACCCGCCGCTGCTGGAGGTGCGCAACCTCAGCAAGCATTTCACGGTGCGCCAGGGCTGGTTCGGCAAGCGTACATTCCACGCGGTGAAGGACGTGTCGTTCACGCTGGCGCGCGGCAAGACCCTGGGCGTGGTAGGGGAATCCGGCTCCGGCAAGACCACCGTCGGCCTGACCTTGCTGCGGCTGCACCAGGCCAGCGGCGGCAGCGCCGTGTTCGACGGCCGCGACCTGTTGCGCATGCCGGCGCGCGAGTTTCAGGCCTACAAGCGCCGCATCCAGATCATTTTCCAGAATCCGTATGCCTCGCTGAACCCGCGCTTTACCGTCGGCGACATCCTGCTGGAGCCGATGCGCATCCACCGCATCGGCGCCAACGACCGCGAGCGCATGGGACGGGTCCAGGCGCTCTTGGAAAAAGTCGGATTGCCCGCATCTGCGGTCTCCCGCTATCCGCACGAGTTCTCCGGCGGCCAGCGGCAGCGCATCGCCATCGCCCGCTGCCTGACGCTGCAGCCGGAAATCCTGGTCTGCGACGAATCGGTGTCGGCGCTGGACGTGTCGGTGCAGGCGCAGGTGCTCAACCTTCTGCAGGATTTACAGGACGAACTGGGACTGTCATACATCTTCATCTCCCACGATTTGTCGGTGGTGAAGTACATGGCCGACCAGGTGATGGTGATGCATCAGGGACAAGTGGTGGAGCTGGCCGACGCGGACGAGCTCTACCGTAATCCGCAGCAGCCTTACACGCGTGCCCTGCTGGCGGCGATCCCCCGCAGCGGTTAAGCGATTTTTAAGTTAAGATATCCGAATGGCGAATTTAATCCTCCTGCTTCAAGAATATGGCGTCCTGATCGTGTTCGGGATTGTGCTGATCGAGCAGATCGGCATGCCCATTCCTGCGTTTCCGATTCTGATTGTGGCTGGCGCCATGTCGGTCGACGGCGACACCAACTGGTTCGCCGTGCTGGCGGTCGCCATGCTGGCCTGCCTGATCAGCGACAGTTTCTGGTTCCGCGCCGGGCGCTTTTACGGCAAGCGCATCCTCAAACTGCTGTGCAAGATTTCGCTGTCGCCGGATTACTGCGTCAGCCAGACCGAGGACAATTTCAAGCGCTGGGGGCCGAAAGCGCTGATCGTCTCCAAGTTCATTCCCGGCTTTAACGTCATCGCGCCGCCGCTGGCGGGCGCCATGGGCACGCGCCGCGGCGTGTTCCTGTCGTTCAGCATTCTGGGCAGCCTGCTGTGGGCCGGCACCGGCATCGGCATCGGCGCCTTCTTCCACACCAGCGTGGACCAGCTGCTGGACATCCTGAGCACCATGGGCACCACCGCGCTGCTGGTGCTGGTGGTCTTGCTGGCGCTGTTCGTGGCGTTCAAATATGTGGAGCGCAAGCGTTTCCGCCAGTCGGTCGACATCGAGCGCATCACCGTGGATGACTTCAAGATGATGATGGAGCAGGGTCACGAGCCGATCCTGGTCGACGCCCGCAGCGCCACCGCGCAAATGCTGGACCCGGCGGTGCCTGGCGCGCTGCTGTTCAACGGCGGCGATCTGAGCGCGGAAATCACCGGGTTGGACAAGAGCCGTCCGATCATCGTGTATTGCAGCTGCCCGAACGACGTGACCGCCGCCCACGTGGCCAAGAGCCTGGTGGGGCAGGGCTTCCACCGCGCCCGTCCGCTGCATGGCGGCCTGGATGCGTGGAACGCCGCGTTCCGTAGCGAGTCGCTGCAGGAGCAGGATCACGCCGCCTCGGCCTGATCGCAGTACATCGTCGTTCTCGCCTGCGCGGGAACGACAGGATCTTGCCGCCAGCGCGGCATTTTTTTTAGTGCAATATGGAAGCGCTTCCATAATGTTGACTGGTAGTCATACTACGGCGCAAACCTCCCTCTTTAGAAAGTTCTGTGGCAAAACTGTACTAAAACTACAAACTCCGCTTGCCTGCGGCGGCGAGTTACCTTAAGCTTAAGCCTCAACTATTTTCGACCCATCATGACAGCTCAGTCCGTACAAACGCCTCCCTCCCTGACCACTGTATTCCCTGGTGGCCCGCGTCTGCTGGCGGACATCGGCGGCACCAATGCGCGCTTTGCGCTGGAAACCGCTCCGGGCCGGATTGAAGCGATCGAAGTGCTGGCGTGCGCCGCCTACCCGACCTTGGCCGCCGCCCTGGTCGCGTACCTGGCCTCGCCGACCGTCGCCCAGGCGGGCGTCACCGGCATCCGGAACGGCGCGATTGCGATCGCCAATCCGGTCACCGGCGACATGGTGCGCATGACCAACCACCACTGGGCATTCTCGATTGAGGCCCTGCGCCGCGAAGTCAACTTCGACACCCTGGTGGTGGTCAACGACTTCACCGCGCTGGCCAGCTCGCTGCCGCAGTTGTCGGCAACGCAGAAACACCAGGTCGGCGGCGGCGTCGGCGTGCCGGGCACGCCGCTGGGCCTGATCGGCGCCGGCACCGGCCTGGGCGTCTCCGGCCTGATTCCGGGCAAGGACGGCTGGACCGCGCTGCTCAGCGAGGGCGGCCACGTCACCTTCTCGCCGGCCAACCCGACCGAAGTGGCGATCCTGCAATTTGCCTGGAAAGAATTCGAGCACGTGTCGGCCGAGCGCCTGATGTCCGGCGCCGGTATCGAACTGATCTACCGCGCCCTGGCCGACCACGGCGACCTGCCGGCCGAAAAACTCAGCGCCGCCGAGATTTCGCGCCGCGCGCTGGCCGGCGAATGCACGCTGTGCGACGAAGTGATCGAAGCATTCTGCTGCATGCTGGGCACCGTCGCCGGCAACATCGCCGTGACCTTGGGCGCGCAGGGCGGCATTTATATCGGCGGCGGCATCGTGCCGAAACTGGGCCAGCGCTTCGACCGTTCCGGCTTCCGCGCCCGTTTCGAAGCCAAGGGCCGGTTCGACAAATACCTGGCCGCCGTGCCGACGTTTGTCATCACCGCCGAGTACCCGGCGTTCGTTGGCGTTTCGGCAATTTTGTCGGAACGCTTGACGGCCGAGTAAGATCCGTTACATTTCGATGACGTCGAAATGCGCGTTTTATGGTTTTATCAGGTACAATTCGCGTTGTTGGATGAAACGTCTGGCTTCCTGCCCACGTTTTACGTAGAAAAAGCAACGGTTCAGGCCGTTGCTGGCATGTCCCTCCTTCCCGCCGGGTGCGCATAGGCCTTGGTGTCGGAAAAGCAGCTTCAGCGAGTAACTCCCACCAGCCTCACTGAATGTGATTGATTTCTTTCGATTTTGCTTATGGATACAGTTGAGGCTAAAAGAGTCCTCGAAACCGCCTTGCTATGCGCTCGTGAGCCGTTGTCGATCCACAGTCTGAAAAAGCTGTTTGTCGAACTGGATGACCAGGACAGGCCGCGCGGCCCCGGTGTAGGCGCCGATACGATCAAGGAATTGCTAGAAGAATTGCGGCTCGACTGGGCCGGCAAGGGCGTCGAAGTGATCAGCCTGTCGACCGGCTGGCGCTTCCAGAGTCGTCCGGAAATGAAGCTGTACCTGGACCGGCTGAATCCGGAAAAGCCGCCGCGCTATTCGCGGGCGACGCTGGAAACGCTGGCCATCATCGCCTACCGGCAGCCGGTCACGCGCGGCGATATCGAAGAGATACGCGGCGTCGCCGTCAATTCGCAGACGATCAAGATGCTGGAAGACCGCGGCTGGGTGGACGCCATTGGTTACCGGGATGTCGTCGGCCGCCCGGCCTTGCTGGGCACGACCAAGCAGTTTTTGGATGATCTGGGCTTGAATTCGCTGTCCCAGCTGCCGCCGTTGCAGCAAATCAGTGATGGGCAAAATGCAATGGAAACATTGGAAGCCGCCCTGCAAGAGAATTTTGAGAAAGCGGCGCAGCAGGACAGCGCTGAGCACGTAGCTCCGCCCGAGGCTGAGCAAGAAACAGGCCCCGCGCCAGATTTAACGGTTGACGCTGAGCACAACCAAGAAACGAATAATGAACAAACCTAATACCCCTGAGACAGTCAACGACGCAGCTGCGGCCGAAGTTGTCGCCAAGCCGAAACGCCGTACCAAAGCCCAGATCGAAGCCGATGCTGCCGCCGCTGCCACCTCCGGCGAGGCGCCAGTCGCCAAGCCCAAGCGTGCCGCCAAGGCGGTCGCCGACGTGGTCGCCGCCGATGCACCGGCCCCGGTGAAAAAGCCGCGCGCCAAGAAGGCCGACACGGCTGCCGCCGATGCCGCACCGGTCGCCGCGCCAGCTGCAGCCGTCGCCGACAGCGCCGAACCGGCCGCCAAGCCGGCCA